>DATKPP010000072.1:0-30330 GCA_035524075.1 Steroidobacteraceae bacterium | reverse complement strand
GCACGGCTCTGCGCGTTGACTTTTGCGGGCGCGGTCTCGCGCAGGAAGAGCGTGAGCACGGCGGCGATGACCGCACAGCCGGCCGCGATGTACATGGGAGCGGGCAGTCCGAAGCGATCCGCCGCACGTCCGGCCAGCGTGGGGACGGAGCTGCCTCCCAGAAACTCACCGATGCCCATCACGAGTCCAAGCGAGGTGCCGAGATAGCGCGCGGGGATGCTCTCCGAGGGAATGGTCGCCATGAAGAGCGGGAAGGTGCCGCTCGCCGACCAGCCGACGAAGATGAGCACCGCAAGCACCAGCACCGGGCCTGAGAAGTACAGCGCCGCGAAGGGGTACAGCACCCCGATCAGCGTGAAGAGGACCATCACGGGCTTGCGCCCGAGGCGATCCGAGAGCCCCGGCACGATGAAGGCGAACACGGCGGCGGAGATCCCCAGGACGCTCATGAGCCACTTCATCTCGGAGGGGCTGAAATGGCGGAAATTCACGTACAGGGTGGGCAGGAAAGCCCAGCCGACGATCATCCACGGCACCATGAAGCAGCTGATCACGATGCACAGCCACATGTTGCGATAGCGGAAGAGCTCGCCCACGCTTCTGCCGGCCGGGGCGCCCGGATTCGCGTGAGCGGCGTGGCTCACCTCGTGCCGCTGCGGCTCGTGCACCCATCTCCAGATGAGCGCCGCGCAGATCAGCCCCGGGAGCGCCGCGATGAAGAACGCGCTGCGCCAGTTGAATGCCTGAGCGAGGCTCACCAGCACGATCGGCGCGAGGAACGAGCCGATGAAGTTGCTGCCGAGGTTCTGCATCACCCCCATGTTCAACCCGCGACGCGAGTCGGGTGACTCGAGCGCCACGAGCGCCTGCGAGATGGGCATGATCGGCCCCTCGGCAAAGCCCATCAGCATGCGCGAGGCAAGCAGCACGCCGAAGGAGGGAGCGAGCCCCGAGAGGACCGAGCATACCGAGAAGATGACGACCGCCGTGAGCAGCAACGCCTTGCGATGCCCGTAGGAGTCCGTCAGCGCTCCAACCGCGACTCCCGAGATCGCCCACGCGAAGGACAGACCCGAGGCGAGCAGGCCGATCTGCGTGTTGTCGAGATGCAGGTCCGGCGCGACGAACGTCGAGAGATTCGTCATCGCGTTGCGGTCGAAGAACACGAAGCCGAACATCACGGTGAGAACCGCGATCAGCCGGTTCTCGTAACGCCAGAAACCGCGCTCCTGCATGCCCTTCCCCTCGCTCTTGGATGCAGCCGTCCACGATACTACGTCGCGCGCCTTGGCAATTCGAGCAGCGGTCGGAAAGCCGCGGTCCTCGGCTGTCGCAGGTGACTCGCTGTCGGGCCCGTGGTATTGACGTCGCCCGCCACCCGATGCGGAGGAGCCCCGTGGACCGCGATTTCCCCATTCCTCGCCGGCAGTTTCTCGAGGCCAGCGGCCTTCTGACCGGTGTGCTCGCGGTGGGCAGTCCCCTCGCGCTGGTTGCGCCGGGGCGCGCCTGGGCGCTCGATCTCGAGCGGCTGACGAGCGCCGAGGGGCGCACCCTGCTCATGGCCGCTCGAACCATCGCCCCACATGACAAGCTCGACGATGCCGCATATGCGGTGGTCGTGCAGGCGCTCGATACGCAAGCTGCGGGCGATGCACACGCGCTGGCCCTGGTGCGCACCGGAGCCCAGGGGCTCGGCGCAGACTTCGCCGCGCAACCCGAGCTCGAGCGCGTGCGTCGCCTGAAGGCCATCGAGGCCTCGCCCTTCTTTCAAACGCTGCGCGCAACCACGCTCGGCACGCTGTATTCGACGCCGCTCGCTTATGCGTATTTCGGATACCAGGGCGAGGCGTTCTCCAAGGGCGGATACCTCGACAGAGGGTTCAACGATCTGCGCTGGCTGCCGGAGGTGCCGCTCGAGGACGGCGGCCCGGTGCCCGGCCAGGCTTGAGAGGCGGACATGGCTGCCATCGCACACGATGACGATCGCGCAGTCGTCATCATCGGATCGGGCGCGGGCGGGGCGACTCTTGCCCACGAGCTCACGCGGCGTGGCATCGAGGTGGTGCTGCTGGAGGCCGGCAAGCGCCAGTCGCTCGCGACGTTCACGCAGGTGCCGGGAGCGGCGTTCGCGCAGCTCACCTGGCTCGATCCGCGCACGCAGTCGGGCACCTGGACGGTCGTCGAGGATTACCCGACGCTCCCCTCCTGGACCTGCAAGACCGTGGGCGGAACCACGGTGCACTGGACCGGGGCCACGCCGCGCCTGAAGCCCTGGGAGCTCAAGCCGCGCTCGACCTACGGGGCCATCTCGGGGACCTCGCTCATCGACTGGCCGGTCTCTTACGAGGAGATCCTCCCGTACTACGAGCGCGCCGAGCGGCGCATGGTCACCACGCGCCGCAACGGCGTTCCCGGCCTGCCCGCCTCGAACAACTTCAAGGTCATGTACAACGGGGCGCGGCGCATCGGGTACCGCCGAGTCCACACCGGGTACATGGCCATCAACACGCGCCCTGCGGACGATCGCGCGTACTGCATCCAGCAGGGATTCTGCGTGCAAGGCTGCAAGACGGGCGCCAAGTGGAGCACGCTCTATACGGAGATCCCGCGCGCCGAGGCGACCGGCCGGCTGGATCTGCGCATCGAGAGCCGGGCCACGCGGATCGAGCATGGGCGCAACGGACGCGTGACAGGCGTGGTGTACCGCGATGCGGCGGGCATCGAGCGGCGCCAGAGGGCGCGTGTGGTTTGCGTCGCCTGCAATTCGGTGGAGACCCCGCGACTGCTGCTGCTGTCGGAGTCGGCCGGATTCCCGCGGGGGCTTGCCAACTCCTCCGATCAGGTGGGACGCAACTACTGCCATCACGTGAGCGGCTTCATCTGGGGATTGTTCCATCAGCCGGTGGATTCCTGGCGCGGCACCACACTCGCCGGGATCATCGAGGACGAGACGGTGAACGACCCCAAGCGCGGCTTCGTCGGTGGCTATCACCTCGAGCTGGTCGCGCTCGACCTGCCGACGTTTCCCCAGGTGGGGCTCCCCTATGGATGGGGCCGCGACTTCGCCTCCATCATCGACGACTACCGCAACATGGCGGGCATGTTCATCAACGGAGAGGACTTGCCGCGCGCCACCAATCGGATCAGCCTCGATCCCAAGGTGAAGGATGCGCTGGGTCTGGCCGTCGCGCACGTTCACGTCGACGATCACCCGAACGACGTTGCGATGCGGACCCACGCGCAGCAGCAGGGGCGCAAGGTCTACGAGGCGGCAGGCGCCAAGCGCGTGGTGCTTTCCCGGCAGACGCCCGCCACGCACAACATGGGCAGCGCGAGGATGAGCGCAAGCCCGGAGCAGGGCGTCTGCAACGCACACGGCCAGACCCACGACATCGCGAACCTCTTCATCTCCGACGGCAGCCAGTTCAGCAGCCCCGGATCGGCGAATCCGACACTCACCATCGTTGCGCTCGCCTTGCGTCAGGCCGACTACATCGAGCGCCAGATGAGCACCCGAGCGATCTGACCGCCCGCGGGAACATCGGCCGCCTGCGCTCGCTCGCACGTGCGTATCACCTCGTTGCTCAAGGGCAAAACCTCATGCACATCCAGTGCCGCACTCACTCAGCCTCTCACCGGGGGCTTGCACTCATCGTGCTGACCTTGCTCGTCGCCGCTCTCACCGGCGCTCAGGCCAGCGACCACTTTGCATCGAGCACGGCGCGCAGGGGCTACTACCGGTTCCCGGCGCTCCATGGCAGCACCATCGTCTTCACCGCCGAGGGGGATCTGTGGACCGTGGGCGTGGAGGGCGGTGTCGCACGCCGGCTGACCTCCAACTCCGGCGTCGAAAGCCACGCTGCCATCTCGCCGGATGGCACGACCGTCGCGTTCAGCGCCCAGTACGAAGGGCCCACGGATGTCTACACCATGCCGATCGAGGGCGGCTTGCCGCAGCGTCGCACCTGGGATGGGGACGCGCTGGTTGCGGGCTGGACACCGGATGGGAAGGTGCTCATTCGCACACGCCGTTACGCGACGCTCCCCGACAGTCAGCTGGTCGCGATCGGCAACGCAGGCGCCCGCGAAGTCCTGCCGCTCGCCCAGGCTTCCTCGGGCAGCTTCACGCCCGATGGTAAGACCTTGTTCTTCACGCGGCTCGATCGCCAGCCGAGCTCGACGAAGCGCTATGCCGGGGGGACCGCCGAGAGCATCTGGCGCTATACACAAGGTAGCGACGAGGCGGTCGATCTCACCGCCGATTGGGCGGGCACGTCGGACAACCCGATGCCCTGGGGCGGCCGCATCTACTTCCTTTCCGATCGCGACGGCGTGATGAACGTGTATTCGATGGATTCCCGAGGACACGATGTTCGCGAGCACACGCATCAGCGCGAGTTCGACGTGCAATCGGCCTCGCTCTGGGATGGACGGATCGTGTACCAGTGCGCAGCGGACCTCTGGTTGCTCGACCTTGCAACCGGACACGAGGCGATCATTCCCATCACGCTCGCCTCGGACTTCGACCAGCTGCGCGACCACTGGGTCGCGAGGCCTCTGCAGTACCTCACCACCGCGCACATCGCGCCCGATGGCAGCGCCGCGGTGTTC
Source organism: Steroidobacteraceae bacterium (assembly GCA_035524075.1). Classification (GTDB taxonomy): domain Bacteria; phylum Pseudomonadota; class Gammaproteobacteria; order Steroidobacterales; family Steroidobacteraceae; genus JASHUC01. The sequence continues at coordinate 25,719 of DATKPP010000072.1, read as the reverse complement.
ACGGCGCGTGGGGAAGTATTCACGCTCGCGCCGAACGGAGGGCGCATCGTCAAGGTGGCCGGCGACTCGAGCATCCGCTTCCGCGAAGCGCGTTACCTGCCTGATGGCAAGGCTATCGTTGCGCTTTCCACACAGGATGGCGAGAGTGAGTTCTGGAGGTATCCCGCCAATGGCCTGGGCGAGCCGCAGCAGTGGACCCGCGGCGCCACGGTGCTGCGCTGGGACGGGGTTCCCTCGCCGGATGGGCGCTGGCTCGCTCACCGCGACAAGGATCAGCAGCTCTGGCTGCTCGACATCTCGACGCACCGGAACACGCGCATTGCCTCCTCTCTGGAGGGCGACTTCCTCGATCTCACCTGGTCGCCCGATAGCCAGTGGCTCGCCTACGTCGAGTTGGCCGCCAACGGATACGCGCAGATCAAAGTGCTGCGCGCAGCCACCCGCGAGATACACCCCATGACGAGCGATCGCTACGACAGCGTGAGCCCGGCCTGGAGCGCGGACGGCAAGTGGCTCTACTTCCTCTCCGATCGCATGCTGAAGACGCTGGTCGAGTCGCCCTGGGGCCCGCGACAGCCCGACCCCTACTTCGATCGCTCGATGAAGATCTATCAGCTCGCGTTGACCGCGGGCGTCCGCTCGCCTTTCGACCCTCCGGACGAGCTGCATCCCGGGCACGAGCAGGCGCCGGCCGACGTGCACAAGGGCAAGGGCGACTCGCAGCGCGCGCCGAAGCAATCCGGTCCGGCGCTCAAGGTCGACATCGACTTTGACGGGCTCGCGGAGCGTCTGAGCGAGGTGCCCGCCCCTGCAGGGAACTACCAGGTGTTGCAAGCCAGCGCGAAGCGCCTCTGCTGGCTCTCGGCGAGCGATGAGGCCCCTCCGAGGCTCGCGCTCGAATGCCTGCACATTGCCAGTGACGGGGACCCTCCCGAGACGATCGCCTCGGACGTGAAGAGCTTCGAGATCTCGCTCGACCGTCGCAAGATGCTCCTGCGCAAGGCGGACGATTTCTACATTCTCGATTCGGATGCGCCCGCGGATGTCCTGCAGCCGCGGGGTCCGGAGGAGACGCGGCAATTGGCCCGCTCGAGGATCGACCTGTCCCACTGGACGGTCATGACGAGCCCGCGTGCGGAATTCCGCACGATGTTCCTCAACGCCTGGCGTCTGGAGCGCGACTACTTCTACGACCGCCACATGAACGGTGTGAACTGGGCCCAGATGCGCGATCGGTACTTGCCGCTCCTCGAGCGCGTCACCGATCGCGACGAGCTCAACGATGTGCTCGCGCAGATGGTGGGCGAGCTGTCGGCCCTCCACATCTTCGTCTTCGGGGGCGACGACCGCAAACCCGCCGACAACATCGAGCTCGCCTCCTTCGGCGCGCTGCTGCGGCGAGATCCGCAGGCCGGCGGATTCGTCGTGCAGCACATCTATGCTCACGACCCGGATCTTCCCGACCAGGCGCCTCCGTTCGCCCGTCCCGATTCCCTGGTGCGCGAGGGGGAGACCCTCGTGAGTGTCAACGGCGAGAGCACGCTCGATGTGCAGGACGTGCGCGCGATGCTGCGCGGCAAGGCGGGTCAGCCCGTGTTGTTGCAGGTCAAATCGCCGCACGGAGAGCTGCGGGAGGTTCTGGCGCGGCCGATCACCCAGCAGCAGGATGCCGATCTGCGATACAAGGAGTGGGAGTACTCGCGCCGCCTGAAAGTGGAGTCGGAGTCGCAGGGGGCGATCGGCTATGTGCACCTGCGCGCGATGGGTGCTGGCGACATCGAGCAGTGGGCCCGCGAGTACTATCCGGTCTTCGATCGCCAGGGTCTCATCATCGACGTCCGGCACAACCGCGGCGGCAACATCGATTCCTGGCTGCTCGGGAAACTGCTGCGCAGAGCCTGGTTCTACTGGCAACCCCGCGTGGGCCGTCCGATCTGGAACATGCAGTACGCCTTCCGCGGCTACATCGTGGTGCTCTGTGATCAGGAGACCGCATCCGACGGCGAAGCGTTCAGCGAGGGCTTTCGCCGCCTGGGCCTCGGCAAGATCATCGGCATGCGTACCTGGGGAGGGGAGATCTGGCTTTCGGCCGACAACTTCCTGGTCGATCAGGGCATCGCAACCGCCGCGGAGACCGGAGTCTATGGCCCGGAAGGCAAGTGGCTCATCGAGGGACACGGCGTGGACCCCGATATGGTCGTGGACGACCTGCCGCATGCCACCTACGAGGGTCACGACGCGCAGCTCGACGCTGCGATTGCGTACCTGCAGCAGCAGATCCGCGCAAATCCGCGGCCGGTCCCGCAGGCGCCGCCCTATCCGGACAAGTCGTTTCAGTTGAAACCCTGATGAGCGGGCGATGGTCGTGAGGCAGCGCGTGAAGCACCGCTGCACCGCGCGGGCCCTCGCCTGGGCAGCGGGGCTTTGCGCGGCACTCGGCGCCGCGGCTTGCCCTGCGGGATCCGCCGCGGCCGGACCCGCTCGATCCAACCCTGCGAGGTTCACGGACGAAGCCACCTCCGTGGAGCGAGCGCTCCAGCTGCTCGATCAGCGGCTTGCATTGATGCCCGCGGTTGCCGCCTGGAAGTGGCAGCATCACGCTGCGGTATCCGATCCGCCGCGCGAGCAGGCCGTGATACGCGCTGCGGCCATGCTGGCCGCACCGCTCGGACTGTCCCCGCCTCCCATCGAGCGCCTGTTCACTCTGCAGGTGCGCCTGGCACGCGACGAGGAGGCCGAGCTGCACAGCCGGTGGCGTTGGGGCGGGTTCGACTTCCCGGGCCGCGTTCCCGACCTTGCCCTCGAGCTGCGACCGCAGCTCGACCGGCTCACGCACGAGCTGGTGCGTGCGCTGTATCTGTCTGCGCCGGCACTTGCTCGGCCCGACTTTGGCGCTCGGTATGCGCCGCGCGCTGCGCAGCTTCTGAGGAGCCCCGGTTGGTCCTCCGCGAGCCGCGCGGAGCTTCTGGCCGATCTGGGCGCGATACGGGTGGTGCCCACACCGACCCTGGCGCGCATCGAGGCCTCGCGCATCCTGAGAATCGCCACGACCGGCGACTACGCACCCTTCAGCGCCGAGCGCCACGGCGAGCTGCAAGGCATGGATATCGAGCTCGCCCTGGGGCTTGCTCGCAGGCTCGACGCGCAGCCGGTCTTCGTGCGGACCTCCTGGAGCACGCTGCTCGATGACCTGCGCCGCGGCTCATTCGATGTGGCCATCGGCGGCATCTCGGCGACGCCTGCGCGCGCCTCCGCCGCGGCCGTCTCACTTGCGTACCTGTCCGGCGGCAAGACCATCATCGCGCGCTGTCCCGATGCGCACCGCTTCGAGAGTCTCGCGGCAGTGGACCGGCCGGGGGTGCGCGTGGTGGTGAACCCGGGTGGGACCAACGAGCAGTACGTGCGCGCCCATCTGCACCGGGCGCGGCTCGTGCTCTACCCGAGCAACTCGACGATCTTCGATGAGCTGATCGCCGGGCGCGCCGATGTCATGATCACCGATGACGTGGAGGTGGAGCTGCAGACGCGGCGTCACCCCGAGCTGTGTCGCGCCCTGGGAGGTACGCTCACGCGCGCCGACAAGGTGCTCCTGATGCCTCGCGATCCGCTCTTCGAAGCGAGGGTCAACGACTGGCTGCGCGGGGAGCTCGCACGCGGCGCCCCTGCAGGCCTGCTGCGGCAGGCGCTGTCTGCGTCGGAGCAAGGGCGCTTGTGACCCGGGGCTCCACTCGCGTACGCTGCGGGCACACACGCGAGGGCTCCTCATGATTGAGTTCGAGACTTCCCACGGAAGCTTCACCGTCGAGCTGTTCCCGGCCGAGGCGCCGCAGAGCGTCGAGAACTTTCTGCGCTATGTCGACGAGTCGTTCTTCGACGGGACGGTTTTTCACCGCATCGTGCCGGGCTTCGTCATCCAGGGTGGCGGACTCACCGCGGACATGCGAGCCAAGCGCACGCGCGAGCCGGTGCAGAACGAGGCGAGCAACGGCCTGAAGAACCTGCGCGGCACGCTTTCCATGGCGCGCACCAACGACATCCACAGCGCCACGTCGCAGTTCTTCGTCAATCTCGCAGACAACGCCTTCCTCGATCACCGTGCCGGCAACTACGGCTACGCGGTCTTCGGGCGTGTGACCTCCGGAATGGACGTGATCGATCGCATCGCCGCCGTGCGCACGGGTCGTCGCAAAGGCTACGACGATGCGCCGCTCGAGGACGTCCTGATCATCTCAGCGCGGCGATCGGCTCCGACTTCTGGGGGAGCTGCGGCGCCCGGAACATGATGCAGTCCATCTCGAGCAGCCGCGGAAAGAAGCCGAGATTGTTCGGCACCAGCGCGGAGAGCTCGAACCCGAATTCCTCGTAGAACCGGATCGCCTCCTCGTAGCGCGGCGATTCGGCGTACAGCCGACGGATCGCAAGCTCGCTCTGCAGACCGACGAACTCGCGCAGCCGCTCACCGGCGCCGGCGGCGACCGCCAGGTCGTGTCCCTGCGTATCCATCTTCAGGTACGGTCGCTGGAAGCCGAGCTTTGGCGCGTACCGGGCGAGCTCGTCCGCGAGGGTCGCCGTACGCACCCGCACGGCGCGCACCTGTTTCCTTTCGTTCTCGAACTGCGCCTCGCCCAGCGGCGAGAGCGCGTGAAATGAGCTCATCTCGTCCGCGTCGTAGCAGTTGAAGGTTGCGAAGCCGCTCGCCCGATCCAGAGCGAGCTCCTCGACGTGCCACGCGCGGTCCCCCGCGGCGGCCGCCCTCAGCTTCGCGGCGGTCTGCGGGATCGGCTCGTACGAGATGATGTGGCCTCGGTAGCCCACGTGCGCCCGCAGCATCGTCGCGTATTGCCCGACGTTCGCGCCCACATCGAACACGCAGTCGACCTGGAAGTGCCGGAAGAAGCGCCTGAGGTGCTCGCGCTCGAATATACGGGCGGCCTCGCCTTCGGGCACGAGCTGCACGTGCAACGAGCGCTCGATCCCTTTTCGCACCAGCCTGCGTGAGCGCTTGAGGAGGCTCCTTGCAAGTGTCGGCATCGCGCACCCATCCGTAGTGAACTGAACCGCCGAAGCAAGCGGAATGCCGCGCTGGGTCGCGAGCTTGCGACGCCCGCTGCGCGCCCGAGCCCGAGCCCGAGCCCGAGCCCGAGCGGGCGGGTCGGGGCCCTGCCTAGGGGAGCTGCTCCTCGCTGACCCACCAGCCGTGAATGCCTCCGTTGATGCGGAACGGGAGCTTGACGCAAGCGACCGCCCCATCCTCCATGCGCTGCGCGTCGACCACCACCAGATCCGAGCGCCCGTGCAGCAGCCGGTTCGCGATGCCCACGATATAACCATCACCCTCGGGAGCGCGCTTGGAGCGCGGCACGAAGACGCACTCCTGAAGAGTCGACTCGCTTCCCGCGAAGAATGTCGCGGTCTTGCGCGTGGCGTGATCGAACCGCGTCCAGCAGTTGACCGGCTGGGTCAGCACCTGGGCCAATCGCTCATCGAAGGGACGTGAGGGATCCATCGTCGGCATGAAGCCGTAGCGGTAGGGCAAGGTGTGATAGCGGTCATCCTGACGGGGGAGGATGCCGACCGAGGGGTACAGCACCTCCATGTCGTACGCGCGGGCATCGGCCCGGGCCACGTCGACCGTCAGGCGCGTGACCCGGCCCTCGGCCGCGCGCGGATCGTAGGGCTCACCGTGCGCGTTCGGGAAGAAGGGAAACTGATTCTTCAGCGCCATGTCCATGTCGATGTGGAGCCGCTCTCCCTCGGAGAAGGCTCCCATCACATGCGTCGCGCAGCGCTCGGGCCCCTTGAGCCAGCGCAAATCACGCCCGTCCCCGCCGCGACGCATCACGCCGAGCCACGTCGGCAGCCGCGAATCCCATGCGAAATGCACACCGCCGCGCTTCATCTGCTCGACATCGGTCGCCATCGGAATGACGAGGAACGCCACGTGATGCCGTGTGACGGCGAAGTCGTGCAGCATCCCCACGTAGGGCACCTTGATCCAGGCCCGCCAAGTGATCCGGTCGTTGCGATCGATCGCGAACACCGACACGTCATCGCTGGCCTCACCTTTGGCCTCGTAGCCGAATGCGAGCATCTCGCCCGTCTCGGGATCGAGCTTGGGGTGCGCCGTGAACGTGCGACTTTCGAGCGTGCCGTTGAAGTCGTAGCAATCGTCGAGCGTCTCGAGCGTGCGGGGATCGAGCACGACAGGCGGGCTGTCCTCCTTCAGGGCGAGGAGCTTGCCGGCGTGATAGACCACATGGGTGTTCGCTGTCCCACGGCTCAGCGCCTTGACGGAGGGGTCGTCGGTGTACGGATTGCGGTACATGCCGAAGAGCGAGCGCCGGGCAGCCTCCTGCGCCTTGAAGCGCTGCGTGCGCGCGTAGCGAGTCCTGAAATCGACGTGCCCCTTCGAGAAGCGGAACATCGCGACGTGACCCTCGCCATCGAAGGGAATGTTGTCGGGACACTTGGGTGGATACTGATAGTCGGGACCCACTCGATAGAACGCCCCATTGAGATCCGCCGGAATCTCGCCCTCGACCTCGCAGTCGCGCAGGTCCACCTCCGCCCGAAAGGGCGCGCCGAAGCGCTTGAACATCGGGTTGTCGGAGAATCGCACTGGGGTTGACTTGGGGGCTTCGGGCACGGTGTTCATGGGGGAGCGCCTCGGGCAATGGACAGATCGACGAGGATCTTGCTGCCTTCCTGACGGTGCAGCCGCTCGAAGCCGTCCTCGATCAGCCGATCGAGAGCGATCGTCTCGACCCAGCCGGCTTCGGGGTAGGCGCCCGCGGCCATCTCCGCGATGACCGAAGGAAAGGCGTTACAGGAAAGCGCAACGCCGGTGATGTGGGCCTCGGACATGAGAATGTCCATCGGGCTCACCTCCAGGGGCCGCGAGTGGATCGCGACCACCACGACTTTGCCGTCGATCGCGGTTCCGTGCAGGGCGGCCTGGAAAGCCGCCGGCACGCCAGCCGCGTCGATCGAGGCATCCGCGCCGCGGCCGCCGGTGAGATCCTTGATGGCATCGACCACATCGCACCGGCGCGGATCGAGAATGCGCTCGGCGCCGATCGCGCGCAGCACCTCACGCCGCGCGGGCGAGGGGTCCGAGAGGATGCACTGGACGCCGCGCCGGCGCAGCGTGAAATACACGCCGATCCCGATCGGTCCCGCCCCATGGATCACGGCGGTCTGTCCCGCCGAGAGCTCGCAGCGATCCGCCGTGCGCCAGGCGATCGCCATCGGCTCGATCAGAGCTCCCTGCATGGGCGTGATTCCGGGTGCCAGCTTGTGGGCCATCGAGCGGCGCACGACCGTGAACTGCGAGAGCCCTCCTCCCCGGCGGTTGTAGCCGTGGAAGGCGAGCAGGGAGCAGTGGTTGTAGCGCCCGGATGTGCAATCGAGGCAGCGGCCGCAGGTCTCCACCGGCTCGACCGCGACCAGGTCGCCGATGCGCAAGTCCTCGATTCCCGCCCCGAGCTCCACGACCTCGCCGCTGAGCTCGTGGCCGAGAATGACCGGATTCTTCACCCCCGTCAGCGGGTGAGGCGTCGAGCGCGTGGTCAGCGGGCCCTCGTAGTACTCGTGCAGGTCGCTGCCGCAGATGCCGTTGTACAGCACCCGCAGCTTCACCTCGCCCGCGCCGGGCGAGGGCTCCGGCACCTCCTGCAAGCGCAGGTCCCGGCGACCATGGAAAACTGCCGCGCGCATGCCCGCCAGTTTATCAGGACGCGCAGCGCCCCCGGACCTCAGGCCTGGGCGTGAACCGAGGCGGCGAGATCGCGGTGTGACAGCAACCGGATGGGCACGCTCGTCACGCGCCACACCTCGGTCGCGTATTCGCGCACCGTACGGTCGGAGGAGAACTTCCCCGAGCGCGCAACATTCAGGATCGACATGCGAGCCCAGCGCTCCGCATTCGCATAGGCCTCGCCCACGCGGCTCTGGCAGTCCACGTACGACTGGAAATCGGCGAGCACGAAGTACGGATCCCACCGCAGCAAGCGCTCGATGAGCGGCCGGAACAGCTCGGTGTCGCCCCGCGAGAAAAAGCCCTCGCTGAGGAGTTCGATCACCTGCTGCAGCATCGGGTTGCGCCCCCAGTGCTCGGCGGCCCGATGCCCGCTCGACTCGAGCGCGGCAACCTGCGCGGCCGAGAGGCCGAAGGAGAAGAAATTCTCCGCGCCCACCTCGGCTTCGATCTCGAGATTCGCCCCGTCGGAGGTGCCGATGGTGAGCGCGCCGTTCATGGCGAACTTCATGTTCCCCGTTCCGGATGCCTCCTTGCCGGCGGTGGAGAGCTGCTCGGAAAGATCCGCTGCCGGATAGATGCGCTGCGCCGTGGTGACGTTGAAGTTCGGAACGAACACCACCTTGAGAGCATCGCGCACTGCCGGGTCCCGATTGATCACCTCGCCCACGCAGTTGATGAGCTTGATCATCAGTTTCGCCAGGTGATAACCCGGCGCCGCCTTGCCGCCGAAGACGAACGTGCGCGGCTCGATGCTGCTGGCCGCATGCCCGCGCAGCTGCAGATACAGCGCGATGACGTGCAGGATGTTCAGGTGCTGGCGCTTGTATTCGTGGATGCGCTTGACCTGCACGTCGAACATCGAGCGCGGATCCACCGTGGTGCCGGTGCGCGCGGCGAGGAATGCGGCGAACTCGCGCTTGTTGGCATGCTTCACGCGCTGCCACTCCGCACGAAACCCGCCGTCGTGCGCGAACGGCTCGAGGCCGCGCAGCTGCTCGAGGTCGCCGACCCAGTCGGTCCCGATCGCCTGGCTCACGAGCCGTGCGAGCCGCGGATTTGCCAGGGCGATCCAGCGCCGCGGCGTCACCCCGTTGGTCTTGTTCGAGAATCGCTCCGGCCACAACGCGTGAAAGTCCTTCAGGACGTGCTCGCGCAGCAGCCGCGAGTGCAGATCCGCGACGCCATTCACGGCGTGGCTGCCCACGCAGGCGAGATGCGCCATGCGCACGTGCCGCTCGCCCGCCTCGTCGATGAGTGACAGCGCCGCGACCCGGCGCTCGTCGCCCAGATAGCGGATGCGCACCTCGTCGAGAAACCGCGCATTGATCTCGTAGATGATCTCGAGGTGTCGCGGCAGCACCTTGCGTAGCAGGGCGACGGGCCAGCACTCGAGCGCCTCGGGCAGCAGCGTGTGGTTGGTGTAGGCGAACGTGCTGCGGGTGATCGACCAGGCGCGATCCCATTCCATGCCGCGCTCGTCCACCAGCAGGCGCATCAGCTCGGCCACCGCGATCGAGGGGTGGGTGTCGTTGAGCTGGATGGCGAACTTCTCGTGGAAGCGCTCGAGGGGGATGCCTTGCACGCTCAGGATGCGCAGCATGTCCTGCAGCGAGCAGCACGTGAAGAAATACTGTTGCTCGAGTCTCAACTCCTTGCCCGCGGCCTGATCATCGTTCGGATAGAGCACCTTGCTCAGGTTCTCGGTGCTCACCTTTTGATGCACGGCGCCGTAGTAGTCGCCGCGATTGAACACGGCGACGTCGAAGGACTCCGGCGCCTCCGCCCGCCATAGCCGCAAGGTGTTCGCGGTGTTCACCCGGTAGCCCAGAATGGGTGTGTCGTAGGGAACTCCTCTCACGGTGCGCTGCGGCACCCAGCGCACACGCAAGCGTCCCTGCTCGTCCGCGGAGTGCTCCGTGTGTCCGCCGAGCCGCACATCCACCGCCCACTCCGGCCGCAGCACCTCCCACGGATTGCCGAATCGCAGCCACTTGTCGGTGCGCTCGACCTGCCAGCCGTCCACGATCTCCTGATCGAAGATGCCGAACTCGTAGCGGATGCCGTAACCGAGCGTGGGAATCTGCAAGGTCGCGAGCGAGTCGAGAATGCAGGCGGCGAGACGCCCGAGTCCGCCGCTGCCGAGCCCCGGCTCGTCCTCGGCGCCCAGCAGCTCCTCGAAATCCAGACCGAGCTCGCCGATCGCCTGGCGGACCTCGTCGTAAATCCCGAGGTTGATGAGGTTGTTGCCCAGGTGTGGACCGGTGAGAAACTCCGCGGAGAGATACACGACCGTGCGCGAGCCGTGCTGGGTGTACGCCTCCGCCGTGCTGATCCAGCGATGCAGCATGCGATCGCGAATGGTGTACGCAAGCGCCATGTAGTAGTCGTAGCGTGTGGCGAGCGCGGGGATCTTCCCCTGCACGTAGAACAGATTGTCGATGAAGGCGCGCTTGAGAGCCTCCTTGTCGAGCGCCACGCGCCCGTCGGCCGGATACGCGCCCGTGCGACGATTGCCTGCGGGGCCGTGCTCGGTCGGCCCCGTGCAATCCAGCGAGCTGGCAACTGGAGCGTCCACAGCGCTCGTCGTGCAAGTTCCATGCAGAATTTTGCGCCTCGCCAGGCCGGCTCACGCCGCCTGGCGCGCGTGGCCTGCGCACCAGAATGGTTCCGAGCCGCCGAGGCTGCACGAGAATGGGTCCGCGACCCCTGCGGGTGCGCCCGGCCATGGGCACACGGTTTGCTGGTTAGTGGGCATCGAGCATGCGTGCTCGATGGTGCAGCGAAGATGGACTCACATCCCTCGCAACAGAAGCGCATTCCCGACGGGCTCGCCCGCTACCTCAACGAGCTGCGCGTGCGCGTGCACCGCTATCGCAGGTATGGAATTCTGCCCGAGCGCTGCTGCGGCCGGTTGCGCCTGCGAGCGCGCCGCGGCACCGGGCGCAGATGCCTGCTGTGCGGCGAGCCCATTCTGGCGAGCGAGCCGGAGATCATTCTCGAGCGCGATTCCGAGCCGGGTCTCCCCTCCGAGATGCCCACGTACCGGTTGCATCACCTGTGCCACATCGTGTGGCTGACCGAGAGCCAGTCCTCGCGCTCGCACAAGAGCTCGGGAAGCGCTCCAAAGCGCGGACCCTAGCGCTCGCCTGGAGCCATCCCTGGCCGTCGCAGCCGCTCAGTCGTGCGACTCGGCCCCGGCGGCGACCCATGCGAGCTCCGCATGGCTTACCGAGCGCACATCGAAGCGGCGCACTGCCGCACTCATCCGCGTGAGTGCCTGGGCAATGGGCATCGCCGGCGCGGTCGAGCCCTTCTTCGCCTTGTGAAAGCGCACGGGGTTCACGCGCGCCACCACATAATTGCGCAAGTAAGGGGACTTGAAGCCCCGCTCGGCGAGCCCGCTCACCACCCGCTTCACGGCCGTGTCGATCTCCTGCAGCCGTGCCGCATAGCCTGTACGCGCGCGCAGGCTCTTCGCGAGGCTCTGATCGTTGAAGCGATCGACCTTCTTGAGGAAGGGGCTGTATGCGCCGCCGCCGAAGCGCGCATTCTTCTCGTATACGAGCCCGAGCGTCAGAAGCTCGGCGGACTCGAACAGCTCGGCGAACTGTGACTCTGGCTTCTCGCCCTGCCGGGCTGCGAGGCTGCGAGCCATGCGCACCACCTCGAGACTTCGATCCTTGAGGTTGTGCGCCTTCTCCGTGTTGAGCGCCAGGATACGATAGGCGAGCGACTCATCCGGAGAGATCAGGGCCGTCACCAGCTTGAGCCCGAGAAACTTCGCGGCGGCCAGGCGATGGCGCCCGTTGGGCGTCCACCAGCACCCATTCGCGCCGCGCACGACGATCAAGGGGTCCAGAAAAGCCCCGGTCTCCTCGATTTTATCCGCCAGACGCCGCGCGTGAGTCGGCGACAGATCCCGCTGAAAGGGCGTGGGCTCCAGTGTGCCGATCGGCAAGACGGCGAGCAGCAAGGCCCGCCCGCTCAAGGGCTCGCGATAGGCCCCCACGGATGCGCCCCCGGATGCGCTGATGGCCGCGGCCACCTCTGCGATCTCGGGATGCTCGAGCCCGAGGGCGACCTGCCCGGCGTCGAGTCCGCGGGCCCGCGCGCGCGGGGCGAGCTTGCCACGCCCCGGCGATTTTGCCCGCGACCTCGCGGGTCGCGCTGTTCTCGAGCTGCGAGCCGGCATCCCACGAATCCTACCGCGGCAGTCCCATCCATTGCTCGAGGGGCTCGACCCGATTGCGGCTGACCGACAGGCGCGCGCCGCCCTTCAGCTGCACGGCGTAGTCTCCGCCCGGCTCCCGCAGCAGGGTGTCGATGCGCTCCAGACGCACGATCACCGAGCGGTGGATGCGAAAGAAGCGCGAGGGATCGAGCCGCTCCTCGAGCGTTTGCATCCGCTCGCGGATGATGTAGGTCTTCTCCCCGACGTGAATCTCGGCGTACGGACCGCTGGCGGTGATGTAGTCGATCGTCTCCACCGGCACCACGCGCACCTGCCCGCGCATCTCCACCGCGATGCGCTCGAGGTATGGGCCTCGCGTGGGCGCGACGAGCGTCGTGCCCGCGCCGGTGGCACCGGTGGCCTCGGCCGCCGCCCGCGCCTCGCTTTGCAGCAGGCCGCGAAGCTGCTCGGTCAGGCGCCCGACCTCCTTCAGCTCGATCAGGCGTCTTGCGCGCTGGAACGCTTGCTCGAAGCGCTCGTCGTCGAAAGGCTTGAGCAGGTAATCGACCGCCGCGACGTCGAAGGCCTCCAGAGCGTACCGGTCGTACGCCGTGACGAATATCGTCGGGGGCATGTTCTCCGCGCCGACCTCCCGCACCACCTCGAGCCCGGTGCGGCCGGACATCTGCACATCGAGGAATACCAGATCGGGGTGCAGCGAACGGATGGCGGCGACGGCTTGCTCTCCGTCGGCAACCGCGCCGACGATCTCGACGGCCTCCTCCTTGCGCAGCAGGTCCTCCAGGCGCTGGCGCGCGAGCGCCTCGTCGTCTGCGATCAGAACGCGCAGCGCTCGCGAGGGCGGCATCGGCCCCTACGCCTCGGCGGCGACGGCGGCTGCTCGAAGGTCGGCCTGAGTGTGGTAGGGCAGCGAGACCTCGGCCACGAGGCCACCGCCGTCGCCCGCGCGCAGCGTGAGGCTTTGATCCGAGCCGTAGAGCTGTGCCAGGCGCAGGCGCGTGTTGCGCAGTCCAACGCTTTCGCAGGGGACGAGCGTACCCTTCGGCAGCCCGGGGCCATTGTCGCTCACGCTGAGCAGCACACGCGTGCCCACGCGCTGCGCGCGAATCTCTATCCGTCCGGCCCCGATCATCTTGCTCACGCCGTGCTTCACCGCATTCTCCACCAGCGGCTGCAGGATCAGATTCGGCACGAGCGCGGCGCTCGCATCGGGCTCGGCGTGCACTCGCACGTGCAGCCGCCCCTGGAAGCGGATCTGCATCACCTCGAGATAGCGATCCACGAAGGTGAGCTCGCGTTGCAGCGGCACCTCCGGCTCGTCCGCCTCGTCGAGCGAGGTGCGCAGCAGCTCGCTCAGGCGGGCGATCATTCGCCGCACACCGCGCGGGTCGCGCTCGACCAGGGCCGAGACCGCATTGAGCGTGTTGAACAGGAAATGCGGATTGAGCTGGGTGCGCAGCGCCGTGAGCCGCGCATCCGCCAGTTGCGCCTGCAGCTGTGCGGCCTGCGCCTTCAGGTGCACCGCCTCCATGAGCCGCACGCGATAATTGAGGAAGTAGTTGCGCGCGAACCCGGCGGCCAGCACCGCCACGAACACGATGAACTCGTTCATGAACCAGAGCGCGCGCACGCGCGCGATCGCCTCCAGCTCGGGGGTCAGCGCCTTGGGCGAGTAGTACAGCTGATGTCGAAGATAGGACGTGGCCACGTCCACGCCCACGGCGAGCACCAATCCCAGCACGACGAACATCGCGCGCGACAACCAGCTCGAGCGCTCGAACGTGTAGCGGCTGGCGAGCCTGAAGATCGGCAACGTGAGCAACGCCCAGAGGTAGGAGTTGCCGAAGGCGAGGAACACCGGGGCGAGCGGCACGACCGGCTGCCAGGGATGCGCGGTGCGCGGCTCGAGCAAGGAGTTCGCCGACGTGAGAACGGCGATCAGCGTCCAGAAGCCAAGGACCAGCAGCAGCTCCGTGCGCGTGAAGGGGGCGCGCTCGGGGTACGGGTCGGGGTATGGCTCGGGAGGTGGGGAGGGACCGGCAGGCGAGCCCGCGCCGGCGCGCAGATACGCGTCGAGGCTACCGTTGGCAGACAACGCTGGCGGTGAGAGCCCGGGCACGCGACTAGCATAGGCGGCGGCCCCCGAGCAAGCAAAGTCGGCGTTCCGAGTGGCATCGCAGGCGACATGAGCTGTCGGGCGGGTGCAACGACTGTGGCGGTCGGGCCCCTCAGTTCTCGCCCGGCAGGACGATCGGGATCTCACGGGCCGGGTTGTACACGCGGATGACGTGCAGCGGCTTCACGCGGCCCTCCCCGGAGACATCGATGGTCTCGATGAGCTGGCCACCCTTGTCGGACAGGCGCAGCTTCTCGGTCGCGTGGGGTCCCACCTGCGGCTTGATCTCGATCCAGTATTCCTTGCCCTTCCAGCCCGAGCGCTGATCCGCCACGCCACTCGGGACGGACACGACGCTGCGCTCGCCCGGCACGAAGCTGCGTGTGGTCTCGCCGTTGCCGATGACCAACTCCTCGGGCCGCTGCTCGATCTTCAGGAAATCCCCCCCCGCGAGCAGCGACAGCTGCAGCGAGATGTCCGGTGGAATCTCGGTCGAGTCGTAGCCGTACTGCCGCGAAGTGCGCCCGCCGCCGCGAGCCGAGCTGGGCGGCCCCTGATCGCCGCCATCCCCCGGGCCGCTCGTATCGAGGCCGGTATCGGAGGATGGTCGCTTGCGGCCGGGACGCACGAGTTGCCGCAGTGTCTGGCGAATGTTGGTGCTGGCACGGGGATCGAGCTGCCAGTTGCCTGCGAGGGTAACCCCCGGCGGAGGCTCCTCCTTCACGCGGCTCATGCCACTGCACGCGGTGAGCGCGATCGTGACACACGCAAGCGTGAGACAGGATGCGATGATCGGTGAGGATGGCATCGAGGGCTAAGTGTACCCTCGCTCGGCTACTTGAGGGATACCACGAGCTTGGCGGAGTGGCTGCGCCAGTTGATCGGGATGACGAACGACCGGGCGCCCGACACCAGGGGGGGAGGGTCGGCGCGCTCGCCCGTCAGCACACTGGGCACCGAGATCACGAACTCGTTGCCGAAGTCGCGGCGCGCGTTCCCCGAGATGGTGTTCGCCACCTCGCCCACGAGGTCGCGCATGTTCTCGTGGCTGAAGTCGTTCTCCTGCATCTTCATGAGCAGAACCGTGAGCATTGCCTTGGGAGCCGTGAAGTACACGACCCCTTCGCGCCGCCCCGAGATCGTGATGACACCGGTGTACTCGTGCACCGCGGGCGACCCATCGGTCACCAGATAGGGCGAGCCGACGGTCGCCGGCTGCTGGGCGGCCACCTCGAAATAGTTCGTCGTCCCCTCGACGAAGGTCTTGAGCTCCTGTTCTTGCAGCATCGGTCAGTTGTCCATGGCGCCTGGTCGATCGGTTCCGCAGCGGTCAATCATCATTGATCAGCTCGGCGATCGCCTCGTTGAGCTGGCGATCGGTGAACGGCTTGTGCAGGAATCCGTTCGCGCCCTTCTCCATGGCATCGACCGCGGTTGCCTTGTCGGCGAGCGCCGAGATCACGAGGATGCGCACGGTGGGCTTCAGACGCACGAGCTCCTCGATGCACTCGATGCCATCCATCTGCGGCATCGTCAGATCCATGGTCACCAGATCGGGATCGGTTCTGCGAAACAGCTCGAGCGCCTCGACGCCGTTCGCGGCTGCGCCGACCACCTCGAGCTCCTCGAACTGCTGCGAGCGCTCGATGCGCCGTCGCATGATGTTCGAGTCGTCCACGATGAGCAGGCGGAAGGGACGCCGGTTCTCGGGCCGTGGCGCGGCTGCGGTCGGTGGCCTGATGCTCATGGACGGGTTGCGCTCAGCGCCTGAGGTGCAGGTGCGGGGGCAAGCTCAGGCCACCGCGGTGTCCGCGGCCGCAGGCGAAAGGGGCAGCGAGATGCGAAACCGCGTGAACTTGCCCGGGCTGGTGCTCACGGCGATCTTGCCGCCGAGCGCGTAGATGTTCCTTGCCACCACATCCATGCCGACCCCGCGGCCGGCATCGAGCGAGACCTCATCCTGGGTCGAGAAGCCCGGACGGAAGATGAGTGCCATGACAGTGCGGGTGTCCATGAGCTCGGCCTCCGTCGGGGTGACGAGCTGGCGGCGCACCGCCGCGGCGCGCAGCTGGTCGGGCAGGATGCCCGCGCCGTCGTCCTCGATGGTGAGCTCGTAGCCGCTGGCTAGCTTGCCGAACTCGATGCGCACCAGGCCGGTCTCGTCCTTGGCGTGAGCTCTGCGTACCTCGACCGCCTCGATGCCGTGCACGGCCGCGTTGCGAACCATCTGAATGAGAACGTCCTTGACCAGGGCGCCATAGACGGCGGGCACCTCGGCGAGCCCGCTCACGTCGAGCTTGAATCTCTTCTGATGGTCGTTTGCAAGCCGCGCCGCAAGCTGCTGGAGGGCCTGGGACAGCTCCTGTGCACGCCGCGGCGCACCCGCGTCGCCCCACCCGGCCGCATGCGGGGTCGTCTCCGCGGCCGGGCCTTCCGCAGCGCCCGTCAGTCGCAGCGCGGTCAATCGCGCGGCGAGCTCGCGCACCTGCTTCAGGTGCGCCATCAGCTCGTCGAGCTTCACCACGAGTGGCAGGAAATCGTTGCCCGAGAGCGCGACGCTCTTCTTCAGATCGGCGACCGCATCCTCGAGCGCATGCACGCGACGCGCGACGGTCATGAGCCCGAGCGCCGAGGCCTCACCCTTGATCGAGTGCAGCTCGCGGAACATGCCGTCGAGCTTCTTGCGGAAGTCTCCGTCGGTGCGCGCCGGCTCCTTGAGGATGGTGTTGACGAGCGTCAGGCCCGTCTCGGTCGCATCGAGGAAGCCTCCGAGCTGCACCGGATCCATGTGCATCACGCCCATCATCATGTCGACCTGCGCGCTCGCGTTCTCCTGCGACTCCTGCAGCTCGCGCGCGAGTATCACGCTCGAGGTGATGTCGGTCACGCTCACCAGGACGTGCTTGACCCCCTTCGGGCCCAGCACGCGGTGGAAATCGAACTGCAGGTAGCGCGCGTCCCGGCCTCCATGGCCGTTGTCCACATGGATCTCGAGCTGCCCGAGGGGATTGATGCTCTTCATCAAGTTCTCGTGGGCGCGCTCGCCCCAGAGCAGCTTGATGTACTTGGTTGCAGTGGCGAGCGTGCCGGCGGGCACGAGGTCTCGCAGCAGGTCCTCGAAGGGCAGGCCTGCGAAGTCGTTCCGGTCGAAGAGCCTGCTCAGTGCGTGCGACCAGACCGCGCCGATGCGGTAATCGGCATCGAGCAGGAAGAAGCCCTCGCGCACGGTTTGCAGGATGTCGCGAGTCTGCTCCTGGGCCTCACGGGCAAGCCGCTCCTCGCGCGCGCGGCTGACCTGCAAGTAGGCGGCGGCCGCCCCGAGGATCAGGGCGGCGAGCACACCGCCGGAGAGCAAGAGCCGCAACCGGCTCGCCTGCGCTGTTGCCTCCGACTGCAGTCGCCACGACAGCGCCCCGAGCAGCGTGCGCAGCCTCGCGGAGTTCTCGCGCGCGAACAGCTGCGCGCGCTTGACGCTTGCATAGTAATCGCGGCCCTCCCGCGACAACGAGCTGCCCGCGTCGGTGTCCACGTAAGGCTGGCCGTCGAACGAGGTCACCGGATCGAGCACCGGGGCATACTCGCGCCACATGCGCATGGCCTCGGTGAGCTCGGTCGACCGGCCGAGGGGCGCCGCACTCAACCGCTCGAGATCGTGGTTGATCGAATCGGTCGTGGCCTTGAGGTCGGCGAGCGCCTGGCCCGCGTAGGCGCGCTCCTCCAGGCGGTCGCGCAGCGCCGCGAGCTGCTCGTTGAGAATCGCCGGATAGGCCTGCAGGCCGCTTGCCGTCTGCAGTCCGCCCACGTTCACCGTCACGCGAGTGGCCTGACGCGAGCCGATGAGCAGCACGCCGCCCATCACCAGCGTGAGCAGCAATCCGACCGTGACGGTGATGGCCTGACGGATCCTCTCCCCCGCCGAAACGTTGATCGCAGGCTCCGAGCGCATCGGTGCTTCAGTCCTTCGGTGCAGCGAAATGGATGACGATGCGCCACGGCATCTGCGTGGGCACGTTGTCGATCACGACGGGCTCGTAGCGCCAGCGGGACACGGCCCATACGGCGGCCCGATCGAACAGGTCGGGCGGCGTGGATTCGATCACGTGCACATCGCGCGGGTGACCCTGCAGGTCCAGAGTGAATCCAACGGTCACGGATCCGGAGATGCGCTGGTCGAGCGCCTCGGCCGGGTAATCGGGCGCCTCGTAGCGAATGCGCTTCGGAGCAAAGCCCGGCGGAATTCGCGGACCGGCACCGGGGCTTGCCGGCGCCGTCGCGGCGCCGTGTCCGGAGACGACCTGCTGCACCGCCTGCACCAGCGCCGGGTCGGCCCCCCAGCGCTGCGCGAGTGCGAGCTCCGAGTTCATCGCTGCGACCTGGCCGGCCCGTGCGGAGTGGGCGGCCTGCTCGACCAGCCGGGCAGCAAGCTCGCGTCCGATCGAATCGACGGTGCTGCTGTCACCGTAACCGCTCTTCAGCTGGTCGAGATAGTGGACGGCGCTGTCGTCGGGGGGATCGGTGAGGTGGCCATCCTGAATGCGTGCACGCGCGAGCTGCGCCAGTCGGTCGGACTCGAGCGTCGCGGCGCGCTGCCGCGCGGACGCCAGATCGCGCTGATAGGCGGCAAACTCGGCCGCGGTCATGCCGGCGGCGCGCGCTTCCCCGACCCACCTGTCGGCGTCGGCCGAACGGCCGGCGATCACCGCATCGCGCGCCTTGTGCAGGCACGCGGCCACCCAGTCGCGCGCTCCGTGCTCGGCGATCGCACTCTGGGGCGCGGCCTGCTCGAGCTGCTGCAAGTACGACTTCGCGCTATCGGCACCGGGCTCGACCAGCCGGCCCTCGCGAATCCTCTGGTCCAGAAGCTCCGCCAGGTGCTGAGCGCGAGCATCGATCTGGTGTCGGGCGAGCTCCGCGCGCCACCGCGAGAGCTCTGCGGACGACAGGCCGCCTCCCTGTTCGACTTGATGCAGCAGCGTGGCAGCCCGATCGGTATTGCCGCTCGCCAGGGCGCTGCTCCACTCACCGCGTAGGAGCTGTGTCTGGCGCGCCCCCAATCGAGCGTCGCCGGGCGCCGCGACCTTCAGTCCCGCGAGCGCCTCGGCGGCCTCCTCGTAACGACCGGCCGCGACGGCCTCGTCGAAGCGACCGCCCAGGAGCCCGGCCAGACGCGCCATGCCATCCCGCGCCTCGCCGCTTGAGGAGTCCACCCCGAGCGCGGAGCGATAGTAGAGGAGCGCAGAGTTGCTTGCAGGCTCGGTATAGCGCCGCTCGCGCATCGCAAGCCGTGCCTTCTCGAGCAACTCATCGAGGGTGCCCTGGGCGGCAGGAACTGCGGTGGCGACCGGCGCGGAGGCGACCGCCGGCGTGGATGCCGGCGACTGCTCCGCGGCGCCCGCCGTCGGAGACTGCGACGTGCGGCCCTCCATGGGGGCGCTCGACGCTGATGCGCTGCGTGCCGGCTGTGCAGCGGCGGGGTTGGCGGTGAGCTTCGGTGCAGCCGAGTGACCTCCCGAGAGGAAGAACCACACTGCTCCGGCGACCACGATTGCGGCGACGCCCACGAGCGCGCCGATGCGCACCGCGGTGGTCGAGCCCGCGACCGGTGCGACCTGGGTGTCCTCCAGCGCGGGTGTGGGGACAGGCTCGGGAACGAGGGGCGGCCGCGAATGGGCGCGGGCATCGGCACCGCGCGAGTGGCCCGCTGCGCCTCGCTGGCCACCGCGCTTCTCGGCAGCCTCGGCGAGCGCGCCTTCGAAGATCGCGGCCGTCTTGCGCCGGTCCACCGGGATGGGCAGCACCGCAAAGACCGTCGAGCTGCGCAGTGCGCCGGCGATGCCTTTCTCCGACTCGGTGGCTGCAAAGACGACGACCGGCACCTGCGGCGCTCGGGTGTGCACTCGCTCGACCTCCGCCCGCAGGTCGGCCAGTCCGCGCGAGTCGATCATGAGCAGCTGCAGCTTGCGCGACACCGCGACGTGCTCGAGCGCGGCGGCAACCGTTTCGACCGGCCGCACCGCGACCTGTCCGCCGAGCGCCTCGCCGAGCTCCAGGAGGAAGTCATCGTGCGAGGTGACCGCGAGCACCTCGCCGGATGGCTTGGTCGAGGGGTGAGCAGGGTGACTGGAGTCCCCACCTGCGTCGGGTGATCGCGATGCAGTCGAAGCTGGAGTTGCCACAGTTTAGACTCCGTGCGCAAGGGACACCGGGGCGGTCCCGAACGGAAGCGCCGAACCCCTCTCACGCGACTCTTCCAGGAGAATAGTTTCCGGCTGGGCAGTCGCCTTGCGGCAGTTCACATTAACGAGAGGGCGGCGTCGCATCCCGCCGACGAGTTACAGAAACTCTGGACGGCAGCGCGCTTTGCGGCGGGGAGCACCCACCGGGATGCGACCCCGGGGCCCCGAGGCGTTGCGGCCGCGCTTCAGCCGGTCGCGGGCTTATGGTCAGTTGCGGCACGCGATGTAGCCTGAAGGGCACGCCGTTTGCGACTCCAGAAACCGTGGACATCCATCCGCAGGCTGCCCCGGAGCTCGCGAGCCTTGCCGCGCGATTGGGCGAGATCGAGATCGCGATGCTCACCACCGAAAGCGCCGCGGGGGTGCTGCACAGCAGACCCCTGCGCACCCTGCAGATGGATGCCGAGGGAGCGCTCTGGTTCATGACGACGATCTCATCCCCGAAGATCGGAGAGATCGACGAGCATCGCCGTGTGAGTCTCAGCTACTGCCGACCCGTCTCGGAGACCTACGTGTGGGCCTGTGGCATCACTCAGATCCTGCGTGACGAGGCCAAAGCGCGCGAGCTGTGGACGCCCGCGCTGCGTCCGTGGCTCGCAGGGGGCATCGACGACCCGGAGGTCGTGCTGCTCAAGGTGACCGTGGAGGAGGCGGAGTACTGGGACACGCAGCGGCGCGCGGTGCTGCCGCTGTATCGCGCGGCGCACCGCTCCGAGCACGCGCGAATTCAGAATCCGCCCCCATCGCCGTGATGCGCGCGCCGGCGAGCGGCCGTCGCCAGGCGCGCGATGCTGCTCACCCGCACACGCAGCCGCCTCACGTTGGTGCGAAGATCAGCGCTGCTGCTCGATCGCGAGGCGCCTGCTCAGCGCGGCGTCGACGGCGAATCGCACCAGATTACCCAAAAGCACGCGCAAGAGCACCCTTGATCTGCCGCACGAAGCGGCCGACCATGCTCGCGGGCCGATGGCACAGCATTGGCATGTGCCAGCGGGCGGGGTCACGCTCGCACACGATCGCGCCGAGATGGGAATGCATTTTGCTTTAAGCAGTGAACAATTTATTGTTGTGATCGTCTTAACGTTGCAGATGATGCGGGAGTTGAGCCCCGTCACACTCCCGACGACTCGTCCGATTTAAGTTAAGGCCACTGTCGTCGCAGGGGGAACAGATGCACCGTACCGAAGAGTTCCTCGAATCCCTGAGCTCCTTCAGCCGCATGCATCGGGCGCAGCGCTGGGAAGGCACCTTCGGGGATTTCCTCAAGACGGTCCTGCCCGAGCGCCCGGCCGCCATGGCTCGCAGCAGCCATCAGTACATCTGGGACATGCTGCGCTGGCATGGTCAAAGCGCCCACTCGGATGCGAGCGAGAGCGCGAAGGCGCGCGAGCTGTTGAAGCGCGAGCTGTTCGGTATCGACGAGCCGCTCGGCCGGGTGGTCGAGTACTTCAAGGCTGCCGCCGCGGGCTCGGACGTGGGGCGGCGCCTGCTGCTCCTGCTCGGCCCACCCTCGGGAGGCAAGTCCACGCTCGCGATCCTGGTCAAGCGCGGCCTCGAGGAGTACAGCCGCACCGAGGATGGCGCGCTCTACGGCATCAAGGGCTCTCCGCTGCGCGAGAATCCCTTGAACCTCGTGCCCGCGAGCTTGCGGCCGGAGTTTCGCGAGCGCTATGGGGTGGACATACAAGGGGAGCTGTCTCCCTGGGCGCGCGATCGGGTCGAGCGCGAGTACGAAGGCGATTTCGTCCGCGTGCCGGTGGAGCGGATCTTTCTGTCCGAGGCTTCCCGGGCGGGCATCGGGACCTACGCGCCGCACGACCCCACGACGGCCGACATCGCCGATCTCGTGGGCTCCGTGGACCTCGCCAAGGTCGCCCAGATCGGCGACGAAGGCGATCCTCGAGCGTGGTCGTGGTCGGGCGCCGTGTATGCCGCGAGCCGCGGCATACTCGAGATGATCGAGATCCTGAAGGTCAAGCGTGAGTTTCTGTACCTGCTGCTCACCATGACGCAGGAGAAGAACGTCAAGGTCTCGCGCTTCCCGCTCATCTACCTCGACGAGACCATCCTCGCGCACACCAACCTCGCCGAGTTCCACAAGTTCCTGCAGGAGAAGGAGAACGAGGCGCTGCTCGACCGGATGGTCATCATCAAGGTGCCGTACGCGCTCTCGTATCGCGACGAGGCGCGCATCTATCAGAAGCTCGTCTCCGGTGCGCCCGCATTCCGCGACGTGCACCTGGATCCACACGTGCTCGACCTGGCGGCGGTGTTCGCCATCCTCACCCGCCTGACCAAGCCCGAGCGCGAGGGCCTCGATCTGCCGAAGAAGCTGCGCCTGTACGCGGGGGAGGCCGTCGAGGGCGTGCCGGATTCCGAGGTCACGCGCCTCAAGCAGGAGTCAGCCGATGAGGGCTTGACCGGCGTGAGCCCGCGCTTCGTCATCAATGCGATCTCGAACGCGATCACCCGCGGAAGCGCAAAGAGCCTGACGAGCATGGAGCTGCTGCTCGCGCTCAAGGACGCCATCGACAGCGACGCGCGCATCGACTCCAAGCAGAAGAAGGGCTGGGTGGACCATCTTGTCACGGCGCGCAAAGAGTTCTACAACCGCTGGGTGAAGGAGGATGTGCACCGCGCGATGTTCGCCTCTTTCGAGGACGAGGCTCAGCAGCTGCTCGAGAAGTACCTCGATGAGGTGGAGGCCTCGCTCGACCATCGCCAGGTCACCGATCCCATCACGGGGGAGACGCGTCCTGCAGATGAGCGCTTCCTGCGCTCCGTGGAGGAGAAGATCAAGGTCTCGGATTCCGGAAAAGTGTCCTTCCGCCAGGAGGTAGTGCGCAAGGCGATGGTGGCGTTCAAGGCCGGCGAGAAGTTCAAGCTCGCGAGCCACGCGCGCATGCGCGAGGCCATCGAGCAGTATCTGTTCGAGGAGCGGCGCGACGTGCTGCGCCTGGTTACCTCCACCGCTCGACCGGACGAGGAGGCGCGGCAGAAGATCTCGGTCGTGCAGGAGCGCCTCGTCCACGAGTACGGCTACGACGAGCACAGCGCCAAGGAAGCCCTGAGCTACGTCACGACGCTGCTGGCACAGGAGTAGCGCACACGTACGCACCTAAGGCAGGCAGGCGGCCATGAGCAAGAGCGGTGACGACAAAGGCGATCCGACCCTTGCCAAGTGGTACGACCTGTTCTCGCGGGGGGCTCGGGATTGGCTGCGGCATGACGAGAAGGTGCGCGAGTCCGTTCGCGAGCAATTGCCACAGATCATCGCAGGCGGAGACGTGATCAACGAGAGCGCGCGGACCGTGCGGGTGCCGGTACGCATGCTCGAGCACTATCACTTCAGGCTGCGACGTCCCGGCGAGTCCCAGGGCGTCGGCCAGGGCGAGGCGAAGCCCGGCGATGTGCTCGCCGATGCCAATGCCGATCGTGGCGCCCGCGACAAGGGGCCCGGCGGTCAGGACCAGGGCGAGATCCAGCTCCTTCTCGAGATCAAGATCGACGACATCGTCGACTGGCTGTGGGAGGAGATGCAGCTGCCGAACCTCAAGGCGCGCGTGGGTCCAGCCGACAGCACCGACTGGGTGCGCGAAGGATGGGATCGCAGGGGGCCCCGATCGCGACTCGACCGGCGCCGCTCGTTCAAGGAGTTCGTCAAGCGCCGGGGGCAGCAGCAGCAGTCGGGCCCCACGGGCTTCACGGACGACGACCTGCGCTTCAGGCAGCTGGCGCGCCGGCGTCAACCGGCCATTCACGCCGTCGTATTCTTCATGCTCGATGTGTCGGGCAGCATGTCGGATCGAGACCGCAGGCTCGCCAAGACATTCTTTTTCTGGGTCGTGCAAGGCCTGCGGCGCGAGTACCGCTCGCTCGAGACGGTGTTCGTCGCTCATACCACGGAGGCCTGGGAGTTCACCGAGCCCGAGTTCTTCCAGGTGACCGGCACCGGCGGCACCGTCGCCTCGACCGGCCTCAACAAGGTGCGGGAGATCATCGACGCGCGCTACAGCCCCGGGCGTCACAATATCTATCTGTTCTACGCCTCCGACGGAGACAACTCCGTCGGCGACCACGCCGAGTCGCAAACCGCGCTCGCGGACATCGTGCAGAAGGCCTGCTACAGCGGCTACGTCGAGGTTGCATCCGGTCTGTCGCGCCAGCTCGCGACCGAGACCGGGCGGCTGTTCGGTGAGCTGGCCTCGCAGGGTCAGCCCGCGGGCAGCTATGTCATCAACGACTTCAACGATGTGTGGGGTGCCGTGCGGCACTTCTTCACGGCCGAGCACGCGGCGCAGAGCGGCGCCGGGCCCGAGGGCTCTCAATGAGCGATCCGGCCGACTGGCAGAGCTACGTCCGGCGGCTCGAGGAGCTCGCCGTGCGCTCGGGGCTCTCGTTCTATCCGGTCGAGTTCGAGGCCGTCCCCGACAGCTTCATGATGGAGATCGCAGTGTACGGGCTGCCCGTGCGGATGCCGCACTGGTCGTTCGGGGTGCGCTACATCTACCAGCTCATCCAGCGCCACATGGGGCACTCGCGCATCTTCGAGGTCGTATTCCCCGGCAATCCCGGGCATGCCTACCTTGCGCAAAGCAACGGGCTCGCCGAGAACGTGCTGGTGACGGCACACGTGCTGGGGCACGCGGATTTCGCGCGCAACAACATGATGTTCCGCCGCTGCCAGGAGCAGGTGAGCGAGCACATCGTCGAGCATGCAGCCAACCATGCGCGCCAGATCCAGCAGGCGATCGAGACCCACGGCATGCAGAAGGTGGAGTCCGTGCTCGATGCGGCGCTCGCACTGGAGCAGCACATCGATGTGGACCAGAAGCTGAGGCGCGAGCGCTACCCGGAGTACCTCCCGGACACCAAGGCGCTCGTGGATGATGATTTCCGTCGCCGCTTTGCGGCGCTGGACCCTGCGGCGGCAGCGGGAGCGTTCGACAGCCGCAAGCGCGCGCCCCTCCCCCCGCATCCCGAGCGCGACATCCTCTGGTTCCTCGCCACCTACGCGCCGGAGATGGAGAGCTGGGAGCGCGACATCTTCCTCGCGGTGCGCGAGGAATCGTTCTATTTCTATCCGGTGTTCGCGACTCAGATCATGAACGAGGGCTGGGCCTCCTACTGGCATGCGCGGCTCCTGCGCGAGGCGGATTTCATCGCCGAGGAGATCTATCTCGACGCCATCAAGTGCCACTCCGACGTCGTGCGGCCGGTGGCGACCGGGGAGCAGGTATCGCTTTCCATCAATCCCTATCATCTGGGATTCACGCTCTGGGAGGAGATCATCAAGCAATCCGGGGTCGAGACGGCGCGGCGCATCATGCGCGAGGACGATGATTTCAGCTTCCTGCGCAATCATCTGACCCGCGACGTCGCCACCGAGATGGGGCTGTTCCGCTACCAACGGCGT
>DATKPP010000071.1:0-128996 GCA_035524075.1 Steroidobacteraceae bacterium | reverse complement strand
ACTGGGTAGATTCCGAAGCATTACTCACCCGTTCGCCGCTCGTCGCCAGGATTGCTCCCGCGTTACCGCTCGACTTGCATGTGTTAGGCACGCCGCCAGCGTTCAATCTGAGCCAGGATCAAACTCTTCACTTAAAGATTTTGAGCTTTAAGCGACAGAGCATCCAAAAGCCCAACTGCTGCTGGACATCTTGGTCACTCGGTCTTCGCCTCTCAAGGCATCGACGCGAGTCCCCACACAAATTACCTGCCGAACTTTTAAAGAGCACCCACGGCCGCGATGGACCGCAGGATTCGCGCGTTGCCGCGCGCCACCGTCAAATAAGGGGGCGGAAGTATAGCCCCAGGGGCGCCTCCGTCAACCCATTACGTAAACCGATTTCCCCGCGAGTTGCCGCACTGCGGCACCAATTCGCAAGGGCCGCGCAGTATAGCGAGCGCAGCCGCCTTGTCAACGCACTGTAATAACCCGGTCGAGCCCCCTCGTTCGCGAGGAATCGGGCCCTGGCTCGGGCGAGAGCGCCGGGGCCGAGCACGAATCTCACCGGAAGCTCGCCCGGACCCTCATTAGGACCAGAAGAAGGGCAGAAAGTTCCAAACTTTCCGCAACTTAGCCGCGCAAGAGCTCAGCTGCCCGCAGGACTTCCCGCCTGGGCCTCGAGCTTGAGCCTGGCAAAGCGGCGCGACCCCACCTGGAAGACATGATCGGCGCCGGCAGCGAAGGTGAGGCCCCGGTCGGTGACCCGGACCCCATCGACCCGGACCGCACCCTCCTCGATCTTCCGGTTGGCCTCGGATGTGCTCGCGGCAAGCCCCGCTTCCTTCAGCAGATTGGCGAGCCTCAGGCCGGCGGCCTCGACGAACACCGTCTTGGCCGGCAGATCCGCAGGAACGGCACGCTCGCTCACGCGCGCGATGAAGTTCTTCTGCGCCTGCTCCGCGCTTGCGGCATCGTGAAAGCGGGCGACGATCTCGTGGGCCAGCTCGAGCTTCACGTCGCGCGGATTGCGCCCTTCGCGCACCGCGCGCTGGAGCGCCGCAAGGTCGGCGAGCGGACGGAATGAGAGCAGCTCGAAGTAGCGCCACATCAGATCGTCCGAGATCGACAGGACCTTGCCGAACATCGCATCCGGGCTCTCTGCGATTCCGATGTAGTTGCCCTTCGATTTGGACATCTTCTCCACGCCGTCGAGACCCTCCAGCAGCGGCACCGTCATGACGACCTGTGGCTCCTGGCCGTAAGCCTCCTGCAGCTGGCGGCCGACCAGCAGATTGAACTTCTGATCGGTGCCGCCGAGCTCGACGTCGGCGTGCAGCGCCACGGAGTCGTATCCCTGCGCGAGCGGATATAGAAACTCGTGGATCGCGATCGGCTGGCCCCCTTTGAAGCGCTTGGCGAACTCATCGCGCTCGAGCATGCGGGCGACGGTGTAGTGCGCGGCGATCTTCACGAATTCCAGTGCGGGCATCCCCGCAAGCCAGCGCGAGTTGAAATCCACCCGCGTGCGCTCGGGATCGAGAATCTTGAAAACCTGTCGCTCGTAAGTACGCGCGTTCGCCTGCACCTCCTCGCGCGTGAGCGGCGGCCGCGTGACATTGCGCCCGGACGGATCACCGATCATCCCGGTGAAATCCCCGATCAGAAAGATCACCTCGTGTCCGAGCTGCTGGAACTGGCGCATCTTGTTGAGCAGCACCGTGTGGCCCAGATGCAGATCCGGCGCCGTGGGATCGAAGCCGGCCTTGATCTTGAGCGGTGTCCCTCGCGAGAGCTTGCGCACGAGATCGGCGCGCGTGAGCACGTCCTGCGTACCGCGCTCGAGCTCGGCGAGGGGTTCCGCGAGGTTCGGATCGAGCGGTGGCTCTGCAGGCTTTGTGTGGGTTTCGGCCATCTGGAGAAGCTTCGTCTTCGGTCGCACGGCACAGCTGCAACGGTCGAGCCGCCACTTTACCGGGCACCCAAGCCCGCATGCCAGCCGCATCGAGGTGCCCGCCGAAACACCTGATTAGGTCACATCCGGGCGCAGGCGGGTTGACCGCCGCTTGCGCGCTCAAGTAGGGTCGCTCGATGACCCTCGAGGGGAAGGCATCCTCTGTTCGGGCGCTCCCACGCTCGCGTGCCGCGTGGCTCGCCGCCGGTGCTTCCGCTGTTGCAGTCCTCGGGGCGATCACCTGGTCGCAGCTCAAAGCACCTCGCCCCGGTGCTGCTCGTGCGACCCATACCGCAAGCACCAGTGCGTCCCCCACAGGATCGGTTCGCCCCGCGCCGGGGGCAGCGGCCGTGAGCTCGGCTGCGCCGCAGTTTGCATCCTCCGGCGCCCCGCAGCCCACGACCCAGCAGGTGGTCGTGGGTCGCAACGACACGCTCGACCGCATCTTCCGCCGGCTGCAATTGAGCCTCAAGGATCTGGCAAACCTGCGCGCTCTGCCGGGGATCAAGCCCGATCTGGACCGCTTGAAGCCCGGAGAGACGCTGTCGCTGCGCCATCTCGGCGCCGATGTCCTCGGCTTCACGCGACGCTTGAGTCTCGCGCAGACGCTCAACGTCACGCGCAGCACGTCCGGCTTCCAGGCGACCCTCTCGAACAATCCGCTCGAGACGCGCAGCCGCACCGTCTCGGCGACCATCGACAGCTCTCTCTTCGAGGCGATGACGCAGGCCGGTGCACACGATCAAACGACGCTCGCGCTTGCGGACATCTTCGCGTGGGACGTGGACTTCGTGAACGGCATCCAGCCGGGCGATTCCTTCACCGTCACGTACCAGGAGGTCTACGAGAAGGGCAAGTACCTCCAGGATGGACCCATCCTCGCCGCGCGCTTCGTCAACGCAGGACGCGAGTATCTTGCGGTCCGCTATGTGACCCCGAACGGCCATGCCGGCTACTACACTCCCGAGGGGCGCAGCATGCACAAGGCATTTCTTCGCGCGCCCCTCAAATTCACCCGGGTCAGCTCTCCCTTCAGCCTGCATCGTCGCCATCCGATCCTGAACCTCATTCGCGCGCACAAGGGTGTGGACTACGCGGCGCCCATCGGCACTCCGGTGCAGGCGGCCGCGGATGGGAAGGTGATCTTCGCGGGAGTCAAGGGCGGATACGGCAACCTCATCGAGCTCGACCACTCGGGGGGCATCACCACGGTCTACGGTCATCTGTCCCGCTTCGCACGCGGGATCCGCGTCGGCCGGCGCGTCGAGCAGGGCACGGTCATCGCTTACGTGGGAATGACGGGTCTTGCGACCGGTCCGCACCTGCACTACGAGTATCGGGTCAACGGCGTCTTCAAGAACCCCCAGACCGTCTCGCTGCCCGAGGCCGGACCCATCGACGAGCGTCTGCGCGCCGATTTTCTCTCGAAGACCGCGCCGGCTCTCGCCTCGTTGTATCCGCCCGTCGGACCCTCTCTGGTTTCCCGCTGAGCGTCATCCTCGTGTAACGTCCGCGGCATGATCATATTGCTGGGGTGGACGTGGACGTACCCGATCTCAAAACAACCGATTACTACATCAATCGCGAGCTGTCGTTCCTCGAGTTCAACCAGCGTGTGCTCGCGCTCGCCTTGGATCCTTCCGTCCCGCTGCTCGAGCGGCTGAAGTTCCTGTGCATCTCCTCGAGCAATCTCGACGAGTTCTTCGAGATCCGCGTGGCGGGCCTCAAGCACCTCGAGATGCTGGGCTCCGCTCAGCTCGCTCCCGATGCCATGACGATCCCGGAGCAGCTCACCGCCATTCACGCGCGCGCGCAGCGGCTCGTCGCCGAACAATACCGCTGCCTGAACGATGTGCTGCTGCCCGCGCTGAGCGAGGTCGGCATCAGCCTGCTGCGACCCTCGGAGTGGACGGCAGAGACACGGCGCTGGCTCGAGCAGTACTTCGAGCTGGAGGTCGAGCCGGTGCTGAGTCCTCTCGGGCTCGATCCGGCGCGCCCCTTTCCGCGCATCCAGAACAAGAGCCTGAACTTCATCGTTCGTCTCTCGGGCAAGGATGCCTTCGGGCGCGACAGCGAGCTTGCGATCGTGCAGGCTCCGCGCTCGCTGCCGCGCGTGGTCCCGGTACCCCAGGAAGCCGGGCGACGACCGTTCGTCCTGCTCACCTCCATCGTTCAGACCTTCGTGCCCAAGCTGTTCCCCGGCATCTCGGTGCTCGGCTGCTACCAGTTCAGGGTCACCCGCAACAGCGATCTGTTCGTGGACGAGGAAGAGATCGATGACCTGCGCCGCGCGCTCGAGGGTGAGCTGGCTCATCGCCGCTACGGCGAGGCGGTGCGGCTGGAGACCTCCCGCGACTGTCCCGACGACGAGATCGCCTTTCTGCTGCAGCAGTTCGCGCTTGCCGAGCTCGATCTGTATCGCATGCCCGGACCGGTCAATCTCAACCGCCTGATCGCCATCTACGACCTCGTGCAGCGGCCGGATCTGAAATATCCGATCTTCACGCCCGGCCTGCCCAAGAGATTGGCTCCTTCGAGCGGCCTGGACATCTTCTCCGCGATCAAGCAGAACGACCTGCTTCTGCATCATCCCTATCAGAGCTTCGCGCCGGTCATGGATTTCGTGCGGCAGGCGGCCGCGGATCCCCAGGTCCTCGCGATCAAGCAGTCGCTCTATCGCACCGGCGCGGACTCCCCGGTGGTCGATGCGCTCGTGGCCGCGGCTCAGGCCGGCAAGGATGTGACCGTCATCGTCGAGCTGCGCGCGCGCTTCGACGAGGAAGCCAACATCGAGCTGTCCAACCGCCTGCAGGAGGCCGGCGCACACGTCATGTACGGTGTCGTCGGCTTCAAGACGCACGCCAAGCTCACGCTGGTGGTGCGCCGCGAGAGCGACGGCATCCGCCGCTACTGCCACCTGGGCACGGGCAACTATCACCCGCACACGGCGCGCAGCTACACGGACTACGGCCTTCTGACCTGCGACAAGCAGATTGGCGAGGATGTGCACGAGCTATTTCTGCAGCTCACGAGCCTCACTCAGATTCCACAGCTGCACCGGCTGCTGCAGTCCCCCTTTGGACTGCACGGCGCGATGCTGGCCAAGATCGGGCGCGAGGAGGCGCATGCGCGGGCCGGACGACCGGCGCGAATCGTCGCGAAGATGAACGCCCTGGTCGACCCGCAGGCGATCGAGGCGCTTTATCGCGCCTCGCGGGCGGGCGTGAAAGTGGATCTCATCGTGCGCGGCATCTGCGCGCTGCGGCCGGGAATTCCCGGCGTGTCGGAGAACATCACCGTGCGCTCGGTCGTCGGGCGCTTCCTCGAGCACTCGCGCGTGTTCTCCTTCGAGAACAGCGGCGAGCCCGAGCTTTACCTGGCGAGCGCGGATTGGATGGAGCGCAATTTCTTCCGCCGCGTCGAGGTGGCCTTCCCGATCAAGCGCGCATCGCATCGCGAGCGCATCCTGCGCGAGCTCGAGCTGTACCTCTCGGATAACGTGCAGGCCTGGCAGCTCGGGCCCGACGGGCTCTACACCCGGCTCACGCGCGGGGACAAGGAGCCCCTCAGCGCTCAAGAAGCCTTGCTCGCCAAGTTCGCTGCCGGAGCGGGTTTCAGCCTGTAGCGCGCGGCGGACTCACCACCTCTTGATCCGGGCATGGCTGACCGCCTGGGCTCTGCCCTCCGTTGGAGCCGCTGACCGACCCACCGCCCGGACCCCCGGTCGTGTCGCCGGGGCTGTTACCGCTCGGATTCCTCAGCCGCGCTTGCTGAACACTCTCAGGCGGAAGCCATGCGGCTTCAAATGCTCGATCTCCTGCAGCAGGTCCGCTTCGGTCAGCGGGTGTTCTTTCAACCATCGCCCTGGAAAGGTCACCTCGACGGAGCGCGGCTTCGCCGCAACCTCGATCGCGGGCAGCGCCGTCGGACTTCGCCCTCGATGCAGCAGCACCGCCAGGCGCAGCAGCACGATCAAGTACAGGGCATTGCGATCCCACGGCGGCACGAGCTCGTCGAGCCCTTCCAGATTGAGCTTGCGCCGGTGTCCACCCACCAAGCGCGCGAGCAGACGCTGCTCCTCGCGCGGAAAGCCGGGCATGTCGGCGTTCTCGAGCAAATAAGCGCCGTGACGGTGATAGCCGCTGTGCGAGACGTCCAGGCCGATCTCGTGCAGCCGCGCCGCCCATTTGAGGGCGAGCTCCCCGAGCGGATCCTCCAGCCGCCACACCGCTGCGGTCTGATGCAGGAATTCGAGAACGGAGGTCTCGATGCGCTCGGCCTGCGTCAGGTCGACGTGATAGCGGCCCTGCATCGCGCGCACGGTGCGCTCGCGCGCATCCTCGTCCGTGAAGCGGCCGAGCATGTCGTAGAGCAGCCCCTCGCGCATCGCTCCCTCGGCCACCCGCATCTCCTCGATCCCGAGCACCTCGAAGACCTCGGCGAGAATCGCGACGCCCCCAGGGAAGACCGGCCGGCGCTCCTCGGTGACGCACGCGAGCCGCAGCTCCCGCAGATGTCCCGCCTCACCGAGGTGGGTCAGCAAACGATCGAGCCCTGCATGGGTGATCGCGGTGACCTGAGGATCGAGCTCGCGGATCGCCTCGCCGATGACGCGCACGGTCCCCGAGCTCCCGATCGTGCGCTCCCAGCCGCGCCGCCGGAACGCAGCCTGAACGGGCTCGAGCTCCAGTCGTGCCGCCACCCGTGCCCGCGCCAGTCTTTTCGCAGAGAGCTTGCCGTCGCGGAAGAACCGCTCGCTCAAGCTGACGCAACCCATCTGCAGGCTCTCCAGCTCGAGCGGCGCCAGTCCCTCGCCGATGATGAGCTCGGTGCTGCCGCCGCCGATGTCCACGACCAGGCGCCGTCCGGGCTCGCTCGGCATCGTGTGCGCGACGCCCAGGTAGATGAGCCGCGCCTCCTCCATACCGCCGATGATCTCGATCGGGTGCCCGAGCGCCTCGCGCGCGCGCTCGAGAAAGGCCTGCTTGCGCCGGGCGAGCCGCAGCGCATTCGTCCCCACGACCCGCACATTGTCGGCGTGCATCGCCCGCAAGCGCTGGCCGAAGCGCTCGAGGCAGGCGAGTGCGCGCGAGGCGGCATCCTTGTCGATGCGGCCGTTCTCGGCCACTCCCGCGGCGAGGCGCACCATCTCGCGCAGGCGGTCGATGATGGTCAGCTGGCCGTGCGAGTAGCGCGCGACGACCATGTGAAAGCTGTTGGAGCCGAGATCTACGGCGGCGAGGATGTCCGGGACCGGCTGGGCGGCCCCTGCTGCAGTTGGCGCGGAGAGCGAACGGGCGGGAGCGACCGAGCTCACGCGCGCGATGGGCTCAGGCGGCGAACGACGATCCGCAGCCGCAGGTTGTGGTGGCGTTTGGATTGCGGATCACGAACTGCGCACCATCGAGACCCTCCCGGTAGTCGATCTCCGCACCAGTGAGGTACTGAACGCTCATCGGATCGACGAGCAGCT
Source organism: Steroidobacteraceae bacterium (assembly GCA_035524075.1). Taxonomy (GTDB): domain Bacteria; phylum Pseudomonadota; class Gammaproteobacteria; order Steroidobacterales; family Steroidobacteraceae; genus JASHUC01. The sequence goes on along the minus strand of DATKPP010000071.1, from coordinate 121,593 downwards.
TCACGCCCTGGTTCTCGATGCAGGTATCACCGTCCTGCAACGCCTCGTCGAACTCGAATCCGTACTGCAGGCCCGAGCAGCCGCCGCCCTGGACGAACACCCTCAGCATGAGCTTCGGGTTGCCCTCGCCACGGATCAGGTCGGCGACTTTGCGCGCCGCCGCATCGGTGAATATCAGCAGCGCCGGCAAGGCGTCGGATTCTGTCAACGAAGTGGTGCTTGCATCCATGGACTTAGTTTAGAAGCGCCGGACCTCTGGGTCAAAGCGCAGCCTGGAGGGCACATGGGGGCGCACGGCGGGCCTTTCAAGGGGGTTGCCGCCGCTTGCGTCACACCTGTGCAACATCTGCCTCGGCGACCGGCGCATCCTCGCCCCGCAGCGGCACCAGCCGGCCTTGAATCTCCGCACCCAGCGCCGCCTCGATGACCCCGTAATACACATCGCCCTGCACTCTCGATCGCGGTCCGAGCACGATGCGCTCGCTCGCGCGGATGTCGCCTTTCACCGCGCCGTTCAACACGACGTGGGCAGCCTCGACGGAGCCCTCGATGCAGCCCTCCTCGCTCACCGACAGCATCGAGTCGGGAGTACCGTCCGCTCGCACACTCCCGGTGACGCGTCCATCCAGGTGCAGCCCTCCGGAGAAGTCCACATCGCCACGGATGCGTGCGCTCTTGCCGATCAGGATGTCGATCGGAGTATTGGGCTTCGACCCGCGGGTGAACATGAGATCGTCTCCTTTGAGGCGGCAAACGCAAGGTCAGTGGCTAGGGAGCATCGACGCTCCACGGAAAGGTCTGGGTCAAAGGCGCATCGGACGGGTGCCCCGACTGAACGCGCATCGTGAGCCGCTCGGGCCGAAAGCCGGCCGGCAGCTCGATCTCCTGATCGAGGCTTCCGAAATAGCGGAAGCTGAACGACTGATCATGCACGTGTCCCGCGGTGAGAGATGCGAAGTCCAGGGTCTGGGGCTTGCCCGCGAGCTGGCCCTCGAGACTCAGCCCATAGCTTCCGCTGACCGCGGTCTCCGGATGCGCGATGCGCAGCAACACGACGTGCACTCGAAAATGCCCGGCCGGCTCTGCCGGGGCGATATGAAGCTGCTCGACCTTGAACCCGCTTTCGCTGTCGGGATTGGACCCTACGCGCTGAAAGATCACGTCGCGGTAGAACGCGAGCTCCTGGGTCTGCTGGGCCACTTTCGCCTGCAGGTCACCGATCGTACGGGCGAGCACCGCACGCTCTTGCGCGCGCCCCACGCGCAGCGTCTCGAGCGAGGCAAGCTCGGTGCGCAGCTGGGCATTCATCGCCTCGAGCTTCTCGATCGTCACCCTGAGCTCGGAGCGCTGCTGCGCGGCGGCCAGCCGATCGTACCCGCCGTCGTAACGGCCCAGCTCGTAGATGACGTACAGCGCCAGAGCGCCCGCCAGTGCCGCAATCGTGACGACGATGATGTTCCGCAGGGGTGTGACCCGGCGCACCACGAGGTTGGAGGGAAACTTGAGGTTCGCATCCATGGCTCCTCCCTAACCCGTGGGACTCGCAGCCTCGCTCGGCTCGGATGCGCCGCGAATCCTCGCGACCCACTCGGGCGCGACCGCCTTGTGCTGCGGAAATGCGAGCGGGGCGAGCTGCGACAATGCCTCGGCATACACCGCCTGTTTGAAATAGACGACCTCGCGGATCGGTTCCCAGTAGTCGGACCAGCGCCAGTGGTCGAACTCGGGCTCTGCGCTTGCGCCGAACTCGAACTGGACGGCTTCCCGCTCGAGTTTGAGCAGGAACCAGCGCTGCTTCTGGCCGATGCACAGCGGGCGGCTGTTGTGGCGAACGAAGCGCGCGGGCAGGCGATAGCTCAGCCACCCTTCGGTGCGGCCGACCAAGCTCACTTGATCGCGCGTGAGCCCGATCTCCTCGTGCAGCTCGCGGAACAGCGCCTGCTCGAGCTCCTCCCCTGCGCGAACCCCGCCTTGCGGAAACTGCCAGCCTCCGCGCCCTCGCGCCCGGCGGCCGAGAAACACCTCTCCCGTGCCGCGCATCAGTATGATGCCGACGTTCGAGCGGAACCCCTCGGAGTCGATCAGGTCGGTCATTCAGGCACGAAAGTCTGCCACAACGTCCGTGGCGAGCGGTCTGTCTGCGCTACGCTAGCCGAACCCAAGCGGAGCCGTATGTGAGCAAATCGAAATCCTGGGCATCGACCGGCCTTGCGGCGGGCTCCGGTGGCGGTCGCCGGGGCCGGGTGGCGCTCCTCATCACACTTGCCGCGGCGGTCGCCGTGATCTCGCTCTTCAGCGGCAGTGCCAATCTCGGTGCGGCGCACACGCTCCGGGCGCTCCTCGGGGGTGCCGATGTTGCCAGCCGCAGCATCGTGATCGATCTGCGATTGCCGCGCCTCGCGGCCGGATTCGCCGTCGGAGGGCTGCTCGCGCTCGCCGGGGTGCTGCTACAGGCGCTGTTTCGCAACGCCCTGGCAGACCCCTATGTGCTGGGCGTCTCGGGCGGCGCGGCAGTCGGTGCCATCCTGGCAATGACGCTCGGAGCGGCGATGCTCATCGTGCAGACCGCCGCCGTGTGCGGAGCGCTCGGCGCGATGATCGGGGTGTACGTGCTCGCCCGCGGCGGAAGCACGGCGCGCCTTCTGCTCGTGGGGGTTGCCGTGGCGAGCGCGTGCGGTGCGCTCGTGAGCGTGCTGCTGTCCGCCTCCGATGCAGCGCGGCTTCGGGGCATGCTGTTCTGGCTGGCGGGCGATCTCGAGTGGGCCGGCACGCCGCTCGCGAGCCTTCTCGTGGCGCTCATCGCCGTCGCAGGCGCGGTGCTGCTTGCCCGGCCCCTCAACGTGCTCGCCGCGGGCGAGCTGCGTGCGCGAAGCGTCGGGCTCGAGCTCGACACCTGGCGGCTGGCCGTTTACCTCGCGGCGGCGGTGCTCACGGCCGTCGCGGTCGTGAGCGCCGGAATGATCGGCTTCGTCGGTCTCATCACTCCGCACACCGTACGCGTGATCTTCCGCACGAGCGACCATCGGCTGGTCGCCCCGGTGTCCGCGCTCCTGGGAGGCACCTTGCTCGCGGCCGCGGATCTCATTGCACGCACGGCAACCAGCCCGCGGCAGTTGCCCGTCGGCGCCGTCACGGCGCTCGTGGGCGCCCCCGTCTTCATCTTGCTGGTGCGCTCGACTAAGCGCGCCGTTCGGTGAGGCTGCGCCGGTCCTCGAGGTAATCCCGGCCGCGATTCATCAAGGCGACGAACGCGTCGTGATCCCTCGACAGGACGGCGGCGCGAATGCGCTCGATCGCCTGCGACAGCGCCTCGAGCGACTCGGCACCGTAGTCGTTGAGGCTCTGGATCTCGTAATACAGCTCCGGGCTCTCCTGAGCCACGCGTGCGGCCACATCGAGCTGGGCATCGAAGGTCGTGCTCGAGAGCTTCGCCAGCCGCGGGGCAGCCTCGCCGCTGCCGGCAAGCGCCGTGAAAAAGGCGATGTTGAGCGCATGCGAAAGCCCGAGCACGTAGGCGATCAGCCGGTCATGATCATCCAGACTCATCACGACCTGCTCCACCATCGTCGGGGCGAACAGCTCGCGCACGCGCTCGAGCGCCTCGGCGCATCCCAGGTCCACGAGCACCAGGTGGCGCCCCGAGAGCAGATCCGTATCGGGCCCGAACATCGGGTGGATCGAGGTGACGCGACAGCCATGGGACTTGAGCGCGAGCAGTCCCGCGCGCAGCGGAGACTTGAGAGAGCCCACATCGAAGACCACCCCAGGCGGGCGCCGCAAGGCGAGCTCCCGCAGGATGTCGTCCGTGATGCCAAGCGGAGTTGCAAGGACGATGAAGTCCTGTCGCAGGTCGCTCTTGCGCCAGTCCTCCACTGCGACGGCGCCGGGCGGGGCTCCCGCGGGGTCCGCCACCTCGACCGTGAAGGCCTGGGAGGCCAGGAACTCGACGAACCAGCGTCCCATCTTTCCGCCGCCGCCGATGACGAGCGTGCGCCGCCCGGAGCCGGCGCCGTGTGCAGCAACGCTCGCCTGCTCCTGCGTGGTGAGCGAGGAGCGAATGAGCAGCCGCATCATGCTTTCGGCGAGCGGCGGCGGGACGCCGAGCTCGGCGGCCGCATTGCGCGCATCCATGATCACCTCGCGCTCGCGCTGGTAATCGCGCGTCGGATACCCCGTATCCCGCTTCACGCGGGCGATCTCGCGGCTGAGCTCCTGGCGCCTGGCCACGAGCGCCAGCAGGTGATGATCGATCTCGTTCAGGCTTTCGCGGAGCTCCGCCAGGCTCTTCTCGTCACGCTTCATGTCGCAAGGCTCGCTTCCGAAGGTACCCCTCTTTTAACATGCGAAGCCATGCCGATGCCCGCCGAGCGATTGCTCGACCCCCTACCCCTCGAGCCTCTCGAAGTCGCTGCCGATTGGCTGGCCGAGGCCTGGCGGCTGCGGGCGCAGGCCAACCCCAATTCGATGATGCTCGCCACCAGCACACGCGACGGCCGCCCGTCGGCGCGAGTGGTGCTGTGCAAGGAGATCGTCCCGCAGCCCGGTTATGTCGTGTTCTACACGAACTACCACTCCCGCAAGGGCCGGGAGCTCGCCGACAACCCGCGGGCCGCCGCCGTGCTCCACTTCGATGCGTTGCAGTGTCAGGTCCGCATCGAGGGAGTGGTGGAGAGGTGCTCCGCCGCCGAAAGCGACGCATACTTCGCGTCGCGGTCCATCGCCAGCCGCGTGGGCGCCTGGGCCAGCTCGCAGAGCGAGCCCATCGAGTCGCGCGAGCGGCTGCGCACGCGGGTCGCCGAGGCGGCACGCCGCTTCGAGAAGAGCTTCACTGCGCAGAGCGGCGAGCCCATGGTGCCGCGCCCGCCTCACTGGGGCGGGTACCGCCTGTGGGCCCAGGCGGTCGAGCTGTGGGTCGAAGGTGAGAGCCGGATCCACGATCGCGCACGCTGGACACGGGAGGTCGCCCCGCAGTCGAGTGGCAGCTTCAAGGCCGGCTCGTGGACCGTGACGCGACTACAACCCTGAGCGAGCAGGCGCGCGCACGCCCCGTGGTCACGACGCGGGCCTTGACGATCCGGGCCGGAGCGCGTGCGCTCGTGAGCGAGCTCACGCTCGACATCCGGCCCGGGGAGTTCATCGCCATCCTCGGCCGCAATGGCTCGGGCAAGACGCTCACCCTGCATGCGCTCGCCGGACTCGGTGCGCCCTCCTCGGGCGAGCTCCAGTTGCACGGCCTGCCGTTGCACCAGCTCGGGCGGCGCGCCATCGCGCGCCGGCTCGGCCTTCTCATGCAGGATCGCGAGGAGGGCCTGCCGGCGACGGTGCTCGAGTCCGTGCTGATCGGGCGACATCCGCATCTGAGGCTGCTTCAGTGGGAGACCGCGGCGGATCGCGAGATCGCGCGGGCGTGCCTCGAGCGAGTCCAGCTCGGATCCTTCGCGGAGCGTTCGCTCGAGACACTTTCGGGCGGGGAGCAGCGGCGCGTCGCCATCGCTGCGCTGCTCGCGCAGGATCCGGAGGTGATGCTGCTCGACGAGCCGACCAATCACCTCGATCCGCACCATCAGATTGCGGTGCTCGAGTTGTTCCACGCTCTGACGCGCGCCGGACGCGCGGTCATCGCCACGCTGCACGACCCGACCCTTGCCGCGCGCTTTGCAGACCGCGTGCTGCTTCTCTTCGGCGACGGCCGCTGGCGCTGCGGACCCGCCGCGGAAGTGCTCACCTGCGAGTCCCTCGGGGAGCTCTATCTCAATCCGATCCTCGAGTTGCGATCGGGCGGCAGGCGAGTGTTCGTGAGTGCTTGACCGGGCGCCAGCCCTCTGCGGCGACGGATAGGGCATGGAGCGCTCGCGCGGCTGCTGTTCATGACCGATCCGTAATAGACTCTGCGCATATCACCGGGCCCGGCCGGTGTAGTCGAGAGAGGGGACCGATCATGAGGGGCACCTGGCTAGTCTCAGCGTTGGCGCTCGCCATCACCGCTGGGTCCGCGCCGGCCATGGCGCAGATCGCGCAGGCCGATGTCACGGGCGGCACGATCGCGGGGACGGTGGTGGACGGCCTGTCGGAGTTCAAGGGCATACCGTTTGCGGCGCCTCCGGTGGGCGAGCTGCGCTGGAAGGCGCCGCAGCCGGTCAAACCCTGGTCGGGCGTCCGTCAGACCGTCGCATTCGGCCCCGCCTGCATGCAGCCTGCCGCGATGGCCACTCGCATGGCGCCCGGCGTTCCCTTGAGCGAGGACTGCCTTCTGCTGGATGTTTGGACGCCCGCGAAGAGCTCCTCCGAGAAGCTGCCGGTGATCGCATGGATCTACGGGGGCGGCTTCAGCGGCGGCATGACGAGCGCGCCTCTGTATGACGGAGCACACTTCGCCAAGCGGGGCATCGTCTTTGTCAGCATCTCCTATCGGGTGGGCGCTCTCGGGTTCCTCGCGACCCCTGAGCTTGGCCGCGAAAGCGGCCACGGCTCGGGCAACTACGGGCTCCTCGATCAGATCGCCGGGCTGAAATGGATTCGCGAGAACATCGGGAAGTTCGGCGGAGACCCATCCAAGGTGACCTTGCTGGGCCACTCGGCCGGGGGCTTCTCGGTCTGCATGCTGGCGGGCTCGCCCCTGGCGAAGGGGCTGTTTCGTGGAGTGATCTCCGAAAGCGGCGCCAACTTCGTGCCGCCTGCGAGCTCGGAGTGGGGCGGCTCCAGCATTCAAACGCTGCATGCGGCCGAGGCCGTCGGCCAGAAGTGGCTGAACGGTCTCGGCGTGACGACTCTGGCCGAGGCACGGGCGCTGCCGGTCGAGAAGTTGATGGCCGCACAAGAGCCCGGCGCCTCGCCGCGCTTCTGGCCGACGGTCGATGGCTACGTGATCCGCGGCGATCAGTATCGGCTGTGGAGCGAGCGGCGCTTCAACGACACACCCATCCTGGTCGGTGATGTCTCCGACGAGGCGGCCGGCTTCGGCGTCCGCAAGATCGACCCGTCTGCCTTCGAATCGCAGGTGCGCCGAGAGTACGGGAAAGAGGCGGACTCGATCCTCACGGCTTATCCGCATTCAAACGAGGACGAGGCCACGCGCGCCGCGACGCAGCTGCGCAGCGATACGACGTTCGACTGGGGTCAGTACACCTGGGCGCGCCTCGAGGCCTCCTATGGCAAGCACCGAGCTTACGTCTACGACTTCGACCTTCCGAGCCCGCGCGATCCGCATGGCTCGACGCACGGGCAGGAGGTCGGCTACGTGTTCGGCAATCTCGGAGTCGGAGGCCGTCCGGCACCAACACCGCGCGACCTCGCGATCTCCGAGCAGATGCAAAGCTACTGGGTGAACTTCGCGATGAAGGGAGATCCGAACGGCCCGGGGCTGCCTCACTGGCCCGCCTTCACCGGCTCTGCTCCGCAGGTGATGCGCTTCGGCGTCGATCCCGGCCCGGCCCCGATCGCGAACCAGGCGAGACTCAAGGTGCTCGACGCGTACTACAGCTGGCGCCGCGACGGCTCGCGCTGAGCCCGTGATCTCTCGTCGCGACGCCCTGAAGTCTGGCGCGGCCGCTTTGGCGGGCATGGCGGCCGGGACCGCCTCGCACGCCGCGGCACGGCCCACGCTCGGGCTCATCGCGCCCGTCGACGTGACCGTGCCGCCCGAGGCCCCGCGGCTGTATCCGCAGGTGCGCTTCATCGGCCAGAGCATCGGGCTCAAGACCATGACCCCGGAGGGCTACGATCAGGTGCTGGAGCGCATTGCACCCGCCGCACGATCGCTTGCCGGCGCCGGTGCCGCGGCGATCGTGCTGATGGGGACCTCGCTGAGCTTCTATCGGGGTGCGGCCTACAACCTGGAGCTCACCCGGCGGATGCAAGCGGCGAGCGGCCGTCCCGCCATCACCATGAGTACGGCGGTGTGCGAGGGATTGCGCAGCGTGGGCGCGCGCCGGCTGGCGGTGGCCACCGCGTACGACGCCGAGGTCAATGCGCGCCTGAAAGTATTTCTGCACGAGGAAGGCTTCGAGGTGCAGCTCATGCGCGGCCTCGGTGTCGAGCGGGTGCAGGACATCACCCGCGTGACGCAGGAAGGCCTCCTGCAATTCAGCGCCGCCGTGTACCGCTCGAGCGCTCATGCGGATGCTCTGCTGATCTCCTGCGGGGGACTGAAGACCCTCGATCTGCTGGCACCGCTCGAGGCGCGCTGCGGCGTGCCTGTGGTGTCCAGCCTTCCCCATGCGCTGTGGGCCGGCGTCCGGCTCCTTGGGATCAGCGCACGCGTGGCAGGATACGGAAGGCTGCTGTCGCAGGCCTGAAGCCCGGGCAGAGCGCAGCTGCGCCTCGGCAGGCTAGACCTGCAGCGACTCGAGCACCGCCCGGTGCAGCCGCCCGTTGGTGGCGAGCACGCTCGTCGTGTGAAGCCCGATCGGGCCGCCCTGAAGATCCGTGAATGTACCGCCCGCTTCGCTCACGATCACCGCGAGCGCCGCGATATCGAGAATGTTCACGTCCGATTCGATGACCACATCGAGCGAGCCGCGGGCGAGCAGGTGATAGTGGACGTAGTCGCCATAGCCGCGGATGCGGCTCACGCGCCCGATCAGATCCCCGAATCGGCGCCACGCGCTCGCGCTGCCCGCCAGCGTGCGGAGGTTTCCGCTCGAGACGATCGCATCAGCCAGCGCCTGGGTCTCACTCACATGAATCGGATCGCCATTGAGGTACGCGCCCGCGCCGTCCTCCGCCCAGGCGACCTCGCCGAACATCGGCGCACTCGACACGCCGAGCACCAGGCGCCCACCGCGCATCAGGGCGATCTGCGTGGAGAAGAAAGGACAGGCACGGATGAACGACTTGGTGCCATCCAGGGGATCCACGAGCCAGACCGCCGGGGCATCCGCGCGCTGCCGTCCACCCTCCTCCCCGTGGAAGCCATGATCTGGAAAGCGCTCGGCCAGCAGGCTGCGGATGGCCTCCTCGGCCCGCACGTCGGCCTCGGTGACCGGCGAGCGGTCCGCCTTGGTCTGTACCCGGACGTCTCGCCGATACAGCGACCGAATGATTTGCGCGGCCGCCGCGGCGGCATCGAGTGCAGCTTGAAGTTCCGGGGAGTGGGTGTGCACGCCAGTTCGCAGCATAATACGTCGATGGGCAATCGTCTGAGCAAGATCTACACGCGCACCGGTGACGACGGCACTACCGGGCTGGGCGATGGCCAGCGCGTACCGAAGGACGACGCCCGCGTGGAAGCTTACGGAACCGTCGATGAGCTCAACAGCGTGATCGGCGTGGTTCTGGCCGCGACCGATCTTCCGGAGTCCGTGCGCCGCTCGTTGATGAGCATCCAGCACGAGCTGTTCGACGTGGGCTCGGAGCTGTGCATTCCGGGGCACCGGGTCATCGCGGCGGAGCACGTCTCGCGGCTCGAGCAGACCCTCGATGAGCTCAACGCGGATCTCCCTGCGCTGAAGGAGTTCATCCTGCCGAGCGGCGGTGTGGCCACGAGCGCGTGCCACGTTGCACGCTGCGTCGCCCGCCGGGCCGAGCGGCGCGTGTGGGCACTCGCACGCCGGGAAGCCGTGAACCCCGAGGCTGCGAAGTATCTCAATCGATTATCGGACCTGCTGTTCGTGATGGCGCGCGTGCTGGCGCGCCACGAGCGTGGCGCGGAGGTGCTTTGGGAGCACACGCGCGGCAAGCGGGATATCGGGTCCGCTTGACCGTCCCACACGCGCCCAAGGCTCACCGGCCGCTCACGGTCGTGGGCGTGCTCCTGTCGATGTTCATGGGCGCGATGGAGGCCACCATCGTCGCCACCGCGATGCCGACCGTCATCGAGAAGCTCGGGGGCATCGAGTACTACGGCTGGGTCGGCGCCGTGTATCTGCTCACCTCGACCGTCAGCATGCCGCTCTACGGCAAGGTCTCCGATCTCTACGGGCGCAAGCGCATCATGCTGCTCGCGATGGCCCTGTTCCTCGTGGGCTCCATGGCGAGCGGCCTGTCGCGAACGATGGCCCAGCTCATCGTGTTTCGGGCGCTGCAAGGCGCGGGCGCCGGCGGGCTGCAGCCGATATCCATCACGATCATCGGGGATATCTTCGAGCCGGCCGAGCGGGCGCGCATGCAGGGGTTGTTCGGCGCCGTGTGGGGCGTTGCAGCCATGAGTGGTCCGCTGCTCGGCGGAGTGATCGTCGCGACCCTCTCCTGGAGATGGATATTCTTCATCAATGTGCCCTTCGGCCTGCTCTCGGCCTTCCTCATCACGACCTTCTTCCACGAGCATGCCGTGACGCATCAGCACCGCCTCGATCTGGGCGGCGCGGCGCTTCTCACCGGATCGATCGTCGCCGTGCTGCTCGGGGCCAGCCGCTATGCCCCCGCGATCACCCTGCCGATTGCAGCGCTGCTCCTCGCGGCATTCGTCGCCGTCGAATCGCGCGTGACCGAGCCGGTGCTGTCGCTCACGCTGCTGCGTCGCAGGATCATGGCGGTGGCGAGCGCGGCGGGCGCCGCCGTGGGGGCCGTCATGTCCTCGACGGTGATCTACCTGCCGCTGTATGTGCAGGCCGTGCTGGCAGGCTCACCCACCCAGGCCGGGGCCACGGTCTCGACCATGCTGATCGGATGGCCGATCGCAAGCACCCTTGCGGGCAGGTTGCTGCCGCGCACCGGATATCGCCCGCTCGTACGGGCTGGATTCGGCATCGTGGTGATCACCTCCATCGCGCTTGCGATCGGGCTGCGCGATGGAGCCTCGGTGACGGTACTCGCGGTGACGATGTTCGCGATGGGTGCGGGAATGGGCACCGCCAATTCGGCGCTCATCATCGCCGTGCAAGAGAGCGCGACGTGGAGCGAGCGCGGCGTGGCCACCGCGAGCGCAATCTTCTTTCGCACCATCGGCGGGGCGATCGCCGTGGGTGCGCTCGGCGCGGTGCTGGCGGCGGCCCTGGGACCCCACATCCCCGCTGCGCTCCTGAATCAGTTGCTCGAGCCCAATCGCGGCGGGATCGATCCCCGGCTTGCGCTGCAGGTATCGGGCCCGCTCAGCGCAGGATTGCACCACGTGTTCGATCTGATCGCGCTCATCTCGATCGCGGCGTTCGCCGCGGGCTTGCTCTTCCCCAAGATGAGCCTCACGCAAAGACAGTCAACGCCCTACATCGTGAGCGAGTAGGGTAAGAAGACCCCGCAGCCGCTCCCAATCGAACGCCGCACCCGGATCGGTCTTGCGGCCCGGCGCCACGTCGCTGTGACCGACGATGCGCTCGCGGCTGAGCGTCGGATACGTGTGCAGCAACGCCTGGATCACTCGCGCAAGCTGCTCGTACTGCGCGTCGGCGTAGGGGATGTCATCGGCGCCCTCGAGCTCGATTCCGATCGAGAAGTCATTGCAGGCCGCCTTGCCGTGGTACGAGGACACCCCGGCATGCCAGGCGCGTTGCCCGAACGAAACGTACTGCACGACCTCGCCCGTGCGTCGGATGAGCACGTGCGCCGACACGCGCCCGCCGGCGATGGTGCGGAAGTAAGGATGCGCATCGGGGGGCAGGTCGCCCGTGAACAGCCGGTCGATCCACGGGCCGGCGAACTCCCCCGGCGGCAGGCTGATGCCGTGCAGCACGATGAGCTCGAGCGTCGTGCCGCTCGGACGCTCGTCGAAGTGCGGCGACAGAACCTGCGGCACGCCCGCCAGGAGTCCCGTCGCCGGATCGATCCGGAAGGGTTTTGCTGCAGAATGGGGGCCGGCGCTCATCGCGAGGCCAAGCCTACCTCAACGGAGAGCTCGCATGCTTCCAGCCCCGCAGAATGCCCCGTTCGTGGCGCGCGACCTGGCCCGCATCTGGCATCCCTGCACCCAGATGAAGGACCACGAGCTGCTGCCGCCGATCCCCATCCGGCGCGGAAGCGGCGTCTGGCTCGAGGACTTCGCGGGCCGCCGATACCTCGATGCGGTCAGCTCCTGGTGGGTCAATCTCTTCGGCCACGCGAATGCTCGTATCGGCGCGGCGGTCGCCGCGCAGCTCGGGGAGCTCGAGCACGTCATCCTCGCAGGCTTCACACACGAGCCGATCATCGATCTGAGCGAGGCGCTCACCGCGCTGGCGCCCCAGGGCCTGACACGCTGCTTCTACGCCGATAACGGCTCATCCGCCGTCGAGGCCGCGATCAAGATGAGCTTCCACTACTGGCGCAACGTCGGACGCCCCGCGAAGCGCCGGTTCATCACGCTCTCGAACAGCTATCACGGCGAGACCCTCGGTGCGCTCGCCGTGGGGAACGTGGAGCTCTACAAGTCCGTCTACGGCCCGCTGCTCATGGAGGTGATCACGGTGCCATCCCCCGACTGCTTCGAGCGCGAGCCAGGCGAATCGTGGGCTGCCCACTCGCATCGCAAGTTCGATGCCATGCGCGTGGCGCTCGAGCGCCACGCGCACGAGACCGCCGCGGTGATCGTCGAGCCGCTGGTGCAGTGTGCAGGCAGCATGCGCATGTACGACCCCGTGTACCTCTCTTTGCTGCGCGCGGCGTGCGACCGCCACGAGGTACACCTCATCGCCGACGAGATCGCCGTCGGATTTGGCCGCACCGGCACGCTGTTCGCGTGCGAGCAGGCCGCGGTTCGCCCCGACCTGATGTGCCTGTCGAAGGGGCTCACGGGGGGCTACCTGCCACTGTCGGTGGTCCTTGCGACCGAGCCGATCTATGCGGCGTTCTACGACGAGTACACGCGCCTGAATGCCTTCCTGCACTCCCACAGCTATACCGGCAACGCGCTCGCCTGTGCCGCGGCCCGGGCAACTCTCGCCATCTTTCGCGAGGACCGCGTGCTCGAGCGAAATCGGGAGCTCGCGGCGCACATGAGCGCGTGTGCCGCTGCGCTGGCCGACCACCCACACGTCGCCGAGGTCCGCCAGCGCGGCATGATCCTCGCGATCGAGATGACGCGCGACAAGGCTCGGCGCGAGCCCTACCCGTGGCAAGAGCGCCGCGGGCTCACCGTGTACCGGCACGGTCTCGAGCGCGGCGTGCTGCTGCGACCGGTCGGCAACGTCGTGTACTTCATGCCTCCCTACGTGATCACCCCCACGGAGATCGAGCTCATGGTCGAGGTCGCGCGCGAGGGAATCGAGAAGGCGACATGCGGTTGACGCGCGTACACACCGATCAGCCGCTCGCGCCCCGCTCGAGCGTGCTGCTCGAAGGTGCCGCGGCCAATCACATCCGGCGCGTCCTGCGTCTTGCGCCGGGCGATGCCGTCACGCTCTTCGACGGGTCGGGCGGGGAATACGAAGCTCGGATCGAGGGCTTGCGCAAGGATGCAGTGATGGTGGCGGTCGGGCCGCATCGCGCCGTGCAGCGCGAGTCGCCGCTTGCGCTCACCCTGGTCCAGGGGGTCTCTCGAGGCGAGCGCATGGACCTGGTCGTGCAGAAGGCGACGGAGCTCGGCGTGCGGCGCATCGTGCCCGTGCTCACCGAGCGCACCGTGGTGCGCCTCGATGCCGCGCAGGCCGACTCGAGGCTGCGGCACTGGCGCGCGGTCGCGGTGGGAGCCTGCGAGCAATGCGGACGCAACATCGTGCCGGAGGTCGCCCCACCGCTCGCGCTGCCCCAGTTTCTGCGGGCTGCCGCAGCCGATGACCCTCGCAGCGCCCGGGTGGTTCTCCTGCCGGGTGGAAGCTTGCGCGTCCGAGACCTCGACCGGGTGTCGGGCCTCACGCTGCTGATCGGACCCGAGGGCGGTCTTGCCGAGCTGGAGCAGCGCGCAGCGGCCGATGCTGGGTTTCGCGCGCTGAGCCTGGGCCCGCGTGTGCTGCGGACCGAGACTGCGGCGATCGCCTCACTCGCGGCGATTCAGCAGCACCTCGGGGATCTTTGAGAGCTGAAATCCGCGCCAGCGCTTCATGCGGATGCTCCCCCAGATCAGGCGGCGCGCGTCTCGTCCGCGATCATGTCTTCCAGGCGCTCGAGGTCGGGCACGATGGGAGTCTCGTTGACCATTCGCACCTGACAGATCACCGGGGCGCGCTCGGAGAAAGCGCGCGAGTGATCCGGCCGCACCACATCCGAGCTCACACGCACGAGCTGTGGAAAGCCCTGCGAGACGAGCCCGAAATATCCGCCCTCGAGCCGCGTGCCGAGACAGTGGAAAACCACCACCCGCGTGCGTCCGGAGGCGGGCGGGATGCTCTGTCCGCAGGCGCCCTCGAACGAGACGAGCGGCACCGGTCGGCCGTTCCACGTGAGGGTACCGATGTACCAGGGCGGCGCCCCGGTCATCTCCGAGGGTGCCTGAAACCCGATCACCTCCGCGACGCACGAGCGCGGGATGATGAGCCGCCCGTCGACCAGAGGGATGAGGAGGCTGTAAATCTCGGCTACGCGCTCGGCCACGGACCCCCCTCGAGCTTACCCGGCGGACGCGCCGGCGGTGGCGCGCGCGTTCTTGCGGCGTGCGACGAGCGGCGCGATCGCATCGAGGAGCTGCGCTTCCTGATACGGCTTGCCGAGGTAATCGTCCACGCCCAGCTCGATCGCGCGCGCGCGGTGCTTCTCGCCCACGCGCGAGGTGATCATGATGATCGGCACGTGCTTGAGCCGTGGATCGCCGCGTACGTGCGCTGCGACCTCGTAGCCGTCCATGCGCGGCATCTCGATGTCGAGCAGGATGATATCCGGCAGATGCTCCTGCAGCAGCGTCACCGCGTCCATGCCGTCGCGGGCCGTGAGCACGCGCATGCCATTGCGCTCGAGCAGGCGCTGGGTCACGCGTCGCACCGTGATCGAGTCGTCCACGACGAGCGCAAACGTGCGCCGGTCGCTTCTGTCGCGCAGCGTCGGCTGGGTCAGCCAGCGGCCGCGCCACTCCCCGCGCACCAGGGCGCCGATGTCGAGAATGATGACGATGCGGCCGTCGCCGAGGATGGTGGCGCCGGAGATTCCGCGGATGGAGGAGATCTGGGGCCCGACGGCCTTCACGACGATCTCGCGGCTACCGATCAGCTCATCGGCGATCAGGCCCGTCGAATGATCGCCGGCGCGCACCAGCACGACAGGCACGGTCACATCGCCCTCGGGCGCGGGAGATGGCTCGAGCCCCACGAAGAGCGCCAGGTGCTGGAAGCGGTACTTCTGGCCGTTGTGCTCGAACGTTGCGCCCTCGCGCCCGAGATGCGCGGACACCTCGGCCTTCGTCAGGCGTAACACGCCTTCGATCGTCGGCAACGGCAGTGCATAGAACTCATCGCCCGTCCGGACGATGAGCGCATGGCTGATCGCGAGCGTGAACGGCAGGCGAATCGTGAATTGCGTGCCCTCGCCCGCCCGCGTCTCCATGTTGAGCGAGCCGCCCAGACGCTTCACTTCGGTCGCGACCACATCCATGCCCACGCCGCGGCCGGCTTGCTGCGTCACCGTGCCGGCGGTTGAGAAGCCGGGCTCGAGCACGAGCTGCATCGCGTCCTCGTCGGAGATCGATCGCCCGGCCTCGACCAGCCCCAAGGTAACCGCCTTGGCACGGATCGCCTCCAGGTCCATGCCAGCGCCGTCATCGCTGATCTTCACGATGACCTCGGCGCCCTCGCGCTGCAGGGCCAGGAGAATCTTGCCGGTCTCGGGCTTGCCGCGCGCAATGCGCACGTCGGCCGCCTCGATTCCATGGACCACCGCGTTGCGCAGGATGTGCTCGAACGGCGGCATCATGCGCTCGAGAACCTGACGGTCGAGCTCCCCGGAGGCACCATCGACGACCAGCTCCACGCGCTTGCCGGTATCGGCCGCGGCCTGCCGCACGATGCGGGCGAGTCGCTGTGCGTGGCGCTGGAACGGCACCATGCGCGTTCGCATGAGCCCGTTCTGCAGCTCGGTCACCGTGCGCGCCTGCTGCTGCAGCAGGTTCTGCGTGTCCTGCGTCATGGTCTCGAGCAGCTGCTGGATGCTCGCCACGTCGCTCGCTGTCTCCACGAGCGCGCGCGAGAACTGCTGCAACGTCGAGTATCGATCGAGCTCGAGCGGATCGAAATCCCGGCGATGGCCCTCTTCGTCCTCGTGACGGTGCAGAATCTGCTTCTCCGTCTCCATCTCGAGCTTGCGCAGCTGCTCCTTCAGGCGCGTGACCGTGCGCGAGAGCTCACCAAGATTGAAATCGATCGACCCGAGCTGCTGCTCCAGCCGCGCGCGGGAGATGCTCACTTCGCCGGCGGTGTTGAGCAGCTGATCGAGCAGCTCTGCATCGACGCGCGCCATCTCCGGCCTGTCCGCCGGGGCAACGGGCTCGCGCCCGGGTGGAACGGGCAATGGCGCGAGCAGTGCCTCATCCGCGCTCGTGCCTGCGAGAGCCGCTGCGCTCCCCGGGAGCGTCGGGCGCTGCGGCTCCGATGCGGGTGTGAGGTTATGGACGCGCTCGGACGCTGGCGCACGCACCGGCTCGGGCGCTGGCGTACGCACCGGCTCGGGCGCTTGCGCACGCACCGGCTCGGGCTCGGGCGCTGGCGCACGCACCGGCTCGATGTCCGCTGCGCGTACCGGCTCGGGTGCCGGACGGATCGGCTGCGATGCGAGCGGCCGCGGCGGCTCGGGCGTCATCGCGCGCGGCGCCGCAGGCTTCTCCGCCGCAACCGCCGGCTTGTCCTCGCCCTTGTCCCCTGACGGCGGCTGCGCGCGCAGCAGTGCGCGAATGCGCGCAATGACCTCCCGCGCCGGCGCAACACCGCGCCCGCCCGCGACGGCATCGCGCATGCTCGCGAGCGCATCGATGCTGGCCTGCAGGGTTTCGACCGCGGCATCGTCGGGCGGCACGTGCGCACTATCGATCTGGTTGACGAGCGTCTCGAGCTCGTGACTCAGATCGCCCATCGCAGCGATGCCCGCCATGCGCGCACCCCCCTTGAGGGTGTGCAGCGGACGCTTCAGGGCCGCCAGTCGCTCCACGGCCGACGGCTCGCGGCGCCAATCCGCGAGCGCGCCTTCGGCAGCCTCGATCAGCTCGGTGGCCTCCTCCGTGAAGATGTTTGCGACCTCGGGATCGAAATCGACCGGCGGCTCCGCCTCGGGCGGTGGCTCGCCGTCCATCTCGAGCTCCGCATCGCCTGCCGATGAAGGGCGTGCGTAGCCTGTCCGGGCCGGGTGCTGCCCGGTCGCCTCGACGTGCTCTGCGATGCGGTGGTCGAGATTCCTCTCCGCCTCGGCGATGCGGTCGA
This sequence comes from Steroidobacteraceae bacterium, assembly GCA_035524075.1. Classification (GTDB taxonomy): domain Bacteria; phylum Pseudomonadota; class Gammaproteobacteria; order Steroidobacterales; family Steroidobacteraceae; genus JASHUC01. Next base: position 104,413 of record DATKPP010000071.1, on the reverse strand, counting down.
TGAGCGCGCCATGGGAGAGGAAGTAGCCGGTGGACTCGTCAAGGTGCGAGGCAACCGACTCCATCGCCACCATGCACTCCCCGAGCAGCGCCCGATCGGAGTTGGCGAGGCCGAGTCCGCTGTCGAACGCCTTGCGCAGCCAGTGATCGAGCGGCTGCGCGAGCCGCACGCCGTGGCGTGCCTCGGCCATCTTCGAGCTTCCGGCGAGCGTGTGGCATGCACGATAGACCTCCTCCGGAAGCTCGTGGGGTCCAGGTCTTGCGGACTCGCGCTCGAGATAGGCGCGGATCACCCCCACGTGCGAGGCAGTCTCGCGGGCGTAGATCTCGCGCAGTGCATCATCGGAGGCGAGCGGCGTCGGTGCCCGTGCTGCCACCGGTGCCGCAGCAGCCGGGAGAGCCGGCGATGCAAGTTGCGATGCTGCGACGGAGGCCTGCGCGGGGGCTGATGCAGGTGCCAATACGGTTGCCTGGGCGGGCGCCGACGCGGGCGCAGCAGGCGTCGCGGCCCGCGGTTGCTCCTCCGGCTCGGCAGGTCCGGGCGCGGTCCCGGAGTCGCGCGTGGCGGCGAGCGAGTGTGCCCGCTTGATGAGCGCGGCCACATCCGAGCGCGGCGCGGCGCCTGTCTCGAGCTGCTCGATCAGCTCGGGAAGCGCGTTCACGGCGTCCTGCAGAACCCCGGTGATCTGCGGCGTGCGTCCGAGCGTGCCGTCGAGAAGTCGATTGAGCAGGTTCTCCACGGCCCACGCGAACTCGCTCAGGTCGCGAGCACCCACCATCCGGCCGCTGCCCTTCAGCGTGTGGAACGAGCGGCGAACCGTCGCGAGCGCTCCTTGCTCGAGTGGGTTCTGCTCCCAGATCGGGAACTGCCGGGCAATCCTGTCGAGCTCCTCGCGCGCCTCCTCGATGAAAAGCTTGAGCAGATCCGGGTCGACATGCTCGGCGAGCGGGGGCGGCATCTGGCGGGGTGGAAGCGTCGGCGGCGCCACGGTCGGTGCAACGCTCGCCACGGCAGGCGCCCCGGGGCTCGCCATCACCGGCGGCGGCCCGTCGGGCGAGAGCTTCACGGTCTGAGCAAATGCGCTCGGCTCGAGCGGCGCGATGGTCGGCACCGCCGGGGCCGGCTGGGCATCGAGGGCCTGCAGGCAGGCTTGCGCGTTGTCGAGCATGTACCACGGATCGCTGCGCCCGGCCTGCAGCGTCTCCATGTAGTACTCGATGCTCACGATCGCATCGGCCAGGCGATCCAGGCCGTTCGTGGCGAGCGCCCCTCCACCGGGCTGCATCACCGGCTTCAGCCTCGTGTGCAGAGCCTCGATCACCTCCACGGCGCGCGTCTTGCCGAGCAGCAGCAGGCCGGCCTTCAAACCGCGCAGCAGGTCGTGCCACCCATCGAGCCCGGATGCATCCAGCGTGCCCAGGACGTTCTGGCTGATCGACTCCTTCAAGCGCGCGAGGTTCAGGATGCACTCGCGCAGTACCGCAGACTGCACCTCGCGAAAGTCGGCATCCGGATCGTCCCGCGACGCGGCGGCCTCGCGCGGCAGAATCATGCCGACGAGCCGGTCATCGAGCCGGTCCTCGACGCCGATCAGCGTCGCTGCGATCTCGACCAGCGTCGGCTCGTCCGCCTTGAGCTGGCCCGCGACGATCTTCTCAAGCCTGTCCGTCTCGGCCAGGACGCTTGCCCTGAGCTCTCCGAGCCCGAGCACACCGAGCGTGTCGCCGATCTTGCGCAGCATCTGCGCCTGCGGGGCGAGCTCTTGAACCTGGCCCGCGCCGCGGCGCAGGAAGATGTCGAGCACGTCCTTCACCTTGCCCAGATCCTCGCGGATTGCCGCCGCGACCGTCTGCATGAGCTTGACGCTCGGGGCGGAGAGGTTCTCGCGCTCCTGCTCGACGGACTCATCGACCGGCAGCAGCTCGGAAAGGCGGAACGAGGCGCGCACGGCCGTGACGCGCGGGCCGGAGGCCGAAGCGCGCGCGACGTAGTACAGGAGGTTGTTGAGCAGCTCGACCGGTGGGGACTGGGCGTAGCGCGCCTCGCCCTGCTCGTACAGGCGCTTGATCTCACGGTCCGCGAGCCCCAGCAAGCGTTTGACCGATACGCCGCCCTCGAGTCCGTTGTCCTGCAATGCCTCGAGCACCGCCCCGACGACCCACCACAGCTGGAAGACGGGCTGACGCGTGGCGATCTGCTCGAGCTTCTGCGCAACGCTCGAGAGGCTCTCCAGATTCTGCCCGAGGCGCTCGCCGCGAATCCAGCCGATGAGGCCGACCTGGAAGCGCGCGCGCAGGCGCCGCGCCCATTGCTCGACGCTCAAGGCCGGCTCGCCGGGGGCGGCCGCGGCGGGCTGGGCCTCGCGGTCGGACTTGAGATTCAGAAGGAGCAGCGTGCCTTCCGAGAGCAACGCGCTGCCGCGCACCGCACGCAGATCGTTGAGCAGCGGCAGCAGCACGAGGGCCAGATCGCGTCCACCGGCGAGCACGCGCTCGAGGTAGCTCGGCAGCTGCACCATCGCGCGCATCAGCGCATCGAGGATCTCCGCCTGGTTCTTGCGTTCGCCGTGAGTGGCCGCCAGATAGCGCGCGACCTCCTCCATCTCCTCGGCCAGCAACGCGGCCCCGTAGATCTCGAGCACCCGCAGCACACCGTGCACCTGGTGCAGCTCGCGCGTGCAACGCTCCAGCAACGAGAGATTCTGCGGCTGCTCCACGAACGCCTCGAGCGCGGCGCGCGCCTCGCCCATGGCGACGTTCAGCTCGCGGCCGACGAACTCGAGGGTTTGAGAGGCGACTTCAGGCATGGGCGGATGCTGCGAAGGGGCTGCGGATCAACGACCGCCCAGCACCGGGACAGGCCGCCCCGCGGCGCGAGGCTCCGCGGGATGGGCACCACCCGGTGCAGGCGGGGCGCCGGCAGGATCCTCGGGACGCTTGAACGTTCCGGTCGCCGTGGACTCGGGACTTCCAGGCAGGCGGAAGCCGGCCGCGGCCTTGCGCATCCCCGCCGACAGCTCGGCGAGCTTGGCGATGGCGGTCGAGGTGGCGCTGGTCGAATCGGCCGTCTGTGCGCTGATCTCCTTCAGCACGTGCATGTTGCGCGCGATGTTCTGCACGGCGGAGGACTGCTGGCGCGAGCTCGCGGAGATGTTTTGAACCAGGCTTGCGATCTGGTTGGAGACCTGCTCGATCTCCTCGAGGGCCGCGCCCGCATTCTCGGCGAGCAACGCTCCGCCCACCACATCGGTGGTGCTGCGCTCCATCGATACGACCGCCTCGTTCGTGTCGGTCTGAATCGTGCGTACGAGCACCTCGATCTGCTTGGTCGCATTGGCGGCGCGCTCGGCCAGTCGCTGCACCTCGTCCGCCACCACGGCGAAGCCGCGTCCCGCCTCGCCGGCCATCGAAGCCTGGATAGAGGCGTTCAGGGCGAGGATGTTGGTCTGCTCGGCGATGTCGTTGATGAGCTCGACGATGTTGCCGATCTCCTGCGAGCTCTCCCCCAGCCGCTTGATCCGCTTGGAGGTGTCCTGAATGGTCTCGCGAATGGTGTTCATTCCATCGATCGTGCGACGCACCGCATCTCCGCCCTTGTGGGCGATGTCGACCGAATGCCGCGCCACATCGGAGGCGCGCTCGGCGTTACCCGAGACCTCCTCCGTCGCCGTGGCCACCGCCCCCGCGGTCTCCGTCGCGGCGGCGATCTGCTTCGACTGCGCGCCGCTCGACTTGGCCAGATGCTGGGCGAGCGCCTGGGTCTGGCGCGCCGCGCCATCGAGCTGAATGGCGGACTGGTTGATCGTGGTGACCAGCCCGCGCAGCGCCTCGACCGCGTAGTTGATGGAGTCGGCGATCGCGCCGGTGATGTCCTCCGTCACGGTCGCCTGCACCGTGAGGTCCCCGTCGGCGAGGCTGGAGAGCTCATCGAGCAGGCGCAGGATCGCCTGCTGGTTGCGGTCGCTTTCGGTGCGCTGCGCATCGACCGCCAGCCGCTGGCGCTCGGTCATGCCGCGCAGCCGCTTCAGGCCGATCCAGAGCAAGCCGAGCGCGACGAGCGTAGCGGCTGCAAACACCGCGAACAGCCACGCATCCGCGAGGCCCGAGCGCACCACCTGGAGAGTGACGCCCGCGGCGACCAAAACCGCCGCGACACCGACCAGCAGATCCAGGCGCTGCCCCGGCGCGGGCTCGCTCAGGGGAGCGGGGGTGCGGGGATCTGCCATCGCGGGACCACCGGCCGTCACGCGGCCGCCTCGGCGAAGGCGGAGCTCTCGAGAATCGTGCGCAGGCTCAGCACCGGCCAATGCTCATCGGCGCGACGAAAGGAGCCGGCCAGGTACCGCTCGCAACGCGTGACGGTCGGCAGGGCGTCGCCCGTGAACTCGCCTTCGGCAAAACGACGGAATCCCAGAACCTCATCCACTAGCAACCCCGCAGGAATCTCACGATGATTGACGACGACCACCCGCGTGTTGCGCGTGACCGGGGCGGCGCCGCTGCCCAGGAAGTGGCGCAGGTCGATGATCGGCAGCAGCTGGCCCCGCACGTTGCCCAGACCTCGGATCCAGGGCTTCGCTCCGGGCACCCGCGTGAGGGTGGCGGGCAGGCTGAGCACCTCACGAGTCTCCTCGCGGGCTGCGAGGAACAGCTCCCCCGCCATCCGCAGTGCGATCCCGACCCACTCGCGGCCTCCCGGGCCCTCCTGCCCGACCTGCGCGGACACGGCAAGGCCGCGCCGCTCCAGCTCCTTGAGAAGCTCGAATGGTCGATCGCGCAGGGACTTGAGCGTCACCCCCTCCATAGTGGACTGGCAGTCAGGCGGTCAGCGTGGCTTGAGCCTTCGCCACGAGCTGGTCCGGAGAGACGGGCTTGATCATGTAATCGACCGCCCCCTGGCGCAGCCCCCAGATCTTGTCGGTCTCCTGCCCCTTGGAGGTCACCATGATGATCGGGATCGTGCGGGTTTTCGGATCGCTCGCGAGCGTGCGCGTGGCCTGATAGCCGTTCATTCCGGGCATCACCACGTCCATGAAGATCAGATCGGGGCTCATCTCGCGCGCGAGTCGAATGCCCTCGGCCCCGTCGGCGGCGGCTGCCGTACGGTAGCCGTGACGCTCGAGCGCCTTCTGCATGACATGCACCTCGGTGGGCGAGTCATCGATGATGAGAATGAGAGCCATGGCCATCATCTCCCGATGTGAGTCTCGATCGCGCTCAAGAGCTCATCCTTGGTGAACGGCTTGGTGAGGTAATGCTCCGATCCCACGATGCGGCCGCGCGCGCGGTCGAACAGGCCATCCTTGGAGGACAGCATGATCACCGGGATCGAGCGGAACACCTTGTTGTGCTTGATGAGCGAGCACGTCTGGTAACCGTCGAGCCGTGGCATCATGATGTCCACGAACACGATGTCGGGCTGGTGATCGGCGATCTTCGCGAGCGCGTCGAATCCATCGATCGCCGTGTACACCTCGCAGCCCTCCTTCGCGAGGAGCGTCTCGGCCGTTCGCCGGATGGTCTTGCTGTCGTCGATGACCAGTACCTTCAGGCCCTGGAGCTTCGGGTTGGCGCCGGTCACAGTCACAGAACTCCTTCCACCGCAAACCGTTATGGTGGCCCGTCCGAGCAGCCGTTGCGCTGGTTTTTTAACATATCGGCATAGGCCCTGCTATGCCATACCCGTCACGTTTTCTACAGTTCGCTTGCAACTGACATAACATCCGCCCATGACACCTCCCCTGCGGCTGGGCGTCGTGATGGATCCGATCGCCCAAATCAAGTTCGCGAAGGACTCGACCCTCGCCTTGCTCCTCGCCGCGCAGGCCCGCGGGTTCGAGCTTCGCTACCTCGAGCAGGCGGATCTGTCGCTGCGCGATGGACGCGCGCTCGGGCGCATGCGCCCGCTCACCGTGCGCGCCGATCCCGCCTCCTGGTACACGCTCGGCGAGCCGCAGGTCGAGCCCCTGGGCGCCCTCGAGTGCCTGCTCATGCGCAAGGACCCGCCCTTCGACACCGAGTACATCTATACCACCTATATCCTCGAGCGTGCCGAGGAGCAGGGCGCGCTGGTGGTCAACCGGCCGCAGGGCTTGCGGGACATGAACGAGAAGGTCTACACGGCCTGGTTTCCGCAGTGCTGCGCGCCGACGCTGGTGACGCGCGACCGGGCCGACATGCACGCCTTCCTGCGCGAGCACGGCAAGATCGTCTGCAAGCCGCTGCATGGCATGGGCGGCCGCTCGATCTTCGTGGTCGAGCGCAACGACAAGAACGCCAACGTCGTGTTCGAGACCCTCACCGAATACGGTCAGCACTTCGCGATCGTGCAGCGCTACATTCCCGACATCGTCTCGACCGGCGACTCGCGCGTGCTCCTCGTGGACGGGGAGCCCGTTGCCTATGCGCTCGCGCGCATTCCCCCCGCCGACGATCACCGCGGCAACCTCGCCGCCGGTGCCAGCGGCATCGGGCGGCCGCTCAACGAGCGCGATCGCTGGCTTGCGGCCCAGATCGGGCCGCACCTCGCCGCCCGCGGGATGCTGTTCGTGGGTCTCGATGTGATCGGCGGGTACGTGACCGAGATCAACGTGACGAGCCCGACCGGCATTCGCGAGCTCGAGAAGCAGTTCCAGATCGATATCGGGGCGCTGCTGATCGGCGCCATCGAGAAGCGCCTGTCGCAGGCGCAGCGTCGCGGCGCAGCCTCCTAGGCGGTCCGTCACACCCCGGCTCGCCGGCCGGGCGCCCGCGGGGTCGCGCGCTTATACTCACGCCGCAGTGGCCTCCAGAGCTTTGACATTGCGCGAGGGATCGGCGCCCGTCAGGGACCGGCTTCTCATGACGCTGTTCCTGGCGGCGGTGCTGCACGGCATCGTCATCCTCGGCATCACCTTCAGCGCAGGCACGAGAGAGAAGGAGTCCGCCCCGGGCCTGGAGGTCCTGCTCGTCTCGGACGAGCTGCCGACCGCCGCGCGCAACGACTCGGCGACCTACCTGGCGCAGCGCACGCAGCTGGGCTCGGGCAATACCGATCATCCCGTGCCGCCCCGCAATCGCTCCTCCGGGCAGCCCCGCGCGCAGGACGGCCTCGATGGGGGCGCCGCGCCCGAGGCGGCCGACCTGGCCGATGTGCGCGGCTCCGACGACGATCGAGTCGTCGCGACCAGCGCCCCGCGGCCCGACATCCGCTATTTCAGCGACGTGGAGCTGGGCACCCTCGGTGCCCAGGCCGCCGCGCCGGCCGCCGACTCCCGCGCTGCAGAGCCCGGCCCGGACGACGACCCCGGACCGGTGCAGCTGCGCGGTCCGCACCGTGATGACCTGTGGGTCACGCCCGACTCGCGCGAGGCGACTCTCGCTCCGTACCTCGATGGCTGGCGCCGCCGCGTCGAGCGCATCGGCACGCTCAACTATCCGGTGGCGGCGCGGCGCGCCGGAGCGCAGGGCAATCCCGTGCTCGAGGTCGCCATCGGCACCGACGGGCGGCTGCAGAGCGTTCGCATCCGCCGCTCGAGCGGGGATGCCGCGCTCGACCACGCGGCGCTGCAGATCTTGAAGCTCGCAAGCCCGTTCAATCCGTTTCCGGCCGAGCTTGCCGCCAAGTACCGCACCTTGCGCTTCGCATATGAATGGCAGTTCGTGGGCGGCCGAGTCACCGCCGGGGCCGTCTCGACCCTTCCTTGAGAGAGCCTGGATGAGAGGCCATACTGGCCCTGGCATGAGCACGACTCTCACCAACCATCTGCTGATTGCGATGCCCTCGCTCTCGGATCCCAATTTCTCGCACACCGTGACGCTGGTGTGCGAGCACACCGGCGACAAGGGTGCGCTCGGAATCGTGCTCAACAAGCCCCTGCCCATGCGCCTCTCCGAAGTGCTCTCGCAGATGAAGCTCGAGCCGCGCGACGAGCAGATCGGCGACCAGCCCGTGCTGCGTGGGGGGCCCGTGCACACCGATCGCGGCTTCGTCCTGCATCGCCCCGGTGGGCAATGGGACTCGACCGTACAGGTATCCGAGCTCATCCAGGTCACCACCTCGCGCGATGTGCTGGTCGCGATGGCGCGCGGGGATGGGCCCCTGGATGCCTTCGTCGCGCTCGGGTACGCCCACTGGGAGCCTGGCCAGCTCGAGCGCGAGATCCACGAGAACGCCTGGCTGCTCATGCCCGCCGACGAGCGCGTGGTGTTCGGGCTACCCTTCGATCAGCGCTGGCAGGGCTGCTGGGACCTGATCGGAATCGACACGGAAAAGATCAAGCAGTTGAGCCTCTTCGCAGGCAATGCATGAGCCGGCTCATCCGGTGGTCGCATTCGACTTCGGCACCCGGCGCATCGGCATCGCGATCGGGGATACGGTCACCGCCACCGCCGCCCCGCGCCCGCCGGTCCCGGTGCGCGCGGGCCATCCCGACTGGAGCGCCATCGAGCGCGAGATCCGCACTGCGCAACCGCGCTTGCTGATCGTAGGCATCCCCTATAATGCGGACGGCAGCGCGGGCGCCCTGACCGGCGCCGCGCGCGCATTCGCTGCGGCCCTGCGCGAGCGCTTCGGCCTTGCGGTCGAGCATGTGGATGAGCGCTGGTCCTCGCTCGAGGCGAGTGCCGCGCTCAAGCATCATCGCCAGCAGGGCACGCGCCGGCGGCGCGTGCGCCGCGATCAGCTCGACAGCGTCGCGGCCGCCGTCATCCTCGAGCGCTGGCTCGCCGGCGAGCGTACCGAGGATCCCGAGGCTTGAGCGCAGCGCTCCAGCGGCGCAGACCACACCCGGGGGTGCACGATTTGAACGCCGAGATCCAGCTGCGGCCGAACGGAACACTGCGGCACCTGCTCACCCTGGAGACCCTCTCGCGCGAGTGCATCGAGCAACTGCTCGATCGGGCGCAGAGCTTCGTGCGCCCGCTCGGGGAGCGGCCGCCCGAGAGCTCCGAGCTCGCGGGGGTGACCGTTGCGAATCTGTTCACCGAGCCCTCGACGCGCACGCGCGTGTCCTTCGAGCTCGCCGCCAAGCGCCTGGGCGCCCAGGTCGTCAATCTCGAGGTCCAGCTCTCCTCGCGGGTGAAGGGGGAGAGCATGCTCGATACGGTCTACACCCTGGAGTCGCTCTACGTGGATGTATTCGTCATCCGCGACGCCGAGGCCGGCGTGCCAGGCCTCGTCGCCGAGAGCGTGCGCCCGCATGTGAGCGTGCTCTCGGCGGGCGAGGCGCACGTAGCCCATCCGACCCAGGGGTTGCTCGATGCGCTCACGGTGCGCCAGCGCAAGCCCCGCTTCGGTGAGCTGGCCGTCGCGATCGTCGGGGACGTGCGCCACTCGCGCGTCGCACGCTCCTCCTATCACGCCTTTCGGGCGCTGGGGGCGGGGGAGATTCGCATCGTCGCACCTCCTGCGTACATGCCCGAGCCTTCCGAGTTCATCGGCTGCGTGCGCCACGGCTCGCTCGCCAAGGGGCTCAAGGATGCGGATGTGATCATGATGCTGCGCATCCAGAAGGAGCGGATGACTCAGGCCTCACTGCCGGACGCGGACCGCTATTTCGCGCGCTACGGCCTCACGCCGGAGCGGCTCGCCCTGGCGAAGCCCGATGCGATCGTGATGCACCCGCAACCGATGAACCGGGGGATCGAGATTGCCTCGGATGTCGCGGACGGACCGCAATCGGTCATTCGCGATCAGGTGCGCAACGGGGTGGCCGTGCGCATGGCGGTGCTCGCCGAGGTATGCGCGGGCCGGCCCCTCACCCGAAGTTGATCTTGGCCTCGAGATTGGCGCGGGAGTCGGCGTTGGCGAGCGCCTCCTCGAGCTCTATGCGGCCATCCTTGTAGAGCGTGTGCAGCGCGCTGTCGAAGCTCTGAATGCCGCGCTCGCTGCTGGCCGCGATCGCCTCCTTCACCGCCATCACGTCCCCCTTGGTGATCAGCTCGCAGATGTGCGGGGTGTTGAGCATCACCTCGACGGCGGCGCAACGCTTGCCGTCCTTTCCCACGACCAGGCGCTGCGCGAGGATCGCGCGCAGGTACTGCGACAGGTCGAGATAGATCTGGTGATGCTGCTCGCGCGGAAAGAGGTTGATGATGCGGTCCAGCGTCTCCGCGCTGTTGTTGGCATGCAGCGTCGCGAGCACCAGGTGCCCCGTACCGGCGAGGTGAATGGCGGCCTGCATGCTCTCGCGGTCGCGCACCTCGCCGATGAGGATCACATCGGGAGCTGCGCGCATGATGCCGCGCAGCGCCTGGGTGAAGCTTCGGGTGTCGAGCCCCACCTCGCGCTGATTCACGATCGAGCGCTTGTTGGTGTGCAGGAACTCGATCGGATCCTCGATCGTGATGATGTGATCGGAGGAGTTCTCGTTGCGGTGATTGATCATCGCCGCGATGGAGGTTGACTTGCCGGAGCCCGTTGCTCCGACCATGAGGATGAGACCGCGCCTGAGCATGACCAGGTCGCGAAGCACATCGGGTACGCCGAGGCTCTCCAGGCGCGGCATGTTGGCCGAGATGTAGCGCAGGACGATCGCAGGGTAGCCGCGCTGCAGGAACACGTTCACGCGGAAGCGTCCGAGACCGGGCTCGGAGATGGCGAAATCCATCTCGAGCTCGCGCAGGAAGCGCTCGCGCTGATCCGGCTTCATCAGCGCAAAGGCGGTCTGCCGGACCATCTCCGGCGTCAGCACGTTCTTGTTGACGGGGTAGATCTGGCCCTCGATCTTGATCTTCACGGGCGCATTCGGGGTGAAGAACAGGTCCGAGGCCTGCTTCTCCACCATCAGCTTGAAGAGCGGCTTGGTGTTGAGGTTGAGCTGACCGGCGCTGGTCTCGAGTGCTGCGTTGAGGCCCGTGGTGCTGGTCGAGCTCGTGCCGGTATCGGCCGTTTCGATCTGGGAAGCCATGATGTCGGCGAGCGTCCGCTACCCCGGGCGTGCTAGAGGCTGTGGCCTGGCTGCTCCTCTTCGACGATGCGCAGGGCGCCGCCATCGTCCACCTGCTTCATCTCGCGCTTGCTCTCGAGCTTGATCCGCAGGCGCAGCTCGTTCTTCGAGTCGGCGTTGCGCAGGGCGTCCTCGTAAGAGATGAAGCCGGTCTCGTAGAGCTCGAAGAGCGCCTGGTCGAAGGTCTTCATGCCCAGGCGGTTCGATCTCGACATGACCTCCTTGATCTTCGCCACGTCGCCCTTGAACACGAGGTCCTGCACCAGCGGGGAGTTGAGCATGATCTCCATCGCCGCGATGCGGCCCGAGCCCGACTCCCGGGGAACGAGCCGTTGCGAGACGAATGCGCGCAGATTGAGCGACAGATCCATGAGCAGCTGCTCGCGGCGCTCGTCGGGGAAGAAGTTGATGATGCGGTCGAGCGCCTGATTGGCGCTGTTCGCGTGCAGCGTCGCGAGCACCAGGTGTCCGGTCTCGGCGAACTGGATGCCGAACTCCATCGTCTCGCGGTCGCGGATCTCGCCGATCAGGATCACATCGGGCGCCTGGCGCAGGGTATTCTTCAGCGCAGCCTGCCACGACTCGGTGTCCACCCCCACCTCGCGGTGGGTGATCACGCAGCCCTTGTGCTGATGCACGTACTCGACCGGGTCCTCGATGGTGACGATGTGGCCGCGCGTTCTTTCGTTGCGGTGCCCCACCATCGCGGCAAGGGTCGTGGACTTGCCCGAGCCGGTGCCACCGACGACGATCACCAGACCGCGCTTGGCCAGCACGATCTCCTTGAGGATCGGCGGCAGGTCGAGCTCCTCGATCGTCGGGATCTTCGCATTGATCAGCCGGATGACGCATCCCACGCAGCCCTGCTGCACGAAGGCGCTCACCCGGAAGCGCCCGATGCCGGGGGGCGCGATCGCGAAATTGCATTCCTTGTTGGCGTCGAACTCCTTCGACTGCCGGTCGTTCATGATGGCGCGCACCAGCGCCGCCGACTGCTCGGCGGTCAGGGCACGCTCGCTCTGCGGGCGCACCTCACCGTCAAGCTTGATGGCCGGTGGAAACCCTGCAGTGACGAACAGGTCCGAGGCCTTCTTCTCGGTGACGCGTCGCAGCAAATCCTGCATCAGCTTGGTAGCTTGATCGCGGTCCATGTGCCCCCCTTATACCGCGTCCTTGCTCTGTGCTTTGAATCGCGCCTCTTCACGGCTCACGAGGCCCTTGGTCACCAGATCGGCGAGGCACTGGTCGAGAGTCTGCATGCCGCTCGCCCCGCCCGTCTGGATCGACGAATACATCTGCGCGATCTTGCCTTCCCGGATGAGGTTGCGGATGGCCGGGGTGCCGATCATGATCTCGTGCGCGGCGGCGCGGCCGCCGCCGACGCGCTTGAGCAGGGTTTGCGAGATCACCGCCCGCAGGCTCTCCGAGAGCATCGAGCGCACCATCTCCTTCTCGGCCGCGGGGAACACATCGACGATGCGGTCGATGGTCTTGGCCGCGGAGCTCGTGTGCAGGGTCGCGAACACCAGGTGGCCGGTCTCGGCGGCCGTCAATGCCAGACGGATGGTCTCCAGATCGCGCATCTCGCCGACGAGCACCACGTCCGGGTCCTCGCGCAGCGCCGAGCGCAGCGCCTCGGAGAAGCCGAGCGTGTCGCGATGCACCTCGCGCTGATTGATCAGGCAGCGCTTCGACTCGTGCACGAACTCGATGGGATCCTCGATCGTGATGATGTGATCGGGACGGTTGTCGTTGCAGTGGTTGATCATCCCCGCGAGGGTCGTCGATTTGCCCGACCCGGTCGGTCCGGTCACCAGCACCAGGCCGCGCGGCAGCATGCACAGATCGCGAAAGATCTTCGGCGCCTGCAGGTCGTCCAGGCTGAGGATGTTCGAGGGAATGTTGCGGAACACGGCGCCCGCGCCGCGGTTCTGGTTGAAGGCATTCACGCGGAAGCGAGCGAGCTTGGGAATCTCGAACGAGAAGTCGGTCTCGTAGAACTCCTCGTAGGCCTTGCGTTGCTTGTCGTTCATGATGTCGTAGACCATGCTGTGCACTTCCTTGTGCGACAGCGGCGGCATGTTCAGCCGCTTCATGTCACCGTCCACGCGGATCATCGGCGGGACGCCCGCCGAGAGGTGCAGGTCCGAGGCGTTGTTCTTGACGGCGAAAGCGAGGAGTTGCGCGATGTCGACAGCCATTGATGGTCGTGCCTGGATCCCGGCGCCCTGCGGTCGCGGAGCGGCGAGTATAGCGGAGGGGCTTACCCGGCCGTATGGTACTGGGTCCGCAGAATTTGGCTGAGAGCCTGCGTGCCGTGCGCGCGCGCATCGCTCTGGCCGCCGCACGGTGCGGCCGGAATGCCGACTCGATCACAATCGTCGCGGCGAGCAAATCCCAGCCCTTGACAGCGATCGAGGCCGCCGCCGCCGCGGGCATCGAGCATTTCGGCGAGAGCTACGTGCAGGAGGCCCTCGGGAAGCTGACGGCGCCCCAGGCGGCAGGCCTCATCTGGCATTTCATCGGCCGGGTGCAGGCGAACAAGACCCGAACCGTGGCCGAGCACTTCGCCTGGGTGGATAGCCTCGACAGCGTGGAGCACGCGCGCCGCCTGGCCTCGCAGCGCCCCTACCACGCGCCGGTGCTCAACGTTTGCATCCAGGTGAATCTTGCCGCGGAGCCGGCCAAGAGCGGCGCCGCCCCCGCCGAGGTGCGCGCCCTGGCCGGCGCGGTGGCGGAGCTTCCGCGCTTGAGGCTGCGCGGCCTCATGTGCCTGCCGCCCCAGGCGCACACGCTCGAGGAGCAACGGCGCTGGTTCGCCGAGCTGCGGCACATGTTTGAAGATCTCAACGCCCAGGGTGCGGGCCTCGATACGCTCTCCATGGGCATGAGTGCCGATCTCGAAGCGGCCGTGCTGGAGGGGGCAACCCACGTGCGGATCGGCACGGCGCTGTTCGGACCGCGCCCGCGACGACACCCTCGAGAGGGACCGGATACAATTCCCCCGTGAGCTCGAGGACCATTGCGATCATCGGCGGCGGCAATATGGGCCGCGCGCTCGTCGGAGGCTTGATCCGCCGCGGAACTCCCCCGGGCGCCATTCGCGTGGGGGAGCCGCACGAGGCCGCCCGTCAGGCACTGCAGCGCGATTTCGGCTGCGTCGTCGCCGGGGACAACGCCGGCTGCCTGCAGGGCGCCGACGCAGTGGTCGTCGCCGTCAAGCCGCAACTGGCGGCGGCGGTGCTCGCCGGGATTGCGCCGCAGCTGCAGGCGGGGCGGGCGCTCGTGCTCTCCATCATGGCCGGCATCCGGATCGCATCGCTCGAGCAGTGGTGCGGGAAGGGCGTGCCGCTTGTGCGCGCCATGCCGAATCGTCCGGCGCTCGTCGGCGCCGGAGCCACGGCGCTGTACGCACCCGCCGAGCCCCGCTCGACCCACGCGCGGGCGCTTGCGCAGGAGATCATGGGCGCGCTGGGCGCGATCGTGTGGCTCACGTCCGAGGACCACCTCGATGTGGTCACGGCACTCTCGGGGAGCGGCCCTGCTTATTTTTTCCTGCTCGCCGAGCTCATGATGCAAGCTGCCGTGGACCTCGGGCTCGAGCCGCATGCGGCTCGTGTGCTCGCGGTCGAGACTCTCCACGGCGCAGGAGCGCTGGCGCATGCAAGCGACGGCGATCTGGCCCGCCTGCGAGTCGAGGTGACCTCCAGGGGTGGCACCACCGAGGCCGCGCTGCGCGTGCTCGGGGAACAGCAAGCATTCGGAAGCCTCGTTCGGCGTGCGCTCGATGCGGCGGCGCAGCGCAGTCGCGAGATGTCTCGTCAGTTCGGAGCGGGCACGTGAGCGCGATCATCTTCATCGTCGACACGCTGCTCAGCCTGGCGCTGTTCGTCGCCCTGCTGCGACTGTTTCTGCAGTGGAGCCGGGCCGACTTTCGCAATCCGATCAGCCAGGCCGTCGTGCGTCTGACCAATCCGCTCGTCATGCCGCTCAGGCGCATCCTGCCACCCATAGCCAAGCTCGACACCGCCTCCGTGGTGACGGTGGCGATCGTCGCGCTCGCCGACGTGGCCATCCTCTCGGAGCTGCACGGTTACGAGCTGCCCAGGGTGGACGTGTGGCTGCGCGCGGCGGCAGTGGAGATCATTCGCGTATCGCTCTGGACCTACTTCTACGCGATCTTCCTCTACGCGCTGCTCTCTCTCATCGCCCCGGGCGGCTACTCGCCGGTTCAGTCTCTGCTCACGAGCCTCTGCGAGCCCGTCCTGCGTCCCATTCGCCGACTGATCAAACCGATCGGCGGCCTCGATCTGTCGCCGCTGTGGGCCGGCATCGCCATTCAGGCGCTGCTCATCCTGCTCGCGGATGCGTGGCGCTGAGCGAAAACATTCTAGAAACAGCGCTGTGGCGCAGGCAGCGCAAGCCGCGTGTGAACGAGCGCGGTCCCGCGCCGCACCGTGACCGCTCTCGCTCAAAGCCTGGAAATTTAGGCATTTCAGGCACCCCGGCGCGCGAGAAATCGCTTGCTAATGCACGCCCATGTGCTATTTTCCGCGGCGATTCGTTTCGCGCGGTGCGTTCCGCGCTCGATTTACTAGCGATCAAAACATTCGAGGAGTAGCGAACCATGGCGAAAAAGGGTGGCGCACCGACCAAGTCGGAAATCCTGACTCACATTTCCAAGGACACTGGACTCTCCCGCAAGCAGATCGGAGGAGTCTTCGATTCTCTGGGTGGTGTGATCAAGAAGAGCCTGCGCAGCAACGGTCTGTTCACGATGCCGGGCCTGCTGAAGATGAAGGTCGTGAAGAAGCCCGCCACGAAGGCACGCGAGGGCATCAACCCGTTCACCGGGGAGAAGATGATGTTCAAGGCCAAGCCGGCCAGCAAGAAGGTCCGCGTGATGCCGCTGAAGAGCCTGAAGGGAATGGTCAATCAATGAGGAACCGGCAGCGCTCGGGAGCGAGCGCAACCATCTTCCGGTTCCACACTGCTTCGATAGGCACTCCCCGTCCGGGGGCTTGCCTCGTCCCTTGAGCGATACCCGCCCGGTGGGATCGCCCAGCTTCGCGGGGTCCGCGCCGAGCGCGGACCCCGTCTAGCTCCAAGCTGCGACCCCCGCCTTCTCGATGAACTGCACGACGAGCTCGCGCAGCTCGCTCAGCCGACCGTGGAAGAAATGACCTGCCCCGGGCAGCACGCGAATCGTCGGCGCCGGCTCTTGCTTCGCGGCCCAGGCGAGTACCGCCGCGGAATCGACGATCTCGTCACCATCACCCTGGACGACCAGCCATGGGCAGCCGGGTGCGAGGCTCGCCCGCGCGATCTGCTCGATGCCCGGCGCGCGCTCGATCGGCGGTGCCGATGGGGCACGGGCGATCGGGGGCGCCACCGTGACGAGCAGCCGGGCCTGCACCCGGGTGGCTGCCGCGAGCGCGATCATCGCACCGAAGGAGAAGCCGAGGATGCACGGGGTCGCGCCTGGCCAGCGCTCCTTCCCCCACGCGATCACGCTGAGCGCATCGTCGATCTCCCCGACACCGCCCGCGAAGCTTCCCTCGCTCGCGCCCACTCCACGGAAGTTGAAGCGGAGCGTCGGCACACCGCGCTCCTGCAGCGCGCGCGCCAGCGTGGTCACCACCTTGTTGGCGAGCGTTCCGCCGTGCAGCGGATGAGGGTGGCAGATCACTGCGAATGAGAGCGCAGCGCCAGGCTCGGGCTCCTCGAGGATCGTCTCGAGCGCGCCCGCCGGCCCCTCGATGCGCACGGACTCGGGGTACGGCGAGCGCGGCATGATGTGCGTTCGAGAGGCCTCAGGCTGCCGAGGCGCCGGCGCCGGGGATGCCTGCGAGCTTGATCAACAGGCGGTTCAGCCGCTGAACGTACTCGGAGGGGTTGCCGAGCTGCCCGCCTTCGGCGAGCGCCGCCTGATCGAAGAGGGTGAGCGCAAGCTCGCCGAACTCCGTCGCATCCGACAGGCCTCCGAGATACTTGACGATCGGATGCCCCACATTGAGCTCGAGCACCGGCTTTGCGGCCGGTGCGGCCTGCCCGGACGCCTGCAGGATCCGCCGCATGCTCGCGCCGAGGTCGTGCTCTCCGAGCACCAGACACGCCGGGGAGTCCTTGAGCCGGGAGGTGACCTTCACCTCGATCACGCGCTCACCCAGTGCCTCCTTCATCCGCCTGAGCAGCGCCTTGCTCTCCTTGAGGTCCTCATCGGCGAGCTTGCGCTCGGACTCGGTCTCGAGCGCGCCGAGCTCGAGACTGCCCCGGGCGACGTCCTTGAATCGCTTGCCTTCGAAGGCCTCGACCTGCCGCATGACCCACTCGTCGATGCGGTCCGCGAGCAGCAGCACCTCGACGCCCCGCTCTTTCAGGCGCTCGATGTACGGGCTGCCGCGCGCCGCCTCGAGGCTGTCGGCGATCAGGTAGTAGATGCGGTCCTGACCGGGCTTCATCCGCTCCACGTATTGCGCGAGGCTCACTCTGGCCTGGTTCTCGGCCTCCGCTGTGCTCGCGAAGCGCAGCAAGGGCAGTATCTTGTCGCGATTCGCCGCATCCTCCGCCAGACCCTCCTTCAGCACCGCGCCGAACTCGCGCCAGAACGTGGCGTAATCATCGGGCTTCTCGCTCGCAAGGCGCGCCAGCATCTCCAGCACGCGCCGCGTGAGGCCGCTCTTGATGGCCTCGACCTCGCTGTCCTGTTGCAGCAGCTCGCGCGAGACGTTGAGCGGCAGGTCGCTCGAGTCGATCACGCCCTTCACGAAGCGCAGGTAGAGCGGCAGGAACTGCTCGGCATCGTCCATGATGAAAACGCGCTTGACGTAGAGCTTCAGGCCGCGCGCGACATCGCGCTGCCACAGATCGAAGGCAGCACGAGCCGGGACATACAGGAGACTCGTGTACTCGCGCTTGCCTTCCACCCGGTTGTGGCTCCACGCGAGCGGCTCGGAGAAGTCGTGGGCGATGTGCCGGTAGAGCTCCTGGTACTCCTCGTCCGTGATCTCGCTCCGCGGCCGTGTCCAGAGAGCCTTCGCCTGGTTGACGGGCTCGTAGTCGGAGGGCGCCTCGCCCTGGGAGGCACCGCTCCCGCCGCCGGTCTTGTGCATGAGGACCGGAAAGCTCAGGTGGTCGGAATAGCGCTGGATGAGTGCCCTCAGGCGCTGGGGGTCGGCGTACTCGCCGGCGTCCGCCTTCAAATGCAAGACCACGCTCGTGCCGCGCTCCTCCCGGGTGATGCCCTCGACGGTGAACTCCCCTTCCGCGCTCGACTCCCAGCGAACCGCCTGGTCGGCGGGAGCGCCTGCCTTGCGAGTGAGCACCTCCACCCGGTCGGCGACGATGAACGCAGAGTAGAAGCCGACACCGAACTGTCCGATGAGCTGCGAGTCCTTCTGCTGGTCGCCCGAGAGCGACTTGAAGAACTCCGCGGTGCCCGACCTGGCGATCGTCCCGAGGTGAGCGATCGCCTCCTCGCGGGTCATCCCGATCCCATTGTCACGGATGCTGACCGTGCGTGCTGCGGGGTCGCAGTCGACCCAGATCTTGAGGTCCGAGTCCGCCGCGAGGAGCTGCGGCTCGGCAATGGCCTGAAAGCGCAGCCGATCGTTGGCGTCGGAGGCGTTGGAGATCAGCTCCCGCAGGAAGATCTCCCTGTGGCTGTACAGGGAGTGGATCATGAGCCTCAGGAGCTGGCGCACTTCGGCCTGAAAGCCGAGCGTCTGCTTGGTCGAATCTGGCATGCTCGCTCCTCGACGAATGTCGCGAGCGAGCCATGTGGGGAAGCGCGGCCCATTTTTCAAGGCGCGCGGGCCCTCGGGTGCGCGCCCGGGCGCAGGCTTCCCGTGGGCCGCCCGCGCGAGCATCATGACATCGGGAGAGCTACCCCAGCCAGGGTATGGACTGACGGACCGCCAGTGCGAGATGGGCCTGCCAATGCAGGGTGAGCAACCCTGCCGTCAACGCAGAGGCCGCGGCGGCGATCGGTGCCGCAAGACTTGCGACCTCGTCAACGGTGGAAAGAGCGACATGCCGGCACGTGCCGGCAAGGTCATCCATCTCGTCCCAGAGCAGCAACAGGCGTTCCACGGGAGTCACTCTACGGGGCGCATCCGCTGCCGGATGTGCTCGGTTTCTCAATCGGCCCACGACTCGGTACTTCTGCGGACTTCGCGATGCAGCGCATAGTCGTACTCAATCCCAAGGGGGGGTCCGGCAAGACGACCATTGCGGTCAACCTGGCAAGCTACTTTGCATCGCGGCAGCAAATGCCGGTCCTGATGGATTACGACCCGCAGGGTTCCTCGATCCGCTGGGTCAAGAAGCGCCAGCCCACTCAGCCCTGGGTCTACGCAGTGGCCGCCTTCGAGCACGACGGCCGCACGACCCGCAGCTTCCAGCTGCGCGTTCCCGACGGGGCCACCCATGTCATCGTGGACACACCGGCCGCGGTCGATGCGCGGGAGATGCCCGAGCTCACGCGCAGCGCGGACAAGATCCTGGTGCCGGTGTTGCCGTCGGATATCGACATTCACGCCTGCTCGCGCTGCATTCGCGACCTGCTCCTCGTGGCGAAGATCAAGCGCGAAGACAACCGTCTGGGCGTCGTCGCCAACCGCGTGCGGCGTAACACTCTGACTTTCCAGTCGCTCATCCGGTTCCTGGAGACCCTCGGCGTGCCGATCGTCGCGACCATTCGCGATTCGCAGAATTATGTTCGCTCGGCCGAGCTCGGGCTCGGCGTCCATGAGATGAAGAGTTACGTCGTGCGGGAGGATGTGCAGCAGTGGGAATCGCTCATTGCGTGGCTGGAGCAGCCTGCCGGGGCACCGGTTCGAGCGACCGAGCCAGCGCCCACCGCGCCGCTCAGCCCCGGCTCCATGGCTCCGAGTGGCGCCTGAGCACCCTCGCGTGCCGGTTCTCTTGCGTGGCTACTTCTTCGGGTCGTCTTCCCAGGAATCCTTCACCTGCTCGGCCCAGCTCTTGTAGTTTGCCCAGGTGTGCAGATTCTTGGTGATGGCGGCGTGGCGCGCCCGCGCACGCTGCATCCGATCGAGCCACTTTCCATGAGGGTCCTGCGGGTTCGCCGGTGCTGGTGCGGCCGTGTCGGGCCGCGCCGTGGTCGGACTACCCCGCGTCCTGTCGGATGAGCTCATGATGACTCCTGAAAGATTGCAGGCAGAGTACGGATTTGCATGCGCTGCCCGACAGGAACTGGTTCACAAGCAACTCGGTCCCGCACGGGCACGCGACGCAGCTCTCGTGAGGATTCTGGCCGCGCTCGAGCGGCGCCGTTCTTATGTCACGCCGCTATGCGACCAGGCGATAGCACGGCCGATAGGCCGTGCCGGGAAGCTTCATGCGCCGCTGCTCCACAAACGCGGTGAGCAGCGCATCGAGCAGGCGCATGATCTCCGCGTCGCCCTTGAGCTCGAAGGGCCCATCGCGCTCGATGGCGTGGATCCCGGCCTCCTTGACGTTCCCGGTGACCACACCGGAGAAGGCGCGGCGTAGATTGGCGGCGAGGAGATGCACGGGCTGGGAGCGCTTGAGCTCGAGTGCGCGCATCGAGGCGTGCGTCACCTCGAAGTGACGCTGCAGCTCGCTGTTCACCGAGAGCAGCCAGTTGAAATTGTACGAGTCGTTACGCGCCCTGCGAAACTCGCGCACGGCCTCCATCTGCCGCACCATGTGGCGGGCGACGGCCGGAGGGTCGTCGAGGATCACGGTGAAGCGCTCCAGCGCCTCGGCGCCGAGCGTGCTGCCGATGAAGTGGCTCATGTGCTCGAAATAGCTGGCGCTCGCACGGGGACCCGTCAGCACCACCGGCAGCGGCTGGTCGCGGTTGGCGGGATCGAGCAGCAGCCCCGCAAGATAGAGGATCTCCTCCGCAGTGCCCGCGCCCCCCGGGAACAGCACGATGCCGTGCGCGATCCGCACGAATGCCTCCAGACGCTTCTCGATGTCCGGCATGATCACGAGCTGGTTGACGATGGGGTTCGGCGGCTCGGCCGCGATGATGCCGGGCTCGGTGATTCCGATGTAGCGAACGTGCGCGATGCGCTGCTTCGCATGACCGATGGTCGCGCCCTTCATCGGGCCCTTCATGGCGCCCGGGCCGCACCCCGTGCACACGTCAAGTCCGCGCAGGCCCAGCTCGTAGCCCACCTTCTTCGAGTACTGGTACTCCGCCTCCCCGATGGAGTGGCCTCCCCAGCAGACGATGAGATTCGGATGCGCCTTGAAGTCGAGCACGCGCGCGTTGCGCAGGATGTGGAACACCGCGTTGGTGATCGCGGCCGAGTCGGTCAGGTCGAAGTTCCCCCCGCCGGTGATCTCGTTCGCGATGTAGATCACGTCGCGAAGCACGGCGAACAGGTGCTCCTTGATGCCGCGGATCATCTCGCCGTCGACGAAGGCGGTGGCCGGCGCGTTGCGGACCTCGAGCTTGACTCCCCAGGCCTGCCTCAGGATCTCGATCTGGAAATCGCGGTGGCGCTCGAAGATCTCCTTGGCGTTGTCGGTGTCGGCCCCCGTGTTGAGCACCGCGAGCGCGCACTTGCGGAACAGCGAGTACAGCCCGCCCTGACTCGAATCGAGGAGCTTGCCGATCTCCGCCTGCGAGAGGTTCTCGAGGCTGCCGCGCGGACCGACTCGTGCATCCACGAGCTCGGGGATGATGATGCTGCTGCTGGCCACTGAAGTGCTGGGATTGTAAAGGTCGCCACCGCGCAACCGGAACCCGGGCGGCACGGACGCGCCCTCAGGGCAGGATGTCGATGGGCGTGCGTTCCTCTGTCATGAGCCAGATCTCGACCATGTCCGAGTCCGAGACGGCGATGCACCCGTCGGTCCAGTCGAATTTCTCGTAGTAGCCGGGGGGTCGGTGCAGGTAGTTGGGCAACCCGTGGATCATGATCGAGCCGCCCGCATCCCAGTGATGGTGCCGCGCGCGCTGCAGATCGGCGTCGTTGGGGTAGGACACCTGGATGGACAGGAAATACTCGCTGTGGGGGTTGCGGCGGGTGAGGAAGTAGCGGCCCTCGGGCGTGCGAAAGTCGCCCGACCGCTCCTTCTGTCCCACCGGATGCAGCCCCAGGGCGATCTTGTACGTCCGCAGCACGTCATCACCGTGCATGAGGTACATACGCCGCGCGCCCTTGCGCACGACGATGTGATCGGCGAGGGGCAGCTGCAGGGTGGCCCCGAGCGGCGGGGAGCTCCGGATCGACACACGCTCGGGCTCCTGCGCCGGATCGTGCGCGAAGCCGGTGGATGCCGCCGCGAGCGCCAGGGCGATCAGTCCCATCCTCGCCACGATGTGCGCCCGCGACCTTGCGGGAGCAGCCGTTGGAGCCGTTTCGGTCATCCTGTCCGCGTTGCCGTTGGATCTCGCCGAGGGGAGATTATAGGGTCCGGCCGCGCTGGGAGCGATGCGCATGCGCTCATCCCCCCGCGCTTACGTCTTCCACACGCGGAACGACGATCTGGGTGCCCGGGCGCATCGCACCGAAGTCCACATCCGGGTTGTACTGCTGGAGCAGCCAGATCGGCAGGTGCTCGTACTTCAGCGTCAGGTTCCACAGCGAGTCCCCGCGGCGAGCGACGTACATCTCGGTGCCGGAGATGCGGTGGGCCGCGAAGTAGCTGGCCTCGAGGTCGCGGTGGTATTCGCGGCGCCGGGCCTCGAACTGCTCGCGCGGCACCTTGTCGAAGTCGAGCCTCACGCGGTGCCCCATCACGACCGGCCGGCCGTGACGCATCCGATTGAGGGCTCGCAGCTTCGCCGCGGGAATTCCCAGCCAGTCCGCGTAGTGGCCCAGCGTTTCGGCAGCGGCCACCACGATCGTATCGTCCTTCGCGATCGAGTAATCCGTCGGATCCGCCGTCGCGGTGACTTCCACGGCCGCCGGGCCCAGCGCCGGTCCGAGAGCCTCCTCCTGCGCGGCCGAGACCGGCTGCGATTGCGCAGCGGGCTTCACCACGGAGGCAACCGCATAGGCATCCTCCTCGCTCTCGAGCTCGGCCACCTCGGTGGGCACGCCGCCGCTTGCAGGCTGAGCCGAGGAGAGCGCGCCGCCGTTTGCGAAATCCTCCCCGAAGGGGTCGCTCGCCCCAACGGCCGCGCCACTGTCGGCAAGCAGCAGACGCTGTCCTTCGAAGATGAAATCCGGGCCCGGCATGTGATTGATCTCGAGCAGCCTCGACTCCGCCAGCCCAGCCTTCGCGGCGATGCCCGCGATCGAATCGCCGCGCCGCACGAGATAGGTGTCGGCATCGCTCACCCGCAGCGCCATGACGGGGATCGGCTGCAGCGCGCTCGCGCCGCGGGCCCCCGCGAGCGGCCGATGTGGCACCGGCTCGCTATCGCTCGCAAGGAGCGGGCCCGAGGTCCCGACCGACCCCAGACGCTTGGCGATGAGCTCGGCGCTCCATTTCGTGTCCCCGAGGGGGAGCCGCAGACGGTATCCCTTGGGCACCGGGCGGCCGCCGCGCCAGCACACGGCCCGCAGCGCCGGATTGAGGCCCCGCAGGGTCTCCCCATCGATGCGCAGCGCGCGCTCGAGCGTGCTCACGGACACTCGCGCCGGCAGCGCAACCTCCTCGAATCTGGCCTCGGGCGCGCGCGCGATCGCTCCGAAGTACTTGTCCGGATCCTTGTCGACCTGCAGCGCGGCGAGGAACGATGCATAGAAATTGCGCGAAGCGAAGCCGAAGGAGGGGCTGTGGTAGTTGCGCACGATCTGCGCAATGTCCTCGGTGCCCAGCGTCTCGACGGCCCGGCGCATGCCGGCCGCGCCGTGATTGTAGGCAGTCAATGCCAGCGGCCAGGTTCCCAGCAGCCGGAAGTTGTATGCGAGCAGCTGCCCCGCCGCCTCGGTCGAGCGGAATGGGTCGAGCCGATCGTCCACCGTCGAGTCGATGCGCATGAAGCGCCGCCCGGTCGAGCGCATGAATTGCCACAGTCCGGCGGCGCCCGCCTTGGAATGAGCCGCCGGATTGAACGAGGACTCCACGTGGGGCAGCACTGCGAGCTCGGGCGGCAAGCCCAGATTCGCAAGTGTCTCGGCGATGTGGGCTTCCCACTGGCCCGAGCGCCGGAGCCCCGCGCGGAAGCGGTCGGCCTGGCCGAGCTGGAACCGGACGTGATCGGTTGCCTCGCGCAGCCGGGCGGGCGTTGCCTTGTCGCCCCAGAGATCCCGGATGCGCTGATCCTCGGCGGACAGCGCCCCGGTTGCCGCGGCAATCCGCCGGAGCGCGGCGACGTAGCGATCGCGCGCCTGGTCCACGATGCGCTCGCGCGCGCGCGGCGAGGCACTCGGCGCGAAGTGCAGCGTCTCGTAGACGACCGACAGATCCTCGTCGTCGTGGAGGAAGCCGGAGTCCGTGTCGATCTCGGTGTAGACCCGCACCCAGAAGTGAACGGCCGGCTCGAGCTCGGGAGGCCTGGGGAATGCGTCGGTCGCGCCGAGAACGGGGCGAGCAACCGGCCATGTGAGCGCACAAAGGAGCGCAAGGGCGCACAGGCTCAATCGGCCCGGCGCTCGAGCTCTGTGTGACTGCGGAGCGGCTCCGCAGGGTCCTGTCGGCTGCATTTACACTCTCTCAAACAGCTGAATTCGACTCTTCATTCAATGCCTTGAGCCTGCCCGACCGCCTGCGCGCGGTGCCAGCGGACCCCGTGTGCGTCGATGATCTTGACAGTGCGCGCTCGGGCCGCCCGCGGCGGACCTGTATCGGCACTCCAAAGACTGCGCAAAAGCTCGCATAAGGGGCACCGCGTCACAGTTGAACTGCGTCTCAGATGCAACATGTCGCATCGGAGACCTCTTTCACCAAGCTGGCACGCGCGTTGCACTTCCTCATCGACGAAGGGCAGAACGGGGGCCTGAATAGGGACCGCTAGGGTAGACGAACCAGAGAATGATCGGGTGCGGCAAGCCGCAAGGGGCTTGAGCCAGCGCCCGCAACCGGACAAGAACGAGAAGACACTCCTCCACAGCAAGCAAGCGACCGAATGACCCCGCGAAAGCGGGGTTTTTTTTGCCCCTTGCCCGGCGCACCACAAAAAAGGCAGCCCTTGCGGGCTGCCTTAAAGTGTCGCACCGGCGACTCCCGTCGGAGCGGGAACCGGGTGGAGGCCCGGTACCGGCGCGGCAATAGGGTGTCTGTCAGCTTCACTCGCTTGTTCGACGTTCCCCTAGCACCCTCCCCCACAAACCCGACCGCCGCACCGCGGACCCGGTCCTCATCCGCACTTCGAGTCCCCGCAGTTGAGGCATGTCATGCACCCGTCCATCATCACCACCGCCGCCGTGCTGCACTTTCCGCACAGCTGGGCCCCTTCCGGGAAGTGGGGGTGCGCGAAGGCATCCGATTGCCTGGCGCGGGCCTCGAACTCGGCGCGCTTCTCGTCCACGAACTTGCGCTGATGCTCATCGAGCTGGGTGCGCCGCATGAGCCCGATCGACTGCAGATGGCGCTCGATGACGTAGCCGAGCTCGGCGATGATCGAGGGCATGAACTTGCCCCCGGGCTGCCAGTAGCCGCCTCGGGGGTCGAAGACCGCCTTGAGCTCATCGACCAGGAAGGTCACGTCGCCACCCTTGCGGAACACCGCCGAGATGATCCTCGTCAGGGCGACGATCCACTGGAAGTGATCGAGATTCTTCGAGTTGATGAAGATCTCGAACGGCCGGCGCTGCTCGAACTCGGTGCCCTCGTTGAGCACGATATCGTTGATCGTCACGTACATCGCGTGGTCGGAGATCGGAGTCTTGATCTTGTAGGTCGATCCGATGAGCACCTCGGGTCGCTCGACCTTCTCGTGCATCCGGATGACCTTGGCGGTACGGCCCGCCTTGTCCTTCACCAGCTCGAGGTCGGCCGGGGGCGACTTGGCCTCGCCGGAGTTCTCCGCGCCCTTCTCCTCGGGCTTCTGGACTTCGTACTTCACGATCTTCTTGGCAATCTTGATGGTCATGGGTGTCGAATTCCTGCGCCTTGCGCCTAGAAGCGCCCGTAATACCCGTCGCGCATCGCGTCGTAGAGGTTCGCCGCGGTGTGGGTCTCGCCGTCGTACTCGACCTCCTCATCGCCGCGCGCCTCGACCACCGTGCCGTCCTCGAGCGTGAAGCGGTAGACCGTATTCTTCAGGTCCTGCTCCTTCACGAGCACGCCCTGGAAGGCGGCCGGATTGAAGCGGAACGTCGTGCAGCCCTTCAGCCCCTGCTCGTAGGCGTACATGTAGATGTCCTTGAACTTCTCGTACGGGAAGTCCGTCGGGACGTTCGCGGTCTTCGAGATGGAGGAGTCCACCCACTTCTGCGCCGCGGCCTGGATGTTCACGTGCTGCTCGGGCGTCACGGCGTCCGAGGCGATGAAGTAGTCCGGAAGCTTCTCCGCATCCTGCGAGGCATCGGGCTTCGCCTTCGGGTTCACGATCTCGCGATAGGCGAGTAGCTCGAACGAGTAGACGTCAACCTTCTCCTTGCTCTTCTTGCCCTCGCGGATGACGTTGCGGAAGTAATGATGCGCGAAGGACGGCTCGATGCCGTTCGACGCATTGTTCGCGAGCGACAGCGAGATGGTGCCGGTCGGCGCAATCGACGTGTGGTGCGTGAAGCGTGCGCCCACCTCGGCCAGCTCGTGCACCAGCTGCGGCGCCGCCGCCGCGATGCGCTGCATGTACCGGCTGTAGCGGGCGTGCAGCAGCCGGCCCGGGACCTTTGCGCCGGGCTTCCAGCCATCGCGCGCCATCTCCGGGCGCTTGCGCAACATCTCCCGGGTGACCGTGAACTCCTCGTTCATGATGGGCGCCGGTCCCTTCTCGCGTGCCAGCTCGAGCGCGGCCTCCCAGCCGGCGACTGCCATCTCGCGCGAGATGTCCTCGGTGAACTTGACCGACTCCGGCGCGCCGTACTTCATGCCGAGCAGCGTGATGGTGCTGCCGAGCCCGAGGAAGCCCATGCCGTGGCGGCGCTTGCGCAGGATCTCCTCGCGCTGCTTCTCCAGCGGCAGTCCATTCACCTCCACGACATTGTCGAGCATGCGCGTGAAGACCTTGACCACGTCGCGATACTCGGCCCAATCGAACTCGGCGAACTCCGTGAACGGATGACGCACGAAGCGCGTGAGGTTCACCGAGCCCAGGAGGCAGTTGTGTACGACCACGCCGTTCACGATCAGCGTATGCGTCGAGGACTCCTCGATGTCGTACACCTTCTGCACGCCGAGCGAGCGGATCGAGCCCACCCTGGCCGTGCACTCGTCCCCGAGATCCTGCTGGCGCTGCTGACAGGCGAGGTGTGTCCCGAGCCTCGCATGCTTGCTTGAATTGAGAGGAAAGCCGATATAGCGGTGGAAGCGATGGCAGTCGCGCTGCTGAAGCAGCAGCGTGTGGCGCACTTCTCCACGCGACACCGATGAGTGAATGGTCCCGTGGACACCAAAGCTCAACAGCATCAACTGAATGTCCTGCAGCCACCGCCGGGATGGGGATACAAGCTCGATCAGGGGCTCCTCGGCAGCCACGCTGCCAGCGGCGCAAAACACGGCAGCCAAGAACGACGCCTGCTGCTCGACCGAGGCGCGGAATACCCGCTCCGGTACGCGCAGATTCTTGGATGTGCAATCGTCAAGGCCGAGCTGCGCGCGCAAACGCCCGATCGCATCCTTGCGATAGCCTGCGATGCTGAACGCATTGCGCGCGTGGCCGGTGTGCGTCTCGCGCAACTCCCCGGCGGTGCCCGTGAGCAGCTTCAATTGCGGCGCGAGCATGCGCATGGCGACATCGTCCTGATCGCTGAACAGCAGCCCCGCCGAATCCGTCAGCCAGCCATCTGCCAGGAGCCAGCCATAGAGCGCGTACTCGAGATCCAGGTGACTGCGCTGCGGTGCGGGCGCATGAATCTCGAGCGCCGGTAGGATGAGTCGATACCTGTCCCTGCCGTGGACCGCCGGCGGGCGGCTGACCGCACCGAGGCGTGCAAGCACCGAGGCGAGCTCGTCGCACTCTTGGCGGCTCGCGCAGATCGCCTTGCATCCCTTGTATTTCGCGCTCGTCGCGTCCGCGGCGTACGCGTAGCCCTCGAGCACCTCGCGCGGCGCATCCTCGAGGTCGCATCGCTCGACCTCGCGTACGACCGGATGATTGCGCGAAACGAGGAGACCCTTGCGGCCGTCCGTATAGTGGACTCGAAGCAGGTCGAGAATCGGTTTGAGGAAGGCGCGCCGGCTGCGCCGTGAAATGCGGATCTCCTCGCCCTCGTGCCGGGGGAGAAGGTACTTCAGCGCGCCGAGATAAAACGGCTCGACGAGCCCTAGCGAGGCCATCTCACGTGACTGCACGCAGACACGGTCGCCGGAGGCGAGCTCCTTCACCTCGCGCCAGCCGAGCGGTGTGAACACCCGGTGATCGGCCGTGAGCTCGATGCGTTGTCCGTTGTCGAACGCCACTTCAAAGACCTCACGCTCGCCGTTGCACACCAGGGTGCAGGGTCGAAGATCGGTCTTCGCCTTCGAGAAGGTATGGTCGACAGCGACCGCCAACTGCTCTCCCTTTTGCACCAGCGCGTAGGCGTCGACCGTACGGATCAGCCCATGATTGGTGTTGAGCCGCATGGAGCCCGTCCAGCACGAACCATACGGCGGCAACGGTTGCTCTCCGCAGGGGTTGGTCGCGCGGATGTTCTCGCACCACCAGTTGTTGTTCATCTCATTGACGCGGTCGATGAGGATGAATCCGGGCTCGGCGAAGTCGTACGTGGAGGCCATGATGACGTCCCACATGCGACGCGCCGGCAGAGTCTTGTAGACCTTGCAGGCGACGAGCCCTTCCTCGTTCACCACGTAGCCCTGCTGAACGGGCCATTCGCGCCAGCTGACCTTCGCCGGATCCTGCAGATCCATCTGCTCGGATTCGTATTCCTTCAGGCCGATCGGGAAGGCGAGCTTCCAGTCGCGATTCTCGCGCACGGCCTGCATGAACTCATCGGTGATGAGGAGCGACAGATTGAACTGCCGCAGCCGCCCGCTCTCGCGCTTGGCGCGAATGAATTCCATCGCATCCGGATGCCCCACATCGAACGTGCCCATCTGCGCTCCGCGGCGCCCGCCGGCGGAGGAGACGGTGAAGCACATCTTGTCGAAGATATCCATGAACGAGAGCGGGCCGGAGGTGTAGGCTCCAGCGCCCGACACATACGCGCCGCGCGGCCGCAAGGTCGAGTGCTCGTAGCCGATGCCGCAGCCGGCCTTGAGCGTGAGTCCCGCCTCGTGCACCTTGCGCAGGATGTCGTCCATGGAGTCGTGGATCGTGCCCGACACCGTGCAGTTGATCGTCGAGGTGGCAGGCTTGTGCTCCCACGCGCCGGCATTGGAGATGATGCGGCCGGCGGGAATCGCTCCGCGGCGCAGCGCCCACAGGAACCGCTCGTACCAGTGCTCGCGCGTCTCCTGTGGCTCCACCTCGGCAAGCGCGCGCGCCACGCGCTTGTAGGTCTCATCCATCGTCTTGTCGATGGCCGAGCCGTCCTTCGCGGTGAGGCGATACTTCTTGCTCCAGATGTCGAGGGACGCTTCCTGGAAGGCAACGGTGTCCAATTCCTGGGGATCGAGCTTCACGACGCTGTTCATGAATCCGAGACGCTCCGTTTTAAACCGTCTGACGGATCACAGGGAAAGTAAAGGGCCCTCGCCGAGCATGGTCGGCGATCAAAAGCCTCGCGAGCTGCCCCCCGCGAGACGGCCGCCGCTCCCCCTGAAACCTCCCCGAACTCGAGATCCCGATCGCATTGCGCGACACAAGATCTTGTGTACGGGGAATGGAGCCTAATGACGTGCAACAGAACCGTCAAGATTTGCGGATGCAGAATATGACAATAATAACTTGTGTAAAATCAATGTGTTACATGGATATTGGCCGTACTTTTCAACAAAAAAATCAGCGCCGGTGGAAGAATCGACGGTCCAGCCAGACCTCAAGATATTGTGGTACGCGCTCACAGCTCGTGCGCAGCTTCCGCACACCTTACTCACAGGCTGTCCCCCGGAAGATTCACACCCAAGCCCGCGCTCGGCGCAACGACCGCGGGCATTACAATGCGGCTCGCCCCACGGGAGCGTCCATGAACCGCATTGCCCTCCTCCTCGCTGCGCTCGCGACGCTCGGCGCGCCCGTGCTGCCGGCCGCCACGACGCTGCCCGCAGCGGTCGGGCAAACGCCTTTGCCCTCGCTCGCGCCGATGATCAAGCGCGTCTCCCCGGCCATCGTGAACGTCGCCACTCGCGGCACGATCAAGGAGGCGCGACCGCAGAATCCTCTGCTCGACGATCCGCTGTTCCGCCGATTCTTCGATGTGCCTCCGAACGGCAATCCTCGCGAGCGCCCGTTTCAAAGCGCCGGTTCCGGCGTCATCTTCGATGCGCGGCGCGGGTACATCCTCACCAACGCGCACGTGGTGGCGAACGCGAACGAGATCACGATCACCTTGCAGGACGGGCGCGACCTCAAGGCGACCGTGGTCGGCAGCGATGAGCCCTCCGACATCGCAGTCCTCAAAGTAAAGCCGGCGGACCTCACCCAGATCACGCTCGGAGACTCCTCGAAGCTCGAGGTGGGCGACTTCGTCGTGGCGATCGGCAATCCCTTCGGGCTGCACAACACGGTGACCGCGGGGATCGTGAGCGGCCTGGGCCGCTCGAACATCAGCTCGGACGATTACGAGGACTTCATTCAGACGGATGCCTCGATCAATCCCGGCAACTCGGGTGGCGCTCTGGTGAACCTGCGTGGCGAGCTCATCGGAATCAACACGGCGATCCTGTCGCGCTCCGGGGGCAACATCGGCATTGGGTTCGCCATCCCGGTGAACATGGCCCGCAGCATCACGGAGGAGCTCATCCGCTACGGCGCCGTCAAGCGAGGCATCCTCGGGGTGACCACCTACACGGTGGGCGCGGATATCGCGCGCGTCTACGGCCTCGCGAGCGCGCAGGGCGCGCTGGTCACGCAGGTGATCATGGGCTCGGCCGCCGACCGGGCGGGACTCAAGATCGGCGACATCATCACCTCGATCAATGGCGCGCAGGTCAAGACGCCGTCGGATCTGCACAACGCCGTCGGCCTGCTGCGCGTGGGTCAGAAGGCCGAGCTGTCGCTGCTGCGTGACGGCAAGCCGCAGCACGTGAGCGTCGTGATCGCCGAGACTCCCGCAGCGCCGGTCGCATCGCTCAAGCCGGCGCAGATCAGCACCGGGCTCGATGGCGCAACGCTCGCCGATGCGCCCGGACACAGCGGCGCGGTCGTTCAGGAGGTCGAGCCCGGAAGCCCCGCCGCCCAGGGGGGACTCAGAAGCAACGATCTGATCGTCGGCGTCAACCAAGCCAATGTCGGAAGCGTGCAGCAGCTGCGCGAGCGCGCACAGGGCATGTCCACCCTCGTGCTCGAGGTCCGCCGCGGCAACACCATCGTGCTGGTCCCCGTGCACTGAGGCTTCGGGCGCGATCCGTGCAGTTCAGCCAGCCACGACTCAATATCTGCGTGCTCGGCGGCACGGGCTTCGTCGGCACGGAGCTCGTCTCGCAGCTGGCGGCCGCCGGCCACTGGGTGCGGGTACCCACTCGCAAGCTCGCCCACGGTAAGCACCTCTCGGTGCTGCCGACCGTGCAGCTGGTCGTGGCCAACGTGCACGAGCCGCGCGTGCTCGGCGAGCTGCTCGCCGGCACCGATGTGGCGGTGAACCTCGTCGGGATCCTCAACGAGCGAGGCGGCGCGCGGTTCGAGGACGTGCACGTCGAGCTGGTCGCAAGGCTCGTGGAGGAGGCGCGCCTGGCTCATGTGCCGCGGCTGCTGCACATGAGCTCGCTCGGTGCAGGCGAGGCCGCGCCGAGCCGCTACCTGCGGAGCAAGGCTCAGGGGGAGGCGCGTATCAAGGCCGGCGCGCGGCCTCTGGATTTCACGATCTTCCGCCCCTCGGTGATCTTCGGTCCCGGGGACTCGCTCACGCGGCGGTTCGTGAGCCTGCTGCGCCTTGCCCGTGGATTCATGCCGCTCGCACGGGCGCGCACGCGCTTCGCGCCCGTGTACGTGGACGATGTCGTGGCTGCCTTCGTGCGCGCGCTGCGTGATCGCACCACGTTCGGCCAGACGCTCGAGCTTTGCGGGCCGGACGTACTGACTCTCGAGCAGATCGTCCGCGCCTCCGCCGCGGCGGCGCACGCGCGCTGCCACATCCTGCGCTTACCGGACGTCCTCGGGCGCCTGCAGGGACTCGCGCTCGGGCTCCTCCCCGGCAAGCCCTTCTCGCTCGACAACTTCCGATCGCTCACGCTCGACAGCCTGTGCACTCAGAACGGCTTCGCGAGCCTCGGGATCGAGCCGCAACGCATGGCGGCGCTGCTGCCCACCTATCTCGGCGAGCTCTCCCTGCCAGCGCATCTTGATCGGTTGCGCACCGGCGTCGAGCGCTGAGCTCACCGCACCGGCAGTCGTATGACACACGGCGGCGTCGCGCTTGCCCTGCGGCTCGCGCGCGAGCTGGCGGACATCCGAGTAGAAGCGGCGCAGATCCCCGTCATCGTGCCGCAGGAGCTGCTCGAACCCGGGCAAGCAGTCGTAGTAAGTCGCCACCGAGACGAGGTCGGCGTTGTTGAGACCTTCGTCGAGCCAGTCCTGATAGGGGGCGGCCGCCTTCGAGCGTGCTGCGAGCCGCGCCATCTCCTGCGCAAGGGCCGCAAAGACCGCTCGCTTGCGCTCCCGCATCTGCTCGGCCGGGACACCGGAGGCGTAGAGCTTCTCGAGCCTGGCACGGTAGCGCCGGAAGAGGCGCACATAATCGAGGTCACGGGCATTCTGCTGCTCGTAGCGCTGGAGAGCGGCGGTGCGTCCCTGCGAGAGCAGCCAGCGCCGCACGCCTTCGTGCTCGACGGTGACGGCGAAAGCCTCGTTGAAGGAGGAGTCTCCGCGCACGTACAGGAGCTGATGCGTCAGCTCGTGAAAGATGATTCCGGCGAGCTCGATCCCCCCGTATGGCAGCATCGTGTTCATGACCGGATCGGCGAAGCGGCCGAGCGTCGAGTAGGCGGGCACGCCGCCCACGGACACATCGAAGCCGCGCTCCTTCAGCCGCAGCGCGAACCGGCGCGCTTTCGCCGCGCTGAAGTACCCTCGATAGGCGACGCAGCCGACGATCGGGAAGCACCACTCCTTCGGGTCGAGGGAGAACTCGGGCGCCGCGACCACGTTCCATACGACGTACGGCCGCCCGATATCTGCATAGGTGCGGTAGCTGCGGTTGTCCGGCAGATGCAGCACCCGAGTCGCAAACTCGCGTGCCTCGCGCACCTGCACGAGCGTCGCGCGCAGCGATTCGGGCGTGCGGGGGTCCTCGATCACCTCGCCGATCGGGCGGCGCTTCTCGAGCACCTGCATCTCCCCGTGCGCGGCTTGCAGCAGATAGCACCCCGAGAGCAGTCCGAGCGCGAGGCTCGCCAGCGCGAGCCGCGCCACGACGATGGCCGGGGCGCACTGGTTCTGCCGGCTGTCGGTTAACATGTGAGCATGCAAGTGTACTTGGTGGGCGGGGCGGTGCGGGATCGTCTGCTCGGCAGACCGGTGCGCGAGCGTGATTGGGTGGTGGTCGGCGCCGAGCCGGCCGAGCTGCTGGCGCGGGGCTTCACGCCCGTGGGACGCGAGTTCCCCGTGTTCCTGCATCCTCAGACGCACGAGGAGTACGCGCTTGCGCGGCTCGAGCGCAAGGTGGCGCCGGGCTATCGCGGCTTCACCACGGAGTTCTCGCGCGCGGTGACCCTCGAGGAGGATTTGCGACGGCGCGATCTCACGATCAACGCGATGGCCGAGACCGAATCGGGCGAGATCGTCGACCCGTACGGCGGCCGATGCGACCTGCAGGCGCGCGTGCTGCGACACGTCTCGGAGGCCTTCGTCGAGGACCCCGTGCGAATCCTGCGGGTCGCGCGGTTCGCCGCGCGCTTTGCGCCGCTCGGGTTCCAGGTCGCCGAGGAGACCACCGCCCTCATGGCGCGCATGGTCGCCTCGGGCGAGGTCAACGCGCTCGTTCCCGAGCGCGTGTGGCACGAGACGGAGCGCGCGCTCGCCGAGCCGCGCCCCGAGGTGTTCTTCGAGGTGCTGCGCAGCTGCGGGGCGCTGGGGCCGCTCTTTCCCGAGATCGAGGCGCTCTTCGGCGTGCCCCAACCGGCTCGCTGGCACCCCGAGATCGACACCGGCGTGCACGTGCTGCTGGCGCTGCGCCATGCCGCTCGCACCGACACTTCCACCGCCGTACGATTCGCGGCGCTGGTGCACGACCTCGGCAAGGCATTGACGCCCCGCGAGCACTGGCCCAGGCATCATGGCCACGAGGAGGCCGGGGTCGCGCTCATCGTGGGCCTCGCAAGACGCCTGAAGGCCCCGAACGATCATCTCGAGCTCGCAGTCCTCACCGCGCGGCATCACACCCACGTGCATCGCGCGCTCGAGCTGAAGCCGGCGACGGTGCTCAAGCTCCTCGAGGAGACCGATGCATTTCGCCGCCCCCAGCGCTTTGCCGAGCTGCTGCTCGCGTGCCAGGCGGATGCGCGCGGTCGCACCGGCCTGGAGCGCGAGCCCTATCCTCAGGCCGACTACCTGCGCCGCGCGCGCGAGGAGGCTGCCCGCGTATCGCTCGGTGAGGAGGAGCGCAGTGGGCTCGAGGGACCGCGTGTAGGAGCACGGATTCGCGAGAAGCGGCTCGAGGTGCTCGAGCAGCTCGCGAAGACCTACAGCGACGCGCGCAGGTCTTGATGAGCGAACCCTCGCAGCCTCCCCGGGCAGTTCCGTCCCACCGCCATCGCCTTGAAGGCCTCGCCCATCTCGCCCGGTAGCAACAGGCGGCGCGCCTCGCTCGCGACCCGCGCTCGCCCGATGGAGCCCTCTGCGCGAGCGATCAGGTCCTCGATGCCGGCGCCGAGCAGGAAGGCGGCCTGAGTCGCAAAGCCGAGCACCTCCAGATGCGCCGCATCGGCCGCCTCCGCCACGCGCGTGAAGTCCACCCATGCGGTGATGTCCTGCACCCCGACATGGATGAGCGGATCCGCATGGGCGCGGTGTTTGAAATGGCAGCTCAGCGTGCCGTCGTGGCGCTGCGGATGATAGTACTGAGCGCGCGGCAGCCCGTAATCGAACAGCAGCAGGGCGCCGCGCTCGAGCGTCTGCGCGAGCGCGGCGATCCATGGCTCCACCCGCAGGCACACCTCGGAGCGATAACCCTCGGGGAGCACCTGCGGCAGCGTGCGAAGCATGGCCTCGCAGGTCGCCAGAAGCGCACCGGTCGCGGGCCGCTCGCACTCGATGAATGCGCCGTCTGCCGCAACTGCCACGCCGAGAGCTGCGATCGCGCCGGCTTGCAGGACGAAGCGCTGACATGCGAGTGCATCGAGCACCTCGTTCGCGAGCAGCACCCCCCGCAGCGGGGCGCCCGGCCATCGATCGATCCAGGTAACGCGCCTTGCAAGCGCTGGCGGCAGCCCCGCGATGCGCATCTCCTGACGCGCTCTGAGATCGCCGCTCACCTCGAGGATGGCATATCGCTCGGGGAGCACGCCGAGGCACTCGAGCTCGCCGAGCACGGCGGCCGCCATGCGGCCGGTTCCACCGCCGAATTCGAGGATCTCGCCCCCGCCGATCGCGGCGAGAATCTCGGCGCACTGGTGCGCCACGCACCCGCTGAAGAGCTCCCCGATCTCGGGGGATGTGACGAAGTCTCCGCCGGGCCCGAGCTTTGCACTCCCGGCGCTGTAGTAGCCGAGCCCCGGCGCATACAGCGCAAGATCCATGAAGGTCTCGAAGTCGACCCAGCCGCCATGCTCGGCGATGCGCGCGCGGATGTGCGCCGCGAGGCGCTGCGAATGCTCGAGCTCCGCGGCGGTCAGCGGGGGAAGCGTGGAGGGTGGCGTAAACGAGTTCATAATCGTCACTTATGGCGCAATCAGAGGCTCAGGCCCTCGAGGGCAAGGCAGCGCTCGTCACGGGAGCCGCGCGCAGGATCGGCGCGGAGCTCGCACGCACCTTGCACCGCGCGGGTGCGAGCATCGTGCTGCACTATCGAAGGTCGGCGGAGGAGGCCGCAAGCCTCGTCCGCGAGTGCAACGCTGCCCGCCCGCGCTCCGCCGTGGCGATCCAGGCCGATCTGCTCGACACGGAGGCCATTCCCGCACTGGCGGCGGCCGCGGCGTCGGCCTTCGGCCGGCTCGACATCCTCATCAACAATGCTTCGAGCTTCTTTCCCACCCCCTTCGGCAAGATCGAGGTGCGGCACTGGGACGATCTCATCGGCACCAACCTCAAGGCGCCGCTGTTTCTGGCGCAAGCGGCGGCTCCGGCGCTCGCTGCGGCGGGCGGACTCATCGTCAACCTGGTGGACATTCACGGGCTGCGCCCCCTCAAGCACTACCCGGTGTACAGCATCGCCAAGGCCGGCCTCGTGGCCCTCACTCGTGCGCTGGCGCGAGAGCTTGCGCCCGAGGTGCGCGTGAACGCGGTCGCGCCCGGTCCGGTTCTGTGGCCCGATGCGCTCGAGCCGCAGCTGCAGCAGGAGATCATCGCCCGCACACTGCTCAAGCGGCCGGGCTCGCCCCTCGATGTGGCTCGCGCAGTGCTGTTCTTCGCGCAGGACGCGCCCTACGTCACCGGCCAGATCCTCGCCGTGGATGGCGGTCGCAGCGTCGGGTGGTGAGACCCTCACTGCGCCTGCAGATCGGCCTGCGAGCGCTCGATCGTCACACCCACGTCGCGTGAGTTGCGGATCGCCCCCGGCTTGTTGACGCTGATGCGCACCCAGGCAATGGCGAACTCCTCGAGGATGAGCAGCGCCGTGCGATGGGCGAGGCTCTCGACGAGCTTGAAATGCGAGGCCTCGACGAAGGCGATCACGCGCTTGGCGACGCTCTTGTAATCCAGGGTCGCCTGCACCTCGTCGGTCAGGGCGGCGCGACCGCAGTCCACCGGCAGCTCCAGGTCGATCACGACGGTCTGCTTCACCCGCCGTTCCCACTCGATGAATCCGATGATGCAATCGATCCGCAACCCGCGCAGGAAGATGCGATCGTGGTGCGGGGTGCTCATGTGCCCGTCGGCCTCAGAGCATCGAGGGCCCACTGCGCGCGCGCGCGGATCGCAAGGTCGTCGTGCTCCCCGGCCTTCAGGCGCGCAAGTCCCGCGACCGCGATCATGGCGGCATTATCCGTGCAGAACTCCGGGCGCGGGTAGTAGACCCGCGCACCACGCGCCCCGGCCTCGCGTGCGAGTCGCTCGCGCAACAGGCGATTGGCAGCCACTCCGCCACACACGACGAGCGCATCGGCTTCACTGTATTCGAGGGCACGCAGCGCTTTCGCGACGAGCGTGTCGATGATCGCCTCCTGAGCGGCCCGGGCCACATCCCGCCGCAGTTGGTCGGTGAGCGTCTTGCCGCGCACCGCCTGCAGCACGGCCGTCTTCAGGCCCGAGAAGCTGAACTCGAGCCCCGGCCGATCGAGCATGGGACGCGGAAACTCGAGCGCGCCGGGCGTGCCCTCATCCGCGAGCCGCGCGAGCTCCGGGCCCCCGGGATACGGCAGACCAAGGAGCTTGGCGGTCTTGTCGAAGGCCTCTCCGGCGGCATCGTCGCGGGTCTGACCGAGAAGCCGGTAGCGACCGGTCGCGAGCACCTCGCAGAGCAGGGTGTGCCCCCCCGAGACCAGCAGCGCGACGTGTGGAACGGGGGGCGCATCCGGCTCGAGAAGAGCCGCCAGCAGATGCCCCTCGAGGTGGTGCACGCCGACCGAGGGAACGCCCCAGGCATATGCAAGGCTGCGCCCGAGCGCCGCACCGGTCAGGAGCGCACCCACCAATCCGGGGCCGGCCGTGTACGCAACGCCCCCGAGGGCCGAGGGCGCGGTGGCCGAACGCTCCAGCACCGAGGTGATCAGGGGCAGAAGGCGCCGCAGGTGGTCCCGCGAGGCGAGCTCCGGCACCACGCCGCCGAACTGCCGGTGCAGCTGCGTCTGGCTGAAGATCTCGTGCGCCAGCAGCCCCCGCTCCTCGTCGAGCACGGCGGCGGCGCTCTCATCGCAGGAGGACTCGAGCGCCAGCACGCGCATGCTTTTTGCCTTTTCCATTGGAGCTATTTAGAATCCCCGCCCCGATCCCGTCAGGGCAGTTCGTAAAGTTCAGCCGAATCAAGGGCTTGAGGTTTCAATGCCGAGCGTTCGTGTCCGCGAGAATGAGTATTTCGATGCCGCGTTGCGGCGTTTCAAGCGCGCCTGCGAAAAGGCGGGCATTCTCACCGAGCTGCGTCGGCGCGAATTCTACGAGAAGCCCACACAGGAACGGAAACGGAAGAAGGCCGCGGCGATCAAGCGCCACATGAAGCGCGTCTCCCGCGACACGATGCTCAAGGCGCAGCGCTGAGTCTCAAAGACCGAATCACCGAGGACATGAAGGCCGCCATGCGCGCGGGCGAGCGCGAGCGGCTGTCCACCATTCGTCTGATTCTGGCTGCGGTCAAGCAGCGCGAGGTCGACGAGCGCATCATCCTCGATGATGGTCAAGTGATCGCCGTGCTCGAGAAGATGATGAAGCAGCGCCGCGAGTCCATCGTCCAGTTCGAGGCGGGCGGGCGCGCCGACCTGGTCGCGAAGGAGACCGCCGAGCTCGCCATCGTGCAGAGCTATCTGCCTGCTCAGCTGTCCGATGGCGAGGTATCGGCTCTCATCGAGGAAGCCATCCGTTCGACCGGCGCCGCCTCGATCAAGGACATGGGCAAGGTGATGGGCGCGGTGAGAGCCAAGGCCCAGGGCCGCGCGGACCTGGGTGCGGTCAGTGCGCGCATCAAGGAGCGCCTGAGCGCCAAGTGAGGAGGGCCTCTGGCAAGTGCCCCGCCGAGGGACGCTTGCCAGAGGCTCCCACCGGTCGCGCGCTGCGCTATCCTTCATGCGCTCATGAGCCTCATTCCTCGCAGCTTCATCGATGAGCTCATCGCGCGGGCGAGCATCGTCGAGGTGATCGGCTCGCGCATCGCGTTGAAGAAGGCCGGTCACGAATACAAGGCCTGCTGCCCCTTCCACACCGAGAAGACGCCCTCCTTCTCGGTCTCCCCGGAGAAGCAGTTCTATCACTGCTTCGGCTGCGGAGCACACGGGACCGCGCTCTCCTTCCTCATGGAGCACGACCGGCTGCCCTTCCCCGAAGCGGTCGAGGAGCTCGCATCGAGCCTGGGCCTGACCGTCCCGCGCGAGCAGGGGGCGGGCGCCCCGCGCCGCACCTCCGAGACGCTGTACGAGCTGATGGGGCGCGTCGCTCAGTTCTACTCGCAGAGCCTCAGGGGCGAGGAGCGCGCGCGGCGCTATCTCGAGCGCCGCGGGCTCAACCCGGAGGTCATCGAGCGCTTCGCGATCGGCTATGCGCCCAATTCCTGGCACGAGCTGCTCAAGCGCTTTGGAGGAACCGACGAGGGACGGCGCCGCCTGGTCGAGCTCGGCCTGGTGATCGAGCGGGAAGCCGCCCCGGGAGGCCAGGCGGAGCGCCTCTACGATCGCTTTCGCGATCGCATCATGTTTCCCATTCGCGATGCGCGCGGCCGAGTGCTCGCCTTCGGCGGACGCGTGATCGACCAGGGAGAGCCCAAGTATCTGAACTCTCCCGAGACGGCGCTCTTTCACAAGGGCCGCGAGCTGTACGGACTGTACGAGGTGCGCCAGAGCCGCGCGACGCTCGCGCAGCTGCTCGTCGTCGAGGGATATCTCGATGTGGTCCGGCTTCATCAGTTCGGCGTGCCTTGCGCCGTGGCCACCCTCGGCACGGCCACGACCCCCGAGCATCTGAAGCGCATCTTCCAGCTCGTTCCCTCGGTGGTCTTCGCCTTCGACGGCGATCGCGCCGGCCGCGCCGCCGCCTGGCGCGCGCTGCAGAACTCGTTGCCCGAGGCCGTGGAAGGGCGCGAGATCCGCTTCCTGTTCCTGCCCGAGGGCGAGGATCCCGACACGCTCATCGCTCGCGAGGGGCGTGAGGCCTTCGAGAACCGCCTCTCGAGGCAGGCCCTGTTGCTCTCGGAATACCTCGTGCGCGAGCTCGGCGATCGCATCCCGACCCGCGGCGCAGACGGGCGGGCCCGCGTGGCGCAGGCCGCGCGCCCACTGCTCCAGCAGGTGCCCGAAGGCATCTACCGACGCCTGCTGACGGAGCGTCTCGCGCAAGCATTCGGCTTTCAGCAAACTCCCGCCGGCATGGCCGAGCTGCTCGGGGTCTCCATTGGCCAGCCGCTCGAGCTCGGCCGGCCGGCGTCGGCTCTCGGACGCGGCAGCCTCGTGCGCCAGGCGATCCGGCTGCTGTTGCACTTTCCACAAGCCGCCGCGCGGATTCCCACCGAGCGCATCGAAGGCCTGAAGGAAGTGGAGGAGCCGGGCGCGCAGTTGCTGCGCACCCTGCTGCTGGAGCTGCAGGCGGAGCCTGCTGCGACCACCGGGCAGGTGCTCGAGCGCTGGCGCGAGCGAGCCGATGGGGTGCATCTCGCCCGCCTGG
The DNA here is from genome assembly GCA_035524075.1 of Steroidobacteraceae bacterium. Taxonomy (GTDB): domain Bacteria; phylum Pseudomonadota; class Gammaproteobacteria; order Steroidobacterales; family Steroidobacteraceae; genus JASHUC01. The sequence continues at coordinate 63,926 of DATKPP010000071.1, read as the reverse complement.
CCGCGGCCGAGACGCTGGTGCCCGGCGCCCCGGCGGCCGAGCGCGAGCTTGATCAGGCCCTCGAGCGCCTTCTCGACCAGAGCGGGCGGCGCAGGCTAGACCGGCTTCTCGAGAAGGACCGAGCGGCGGGGGCGGCGGGGCTTTCGAGGGAAGAAAAACTTGAGATTCAGAGGCTTACAATCGAGCTCAGCCGCCAGCGGTCCGTGGCGTCGGGTCCCTAGACCACGGCCCCCTGTCAGAAATTTGGCAGTTTCGCAAGAGTCACATAAAATGGCGGGCTTGCCCGAACAGCCCTTGAGTTGCCTCATCCCGGTACTCACATAGGGAAAAGTCTACGCATTCCCCCTACGCCCACGAGCGCCCGCGCCGCCTATATGACACGTAAGCCCAAGCCCGCTGCAGCCGCCAGCCGCAAACGTCCGAGCCCCGCCAAGCCGGTCCGGTCCGCCGCCGCCCTGAAGAAGGTGGCAGCACCGACGGTGAGGGAGCGAAAAGTGTTCGCCACGTCGAAAAGATCGACTGAAGCGCCGACCAAGGCTGCCGATAGTGTGGTGTCGCCGGGAACTCTCGAGACTGCTGCCGCTCAGCCCGATCATGAGGCCAAGGGTGGCCCGAAGAATGCTGCGGAGAGAAGGATTTTGGGAATCGAGCGCCGCGTGCCTGTCATGTCCGAGGACCGCCAATCGCAGCTCAAGCTGCTGATCGCCCGCGGCAAGGAGCAGGGGTATCTCACCTATGCCCAGGTGAACGACCATCTGCCCTCCGAGATCGTCGATCCGGAGCAGATCGAGGACATCGTCAACACGATCAACGACATGGGTATCCCGGTGTACGAGAAGGCACCGGACACCGAGTCGTTGCTCGCGAGCGAGCCTGCGGCACCGGCCGACGAGGAAGCCATCGAGGAGGCTGCGGCCGCGCTCGCCGCGCTCGATGCCGAGCTCGGCCGCACGACCGATCCGGTGCGCATGTACATGCGAGAGATGGGGACGGTCGAGCTGCTCACACGCGAGGGGGAGATCCGGATTGCGAAGCGCATCGAGGAGGGTCTCGATGCCGTGCGCGTCGCGCTCTCGATGTATCCGCCGACCTTCGAGTTTCTGCTGCGCGCATACGAGCCGGTCAAGACCGGGCAGGCTCGGCTCGTGGACGTGATCGTGGGCTTCATCGATCCGAACGCTCCGGATGTGATCGCGCAGCCCCAGAATCCGACGAAGATGGAGCTCATCACCGAGGAGGAATCCTCCGACGACGAGGAGGAGGCCGAGGACGGTGACGACTCCGAGGAAGCGGTCGACACGGGTCCGGATCCCGAGGAGGCCGCGCGCCGCTTCGCAGCCATCCAGAAGGGCTACGGTCAGGCGCTGGCCGCCATTCAAAAGTCCGGCGCGAGCGATACGCGCACGCTGCGGCTGCGCAAGAAGCTCGCCGCGGAGTTCATGGAGCTCAAGCTCTCCCCGCGCATGTTCGATGCGCTGATCCTCAACCTGCGCGCGCATGTCGGGGAGATCCGTCAGCTCGAGAAGGAGATCATGGTGCTCGCCGTGCGCGATGCGGGCATGCCACGCAAGGACTTCATCGCCACCTTCCCGAAGAACGAGACGAGCCCTCGCTGGCTTGCCAAGCACATCAAGTCGGGCAAGAAGTACTCCGGCGCGCTCGCCCGGCTGAAGGAGGAGTTCGAGCGGCGCCAGCGCAAGCTCGAGCAGCTCGAGCAGCAGTACCATCTGCTCGTCGCGGAGCTGAAGGAGATCAACCGCGAGGTCTCGATCGGCGAGGCGAAAGCCCGCCGCGCGAAGAAGGAGATGGTCGAGGCGAACCTGCGCCTGGTCATCTCGATCGCGAAGAAGTACACCAACCGCGGGCTGCAATTCCTCGACCTCATCCAGGAGGGGAACATCGGCCTCATGAAGGCGGTGGACAAGTTCGAGTACCGGCGCGGATACAAGTTCTCGACCTATGCGACCTGGTGGATTCGCCAGGCCATCACGCGCTCGATCGCCGATCAGGCGCGCACCATCCGCATCCCCGTGCACATGATCGAGACCATCAACAAGCTCAATCGCATCTCGCGTCAGATGCTGCAGGAGATGGGTCGCGAGCCCACCCCGGAGGAGCTTGCGGTGCGCATGGAGATGCCCGAGGACAAGGTGCGCAAGGTCCTGAAGATCGCCAAGGAGCCGATCTCGATGGAGACTCCCATCGGGGACGATGAGGACTCCCATCTGGGGGACTTCATCGAGGATACCTCCGTGGCCTCCCCGATCGACCAGGCGACCATGGAGTCCCTGCGCGAGACCACGCATTCGGTGCTCGCGCAGCTCACCCCGCGCGAGGCCAAGGTCCTGCGCATGCGCTTCGGCATCGACATGAACACCGACCACACCCTCGAGGAGGTTGGCAAGCAGTTCGATGTCACGCGCGAGCGCATCCGGCAGATCGAGGCCAAGGCGCTGCGCAAGCTGCGCCATCCGAGCCGCAGCGAGCAGCTGCGCAGCTTCCTGATGGACGACTGAGGCTCGAGCCTCAGATCCCGGCGTTACGCAGCGCGATCAGCAGCTCGCGCACGACCTCCGCAATTGCGGGATGATCGATCTGGAAGCGCACGGCAAGTCCCTCGAGGCGCTCCAGGGACTCGCCCGTCAAGCCGGTCGCCTTCGCGTGGCCCAGTGCGCGCTCGACATCCTGCGTGAGCGCTGCGAGCAACCGGCGCGACTCGCCGTCCACCTTGTCGGCTCGGCTCAGCCGCTCGTGCACTCGACCGAGCAGCTCGCGCAGCGTCTCCTCATCGGGTCGATTCACTCGCGCCTCCTCTAGCCGACCGCCCCGGTCCGCACGTTGATCTCGATCTTTATGCCGTTCGGGTCCGTGAGGAACAGCTGACGCAGCGCTGCGCCCCGCACGATGTTCTGCCCCGGCTTGACCCCGTGGCGCTCCAGGCGCGCGAGCACACCCTCGAAGTCCTCCGCGTTGAAGGCGATGTGATCGAAGGGCCCCGTGCCCGTCGCTCGCGTGGAGACGGGGATCCCCTGACGCTGCGAGTGGGCGGTGTAGGTCTGCCACTCGGCGATGTGGATGCACGGCACATCGCCCACGTACAGCCAGTAGCCCGGGAACTCGAGCGGCGGACGAAAGCCCGCGCGCATGCCGAGCGCCTCGCAATAAAACTGCTTGGTCGCGTCGATGTCGTCCGTCAGGACGAGATAGTGCTCCATCTTGGTCAACATCGCGTGGCGGTTCCCGAGCGCCCGGCGGGGCGAGGCCGTCGCAGCATAGCTCCGTCATTGAAAAGGTGCTAACAATGGCGCGCCCGGAGAGGGAACGCGTGACGAGGAGTCCTGGGGCGGGAGCGGGCAGATGAGCGACAGCGCGGGCAAAGTGGCATTCATCACCGGTGGGGCGAGCGGGCTTGGCTTCGGCATGGCACAGGCCTTCTGCAGCGCCGGCATGAAGGTGGTCATCGCGGACATCCGCCAGGATCATCTGGACCAGAGCATCGAGCACTTCGCCCGCAGGGGCGAGCGGCAGAGCGTGCATCCGATCAGGGTCGATGTGACGGATCGCAAGGCGATGGCGGCTGCGGCCGACGAGACGGAGCGGGTCTTCGGCAAGGTGCACGTGGTCTGCAACAATGCCGGAATCAACCTCTTCAACGACATTGCCGCGGCGACGTGGGATGACTGGGACTGGGTCCTGGGGGTGAACCTCGGTGGCGTCGTGAACGGCGTACACACTTTCCTGCCGCGCATCCGCAAGCACGGCGAGGGTGGCCACATCGTCAACACCGCCTCGATGGCCGCGTTCATCGCAGGACCGAGCGCCGGCATCTACACCTGCGCCAAGTTCGCCGTGCGGGGCCTCTCCGAGGCGCTGCGCTTCAGCGCTGCACCACTTGGCATCCGGGTCTCGGTGGTGTGTCCCGGCCTCATCGACAGCGCGATCTACGAAAGCGACCGGATCCGGCCCACCCATCTCGCCTCGACCTCGGGCCCGCTCGATCCCGGATTCGTGAGCCGCTTGGCCGAGCTGCACCACCGCGCCGGAATGGCCCCGCTCGAGGCCGGCGAGCGCGTGCTGCGCGGCATGCGGCGCGGCGACTTCTACATCTTCACGCATCCGGAGTTCAAGGATGAGCTGCGCGAGATCTTCGACGAGGCGCTCGCGGCGCTGCCCGACGAGCAACCTCCGGCAGAGCGGCTCGCCTTCGAGGAGCGCCGGCGAGCGCTCAAGGCGCAGGCCCGAGCGAGCTGGAAGGGCCTCCAGCCGTAGCTAGTACCCGACGGTGAAGCGCTTGCGGATGTGCGCGGGCTTCTCGAGCTCGTCGAGGATCGCGACCGCGAGATCCTCGTGGCTGATGCGGCTGTCGCCCTGCTCGTTCTTCAAGACCTGATCCGCGCCGAGGCGAAACTTGCCCGTGCGCGTGCCAGGCACGAGCATGATCGAGGGCGAGACGAAGCTCCACTCGAGCTCCTTCTCCTCGCGCACCCGCTTCAGCGCCTCCGCCGCCGGCAGCGCCTCGACCTTGATCTCGGGCGGAAAATTGGGGGTATCCACGAGCCGCACTCCCGGAGAGATCTCCAGACTCGCCGCTCCCCCGACGAGCAGCACACGCTTGATGCCGGCGGCCTTCGCGGCCGGGAAGGCACGCAGCACGTCGTTGTGCTGGTAGCGCACGCTCACCACCACCGCATCGTGGCCGCGGAGCGCCTCGGTCAGCTGCTTCTCGTCCGCAAGATCGGCCTGCCTGGGCGTCACGCCCGAGCGTCCCTTCAGCTTCTCGACGTTGCGCGCGATGCCGGTCACCTGATGTCCCCGCGCGAGCGCCTCGCTCAGGATCCTCGAGCCGACATTGCCCGTTGCGCCGATCAGAGCGATTCTCATGAGGGATCTCCGTGCTCGAGATGCGTTGGTGGGAGCGCGCGCTCAGTTCGTCACGAACCCGATCCAGCGGCCGAGGGCGACGACCGACACCCAGATCGCAAGCGACACCCCACCGGCGATTCGTGCTCCGGTCGGCGTCATGGCCTCGCGGTCCCACAGGTGCACCTTGCGATACGCGCCGAGGTGAAAGATCGCCATGTTGATGCCGGCCAGCAGCAGCATCACCATCTTGAACTCAAAGACGGCGCTGTGTGAGTACTTCATGGCCGAGGAGCTGAACAGCAGGCTTCCCGTGGTCACCGCGCTGGCAAATGCGACCCAGGTCCATGGCAGCACCTCGTTCATGAGATCGCTCACCGGACGGCGCCGCGAGGCCACGTTGATCAGCCGCAGGTCGACGATCATGATCGTTCCGACCACCAGCACGATCGAGAGCACGTGCAGCGTCTCGATCGTGGGAAACAGCCAGGTGGATTCCCGGATGGCGGTGGCAACCGAGGTAGCCTCCAGGCTGGTGAAGAATTGGTTCAGGCCGGCGGGCATTCGAGGCAGCTCTTCAGCCGTGTTCCCAGTAGGCGATCCAGCGTCCCGCGGCGACGATCCCGACCCACAGCAGGAGCGATACGACGGCGGCGATGCGGGCGCTCACACGCCGCCCCTCCCAGAACTCCTGGCGATGGTTGACCGCGTACTGGAACACACCCGTGACGGCGAGTGCGCACACGAGCAAGGTCATCTTGGTCCAGAACACGTTGTTCAGGAGATCACGAGCGGGCTCGCCGATGATCAGGATGCTCCCGGTGGTGAGCAGCACGAGCACTGCGCACCAGATCCACGGCAAGAAGCGATGCGCCACGTCGGGAATGCTCTGAGTGCGTGCGGCGACGCCGAGCACGCGAAAATCGACCATCACGACCGATGCCATCACGGTGGCGATGGCCAGAATGTGCACCGTCTGCACCGTCGGGATGATCCAGGAGACGTCCTGGATCAGGAGGCTCAGAGGTGTGTTGGAAAGCCAGTTGCAGAACGCCGCGATCATAGGCCTGAAGGGATCTCTCCGCTCGAGGGACCAATTGTCATGTCAACGGCAGCGTCTGGGTCGCATCGAGCTGCCGTGAACGCTCATAGTATGAGGATATTGATCGGGTCGCGAGACAATCGTCCGCTCCCAGGCCGTCCCCCGGGGTCCAAATTACTGTTCCGGGTGGCGTTATTTAACGTTAACGGGGCGTGCTACGATTGTCGGCTGCCATGCTCGACACCCATCGCCTGCACGCTCAAGCCGAACGCATTCGCTCGAGCGGCGTGCTCGGGCGCTCGCATCTGACTCACCGCCTGTTCGACTTCCTCATCGAGTGCTCCCTCTCCGATCGCGCCCCGAAGGAGATCGAGGTGGCGGTCGATGTGTTCGGCAAGGATGCGCGGTTCGACGTGTCGCAGGATGCGATGGTGCGAGTTTACATCCACAAGCTGCGGCGCAAGCTCGAGGAGTTCTACGCGGGGCCGGGACGCAACGAGCCGGACAGGCTGGTCATTCCGAAAGGAGCGTATCGCTTCGTCATCGAGACTGCAGCGGCCGCCCCCGAGGCTCAGCCCGACCCGCCCGCCCCGGTCGGCTCGCCCCGCAGGTGGCCCGCGGCACTCCTGACCGCCTCGCTGCTCGCCAACCTGCTGGTACTTGTCCTCTGGGGCTATTCCCGCTGGCATGCCACACCGGATGAGTTGACGAGGGTTCGTCAGAGTCCCGTCTGGTCGCACATGCTGGCCGACGACCGCACGATCTTCATCGTGCTCGGGGACTATTACATCTTCGGCGAGACCGACCGCTCCATGGAGGTCAAGCGCCTGATTCGCGAGTTCTCGATCAACTCACCGACGGATCTCGACCAGTACCTGATGGTGCATCCGGAGTTCTCTGACCGGTATCTCGACCTGCAGCTCAACTATCTGCCCACCGCGGTGGCATTCGCACTTCGCGATGTGATGCCCATACTCGCTCCGGCGCACAAGCGCATACGCGTGGCGCTCGCCTCGCAGCTGAGTCCGGCGGTGCTCACCTCCGCGCACGTCATCTACATCGGATACCTGAGTGGCATGGGTATGCTTCACGACCTGGTGTTCGCCGGCTCGCGATTCTCCATGGGCGAGTCCTTCGACGAGCTCATCGACCATGCGACCGGCCGGCACTACATCAGCCAGGCGGCCGTGCCCCTCGGCGAGCAGAAGTATCACGACTACGGCTACTTCGCGACCTTCTCGGGGCCGGCGGGGAATCAGATCGTCGTGATCTCCGGCACCCGCGACGAGGCTGTGATGCACACCGCCCAGGCGGTCTCGCAGCCCAAAACGCTCCAGGAGCTGACGGCCAGCGCGCACGGCGCGCAGTCCTTCGAGGCGCTCTACGATGTGTACGGGATGGACCGCATGAATCTCGGCGGACAGCTCTTGCTCACCTCCGCCCTCAACACCTCGCGGATCTGGACAGGCGAGTCGCACGACTCCAGCGCCGTGATCGCAGGCGCAGCGGCGCGCCCGACTCGCTAGAGAACCCGGTATGCAAACCCCGCTTTCCTCCCCGACGGCGCCCTCCCCGGACACTCGCCCGCGCAAGCCCCGCTACCGCGTCCAGGTTCGGCGCGTGCGGCGGCTCACTCCGAGAATGGTCCGCGTGACCTTCGCAAGCGAGGAGCTCGCAGACTTTGGATGGAACGGGCCGGCTGCTCACATCAAGCTCATCTTAGAAGGCGAGCCCGGCGCCGGCGCGGCGCGCACGACGACTCGGACCTACACGCCGCGGGCTTTCAATGCGGGAGCGCGCGAGCTCGACGTGGACTTCGTCATCCACGGAGAAGGGCCCGCCTCCTCCTGGGCTCGGCAGGCCTCGGTCGGCCAGGTGCTGACCATTGCCGGCCCCGGGCGCAGCTACGCGGTGGACCCCGCTGCCGACTGGTATCTGCTGGCAGGCGACGACACCGCGATTCCGGCGATCGGCACGATCCTCGAAAGTCTGCCACCGACCCTGAAGGCGCTGGCGCTCATCGAGGTCGTCGATGCAGCGGAGGAGCACGCCCTGGCCGAGCGCGCACCCTCGGACATTCGCTGGCTGCCGCGCGGGGCCGATCCGAGCAATGCCGGACGGGAGCTCGAGGCCGCGGTACGTCGGCTGGAACTGCCACCCGGCTCTGGACGAGTCTACGTGGCGTGCGAGGCGGATGCCATGCGGCGCATCCGCCGCCACCTTCTGCAGGAGCGCCAGCTGCCACGTGCCCACGTGGTGACGCGCGGCTACTGGCGCCTGGGCGAGACCGATCATCCCGATCGCGACTACGGTGAAGACGTCGGCTGAAGGCGCGCGCGCACCGAGCTGCGAGCCGGATCGCTCCGAGTCGCTCGCTGCGCGCATCGCGGCTGTCGATTGGCACCGCATCCAGATGGAGCTCGATGCGCGCGGTTGCGCAGTCCTCCAGGGCCTTCTGACCGCCAGGGAATGCCGCGCGCTCATCGGCTGCTACCGCGAGGATCATCTATTTCGCAGCACGATCGACATGGCGCGCCACGGCTTTGGTCGCGGCGAGTATCGCTATTTCGACTATCCGCTGCCCCCTACGGTTGCGTCCCTGCGCGCGCACCTGTACGCGCATCTGGCTCCCATCGCCAATGGCTGGAATCGGAGCCTGCGCATTGCCACGCGCTATCCCGACACCCACGAGGCCTATCTCGCCCGTTGCCACCGCGACGGCCAAACGCGAGTCACGCCGCTGCTCCTGCGCTACACCGAAGGGGACTACAACTGCCTGCACCAGGACCTCTACGGGGAGCACGTCTTTCCCATGCAGGTGACCTTCCTGCTCTCGGAGCCGGCAGAGGACTTCACCGGTGGGCAGTTCGTCCTCACCGAGCAGCGTCCGCGCATGCAGTCGCGCGCGGAGGTGGTCGAGCTTGCGCTAGGCGATGGGGTGCTCTTCCCCGTGCATCATCGACCCGTGGCGAGCAAGCGCGGTGGATGCCGCGCGAATCTGCGCCATGGCGTGAGCCGCCTGCGCTCCGGCGAGCGCTACACGGCCGGCATCATCTTTCACGATGCCCGATGAGCGCTCGGGTCTAAGCCGACTGCGCCGCGCCGCTGATCAGGCGCACGATCAGCTCCACGGTTCCCACGAAGGCGAGCACCGTCAGAACGATGCCAACCGCTGCTCCGTGACGCTCGAGCCATCGATCAGACTTGGCAAGCATGACTGCACTCCTGCGAGGATCTGCAGTCTAGGATGTCGCTCGCGACATTTCAGTCGCGCGCCGGTCACGATGTGGTTACGGGCGGTTACGGGCCGCTCGGCTTCTGCCCGAGATGCAGATTCGGAACTCCGAACTTGCCCTGCAGCTGGCTGAGCTGCGCCAGGTCCACCGAGCCGACCAGATTCACGACCGTGAACCCGCGAGGATTGGTCACGAAGACCACGAGTCCCCCGACACGATTGCCCACGCGCAGCACCCGGACCTCGACATTCTGATCCTGGGCGCTGCTGTGAACCGAGACCAGCTTGCTCCAGCCGGCGGCCTCGATCTGGGTTCGCACCCGGTCGAGATCGGCCTGTGAATAGGCATGATCCCGCGCGAACTCGAAGCTGCGCACGTAGATGCCCTCGAGACCGTTCAAGATCCCCTTCACCGCCTCGTCATCCGGGTCGTGCATCTGCTGCGCGACGAGCTTCAGCAGCGAGAGGTCCAGGCTGATGTTGACCGAGTTGATGGCGCTCTTCTCGAGCCCGTCGAAACTCGGAAGGTCGATGCGCCCCGCCTGGGCGAAGGACGTGGCCGGCACGATGAGCGCGAGGCACACCAGAACGCGGCGCAGCACTTGTGGAAGCGAATGATGCATGCTCATCTCCTGAAGCTCATCCGGGGCGACCCGGCTCGACCGTGACATGGAGCGCGGCGTTCAGAGCCTGGCTCGACACACGCAACGCTTGAAAAACCTCGATGCGGGCCTCGCGCGCGCGCACCTCCAGCGCTCGCTCCTCACTCCAGAGCCCCGCCCCGATCAAGACCGCCGCGAAAGCTGCGACCGCTGCATCCGGAAGCCAGATGCGGCGCCGGCGCATCCAGGGTGCACGCGCTCTTGCAACCGGACTCGGAGCCTGCGGCTGGCGCCCGCGCGCAAGTCCCGCCATCACCTTCGCCGAGAATCCGCCCGGCGCGTCCACCGGCCGCATCAACCGGCGCAGCTGCTGTTCGAGGTCCGGGGGATTCGGATCGCTCATGCCCGCTGCCCCTCGTCCATCGCGACGCGCAGCCTCGCCAGTGAGCGCCGCAGATGACTCTTGACCGTGTTGACCGGCAGATCGAGCACGCGCGCGATCTCGCCGGGGTCGAGATCCTCCTGAAAGCGCAGGACCAGAACGAGCCGCGGAATGGCATCGAGCTCGGCGAGATGCTCGCGCAGCCGGCGCGCCAGCAGCGGATCGCCGCCCTCTGCCGAGCCAGACGGGTCGAGCGCAACCGCATCGCATTCGATGTCACCCAGTGAGGTGACGCTCGGTCGCCGGTCGCGCTGGCGCAGGCGGTCGATCACGCGACGACTCGTGGTTCGTCTGAGCCAGTGTGCGAGGTGATCCATCGATTCAATACGTTCCAGGTCCCGGTACAGCTGCAAGAAGACATCCTGAGCAAGCTCCTCGGCCTCGGCCGCATTGCCGAGTGCCCGCAGTGCGAGGCTGTAGACGATGCGCTGGTGAGCGCGAATCAGGCGCGCGAACGCGGGGTCACTGCCGCCTTGCGCATCGGTGAGCTCGACCGCGGCGCTCTCGGGCCCGCCACCCGCGGCCGGCTGAGTGCACGTCGGCTCCGGAGCCACGCGGCTTGACGGGATCGAGACCATCTACCGACTCTATACGCTCGCGCCCCCCACCCGGGGTGCAGCCCCGAGCCGCTGTTTGGATCCGCGCATGCGCGATCCGGGTAGTTGCGTCTAAAGCTACCTTGTGCTAAAAAGGTAGCAGCTCTAGAGAAGGTAACAGCGCGGGCGTGACTCCGGAACCCAATTCGGCCAATGAGAAATTCAGTCCGATCCGCAAGGGACTGCTCGAGTTCCTGATCCTGAAGATCGTCGAGGCCGAGAAGGTGTACGTCGCGGATATGTTGAAGAAGCTCAGTCGGACCGAGTTCGCGACCCAGGAAGGCACCCTCTATCCGCTCTTGAGCCGCTTGCGTCGCGAGGGACTCGTCGACTACGAGTGGAAAGAGTCCGAGGCCGGCCCGCCACGCAAGTACTACGAGCTCACCGCGAAGGGCCGCTCGCAGCTCGCCGAGCTCAACGATTACTGGAACGCCATCAACAAGACGATCGACAGCCTGGGGAAATGATCATGCGCCCGGTCATCACGATCAGCCTGAACGGGAACTCCTACCAGCTCGAGCAAGAGGGCTACGAGGCGCTGCGCGCCTACCTCGCGACCGCCGAGGCGCGGCTCGCCGACAATCCCGACAGGGCCGAGATCCTCGCGGACCTCGAGCAGGCGATCGCGGAGAAATGCAGCGGCTATTTGAATCCGCACAAGACCGTGGTGACGAGCGAGGAGGTGCAGCGAGTGATCCGCGACATGGGGCCGGTGGACGGCGGAACCGGCGAGCCTCCCCCGGGCGCGCCCGGGGAGCCCGGAGCGGCCGGCTCGCAGAGCACCGAGCAACCCGGCTCCGCGAAGGGCTCCGCGGGAACCGCCCGGCGGCTCTACCAGATCCGCGAAGGCGCGATGCTGAGCGGTGTCTGCAATGGCCTCGCGGCCTATTTCAACGTGGACGTGACGATCGTGCGCGTGATCTTCGTCGTGCTGACCCTGCTCACCGGGGGCGGCTGGATCATTGCCTATCTCATCATGATGTTCGTCATCCCTTACGCGGAGACCTCCGAGGAGCACGCGGCCGCTCACGGTCTGCCCTTCAACGCCCAAGAGCTGATCGATCGCGCCAAGCTTCACTATGCGCAGTTCAAGAACGGCCGGTACTGGCGCCGTCGATGGCGCGAGCAGCGACGGTTCTGGAGGTCCCAGCAGCGGCAATGGCGCGCCGAGTCGCGCTACTGGCGCGAATGGCAACGCACCCACGAGGGAGCGCCCTGGGTCGATCCGCCGTCGAGCCACGCAGGTCGCGCCGCATACATTCTCGGGGGCCTGTTGCTGCCGATCTTTGCGCTGATCAGCGGGGTGCTGTTCCTCGCGTTGATTCTGGCGATCGTTTCGCTCATCGCCACCCACGCGGTGCTCGGCTGGGCCTTGCCGCCGCACATTCCGCTGTGGGCCGCGATCGTCATCGCCGTGCTGCTCTACAGCGTCGTGGTCTCACCTCTGCGGCTCGCGCGCCACGGTGGGTACTACGGCCCGTACGGTCACGGCTGGATCGGCCTGTGGGGCGCGCTGCTCTGGACCGCGCTGATCGTGGCCGGCGTGTGGGTCGCGTTGCTGCACTGGCCGGACGTGCAGCACTTCCTCGAGCATCTTTCGACCACCATTCAGGGGATCACGCAGGGTGCGCGGCCCTGGGGAATCGACACATGATCAAGCTCATGCTCTGGCTCATTCTGCTCGCCGAGGGGTGGCCGCTCGGGCTGGTCAGGTGCCCACAGGTGCAGCAGTTCCTCCACAATCTCTCCGCGACGGCTCAAGCGATCGCATTCCAGGCAAGGCCCTGAGGCTCACATGATCAAATTCCTCCTCTTTCTCATTCTGCTCGTCCTGTGCTGGCCGCTCGCGCTCCTGGCGCTGCTCGTGTGGCCGCTCGTCTGGCTCGTCCTGCTTCCGTTGCGCATCGTCGGGCTCGCGGTGGAGGGCGTGTTCGCTTTCCTTGCGGCGCTCATCTTCCTGCCGGCGAGGATCCTGCGCGGACGTCCGAGCGCGCCGCGCTACTACTGACCGACCGCACGGATTGCCTGCGGATTGCGCGCCGCGCGCCACTCCGGGGCCGAGATCCTCGCGTGCTATCCTGATCGTACGAGCAGGAAACCGCGGAAGGCCCCATGGATGCCAAGTCAGGAGCGCGCGAGCGTTTCGAGGTCGCCCGCGACGGGCTCATCGAGCTGAGCCATCTCATCCATGCTCATCCCGAGGTGGGCTTCGAGGAGGAGCAAGCCTCTGGATGGCTCTGCGATGCGCTCGATCAGGCGGGCTTCATCGTGGAGAAAGGCATCTGCGAGCTGCCGACCGCCTTTCGCGCGCGAGCGGGGAGTGGGCCGCTGCACCTTGCGATCTGCGCGGAGTACGACAGCCTCCCCGGCATCGGTCATGCCTGCGGCCACAACGTGATCGCCGCCTCGGCCCTCGGTGCCGCGATCGCCGCCGCGAAGGTTGCGGACGAGGTGGGCCTCACGGTCACGGTCCTCGGCACGCCCGCCGAGGAGGTCGGCAACGCCAGCGGCAAGATTCTGCTGCTCGAGCGCGGTGCATTCTCCGGCGTCCACGCAGCGATGATGGTGCATCCCGCGCCCTTCGACATGCTGCGCGCCAAGCTGATCGCCGCCTCGATGTTCGATGTGCACTGCACGGGAAAGGAGTCGCATGCGTCGGCGTTCCCGGAGCTCGGGATCAACGCGGCAGATGCCCTGACGCTTGCGCAAACGGCGATCGGTCTGCTCCGCCAGCACATTCGCTCCACGGATCGCATCCATGGCATCGTGACCCAGGGCGGGGTTGCTCCAAACGTCGTTCCCGCGCACACCGCGGCGCGCTACATCATCCGCTCCGAGACGCTCGAGCAGCTCGTCGAGCTGCGCCCGCGGGTGTACCGATGCTTCGAGGCGGGCGGTCTCGCAACGGGTGCGAAGGTGGACATCGTGGGGGGCGACAAGCCCTACGCCGAGATGCAGCACAACCAGACGATGGCGGCGCTCTTCCGGCGCAACTCCGCAGCACTCGGTCGGCCCTTCCCCGAGCACGACCAGTGGGAGACTCGCCCCACGGGCTCCACCGACATGGGCAACGTCTCGCTGGCGATGCCCTCGATCCATCCGATGCTCGGCATCGGCTCGCTGCCCGCGGTCAACCATCAGCCCGAATTCGCGGCGCATTGCGCCACGCCGCATGCGGACAAGGCCCTGTGCGACGGCGCGCTCGCCATGGCGTGGACCTGCATCGATCTGGCGACCGACTCGGATGCGCGCAACGAGCTCATCGGCGCGCGCCGGTGATGCGGCCCGCCTGGCCGGGCCTTCCCGCTGTCGATTCGACGAGCGCTGATTCGTCGTCGAAGTGAGGGCCGCAAAATCCCTGCCGCGGCGCCGGGAGAGATCCGATGAAAGTCATGGTCATGGTGAAGGCAACCCAAGCGAGCGAGGCCGGACTGATGCCGAGCGAGGCTCTCCTCAAGGCAATGGGCGAGTACAACCAGGCGCTGATCAAGGCGGGCATCCTGCTCGCGGCCGAGGGCCTGCGACCCAGCTCCCAGGGCAAGCGCGTGCGCTTCGCCGGGAAGACTCGCACGGTCAGCGATGGCCCCTTCGCGCACACCGGCGAGCTGGTGGCCGGCTTCTGGCTGTGGCAGGTCAGATCGATCGAGGAGGCGCTGGAGTGGGCCAAGCGCTGCCCGAACCCCATGCCCACGGATTCCGAGATCGAGATACGCCCGGTGTTCGAGCCCGAGAACTTCTCGGCCGCCCGCGCTCCAGCCGGCGAGCGCGACGACCGAACCGACTACTAGCGAGGGAAACATGGCTTATGTGCTGTTGGTCGTGGAGCCGCCGGAGCAGCGGCAAGGACGTAGCGAGCCCGAGGGGCGCGAGATGTACGAGCGGATGCTGCGCTTCAGCGATCAGCTGAGCAGCCGGGGGCTGCTCACGATGGCTCAGTCTCTCAAGTCGGCGAGCGCCGGGGCGCGCGTGACGGTTCGCGGCGGGTCGTCCACGGTTCTCGATGGGCCCTTCTCCGAGGCCAAGGAGATGATCGGCGGCTTCTTCCTGCTCACCTGCGACACCCGCGAGCAGGCGATCGAGATCGCGCGACAGTGTCCGGCGGCACAGTGGGCGACCATCGAGGTGCGTGAGCTGGGCCCCTGCTTTCAGTGAGCGGCGCGTGAATCGCGAGATCGTTCATCGCACCGTGCAGGCCGTCTGGCACATGGAGTCTGGCAGGATCATTGGCCGGCTGGCGCGCATGCTGCGCAACGTGGGGCTCGCCGAGGAGCTCGCGCAGGACGCATTCGTGGCGGCGCTCGAGCAATGGCCCGAGCGCGGGGTGCCGGACAACCCCGCCGCCTGGCTCATGACGACGGCGCGCAATCGCGCGCTCGATCAGCTGCGCCACCGCAAGCTGGCCGACGCGAAGAGTGACGCCATCGCCCAGGATGCGGAGCTGCAAGCCGAGGTGAGTATGGATGCGGACGCTGACGATGACGGCATCTCCGATGATCTGCTGCGCCTCATCTTCGTGTCGTGTCATCCGGTCCTCACTCTCGAGGCGCGCGTCGCCCTGACGCTCCGGCTGCTCGGCGGTCTGATGCCCGCCGAGATCGCCCGCGCGTTCCTGGTCTCCGAGGCTGCCATCCAGCAGCGCATCGTGCGCGCCAAGCGCACCCTCTCCGAGGCGCGCGTGCACTTCGAGGTGCCCGGTCCGTCGGAGCGTCGCGCGAGGCTCGGCGACGTGCTGGAGGTCCTGTACCTGATCTTCAACGAGGGCTATGCGGCAACGGCGGGCGGTGAATGGATGCGACCGGATCTGTGCGAGGAGGCCCTGCGCCTGGGCAGAATTCTCGCCGAGCTCGCCCCCGAGGAGTCCGAGGTGCATGGTCTCGTGGCGCTGATGGAGATCCAGGCCTCGCGCATCGGCGCCCGTGTGGGTCCAGCCGGTGAGGCGGTTCTGCTCATGCAACAGGATCGCTCCCGATGGGATCGGCTGCTCATCCGGCGTGGGCTCGCGGCGCTCGCGCGGGCAGAATCGAGCGGGGCGGAGCGCGGCCCCTACGTCTTGCAGGCGGCCATTGCAGCCTGTCACGCATCGGCGCGCGCACCGGAGGAGACCGACTGGAAGCGAATCGTCGCACTCTACGATGCGCTCGCGGCGCTCGCCCCCTCGCCCATCGTCAACCTCAACCGGGCCGTCGCCGTGTCGATGGCGTACGGACCGGCCGCCGCTCTGCAGATCGTCGAGGAGCTGAATGCCGATGCGCGCCTCGCCCACTATCACTGGTTACCGAGCGTGCGCGGGGATCTGCTCGAGAAGCTCGGCCGCCACGAGGAGGCGCGCGCCGAATTCGCCCGGGCCGCCGCCCTGACCCGCAACGCGCGCGAGCGAGAGCTGCTCCTCGGGCGGATGGCTCTCACGAGCCCTTGACCACCTCGAGCACCGCCGCCTCGTAGGGCGCCAGGGAAATCCGCGCGGCATTCACGCGCGCCCCCTGGGCTCGCGCACTGCTCATTCGCAGCACAAGCTCGGTCTCACCGCCCCAGCCACTCGGATCGAGTCGCACCGCGGCAGCGTGACTCGACATGTTGAGCACCACGATCATGGTCTGCGAGGCGACCCGGCGCCGGTAGGCGAGCACCCGTGGGTCGTCTCCGAGCGTGCGGTAATCCCCGTCGAGGAGCGCCGGACTCGCGCGACGCAGCCGCACGGCTTCCTCGAAGAAGCTGAGGATCGAGCTCGGATCCCTCGACTCGATGTCGACGTTGCGAGCGCGGGCCCCGGGCGGTATCGGCAACCATGGCTGCGCTGCGCTCGTGAATCCCGCGTTCGGCCCGGCCGACCACTGCATCGGCGTGCGCTCCCCGTCGCGACCCTTGTTCGCCGGCCAGTAGAGCTTGCCCACCGGGTCGCGGACCTCGGCTCGATGCTGCGGCGGTGTGGTCTGCATGCCGATCTCCTCACCATAGTAGAAGAAGGGCGTGCCCCGCAGCGTGAGCAGCATCAGCGTGAGCAGTTTCGCGATCTGCTCGTCGTGCTTGCCGTCTCCCAGCCGGTCGTATGCCCGCGGAGTGTCGTGATTGCTGAGGACGTACGCCGTCGGGCGGCCGCGCACGGTCCACTCGGTTTGCCGCACCCGGGCGCGAAAGCTCGCCGCGTCGAGGCTCGCCGCGCGCAGCAGCGCGAAGTTGAACGGCAGTTGAAAGGCATCATCCTGCGCCCCGTAGTACCTGCGCAGGTCGCCGATCCTGCGCGGATAGGTCTCCGCGATCAGCAAGCGGTCGGGACCGAACTCCTGCACGACCCGCCTCAGCCGCCGGAACTCCTCGAAGTTCTCCGGCTGATACTCGTTGTACTTGAAATGTTGCTGGTGCTCGGTGGCACTTCCCGGGCGCAGCCGCGCCTCGTACGGATTGGGGCGCAGCGCACGATCCTCGAACAAGGCATCGACGGCGTCGAGCCGGAAGCCGTCCACCCCGCGCCGCAGCCAGAAGCGCATCACATCGAACATCGCGCTTTCCACCTGCGGGTTGCGCCAGTTGAGATCGGGTTGCTGCGGATAGAAGAAGTGGTAGTAGTACTGCGCGGTCCTGGCATCGTAGGTCCAGGCCGACGGCCCGAACACCGACGCCCAGGTGTTCGGCGGTCCCCCGCCCGGGGCAGCGTCGTGCCACACGTACCAGCTGCGCTTCGGGTTGTCGCGGGACGAGCGCGACTCGCGGAACCAGGGGTGCTGATCGGAGGTGTGGTTGATGACGAGATCGGTGATCACCCGGATGTGGCGCCGGTGGGCCTGCGCGATCAACCGATCCAGATCGGCGAGCGTTCCGAACATCGGGTCGACGTTCTCGTAGTCGCTCACGTCGTAGCCGAAATCCACCTGCGGAGAGGGATAGAACGGGGTGATCCAGATCGCATCGATGCCGAGGCCCGCCAGATAGTCGAGCTTGGCGGTGATCCCGTTCAGATCGCCGACCCCATCCCCGTTGCTGTCGTAGAAGCTGCGGAGGTAGATCTCGTAGAACACCGCGTGCGCCCACCAGGGCGGCTGGCTGCGCAAGTCCGATCTCGCTCCGATGGCGGCGGTTGCCGCGCCCGCCGGATCCTCCGGCTGCGACGCAGGGGCGCTGCTGCAGCCCGCAGCGGCGCCGAGGAGCGCCAGAGCCGCCGCAAAAGCGAGCATGCTCCACGCGAGCGCTCGGATTCGATGCTTGCTCGCTCTCACCCCGCAATGCTAGCCGCGAGAGATGCTCCAGGTGCGGCTATCTGAAGGCCGCCGGCCGATTCGACCCCGCGCAGATCCAGGCTCCCGCAGTTCCCGCGAGGGCAATCCTGCCATCCGTATGCACCTCGATCGGGCCGCCTCGGCGTGCCAGATACTGCGCCAGCGCATCCGCATCGAGCGGACCGGTGAGCTTGCTGCGGCCTGCCTCCAGTGCGAGGAACCCGTCGCCGCCGCCTGCGAGAAAATCGCTGACGGTGACACGGTACTCTGCCGCCATGTCGATCGAGCGATGGTGCACATCGCAGGCCGCGACGACATGGCTGCCCGCGGGGCGCCGCGGATCCCAGACGTAATAGAGGCCCGAGGTCTTGAGCACGCGCGGCAGTGCGCTCGGATCGGCGGGCCACTGCTCCTCCAGCACGGCATGCAGCTGCGCGCCGGTCAACGTCATCGTGATCAGGCGATTGCCGAAGGGGTGCAGCGTCAGGAGCTCGCCCCAGGTCACGGGGCCGGCCGCGAGGTCGGTTCTGAGTCCGCCCGGATTCATCAGCGCGATATCCGCACGAGTGGCGGCGCGCTGCGCATCCGCCACCAGGTCGCCGAGCGCGGATTCCCCGGCGGGAGTCATGCCGCGCGTGATGGGGGAGGCAGCCTCCGCGACCACACGCGCAATGCGGGGCGCGACCGAGCGGGCCGCCGCCTGCGTGAGCGCTGCGACCCGAGCATCCGGGTGCAAGCCGGGACCAGCGTCCGCCCAGGTCGGAACGATCCGCGCGGATTTTGCGAGCACGCGGTCGGTCTGCCGGTCGATCCGCAGGTCGATGTCCGCATAGGCCACCCCGAAGGCATAAGCCTGAGTGACGAGCGCCACGCCACCGTCACGCTCGGGAAGCAGCGCGTTCGTGTAGTGGTGGGTATGACCGGAGATCACGAGGTCGACCCGAGGGTCGAGCCGCGCGAGGATGCTGCGCAGCGGTCCCTGCCAGTCCCAGCCGCTCGGCGTCTGGGTGCCGACCAGCCCCTGATGGATGGTGAGGATGAGCGTATGAATGCCGTGGGCTGCGAGCTCGGCCACCGCGCGATTGATCGACTCCGCCTCGTCCAGGAACTCGAGATTCGCGGTCTGCCACGCTGGGGCGATGGTCGGCGTATCGCGCAACACCGCCCCGATGATCCCAACGGGGACGCCGCCGACCACCACCACCGCATAGGGCGGCAGTATCAGCCGGCCGGTCCGCCGATCGCGCACGTTCGCGCACACGTAAGGCACCCGGCTCCCGCGATAGGGATTCTCGAGGAAGGGACCCGAGGCTGCGTTGCCCCCCTCGAGGAGCCGCATGAGCTCCCCGGCGCCGCCGTCGAATTCGTGATTGCCGAGCGTGCCGATCACATTGCAGCGATCGGGGCGCTCGCGCCACGTCGCCGCAGAGTAGAAATGCGTCGCCGCACCGTAGGGGCAGTCCTCATCCGCGAGCAGGTCGAGGAACTGCACGGCGGGCTCGTTGCCGTTCAGGCGTGTGAGCGGCGGACTCGCCCCGAGCTGATCGCCGGCGTGCACGATCAGCGTGCGGCCGGGATGCTCGCGCTCGGCAGCCTCGAGGTAGGCCGCAAGCACCGCCGCGCCTCCGGCCGGGCGCCCCCCGGTGGTGACCGGCGGCTCGAGATGCCCGTGAAAGTCGTTGAATGCCAGGATCTGCAGCTCGATCGTGCGCGCGCTCCAGACAGGCGAGGCCGAGGACGCGCTCCAGCTGACGCGTGCAGCGGGCGGCGGCCAATCACCGGTGGCCGCGGGACCGAGCTGCCCGCCGCCTCGAGCAGCAGTCCCCGCGCGTGCGTCGGCCGGGGGCTGTGCGCCGCGCGCCTGGTGCAGCACGGCACACAGCATCAGCGAGGCCAGGAGCACGATCATCTGAGCCATTGTTTGCACCATCCCGGAGCGCACCTCACGACGCCGCGCGCCGCACCGCCCGCAGAGCGGTCGCGCCGGCGCCGGCGTGCACGCTCATTGTGCATGGACCCGCGTGACAGTTGCGATAGCGCGCGCGGCCGCCGCTGACTCCTTGCCGTTGCCCGGCAGATTATCGATAATCGAGAAGCAGCACATCTCGCGACCGGGCCGCCCATCCCGCGGCGCCCGCGTCCAGTTTCAGGGAATTCTGCCGCCATGTGGATCATCCAGGTAGCGCTCAAGCGCCCCTACACCTTCATCGTCCTCGCGATCCTGCTGCCGCTGATCGGTGCGCTGGTCATCTTCGGCACGCCGCTGCAGCCGGGCATGCCGACCGACATCTTTCCCGAGATCCGCATCCCGATCATCGCCGTGACGTTCCAGTACGCAGGCATGCCTCCGGATGAGATGGCCGGGCGCATCACGGGCCAGATCGAGCGTTACGCGACGACCCTCGTCAACGATATCGAGCACGTCGAGTCCCAGAGCTACGACGGCATGACCGTGATCAAGCTGTTCTTCCAGCCGGGCGTCGACATCAATCTCGCCATGGCGCAGGTGTCGGCCTTCGCCCAGCTGTCGCTCAAGCAGATGCCGCCGGGCATCCAGCCGCCGCTCATTCTCAAGTACAACGCCTCGAGCGTTCCGATCATCCAGCTGGCGATGTCGAGCGACCGGCAAACCGAAGCGCAGCTCTTCGACTTCGGCAACCAGATCATGCGCACGCAGATCGCGAACGTCGCCGGGGCATCCATACCCTACCCCTTCGGCGGCGCCACGCGTCAGATCCAGGTGGATCTGCGACCCTCGGAGCTGCGCGCACAGGGCCTCTCTCCGAACGATGTGCAAAGCACCCTGATCGACCAGAATCTGATCGTGCCGGCCGGCACGGAGAAGATCGGCGACACCGAGTACGACGTGCGCTTGAACGGCAGTCCGCTCACGATCGAGCGTCTGAACGATCTGCCCATCCGCAACAAGAGCGGCACCGTCACGTATCTGCGCGATGTGGCCTTCGTGCACGACGGCCATCCGCCGCAGACCAACATCGTGCGCGTGAACGGCCGGCGTGCGGTGCTCATGACGATTCAGAAGACCGGCTCCGCCTCGACGCTCAGCATCGTCAACGCCATTCGCGCGCGTCTGTCGCGGGCGCGCGAGCTGGCGCCGGAGGGCACCACCATCACCCCGACCGGCGACCAGTCGGTGTTCGTGCGAGCGGCGATCAAGGGAGTCGCCACCGAGGCGGTCACGGCGGCGGCGCTCACCGCGCTCATGATCCTCCTCTTCCTCGGCACCTGGCGCAGCACGCTGATCGTCACCATCTCGATCCCGCTGTCGATTCTCGCCTCGATCATCATGCTGCATGCGCTCGGGGAGACGCTCAACCTCATGACGCTCGGCGGGCTGGCCCTTGCCGTGGGCATTCTCGTGGACGACGCCACGGTCACGATCGAGAACATCAACCGCTACCTCGAGCAGGGCAAGGAGGTGGAGGCCGCGATCATCGACGGCGCCCGTCAGATCGTGATTCCCGCTCTGGTGTCCACGCTCGCGATCTGCATCGTGTTCGTGCCGATGTTCCTGCTCTCGGGAGTTGCGCGCTATCTCTTCGTGCCGATGGGCGAGGCGGTCGTGTTCGCCATGCTCACCTCTTACGTGCTGTCGCGGACCCTGGTGCTCACGCTCGCCAAGTACTGGTTGCGCACGCATGAGGAGGAGGAGTCCGCCACACGCAGCCCCGGAGTGCTCAAGCGCTTCCAGCTCGGGTTCGAGTCGCGCTTCGAGGCCCTCCGCGAGCGCTATCGAGCGCTGCTCACGGCGGTGCTGCACCACCGGGGAGTCTTCATCTCGGTGTTCCTCGGCGGCGTCGCGGTCTCCATGCTCGTCTATCCGCTGCTCGGCCGGAATTTCTTTCCCGAGGTGGATGCGGGGCAGATCAAGCTGCACGTGCGCGGCCCGACCGGCATGCGCGTGGAGGATACCGCCGCGCTCGTCGATCATGTCGAGGCCGCGCTGCGCGAGGTGATCCCAGGCAAGCAGATCGCAAGCGTGGTCGACAACGTCGGGCTGCCCGTCTCGAGCATCAACATGACGTATGGCAACTCGGGGACGGTGGGCAGCAGCGACGCCGACATCCTGCTCTCGCTCACGCCCGACCATGCACCCACGGCCGGCTACGTGGCGCGGCTGCGCGAGCGCCTGCCGCAGGAATTCCCCGGCACGAGCTTCGCCTTCCTGCCCGCCGATATCGTGAGCCAGATCCTGAACTTCGGCGCGCCGGCGCCCATCGACGTGCAGATCGTCGGGCCCAGTCCCCGGAATCCCGAGATCGCGGATCGGCTGCTCGCCTCGCTGCGACACGTTCCGGGGCTCGCGGACGTGCGCATCCAGCAGCTCTTCAACTGGCCCGAGCTGCGCGTGACCACCGACCGCACTCGCGCCGAGGAGCTCGGGCTCACCCAGGCGGACATCGCCAACGATCTCTTGCTCACGCTCTCGGGCAGCAGCCAGATCGCCCCCGCGTTCTGGCTCAATCCCCAGAACGGCATCTCCTATCCGCTCGTCGCGCAGGCGCCGCAGTATCGGATGACATCGCTCCAGGACCTCGAGAACGTGCCGCTCAACACGGCGCAGGCGAATCAGATCCTCGGTGGCGTCGCGATCATCACACGCGGCTTCGGTCCGGCCGTGGTGTCCCACTACAACGCGCAGCCGATCATCGACATCTACGGCGCCGTTCAGGGGCGCGATCTGGGCTCGATCGCCCAGGACATCGGCAAGCAGATCGCGGCCCTGAACGGCACGCTGCCGCGCGGCACTCACATCGAGCTGCGCGGCCAGGTCGAGACCATGCTCGCCTCCTACACCGGACTCATCATCGGCATCGCCGGCGCCATCGTGCTCGTGTACCTGCTGATCGTCATCAACTTCCAGACCTGGACCGATCCGTTCATCATCATCACGGCTCTTCCGGCTGCGATCGCCGGCATCGGCTGGATGCTGCTCGTCACCGGAACGACGCTGAGCGTCCCAGCGCTCACGGGCGCCATCATGGCCGTCGGAGTCGCCACGGCCAACAGCATCCTGGTCGTGAGCTTCGCGCGCGAGCGCATGCGCGCCGGCGCAAACGCCGTGCAGGCCGCACTCGATGCAGGCTTCACCCGCTTCCGTCCCGTGCTGATGACGGCCCTCGCGATGATGATCGGCATGCTGCCCATGGCCCTGAGCATGGGCGAGGGCGGTGAGCAGAACGCGCCGCTCGGCCGCGCGGTGATCGGCGGCCTGCTGCTCGCGACGGTTGCGACCCTGGTCTTCGTGCCGACCGTATTCGCAGCCATTCACGGCCGCGACCATCGCCCCTTCATGAGCCCTGCGAAGGGGGAGTGAGCAAGACGTCATGGATCAACCCTCGAATTCGAGCGAGACGCCCCCGGGCCTCGCACCCGAGCAGGCGCTGCACGCCGCCTCCCGCACCAAGCGCATCGGGATCGCGGTCGGGCTCGTGCTGTGCGCAGCTCTGGCGTGGTTCGTGTATTCGCATCATCGAGCCGCGGCGCAGCTAAGCCGCGCAACCGAGGCGCAGTCCCTGGTCGATGTCGCCACCACTCGACCGGCGCCGCTCGGCAGCAGCTCCGACCTCGTGCTGCCGGGGAATCTGCTCGCCAATTACCAGGCGCCGATCTACGCGCGCACCAGCGGCTATCTCAGGCGCTGGCTCACCGACATCGGCACCCGGGTGCGCAAGGGCCAGCTCCTGGCGCAGATCGAATCCCCCGAGGTCGATCAGCAGTTGCGTCAGGCCCAGGCCAACCTCGCGAACGCAGAGGCCAACCAGAAGCTCGCCGACGTGACCGCCGAGCGCTGGCGTCACCTGCGTGAGACCGATTCGGTCTCCAAGCAGGAAGCGGACGAGAAGATCAGCGCGGCCGAGGCGAGCGATGCCCAGGTGCAGGCGGCGCGCGCGAATGTATTGCGGCTGCGCGAGCTCACCGGCTTCGAGCAGATCGTCGCCCCTTTCGATGGGGTGATCACCCAGCGCGAGACCGACATCGGCCAGCTCATCAATGCAGGCAGCGGGACCGGACCGGAGCTGTTTCGCATCGCGGACATGAGCAGGCTGCGCCTGTACGTGCGCGTGCCCCAGAACTACGCCGCGGCCATGCGTGAGGGCCTCCCGGCGGAGCTGCACCTGCCCGATCGCCCCGGCAGGACCTATGTGGCCAGAGTTGCGACCACCTCCAGCGCGATCGATACGGCGACCCGCACCTTGATGGTCGAGCTGCTGGTGGACAACCGCAACGGCGAGCTGCTCCCGGGCGCCTACACGGAGGTGCATTTCGAGCTGCCCCCGGGCTCGGGCGGCCAGTCCTTCGAGCTGCCCGCGAACGTTCTGCTCTTTCGCGGGGACGGTCTGCACGTGGCGGCGGTGGATGCTCACGATCGAGTCATCATGAAGCCGGTGACGATCGGGCGCGATTTCGGCTCCGCGATCGAGATCACGACCGGGGTGAGCGCGAACGACGATGTGATCCTGAGCCCGCCGGACTCGCTCACGCAGGGCGCGCTCGTGCGCGTGGTCAGGCGAACGGGACCTCGGGAGCTCGCCCGATCGTGAGCACCATGCTCTGCGCACCCGGGCGTCCCGCCGCCGCCGCGCGCGTTCGTGCCGCCCGCGCGGGCATCGCCTGCCTCGCCGTGGCAGCGCTCGCCGCCTGCTCGCTCGCGCCGCACTACAAGCCGCCGCCCGCGCCCCTCGTCCAGCAGTACAAGGAGGTCGGTGACTGGATGCGTGCTCAGCCGGCCGACGCGCAGCCGCGAGGCAACTGGTGGGAGCCCTTCGGCGAGCCTACGCTCGATGATCTCGAGCAGCAGCTCGCCCGGTCCAACGACGACCTGCGCGCCGCCGTCGCGCGCTACGCGGAGGCGCGCGCCGTCTCCCTGGGTGCTCATTCCAACCTCTTCCCCACGGTCGACGGGGGCGCCTCCGCGACGCGCGAGCGGGTCTCCGGTAATGCGCCGCTCGCCGGGGTGTACGGCAACAGGGCCGTGACCTACAACGACTTCCTCGCCCAGCTCAACCTCGCCTGGGAGATCGACGTGTTCGGCCGGCTGCGCAATCAGGCCGCTGCGGCCGGTGCACAGGCCCAGGCGAGCGCCGCCGATCTTGCATCGGTGCAGCTCTCCCTGCAGGCGCAGCTGGCGAGCGATTACTTCTCCTTGCGCGGAGATGACGCTCAGACGCAGCTCCTCGAGGACACCGTCAACGACTACGACCGCGCATACGTGCTCACCAAGCATCGGTACGACGAGGGGACCGCTGCCGCGACCGACGTGGATCAGGCCGACACGCAGCGGCAGAACGCGCGCGCGCAGCTGGCTGCTGTGCGCCTGCAGCGCGCACAGCTCGAGCACGCCATCGCGGTTCTGATCGGGCAGCCCGCCTCGAGCTTCAGTTTGGCCCCGGGAACGCTCGCGGCCGCGCCCCCTGCGCTCAGCCCCGGTTTGCCCTCGACACTTCTGCAACGCCGGCCCGACGTGGCCGAGGCCGAGCGCAACGTCGCTGCCGCCAATGCGCAGATCGGAGTCGCGCGCGCGGCCTGGTTCCCGGTGTTCTCGCTGAGCGGTGCCGCG
The DNA here is from genome assembly GCA_035524075.1 of Steroidobacteraceae bacterium. Lineage (GTDB taxonomy): Bacteria > Pseudomonadota > Gammaproteobacteria > Steroidobacterales > Steroidobacteraceae > JASHUC01. Next base: position 38,356 of record DATKPP010000071.1, on the reverse strand, counting down.
GGCTTCGAGAGCACCGCAGCCTCTCGCTGGCTCGACGCGCCGAGCAAGATGTGGTCGATCGGGCCGTCCGGCAATGTCCCATTGCTCGATGCCGGGGCGCGCCTCGCAGGCAACCGCCGGGCGTGGGCGCAATACGACGAGTCGCTGGCCTCTTATCGCAAGACGACGCTGGTGGCGTACCAGGAGGTCGAGGACAGCCTGGCGACCCTGCATCACATCGCCGACGAGCTCGCCGCCGATCGGGCCGCCGCCGCATCCGCGGCCAGCGCGGCGCGGCACGCGGACGATCGCTACGCGGCTGGGGTTGCGGACTATATCGAGGTCACCACGACCCACACGGCGGCCCTGCAGGCAGAGCTTGCGGTTCTCATCGCGCGCGTCGATGAGCTCAACGCGGCGGTCTCGCTCGTGCGAGCGACCGGCGGCGGCTGGACCCGCGCGCAGCTCGAGCGCATGGCGCGGCAATGAGCGGCGCGGAGGTCAGGCGCACCTGCATGCGCGATCACATCCGGGATGTGCTCGTCGAGCGCATCCTCGATGGGACCTACGCAGCCGGCATGCAGCTCAAGGAGCTCACGCTCGCGCGGGAGTTCAACGTGAGCCAGGCGCCCATCCGCGAGGCGCTCCGCGAGCTCGAGGGCTCGGGGCTCGTCAAGAGCGAGCGATTCCGTGGCACGCGCGTGCGTGGCGCGGACTTCCGCGAGATGCGCGAGTCCTACGAGCTGCGCTGCATGATGGAGGAGCGCGCCGTGGAGCGAGCGGCTCCCTACTCGGCCGAGCTGATCGACGAGCTCGGGCGGGATGTCCACGGGATGGTCCGGGCCGTGGCACACGCCGACTGGGAGCGCTATATCGACGCAGCACTCGCCTTTCATCGGCGGCTGATCGAGGCGGGCGGCAATCGGGCATTCCTCATCGTCTGGGACTCGCTGCATTGGGATATCCGGGGGCGCATCGCGCTGCGTCGGCTGGCGCAGCGCGGCGGGCAGCTGAAGCCCCTCCTCGAGCTGCACAGCGCGCTGCGCGCGCGGCTGCGCGCGCAGGATGCGGTGGGCGCCGCGCGCAAGGTCCGGGCGATCGTCGATCGCATCATTGCGGTGCTCGAGGATCCTGTTGACAAGCGCCGCGGGCGCCGGCGGCGCGCTCGCTCCGCATCGAGTTGATTCTCGCGATGCGTTGGCGCTGTCGTTCAGGACGGGTACACTGCGCGGCTTTCCCGGTACGAGCGCCGCATCGGCGTAGAGGCCTCCCGCAGTGTTCGGAAGCTCAACCCCCGCGAACAGATCCGAGCTGAGAGAGACGGTGCGACCCGAGCCGCGGGACACCACCCGGGCCGAGCCACAGGAGATCATCCGCGCCGAGCCGCGGGAAGCGGGCAAGCTCGCGCCGCGCGAGGAGCTCGCGCTGGAGATTCGCTTCGGGCCCCTGGACCTCGCGCAGGTCCGCGTTCGCGATATCAATCCCGGTGTGATTCTCGATGAGCTCACCGGGCGCGTGGCGACCGCGCCCCGCTTCTTCGATCGCGCGGCCGTCGCGCTGGATCTGAGCCTGCTCGAGAAGCCGCCCGCGGCTGCCGAGGTTCGCGCGGCGCTCGAGGCCGTGCGTCGCGCCGGCATGCTGCCGATCGGTCTCACGAGCGGTGCGCCCTTCGTCGATGAGCTTGCGCGGACGCTCGAGCTGCCGGTCCTGGCGCAGTTTCGCGCGCCGAGCAAGCCCCCGCCGGTGCTGCAGCCGGCGCAGCCGGAACCGCCACCGCCCCAGCCCGAGTTCGGGCGGGCGCTCCTGCAGTCATCGCCGGTGCGCTCGGGTCAGCGCGTCTACGCGCGGCATCGCGATCTCGTTGTGACCGGCTCGGTCGGAGCGGGGGCCGAGGTCATGGCGGATGGCTGCGTCCATGTGTACGGCCCGCTGCGTGGCCGTGCCCTGGCGGGGGCCCAGGGCGAGATCAGCGCACGCGTGTTCTGCCAGGAGTTCTACGCCGAGCTGGTCTCGATCGCCGGCGTCTTCCGCGTGTTCGAGACCATTCCCCAGGATCTCGCCGGCCATTCCGTGCAGGCCTGGCTCGATGGCAGCGACCTGCGGCTCGCGCGAATCGGCTGAACGCTCATCGGCTCGTCCGGATGGCGCGCACGCGCGCGGCCCGGCGGGAAATGTGTTGCAGGAGAACGAGAATTGACGGAAATCATCGTTGTCACATCGGGGAAGGGTGGGGTCGGAAAGACCACGACGGCCGCCAGCATCGCCTGCGGGATCGCAAGGCGTGGCAAGCGCGTCGCCGTGATCGACTTCGATATCGGACTGCGTAACCTCGACCTGATCATGGGTTGCGAGCGGCGCGTGGTGTACGACTTCGTCAACGTCATCCACGGCGATTGCACGCTCAAGCAAGCCCTCATCCGCGACAAGCGGCTGGAGAACCTCTCCGTGCTCGCAGCTTCCCAGACCCGCGACAAGGATGCGCTCACCGCCGAGGGGGTCCAGCGGGTGCTCGACGAGCTCGCGGCCGAGGGCTTCGATTACGTGCTGTGCGATTCGCCGGCGGGGATCGAGAAGGGCGCGCACCTGGCGATGTATTTTGCCGATCGAGCAATCGTCGTGGTCAATCCGGAGGTCTCCTCCGTGCGCGATTCGGATCGCATCCTCGGACTGCTCGCGAGCAAGACCCTGCGCGCCGAGAAGGGCAACGGGGGCGTGCGCGAGCATCTGCTCCTCACGCGCTACAGCCCGCGCCGCGTGGCCAGTGGCGAGATGATGAGCGTCGGGGACGTGAAGGAGATCCTGGGGCTCGATGTGGTCGGCGTGATCCCCGAATCGACCGACGTTCTCTCGGCGTCCAACGCGGGCACGCCCGTCATCCTCAACGACGACAGCATCGTCTCGCACGCTTACCAGGATGCCGTGGCTCGGCTGCTCGGGGAGACACTGCCGCTGCGCTTCACCGAGGAGCCCAGGAAGGGCATCTTTGCCCGCCTGTTCGGCAGTTGACATGCGACTCATCGACCTGTTCCGCCGCGCCCCGCCCTCGGCACAGGTTGCCAAGGAGCGGCTGCGCATCATCGTCGCGCAGGAAAGAAGCGCGCGCGGCGGCGGCCCCGACTACTTACCGCTGCTGCGCCGGGAGCTGCTCGCCGTCGTTCACAAGTACGTCAATGTCGACCCCGATGCCATTCACATCAACCTCGACCGTGCGGAGGGACACGAGGTGCTCGAGCTGAGCGTCGCGCTGCCCACGCGTGCTGCCGGACCCCGATAGCGCGCGCATCGCTGCCTACGAGCTCGCATCCGGCACGGCATGGAGACTCACCATCGTGAGCACATCGTAGCTCGCAACGGTCGCACCCTCCTGATTCGTGATCTCGGCGTCCCAGCGCACCTCCCCGTAACCCTTGTCCGCGCGCAGTGACTTCTCCTTGCAGGTCAGACGCACCTTGATCCGATCGCCGGGCTTCACGGGCTTCACGAACCGCAGAGCGTCGAGCCCGTAATTGGCGAGCACGGGACCGTACGCGGGATCGACGAACAATCCGGCCGCCGCGGCGACCAGGAAGTAGCCGTGCGCGACGCGGCCGCCAAAGACCGGGTTGCGCCGCGCGGCCTGCTCATCCATGTGCGCGTAGAAATGATCGCCGGTCAGGCGGGCGAACGCCTCGATGTCCGCGAGCGTCACCTCTCGCTCGCCGCTGCGCAACGTATCCCCGATGACGAGCTCGGGAAAGGGCTTGCGGAACGGGTGCACCGCGGGGGAGATCTCACGAGCCCCGCGCACGTATCGCCCCGTGACCGCGGTGATCAGATCCGCAGATCCCTGCACGGCCGTGCGCTGCATGTAATGCAGCACTCCGCGGATGCCGCCCATCTCCTCTCCCCCACCGGCGCGTCCGGGGCCCCCGTGAACGAGGTGCGGCAAAGGCGAGCCGTGGCCGGTGGACTCCTTTGCGCAGTGGCGGCTCACCACGAGCACCCGGCCATGAAACGGCGCAAGCCCGGCGACGAGCCGCGCCGCGGCCGAATCGTCGGCCGTGAAGACCGAGCCGACGAGGCTGCCGCTGCCACGGCGCGCGAGCGCAATGGCCTCCTCGAGGTCGCGATACGGCAGCACCGTGCACACCGGCCCGAACGCCTCGACCGAGTGCACGGCCCGCGTCGCGCTCGAGTCGCGGCAATACAGCAGGGTCGGCGGCACGAAGGCGCCCCGCTCGGCATCGGCATCCGCCAGCTTTGCCGCCGGTGCAGCCCCGCAGGCGATCTCCGCCTCGCCTCGCAGCTGGGCCACTCGCTCGAGCACCTCGCGCCGCTGTGCAAGCGATGCGACCGGACCCATCCCGACCTGCTCCAGGCGCGGATTGCCGACGACGACCTTCGCAAGCGCCGCGCTCACCGCCTCGACCACCGCGGCGAGCTGCTCCTGAGGCACGATCGCCTTGCGAATGGCGGTGCACTTCTGTCCCGCCTTGGCGGTCATCTCGCGCACGACCTCGCGCACGAACAGATCGAGCTCCGGGACACCCGGGCGTGCGTCCGGCCCCAGGATCGAGGAGTTGAGCGAGTCGGTCTCGGCGATGAGCCGCACCGAGCTCTCGAGCATCGCGGGATGCCGGCGCAGCTGCTGCGCCGTGGAGCCCGAGCCGGTGAAGGACACCACGTCCTGGCAGGTGACGTGATCGAGGAGATCTCCGATGCCACCACAGATGAGCTGCACCGCGCCCTCGGGAAGGATTCCCGACTCCACGATGCGCCGAAACACCCGCTCGGTGAGATAGCACGTCGCCGTCGCCGGCTTGACGATGGCCGGCACCCCCGCGAGCAGCGCCGGTGCGAGCTTCTCGAGCATGCCCCAGACCGGAAAGTTGAACGCGTTGATATGAATCGCCGCGCCCTCGAGCGGCACACACACGTGCTGCCCGAGGAACCCGCCGGTCCTCGACAGGGGCTCCACCGCGCCCTCGACATACACATGGCCGTCGGGCAGCTCGCGCACGCCCTTGCTCGCGTAGACGAACAGCGTGCCGAGCCCACCGTCGATATCGATCCAGGAATCCCCGCGCGTTGCGCCGGTCGCGAACGAGAGCGCGTAGAGCTCCTCCTTGTGCTCCGTCAGGCGCCTGGCAAGCTCCTTCAGGCGGGCTGCCCGCTCGTGAAAGGTGAGACGCCGCAGTGCAGGACCGCCCACGCTGCGCGCGTGCTCGAGAATCGCCCGCCCATCGAGTCCCGCGGCCGAGGCCTCGGCGATGAGCTCCCCGGTCGTGGCGTCCCTGAGCGCCACACCCGATCCCGTTCCGGCCTGCCAGCGGCCCCCGACGAAGCTCTTGAGCTGCATGCTGCTGCCTTCGCCTCAAACGCGCTCGAGGAGCATCGCGATGCCCTGACCCACGCCGATGCACATCGTGCACAGGGCTCGGCGGGCACCGGAGGACTCGAGCTGATTCAACGCGGTGGCCACGAGCCGCGCCCCACTGGCCCCGAGCGGGTGGCCGAGCGCGATGGCGCCGCCGTTCGGATTGACGTGCTCGGCGTCATCGGGCAGTCCGAGCTCGCGCAGCACGGCGAGCGACTGCGCAGCGAACGCCTCGTTGAGCTCGATCACGTCGATGTCGTTGAGTGTGAGGCGCGTGCGCTCGAGGAGCTTGCGCGTGGCGGGCACCGGGCCGATGCCCATGATGCGCGGGGCGACCCCCGCAACGGCGGTGCCGATGATGCGCGCACGCGGCGAGAGCCCGAGGCGCTGGGCCGCGGTCTCGCTCGCGATGAGCAGCGCGGCGGCTCCATCGTTGATGCCGGAGGAGTTGCCCGCCGTGACCGATCCGTCGGCACGCACGACACCCCTGAGTCTGGCCAGCGTCTCGAGCGTGGTGTCGGGGCGAGGGTGCTCATCCGCATCGACGAGCTGCGGGGCCTGTCGTCCCTGTGACACCGGAACCGGCACGATCTCGCGCTGGAAGAACTCGCGCGCCCGGGCGCGCGCGCAGCGCTGCTGGCTGCGCAGCGCAAACGCATCCTGATCGCGGCGCGCGATACCGCGCTCCGTCACCAGGTTCTCGGCCGTCTCGGCCATGGAATCGATGCCGAAGCGCCCCTGCATGAGCGGGTTCACGAACCGCCAGCCGAGCGTCGTGTCCTCGAGCTTTGCACCGCGGGCAAAGGCGCTTTCGGCCTTGCCGAGCACGTAGGGCGCACGGCTCATGCTCTCGATGCCGCCGGCGATGACCAGCTCGCTCTCCTGCGCGCCGATGGCCCGCGCGGCAAGCGCGATCGCCTCGAGGCTCGAGCCGCACAGCCTGTTGATGGTCGCGGCCGGCACCGTCTGCGGCAACCCCGCGAGCAGCACCGCCATGCGCGCCACGTTGCGGTTGTCCTCGCCGGCCTGATTCGCGCACCCGTAGTACACATCGTCCAGGCGCTCCCAGTCGACTCTCGGGTGCCGCTCCCTGAGCGCGCGCAGCGGGATCGCCGCCAGATCATCCGCACGCACGGCCGCGAGCGCACCTCCGTAGCGGCCGAACGGAGTGCGGATCGCATCGCAGATATACGCAGCTGGCATGTCATCCCTCGGGTGAGAACGCGACCGGGCGCTACCTCGCGTCGTAATCGAGCTCGAGCTCGGCGCTCTTTGCGTGTGACTGGCAGGCGAGGATGAATCCCTGCTCGAGCTCCCAGTCCTCGAGCGCATAGTTTGCGCGCAGGTCGACCTCGCCGCGAACGAGCTTCGTACGGCACGTGGAGCACACCCCGGCGCGGCAGGAGTACGGCAGCTCGAGGCCGGCGCGCGCCGCCGCATCGAGGATGCTCTCCTCGCCCGTGCGCATGCTGAAGGTGCGCCGCCGGCCATCCATGAGAACGGTCACCTCCGTCATACCCGGTGCCGGCGCGTCCGTGGGTTTCGGCCCGGCGTGCTGCTCGGGCGTGCCGGCCGGCTCGGCCGGCGACTGCGTCTCGGACCTCTCACCGACCGTGAAGCGCTCCGCGTGGATGCGCTCCGGGGCCGCACCCAGGGCGCGCAGCGCGCCTGCGACCTGCTCCATCATGTCGCCGGGCCCGCACAGGAAGTAGGCATCCACCGCCTGGGGATCGAAGAAGCTGCGCGCGAGCTCGCGCGTCTTGGCAGCGTCGATGCGTCCGTTGAGGAGCTCGCTCTCCTGCGGCTCTGCGCTCATGAGGAAGTGCACGGCCAGGCGCGAGAGGTAGCGGTCCTTCAACCCCTGGAGGTCCTCGAGGAACATCGTCCGCGCGCTGGTGCGGTTGCCGTAGAACACGGTCACGCTCGAGCGCGGCTGCTCCGCAAGCGCCGTGCGCACGATGGAGAGAACGGGAGTGATTCCGCTGCCGGCGACGAACACGACGTAGCTCGCCCCTGCGGGGAGGGGTGGCGCCAGCGCCGCGCCGAAGCTGCCCCCAGGGGGCATCACTTCCACCGCGCGGCCGGGACGCAAGATCTGCAGGAGATGCTGGGAGAGACGCCCACGGGGCTGAATCCGGATGCCCAGCGTGAGCGGCAGCTCCCCCGCCGCTCCGGTCGGTGAGTAGGTGCGGCGCACTTGCGTGCCATCCAGCCAATCGCGCAGCACGATGTGCTGGCCGGCGCGCGTCCGGAAGATTCCCTGCAGCTCGGGCGGCACATCGAGGATCACTCGCAGCGCATCCTCGGCCTCGGGCTGCACGTCGCGCACGCCGACGGAATGGAACCTCAGCACGCGCGACTCCCCGGCCAGCTCTCGAGCCGCTGCGTGAGGACCTCGAGAAACCGGTTGGCCCGGTGCCCATCCATGACGCGATGATCGATCGTGAGCGTGACGAATGCGCGCGGCCGCGCGAGGATGCGCTCCCCGTCCGGACCACCCGTCACTACCGCTCGCCGCTCCACCTTTCCGACGCCGAGAATCGCCACCTGCGGCTGATTGATCACGATCGGCGCGGCCAGCACGCTTCCGCTCACACCATGATTTGAGACCGTGAAGGTGCCTCCCCGCACATCCTCGGGCGTCAGACCGTCCTCCCGCGCCAGGGCGACCAGCCGGCCGAGCTCCGCTGCGATCTCCTCGAGACTCAGCCGCTCGATGTTGCGCACGACGGGCACGATGAGTCCCCTGTCGGGCAGCGCAGTCGCAACCCCGACGTCGACCCGATCGAAGATCTCGAGCGCTTCGTCCGTCCAGCGCGCATTGGCTTCGGGCACCTCGCGGATCGCATCCACGCAGGCGGCGAGGATGTAGGCGGTGAGCGTGAGCGGCACCCCCCGGCCCGCAAGCGCCTCCCGGTACTGGGCCCGGTGCGCCAGCACCCCCGAGAAATCCGCCTCGAACACCGTGGTAACGTGCGGTGCGGTCTGCAGCAGGCTTCTCACCATGTGCTCTGCAATTCGCTTGCGCAGGAGGGAGTGAGGCACGAGCCGCCCCGGCGCACGCCGAGGTCCGTCAGGGCCGGCCTCGATCGATGCGGCGCTCCTTCCGGATGGGGCGGCAACGCTCGCGGATCCGCGCGCGGCAGCATGCTGCAGCACATCGTCCACCATGATCCGTCCATTCGGCCCGGTTCCGCGCACCGCCGTCGCATCGAGCCCATGCTGGGTGAGCAGGCGCTGCACCGCCGGGCTCAAGCGCGAAGGCGCAGCGGACGGCTCGCCGGCGCCGGGGGCCGAGGCGCGCGCTGATGCCTCGCTCGAGTGTCCGCGCGCGACCGGGTGAGGCTCGGCTCCCGCAGGTGCTCGTGCGGGCGCTCCATCCGCGTCGATCCAGGCGAGAAGCTCCCCGGGGGCGATCTCCTCGCCCTCGGGCTTGACGATCTCGCGCAGCACACCGGCAGCAGGCGCTGCAATCTCGACGGTGACCTTGTCGGTCTCCACCTCGATGAGCGGCTCGTCGCGCGCGACGGATTCACCCGCCGACTTGAGCCAGCGCACGATCTGCGAGCGCGTCCCCTCCGACTGCTCGGACGGCGCGCGCACCTCAACCGTGATGGTCACAGGCTCGCCAGACGCCGGATCGACCGGATGACCTGCGGCACGCTCGGCAGTACGGCCTCGAGAAGGACTGGACTGTGCGGGCTCGGCACATCCGGCATGGCGAGCCGCTCGACGGGCGCTTCGAGGTCACCGAACGCCTCCTGCGCAAGGGTTGCGGCAATCTCGGCTCCGAATCCTGCGGTGAGGTTGTCCTCATGCACGATCAGGCAGCGGTGAGTTTTCGCGACGGAGGCCAGCACCGCCGCGCGATCCCACGGGATGAGCGTGCGCAGATCGATCACTTCCACGTCCACCGCGGACTCCTGCGCCGCTCGCTCGCATCGCTCGACCATCGCCCCCCAGCTGACGAGCGTGAGCTCCGCGCCGCAGCGCACCAGTCGCGCCTGGCCGAACGGCACGACGAAATCATCGCCCGGATACGGCCGACGCGCCCAGGCGCTATCGAGCATGGCGCGATGCTCGAAGAAGATCGTCGGATCGTTGCCGCGCAGTGCCGAGCGTAGCAGGCCCACCGCGTCCTCTGCATTGGAAGGCATGGCCAGGCGCCAGCCGAGCGTGTGCGCGAACTGCACCTCGTTCGTTTGACTGTGCCAGGGATCGCCGCACTTGAAGAACCCACCCGGCATGCGCACCACCATCGGGGCGGCACAGCGGTTGGCAGTGCGCCAGCGCATCGTGCCACAGTCGTCGATCTGCTCCGTGGCCGGCTCGGCGTACTTGCGAAACTGAATCTCGGGCACCGGAACCAGTCCGGCGAGCGCCATGCCCACCGCGCGTCCGATGATGCCCTCCTCCGAGAGGCTCGTGTCGAATACCCGCTCCGCTCCGAACTTCTCCTGCAGCCCGAGCGTCGCCGCGTGCACGCCTCCCTTGCGCCCCACGTCCTCGCCAAACACGGCGACGCGTGGGTTCACGGCGAGCTCGTGCGCGAGCGTGCGGCGGATCGCCGTGACCATGTTGATGCGCGGACCCTCGCGCACCGGGATCTGCGAGCCCGCGGCCGGCTCGATACCCTCGGGGCGCATGCCTCCCTGCCGCTGCACCTCGAGCGTCCCATCGGCGCGCCGCTCGCTGAACACGAAGCGCCGCACGCGCGCCCCGTCGGGCACTGGTTCCTGCTCCACGCGGGCGAGCGCCTCTTGCACGTCCGCGCGTGCGCGCTGCTCGAGATTGCGCCATCCCTCCTCGCTCAGCAGGGCCGGGACCAGCTGCTCGCGCAGGCGCGCGAGTGGATCGCGCGCCTTGTCGGCGGCGAGCTCCTCGACCGACTTGTAAGTCTGGGTGTCCTGTCCCGAATGCCCGCAGAGGCGCGGCACGGCCACGCGCAGCAGCGCGGGGCCCGCGCCCTGCCGCACCAGATCGACCGCCTGGTGCACGAGCGCCGCCAGTCGTGGTGGATCGCTCCCGTCCGCATCGAGCACCTGCAGATTCTGGAACGAGGCGAGATTCTCGGCGACATTTCCGCAAGGGGTCTGCAATTCCGATCGCACCGAGATGCCGTAGCTGTTGTCCTCGATGAAGAACAGCAGGGGCAGGCGCTGGGTGGTTGCGATGTTGAGTGCCGACCAGAATCCATTCGCAGCGGTCGAGGCATCCCCGCCGAGCGCCACCGCGATGCTGCCCGCATACCGGGCATCGCGCAGCACGCGCGTGTAGTAACGGATCGCCTGCGCCCACCCCACGGCAGGGGTGTACTGGGTGCCCACTCCCCCGCAGGCCGGCAGCACGGTCGGACCATCACGGCGCGGCCAGTTGAAAACCACGCCGATGTCGCGCCCCTCGGAGAGTCCGCCGGCGCGCATCATCGTCGAGGCGAGGGCCTGCTCGAGAGGCAGACCGAGTGCGAGCAGCAACGGCCGGGAGCGGTAGTAGCTCGCGATGCCGTCGCGCTGGCCGTTCAGCTCCTGCGCAAGCAGCGCCTGCGGCAACTCGTGTCCGCGCGCCGAGAACTGGTAGAGCACCTTGCGCTGCGGATAGAGCCGTGCTTCCTCCAGCTCATCGAGGGCGCGCGAGCGCAACACGAGCTCGAGAATGCGGGACCAGTCGACCTCGCGCATGGCGGAAACCGAGGGACGCGGTTGTGGGACGGCCGACATGGTCTTTGCACTCCTCTCGGGCCTCGCAATCTGTCGCGAGGCGATCGGGCGCCCCAGAGACTATTCCGGCAAGTCGGGGGGAAACCAGCAATTTGCCCCTTAATGATGCACCGATTTGCGTATAAACTTCAACCAACATCTCATTTTTAGCGATAGTCACTATGCGACTGGACCGCCTGGACGTACGCATCCTCGAGGAGCTGCAAAAGGACGGCCGCCGCCCGGTGGTCGAGCTGGCCGAGAGGATCGGGCTCTCCGGGACCCCCTGCGCGCGGCGCATCCGCCAGCTCGAGCAGAGTGGCGTGATTCAGGGCTACACGGCCGTCGTGGATCCTGCGCGGCTCGGGCACTCCATCCAGGCCTTCGTGCAGGTCAAGCTCGAGCGGCACACCGACGAGAACGTTGCGCAGTTCCGGCGCGAGCTCGAATCGCTCGATGCGATCGTCGCCTGCTACGCCACCACCGGCGAGCACGACTTTCTGTTGCAGGTCATCGCGACAGACCTCGAGGCGCTGAGCAATATCGTCCTGCGAAAGCTGCTGAAGATCCCGAGTGTCAGGGACGTTCACTCGACCGTCGTGCTGGAGACCATCAAGCGCTCGACGCGCGTGCCGATCCCCAGCCACTCCTAGTGTCCGAGCTCCGCGAGCAGCCGATCGATCATCTGCTCGGCCTGACGTGCGTAGCTGCCGCCGAACAGGTTCAGGTGATTCAGGACGTGATAGAGGTTGTATAGCACGGTGCGAACCTCCGCGCCCGGCTCGAGCGGCCAGGTGGCCTCATAGGCCGCATGAAAGCTCGGCCCGAAGCCGCCGAACAGGTGGGTCATCGCAATGTCCGCCTCCCGATCGCCGAAATACACGGCCGGGTCGAAGATCACCGGCGCATGCTGCGAGTCCACGCCCCAGTTGCCTCCCCACAGGTCTCCATGCAACAGCGACGGCACCGGACGACGCGCGATGAACAGGCCGTCCATGCGCGCGAGCAGGCGCGCGCCGCGCTCCTGCAGCCGTCCGGCGTGACCGTTCGCTTGCGCGAGCTCGAGCTGGCAGCGCAGCCGGCGCTCGCGAAAGAAGCTCACCCAGTCATCCGTCGGGTCGTTGTGCTGCGGGGTCGAGCCGATCGTATTGTCGCGCTGCCAGCCGAACTGCGGCGCTCGGGCGAGATGCTGGCAGGCGAGCTGCTCTCCCAGGCGCTCCTCGGCGACTGCCGAGGAGGGATGCAGCTCGATCCACTCCAGCACGAGGTACGCGCGCTCTGCGTTCGCTCCGTGTCCGAGCACTCCCGGGATCCGCACGGCGTTCGCGGCACGCAGCTCCTCGAGTCCCAGCGCTTCCGCCTCGAGCGCGGCCAGCCTCTCCGCGCCCGCCACCTTGACGAACAGCGAGCCGGCGCCGCTCTCCCAGCGATAGCACTCGCTGATCGATCCGCCCTGCACACGCTCGGCGGGCCGGTCGGCGAGCTGCACGCCGAGCTGAGCGGCGATGCACATGGAAAGGGGCAGCGAAGAGCTCGACATGCCGCAGGTCTCAAGAGCTCGGGTCGAGCGCCTGGGCAAGCTCTGCGCAGTCGCTCACCGCGATGTCGGGAGCGGCCACCTGCGCGGGCCAGGGTGCCCGTCGGCGATTGATCCACGCCGTACGCATGCCGCAGCTGCGCGCCGCCTGCACATCGAGCAAAGGATCATCGCCCACGTAGAGGATCTGCTCCGGAGCCATTCGCAGCTCCCGGGCGAGCTGCTCGAAGCACCTGCGGTGAGGCTTTGCGGCCCCGATCTGTCGTGCGTTGAGCGAGAGCGTGAAGAGCTCTGCCAGCCCGATGCGCGCGAGGTCGGCGTTGCCGTTGCTGAGAGTGGCCAGCGCATAGCGCAGCTGCAGTCGCCGCAGCGCCGGCCGCACATCGTCGAACGGCTCGAGCTCGTTGCGCGCCGAGAAGAAGACCTCGAAGGCGCGCGTGGCGATCTCCTCGGCGTAACCGCAGTCCCGTGCGTGCCTGGCAAGCGTCGCGATGCGCAGGTAGGTCACATCGTGCGCCTTCTCCGGGCGCTCGCGCGCGAGCTGCTCGCGCGCTGCGCGCATCTGCTCGACCGTCAGCCGCTCCGGAATGCGCGGGCAGTGCTCACGCATCCACTCGCCCAGACGCTGCTCCGCGCGGGCCAGCACGGGCTCCACGTCCCACAGGGTATTATCCAGATCGAAAGCTATTGCGCGAACGTGGCCCAGCATACTTCTTTGCAGCGCCGCTACCTCAATCTTACCCGAGCAGCCGCGTGACCACCGAGGTCGCCGCCCTGGTCGTCTTCGCGCTGACCTATCTTGCGATGGCGCTCGGGCGCATCCCCGGGCTCAAGCTGGATCGCGCCGGTGCGGCGCTCGCCGGCGCGGCCGCGATGATCGCCTGCGGCGCCATTCCCCTCGACCAGGCGTACCGTGCGATCGACCTCGGGACGCTCACCCTCTTGCTCGGCATGATGATCGTCGTGGGTCATCTGCGCCTGACGGGCCTGTTCGCCGCGGTGGCGGCCTGGACGGCTGCACGCGCGCACCATCCGCTCGTCCTGCTCGCGGCCATCGTGCTCGTCTGCGGGGCATTTTCCGCTTTTCTCGTCAACGACACCGTGTGCCTGGTGCTCACCCCGCTCGTGTGCGATCTCACGGCGCGCCTGAAGCGCAATCCCGTTCCGTACCTGCTCGGTGTGGCCATGGCCTCCAACGCGGGCTCCGTGGCGACCATCACCGGCAATCCGCAGAACATCATGATCGGAAGCTTCTCCCGGATTCCCTACGGTCAGTTCGCCGCCGCTCTCTCCCCGATCGCCGCGGTCGCCATGCTGCTCACGTTCCTGCTGCTCGCGCTCCTCTTCCGGCGCGAGTTCTGGACCACGCAAAGGCTGCGCGAGCCGGAGGGGTGCGCGGCGAGCGAAGCTGCGCCGCTGCGCAGCTCGCGCCACCTCAAGGCGCTGCTCGTGACGCTCGCGATGATGGCCGGGTTCTTCGCAGGCTTGCCGCCCGCCGAAGTCGCGATCGCCGCCGCCGCGCTCATGCTCATCACCCGGCGCGTGGAATCGAGCGACGTCTATGCGCAGATCGACTGGCCGCTCCTGGCGATGTTCGCGGGGCTGTTCATCGTCGTGGCAGGCATCCAGAGATGGCTCCTCTCCACGCAGGTGCGCACGCTGGTGGGCGCCTTGCAGCTCGAGCGCATCCCGGTGCTGAGCGCGCTGGCGGTCGTGCTCTCGAACGTGGTGAGCAACGTTCCCGCGGTTCTGGTGCTCAAGCCGTTCGTGGCGGGGCTCCGCGATCCGCGCCGTGCGTGGCTCGCGCTCGCAATGGCATCCACGCTCGCCGGGAACCTCACGCTCGTCGGCTCGATTGCGAACCTGATCGTGGCGCGGATCGGCGAGTCGCACGGTGTGCGGATTACCTTCGGGACATACCTGAAGGTGGGCGTGCCACTCACGATCCTGAGCGTGCTCGTCGGGGTGCTCTGGCTGTAGCGGTCAACGGCTCGAGTGGCTCGAGGCTTCGACGAACGCCACGAACTGGTCGTGCAGCTGCTTCAGCGCATCCGGGCTCACGTACACCATGTGCCCGGCGCTGAAGTGGTGAATCTCGATGTTCTTGCGCACCGCGGCCGGCAGCCCCAGGTGGTTGAGCTCGTACTGACCCTCGAAGAAGGGCGTCGCCAGATCGTAGTAGCCGCTGAAGAGGGCCACCTTCAACTGCGGATCGGTCTTCATCACCAGCGCGAGATCCGGCATGACGTTCACGGCGAAGGGATTGCCTTGCTGGGCGCCCGGCTGCTTGTGCTTCCAGTCCCACTGGGTCCACAGGTCCAGCTCGGGCTCGTACTGCTCGTCCCGGGGGAAGCCGAGCGTGGCACGCGCATACTCGTTGTAGGTCGAGACGAAGGCCGAGTCGATCGCCGCCGACTGAGGATCGTACTCCGCCTCCTTGCTGAGCAGATCGATCGTCGGGCTCGTGTAGCGCGTATCCAGCCGGCCGATCGTCAGGCCCTGGTCCTCGAGCAGCGTCTTCTCGAACATCCCGCCGTTGATTCTGAGATTCGCCTTCTCGAGGTAGTCGACCGGCAAGCCGATCAGATCGTGCAACCGCTCGGCCACCGCGTGGCGCTCCTGGGCACTCAGGCTATCGCCGGCCATGAGCGCCGACTGGTAGTCGCCGACGGCAAATTGCTCGACCTGCGTCACGAAGGCCTCCAGATCCTGCGGCGCATTCGCCACCTTCTTGTGGTACCAGGCCGTGGCGGCATACGTCGGCAAGCTCATCACGTACGGCATGTCGTTGCCTGGATCATCCTGCGGCCCATCGTCGCTCAGGTCGAAGTTCAGGATCTGGGAGAGGAGCATCACCCCGTTCAGGTCGAGGTCCGAGCGGCTCTCGAGCACCGCGCTCAGCGCCGCCGAGCGTGTCGTGCCGTAGCTTTCTCCGAAGAGGAATCGCGGGGAGTTCCAGCGCGAGAACCGCGTCAGGAACTTGGTGATGAAGATGTCGAAGGCGCGCGCATCCTGGTCCACGCCGTAGAATTCCTTGGCGAGCTCGCCGTTCTTCTTGCGAGCTTCCTCGCGCTTGCCGTCCTCCGCAGGGATCTTCTCCACATCAACGCCCACCCGCCCGAAGCCGGTGCCCGGCGCATCGATGAACACGAGGTCCGCCACATCGAGCGGGCAGTCGCTGTTGTCCACGAGCGGATACGGAGCGGGCGGACCCCTCATGGCATCGCCCACGACGACGCGCTTCGGCCCGAACGCCCCGAGGTGCAACCACAAGGTGGAGGAGCCCGGACCGCCGTTGTAGAGGAATACGATCGGGCGATCGGCGGCGGGGCCCGCGCCATTTCTGAGGTAGGCGACGTAGGACATCATCGCGCCGGGCTCGTTCTTGGAGTCCTCGATCATCAGGGTACCGGCGACCGCCGTGTAGTCGATACGCTTGCCGGCAAGGGTGATCGAGCCATGACTCTCGTGGCGCTCCTCGATGTACGGGTTGGGCGCCGCGGGAGTGGCTTCGGACTTGGCCTGCGGCTTGGCCTCGGGCTTTCCCGCATCTGCCGCATGACCGCAGATCGGCAAGGCGAGCACCATCGCGAGAATCAATCCGAGCGGAAAGCCACGACTGGACATTGCAATACCTCGATGTGCCGGGACTGAGGGGGTTGCGCCCGGGCCCGCGATTTTGGGCGCCCGAGGCCTGCGTCACAAGCGCCTTCAGACCTGCGTCTAGGACCGCACCCGGCCCCGGATAGTAGGCTGCACCGAGGTCCCGGTGTCGTTTGACCTAATTGAGCCCCATCATGGCTGGCAACGTGCTCATCGAGATGCTTCCCGACCTCGTGGTGCTCCTGCGGCGCGACGGGGTCGTGCTGGCGCACGGCGGAGGCCACGACGTGTCTGCGCTGAGGCCACCCCAGCATGCCATCGGCGAGCGTCTGGACAGGCTCTGGCCCGAGCCCGTCGCGACGCTGCTGCGGCAGCTCATGCGCAAGGTGCTCGCGCAGCGAGCCGCGATGGGCGATGCGTTCCAGTACGACGGTCGGGATTACGAGGTTCGGGTGAGCGCGCAGGGTCCGGATCGGGCGGTGTGCGTCATTCGAGCCGCGCAGCGCGACGCGCGCACCGACACCTCCGACACCGGCGAGCGTCCCCAGCCGCACCTCGACCGTCGTGGCTTTCTCAAGCGCTTCCGGGAATCGATGTCGCGGGCGGCGCTGCGCGAGTCGCCGATGGCGGTGGCAGTCATTCACATCGACGGCATCGGCGACATCGCGCAGGTTCTGGCGGTCACGACCGCGGAGCACGTGATGAGCGCTGCGATCCGTCGCCTGCCCGCGCTGGCCGATGACTCCGGCGGCAAGCCGGGCTGGTACCTCGGGCAGATCGGCGAGTCGCTCCTGGCGCTGGTGCTGGAGAGCTCCGACCGCGACGCCATCGAGGGCTGTGTCTCGCAGGTCTGCGCAAATCTGCGCGAGCCCGTCGAGACCGGCGGGGCCGAGTTCCACCTCACCCCATATGCGGGCGTCGCGATCCTCGGTCAGGATGCGTCCTCGCCGAGAATGCTGCTCGATAACGCGCGCGCCGCGGCCTCGGATGCACGCCGCTCCTCGGGCACCGGCGTACGCTTCTTCTCCGATACCGTGCGCCTGAGAGGGCTCGCCCGGCTCGACTTGACCCGTGAGCTGCGCGCCGCCATCGCAGAGGGCCACTTCCGACTCCGGTACGTGGGCCGCCACGACCTCGCCTCCGGCGCTCTGCTCACGCAGGTGGGATACCTGCGCTGGCATCACGCGCTGCGCGGGGAGGTGCGACCCGCCGAGTTCCTGCGCGTGGCGGAGACGACCGGACTCGCGCTGGCATTGTCGCGAGCTCTGCTCGCGCGGCTGCGCGAGGACTGGATCGAGCTCGCGAACGGTGCGAATCCGGGCGTGCGCATCTCCTTCGGACCGCTGCGCCACCACGTTCTGCACGAGGAATTCGCGGACGACATCCGCCGCTTCCTCGATCAAGCCGGCATGCCTGCCGAGAGCCTGGAGCTGCGCATCGCGGAGAAGAGCTTCATCGCCCAGCAGCCGGCACAGCTCGTTGCGATCGAGAGGCTCGGTGTGCGCCTGGTGGTGGACGAGGTGGGACGCGGACTCGCCTCGCTCGACTGGCTCGCCCGCGCCCCCATCTGGGGATTGCAGCTCGACCGGGCGTGGGTCACGCAGCTGCGTACCGATGAGGTCGCGCGCAAGGTGTGCGGCGCGGGCATCGGGGTGGCGCGCGCACTCGGCCTGACCCCGATTGCCACCGGGGTCGACGACGGCGCGCAGCGCGATGCACTCCTCGCACTGGGGTGCCGCCACGGCAGCGGCGATCTCTACCGCGGTGCGGCGATGCACGTGGACAGCGCAGAATCCTCCGGCGACGCGGCCGCCTCGGCGTAGCGCCCCGCATCCATATCAGCCGTGGCTTGCGATCGCGGCTCGCGGGGGCCCTTCGCTTTCCTGCCACAATGCCTCGCTATGCTGCGGCCAGCGAAAGCAACATGCGATCCTTGCGCACCCGTCAGGCATTGACCCTCCTGCTGCTGTTCGGAGGCTATGCTGCGTGCTACTTCTGCCGCGCGGATCTTTCGGTCGGCACTCCGCTGCTCCTCGACGACCTCGCCCGGCACGGCGTCAGCCACGACCGCGCGATCGTGCGGATCGGGACCATGGCATCCCTCGGCGTGCTCGCCTATGCGCTCGGCAAGCCGGTGCTGGGGGGGCTCGGGGATTTCTGGGGCGGACGGCGTAACCTCCTGGTCGGCATCGGTGGCGCCGCGCTCTTCACGGCATTGTTCGCCGCGACGGGCACTTTGCCCGTTCTCACGACCGCCTGGATCGGCAACCGCCTGATCCAGTCCGGTGCGTGGGCGGGACTCATCAAGGTCTCCTCGAAGTGGTTCAACTACTCCTCGTACGGAACGATGATCGGCATCCTCAGCATCAGCTACCTCGTCGGCGACGCCGTGGCGCGCGCGGCCATGGGCGTGTTGATCGAGCACGGCGTCGGATGGCGCGGTGTGTTCTATTTCGCCGCTTCGATCGCCGCTCTCCTGTGGCTCGCCAATGCGCTGCTGCTGCGCGAGTCGCGAGCGCCCTTCGGCTACCCGGAGGCGAGAACCAACCCTCTCAGTGTTTTCGGCGAGACCGAGACGGCCCCGCAGAGCCTCTCCGCGCTGCTGCGGCCCCTGTTGCGCGATCGCGCGTTCCTCTTGGTTTGCCTGCTTTCGTTCGGCACCACCATCATCCGCGAGACGTTCAATACCTGGACGCCGGCGTATCTGCGCGATGCGGTCGGCTATACGATCGGCCATGCGGCCTCGCTCAGTGCCGTGTTTCCCGCCGCCGGGGTCCTCTCCGTGCTGCTCTCCGGGTGGCTCAGCGACCGGCTGGGACCGAGCGGGCGCTCGCTGATCCTGTTCGTGGGCCTCGCCGCCGCGGCCGTCGTGCTGGTCCTGCTGATGCTCGTTCATCCCAGGCAGCCGGCGGGGTCGCTCCTGCCGCTCATCCTCCTGGCGGCGGTGGCGTTCTGCCTGCTCGGGCCCTACTCGTATCTCGGTGGCGCGATGGCGCTCGACTTCGGCGGCAAGCGCGGCGGCGCCGTATCCTCCGGAATCATCGATGGAGTAGGCTACCTGGGCGGAGTGCTCGCAGGCGACAGTGTCGCGAGGATGTCGGTGATGCTCGGATGGCAGGGCGTGTTCCTGGCACTGGCTGGAGTCAGTGTGCTTGCGGCGCTCGCGGCCGGCTATCTGCATAGCCTGCAGTCCACGGCGATGCTGCGCAGGTCGGTCCTCGATGCACAGCCATGACCGACCGCGGCGAGTCGTTGCAACGCCCGCAGCGCTCAGTGTCGTGTGGTCCGGGGGCGAGGTGAGCGAGTTCGACAGCCTGTGGCTGCGCGACAATCGTCCCCAGGATCGCGATGCGCCGAGCGGCCAGAGGCTCATCGACATCACGGACGTGCCGGAGAATCCGACCATTCGGTCGGCCGCGCTGGGCGATTCGGCGGTCATCGTCGAATGGCATGGCGAGCCGCACGCCGCGTCGTTCGATCTCGGGTGGCTCTGGAAGCACAGCCGCCAGAATCCGGCGAGCAGCGGCGAGCCCGAGGTGCATCTGTGGCTCGAGGGGCGCTCGCTCGATGCACGGACCGCTTTCGCATGGCTCCCGATGGACATGCTGGCAGATCCGGCCCGGCGCGCATCCTGGCTCGGGCGTCTGCTGCGCGATGGCATCGCCTTCCTGAGCGAGGTGCCCGCCCGCGAGTCGAGCGTACTCGATGCCGCCGCAAGCATCGGCTCGGTCGCCGAGACCAACTATGGCCGCACCTTCGATGTGCGCTCGGTGCCACAGCCGGAGAATCTCGCCTATTCGGACGTGGGCCTCGGATTGCACACGGACAATCCCTACCGCGAGCCCGTGCCCGGATTTCAGGCGCTGCACGCGCTGGTGGCCGCCCCCGCAGGTGGCGCGAGCCTGCTGGCCGATGGCTTCGCCATCGCCGAGCATCTGCGCGCGACGCAGCCCGAGGCCTTCGAGCGCCTGACGCGGCACCCGGTCGGCTTCCGTTACCAGTCGAAGGATGCCGATCTGCAAGCGCAGCGGCCGCTCATCCAGCTCTCCCATGCCGGTGCAGTCGCAGCCGTCCATTACAACAACCGCTCGATTGCCCCGCTGCGCCTCGCGCAGCCCGACTTACGTCCCTTCTATGCCGCCTATCGCCGCTTCGCGATGTTGCTGCAAAGGCCCGAATTCCAGGCGACCCTGCAGCTCGCGGCCGGCGAGATGATGGTGTTCGACAACCAGCGCGTACTGCACGGCCGCACCGCCTACTCATCGACTCAGCATGCCCGCCATCTGCGTGGGTGCTACCTCACGCGCGATAGTGTTCGCTCGCAGGCGGCGGTCGCGGCACGGGAGCGCACATGAGCGTGGCAGATGAGATCTTTGCCGTGTTCGGGCGGCGCGGAGCGCAGGCCTACTTTGGCGAGCGCGTCTCGATCACGGAGCACTCCCTGCAAGCGGCCCATGCCGCGCAGGTCGAGGGCGCCCCCCCGAGCCTGGTCGTCGCCGCCCTGCTGCACGACATTGGCCATCTCCTCGAGGATGTCCCCGACGACATCGCCGAGTGGACGGTCGATGCGCAGCACGAGGAGATCGGCAGCCGCTGGCTTGCCACGCGCTTTGCGCCCGCGGTTTGCCAGCCGGTGGGCCTGCACGTCCCGGCCAAGCGGTATCTGTGCGCGATCGATGCGCGCTACGTCGCGCAGCTGAGCCCCGCCTCGGTGCGAACGCTCGAGCTTCAGGGCGGGCCGATGTCCGCGCCCGAAGTGGCGGCGTTCGAGAACGAGCCCTTCTTTCGCGATGCCGTACGCGTTCGGCACTGGGACGATCTGGGCAAGCGCGTCGGGCTCACCACCGCCCATCTGACAGAATATCGGACCCTTCTGGAGAGCCTCGGCAACCGCTGAGCCGCGCCTGATTTGACAGGCGCATTATGAGACCTGCGTCACGCGAACGCCCGCCTGCACTGCGGCCCGCGCAACCCGGAGCATGTCGCACTCTACGGACAATGCGCATCACAAGGGCGCGACGAGCCCGGCCTGCAGAGTCACACCATGCGCACTTCTCACTCGATTCGCTCGGTTGGGCTCGGGCTGTTATCGACGATCGTGATCGCGAGCGCCTCGCTCGCAACCAGCGGCCCCGGCACGCAAGCCTCGGCTGCAGTGCGCTCGCTGTACATCGTGCAGGGCGCAACGACGAGCGCCGCGCAGCTCGGCGTCCAGGGCGTCGGCGCGCAGGCGGATCGCGAGCTTCGGATCATTCACGCCGTTTCGGCCTATCTAAGCCCTGCACAGGCCGCGCGACTTCGGCAGATCGCCGGCATACGGCTCTTCGACGATCGGCCGATCCGCACGCGCCAGTTGAGCTCGCTGCTCGGCTCGGTCACGAGCGCTGTGACCAGCGTGGCCACCTCAAACAGCGTGACCTCTTCAGCCGTCGCGGCGGCCAACAGCCTCACGAGCTCGCTCGAGTCGACGCTCGCCACCTCGCCGGCGTGCGCACTCACGAGCACCGTGGTGTCGCCGCTCCTGCTGACCGCCACCTCGAATCCCGTCGTGAGCACCCTGACAGCGCCCGTCGTCGGGCTCACGACGAGCAGCGCAACCATCCAGGACGGCACCGGCGCCGACTCCGCCAGCCTCGTCTTCCAGACCAACTACCCCGCGCGCGTGGGCGCCAATGTGCTGCAGCAGCAGGGCATCACGGGACAGGGCGTGACCATCGCGGTGCTCGATTCGGGACTCTGGCAGGATCCACTGCAGAACTATTGCTCGCGCATCCTCGCCACGGTCGACGTGGTCGACGGGGCTTCCGGTCCCGTGACCGGCGATGCCTATGGCCATGGAACCCACATCACCTCGATTGCGGCCGGCGGGGCATTCAATGCCGCGGGTCAATATTTGTCGATCGCCCCGCAGGCGAACCTCGTCATCGTCCAGGCCTTCGACGGCACGGGCGGCGGGCGCTACGTC
Source organism: Steroidobacteraceae bacterium (assembly GCA_035524075.1). GTDB lineage: Bacteria > Pseudomonadota > Gammaproteobacteria > Steroidobacterales > Steroidobacteraceae > JASHUC01. The sequence goes on along the minus strand of DATKPP010000071.1, from coordinate 16,220 downwards.
GATGTGATCGCCGGCCTCGACTGGATCGTGCAGCATCGCCAGCAGTACAACATCCGCGTGTTGAACCTGTCGTTCGGCGCGACTCCCGAGTCGTTCTACTGGGACGATCCGCTCAATCAGGCGGTGATGGCGGCCTGGCAGGCCGGCATCGTGGTGGTCACCGCCGCCGGGAACTCCGGCCCCGCTCCGATGACGATCGACGTACCGGGCAACGTGCCCTACGTGATCACGGTCGGCGCGCTCACGGACAACTACACGCCGAACGTGCTCACGGACGATCGGCTCGCCTCGTTCTCGTCGACGGGTCCGACGTACGAGGGCTTCGTGAAGCCCGAGCTGATCGCACCCGGCGGCCACATGGTCGCCTCGATGTCGGGCAGCAGCTATCTTGCCAATATCGACCCGGATTCGATGCTGCCCGGCGAGACGCTGTTCACCATGTCAGGCACGTCGCAGGCCGCCGCCGTCACCTCGGGGGTCGTCGCCTTGATGCTGGAGGCGAACCCGCAGCTCACGCCCGACAACGTGAAGTGCCGGCTGCTCATGTCCGCAAGCCCCGCCGTGAGCTCCGATGGAGCGCCCGCGTATAGCGTGTTCCAGCAGGGCGCCGGACTCATCAACGCCGTCGCGGCTGTGCAGAGCACCGCGACGGGCTGCGCCAATGTCGGCCTCAATATCAATGCGGACCTTGCGGGAACCGAGCATTTCGGGGGACCGGCCAACGAGAATGCGCAGGGACAGTTCTACATCATGAACATGCAGGGCCCTTACTGGGGCACTCCCGTGGCCGGACAGGGGCTGACGTGGGACACCGGCTACGCGTGGTACCAGGGCTATGCATGGGACCAGGGGTATGCATGGGCGGACGGTTATGCGTGGGCCACGGGCTACCTCTGGACCAAGGGATACCTGTGGACCAAGAACGAGGCCTGGAGCACGGGCTATCTGTGGACGAAGAACGTGCCCTGGTGGACGAGCTCGCAGCCCGGCTCCCCTCGATCCACCGCGCCCGCCAACATCGTGCCCTGGGTTCCGAACCAATAGGTACGAGCACGGGTCTCGAGGGCGACGTGCCCGCGCGTGCCGCTGTGAACAAGCCGCTCAACTCACGGCTCGCCTGCCTCATCGCCGCGGCCGCGATCCTCGGCGGAGCGCTGGGCGGGGTGTCCTGCGCGGTGGCCGCCGACGCTCTGCCGCTGGTGCTGGAGAACCTCACCACCGTCGATGGCCTGCCGCAGGGCAGCGTCATGGCGACGCTGCAGGACTCGCAAGGCTTCGTGTGGCTCGGCACGCAGGACGGGCTGGTCCGGTTCGACGGACACGAGCTGGTGCGCTACGCCTACTCGCGCGATGCACACGGTGGGCTGCCGGGCAACTTCATCTATCAGATCGTGGAGGATGGCCACCACGACCTCTGGATCGCCGTGAAGGACGGAGGCATCGCGCGCTGGAGTCGCGCGAGCGATACCTTCACCGTCTATCGCCACGATGCGCACAATGCGTCCTCGCTTGCGAGCGACTCGGTGCGAACACTGCTCGTCGATCAGCAGGGCCGCATCTGGATCGGCACGAGTGAAGCTGGGCTCGACATCCTGGATCCTGCATCGGGTCACGTTGACCACCTGCGCCACCGTGAGGGGGACCCGAGCTCCCTCGTGAGCGATCAGATCCTCACGCTCGCGCCGGGGCGCGCGGGAAATCTCTGGATCGGCACCGAAGCGGGCCTCGATGAGTGGGACGCCGCGCATCGGGCGCTCATCCATTTCCCGCAGGTGGCACGCGATGGCGGCCCGTTGCGGCGCGGGATCTCGCGGGTGCTCGAGGACGAAAGCGGCGCGGTGTGGATCGGCATCTTCGATGGCGGCCTCGATCGGATGGATCGCGACGGACGCATCGCTCAGGTGTTGCGTCACGACCCGCACGATGCCGCATCGCTCGCGAGCGACGATGTGCGGGCGCTCCTCGAGGACCGCGGCGGACGGCTGTGGGTCGGCACCGCCGAGGGACTCGATCTGCTCGATCGCACGACGGGTCGATTCAGCCATTACCGGCACGACCCGAGCGATGCGGATTCGCTCCCCAACTCCTTCATCATGTCCCTGTATCAGGACGACACCGGGCTCGTCTGGATTGGAACCGAGTCGGGCGGTGTCAGCCGCTGGAACCCCCGCAGCTGGGAGCTCGGCGGCCATCGCCCGGACTGGCTCGTCAATCGACTGGTCGCAGCGTTTGCGGATGCGCCCAACAACAAAGTCTGGATCGCCTCGCTCGGCGGTGGGCTTGCGCAGTTCGACCCGGACACCGGCGAGAAGCGCGACCTCGATGCGATCCTGCACCGGCGAGTCGCCATCGACGGCGGGCGCGTGATGTCGCTGCATCAGGACCGCCACGGCTCCTTGTGGATCGGCACGATGGCCGCGGGGCTCTACAAGCTCGATCCCGGCGGACACCTGAGCTCCATCCCCGCCAAGGCGGGAGACCCGCACAGTCTGAGCGCCGCAGGCGTCATGACGATCTTCGAGTCGCGCAGCGGCCAGATCTGGGTCGGAACATTCCGCGGCGGCACCGACGTGCTCGATCCGGCGACCGGGCTCATCCGGCAGCTGCCTTACGGGGCGGGCGTGCCCGGCGCGGTCAGCGCTCCGAATGTCGCGGCGATCGCCGAGGACTCGCGCGGCAACATCTGGATCGGGACCGATGGCGGCGGACTCGACCTCGCTCGCCCGGACGGAACGGTCATCAAGGTCTTCCGCCACGATCCGAACGACCCGGCAAGCCTGCCGGCAAACACGATCTGGGCGCTCGCGGTGGACGAGCACGATACGGTCTGGGTCGGAACCGACGGAGGGGGCCTCGCAAGAGTCGTCGGCTCCCCCGATGCTCCGCAGTCGATCCACTTCAGCATTCTCTCGCGCGAGCAAGGACTTTCCAACGACACCATCTACGGCGTGCTCCCGGATGCGAGCGGTCGCATCTGGTTGAGCAGCGATTCGGGCCTCATGCGCCTGGATCCAACGACGGGCTCCCTCAAGACCTTCCATCGAGTGGATGGCCTGCAGGGTGAGGAGTTCGACCAGGGGGCCTCGTACCGGCTGCGCGACGGACGGCTGTGCTTCGGCGGTCCGGGCGGATTCAACGTCTTCGATCCGGCTCGGCTGATCGATGACCGGCCACCACCGCGGCTGGCGCTCACCCGGGTGGAGGTGCTCGGCGTGCCGGCCGCGGGTCCGGTCCCGTACTGGCTGCGCAATCGCATCGCGCTCGATTATCGCGCCAGCATCGTATCGCTCGATATCGGGGTGCTCGATTTCACCTCGCCGAAGCACAATCGTCTGGCATATCGCATGGCGGGCCTCACGGACCGCTGGATCGACCTCGGCACTCAGCATCGCATCACGCTCACCAATCTCGACGCGGGAGATCACGTGCTCGAGGTCCGCGGCGCGAATTCCGATTCGGTCTGGAGCCCCGCGCCCTTGCGCCTCACGATCCACCGCGATCCGGCGCCCTGGCGCTCCCCGTGGGCCTATCTGGTATACGTTCTCGTTGCCCTTGCGCTCATCGCGTACCGCCTGCGCATGCAGCGGCTCAAGTTCCGCCGCATCGTCGAGCAGCAGCAACGCCTGGAGGAGGAGGTCAAGGCGCGAACGCGCGAGCTCACCGAAAGCAACCGGCAGCTCGCCGAGGCGGCGCGGGCCAGGAGCAGCTTTCTCGATCGCATCAGCCACGAGCTGCGCACGCCGATGAACGGCGTGGTGGGCATGACCGAGCTGCTCACCCTCACCACGCTCTCGCCCGCCCAGACGCGGCTCACGCGCACGATCCGTACTTCCGCTCAGGTGATGCTGCGCATCGTGAACGATCTGCTCGACCTGTCACGAATCCGCGCCGGCAAGGTCGAGCTGGAGAGGCTGCCGCTCGATCTTGCGCAGATTCTCGAGGAATGCACGGAGCTCTTCGCAGGCACGGCCGCGGCGAAGGGAATCGAGCTCATCGTGTGCCCACCGGCCACGAGCTCGCAGGTGCTGCTCGGGGATCCGTTGCGCTTGCGCCAGATTCTCATGAATCTCATCGCCAACGCCGTGAAGTTCACCAGCCAGGGCGAGGTGGTCGTGAGGGCCGATCTCGAGCTCGAGCCGCACCGGGCGATCGCTCAGCTCAGCGTCGCCGATACGGGCATCGGCATGGACGCCGCCACGATCGAGAAGATCTTCGAGCCTTTCACCCAGGCGGACGAATCCACGACCCGCCGCTTCGGCGGCAGCGGACTCGGGCTTGCGATCTGTCGCGAGCTCTCCGAGCTCATGGGCGGTAGCATCAAGGTGGAGAGCCGACCGCAAGCCGGCTCGACATTCCGCGTGGCCGTACCGCTCGAGGCGGCGGGCGCGCCTGCGAGCGCCACCGTGCCGCCGCTGCCATCGCGCCGCGTTCGCATCGTGTCGCGGCGAACGGCGCTGGCCGAGTCGCTGCGCCGCTACGCGCGCACATTCGGTCTGCGCGTTCTCGAGGAGACCGAGGCCGGCGCGGCGGCGAGCCGCGCGGATCTGATCCTTCTCGATGCCGGCAGCGGGGCCCCGGCCGCACTGGTCAGCGAGACCGATGCACTCTCTCAGCCCCCGGTCGTGATCGTCGCGAGCGCCGCGGAGTTGCAGCGCGAGGATCTGCGCTCGCATGCGCGGGCTGGCTCGATCGTCCCCAAACCCATCCAGCGCGATGCGCTTCTCGAGGCGCTCGCAAGCGCGCTCGGGGTGACTCTCGCGAGCGTAGGGCCGGCAGGCTCGCTGCCGTCGAGCACAGCGCCCGCCATCGGCGCACATGTGCTCCTGGTGGAAGACGAGCCAGTCAACGCGGAAGTGGCCCAGGGCTATCTGGCGACGCTCGGCTGCACATGCGTGTGGGTCAACAATGGCGCCGAGGCGCTGGCGCGTTTCGCGATCGAGCGCTTCGACCTCATTCTGATGGATCTGAACATGCCGGAGCTGGACGGCTTTGCGACCACGCGCCTGATGCGCGAGCGAGGCGGCGGTGCGCGCGTGCCGATTGTCGCGCTCACGGCGAACGACGGCGTGGACCGCCGGCAGGCCTGCCTCGATGCCGGAATGGATGACATGCTGAGCAAGCCCTACACCCTCGAGGATTGCGTGGGGCTGCTGCGGCGCTGGGTCCCTCGCAGCGCGAGCGCGACGGACGCGCCACCCGAGCTACCGGCCGCGCCAGCCCCTGCGCCCGTTGCGCGGGCCGACAGGGCGCCCGCGCGTGCTGCGCCACTTTCGTGCGTGGATGCCGAGGCGGTGGCCGTGCTGCGAAAGCTGCGCGGCACCGGTCAGGCAGATCTCTATTCGAGGCTCGTCGAGCTGTTTCGCTCGGGCTCGACGGATGCGATCGCCCAACTCGGGATCGAGCTTCAGGACGCGCGGCTCCCCGGGGCTGCCGCGATCTGTCACAAGCTCAAGTCGAGCGCCTCGAACGTCGGCGCGACCATCTTTGCTCAGAATGTTCGCGAGCTGGAGCAGCTCTGCCGGATGGGCGATCTGGAGCGTGCCCGGCTTCTGTACCAGGCGTTGCGCGAGGCGCACCCGGCGCTGCTGGAGGAGCTGACGAGCCTGCGCCTGAGGGCCATCGCATGACCCGACCCCTCGCGATCATTGCCGACGATGAGGACCTGGGGCGCGAGCTGCTGGCCGGAGCGGCGGCCCAGATCGGGCTCGAGCCGCTCACCTTCGACAACGGCTCCTCCGCGCTCGATGCGGCGCTCGCGCGCGACACGGCGATCGTGCTGCTCGATGTGGACATGCCGGGCCTGGACGGCTATCGGGTGTGCCGCCAGCTGCGCAGCGACCCACGCTTTGCGACCGTTCCCATCGTGATGGTCACCGGTCACGAGGATTCCACGGCGATCGGACTCGCCTTCGATGCGGGGGCGACCGACTTCATCTCCAAGCCGGTCAACTGGGCGCTGCTGCCGCGTCGGCTCGAGTACATCCTGCGCAACGCCGCGGCCGCCGAGCGCATCGAGCGGCTCGCGTACGGCGACCCGCTCACGGGGCTGCCCAATCGGCAGCGCTGCCTCGAGACGGCCGAGCGATTGCTCGCGGAGGCCGCCGAGCACAACGAGTCGGTCGCGGTCGTGTACCTCGACCTCAACAGCTTCAAGCGCGTCAACGACACGTTTGGCCATCCAGTCGGGGATGCGGTGCTCAAGATCGTCGCCGGCAAGCTCGTCGGTCTGGTCGAGAGATTCAAACACGAGCCGAGCCACATCTCCGTCGCGCGCTTCGGCGGCGACGAGTTCGTCATTCTGCTGCGCCACGTCCGGGCGCGCGCGCTCGCGCTCGGAATCGCCGACATGTGCTGCATGGCGTTCAAGGAGCCGATTCTCTATGACGGTCTTGAGTTCTACTCGGCGCCGAGCATTGGACTTGCCGTCTACCCCGACGACGGTCCAGACGTCGCAACGGTGCTGAAGCACGCCGACACGGCGATGTATCAGGCCAAATCCGAGGGCGCCGCCTCCATCGCGGTGTACACGCCCGCCATGAGCAGCCGCATGCGCGACTGGCTCGACCTGGAGGCGCGGCTACGCCGCGCCGTGCAAGAGGACCGCGTGCACCTGCAATTCCAGCCCAAGTTCAGCCTGCGAGACGGCCGTCTGGCCGGAGTCGAGGCGTTGCTGCGCTGGTGCGACAGCGAGCACGGCGATATCTCGCCCAACCGCTTCGTCGAGATTGCCGAGGACAGCGGATTGATCCTCGACATGGGCAGCTGGGTCGTGCGGGCGGCCTGCCGGCAGATACGCAAATGGCAGGATCGCGGGTGGGTCGTCCCGGTGGCGATCAACGTGTCGGCCAAGGAGCTGTTGCACGGCGACCCGGCCAAGGTGCTCGAGGCCGAGGCGGCGGCGGCCGGCATCTTGCCCTCCCTGGTCGAGATCGAGATCACCGAGTCGATCCTCGTCAAGGACTCGAGCGTCATGCGCGGCGCGCTCGAGAAGCTCCGCAGGCTTGGATGCCGCATCGCGCTGGATGACTTTGGCACGGGCTATTCCTCGCTCGCGTACATCACGCGATTTCCGCCGGATCGGATCAAGATCGACAAGGCCTTCGTGCACAACGTGGACCGCTCCACGAGCGATGCGGCAGTCGCCAATGCGATCCTCTCGCTGGGCGAGAGCCTGGGTCTCATCGTGACGGCCGAGGGCATCGAGCGACCCGGGCAGCTCGCATGGCTGCGCCAGCGAGGGTGTCACGAGGTCCAGGGGTTCTTGCTGTCGCGGCCCCTCTCGGCCGCCGACCTGGAGCGAGTGTTCCTCAGTGAGCCTCAAATGAGTGCATTGGACCGGATAGTTGAGGGCTGATGCACCGGTCTGCTGCAACGCAACTTGCGGAGAACTGCTCAGTTCGCCTATAAGTATCGCAAACAAGGGGAAACAAGCTGGCCCGGGCTGCGCGGGGCGGCCCCAGGACAACCGAAAGAACAATCAGAACGGAACGACCGGAAGCTCATCCCATGCACACGGACGCGCGTCGTTCCTCAGTCTCGAAGAGCCTGCATCGGATGGGGCAGTGATGGCCCGCTCGGCGGCTCTCGCACGGGTCGATAGATGAAGCGTATGCGGGGTAATCCATGCTGATACTGACACGTCGCTCGGGCGAAACCGTTCACATCGGAGAGGATGTGATGGTCACCGTCCTGGCCATCAAGGGGAACCAGGTTCGCATCGGGATCAAGGCGCCACGCAGCGTCGCTGTCGATCGCGAGGAGATCTTCGAGCGCAAGCGCACCGAGGGGGCAACCCGTCAGCCTGCCGCGCAGAGCGCGCCGCCACTCGCGCCCAGCTCATCGGATTCTTGATCAGCGCTGCGGCGGCTGAATCAGCTCCAGGCGATTGCCCGCGGGATCGCGCGCCAGAGCGATCACCATGCCGCTCTTTCCAAACGGACGCGGTTGGCCGTCGAGCCGCCCGCCCGCAGCCTGGATCGCCGCCGTGGTGGCAGCCATGTCCGTCACGGTGAAGATGATGTGCGGCACCGGATCGTCGATTGCATCCGACGCCCGGTGCATGATCACGACCTGCGCGGCGTGATTCGCCCTGGCGGCGTCGACCGTGTCGCCGAAGTTCAGCATGATCTCGAGCATGCCGGGAAACTGCAGGCGGTTGACCTCCTTCAAACCGAAGGCGGACTCGTAGAACTTCGCCAGCGCCGGTACGTCCTGCGCTCCGATGCGCGCCGCATCGAGAGTCACCGCGGCGCTCGCAACACCCATCAGCATCCCGGCCACCGCGGCGGCCACTGCAGTCCTCGCAAGCCAGCTCATCCAACCCTCCCCTCGAACCCGGTCGAGCCGGCCGATCATAGCGCTAATCCAAACACCGAGCCTCCCCCGTACAGGCGCGCGCCGCGGGCCCATGCCGCCGGTGTGCGCCTTGCTCGCCTGGACGCTAGACTTGCGCCATGAGCCGCTCTGCGCACGCCCCGCTCGCATTGGCGAGCCTCGCGATCGCCTGTTGCCTGCCCTGCATTGCTTCCGATCGCGCGGTGCCGGCGAGCTCTGCAGCCGATCGGCCCGTGCACCGCTATCTCGAGGTGCAGATCTCCCCCGACGGCTCGTACGTTGCCTCCATCGAGGGCGACTCGCCCACTGGCGCCTACTACCCGGACATCCGAGATCTCGTCATCCGCTCGGTGAAGGGCGGGGGGGAGCGCCGCGTTGCGCTGCCGTGCGGTCGTGTGCCGCAGTGCTGGCCGGTCTCTCCCGCCTGGACGCCCGACGGCAAGCACGTGAGCTTTGCCCTGCGAACGCCAGGCAGTCACGCGTACTCCATCTATACCGTCGAGCGTGACGGCAGCCGGGCGCACAGGCTTCTTGATTTCACCGGCACGCTCGGCAGTCTCAAATACGCACCGGACGGCACGCTGGCCATGCTCGCCGTGGCGCATGCGCGCAAGGAAGTCGGTGCCACGCAAGCGGGCGCACCCGTGGCCGGCGACCTCGATGTCGCCCCCACCGAGCAGCGGATCGCCGTCCTCTCCGGCGGCTCTCTCGAGTGGGCATCACCGCCCGACCTGTTCGTCTATCAGTACGATTGGCGCCCCGCGGGCCGCGGCTTCGTCGGCACTGCGGCCCCCGGCGACGGCGATGACAACTGGTGGACGGCGAAGCTGTACGCCTTTGCGCCCGGAACGGGCGCCGCCCGCGCGATCTACACACCCGCCGACCTTCGTCAGCAGATCGCCGATCCGAGCGTCTCACCCGATGGACGCACGGTCGCATTCATCGCCGGCATCATGAGCGACTTTGGCTCGACGGGTGGGGACATCTTCTCGCTGTCCCTCGATACGGACACGCTCCTCGACCTGACCCCCGCGATTCAGGCATCGGCCACATCGCTCGACTGGAGCTGCCGCGGCGCGCTCACCGCACAGCTGCTGCGCGAGGGCGAGACACAGATCGTCGATCTCGGAACCGGGCGGCGCGCTCAAAGCCCGCGGGTGCTGTGGAGCGGCGAGGAGGCTTTCCGCGCGGAGCCGCGGGTCTCCAGGGCTTGCGCCTCGGGCCTCACGGCCCTGTCGCACGAGTCCTTCACGGCGGCGCCGGAGATCGAGGTCGGCCCGCTCGGGAAGTGGCGCGACCTCACGCGGCTCAATGCCGGCCTCTCCCTGCCCGCTCGCGTCACGAGCATCCGCTGGAGGAACGATGGATTCAGCGAGCAGGGCTGGCTGCTTCTGCCTGCCGGCGCCTCGGGCAAGGTGCCGCTCATCACGAGCATTCACGGTGGTCCGGCCTCGGCGGCATTGCCCACTTTCTTCGGCCCCGGCACTCAAGCGCAGATGCTGCGGCGCGGGTGGGCGCTGTTCTTGCCGAATCCCCGTGGCAGCTTCGGCGAGGGAGAGCGCTTCACCGCGGCCAACGTCCGTGACTTCGGACACGGCGATCTGCGCGATGTGCTCGCGGGCATCGATGCGGTCGAGCGCCAGGCACCCATCGACGATGCGCGGCTGGGCGTGACGGGAGGCAGCTACGGCGGCTTCATGACGATGTGGGCGGTGACGCAGACGCACCGGTTCAAGGCCGCGGTCGCCTCCGCGGGGGTGAGCAACTGGCAGTCGTACTACGGCGAGAACGGCATCGATGAATGGATGCTGCCCTACTTCGGCGCGACGGTATACGAGGATCCCGCCGTTTATGCGCGCTCCTCGCCCATCAATTTCATCCGCAACGTGCGCACCCCGACATTCGAGTACGTCGGGGAGCGTGATATCGAGTGCCCCGCACCCCAGACGCAGGAGTTCTGGCACGCGCTCAAGGCGCTCGGCGTGCCCACCTCGATCATGATCTACCCCGGTGAGGGCCACGGTCTGCGCGAGCCCGCTCATTCGGCCGATGCCACGGCGCGCACGCTCGCGTGGTTCGAGAAGTATCTGAGATAGCCATGCCAAAGACATATGAACGGATCGAGACGCAGCTGATCCATGCCGGCGAGCCGCGCCCGCGAATCGAGGGGTCGGTGGTGATGCCGATCTTTCAGACCGCGATGTTCGAGTACGCGGGCGAGACGGGCTACCACGACCTCAAGTACATCCGACTGAACAACACGCCGAACCACCGCATCCTCGCGCGCAAGCTCGCGGCGCTCGAGGGCGCGGCGGATGCTCTGGTGACTGCCAGCGGCATGGCAGCGATCTCCGCCGCGCTCCTCGCGCTGCTTGCCCCCGGCGATCATCTCATCGCGCAGGATTGTCTCTATGGTGGTACGCACGATCTGATCACCAAGGAACTCGACAAGCTCGGGATCGCCTGCACGTTCATCGACACGCAAGACCCGCGCTCGTGGCAAGCGGCCCTGCGACCGAGCACCCGGGTGATCTACGTCGAGGCGATGACGAACCCGCTGCTCGAGGTGGCCGACCTGCAAGCGGTGGTGCGCCTCGCTCGCGAGCATCGGCTCGTCTCGATCATCGACAGCACGTTCGCGACGCCCATCAATTTCCGGCCGCTCCAGGCGGGCTTCGATCTGTGCGTGCACAGCGCGACCAAGTACCTGAACGGTCACTCGGACATCGTCGGCGGTGCGCTCGCAGGATCGGCGCAGCTCATCGAGCGCATCACGCGCAAGCTGAACCTCCTGGGCGGCTCCATGGATCCACACGCGGCATTCCTTCTCCACCGAGGCCTGAAGACGCTTGCATTGCGCGTGCGTTACCAGAACCAGAGCGCGCTGGCGATCGCCCGGTTTCTGGCGACTCATCCGGCCGTGGCGCGCGTCAACTACCCCGGCCTCGAGAGCCATCCCCAGCACGCAAGGGCGCGCGAGCTCTTCCACGGGTTCGGCGGCATGCTGAGCTTCGAGCTCGCGGACGGGTCGCAGCAGGCAGGGCGATTCCTCGCGCGCGTGACGCTGCCCGCCGTTGCCCCGAGCCTCGGGGGCGTCGAGACGCTCCTCACCCGCCCCGCAACCAGCTCGCACGCGGGGCTGTCGCGCGAGGAGCGTCTGCGCCTTGGCATTCGCGACGACCTCATCCGCATGTCCGTGGGGATCGAGGCGACCGAGGATCTGCTGGAGGACCTTCGGCAAGCGCTCGGGTGAGCCTCGAGCACCGCATCTCCCGCGCAGTGGCTCTATCGATAGAGTGTCTGGTAGAGCGTGCGTCCCACGAGCTCCTCGATCGCCGAGAGGTCCGGACCGCGATCCCCGATGTTGCCCACGATGCGACCCGCAGGCAGGTGCACCACCCGCCTGGCGCCGTTGCGCTGCACGACGGTGACCACTGCGCCGCTGCTTCGCACGCGGTCGACGGCGGGGTCGAACTCGTGGACTTGCCCGGTGCACTCATCGAGGATGAACGAGGGAACGTGGTAGTAATACACCGACACCAGGTCCTGGGGGGAATAGTACTGCGAGAAGTACTCTTTCGACTTGCACGGGTGCGTGTGGTAGAGCCCGATGAGCTTGTCGCCTGGATTGAGCTGCTTGTACGCGTCCATCGGAACCGCATCGACCTTCTTCAGGGTGCGCGGAAAGGCGTTGTACATGACCTCGCCCTCGTGCAGGACCAGAATGCCGCCGTACTCCCAGCGATAGCCGTTCGGCGCGTAGAAGGCCCAGCGCAGGGCGCTCACCGCCGCCGTCTCCAGAGCCTCACTGCCGGCGGATCCTGGCGCCGTGGAGCTCAAGCCCGCGGAGGGGGCACTCGCGCTTGCGGTCGTGTCGCCCGCCATCGCATCGACCGGGTGCGCGAGGCCAAACGCGAGCATCGCAGCCGCCATGGCGCGCCCGATGAGCCGCGCAGGGTGTGCGGGAGAAGACTCCGCCCTCATGTCTGTGCTCCTGGTTGTTCCGGGCATCGTCGGCTAGCAAGCTCCGTACTTCTGCGACGTGCATCACGGGCGCGGAGCCCATAGAATCGCAGCGTGTCGTCCGTCACGACCAGTGGAGCTCTGCCGCTTGGCGAGTGGCAGAACTTCTACGTCCTCCTGGGGTCCTCCGCCGGCGCCCTGACCGGCCTCACGTTCATCGTCATCACGGTTGCGGCCGATTCCAGCGGCTTTCGTAACGCAGCCGTACGCCTCGCAGGATTGCGGGCATTCATCACGCCCACCGCGGTGTATTTCGGTTCGGCCCTGGCGGTGTCCGCACTGATGAGCATTCCGGGGCAGACCGCCTTCACGCTCGCGGTCTGCCTCGCCGTGAGCGGTGCCGGCGGCCTTACCTACTGGGGAACCGTCATACGGTGGATGTTTCGCGCCACTTCCGATTACAGCCTCTTCCTCGCCGACTGGATCTGGAGCGTCATTCTCCCCGCCCTCTCGTATGCAGCCCTCGTGGCGTGCGCTTTGCTGCTGCGGGTGCATGCTCCAGCGTCGCTTTATGTCGTCGCTGCAACGACGCTGCTGCTGTTGTTCATTGGGATCCACAACGCCTGGGACGTCGTCGTGTGGATCACCACCGAGCGGCACGCGCGGCGCGAGTACGCGCGTGGCAGCGAGCCCCCGGACCCCCCACCCGCGGAGCAATCCCCCCCGGCTGAATCCTTCGCTACCGAACAATCAATCGCGGACGAGCCCCAGAGGCGGGAACAGCACGAGCATCGGCCGCGTTGAACAGAATGCGAGCGTGGTTTCGCTGACGGTCAAGTCGCATTTCGCAGACGACTGTACTTGCAGCTGGAGCTCTGCGATTCTCATCTTTCAAATGCGCCCTGATCGGATCTCAACTTTTGGACGTGCCCTGGCGATTCTCTGGTGCACCCTGTCGTGTGCAGGAGTGCTCGCAGGACTCGACGGCTGCGGGTCGAGCACGGACGACACGGGTACGAGCAGCTCCAGCAGTTCCAGCACGAGCAGCTCCAGCAGCTCCAGCAGCTCAAGTGCGAGCAGCTCCAGCAGCAGCACGGCGAGCGGCACGGATGTGACCACCTACAAGAACGATCTGGCGCGTACTGGCCAGAATCTGACCGAGACGATTCTGACTCCCGCCAACGTCAACTCCACGAGCTTCGGCCTCCTGCACCTTCTATCGGTGGACGGCAACGTCGATGCGCAGCCGCTTTATCTGTCGCATCTGCAGATCGCGGGCGTCGCTCACAACGTGCTCTTCATCGCCACCGAGGCCGACTCGGTGTACGCCTTCGATGCGCAAACGGGCGCGACGCTGTGGAAGGTCTCGCTGCTCGGCTCTGGAGAGAGCACGAGCGGCGAGGTCTACGGATGTACCCAGGTCGTGCCGGAGATCGGCGTGACCTCCACGCCAGTGATCGATCGGACCGCGGGCCCCCACGGCACAATTTACGTGGTGGCGATGTCGGAAGATGCCGCCATGAACTATCACCAGAGGTTGCATGCGCTCGATGTGACGACGGGTGCTGAGCAGTTCGGCGGCCCTGAGGAGATCACTGCCACTTTCGGCAGCACCTCGTTCGTGCCCGAATATTACGAGGAGCGCGCCGCGCTGCTGCTGCTGAACGGCACGATCTACACGAGCTGGACGTCCCATTGCGACATTCCTCCCTACGGTGGCTGGATCATTGCCTACGGTGAGAGCACGTTGACGCAAACTGCCGTGCTCAACGTGGCGCCGGGCGCGACCGGGACCGGAGACGAGAATCAAGGACCGGCGATCTGGATGAGCGGCGGAGGGCCGGGCGCAGACTCGGCGGGCTATGTCTACCTGCTGACGGCGAATGGCCGATTCGAGACCACGCTCAACAGCGGCGGTTTTCCGAGCGGCGGCGACTACGGAAACTCCTTCCTCAAGCTCTCGACCGCCGGAGGCACTCTGAGCGTCGCCGATTACTTCACGATGTGGAACGAGGTCACCGAGTCTACGAACGATGAGGACCTCGGATCGGGCGGCGAGATGCTGCTGCCGGACCTCTCCGACTCCACGGGCACGGTCCGGCATTTGATCGTGGGCGCCGGCAAGGACAACAACGTCTACGTCGTGAATCGCGACTCCATGGGTGAGTACAACTCGAGCACCAACAACATCTGGCAGGAGGTCGATGGGGTGCTGCGCGGGGCGATCTTCTCGACGCCCGCCTATTTCAATGGCACCGTTTACTATGGACCCGTCGGGCGCCCGCTCACGGCCTTCCCCATCACCAGCGCCATGCTCTCGACGACCAACGTCACCTATACCAATACATTCTTCGAATATCCGGGCACGGCCCCAGCCATCTCGGCGAGCGGCACTGCGAACGCGATCATCTGGGCGCACGAGAACAGCAATCCGGCCGTGCTGCACGCCTACGATGCGACCAATCTGTCCGACGAGCTCTACAACAGCAACCAGGCCGCCAATGGGCGCGACCAGTTTGGAGCGGGGAATAAGTTCATCACCCCGACCATCGCCGATGGCCAGGTATTCGTCGGAGGCTCCGGCGTCGTTGCGATCTTCGGGCTGCTCAACTGAGGAGCCCCGGGGCGGCCTCCCGGCCGCATCCCACCCCACCGCAGCCTCTCGCCACGTGACGAGCCTCTAGTCCTCGAGGTTCGTTTCTACAGAATCCGCTCCGCGGTCCGATAAGCCAATCCGGGGGTACCCGGCATGAGACTCGCCCGGACCGAGACGCACGTCACATGATGCGAACCCACGTTGGCCGCCCCGCCGGACAGCGTGCGCCGTGGCGTGTCGATCAACCGCTGTGGACCGCGCTGCTGCGAGAGCACAGCCTCGCGCTGTCGGGGAGTGCCGCCGTCGCGGTGTTCGCCTGCGAGCGTCTGTGGCCGACGTACTCGGCATGGCATGCAGGCTACCTGCTCGCCGTGCTGCTGAGCCTGTGGGCTCCGCGGCCTCGCGGAACCTACCTGGCGGCCGGCATTGCAACCGCGCTGTCGCTGACCAATGCGCTCTGGCCCTTCACCTCCGGAGTCGCCGCCCGTCTTGCAGATCATGCCATCCCCGTAGTGCTGATCTGGATGACGGCCGGCGCCTGTCTTGCTCAGCGACGCCAGCTGTACGCTCGTGCCCGGCGCATCGCGCGCGTGCGCCACCGCCGTGCCGAGCACGCGCTCGACATCAGCCGACTCGAGGAGACCGAAGCAGCCCGCCGGCTCGCCGAAGGAAGGCTCGAGCGCATCTTGCGAGGCACCAACGACGGACCGTGGGAGTACGAGGTCGCAACCGACAGCTACTGGCTCGCCTCGCATTTCATGAAGGTGTGCGGCTATGGGCCGGAGCTGGTGCCAACACGCGCGGCGATGAAGGCGCTCATTCATCCCGAGGACGTGGCGGCGCAGCAGACCGCCTTCCTGCGATGCCTTCAAGGGCACGGCCCTTACGACTGCGAGTTTCGCGTGCGCCAGAGTGACGGCCGGTACCGATGGTTCCGCTCGCGTGGCATCTGCGAGTTCGACGGCGAAGGCAAGCCGATCCGCATGTCCGGTGCGCTGCAGGACATCAGCGAGCGGCGCGAGTACCAGCGAGCTCTGATCGAGGCACGCGAGGCGGCGGATGCCGCCAACCGCGCCAAGAGCGAGTTCCTCGCCAACATGAGCCATGAGATCCGCACGCCGATGAACGGCGTGATCGGCATGACGGAGCTGCTGCTCGACTCGCAGCTGGATACCGTGCAGCTCGACTACACCGAGACGATCCGCGACAGCGCCCGGGCGCTGCTCACGGTGATCAACGACATTCTGGATTTCTCCAAGATCGAGGCGGGCAAGCTCGATCTCGAATGCATCGACATGAACCCGCGCGACACGCTCGAGGATGTCGC
>DATKPP010000070.1:0-137568 GCA_035524075.1 Steroidobacteraceae bacterium | reverse complement strand
GTCGCAGCTGGCGACTCAAAGAAGCTGCAGCACGGGTTGCCAAGGAAACGGCAAACGCGTAATTATCATGCGTCCCCTCGCATCACCTGGAGGACTTTGACCCGGCCACAGGTGGAGGAGTTTGACCCGGCCGCCGGGGTCTCCGCCCAAGCAACCACCGACACATGCCATCACCTCGATTGCGATGTACTCGTCATGCCATGTTTCGGTCGTGAGCATGCGTTGCGCAGCGGCAATGCCACTGCAGATGGCCACCTTGCCTAGGCCGGCGATCTCGGCCGTCTTGACACCCGCGCCGACGCCACGAAGCTGATGCCATTCGAGCGGAACGGAGCTGTCAGCTCCGATTAGATGGGAGACCGTTCGCACCATCGCCTCCATAACGCCCCCCGAGGCGCCGAAGATCTGACCAGCGCCGGTACTCTCACCCAGAGGATTGTCGAAATCCCCATCCTGGGACAGGGCGGCGAATGCTATGCCGCGCGATCTGATCATTCTGGCGAGTTCGCGCGTTGTGAGGACGTGATCGACATCGCCCGACATCCCGGGCCGCGCGGCCTCGTCCTTCTTGGCGGTGCAAGGCATCACGCTGACGACGTACGGTTCTGCACTCCCTTCGGCGAACTCGCGGCGCAGCGACCGGGCGAAACGGCCGCGCTTTGTGACCGCGCCGTGCATCTGCTGCGGAGATTTCGTCGTGCTGAGGTGCGGCAAGAGAGCCGGCCGGTTGATCTCGACCCAATTCACCCAGCCGGGACAGCAGGAAGTCAATAGCGGTAGCGCTTCCCGTTTTCTAATCCGCGCAAGGAGCTCCGATGCCTCCTCCATGATCGTGAGATCTGCAGCGAAATTGGTGTCGAACACATAATCGAAACCAAGCTTTCTTAAAGCATTGATCAACCTTCCCGTGCTCACGGTGCCAGGACTCATGCCGAATTCTTCGCTAATGGCAATGCGCGTCGCGGGTGCGACCTGTACTGCGGAGACGCGCCGGTGTGAATCGAGGGTATGCAGAACCTCGTGCCAGTGTGGCGTCTCGATCAAGGCGCCGACCGGACAGGCGAGCGTACACTGACCGCAGGAGATGCATTTGGTCTCAGAGAGAGGGCGATCGAAGACCGTGACCGGCAAACGAGCCGATCCCCGTTCAGCGAAGCCGATCACGTGTTGCTGTTGGCCGGCATCACCACATGCCTCAACACACAGGCCGCATTCGACGCATTTTGCGAGATCCCGCCAGATGCTTGGGGAGGTGTGGTCGGTCGACAGGTGTTCCGGATGACCGGCCGATCCCTGGGGGACTTTCGTCCAGCGATCGCCCCACTGGTTCTCGCTGACCAGATTCTGCAGCTGACATGAGCCGTTGGCCTCACAGAGGAGGCAGTCGTTGGGGTGGCGCGCGAGCAGCCACTCAGCATCTGCTTTGCGAAATTCCTGTAGAGAGGGGCAGTCCGTCTGGATGACGTCACCGTCCCGGGCAAGCGTGATACAGGCTGGTCGGGGGTGATCTCCGCCCTTGACGTCAACGAGACACATGCGACATACGGCGTGGGACGGCAGACGCGGATGGAAGCAAAGGGTTGCAACGTATACGCCCGCCTTCGTGGCTGCATCGAGCAAGGTCGCACCGTCGGTTACCTGGACGAGCCGACCATTGACCGTCAGCGTGATTACTTGAGCCATCGAAATGGAACGTATTGGCTGAGCGTCATCACGGGGCGCAAGCGGGGATCGTCCAGGTGGCGGAGTCTGAAGGCGCTGGGATCCCATCCAGGCGCGTGGGCGAGCTCGTTTCATTGGCCACGGCGAAACCTTCTGAGGACTGCACAATCGTGCTCCGTGGAATGCTCACCGCACGGCTAGGTGGCCTCAATACGTATTTGTCGCGCCTGACGAGGTTGCATGGTGGTCGGCGTGATCTCCGGGAGCATCGGGCTGGTCGAGGCGATGCATACGAACATCGCTAGGAAACCGATACGGCTCGCAGGCGCAATCGTCGGCGGGGCATTGAATGGCAGTACTTCGATCGTCTACAAGAGTGCCGAGCTCCAAGGTGCTGGTGCTGGTGCACGGGCTTTGCCGCAATGATCGGCGCTGCACCGTCTCCCCGCCGCGATCAGCTGATCGGTGACGGGCTTGTTCCCGTCGCAAGCGCGCTCGGGGACCATCGTGATTCGCGGCGCAGGCTGGCTTCTCCCCGATCCCACCGGTGGACGGCGAGGGGCACTAGTCCGCTGTCCGCCACGCGCAGCGCCCACAGTTCCGCCAGATTGGACCATTTGGAGCCCTTGGGCACCGAGCCGAATGCCCGCTCAGCGAGCTCTTTCCGACCTTCCTTCAGATAAGCGATTCCAAGGCTGATGTGCGCTTCGTCGATATCGTTCACGAGCCCCTTGGCGATGCCGCTCCGAAGCGCGTCGACGGCTTGTTCATACTTGCCGTAGCTGAGGTACATTTGCCCAACCAACACGTCGGCTTGTCCGGTTGCGGCGGCCATTGCTTTGGCGGCAAGCTGGGGGAGGCTGAGGCGATTCGCCGCGGTTCTCTCCTGGGCGAGCTCGAGCAGGCGTTCGTGTCTGCCTGGCAGGACATCCGGAGCCATGAATACCCCGTCCCTTTCGCCTTGCTGGAGCACGTGCAACGCCTCCGCGGGCAGGCCGACTTCGAGGGCTTCGATTGCCATGGACTCGTAGTCGTCGGGACGCTTCAGCACATCGAGATCAAGCATCAGGCGTCGATATCCAAGCGCGACTCGACTATCTCTGACATCCTGCGAAGACAGGTCGATCAGTTGGCTCCAATCCTCGGGCCGTGGATAGTAGCGAACGATTTGCAGCAGCGCTCGTTTCATTCCCTGAACGTCCTCGAGCCGATAGTCGGAGTCCTCGATAATTCGTAGCCAGGCCTCCGGAGGCACTCGCTTGGTGCGTTCCACGTCAGCCACTGCCGCCGACATCGTCGCAGCGGCCTCCCTGTAATGGCTCATTCTGAAATAGGAATCGCCGAGTATCAGCGACATTTCGGCGTTGCCGGAATGGCGCTGCAGGAATTCCCCAGCCCAGCGGGCTGCCTTCGCATAGTTGCCCAACCGAAAGTACATCTCTGCTACCGCCTCGGTACGTTCCGCGCGCTGTGTGGCGGGCATCAACGGCGAGCCGAGCAGTCGCTCGAACACGATCACGGCCTGTGCATACTTGTTCTGTCTGTATAGCGTGTAGGCAAGGAGCTCGTCGATGTCATATTCGTCCATTGCCGTCTTGTGGGAAACGCCTTGCGCTGCCTTGATTGCCGCAAGCGCCGCGCCCCAGTGCCTCGTTCTTATCGCCTCTTGCGCTGCCTCAAGAGATCTCACCACGCCGGCGCTGAGTACCGGAGTTGCGGCCTGTCCGCCGGTGATCGACTTGGCGGGGACCGGAACGGCCACACCGAGCAGGGCCAGGAGAAAAGGCGCCGCTCCGAGCCGCCAGGATGGGGTGACAGGCAGAGTGCCGCGAAATTCCTTGTGTATCTTCCGAAAACCAGATCGCAGCCTTCCGACTGCCCTGAGGACAGCTCTGCAGGCGACCAGGTTCCTGGCAAACACCGCCGCGCTACCAGATCTGCGGCGACCAGCTCTGCTCGGAGCCGTCGGAAAGCTCGCCTGCGATGATCAGGCTCCCTTCGCGGTAGTAGTGGGGAGGCACCGGCAGATTGAGCGGTGCCGGTGAGCCGTCCATGACTCGACCCGAAAGGTCGTAGCGCGAGCCGTGACAGGGGCAAAGAAAACCGCCGGGCCAACCAGCGCCCATGCTCGGTGAGTCCGGAGTCGGTCGGTAGATGGGGACGCAGCCCAAGTGCGTGCAGATTCCTACCAGGACCAGGAACTCGGGTTTGATCGAGCGCCCTATGGGATTCCAGTTCGCCAGGTCGGGGCATTGCTGCGGCTGCTTGGAAAAGGGGTCCTTGAGCCGATCGTTGAGTGTGGGAAGCTCCGCAATTTGTGCCTCGGTCCGATGCAGCACCCACACCGGCTTGTGCCGCCATGCTGCGGTGAGCATCTCTCCCGCCGCGAGTTTTCTTATATCGATCTGGGTAGGCGCGCCGAACGCGCGCGCGCTTTCGCTTGGCTCCCACGATTCTATGAAGGGCAGCGCGGTCGCAGCGACGCCGATGGCTCCTACCCCGGCGGTGGCTACGGCAAGGAGGCGGCGCCGCTCGAGATCGGGCGGCGAGCCAGTGACGGTAGCTGCATCAGAGGGAGCACCTTTTGTCTCATCACTCATGCCGCACTTCTGATGGTGTTTTCCGATGGTCTTTGGGCGACAGTCCATCCCGAGCTCGTGGGGGTTGGACGGACATGTCCTTGGCACCGGCTTTCATTAGCGAGGGTCGGCTTGGAGGCAAGCCGCAGCCGAGCCATCTGAGTGCAATCTTCGACGTGTTGGACCGGGCCCCGCTCAGCAATCGCAGGTTGCCGTACGTCCAGTCGATCAGGTTCGTCAGACAGGCTCGTACGTAGGCCCCACGGGCGCTGTAATAGTCCAGGTAGTACGCATGCTCCCACAGGTCGATTGCAAGCAAGGCAAGCCGCCCATGCAGTATCGGTAAATCCCTGGAGCCGCCCACGAGCAGCTCAATCTTGCCGGCGTGCCACGTAACCCAGAGCCAGCCAGGACCGAAGACCGATTCAGCGGCCGCCTCGGTGCAGCGGGAGAACCTGCCGAACGTGCCAAAGCATCGTCGAATGCCTTCCCCGATCAGACCCCAAGCGGGTCCGCCCCCCCGCGGATGCAGCGAGCACCAATACAGCTCGTGATTCCACACCTCCGAGGCAAGCTCGAAGAGCTCTGTGTTACGAGGATCGACGGCCGAGAGTCGCACGAGTGAATCGAGTGAGGACGCCCGAAGTTTGGCCTCTCTCATCAGGACTACGGTGCGTTCGTAGCAGTCGCGCTGGTGCTGGAACAGGTGGTGAAGCACCGTATTGGCCGATAAGGTCGGCTCAAGCGCGTCGAAACGATAACGCAGTGTCAATGAGTCGGAATCATTGGGGGTCACTGACGCTCCTGGCCGCTGAGGTGCCGCCCTCGAACCGGGGAGAGAATGCGGCCAGGTCGAATCCTTCGGAAACGGAGTTCAGGCACCGGCCGTTCAAATGCACGTAGTCGGGATCACACATCCAGTCGTTTCCGGAGGCATCGATGTGCGCGTTCAGCGGCACCTTCAAGGGCTGGCAACCGCTACCCTCACGGTGGAAGCCGCGGTCACATTCCCAGCCTGGCCAGGCGGCTCCCGCATCGAGCAGGAAGGCATGCGGCGGAAGGTGGATCGCGACACAATCCCCGCGCTGCATACGATAGCCGCGGTCACATTGCCACCCCGGACCCTCGCTCTCGTAGGTCAGGTAGGCGTGGGGCGGCACGCGTACCGCAACGCAGCGCCCCTCTGCACGGTGGTAGCCCGAATCGCAAACCCAGTTGTGACCGGAGAAATCCAAATGTCCCATGGCAGGAACGCGTAGCGCCACGCATGACGAGTTATCTTTCCTCAGATAGCCACGTCTGCAGCCCCAGTCGTCCCCGGAAGCCACGAGAAATCCGTTTTTTGGCACCGTGATCGCGATGCAGTGATCGCCGCTCGCACGATAGCCCCAATCACAGCTCCACCCTTCGCCCGCAAATCCGTAAGCCTCGTCCAACACGTCGTAAACAGGATGAGCGTGAGGGGGAGTACGAATGGCAACGCAAGAGGAATCGTTGCGATCGCGATAGCCCCGGTCACACTGCCAGCCCGTATCAGAGGCCAGATCGCTCAGGTGAGCGTGATCGGGAACGATGATGCGAGTGCAGCCGTCGTCGGTTTGGAGATAGCCGCGCTGGCAGTCCCAAGTTGTTCCGAGGGCGTCGAGGTAGGCATGAGCCGGAATCTCGACCACAGCACAGCGGTTATCCAACTCCGTGTATCCGTAGTCGCACTGCCATCCGGGATCGATATCACTACGGTGTGCGTGTTCAGGGACCTGCCCAGCAAAAGCTGCAACGCTGAATACAAGCGAAAGCAGGCCACCCAGGCAAAGCGAAAGCATGAAACGCATGTTCGGCACTCCGCTTCCGATGCTGCGATCGTGCAGCCGCGGCGCAAATGCAGCGCGCAATACAGCGCCACCGATTTGACCAGGCAGGCTCCTCGCAGTTCCGCACGACAGTGGCCGCTTCTCGCACCGTGCTTGCCGATCAACAGGCGTGCGCAGCGGGTGCGCAATGCTTGGACCGCGCGGCGATCGATTAACGAGACATTATGTATCGTAATGAGCCGCTGCTGCAGCGGTTCAGTTGTGGCTGCGCAGCCATCCCGCGATGGCCGCCGCGTCCCACTCCTGAATGATGGGCGGGTCGACATTGAAGTTGCTGTAGCGGATCCAGGTGGGTCGCACGCGCCAATACACGAGGCCGGGCCAAGTTTGGCGAGTGGGCCCATCCGGGAAATGCTCGAAATAATAGGACTGGACGTCGGGTAACTCGGCCGCTGACGGCATCTCGGCAATGCCTTCGTACTGCACGGTGCGCTCACGGTCCCAGCCGATGACGAACGCAACGCGAGAATTCTTCAGCAGGTTCTGATGTTTGCGCGACTGCGTCACCGTGTCGAACACGAGTTCCCAGCGGTTCGTGATCGCAACGCGGATCGCCGCGGCCTGAGGAGCCCCCTCGGGGCTGACGCTAGCCTCGATTACGCAAGGTTGCGCACGCATGAAGGACAGCAGCTCGCTCGGCGTGAGAGGGTGGTGGCGTTCGGCCATGGTCTCAATACTAAAACACCCTGCGATTGGGCTCTCATTCGGCTAGTACGTACATCATGGCGAGGACCGGGGCACCAGCTCAGCGAGCGCCTCGGGCGGGACACCCGTTGAGGCCAGCGCCGCGCGTACCCCGGCGCGATCCGCAGCCGAACGATTCTGGCTGCCCTTGAATTTGCCCACGATTCTGTTCACTTCGATCTCGAAGCCGACGATCGCCTTGAGCATCGCGGCAAGATAGTCAGGCGGCGCATCGTTGACCTGCCAGCGGTCCGATCGGGCGCTCTCTTGCGCATCGGTGAGGGAGCCGACGAGTTCTCGCAACCACATCGCATCGTCGATGAAGCGGATCTGCCCGTGAATATGCACGGTGGCGTAGTTCCAGGTTGGAACCACCTTGCCGTGCTCGCGCTTGCTCGGATAACAGGTGGGTGAGACGTAATGATCGGCACCCATGAAGATGGCGAGCACGGGCGCCCCGGCCGCAAGGTCACGCCACAACCGGTTGGCGCGTGCGATGTGTCCGCGCAATGTGCCGCGCTCCCCGGCGTCGAGCCGGGCGTGCATTGGGATGTGATTCGCCGTCAGACCGTCGCTGCCATTGGCCACCAGCGTCGCAAGCGGATGGCGATCCACGAAATCCTGCAGCACCTCGATGCGCGTCTCACGAAAATCCTCGGGGAGGTACACGCCGGCGGTCTCCGGTTCCGATTTGAGCGCCAAGTGTAGCGCCCTCCGTGTGAGCTGCACGACGATAGACGCGGCCGAACCCAACCATAGGAGGAATCGAATTCATCCATGGGCACGAGTGTCCTAGAATCCCGGGCACGAGCGATACCGAAAACCTAAGGAGCACAACGGTGGACACCAAGGTCGATGCGAGCAGTGCGGGGAAGGGTGCCGGCCCGTGCCCGGTAAAGCACCGAGGTCGAGGCCGTTCGAACCGCGACTGGTGGCCGAACCAGCTGGACCTTCGGGTTCTGAATCAGCATGCGCCGCAGTCGAACCCCCTGGGGCGGGGGTTCGACTATGCGAAGGAGTTCATGAGCCTCGACCTGAACGCCGTGATCAAGGACTTGCGTGCTCTGATGACCGACTCCCAGGACTGGTGGCCCGCTGATTTTGGCCATTACGGCGGCCTCTTCATCCGCATGGCGTGGCACAGTGCCGGCACTTACCGCATCGCCGACGGTCGCGGTGGGGCGGGGGAGGGTCAGCAGCGCTTCGCCCCGCTCAACAGCTGGCCGGACAACGCGAATCTCGATAAGGCACGGCGGCTCCTCTGGCCGATCAAGCAGAAGTACGGTCGCAAGATCTCCTGGGCGGACCTGTTCGTGCTCACCGGCAACGTCGCCCTGGAGTCGATGGGCTTCAAGACCTTCGGCTTCGGTGGCGGACGCGCGGATACCTGGGAGCCCGAGGAGCTCTTCTGGGGTCCGGAAGGCTCGTGGCTGGGCGATGAGCGCTACAGCGGCGAGCGCGAGCTGCAGAGGCCGCTTGGCGCCGTGCAGATGGGCCTGATCTACGTCAATCCAGAAGGACCTAACGGTAAACCGGACCCCATCGCGGCGGCGCGTGACATCCGCGAGACCTTTGCGCGGATGGCCATGAACGATGAGGAAACCGTCGCGCTCATTGCCGGCGGTCACAGCTTCGGTAAGACCCATGGCGCGGGCGATCCCTCGCTGATCGGCCCCGAGCCCGAGGGTGCCCCGCTCGAGGATCAGGGCCTCGGCTGGAGGAGCAGACACGGTACGGGTCTTGGGGCGGACGCCATCACGGGCGGCCCGGAGGTCACGTGGTCGCAGACTCCCACGCGATGGAGCAACCACTTCTTCGAGAATCTTTTCAAGTATGAGTGGAAGCTCGAGAAGAGCCCGGCGGGTGCCTGGCAGTGGGCAGCAAAGGATGCTCCAGCCGCCATTCCAGATGCTTACGACAAGTCCAGGAAGCACGTGCCGACCATGCTCACCACGGACCTGTCACTGCGCTTCGACCCGACGTACGAGAAAATCTCGCGCCGTTTCCATGAGCATCCGGAGCAGTTTGCTGATGCCTTTGCACGAGCGTGGTTCAAGCTCACCCATCGTGACATGGGGCCCAGGGCCCGATATCTCGGGGCGCTCGTGCCCAAAGAGACCCTCATCTGGCAGGATCCGATTCCGGCCCTCGATCACCCGCTCATCGGGGAGGCAGAGGTCGCAGCTCTGAAGGCGAAGATTCTCGCAGCGGGACTTTCCATATCCGCGCTCGTCTCGGCCGCTTGGGCCTCGGCATCGACGTTCCGCGGATCGGACAAGCGAGGCGGCGCAAACGGCGCACGTATCCGCCTCGCACCCCAGAAGGATTGGGAGGTGAATCAGCCCGCGCAGCTGAGCACGGTTCTCCAATCGCTTGAAAGAATCCAGAAGGAGTTCAATTCCTCGGGCTCGGCTGGCGGCAAGGTGTCGCTCGCGGACCTGATCGTTCTGGCTGGCGGCGCGGCCATTGAGAAGGCCGCGCAGGATGCGGGCCTCGAGGCCAAAGTGCCGTTCAGGGCGGGACGGATGGATGCGTCCCAGGAGCAGACTGATGTGGACTCCTTTGCGCCGCTTGAGCCCATGGCCGATGGCTTCCGCAATTACCTTCGGGGACCGCAGCCGATGGCACCCGAGGAGGCTTTGGTCGATCGCGCAGAGCTCCTGAGGTTGACTGCGCCTGAGATGACCGTTCTGGTCGGTGGGTTGCGGGTTCTGGGCGCCAATGCCGGAGGGGCCAAGCACGGGGTCTTCACGCATCGCCCGGAGAAATTGACGAACGACTTCTTCGTGAATCTGCTTGACATGGGCACCGAGTGGCATGCCACTGCCAGCGATGGCGTGTATGAGGGTCGGGATCGCAAGAGCAGGCAGCCCAGGTGGACTGGCACGCGGGTGGATCTGGTCTTCGGATCGCACTCGCAGCTGCGCGCGATTGCCGAGGTCTACGCCTGCGACGACTCGAGGCAGAAGTTCGTGGATGACTTTGTGGCAGCGTGGACAAAGGTGATGAACGCAGATCGTTTTGACGTACCCTAGCAGCTCTGGCCGCAGGCTCG
The DNA here is from genome assembly GCA_035524075.1 of Steroidobacteraceae bacterium. Taxonomy (GTDB): domain Bacteria; phylum Pseudomonadota; class Gammaproteobacteria; order Steroidobacterales; family Steroidobacteraceae; genus JASHUC01. The sequence continues at coordinate 127,717 of DATKPP010000070.1, read as the reverse complement.
GAGTCATGCACGCATCAGAACAGATCTCCTCGGGGGTCGAGAGCGTCCCCCACTGGATCGGCAACGAAGCAGTCCTCGCATCGGGTGTGCGCTCGGGCGAGGTCTTCAATCCAGAGACAGGCAGGGTCAGGGCGCGCGTGGCCTTCGCTACGCATTCCGAGGTGGATGCGGCCGTCGGTGCAGCACGCGCGGCATACGGGGAATGGGCGGCCACGCCGCCGCTGCGACGCGCTCGGGTGCTATTCCGCCTACGGCAACTGCTTGCGGCATCCGCCGAGGATGTTGCGCAGATCATCAGCCGCGAGCACGGCAAGACGCTCGCGGACGCCCACGGGGAGATCGCGCGTGGGCTCGAGGTCATCGAGTTTGCCTGCGGAATTCCGGAGCTTCTGAAGGGCGAGTTCAGCGAGGCGGTCGGCACGGGCATCGATGCGTTCAGCCTGCGCAAGCCGCTCGGCGTGGTGGCAGGCATCACCCCGTTCAATTTCCCCGCGATGGTGCCGCTGTGGATGTTTCCGCTGGCGATCGCTTGTGGCAACACTTTCGTACTGAAGCCCTCGGAGCGGGACCCGTCGGCCGCGATCGCAATCGCGCGCCTGACGGCACAGGCGGGAGCTCCGCCGGGTATATTCAACGTCGTCCAAGGTGACGGTCAGACCGTCGACTTGCTGCTGCAGCATCCGGATATCGCTGCTGTCAGCTTCGTTGGGTCCACGACCGTTGCCCGTCACGTGCACCAGGAGGGCACGCGGCGAGGCAAGCGCGTGCAGGCCCTCGGCGGGGCGAAGAATCACCTGGTGATCATGCCCGATGCGGATTTCACCGATGCGGCAAGCGCGCTCGCCGGTGCCGCATTTGGGTCCGCGGGCGAACGCTGCATGGCGATCTCGGTCGCGGTGGCCGTCGGCGAGGACTCCGCTGATCGGCTCATCGAGAAGCTGGTTCCGCAGATCGAGGGTCTGCGGATTGGCTCGCCGCTCGATCCAAGCACGCAGATGGGACCGCTCATCACGAGCCAGCACCGCGACCGCATCCTGGAATACATCCGCTCCGGTGTGCAGGAAGGGGCCGCTCTGGTGGTCGATGGCCGTGAGCGCCTCGCGGGCGCAGAGGGATTTTTTCTCGGTGGCTCTCTTTTCGACCGTGTGCGACCGGAGATGCGCATCTACCGGGAGGAGATCTTTGGTCCGGTGCTCGCGGTCGTGAGAGTTCCCGACCTCGAGGCGGCCATCCGGCTCGTCAACGCGCACCCGTATGCGAACGGGGCGGCGATTTTCACGCGTAGTGGCCGGGCGGCCCAGGCCTTCGCCTCTGCGATCGAGGTCGGGATGGTGGGCGTCAACGTCTCGCTTCCCGTCCCGGTGGCATTCCACAGCTTTGGCGGATGGCGCAGCTCGTTGTTCGGAGATCACCACATCTACGGCCGCGAGGGCGTGCGATTCTACACGCGACTCAAGTCCGTTATGCAGCGGTGGCCCTCGGGCGGGGCCGATGCCGAGTTCGCGATGCCTTCGCTCAAATAGCTCGGGAGCCGCAGCGACCCAATTGCGCTCGAGCTGCGCGATAACTCATCGCGCGTGACGATGACTTTTCTTCGCGGATCTCAGATCGAATGGCCTTCGGTCATCGGATGCCAGCATCGACTCTGCGAGCTCGATGATGGCGCCGTAGCGCAGCTTCTGCGTGCTGGTCGTGGGTAACCCGGGCACGAACGCGAGATATCCAGGCAGCTTGAAGTAGGAGATGCGCTTTGCCGCTTGACGCACCAGCTCTTCGGCGGCGTCTTGCGAAGGCGCAAGGTGTTCATCTGCGACTACGAGCGCGAAAACCTCCTCTTCGCGGATGGGATCGGGCACCGGAACCACGGCGACCTGCAGCACGTGCTCCAGAGAGGACAGCACGGATTCGACCTCGGCGGCCGAGATGTTCTCCCCGCTCCTGCGAATGATCTGCTTGCGACGCCCGACAAAGAAGATGCTGCCCGCCGCGTTCTGCCGCGCAAGATCCCCGGTGTGGAGCCAGCCCCCTCGCCATGCGGCAGCGGTCGCCTCGGGATCCTTGTAATAGCCCGAAAAGAAGCCCCGGCGCGGATCGGCACCGCTTGCACGCACGACGAGCTCCCCGACGTGCTCGGCAGGAGTGGGGTCGCCCTGCTCGCCGACGATTCTGGCCTGTGAATACCGGGGTGATGGCTGTCCGATGCAGCCCAGGCCCACGTGTCGTGGGCCAACATGGGTCGAGATGGTCCCTGCACCCCCGGTCTCGGTCATGGCCCAGGCCTCCAGAAGCGGTACTCCGAAGCGCTGCTCGAATGCCTCGTGGTCGGGGTTGCGAACACCGCCGCCGATCCCGAAGCGCAAGGGATGCTCTCGCTCGCTCGGGTCCGGAGGCAGCTTGAGCAGCATGTTGGGCATGACGCCCAGGTAGTGCATGACGGTCGCGCGGGACTGCCTGACCGTCTCCCACCATTCGCTCGACCGGAATCGGTCGAGCTGCACGATGCATCCCCCGGTTGCGATCGCTCCCATGCTGGAGAAGGCGAGCGCATTGACATGATTGAGCGGCAGAGGGGTGATGAAGCGCTCGCAGCCGGGGCGTAAGGTGCAGCGGCCACCCAGATCGCGGTACCAGCGGCCGAAGGTGAGGAAGTACTCGTTGGAGAGCATGCAGCCCTTGGGTCGTCCCGTGCTACCCGAGGTGAATACGATCGCCGCGCGGTCCTCGCTGGTGCCACGGGATCGCGGCTCGCGCGCGATGGGCAGCGTCTCCTCGACACAAGCGATCTGTACCCCGGGCACGGCCTTGATGGCACGCATCGCGGCCGGCAGTCGGGCGGGTAGACACACGAGGAGGTCCACGTCGCCGTGCTCCAAGAGCAGGCTGATCTCAGCGTCGACCAGATCGCTTCCGATGGGCACCAGCGTCGCCCCGATGCAGTTGACTGCGAGCCAGTGCAGGTAGGAGTCTGTGCGCGACTCCAGAAGCAAGGCAATGTGATGCCCCCGACCATACCCGGAGTCGCGGTACAGACGAGCGATCCGGTCGACCGCCGTCCCGGTTTGCTCGTAGGTGAGCTCCTGCGGGCCGCCTGGACAGACTGGCGGGATGTGAATGAACGGGTTGCCCGGGATGAGGCGGCGCATGCTCGCAAAGGCTTCGTGCACGGTCGCTTCGGTATCGGTGCGATCAAACACGAAGGAGGTGCTCATGCAGCGGTGCGACTCGAGGTAGATGATTGCACCATACAGGATCTTCGCGCGCGAGCGCAGGAGGGCGGCGTCCGATTCCGCCATTTTTTTGGCCGAATTCGCAATCTCCGGAACGCGTCGCGAAATGCAATCCTTGATCGCACGAGCGCTGGGCTCGGAAGGGGATCCCTTAAACTACGGTTGCGAACGCTGCGAGCTTGAGTTTATGGAGATGCGCGAAACCTCCTCGCCGAGTCAGGCTCATCCGAATGGGAGACTGAGCGCCGGAGTGCTCGGCACGGCGGATATCGTGTTCATGGTGATCGCGGCTGCCGCCCCGATGGCGGTGGTCGTGGCACTGATGCCCCTGGCATTCGCCTTCGGCAACGGCAGCGGCGTACCAGGTGTTTGGCTGGCCGCCGTGGCCGCGATGCTGCTGTTTGCGGTGGGGTACGTGCGAATCATTCCGTTCGTACGCAACGCAGGCGCGTTCTATGCCTACATCTCGGCCAGTCTGGGTCGTGAGTGGGGACTGGGTGCCGCCTATGTGGCGGCTTTCTCATATTTCGCGCTGGCCTGCTCAACGCTCGGGGCACTCGCCTTCTTCAGCGAGCAGCTGTTGCAGACACTGACCGGTCGATCGTTGCATTGGTCCATGTGGGCATTCCTCGCACTCGCTGTCATCTCCTGGCTCGCCTATCGCCGGATAGCACTGGCGGCGACGATTCTCGGTGTCGCGCTGATCGCGGAGACGGCGATCATCCTGCTCCTGGATGTGAAGATCGTGCACGACATCCCGCTGCGGGCATTCGAGATCTCCGACTTCCTGCCGAGCCGCGTGCTTGCCCCCGGACTTGGAATCGCTGCGATCTATGCATTCAACAGCATGATCGGCGTGGAGGGCACCGCCATCTACCAGGAGGAAGCTCGCAACCGGGCGGTCACCATTCCACGGGCGACGTATCTCGCGGTGACGCTGGTGGGACTGTTCTATGTATTCACGGCGTGGTGCCTGGCTTCCTCGGTCGGAGCGGGTACGGTGGCCGGAATCGCGCGCTCGAGTCCCGGAACGTTCCTCGCCGACAGCAGCATGGCTCACCTGGGAAAGCCCGGCGCCATGGCGGTGAGTGTGCTCGTGCTGACGAGTGCGTTGGCAGCCACGCTTGGACTGTTCAATAACTCTGCGCGTTACCTGTATGCGCTCGCTCGAGACGGACTGCTCCCGCGGGCGCTTGCGAAGACCCATCCGCGGCACCACTCCCCGCATGTCGCCGCGCTGGTCCTGAGCGTCGCGATGTGCCTCGTCTTTGCCTCGGCGGCGGTCATGGGCCTGGACCCTCTCGTGAACGTTGCGACTGCACTGACGGGATTAGGTTCCGTCGGACTGATGGCACTGCTCGGGGTTACCTCCTTGGCCATTCCGGTGTTCTTCGCCCGCCGCGGGCTCATGACCCCCGTGAACAGTGGACCCCCGGCCGTCGGGGGGTTGGTCATCCTGACAGCGACCATTCTCGCGTTCCTCAACTATCCGGACTTGACCGGCGTCACCTCGACCCTCATCAATCACCTGCCGTACGCTCTCATCCTGCTGTTCGCATCGGGCGTGACACAGTCTTTGTGGCTGCGCGCGAGCCGACCCGACGTCTACGGTCACATCGGATCGAGCAGGGTGGACGGCTGATCCGGCCGATTCATCGTCATCGATCATAGGTATCCTCATGAACGCACTCGAGAACGATCTTTCCATGCTTGGGCGCGCCAGCCGCGCGTATTTGGGCGCGAGGCACGAGCTGTTCATCGATGGCAGGTTCGTTGCGAGCGCAAGCGGCGAGACCATTGCGGTCGTCGATCCGACGAGCGGGGTCGCGGTCGCGCACGTTCCCGCAGGCAGCGCGGCCGATGTCGATCGCGCCGTCCGGGCCGCCAGGCGCGCTTTCGATTCCGGCCCTTGGCGCAAGATGGCAGGTCCCGAGCGAGAGAGAGTGCTGCTCCGCCTGGCCGAGCTGCTGGAGGCCAACGCGGCCGAGTTCTCCGAGATCGAAAGTGTCAACAGCGGCCGGATCCTGCCGGCCACGCGGGCATTCGACGTCGATCTGTCAGTGAGCTACTTGCGGTACATGGCCGGGTGGGCGACGAAGATTCACGGCCAGACCCTCGATGCATCTGTTCCGTACGTGCCCGGGGGAAACTTCTTCGCGATGACGCTGCGGCAACCCATCGGCGTGGTGGGGGCGATCACGCCGTGGAACGTCCCATTGGGACAAGCGATCTGGAAGATCGCTCCGGCGCTGGCCACCGGTTGTACGGTGGTCCTCAAGCCCGCCGAGCAGACCCCTCTCACCGCACTGCGATTCGCGAGCCTGGTTGCGGAGGCCGGGTTGCCCGAAGGCGTGATCAACATCGTGAGCGGCTACGGCGAGACGGCCGGTGCGGCGCTGGTGGCGCATCCGCAAGTGGACAAGGTGAGCTTCACGGGGTCTACGGAGGTGGGCCGCATCGTCGGGGAGGTGGCGGCGCGCGGCATGAAGCATTTCACGCTCGAGCTCGGCGGAAAATCTCCGATGGTGGTGCTCGAGGATGCCGATCTCGAGGTCACCATCCCGGGAACGGCGATCGGAATATTCGCCAACCACGGGCAGAATTGCTGCGCGGGCTCACGCTTGTTCGTGCATGAGTCTCTTTACGATCGGGTGGTGGACGGTATCGCGCAGATCGCCGCAGCCACCAAGCTGGGTCCACCGCTGGCGGCCGAAACGCAGATGGGACCGCTCGTCAGCGCGAGCCAGCAGAAACGGGTGCTGGGGTACATACAATCCGGGCGGGAGCAGGGGGCGAAAGTAGTCGTCGGCGGCGAGGCGCTGGCTGGCCCGGGAGCTTATGTGCGTCCGACGGTGTTCGCGAACGTGAAACCGGAGATGCGCATCGTGCAGGAGGAGATCTTCGGTCCTGTTCTGACGGTGGGGCGATTTCGAGACCTCAACGAGGTCCTACAACGAGCCAACGACACGCAGTTTGGGCTGGGAGCCAGCGTCTGGACACGCGATCTGAACAAAGCGCACTGGTTCATCAAGAACTTCCGCGCCGGCACGGTCTGGGTGAATACCCACGCGGTGCTCGATCTGGCCGTACCCTTCGGCGGCATGAAGCAGTCCGGTGTGGGGCACGAGCTCGGTGAAGAGGCCATCCGCCAGCACACGCACTTGAAGTCGGCGCTCATCTCGCTGCAGGACGTGGCTTGAGCTCGCGCTTGCGCGACCTCGCGTAGGCACGAGGCGACATCCCAGTCCAGGTCTTGAATGCGCGCGACAGCACGGCCGAGTCGGAATAATTCAGCCGGCTGGCGAGGTCCGACAGGCGCGCGCCGTTCGAGCAGAGGACGGCTTCGATAGCCGTTCGTCGGTGTGTTTGCAGAATCTGACGAAACGACGTGCGCTCGGCCGCCAGGTGGCGGCGCAAGCTGCGCACGGAGATACTCATCTCAGCGGCGACTGTCTCGATACTGAGTCCCTGAGTTCCCAGCCGGCGTGCGATGAGCGCATCGACGCGAGTCGCAACCGTCTCGGCCACCTCCGCGCGCGGCGCGAGCAGCTCCAGGAGGTGCCGCTCGACGATATGTGCGACGTCGTGCTCCGCGGGATCGAACCTGCGCAACGGCTTGTCCAGATCCGAGTTGGCGATGATCAGCTGATTGGCGCCGCAGTTTCCTTGCACGGGCGCATTGAAGAATGCGCTGAGTGGTGCGATTCGACGGGTCACGTCGTGCTCGAACTCGACGGCCAGGGGCCGCCAGCGAGTGCTGGTCAGCTCGCGGATCAAGCTCGTGAAGGACGCCATTGCGAACTCGCTGTCCTGCTGCCGCGGCCAGATGGAAGGATCCTCGATGCGGTAGCGATAGGTGGACATCGAGTTCCCGCGCACGAACTCGAGCACGGAGTTGGTCTGCCAGGCCGACTGAAAGCGGCTCAAGTATCTCAGTGCGGACTCGAGGTCCTTGGCGAGGATGAACATCGCATAGAAGGGACCGACGTCGGCAAGCGTGAAACGTCCGCCGAGCTCGAGGCCCAAAAAGGGCCGCTCCAGGCGCTGCGATGTCTCCTCGGCCAGGGCGACAAAATGCCGCAGCGGCACCTGCTCGTACAGGCTCGTCAACTGAGCGGCCGACAGCCCATAACGCCGCAGCAACGCGTCCATGCGCATCCCCGCCTTGTCGAGCTCCCGAATGAGCGGGGTCAGAAAGAACGCCCGGATGGTCGATGGCTCGGGCAGTTCGGTGTTCGGGCGTGCCGTGGTGCGACGTGCTCCCAAGGGATACTCAGCCTCTTGCAAAATCGGCCTGCTCTGCCCACGGCCGGAAATGCAAACATTGTGGCTCAACTGGCCATAGCTGTACAAGCAGACGCGTGCCAGGATCGGTCGCGGTCGAGGGGACCTCGGATGATGGAGACTCGCGTGGCCAAATTTGCAACGCAGACACCCGCTGCTGCGAGTGCTGCGGTCGACTGGAAGCAGGTTGCGGAATGGGACGAGAAGTACGTCTTTCACGTTTTGGCCACGAGCGAGGAATACCACTCGACACCCGTGCAGAGCGCGGAGGGCTGCTACTTCACCCTGGCAAACGGCAAGCGGATCCTCGACTTCGCCAACCAGCTCGTGTGCGTCAACATGGGCCATCGGCACCCGCGCATCCAGCAGGCCATCCGCGAGGCCACCGATAAGTTCGGGTACGTGTGGGAGGGTCTTACGACCGAGTACCGCTCACGCGCCGCAAAACTCATCATGGAGGACATGGGCGTTGGACAGTGGGCCGCACGCATCCGATTCCTGTCCACGGGAACGGAGTCGGTCGAGAACATGGTCCTCTTTGCCAAGTTGTACACCGGACGACGCAACATCGTCACCCGCAGCTACGACTATCACGGCTGGACGAACACGCTCTCCGGAGCCAACGGCGTTCGGGGGTATCGATCCAGTCTGGCCTCCGGCTCCGGCACTCCCACCATCCGGGATGTCCCGGATGCGCCATCGCCGAACTACCACTACGCGCCTGCCCCGCAGTGCTATCGATGCCCGATCGGACATACGTATCCGAATTGCAAGGACAGCAAGGGCACCCTTGCCTGTGTGCGCGCGACCGAGCACCTCATTCGCACGCTGGGACCCGAGACCGTAGCCGGGTTTCTGACCGAGCCTGCGCAAGGAGCGGGCATGATTCATCCGCCGAAGGAGTACTTCCCACAGATTCGGGAGATGACCCGGCGGCTGGGTGTGCTGTGGTTGGATGATGAGGTGATGACGGGCTTCGGCCGTCTCGGTGAGTGGTTCGGATATCAGGTCTTCGGTGTGACTCCCGACATCATGAGCGTGGCGAAGGGGCTGGTGTCCTCTGCACTTCCGGCAGCCGGCGTCATCCTCTCCAAGGAGATCGCCGCCTTCTTCGATGACTGGCGTTTCTCGACGATGAGCACATTCGGCTCGCATCCGCTCGCCATGGCCGCGGTCGCCGCGAATCTTCAGGTCATGCTGGATGAGAACATACTCGAGCGTGTGCGCACCCTCGGTGCGCGTCTGGGTGCGGGACTCGAGGACCTACAAAGGCGGCATCCCAGCCTGGGCCTGGTTTCGGGCCGCGGCCTGATGTGGGCCCTGGAGCTGGTACGCAACAAGCAAACGCGGGAGCCCTTCATCGGAGTGGACCGCTATTCAATCTATGCAAAGACAGCCGAGACACCGGCCAGCCAGATCGTGGGGCAGATCTGCATGGAGGAGGGCGTATCGATCGGAGCATTCCTGCCCAACAGCATCCGCCTCGCGACTGCCTTCGTCGCGACCCCGACCGACATCGATCTGGGTCTCAGGGCCCTTGATAAGGGCTTGAGCGCACTGGATGCCTATTGCGATGCATAGTGCGAGCGCAAAAAAGACCGGGCTCGGTCGTGGCCGATTTTGCACATAAATTGGCTGAACGTGCAATCTACACTCGAGGGAAGCGCGGGCAATCTGAGGATCGTTGAAGCGGACCCTCGTGCGTGATGTTCACTCGTGATGTTCACTGGGCGCGAGTGAAGCTTCTCGCCCTGGGGTCGGGGAGTCATGAATCTGATCAGCCGTAGAATTGAACTGGCTCTGGCAGTCGTTGCGAGTCTCGGGGCCGCATACGCCGCTGCGGACCAGCCGAGCGCCACCTCCTCCGATCAGCTCACCGAGATCGTAGTCACCGCGACCCGGCAGAGCACCACGGTTCAGACGACTCCCATCAGCATCACAGCGTTCACCGCCGATGAGATCGCATCGCGCGGCATGGTCGACGTAGACAGCTTGGTGGCCTCGGTCCCAGACATTGCGGTTCGCAATACGGGCGGGCCGGGCGAGATGGAGTTCGAGATCCGCGGACTGAACTCCCAGGGTGGCAATTCCTCGATGGTCGGTATGTACCTGGGCGAGATACCCCTTTCGACGGCCATGGGTTCACAGCTCGGCAAGAACTCCATGGATCCCAATCTCTACGATCTGCAGCGTGTGGAGGTTCTGAGTGGTCCCCAGGGCACGCTCTATGGATCGAGCTCGATGGGTGGAACCATCCGGCTGATTCCCACCTCCCCGCAGCTGAACACGTTCGCCGCCAGCACGGAGGAGGTCGCCTCCAGCACGACCTCCGGCGGCGGGTTCAATCACCAGGAAAACGGGATGGTGAATCTTCCGCTGGGTGACACCGCGGCGGTGCGTATCGTGGGCTCCTTCACCGACGACAGCGGCTGGATCAAGCGTCTGGTCATCGCCGATGGGGCAGTCCCCGTCGATGCCGGTGTGTTCCCGGATGTCACTCGTCCGGACAACTTCTACTCGGCGCCTCTGCAGGAGGCCCTCAGCGGCGTGAACACGACGCACGTGGACTCCATCCGCGCCACGATTCTCTGGCAACCCACCGAGAATCTCACGATCGAGCCGATGGCGATGTACCAGTTGATCCTGCAAGGCGCGCCGCCCGCGGTCGACGTGAACGGCAGCCCGACGCATCCGCAGGTGCCTGACACGTGGGCGCACTGGGAGATCTACGACACACCGGAGCCGCAGACGGACAGCTTGAGCTTCGGCAGCCTGACCATGGTGTACCAGCTGCCGGCGTTTTCTCTGACTTCGGCGACCGGGTTCTGGCACCGCAACTTCCTGGATATGCAGGACGAGACCGAGCAGGTCGACTCGGCGATCGGCATTCCGGTGTACGACCCCTCTGCGGGCGGCGTGGGGCCCAATTGGTCCTCGAAGGGTCCCGGAATGCTTGAGCAGGACTACTCGCGGCAGCTCTCCGAGGAGTTTCGTCTGACCTCTACGGCGCCGGGTCCGTTGCAGTGGGTCGCCGGCTACTTCTACCAGGATCTGTACTCGGAGGTCGCAACCTCGGTGCTCGCTCCGCAGGCCGCCCCTGTGCTGGGTGGCACGGCGCTTTCCGTGAACGATGTGCCGGAGAACCTGCTACAGAACGCCATCTACGGAAATGTGTCCTGGCGGTTCTCCTCGCATTTCCAGCTGTCCGCCGGTTTTCGGCATTACCACTTCGGCCTGAGCGAAACCTCCACCGAGCACGGTCTGTTCACTCCCCTCGGAGGCGAGGGTGTTGACGTTCCCTACAATGCCGCGACCTCGAACTCCGCGAGCGGTACGGTTCCGAGCGTCACCCTGACCTTCAACGCGGATTCGGACCACATGGTCTATGCGAGGATCGGAAAAGGATTCCGGCTGGGCGGGGTGAGCACACTCACCGGCCCCATCCCCGTCGTTGCCGCGAGCAATACCAATCCGCTGTTTGCATCCGAGGTCGCCAACGAGTGCGGGCTGCAGGCCAAAATCCTGCTCACCGCCACCTGCAATCCAGACATTCTGCTGCAGGCGCCCACGACTTTCAGATCCGACTCGCTCTGGAGCTACGAGCTCGGTGAGAAGTCCTCCTTCTTCGATCATCGTCTGATCGTGGACCTCAATGCTTATCTCGAGGACTGGTACGATCCCCAGGTGGCCACCGACCTTGCCGGTTACGGGCTGACGGTCAACGGTGGCAATGCGCGCATCAAAGGTGTCGAGGGCCAGCTGCAAGGCCTGCTCGGCGCCGGTTTCGACGTGTCGCTCAATGCCAGCTACACCGATGCGGAGTTCGTCGAAAGCAGCGCCATCTCCGGATACGCCGCCGGGACACAGATCCCCGACACACCGAAGGTCTCGGCATCCGCGGTCCTGCACTGGGAGCGCAGCTTGCCCGACAGCCTGTTTGTCTTCGGCGTGCTTGAAGGCGACTACACGGGTACGCGGACCGATCTACCGTTCGGGGTGACCGCGACTCTGCTCACCACCGATTCGCTCCTGGTGCACATGCCAGCCTACGGCATGGGCAACCTGCGCTTCGGGCTGCGAGGGGAGCGGGATGGCGGCAGTCGCTGGACTGCGGCGCTGTTCGTGAACAACTTCACGAACACTCTAGTGCTGCTCGATCCGCAACCGCAGATCGCCCTGCAGACGGCGGCATATGAGCGCTATCTGATCAGCCAGCCCCTCACGGTGGGCCTCGACTTCAGCTACGCGTTCCACTGAGGAGCGCGCGCCGCCGCCGTCAGAGCGTCCGCTCCCACGTCTGACCGACGAGATCCTTGCCGAAGGAGTGATGGCGCTCCTCCGCGCGGAGCTGAAAACCGACGGCCTCGTAGATCCGTCGTGCGGAGATCAGCACACTGTTGGTCCACAGGGTCAGTGTCCGGTAGCCGCGCGCACGCGCTCCAGCGATGCACTCGTCGACGAGTCTGCGGCCGAGACCCATACCGCGCATGGACGGCTCCACATACAGCAATCGAAGCTTGGCGACACTCGCGGCAGCGGGCACGAGGAACACAGATCCCACGACGCCCGGCACGAGCCCCGAGGTTTCCGCAATCCACGCAGCCGATCGGTCCGGGTGAAAATCCTTGATGAATGCGGCCAGTATCTCCGCAACCAGCGCCTCGTAGCTCACGTCCCAGCCGTATTCCTGGGCATAGAGCAATCCCTGGCGATGCGTGATCCAGCCGATATCCCCGACCTGCAGCGCACGCAGCGTGAAGGGGCTCGAGAGCTGCGGTCTTCCGTCGAGCAGCTCCTCGACTCGGTGCATCGCGGAGAGCAGCGTCGTGCGTTGTGATGCCGCAAGCGGCGCCAGCATGTGTGTCACCTGGTCTGCCGCAGCTTGATTGAGCGGCTGGAAAGCCGCGATCCCCTTGGCGGTGAGAGCGAGGTGGCGCTGGCGAGCATCCGTTTTCGATACGGTTCGCCTGAGCAAGCGCTGCCGCTCGAATGTGGCCAGCATGCGGCTCAGATAGGCAACATCGAGGTGCAGGTCCGCGGCAATCTCGGCCGCGGTGAGGTTGGGCTTGCGGGCGATCTCGTACAGGACGCGCGCTTCGGTCAGGGTCCATCGGGAGCTCAGGTAACCCTTTTCCAGGAGGCCCAGTTGCCGGGTATAGAAGCGGTTGAACTGCCGAACGGCATCGATCAGCGGGGGATCGATGGCGGTGCGCTTGGCCGCCTGCTTCTTCTGGGTACCTGCAGCTGGCATGGCCGCAGCATCCTGGCGCAGATACTTGACTCAGTCAAGTAGTTGGATCGGGGACCCTCAGCGCCCCCATCGGGGCATCGACCGCCGGGCTCTCAGGATAGGGCGCTGCGCAGCGCCCAGGCGCACACCAGGATCCAGGCGAAGCCGAAGGCAAAATAGGCCCACGCGCGATGCCGCTCGCGTTTTTCGAGCTGCTCGGGACTCAAGGGGCAGATCATGAAGGGCCGGCCGTCGGTGGGGTCTGAGATCACGCTCACGCGGTCGATGTGGGCGCTGAGCTTCTGCGCCTCGCATTCCTGGGCGGCGGCGGCGCGCGCCGCTTCCCACTCTGCCGCATTGAGCATGCCGTCGTGGTCGGCATCGAAGCGCGCGAGCAGCCCCGGCTGATCCTGCTTCCACTCATGCAGCTTGGCGGCGATGGCGGCGCTCAGGTTGCCCGTCTCCGACTGTGAGCGCAGCTCGCCCACGACGCAGAGATGTGTACCGACCCCGAGAATTCGTTCCTGATAACGATAAGGGCCTGCGTGGTGCGCAGCATTGATGCCAGGCGGAGGCAGCCCATCGGGCCGGGGCGTGGAGCCGCCCCAGATATTGCTAGCCGTGGGTGTGATGTCGGCCCGCACGGGACCCACCAGACACTGCGCATCCTCGTCTATCAGGACGAAGGGCTCAACGCTGGTCGCGCGCTCGATATTGACCCAGGTCGCCCGACCCCTATCGTCGGTGCCTGTTTGCTCGTCGACCCTGAAATCCCACCAAACGCAGGGCCGGCCACTCAGGGGAGCGGCTGTCGGCGTGCCCGAGGGCGGTTGCGCGCGGCCCGTGACCTTGACGTACCCCTGCGCGGCGGAGCGCAAGCGCATGAGAGGCGTGTCGGCGACCGCGCGGTCGCGGCGCAGGCGCGTAAGGAACCCGTAAAGCCCCACTCCAGCGAACAGGGCCGAGACGCCGGAGAGAACCTGAGCGCCCTGGGGGGTCATCAAAGCGAGTCTCAGCGCGAGAACGCCGCTTTCAGATCGACGTCGGCCGTCTCCTGAGCCTGGAAGTGCAGCAGGTGCGCCTCCGGGAAGTTCCCTAAGCCCGCCACCAGCGCGCCCGGGAAGCTCGAGATGCGCACGTTATTGGTGTTGACGGCATCGTTGTAGACCTCGCGCCGGTCCGCGATCGCAGTCTCGAGCGCACTGATACGCTCCTGCAAATGACGGAAGGCCTCGCTCGCCTTGAGGTCGGGATAGTTCTCGGCGACTGCGTACAGCCGCGAGAGCCCCGCGCGCAACTCACCCTCGGCAGGACCGAGGGATGCGACGTTGCCCGAGGTGCGCGCCGCGTCCACGCCAGCTCGAGCACGCATGACGCGCTCGAGTGTCCCGGGCTCGTATTGCATGTACTGCTTGCAGACCTCGACCAGTTTCGGCAGCTCATCGTGGCGCTGCACGAGCAGAACGTCGATGTTGGACCAGGCGAGCTTGACCGCCTCGCGCACCTGCACTAGACCGTTATAGGTTCCGATGAGATAGCCCGCGATGGCGAGCAAGAGGAACAGCACTACCGAGAGGGCGACCATGAGAGGAGTCCTCGTGTGTCAGGCAGCAAGCGCGCAGGAGCATAGCCGCTGCCCCACAACCAGGCTGTGAGGGGATTGGCACACCGGGGCAGAAGGTCGAATCCTCGACAGAGTTCAGGTAAAAGAGCGCCAACTCATTGAAAAGCCGGGTTTCTGCGATTTGGCATATTCTGGCGGAGCGTGGCCCTGCTCAGATCAGGCCTGGGTAGATCAGGGCGTCCCCGCCGACCTGCGCGGCGGGAGTCATCGTCGCAGGATCGATGTGTCTCAGTCCAAGGATATGCAGCACGGTCTCCCCAGCGGCGAGCAGGTGGTCCGCGACGATTCGGCGGTGGCAGCGCCACCAAACAGCTTCGGAGCACATGATCGCAGTGCGCTGCTCGTGGCCGAGCGCACGAAGTCGACGCAGCCCGGCTTTGAACGCATCGCTGAGGGCATAGTCCGCATAGTTGTGGAAGCTGGCCTCTCGCCAATATCCGTTCAGACTCCCCTCCACATCGCGCTGCCGGCCCCTGCGGCCGCCCAGCTCCGGGAGATGCTCATAGTTGATGTCGTACGAGGCGAGTGACTGGGGTAGGGTGTCCCGGTTGTACTGCGGGTTGGTGCGTGAGCGAGGAATCGTGCGCACGTCGGCAACCAATGTCACGGAAGCCTGCCGCAGCAGGCCCACGAATTCCTCGAGGGTTCGGGTGGAGTGACCGATCGTGTAGAACGGGTGAGCGTCACGGCCGGCTCGCTCCATCGCAACCGGATTGGATGCGTTCAATGCTGGGGCTTCCCGCCGGACTCCAGGATGACTCGGATGGATCCATCGGGAGCGATCGGATTTCGATTGTTCTCGAGACAGACGTAGGGCATGAGCTTGAAGTCAGGTGGCGCGCGCTTGTAGGTTTTGGTGACGGTCCACGGTCGGGTGAAGGCGATGGGATCGACCAGCGTGATCTCATCGCGCAGCGTGTCGTCATCGGCGAGCCAGATGCGCTCGTATACGATGGTCTTGTCGCTCTTGGGCAGGCCGGAGGCCTCGAGGTTGGTATCCGAGCGAAGACCGAAGGTCGTCGCCAAGAGGAAGTTCCCTTCCCAGTGTCCGACCGATTCACCGTTGTAGGTGGGGTCGGCATCGGTGGGCAGCGGCCGGCCGTCCGTGAAGATGCGCCGGACCTGCTCATCCCATTCGGCGTAGATCATGATCCGATCGGGACCGATGGTGATCTCCATCGGGTAGGTCATGGTCATGATGCGTGGCATGCCTGGAGGCAGGCACGCGGCCGTCGGGTCACCCGTCGGCTTGCCGCGTGCGGCATCGGCCAGGTGTTGCTCGAAGAGCCTGGCATACGCCGGAGTGAGCGGCGGATTCTGCCCACGCCCCGGTGCGATGCCCGGCGTCCAGCCGATGCCGCCCTGGCTGATCCAGATACCGGTCAGGTCGCGCCGGCTCTTCGGCCGGTACACACGCGTGCCCCACTGCGGGTCGACGGGTTGAGTCTGCGCAGCGCCTGCGAAGGTGGAAGGAAGCTGGGAGGTGTCCCGGTGCGGGGCCTGAACCCCTCGAGACAAATCCAGATCGACGGGTCTGCCGATCAGGTCCTCCGCGCGCACCGGCTGCGCGGGGGCCGGTTCACCCTGGGCGTACGCGACGGCGGAAACAAGCACAGCAGCCAGCAGCAGAGCTACGGCCCAGGCATGACGGAGGCGTCCAGCTTCAGCCGATGAGTGTGTCGCCATACTCTCCTTCAATGGGTGAAAGGCTCTGCTCTGACAGAACTCTTCCACAGCTCGCTCTTGTATCGATCATTTATCCGGCGTTTTGAGACATTTGCAGGAGCGCCGCGATCTCCGACATGGAGACGCCGCGTCCGAGGGAAGATACATCCCCTGACTTGAGCTCTTGTGCGGCCTCCACCACAGCCGCCATCGCGCGGCGGTACAGCGCGCCGCCGACGCTCACTCGTCGCACGCCCGCTTCCTCGAGCGAAGCGAGCGGCACCGCACCGCTGCGGGGCCCGATCAGCACGTTCACAGCCTTCGGCGCGACGGCACGAACTGCCGCGCGGATCGCGTCCATGTCCGGGAGCCCCGGTGCATACAGCACGTCGGCGCCGGCTTCGGCGAAGGCGGTGAGCCGGCGCAGCGTCTCGGCCAGGTCCTCTCGCCCCTGCAGAAAGTTATCCGTGCGCGCGGTGAGCACGATGCGTCCCCGCGCGGCTTGCGCCGCGCGCCGAATGCGGGCGACGGCATGGTCGAAATCGTGAATGGGATGCGCAGGGTCTGCCGTGGTGTCCTCGATGCCGAGGCCCGCAAGGCCCGATGCGATCGCGGCCTCGACTGTCCGGGCGCAGTCCTCGGGGTCTGGGCCGAAGCCGTCCTCGAGATCACCATTCACCGGAAGGCCGGTCAGCCGGGCCAGCAATGCAGCGTTGGCGATGGCATCGGAGCGGCTGACGGCGTGCTGGCCGTCCTGCCGCCCGAGCGCGAAGGCGATCGCCAGCGAGGAGCTCCCGAGTGCCTGAAAACCTGCGCGCTTGAGCAGCACGGCCGATGCACCGTCCCACGCGTTGGGCATGACAAAGACGCCCGTGCGCTGGTGCAGGGCATGGAAGGTCTCGTAAGCGGCTCGATTCGACATGCGGCTTCTCCTGCAAGTGAGCTAGGAGCGTGGCGCCAGGATGTCATCCAGGCGAGCCGGCTGGGAGGGATCGCGCTCCAGGTGCGGATAGCGAAGCCCCTCGTGATAATCGAGGCGCGCGACCGCAAACCGCGTGCCGTGCTTCACGATGAGCTCGATGGGCGAGGGGCTCGTGCGTGCGGCACGAATGGCATCCCGCAGCACATCGGCGCTGTAGGCGATCCCGTTCACCGCCAGGATCTGATCGCCCACCGTGAGCTTCGCCTGATACGCCGGTCCGTCCCACAGCACATCCGAGATGCTGCCGGGCAGGTCCCTGTCCTCGATCTGAACGCCGATGGAATAGCGCAGCTCCACGCGGCGCGTGACATCCTCGGAAGCCTTCAGCAAATCGCTGGGAGTGTCCGTATAGGCGAGCCGATAGCCACCCCGTGCGAGCCCGTCGAGGGGTGCGTGTCGGTCGATCGAGTCGAGACGCAGCTGCAGGAAGGAGGCCCAGTCGTACGGCATCACCGCGTTGAGACCCTGAACGATATCCGCGAACGTGTAAGTCACCGTGACGTAGCTTCCATCATTGATACCGAAGAAGGCGCGCGCAAAATCATCGAGCGAGCGCCGCCCGTGCGAGCGCTCCCGGATGAGCGTGTCCGCGTCGAGCCAGATGAGGGCCCCCTCATCGTAGTAATCCTCGAAGCGCTGCCAGGTGCGCCACGGCATGGGGTTGCGCGGATTGATGATCTCATCGTTCGTCGTGTCCTCGAGGGACCGCCACCGCCGGCCTGGCTCGATCTGAGCGTAGGCTGCAACCAGCGCAAGCTCATCGAGGGATTGCTGATGAGTGCGCAATCCGGAGCGCGCCGCGAGCACGTTGCCCCAGTACTGGGTCTGTCCCTCGTAGACCCACAGCAGGCTGTCCTGCATCGGGACGTTGTAGTTCGGCGTCCAAAGATCGGCGGGCCTGCGGAACTTGCCGTTCCAGGAATGCGTGTATTCGTGGGGCAGCAGGTCCCTTTCCCGGGCATTTCGGTCCCAGTCGGTGAATGCATCCGGCGCACCGCCGTCCTCGCTCGACTGATGGTGCTCGAGCCCTTGCTGCTCGACCTGATCGCTCAGGGAATACAGGAAGTCGTAATGCGCGTAGTGGTGCGAGCGAAAGAGCCGGTACGCCTGCTGAACGAGCGCGCGGTAGGCCTTGAGCTCCTCGGGCTTGACCGCGAGAAACTCCGGTCGGTCGGCGAACAGGTCCAGATGCACGGGCACGCGGCCACCCGGATCCAGATCGAGGCGCGCGCTGTAGCGGCCGGCGTACACCGGACTGTCCACGAGCGTGTTGAGGGGCGCCGTCTTGAATGTGGTCGTGGAGCCGTGCGTCGCATCCGCCTCGAGTGCCGACCCAAACTGCCAGCCCTCCGGCAATGTGAGGCTCGCCTGCACGGGAATGCGGCGCGTGTAGTAACCGGCCGGATAGAGGACGACGTTGTTCCACTCGACGATGAGCACGTCGCGGCTCATCTCCGCGGCCCCGATGTCGCGATTCGGCGGGGACAGATACTGGAAGTCCACATCGACCGAGGTGACACCTGCGGGCGGATGCAGGCGAAACGCGTAAACATCGACCGGGTCGCGCGTCCAGCTCACCGATTGTCCGTTCGCGGAGATCGAAAGACCCGCCAGCCGAGCGATGGGCCCCTCGGGTGCATGAGTGCCCGGGAGCCATTGCGGGTACAGGAGGATGCTGTCCGGCCCGATGCCACTCACCGTTTCGTGGACCCGGACGATGCGTCGCGCGACATCCGTGGCATCGACCGACAGGTGTATCTCCCCGGAGTAGGGAAGGTCCTTCGGCGCAGCGACAGGGGTGATCGGCGCCACCGAGCTGGGTCCGGGAGACTGGGCTTGCGCCGCAAGCCCCATTGTCAGTGCGCAAGCGCAGATCGCGACGAGTACTGAGTGCATGATGACCTTTCAAGAGGCACGGCTTGCCGCGGCACCGGCGACGGCTGACGCCAGGCCGGGGATTGTAAGCGCAAATTTCTGAATGAGATTGCCGCGCCGGACGTAAACTCTGCGCAGCACCGACGCTCGAGAGTCTCGGCTCCGGGGGACAGCCATGGTCCAAGACCCGCGTGGCGATGACCACGTCTTGATCGGCGAGGGCAGAAGGCGAGGCCGAAGGCGCCCGAGCCTCATCCTCGCGCTGATCGCATTGCTCATCCTCGCCTGGGGCGCCTCCACGACGGTGTCCTACTATGTCGCGGCCCTCTGGTTCGAATCGCTGGGCTATGGGAGCGTGTTCTGGAGCCGGCTCGATCTGCAGGCCGCCGTGTTCGCAGCGTTCGCCGCCGTCACGTTCGTCACGCTCTACGGAGCTTTCCGCGCGCTCCAGCCGCGCCATCTCGCTGATGTGCTCGATGGGGTGATCCTCATCAACCGCCAAACCGTGAACCTGCCCATCGCGCCGGTCCTGAACCTCGTCGCGCTGGTCGTTTGCGCGCTGATCGGGCTGGCAGTCGGCGCGAGCATGGCCGCACGGTGGACGGCCTTTGCGCTCTGGTGGTACGGGGCGCCACACACCGGGCCGCTCGACCCCATCTTCGGCCGGCCGCTCAGCTTTTACTTCTTCACCTTGCCGGCGTGGGAGCTCATCACCGGCTGGCTGCTGCTGCTCGCGGTGATCGTGTGCGCGGTTGCCGCCGTTTTCGTCGCATTGACCAGCGGGGCCCAGGCGCTCGCTGCCAGGCGCCGCCTCGTCGGCCCCGAGGCACCCTGGCGCGGGCTTGCAGCTGCGGTCGCAGTGCTCATCCTCCTTCTGGCCGTACGCGTGTATCTCGGTCGCTTCGAGCGGCTCTTCGAGAGCAACGCGATCTTCTCGGGCGTCACGTACACCGACGCTCACGTCACACTCACGGGTCTCGCGGTGGTGTGCGTTGCGCTGCTGCTCGGAGCGCTCATCGCGGCGGCCAGCGCGGTCGTTGCTCCGCGCCCGACGTGGCTCATCGCCTCCATCGTTCCCGCGGCCGCCTGCTATCTGGTCATGGACGTCGCCAGCTGGTACGTGAGCGCGCTCATCGTCAGGCCCAACCAGCTGGTTCGCGAGCGCCCCTTCATCCTGCACAACATCGAGCTGACGCGGCAGGCGTATGCCCTCGATCGCATCCAGAAGCATCCTTTCCCGGCAGACCCGGGCATCGATGCGGTCCAGCCGCAGGAGAACCGCATCACGCTCGACAATATCCGCCTGTGGGATTGGCGTGCGCTGCAGGACACGCTGCGCCAGATTCAGGAGATCCGCACCTACTACGACTTCCCCGATATCGACATCGACCGGTATCGACTCGGTGGATCGCTTCGCCAGATGATGCTCGCGGTTCGCGAGCTGAACGTCGACAAGCTCCCCGTGAGCAGCCGTACGTGGGTCAATCAGAAACTGATCTACACGCACGGATATGGGCTCACGATGAATCCGGTGAACGGCTTCACCCCCGAGGGCCTGCCGAGCCTGATCCTGAGCAACATGCCCGTTCAGAGCACGATCGAGGGGTTCTCCGTCACCCGCCCCGAGATCTACTTCGGCGAGCTCACCGATACGGATGTGTACGTGAAGACCCACCAGAAGGAGTTCAACTACCCACAGGGCGATGCGAACAATCTCACGACGTACGCCGGTAGCGGGGGGATCCAGCTGGGCGGGCTGCTGCGCCGCGTGGCGATTGCATTCGACCGCGGGGATCTGGGCAATCTGCCCTTCAGTGACGATGTGACGGCTGAAAGCCGCCTCCTGATGTGGCGCAACATTCACGACCGCGTGCGCCAGCTCGCACCGTTTCTGACTTTCGATCCAGACCCCTACATCGTCGTGAGCGCGGAGGGCCGGCTCTACTGGCTCATGGATGCGTACACCAGCTCGGATACGTATCCGTACGCCCGGCGCTACGAGCTCGAAGACGGTGAGCTCAACTACATCCGCAACAGCGTCAAGATCGTGATCGACGCCTACACGGGCGCCACGACGTTCTATGTGTTCGACCCCACCGATCCAGTGATCGGAGCCTATCGCGCCTTCTTCCCGGCGCTCTTCAAGGATGCCAGTGCGATGCCCGCCGACCTGCGCGAGCACGTACGCTACCCCGAGATGTTGCTCAACGTCCAGGCGGCCGTCTACGGGCTCTACCACATGCAGAACCCCGATGTGTTCTACAACCGCGAGGATCTCTGGTCGATCGCAACGGGGATCGGTTCGTTCTACGGCGGCCAGGAGAGGATGGAGCCGAACTACGTGCTGATGACGCTGCTCGGCGAGCACACGCCGGAGTTCATCGAGATCCTGCCCTTTACGCCGGCCAATCGGAACAATCTTATCGGCTGGATCGCCGGCCGCAGCGATGGCGAGCATTATGGGCAGGCTGTCGTGTACGACTTCCCCAAGACGCGGCTCGTGGACGGGCCCTTGCAGATCGAGGCACGCATCGACCAGAACGCCCAGCTCTCGGGACAGCTCACGCTGTGGAACCAGCAGGGTTCGCACGTGCGCCGCGGCAGTCTCATTGTCATCCCGATCGGGCGGGCGCTGCTCTACGCCGAGCCGATCTACCTGCAAGCCGAGCGTAGTCCGATGCCCGAGATGCGACTGGTCGTGCTCGCGGTGCAGGACCGACTCGCCTATGGTCCGACGTTCGAGTCTGCCATGGCGGCGTTGTTCGGCGAGGCTCCCTCCACACTCACGGCATCGACCACCTTGGCTCCAGCGGCGCAGCGCTCTTCAAACCTGCCGGAGCTCCCAGCCGGCACGGCGGGCGCTGGCGGGGATGTCACTGGGTTGATCTCCGAGGCCGCCCGCGACCTTTCCGATTATCAGCAGCTCACGGCTGCGGGCAAGCTTGGAGAGGCTGGACAGAAGCTCGAGGCGTTGAAGCACACGCTCGAGGAGCTGCAGCGGCGCCGGCACTGAAGAGATCACGCATGCATCGTGAGTGAGCGCTCAACCTACGTTGAGCGAAGGCCGAGGCGCTTGCTCACTCCTCGAATTGGAAGACCTCCTCGAGGGGAGCGCGAAAGGCGCGGGCGATCTTGAATGCCGCTTCGAGCGAAGGGGAATAGCGGCCCTGCTCGATCGCAATGATCGTCTGGCGGGTGAGCCCCACGCGGGTGGCGAGCTCTTGCTGAGTCATCTCCCCATGATGGAAGCGCAGCGTGCGGATGTTATTGCGGATGGCAGTGCGAGCGCCCGCCACCATCAGGTGCCGCTCCGGTAGTAGATGAGCTGCGAGCCGAGCCTCACCAGTTCCCCGAGGGCGAAGGCCGCCAGGATCGCGTAGAAGACGATGCCGTACGAGGCGCGCAACAGTGAGAGGAGCAGAATGCACCACATCCCCGCGCCCAGCGCGCGGTAGGCATTCCGCGCGCCGCGCAGCTCCACTGCCCAGTCCCGCTCATCGGGCGCCTCGGGGCGAGTCCTCATCGCAATCGCAATGTGACCCACGATCGCAATGATGATCATCAGAATGGCGATGCCGATCAGCGTCGCTACTGCAGGGACGGGCGAGAGCGGCGCACGCCAGAGATGCGCCTGATAGAAGTGTGCGCCATACAAACCGTAGACGAGAACGATGGCGAGCATCTGGAGGGCGATGCTTTTCTCGCGAAAGCTCATGTCGGGATCCGTAAAGTATACCTTACATGAAGTAAGCTATACCGGACACCGCTCCATGTCACATATATTTGACATCCGCGAGCATGCGCAGCCCGGAGGTTATGCCGACTGGCAATCAGCCGGGCGCGCCGAATACTTCGTCAGCGAGCTGCGCCGCCTGCACGGCGCAGGGCCAGCCGCCATAGAAAGCGATGTGGGTGATGAGCTCCGTCAGCTCTTCTTTCTTCACCCCGTTGGTCAGCGCAAGTCGAAGATGGAAGCGCAGCTGCTCCGGGCGATACAGAACCGCGAGGGCTGCGCAGGTGATCAGGCTGCGATCACGCTTGGAGAGCTCGCGACGCTCCCACACATCACCAAAGAGCACCTCGGTCGTGAGGCTTGCAAGCTTCGGAGCCACGCGGTGTAGCGAGTCCGGCGGGCGCGGCATGTTCTTCTCAGGGGTCTTTTCAGGCACGGCTGATTCTCCTTGCGAAAAATGATCCTAGCGCAGACTGGTGCATGGCGTGCTCGGGCGCAGCTCCGCGAGCCTCTCAATCGAGAGGCTCCACGAGGTCGAACTTCGTGTAATCGAAGAGGTCGATGCCCTCCTTGCCGGGGGTGAACACGTCGGCGAAGGTGTGATTCCATCGCAGGGCCGAGGCGGGGTATTCCTGGCGCGCCATGAGAGTCTGGCCGGTGGTCTCGTCGGTTCCGGCGATGGTGAGCAGGAGGTAGGCCTGGCTCGTGTCGAGCAACTCCGGCGTCGCGCCCTTGAGCGGGCTCGCCTCGTCGATGACGTGCAGGAGATTCCAGCCGAACAGGAACACAGGCTGCGCGCTGCGCCGCAGGGCCAGATCGTAGATCCGCCGGATCTTGTAGCCCTCCTGCGTCAGCTCATCACGGATGAGCCGCAGCTGCGCAGCGGCTTCCATGATGATGCTCTCGCGCGCGTTTGCGGCGCGCAGCATCAACGTCTGCTTCCCGTCGAAGGGCCGGATCACTGCGTTCTGAGCGAACAGGATCCGCGCAGTGGGCCTGGAGAATCGCGCGAACATCATGCCGGTGATGAGCGCAAGGCTCATCACGCCGGCGAAGATCTCGAACGATGCGACGATGTGCGCGTAGAGCGTCTGCGGATGCATGTCGCCGTAGCCGACCGTCGCGAGCGTCTCGACGCTGAAGAAGTAGCGGCCCCAGTAGCCCGGCGGATTGAGATTGGCGAGGTCGTCCGGCTGCAAGGCGTAAAGGCCCGCGAAGACCAGATTGAAAACGAAGAAGAAGCACGCATAGCTTGCGAAAAGCCGCGGCCAGCTCATCGTCATGAGGGAGTGATACAGGTCCTGCCAGGGGCGGCGCGGAAGACCGCGCGTGAGGAATCGACGTCCCGACGGGCTGAGTTGACGGGCCAGGCGATCGCGGCTCCTCATGGCTGAATCTGCCCGTGCGTGCGGCTTGGACATCGCGGGCGCGGTGCGACGCGCCCGCCCGGCTGCCCGATCGGCGCAGAGCGCCTAGGCGCCTTCGACCACGACCTCGACCGGTACGTTGCCCCGGGTGGCATGCGAGTAGGGGCAGATCTGCTCGTGGGCCTCCTTCGCGAGCCCCGCGAGCTCTGCCTGCGGAAGACTCGCATCCTTCACGTGGAGTCGCACCGCAAGCCCAAACCCGCCCTTGTCGCGCGGTCCGATCGACACGCTGCAGGTCACGACCGCATTCTTGGCGTTCTTCTTCTTTTGCGTCGCCACGTAGTCCAGTGCTCCCCCGAAGCACGCCGCATAGCCACAAGCGAAGAGATGCTCCGGCGTGGTGGTGCCGGGCTTGCCCGGGCCCCCCATCTCCTTCGGCACCGACAGGTTCGCGCCCACCGAGTGATCCTGGGCCTCGGTGTGGCCGTTGCGGCCTCCGGTTGCGGTTGCCGTCGCGGTAAATAAAGCCTTGATGCTGTCCATTGGCAATGCTCCTTGGGTGTGTGTGGGGGATTCCAGTGCCGAGCCGCTTACAGCGTAACCTCCGGCATCTTGTCCAGCTCCGAGATGGCCCCCCGCCGGCTGCTGCCTGACTTGCGCGGTGCGGTCTCGTGCAGAAACGCCGTAATGGCGAGTCCTGCGACCTGGCCTGCGAGTGCGAAGTAGAGTGTGTACTGAATGCCGAAGCGTTGCGCAATGGTCCCGGCCAGCGACGGAGCGACCCCGCCACCGAAGATCTCGCCGGCCCCGATCACGATGCCGGCAACCGAGGCGATCAAACCGATGGGAGCGGCCTCCGCAGGAATGGGCCCGGCGAGGATCGCAAGCGCACCGAAGTTGAACATGGCTGCGATCGACAGGAGCCCGAACAACATCGGGAGGTTCACCCCGGTGTGGATGAAGAGCCAGAGGAACACGGCCGATATGGCAAAGGAGAGCAGCGTGGCGGTTCGCCGCCCGATGAAATCCGACAGCGTCAGAAGTCCGAGCTGCCCGAGCGATCCCCCGAAGCCGATGGCCGAAGTGACGAGTCCCATCTGCGGCTGAGTCAGCTTGAGGTAGTCCACGAGATAGTTGGGCATCACCGCCGAGAGCACGAACACACCCGTCATGGCGCACAACAAGCCGACCATCGAGAGCGGAACGTTGCGATGCCGGAACATCGCGCCGATGGGTGCCCGCGGACTTTTGGCGCCGCGCTGCGCTCGAGCGATCGAGGTCGGCTCGCGAATGATGAAGGCCATGATGATCGCGACGATCAGGCCGGGAGTGCCCACGATCCAGAAGACCGCTCTCCAGGATGTGAACTTGAGGAGCTGCGTGGCGAGGATCGGGGCGAGGCCTATCCCAAACAGCGCGATGGTGCATTGGAAGAAGCCGTTGTTCATGCCGCGCCGCTTGGGATGGGAGGCCTCGACCGCGACCGCAACGCCGGTCGAGGCAACCGGACCCTCGGCCAGACCCATCACCGCGCGGATGGCAATGAGGCTTGCGAGACCCGCCGCAAAGCCGCTCAGCACCGAGAGCACCGAGAAAATGACCACCGCGGGGACCAGCACTCGACGCCGTCCAAGCCGGTCGGAGAGGTTTCCGACCAGGATGGCCGAGGCGCCCCAGGCAACCCCCAGAGCGCCGACCAGATTTCCCAGATCCTGATAGTTGAGGTGCAGCTCACCCATCATGCTCGGAAAGAGCGGCGGCAGAACGAAGCGGTCGATGCCGACCAAGCCAAAGGCAAGGCTCAGGATCAGCACGGCCCGCCATTCGTATGACGAGTCCCAAGTCTTCGAGCTCATATCGGCGGTTCCCCTCTTTGTTCTGTGCCGAAGCTTGTTCTGTCCCGAATCATAGGTGCGACGCGCGGGCCGCGGCAACTCGCGACTTTCTGCAGGGTCGGGCTCCTGCTAGGCTGCGTGGCCCGGATGCGGCCTTCGCGGCCGTGCTCGGTCCGACTCGAGAGGAGCATCCCATGCGATCCCTTCGTCCTGGGTGGGTGATTGGTCTTGCGGCCGCGTCCGCGCTCGCGATGGCCGCCGGGGTCGACCACGATCCTTACCTCTGGCTCTCGAAGGTCTATTCCCCGAAGGCGCTCGACTGGGTGAAGCAGCAGAACGCTCGCAGCGAGGGCACGCTCAAGAGCGACCCGCTGTATGCCAGGGACCGCGAAGCGATCCTGACCGTGCTGAACTCCAACGAGCGCATCCCCGAGGCAAGCCTCGAGCATCGGTGGGTACTCAATTTCTGGCAGGACGCGAAGCACGTTCGAGGGGTCTGGCGGCGCGCCCCCATCGCAGAGTATGCGAGTCCCGCGCCGTCGTGGCAGACGCTGCTCGATGTGGACCAGCTCGACCGCGACACGCACCAGAACTGGGTGTGGCAGGGCGCCGAATGTGCACCGAGCGAGCGCCGGTGCCTCGTTCGATTGTCACCGGGCGGAGGCGATGCGGCGGTGGTGCGCGAGTACGACCCCGAGACGCGGCAGTTTCTCGACAGTGGGTTCTCCCTACCCCTCGCCAAGTCCTCGGTCGCATACCTGGATGAGGATCATCTGCTGGTCGCAACCGACTTCGGTCCCGGCAGCCTGACGCCCTCTTCATACCCGCGCATCGTGAAGCTGTGGCGGCGCGGAGAGCCGCTCGCCTCGGCGAAGACTCTATTCGTCGGCCGGCCGAACGATATGTCGGTGGATCCGCGTGTTCTGCGCGGCCCCTACGGAGTCGTGCCGCTGATCATCCGCAAGCCGAGCTTCTTCCGCTCGGATTTCTACTTCGTCCGTGCGGATGGCACGCCGCTCAAGGTGCCTCTGCCGCAGGATGCGCAGCTGCAGGGAGTGACGCAGGGGCAGCTCGTTGCGACCCTGCAGAACGACTGGACCGTGCAGGGCAGGGCGATCAAGCAGGGGTCGCTGATTGCGTTGCCGATCTTCGACTTCGTGCGCACCGGACACCTGCCGCGCATCTCGGTGCTCTACACGCCAGGCGCGCATGCCATGGTCGATGACGTGTCCGCCGGCCGCGATGGGGTATATGCCGCCATCTATGAGGATGTGAAGGGCTCGATTCACGCGTTTCGTCACTCGGACACTGAATGGAGCGACACGCGCCTGAATCTGCCGGTCGGTGGCTCCACCTCGGTCATGTCGACGAATGCCTGGGGACCGGAGGCTTACTTCACCTTTCAAAGCTTCCTCACGCCCCCGACGCTGTATGCGTACGCGGGCGGTGCTGAGCCTCAAGCGATCAGGAGCGAGCCCTCCCGGTTCGAATCGAACGATGTCTCGGTCGAGCAGTACTGGGTCACCTCCAAGGACGGCACCCGCGTGCCTTACTTCCTGCTGCGCCCCCGCGGTGCGAGGGGCCCGATCCCCACCATCCTCTATGGATATGGCGGGTTCCAGCTGTCACTCACCCCGTGGTATTGGAACGATCCACATCGCCCGCTCGATGCCGGGCAAACCTGGCTCGCGCACGGAGGTGCGATCGCGGTCGCCAATATTCGGGGTGGCAACGAGTTCGGTCCCGCCTGGCACGAGGCGGCACTCAAATTTCATCGTCAGCGCGCGTACGACGACTTCGAGGCCGTGGCCGCAGACCTCGAGCATCGCGACCTGACGACCCCGAAGCAGCTTGGGATCGTGGGTGCCTCGAACGGTGGACTTCTCGTGTCGACCGTCATGGTCGAGCGGCCGCAGCTCTTCGCCGCCGTGGTGTGCCAGCGTCCGCTCATCGACATGCTGCGCTACACGCATTTCGGGGCCGGCGCATCGTGGATCGGAGAATATGGCGATCCTGCCGATCCCAAGATGGCTGCCTACATCCGCACGTATTCACCCTTTCAGAACGTCAGGGCCAATGTGCACTACCCGCCCATCCTGTTCGTCACCGAGACCACGGACGATCGTGTGACGCCCGTATTCGCGCGCATGATGGCGGCGAAGATGCAAGCACAGGGTCATGACGTGCTGTTCTACGAAGCCGCAGAGGGCGGGCACGGCGCCGGGTCGACGCATGCGCAGGAGGCCGAGTACTGGGCACTCTCGTACGTGTTCTTCGCGCGCCGGCTGGGCCTGGAGCGCCCAGCCAGTCTATCGAGCGGCTGAGGATGTGGAGCTTGATGACTCGGTAGCGTTAGGCGCACCGCCCGGAGGTGGAGGCGCGGGCCCATTGGGGGGCGGTCCACCGGGGCCAAAGCGCTCGCCCATGCGGGGGGAGAAGAATCGCGGACCGCCGCCTGGCCACGGCCCGCGCATGGGGCGGTACATGCCCTGATGCATTCTTCCCATACCGCGGTGTCCGTGATGAGCGGCGGCAAAGATCGCGCCCAGGATGACCAGACCCGCGAGCGTGAACGCCCAGAAGCCCAGGTACTTGCCGAAGCTGCGCATCTGCCCTTCGGACCGGGCCGCCAGATACAGGACGAAGTAACCGCCGATCGTGAGCGCCGTGGCCGGCAGCAGCGCGAGGAAATAGATCATGACTGCCCCCTGGAAATACGTGTTCTTGGATTCTTATAGGTCATGCCGTGCGATTCTAGTCATGAGAGCCCGTGCAAGACTGTAAGCAAGCGTATCAGGCGCGAAGCCTTGCGCTACACTGAATCGAGCGCTGCGGCATCGGAGAGGGATATGGAATACCTGCGACTGGGCTCATCGGGTCTCAAGGTCTCGCGCATCTGCCTGGGCTGCATGAGCTTTGGCTCGGGGTTCGATTGGATGTTGCCTGCGGACCAGAGTCTCGCCATCGTGCGCAAGGCGCTCGATCTTGGCATCAACTTCTTCGATACGGCGAACGTGTACTCCTCCGGCGAGAGCGAGCAGATTCTCGGTCATGCCCTGAAGGAGTTTGGCGTGCGGCGCGATGAGGTGGTCATTGCGACCAAGGTTTTCCACCCGATGGGCTCCGGGCCCAACGACCGAGGCCTGTCGCGCAAGCACATCCTGCATGCAATCGATGCGAGCCTGCAGCGTCTGGGCCTCGATTACGTGGACCTGTACCAGATCCACCGCTTCGACCTGGAGACACCGATCGAGGAGACGCTCGAAGCCCTCACGCGCCTGGTGAGCGATGGCAAGGTGCGCTACCTCGGCGCCTCGACCATGGCCGCCTACCAGTTCTCGCGGCTGCTCCATCGGGCCGACCAGATGCACCTCGCCCGCTTCGTGAGCATGCAGAACAACTACAGTCTGCTGTATCGGGAGGAGGAACGGGAGATGATTCCGCTGTGCCGCGAGGAAGGCATCGGACTCATCCCCTATAGCCCCATCGGAGGCGGCCTTCTCGCAGGCAGCCGGCGCACCGGCACCGTTCGCTCCCACTCGCCGATGGCGCGGGACCGGTTCCGGCGGCAGGCGGATGAGGCCGTGATCGATGCCGTGGCGCACGTCGCCCAGCGGCGCGGCGTCGCGCCGGCGCAGATCGCCATTGCTTGGCTGCTGGGGAAGCCCGCGGTGACGGCTCCGATCGTCGGCGCCACGCGCGTGAGCCAGCTGGAGGATCCCGTCAAGGCGGTCGGAATGCAGCTCACTGCGGAGGAGACCGCGCAGCTCGAGGGTGCCTACCAGACGCAGCCTCCGCTGCCCGTCTATTTTCGGCCTGTGCAGGCCGAGCCCTCGCGCCGCGCTTGAGGATGAGGGCAGCGCATCGCGGGCTCGTCATCGTAGCGCATGCGCTGATCGCCTTCGCGCCCATGGCGTGGGTCAGGTCAGCGAGCGCTGCCTCCATCGACGATCTGACCGTCAAGAGAGTCGGCGCCCGGTATCTGATCGAGCTGCACGCCCATCTGCATGCGCGCGCAACGCTCGCCTACGCCGTATTCGCGAACCTTGCCAACCTGCCCGCCATCAACACCGACGTGAAGCGGATCCAGATCACGGGTGGGCGCGACGGCGCGCCGGTGCAGCTCTACACGCAGATCCGCGCGTGCGTGCTGTGGTATTGCCGGACCATCCGTGAGACTCAGGAGATGAGCTTTGCGCCCACGCCCGGCGGGGGCGATGTGAGCGCGAGAGTGCTGCCGAATGGCGATCTACGCTACGGACGTGCGCGCTGGGAGTTTCGCGCAGCCGGCGACCAGACTCAATTCGACGCCAGCGCCGAGCTCGAGCCTGCTTTCCCCGTGCCGCCGCTGATCGGCCCCTGGATCGTCAAACGCTGGCTGCGCCGGGAGACCGAGCGCAGTTCGGAAAACCTGGAGCAGCTCACCCGCATGGCGGCCGGCTCGCGCGCCAGCAAGCCTCAGCTCGAAGACAAGACGGACTGATTGCCGTCGGGACTTCGCTTGGCAAGAGCTCAGACCGAGTCACCGCCGCCTGCACCGGCGCCCGTTGTGCCGCGTGCGTCTGTTGTGGTCAGATGACCCAAGCTCAGCTGAAGCCACGTTTCCCGCCCGGATCCGGGCGCAAGCCGACACATCTATATCAGGGGCTCCGCGATGAAGACCGCCGCCGTCGCTCTCGTTCTTGGCGCGTGCGCGCTGACCGGCCTCTCCCCCTACGCCCGGGCTCAGTCGGCTCGGACGGACGAGCCGGTGTCCGTTCCCTGTCCGTCGGCGGGTGGTCTTGGCTTCGTCTGCGGCCTCACCAATGTCGAGGATTTCCTGCCGATCCAGGGCGGTCGCTGGCTGGTCGGTAGCTCCCTCAAGGTGGGCTCGGTGGGGTTATATCTGATCGATACCGCTGCGAAAACGGCGCGTGCAGTGGCGATCTCCCTCGCCTCGACTCCGGACCCCCTCTACCCAGGCTGCATTGCCCCGGATCTGAAGGGGCTTTCGACCCACGGGCTCGATGTCGTAGAGCATCGCGGCAGCGTCACGGTGTATGCGGTCAGTCACGGCGGGCGCGAGTCGGTCGAGGTCTTCCGACTGAACCCGTTGCAGGCTTCGGCCACCTGGATCGGCTGCGTCCTGATGCCGCCCGGTGCAAATGGCAACGCCGTGGCGGCGCTGCGCGGAGGAGCCTTTGCAGTCACGAAATTTCTCGATACGACAGACAAGCAGGGCTTTCAGCACATCATGGCAGGGCAGGTGACCGGCACGGTCTACCGGTGGACTCCGCGGAAAGGCTTTAGCGAAGTGCCGCACACGCGGCTGTCCGGAGACAATGGAATCGCCGCCTCGCCCGATGGCAAGTGGCTCTACATCAACGCGTACGGCACGCGCAAGATCTATCGGGTGTCGCTCTCGGGCCAGGGTCCGGTGTCGAGCGTCGCGGTCAACTTCAACCCCGATAACCTGCGCTGGGCTCCCGATGGAACATTATTCGTGACCGGGCAGTTCATCACTACGCCCAGGCCGACCGGTCCAGATCCCTGGGCGGTCGTCAAGCTCGACCCGACCACCATGTCCGTGAGCCCGGTGCTCCGCCAGCCGGCACTGCCCGAGTTTGGCGATGCGACGAGCACGGTGCAGATCGGACAGACGCTCTGGTTCGGTACATTCCGGGGCGACCGCGTCGCCTATCGTCCGGTGCCCTGAGCGCCGTTCGCATCAGCGCTGCAGCTGCTGCCCCATCTCATCCACGGCCGGCTGCAAAGGATCGTTCGGGAACAAGCGCTGGAAGTCCCCGAGGAGCCCACGGGCGGTGGGTCGATCCCCGCCATCCTTCGCGATGCGCGCCATCGCGACTGTCTGCTGCGCAGTGCGCGGGCGGTAGGCGGGGTCGGCAGCGAGCCGCTCGCGTGTGACCCTCATGGCCTCGCTGTAGCACGATGCCGTGAGCAGTCGCGGAACGAGCTCCTGCGCGAGGAGCCCGGCAAGGCGCGGATCGGGCCACGCGGCGATCCGCTCGTAGAGCCAGCGCAGCTCATCGAGCGGCTCGGGGCTATCCTCGACGATCCGCATGAGTGTGTGCCAGGCGTTCTGGTACGCACCTCCGCGCCATTCGCCGTAGATGCGGTCGATGTGCCGGTCGCGGTGCCGCGCAATCTCCGCGGGAGATGCCTCGCGCTCGATGATCTCGAGCACCGGATCCTCGGGATCGGTCGCGCGCCGCTCGAGGATCGAGCCACCCAGGAGCGCGAGCACGGAAAGCCACCCGAAGATCAACAAGGCGATCACGAGCATGAGTGGCAGGGTGCGTCTGACCGGCTCCGACAGCAGCGCCAGCCCAAGCAGCCACAGCGCGAATACATATCCCACGACCTGGGCGTAGCTCCACTTCAGCCAGCGAATGATCAAATACCATTCGCGGGGATCCAGACCCTTGAGCGCGGTGTCGGTGACCGTCTGAATGGCAATCACCGCGGGCAAGAGCGCTATGGCGATGAGCGCAACGAGCGCGCCTGCGATCGTCCCCAACCAGTAATCCGCGGCCCACGCGATGCCGAACATCTCGGCCACCACGACGAGCTGCATGAGGGACTTCTTCTGCTCGGCCGGATGCAGCATCTCGATGGCCAGAACCGGCTCCCCCGGTGCCCGGCCCGCGATGTGCTCGACGGTCAACAGACCATACTTCAGTGTCCAGATGAGCATGATGACGATGAGAGGGACTCCGAACATCCCTCCCATGAGTCCGAAGGTGAGCAGGGCGCTCGCGAGGATGATGAAGACGAGCGCCGCGAGGTTCGCAGGGTGTGCGATGTAGCGAAGAGTGGTGCTCAGTTGCATGGGCATTCCGGCGGGCCATTCTACTCAGCATTGTCTCGCCCTGACCCGGGCTCGGGCGAGAGCGAGGCCTGCATCACGCCGGGATGAGTGGGAAATACCTTGACACGTATATACTCTTTCAGGTATATAACCGGCATGGAATCTTCATTTGCGATCATTGCCGAGCCGAGCCGCCGCGCGATCCTGGGGCTGCTCGCATCCGCCGAGCACTCCGTGGGTGATATCGAGGAGCAGCTTCGACTGTCCCAGCCTTCGGTTTCCAAGCACCTGCGGGTCCTGCGGCAGGCAGGATTCGTCGAGGCGCGAGTCGATGCGCAGCGGCGTCTGTACAGGATCAGACCGGAGCCCCTCATGGAGATTGATGCCTGGCTCGCTCAGTTCCGGCGCTTCTGGTCGGCGCACGTCGATGCGCTCGAGCGTCATCTCGATCGATTGGACCACACCCCCCCACGTCGGAAGGGAAAAAGGCGATGAGCAACCTCGAAAGCTACAAGCCGGGCCCGGCGGCGGGCGCCGAGATTCACAAGGACGGAGACCGCTGGACGCTCATTCTCGTGCGGGAGCTGCGTCATTCGCCGGCCAAGGTCTGGCAGGCGTTGACAGACCCGGCGCAGATTCGCGAGTGGGCGCCGTTCGATGCCGACCGCAGCCTAGGCTCGGTGGGGCCGGTCAACCTCACCACGGTCGGGACGCCGAAGCCCATCGTTTCCCAAACGCGTGTGACGCGGGCGGAGGCCCCAAGGTTGCTCGAGTACTGCTGGGGCGAGAACGACATGCGCTGGCAGCTCGAGCCCCTCGGCGAGGGCACACGGCTCACGCTGTGGCACAACATCGATCGCCGCTTCATCGCGATGGGGGCCGCCGGATGGCATATCTGCTTCGATGTGCTCGATCGACTCCTCGCGCAGCAGCCCCTGGGCCGGATCGTGGGCGGCTCTGCCATGAAGGTCGAGTGGCCACGCCTGCATGCGGAGTACGCGCAGCTGTTTGGCATCGAGGCTCCACAGCTGCCCCCCAATCTCGCGCAGACTTGAGCACCAAGCCCACGCGGGATCGTGGAGCCCATGTGGGCGGGCCTGACCGCCATTCACCGCACGCTCGCGGAGGTCGAGCAGGTCCGGGGCGGGGGTAGAATTGGCTGACGCCGTCACATCCATCGGGAGGGAGTCAGCCAGTGTCGAGCCAAGAGGACGTGGTCACCCAGCTGCTGCTGCCATCGGACACACTCGTCACGTGCCCGAAGTGCCAGGCTCGGTTTAGCCTCGAGGAAGGGTTCGCTCGCCACGCGCTGGCGCAGTTCGAGCACTCGACCGAAGGGGCCCTGGAGGAGGTCCGCAAGAGCGAGCGAGCCCAGGCGGAGCGGCGCGCTCAGCAGCTTGCTGCGCAGCGGGATAGCGCCATGCGCGCCGAGAACGCACAGCTGCAACAACTTCTCAAGGAGCAGGCGGCCACACACGAGAGGGCGATCCAGGAGACGCGCGCCCTGACCGAAACGCGGGCCCGCGCGCTGGTCGCAACCGACCGGCAGGCACTCGAGCAGGAGATCGCGGACAAGAACCGGCAACTCAGCGAGCTCCGCTCGAGCGAGCTCGCGCTGCGGCGGGAGAAGTCGGCGCTGACCGATCGCGCGGCGGCCCTCGAGCTGGAAGTCGCACGCAAGCTGGATGCAGGCCGCACGGAGCTCGAGTCGAAGGTCAGAATCCAGGAGCGAGAGCGCGCCGAGCTCGAGAAGGCCGAGCTTCAGAAGCGACTGGATGACATGACCGCGCAGCTGTCGGAGGCTCAGCGCAAGGGCAGTACGGGCTCGCAGCAATTGCAAGGCGAGGTTCTCGAGCTGAGTCTGCAGAAGGATCTGGAGGCGGCGTTTCCGCTCGATGTGATCGAGGAGGTACGAAAGGGCGTCCGGGGCGGGGATGTGATCCAGCGCGTGACCACCCGCGGCGGCCAGACCGCCGGTGTCTTGCTGTGGGAGGCCAAGCGGGCCAAGGACTGGAGCTCGCAATGGGTGAGCAAGCTCAAAGAGGACCTGCGCGGGTGTAACGCCGACGTGGGGGTCCTGGTGACCATGGGTACGGCATTTCCCAAGGACTGGGAGGAGGGCCAGCTCTTCGGCCTCTCCGAAGAGGTGTGGGTGACCTCCTGGACGACGGCCCTGCAGCTTGCGACCGTCCTGCGGGCCGGAGTGCTGGATCTGCACAAGCAGCGCATCGTCTCGGCCGGAAAGGGCGAGAAGATGGAGGCTGTCTACGATTACCTGACCTCCTCGCAATTCGCTCACAAGCTCAAGGCCATCTACGCCTCGTTCTACCGCATGCGCCAGGAGCTCGAGTCCGAGAAAAGTCAGACCCTGCAGCGCTGGGCGCGCCGCGAAAAGCAGCTGCAGAGCGGGATCGCCGAGCTTGTCGGGGTCGCCGGCGACATCCAGGGGCTCGCCCAGCAGGACTTGCCGCTCCTGGAGATCGAGGGCGCCAACGAGCCGCAAGCGCCCGCAGCCGCGGGGGGCGAGGCCCCCCAGCTCGGCCTGCGGATGGATCCCTGAACCGGGACGTTGCGGCCGGCTCGGGCTCTGCGATAATCCTGCCAAAGAGCTGCGCACTTCGCGGCCAGGGCCTGAATCCCGAGTGTGGGGAGAAGAATAAAGACTTACGGATTGAGGGTGGTCGAGGATGGAAGTCCAGCCGCGGGGTGAGTCCCTTGCGCTCTACCGATATCGCTTTGGCACGGCCGAGTTCGACGAGGCGCGCTTTGAGCTCAAGGTCGGCGGACAGCCGGTCGAGGTGCAGCGCCGCCCGCTCGAAGTGCTGGCGCTTCTCTTGCGCCGGGCGGGAGAGGTGGTCACGCGCGAGGAGCTGCAGAAGGCGGTCTGGGACAACCGCCCCACGGTCGACAACGTCATCGACACCGCCCTGACGAAGCTGCGCGGGGCACTCAAGGAGGATAACGCCGCCCGTCTGCTCACACAGCCGCGGGTGGGATACCGGCTCATCGGTCCGGTCGAGCGCCTGGCCGTCGGCCGGCACTTCACGATGGGGCTATCGCTCGAGGCAGGTACCTCGGTCGCACGGCGCGAGAATTTCGTACTGGTCCTGCGCCTGGGTCAGTCTCCGCACCACGAAGTGTGGCTTGCGCGGCACTCCAAGACGGGCGAGCAGCGCGTGTACAAGTTCAGCGCCGACGGGGAGGGCCTCGCAGCCCTCAAGCGTGAGGCGACCCTTGCGCGGGTGCTGTGCGAAAGTCTGGGGCAACGCGCGGACTTCGTGCGCATGCTCGACTGGAACTTCGATGCGCAACCCTTTTTCCTCGAATGCGAGTACGCGGGCGCGAATCTCATCGAGTGGGCTGCTGGGCACTTAGCGGGTCTCATGGCCGGGGAGCGCCTGGAGCTCTTTCTGCAGGTGGCCGAGGCGGTCGCTGCCGCCCACAGCGTCGGCGTCCTGCACAAGGATCTGAAGCCCGCGAACCTGCTCGTCTCCGAGCGGGCCCACGGCGGCTGGCAGTTGCGAGTGACGGACTTCGGGAGCGCACGCCTGCTCGAGCCCGATCGCCTGCAGCGCTTCGGGATCACCCAGCTCGGACTGACATTGACGCAAGGCGTGATCAGCGATGTGGGCGGGGCGACGCCGCAGTACGTGGCCCCCGAGCGCCTGGCGGGCGGTGCCGCCACCGTGCAGAGCGATGTGTTCGCCTTGGGGATCTTGCTTTACCAGCTGGTGGTGGGGGATATGCGGCGTCCGCTCGTGTCGGGCTGGGAGCGCGACATCACGAACGAGTTGCTGCGCGAGGACATCGCAGCGGCAACCGACGGCGACCCGGCGTTGCGCATCGCAAGCGTAGAGGAGCTCATCCGGCGGCTGAGGCATCTGGACGAGCGCAGGGAGAGGAAGCATCAGGAAGCGATCGCGCGCGAGCGAGCCGCAAGAACCGAGCAGGAGCTGCTGCGCGCTCGCGCACGTCGCCCGTGGCTCATCGCGGCGCTGGTGAGTCTCACGCTCGGCCTGGTGTCTGTCAGCTGGGTGCTCGGCTCGCTCAGCCGCGCACACCGCGAGACGGAAGCTGCCAGGCAACGGGCCGAGGTGATCGCGTCGTTCCTCAACGACGACGTGCTCGGAGCCGGTGACCCGAGCGCCCCCGGTGTCACCCGCGAGACCAGCATCCGCGAAGCGCTCGCGCGCGCAGAGCGGCGGCTGGATGACCGCTTCACGGGTGATCCCATCACGCGGGCCTCGATCGAGCTTGCGCTGGGGCGCGCGTACTTCGGCCAGAACGATTACACCAAGGCGGCGGGGCTCGAGCAGGCCGCCGTCGCGGTGCTCCAGAGGCGACTCGGTCCGCGGGATGGCACGACGCTCGAGGCGGAATATTATCTGGTGCAGGCGCTCGATATGCTGGCCCGCTACGCGGAGGCGCAGGTGCTCCTGGCACGAGCCGATCACGATGCGGGCGCTCGCATTCATACGCCCTCGCAACTCGCGCTGCTGGCGCTTTGGACCCGCGGCGGGGCCGCGCTCCTGCAGATGCGTCCCGAGCGCGCTCTGGCTGCTTACGAGGAGGCCGAGCGCGTGCGGGCAATCGTCGCTCCGGCCGATGTCACCTGGCTGATTCGGATCCGAGGCGATCTGGCGTGGTGCGATGTCAGATTGAACCGCAGCGCAGCGGCCATCAGCGTCGTGAGCCCTCTGATGGACGCGTTCTATAGCCCCGAGCGCGTTGGCGCGCAGGACTGGACCAAGGCGCATCTGCAGTACGGGCTTGCCCTCGGAAAGCTTGGGCGGCTCGCCGAGGCCCAGGGAGTGATCAGGGATGTCATCAGCCAGAGCGCGCGCGTGGTTGGGGCGGACAGCTATCTGACGGGGCTTGCGTGGAATCACCTCTCTGCCGTGGATCAGGTCGCCGGGCACTGGACGGAGGCGATCGACGCCGAGGAGCACTCCTACTCCATTGTGCACAAGGCGCTCGGCGATCGCGCTCAGGCGACGCTCGCCGAGCAGGCGACCCTCGGGGCGCTCGACTACCTCTCGGGAGATCTCTCGTCAGCCCTCGCCAAGCTCGAGGGTGTGCAACCGACCCTCGTGAGCGTGCTGGGTCCTGCAGCCCCGTTTACGCAGATGGCGGACTTCTATCTGAGCGAGGTTCTGTATCAGCAAGGGAAGGCTCGGGAGGCGTTGTCACTCACCTCGGGCCTTGAGCCCGCCGCTCTGACGGCCGCCGACGAGAGTGGTCACTGGAGCGCGCGCCTTCAGGGGCTGAAGGGACAGATTCTCCTCACGCTTGGCGATGAGGCTGCAGGCGGAGCGCTGCTGCGCGCGGCGGTCGGCTCCCTCGAGCGGGAGCACGCGCCCGATTGGATCATCGCGCCATTACAGCAGTCGCTCGCTCAGCAATCGCTCGCCGAGGTACGCATTCCGAAACACTGAAGCGGGGCGCAGTCCCTTGCGCCCCTTCCGGACTTCAGCTCGAGAGCACGCTGATGCAGGTCGAGGACTGACTCTCGGAGGCGGCGGAACACAGCGGATGCCCGCGGCCCTCGGCATCTGCCGTGACGCGCGCCCGGATCAACGCGAGCATCTGCTCACGGTTCGGATAGGCGGTGTGGGATGGATCTTTCATCGTGGTCATGTGCGACTCCTTGGATTGGCTTGAGTGAATGGGTGCTGCGCACCCGGTGGAGCAGCTCGCTGATGAGACAGCGAGATTCTTCGAAGCGGGCGCGCTGACGGGCGGCATCGGCCTCCCCAAGCGCGCCCGAGAAGGGCCAGTGGAGCAGCGGTCGCCCGAACAGCTTCTGGCAATGTTCCAGATAAAGGCCGAGTGTGAGCACGTGGCAGTGCCAGAAGGCGTCGACATCTCGACTCGGCGCAAGTGGGCGGTCGGGAAAGTCGCGTGCGAGCTGCAGGAAGCAGCGGTATTCGAGCTCCGTTGCATCGATCCGCTCGACGCCCCAGCGCTCCGTCAGGGCGACCAGAAAGGCGATCGGCTCGAGATTGAGCTCGAGGATGTCCTCATCGAGCGTCCATCGCTCGAGCATCGGCACCGCCGGCGTCTGGGCTTGCATCGTTGCGTCCTCGCAGGATCAGGAATCTCGCGTCGATGCTTGCGCGGGATTCGGCAGAACGAAACCCCGTTCAATCCGAAATTTCCCTTCGATGAGGGGTGTGGCACCACAGGTTTGTGATGCGTGAGGTTTCTTCGAGCAGTCGGAGGCGTTCCGGTCATGGAGCTTCAAGCGCGTGAGGATGGGCCGCCGCTCTATCGCTATCGGTTTGGCAGCGCCGAGTTCGACGAGGCTCGCTTTGAGCTGCGGGTGGGTGGTCGCGTCACGGACGTCCAGCGGCGGCCGCTCGAGGTGCTCGATGTGTTCCTGCGGCGTGCGGGGGAGGTCGTTACACGCAACGAGCTCGTGAGCGCCGTGTGGCGCGATCGCCCGACGAGTGGCCAGGTGATCCACTCCACGCTCACCAGGCTGCGGGGCGCGCTCGGTGAGGAGAATGCCGAGCGCATCGTAACGATTGCGCGGGTCGGCTATCGGCTGGCCGG
Source organism: Steroidobacteraceae bacterium (assembly GCA_035524075.1). Taxonomy (GTDB): domain Bacteria; phylum Pseudomonadota; class Gammaproteobacteria; order Steroidobacterales; family Steroidobacteraceae; genus JASHUC01. The sequence continues at coordinate 88,532 of DATKPP010000070.1, read as the reverse complement.
CTCCATCGAGCGCACCGCGGTCGGCCGGCATTTTGCAGGCCGGCTCGCGCTGGACGAGCACGGGGTGGTCTCGCGACGGGAGAATTTCGGTCTGGTCTCGCGCCTGAGCCAGTCCCCCAGTCAAGAGGTGTGGCTCGCGCGGGATGCGAAGTCAGGCGAGCACAGGGTTTACAAGTTCGCTGCCGACGGGGAGGGCCTCGCGGCCCTCAGGCGCGAGGCGACATTCGCGCGGGTGCTGCGCAAGAGCCTCGGCGAGCGCAGGGATCTCGTCAGAGTCCTCGATTGGAACTTCTGTGCAGCACCCTTCTTTCTCGAGTACGAATACGGCGGGGTGAGTCTGCTTGAATGGGCAAGGCCGCACCTCGCAAGCCTTGGACTCCAGGAGCGGATTGCGCTCTTTCTCCAGATGGCCGATGCGGCTGCAGCCGCGCACAGCGTGGGCGTGCTGCACGAGGACCTGAAGCCCGCGAACCTGCTCATCTCGCAAAGCGCGGACGGGGGCTGGCAGGTGCGACTGACGGACTTCGGGAGTGCCCGGCTCCTCGAGCCATGGCGACTGCAGGGGCTCGGGGTCACGCAATTCGATGCGACTCTCGCGGACGGCGTGATCGACGACGGATTGACCACGCTTCTCTATGTCGCTCCCGAGCGGCTCGCGGGCCGCCCTGCAACCGTGCAGAGCGACGTCTTCTCTCTCGGGATCCTGCTCTACCAATTGGCGGTTGGGGATCTGCGCCGACCAGTCATGCCCGGCTGGGAGAGAGAAGTTCCCGATGAGCTGCTTCGCGAGGACATTGCCTCTGCCACCGATGGCGATCCGGCGCATCGAGTGGCGAGCGTCGGGATGCTGGCGGATCGGCTGCGGAGCAGGGAGGCGCGGCGCAAGATGCATCAAGAGCGGCGAGTGCGCGAGGAGGCGGCTCGCGGCGCTGCGGCCGAAGCTGTCGACGAGCTGAGGCGTGCCCGGGCACGCCGGCCCTGGGTCCTGGTCGCGTCGGTCCTGTCTCTCGCGTTCGCCGTCTCTTTGACGCTTGCGTTTCATTGGCGAGCAAGCCTCGAGGGGGAACGCTCCTCCGCGGCGCTGCCTTGCAGAGCATCGACGGGATCTGTGCCGCCAAGATTGCCCTTCCGCCGTCACGCCCCTGACCGCCGGTCGAACACGCTCTGCCCGGTCGCGAGGGCGAGCTGAGGCGAGTTGAGGATTTGGTGAGTCGCCGGTGCGGCGCGGCAAGGCTTCCCGTGCGTAGATTCGGGCGTACGCGTGCATGCGTATGGCATAGAGGCCCGGATACAGAATGAGATTCCACCGCTCGAGCGGAGTGGCTCGCCTACCCATGATGAAGGGTCGAGGGTCCCGGCCGTGGGTAGGACCATGACGCCCGAGGAGGCTGCCGAGGTACGCCGCCTATGGGCTGACTACTACGATGCGGCGGCACACGCTCTGGAGATCATGCGCCAAGAAGGGACCACGGAGGCGGTCCTGCCGCGACTGGCGATCATCTCTGCGCGGGCAGCCGCGACCATGAAGCGCCTGAAGGAGATTCACGGGATCGCGAGTTAACCCCGCGGGTTCAGATCCGTCTGACACATCTCCCGACCGCGGACGCCAATTCCTAAGCAGTACGTCGGCTGCTCTCGTGGGCTCCGTCAAGGACACCTACTACTGCGCTCGCTGCAGCTGTTGCTGCGACGGGACGGCAGCGTGGACGACCTTTGCGTCCGGCGGCCTGGGCTCCCAAAATGGAGGAACGTGAGCAGAGGCGGTAAGGGGGAGGACATGATCGGCGACTATCGAGATCACGCGGCCAACGAGCGCACGTTTCTCGCGTGGGTAAGAACCGGGATTGCAGTGATTGCCTTCGGGCTGGTGATCGAGAAGTTCAATTTGTTCATGCTGACGCTGGCGAGATCGGCTCTGGGCGGCCCATTGCACCCGCCGCAGTTCCGCACGCTCTCCGGTCGGGTGGGAGGATACGAGGGCTTCGCTTTCATACTTTCCGGCCTGGCAATCGTCGTGCTCTCCACAGCCCGCTTCGCTCGCATCACGCGGTTGCTCGACGATCCAGGGACACATTCCGCGAAGAGCATCCGTGCCGAGCTCGTGGTATCCGCAGTAATCGTGCTTCTCGTCGCAAGCTACGGTACCTACCTGGCATTCTCCTGAGCCAGCGGGAATAGCAACACCGACCGCCTTCAGGGGGGATTCCGCCATGCGGAATCATCGCAACCGGCATTACTGCGATGGCTGACACCACCGACCGACCCAAGGCGAAGTCGTTGCGTCCACTGCGGGCGCTATTGCCATTTCTGGTACCCCACCTGGGGTTGCTGTTCTCGGCGCTGCTTGCATTGCTGGTGGCCGCTGCGGCCCTGCTGGTCGTGCCGTTGCAGGTGCGGCAGGTGATCGATCACGCTCTGCGGACCGGCAGCATCCAGCTGATCAATCGCTACTTCTACGGCTTTCTCATCGTGGGCGTGCTGCTCGGCGCCTTCGCGGCGCTGCGGCTTTACCTGGTCACATGGCTCGGGGAGCGCGTTGTGGCGGACCTGCGCGAGGCGGTGTATGGGCGCGTGGTGCGCATGGATCCGGCCTTCTTCGAGATCACCCGCACCGGGGAGGTGCTCTCCCGGCTGACCGCAGATACCACGCTCGTGCAAGCCATCGCAGGCGTGAATCTCTCGATCACGCTGCGCTCGGGGCTCAACGTGGTCGGTGGACTGGTGATGTTGGAGCTCACCAGTCCACGCCTGACTGCAGTGCTGCTGGTGCTGATCCCGCTCGTGATCCTGCCGCTCACGACGGTCGGGCGACGCGTGCGACGGCTATCGCGGGAGACCCAGGACCGGATCGCCGATACCAGCAGCTTGGTGGATGAGACGCTGAACGCGATCCAGACCGTGCAGTCCTTCACGCTCGAGGGGCTGCTGAGCCGACGCTATGCCAAGGCGGTCGAGCGCAGCTTCGCAGCCGCAATCCGCCGGACCCGGGTGCGCTCGGTGATGAGCGCTTTCGGCGCCATGCTCGTGTTTGCAGGCATCACCTACGTCCTGTGGCTTGGCGCCCGCGCGGTCAGAGCCAACACGATGACGGGCGGCCAGCTGGGGCAGTTTCTCATCTATGCCATGATCATCGCTGCATCCGCCGCGGCCTTGATCGAGATGTGGGGAGAGATGCAGCGCGCCGCGGGTGCCATGGAGCGCCTGTCGGAGCTGCTTTCGGCGAGGCCAGGTATCACTGCTCCGGAGCAGCCCGTGCGTCTGGCAACTCGTGCCCAGGGCCGCATCACCTTCCAGCAAGTGAGCTTCCGCTATCCCTCGCGGCCCGACAGCTATGCGCTGCGGGACTACACGTTCGAGGTCAGCCCCGGAGAGACGGTGGCGATCGTGGGCCCTTCGGGGGCGGGCAAGAGCACGACGCTGCAGCTGCTGCTGCGCTTCTACGATCCGGAGTCCGGTCGGATTTGCATCGACGGCCATGACCTGCGCAGTCTCGATCCTCTGGAGCTGCGCCAACAGATCGGCCTCGTGCCTCAGGAGACGGTGCTGTTCGGCGCGAGTGCCCGCGAGAACATCAGCTACGGTCGGCCCGGGGCGTCGCTCGCGGAAATCGAAGCTGCTGCACGCGCGGCTGCGGCCGATGAGTTCATCCGCGAGCTGCCGGCGGGCTACGAGACTTTTCTTGGCGAGCGCGGCACGCGCTTGTCCGGCGGCCAGCGCCAGCGCATCGCGATCGCGCGTGCCATCCTCAAGGATCCGCCGATCCTGTTGCTCGACGAGGCGACCAGCGCTCTCGATGCCGAGTCCGAACGGCTGGTGCAAGCGGCGCTCGCCGCACTGATGCGCGGTCGTACGACGCTCGTGATCGCTCACCGGCTCGCAACGGTGCTGCGGGCGGACCGCACGTTGGTGCTGCAGTCCGGGCGCCTCGTCGCGGTCGGCACCCACGCGGAGTTGCTGCACACGAGCCCGCTCTACGCCCGCCTCGCGGCGCTGCAGTTCGCCTCGGTAGAGATGCCTGCCGCCGCCGGCTCCTGACTGTTTTCCCAGTTCGCCGTGGACGCTACCCGCCTATTTGCAGGTAAAACTACTCTCGCTTCGCGGATCTCCGGTCGTGTAACGAGCGACGGTGGGATAGGGACAAAGCGGTCGGGTCTCGTTCGGAAAGGATCGACCGCGCGCAACGATGCGGTCGGGCGCACGCCCGTTCTCCACCCATTGCTGGATCGCCGTCAGCATGTCGAACTCGTCCGTGGACGGGCCGCCTGAGCAATGCGTCATCCCTGGTACGAGAAATAGGCGGGCCCACGTCTGCACGTCTCCGCCGTTGGCCGACCGCAAGCGATCGTACCAAGCCGCAGTGTCTAGGGGCGAGAGTCCCTGATCGCTCAAACCGTGGTACAGGATGAGCTTGCCGTGGCCCGCGAAGCTCGAGAGGAACACGGAGTCCGCGTCGTTGATCTTCGCCGTTTCGGTGAGGCGCTGCGGGTCCCGATCGAAATCGAACTTCATCGGATCGAAGTCGGGATCGGGCGGCGTCATGCTGTAGTAGCGCAGCGAATCGAATCCTAGCGTGGCATCCGCGGAGTTCAGCACCCCATCGGGCGAGGTACCAAAGTGCATGCGATAGAACGCGGGATCGGCGATGCCGGCATCGTATGGAAAAGCAGCATAGAGCGCCTGACCGTGCGAGTCGTGCGGACCGTCCATGAGCGCCTTCAGGGCGGTGACCTGCGAGGCTGCGAGACAGTTTGGTGTCTTTCCCGCCCGGCACGTGAGCACCGCAGGATCGAACCGGCAGGCGCGGTAATCATTGATCATGCCATCGACGAGTCCGTCCTTGCCATCGCACTGTCTCAGCACCGCGGCACCGACCAGCCGGAGGTCCGCCTGCGACAGCGCGCGACTGATGATCGGGCGACCCTGTGCATCTTTCGGTGCCGCGCGCGCGAGCACGATCTCGTTCCACGCCTCATCGATGTTGGTTCGCGTCAGCCTGAAGGAAGGATCGCCGGCGACGATGCCATCGAATTCGAGCGGCATTCGCTCGGCCACCACCATCGCCTGTCGGCCACCGTTCGAGCAGCCGACAAAATATGATCGGTGAGGCGCGCTGTCATAGAACCGCGCAATCAGCGCCTTGGCGACGTAGGTGGTCTTCTCGAGCGCGCCATAGGCATAGTCGATTCGTGCCTGCTGATCGAGGGCAAAGTGCGGGTCGACCATCGACTTGCTGCGATGACCGCCATCGGTCGAGGCGACGGCGTATCCGCGGGTGAGAGCGGAAGGGAAGTGATTGCCCGATATGAGTCCGTAGCTCGGCGCGAGAACGCCATCGAGACCGCCGCCGCCCTGGAACATGAAGCGGCCATTCCAGCTCACGGGCAGGCGCAGCTCGATGCCGATGCCGAAATGCTGCCCGTCGGGGCCCGTGCGCGGCCACAGCGTCCCGCGGAAGAGGCAATGCTCGGGGAGCGACACATTCCGCGGGCCCGGAGCTGCAATCGGCGACGGGCCCGGGACTTGGGCCGGCGGGCCGGCGGGAACCAGGCGAGCTTCCTCGACATGCAAGCCGAGGAGAGCAGGCTCCCGGAGCGATGCGCAGCGCTCGGCAACGGATGCTGTGGGCACAGGCGGCGGATCCCCGCCGGCACTCGCGACTGCCGGAAAGAGCATCCATATCGCGACGAGTACCGCGGGGCTCAGGATGTGTTGCTTTGACGCCATTAAAAGATCTCTCCGTCCGCCAAGTGACAGGGGCGCGTTGATCGGCGCAAGCCGATCTGACGCCGAGTAGCGCAGGCCAGGGGTTTTGTACGGCGCCGGCCGAAATCGCACAAGTCCTTGATTCCATGGCGCTCCCTACGGGATTCGAACCCGTGTTACAGCCTTGAGAGGGCTATGTCCTAGGCCTCTAGACGAAGGGAGCGCAACCTGGAAGGTGCCGGCGAAGGAGCGCGGTATTATATGCAGTGCACTCCAATGCTCAAGCGAGAGCCAGCGAATTGAATTCCACCGCCGCGCCCGTGTCGGCGCCTGCAAGTCCGCGGGTCATTCCCAGGTCCGAACACTCCATCTCTCGCACCGCGATCTCCCCGAACGCGCTGCGCGTGCTCTACCGGCTCCGCGACGGGGGGTTCCAGGCCTTCCTGGTGGGGGGGTGCGTTCGGGACCTGCTGCTCGGGCTCGAGCCCAAGGACTTCGACGTGGCGACGGACGCGCTGCCGGAGCAGGTCAAGAAGCTCTTTCGCAACTCTCGCCTGGTCGGGCGCCGTTTCCGCCTGGCGCATGTGTTCTTCGGCCAGGAGACGATAGAGGTCGCGACCTTTCGTGCCGCGAGTGCCCCTTCTCAGGCTGAGGAGCCGATCCCCGATGCAGACCCGGAGGAGGGGGAAGCACCGGAGGTGGATGAGCCCTCGGACCTCGAGCCGCCCGGCGCATCGACACTCGAGGGGCGCCCCCAGACGCTCGGGCCCGCCGCAACGGCGTCCTACGATGACGACTCCCGGCGCGCGGTGGACGAGACCGGCCGAATCCTGCGCGACAACGTCTACGGCTCGATCAACGAAGATGTGTGGCGACGGGATTTCACGGCCAACTCGCTCTATTACAACATCGCGGATTTTTCGCTCTGGGATTACGTCGGGGGCGCCGAGGATATCGCCTCGCGCACGCTACGGCTGATCGGGGATCCGGAGACCCGTTACCGCGAGGATCCCGTGCGCATGCTGCGCGCCATCCGCTTCGAGGCGAAGCTCGGCTTTCACCTGGACCCTGCCACGGAGGCTCCACTCATCCCGCTGCGCGACTTGCTCGGTGGGGTGCCATCCGCGCGGCTCTTCGATGAGACGCTGAAGCTCTTTCTCTCAGGGCACGGTGCCAGAGGTCTCGAGGTGCTGCGCGAGCGGGGGCTTCTCGCGGCCCTGCTGCCCACCGTGGATGACTACTTCGTGCGCCACCCCGGCAGCCTCGTCGAGAAGCTCCTGATTCAGGGTCTGAAGAACACCGATGCGCGGGTGCTCGCGGGTAAGCCTGTGACCCCGACGTTCCTCTTTGCACTCCTTCTCTATGGACCGATCGCACAAGCGATCGAGGCGACTCCCCCGGAGCACTGGCACGAGCTTGCGACCATCCTCGATGCCTGCGACCGCGCAGTGCGGGACGTGCAGGCGGAGGTCGCCATTCCGCGCCGCTTTGCGCTCGGCATCCGGGAGATGTTCGCGCTGCAGCCGCGGCTGGAGCATCCGCGCGGACGACGCGCGCTCAAGGTGCTCGAGCACCCGCGCTTCCGTGCCGCTTTCGATCTGCTGCTGCTGCGAGCAGAGCACGGCCTCGCCGCACGCGAGATGGCTGAGTGGTGGACTCGCGTGCAGGAGGTCTCCCCGCCCGAGCGCGCCGAGATGGCGGACGCGCTCGCGGGCAGCAGCCCTCAGGGTGAGCGTCGCGAGGGGGCGCGGCGCGGTCCGCGCCGCCGGCGCAGGCGCGGCGGCCGATCCACGCATCCGGCCTGAGAGGCCGATCCGAGCCGCAGATGGAGATCTGGCAGCCGGCCTACATCGGCATTGGCAGCAATCTGGCCGATCCGCGCGCACAAGTATTGCGGGCCATGGATCGGATTGCATCGATCTCCGGCGTTCGGCTCGTGCTGCGCTCGGGGCTGTACGGCTCGCGTCCCATGGGGCCGGCTGATCAACCGGACTTCGTCAATGCCGTAGCCGGCGTGCTCACCCAGCTCGCCCCGGGTGCGCTGTTGCACGAGGCGCGCGCGATCGAGCGGGCGTTCGGCCGACCAGAGAGTCGTCAGAAGTGGGGCCCGCGTATACTCGATCTGGATTTGCTTGTCTACGGCCGTCTCCGGAGTGCGGACCCCGAGCTGGTGTTGCCTCATCCTGGCGTAGTGGAGCGGAACTTCGTTCTGTATCCTCTGGCGGAGATCGCACCCGACTTGGAGGTGCCGGGCCTGGGTCGCGTGACCGATCTCAAAGCTCGGGTGTCCGGCGAGGCCCTCTGGCCTCTCCAGAGCGCGTCATGACGGCCACTGCACCATCACCATCTTTCCGATTCATCGTGATTGAAGGGCCAATCGGCGTGGGCAAGACGAGCCTTGCGCGCAAGCTGAGCGACAGCCTCTCGGCGCAGGCGGTGCTCGAGCAGGCCGCCGAGAATCCATTCCTCGAGCGCTTTTATCGAAACCCGCGCTCCGCAGCCTTCCCCACGCAGCTGTACTTTCTCTTTCAGCGCGCCCAGCAGCTCGCGGCCCTGAGCCAGCACGATCTCTTCGCTCCGGTCCGGGTGGCCGACTACCTCTTCGAGAAGGATCGCCTGTTTGCTCGGATCACGCTCGACGAGGACGAGTATGGGCTCTACGAGCAGGTGGAGCAGAAGCTCGGGATCATCGTGCCGAAGCCCGATCTGGTCGTGTACCTGCAGGCCCCGGTCGATGTGCTCCAGGAGCGCATTGCCCGGCGCGGCGTCCACTACGAGCAGCATATCGACCGCCGCTACCTCGAGCGGCTGAACGAGGCCTACGCGCGCTTCTTCCACGAATACGAGGATGCGCCGCTGCTGATCGTGAACGCCGCCTCGATCGATCCGATCAACAATCAAGCGGATTACGATGAGCTCTTCGCCGCCATCTCGCGCATGAAGCGCGGCCGGCTGTACTACAACCCGCCACGCAGCCGGACCCTCTGAAGGCCTGCATCCGCGATGGAAACGGTCACGACGATTGCGGTGGTGCGCGAGCGGGTGCGCCTGTGGCATCGGGAGCACAAGCGCATCGCCTTCGTGCCCACGATGGGCAATCTGCACGCCGGTCATCTGAGCCTCTTTCAGGCCGCGCGCAAGCAGGGCGAGCGCTTCGTCGCAAGCATCTTCGTGAACCCCATGCAGTTCGGGCCCAATGAGGACTTTGCGCACTATCCGCGCACCCCACGCGAGGACGAGCGGATGCTCGCATCCGCCGGGTGCGACCTGATGTTCGTGCCGGACGTGGCGGAGGTCTATCCACGCGGGCTCGAGCTCTCCACCCGCGTCGAGGTGCCGGAGCTGTCCCGCATTCTGGAGGGCGAGTTCCGTCCTGGGCACTTCCAGGGCGTGGCAACGGTCGTCGCCAAGCTCTTCAACATCGTCGAGCCGGATATCGCAGTCTTTGGGCAGAAGGACTATCAGCAGCTCGCCGTGATTCGCCGCCTGGCGGCGGATCTGTGCATGCCCGTCGAGATCGTCGGCGCCCCCACGGTGCGCGAAAGCGACGGGCTTGCCATGAGCTCACGCAATCAGTACCTGACTCCCGCGGAGCGGGCCATCGCACCACGCATCTTCCAGGGCCTCGAGCAAGCGGCGGCGCTGCTGCGCTCCGGGGATTCGGATTACGCCCGCATCGAGCTCGCCGCCATCGAGGCGCTGCGCGGCGCGGGCTTTCATCCTGAGTACTTCTCGGTTCGCGAGCGCGACCTCTCCGCGGCACGCCCGGGCTCGCGCGAGCTCGTCGTGGTGGTCGCGGCGCGCCTGGGCCGCGCGCGGCTCATCGACAATCTTCAGATCAATCGTTAGGAACCGCGGCGGTGTGCCGCTCGAGCGCCCAGGCCACGTGCTCACGCACCAGCGCGCAAGGATCATCGCGCCGCCGCTCGAGTGCGGTGATCACCTCACAGGAGGAAGGCGCATTGCCGAGCGCGACGGCGATGTTGCGTGACCAGCGCTCGTAGCCGATGCGATGGATCGCAGAGCCTCGCATTCGATCCTCGAACTGCTGTGCCGTCCACGCGAAGAGCTCGGTGAGCAGGGGCGTGTCGAGGCCGTGGCGGACCTTGAAGTCCGGATGATTCGCAGCGCGCGCGAATTTGTTCCACGGGCAGACGAGCTGACAGTCATCGCAGCCGTAGATCCGGTTGCCGATCGCCGCGCGAAACTCCTCCGGGATCGGGCCTTTGCTCTCGATCGTGAGATAGGCGATGCAGCGCCGCGCATCCAGGCGATAAGGCGCCACAATGGCGCGCGTGGGACAGGCGGTGATGCAAGCATCACACGTGCCGCAATGGCTGCTCGCGGAGATGTCGAGGGGGAGGGGGAGGTCGGTGAGGATCTCGCCGAGGAAGAACCACGAGCCCGCATCGCGGGCGAGAAGATTCGTGTGTTTGCCGATCCAGCCGAGGCCTGCCGAGCGCGCGAGCGCCTTCTCGAGCACCGGGGCGCTGTCCACGCACACCCGATAGCCGAACGCCCCGATGCGCGATTGCAGCTCCGCGGCGAGCTTTGCGAGGGCTCTGCGCATGACCTTGTGGTAGTCGCGGCCCAGAGCGTAGCGGGAGAGGTACCCCCGGGTGGGATCCTCCAGCACCGCCCAGGGGTCGTGCGCCTCGCGAGGCCAGTAGTTCATCCGTGCCGAGACCACGCGCAGACATCCGGGCATGAGCTCCGCCGGGCGGCTGCGTTTGAGGCCATGGCGCGCCATGTAGTCCATCTCGCCGTGGAATCCCGCATCCAGCCAGGTGCGCAGATGCTCCTCGTCCGCCGCCAGATCGATGTCTGCAACGCCCAGCTTTTCGAAGCCCAGCTCGTGCGCGCGCGCCTCCAGGTCCTGCTTGAGGGCGCGCAGGTCGAGCCCGGCAAAGTTCTGCGGGGGCGGCATAGCGGCTCAGTATAATCAGCCGATGGCGTTGCCCGTCTCGTTGTACTCCGCGGCGCAGGTGCGTGCGCTCGATGCCTGCGCCATCCGGGAGCTGCAGGTTCCGGGCTACGCGCTCATGAAGCGCGCGGGCGAGGCGGCGCTGCGCTTTCTGCGCACCCGCTGGCCGACCTGCCACAGCATCGTCGTGGTCTGCGGCGGGGGCAACAACGGCGGCGACGGCTATGTGCTTGCGCGTTTTGCGCAGGCGACCGGCCTCAAGGTCACGGTGCTCGCCGCGGTCTCTCCCGAGAGCTTGACCGGCGATGCGCACCAGGCGCACGCCGACTGGGTTGCCAGCGGTGGCCCGGTGCAGCCGTTCCAGCGGGAGCGATTGGCCGACGGTGAGGTGGTCGTCGATGCGCTGCTCGGGACCGGACTGCACAGCAACGTGCGGCCCGATGCGATCGAGGTCATTCGGGCCGTCAATTTGAGCGCGCGCCCCATCTTCGCGCTGGACATTCCTTCGGGCCTCAACAGCGACACGGGCGAGCCGCTCGGTGCCGCGGTGCGCGCCGATTGCACCGTGACCTTCGTCGCCCTGAAGACCGGGCTCTTCATTGGCAATGGTCCGGAGTATGCGGGAGCTGTGTACTTCGATGATCTGGAAGTGCCGATTCCTGCGGCGCCGGAGTTCGTGCCGCGCCTCGAGCGCATCATCGAGTCGGAGATCATTGCTGCTCTGCCACGCCGAGCTCGCGCGGCGCACAAGGGAGATTTCGGACGCGTGCTCATCGTGGGCGGGGGCATCGGCATGCCCGGTGCGGTGCGTCTTGCGGGCGAGGCGGCCCTGCGAGTGGGTGCGGGTCTGGTCACGGTGGCAGTCGCGCCCGAGAACGTCGTCGCGATCGTCGCGGGACGCCCCGAGCTGATCGCGCTTTCCCTCACGGATGAGAAGGTTCTGGCACCGGCGATCGAGCACGCGAACGTCGTGGCAATCGGCCCGGGGCTGGGCAGGAGCGAATGGTCGGCCCGCATGCTTCGGACCGTGCTCGCGTGCGACAAGCCCCTGGTGGTCGATGCGGATGCGCTCAATCTCATCGCCGAGCAGGAGCTGCCCGCTCGCGAGCAGTGGATCCTGACGCCGCATCCGGGCGAGGCGGCGCGTCTGCTCGGCGTCGGAGCGCAGGAGATTCAGAAGGATCGTCTCGCCGCGCTCGCGCGGCTCGTCGAGCGATACGCGGGCGTGGCCGTTCTGAAAGGGGCGGGCACGCTGGTGGGCGCACGTGGGCGCGTGCCCGGGCTTTGCGAGCGCGGCAATCCCGGCATGGCAAGCGCCGGGATGGGCGATGTGTTGACCGGCGCCACGGCGGGCGTGCTCTCCCAGTGCGGGGATCCGTGGCTTGCCGCGCGTGTGGCGGTGCTCGTTCACGCGATGAGCGGAGATCTGGTTGCACGCGGGGGCGAGCGCGGCCTGCTGGCCGGGGATGTTGCCCGCGAGCTGCGCTCGTGCGTGAATCTGTAGAGGCCGAGTGGCACACGCTCAGCCGGTCGTCCGATCAAACGGAGGCCATCGGCGCGGCGCTGAGTGCGGCGATCCCGCCGCTGCAGAGCGCGCCCGGCGTGCTGTACCTCGTGGGCGACCTCGGGGCCGGCAAGACGACGCTGGTGCGCGGATTCTTGCGCAGGCGAGGGGTGGCCGGGGTCGTTCAAAGTCCGACGTTCACGCTGCTCGAATGCTACGAGCTGCCGGATATCGTCGTGGTGCATCTGGATCTGTATCGCCTGCGCGAGCCGGGCGAGCTCGAGATGCTGGGGCTGCGCGACCTGGCGCGTCCCGCACACGTGTGGCTCATCGAGTGGCCGGAACGAGGCCGCGGCCATCTGCCCTGCGCCGACTTACAGCTCGAGCTGCGGGTCGCAGACGAGGGTCACCCGATCCAGCTGGCCGCGCACACGCCACGCGGGGGAGCGTGGCTCGCAGGGGCAGTTGAACTTTTGCGCGCGAGCACGTAGATTATGGTACAAGAGAAGGCACGAACTCACTGATAAGCAAGAGATTCTGACGCACGTAATGCCCTCTTCGTCGCGTATCTCCTGGCGCATGGGCTGGGTGTTGGGGCTCGCCTGTGCGGCATTCGGCTCCGCATTCGGCTCCGCATTCGCCCACGCAAGCTCGCGCGCGACCGCCGAAGTGCGCGGTCTCGAGCTTGCAGCCTCGCATCAAGGGGCAGCGCTCACCATCGAGCTCTCGCGCCCGACGAGCTACCGGCTCTTCACGCTCGAGAATCCCCATCGCATCGTGATCGATTTGCAAGACACCGAGCGTGCCCGCTCCGCGCACCTGCCGCGCGCGGCCGGCATCGTGCAGGCAGTCCGCGCGGCCGCCCGGCCGCATGGGGCGCTGCGCCTGGTGTTGCAGCTCGGCTCCGCGCTGCCGGCGCACGTGCGATGGAGTGCGCGAACGCCCGGTGCGACGCCCGAGCTCCTCATTGGCGTGGGCGCGCCGATCAGCGCCGTCACCGCGCAGAGCACCGCTTTGCCGGCTCCCGTGGTAGCCCCGCCACCGGATCCCCTGACGAGCACGGTGCGCGATCGAGCGGCGATGATTGCAATGCCCTCGCCGCCGAGCGTTGCCGCTGATCGTCCGGTCAGCGTCGCTCATGCGCCGATCGACTCCGGTCGCAATGTCGTGGTCGCCGTGGACGCAGGCCATGGAGGCAAGGACTCCGGAGCGATCGGACCCGGCGGAACGCAGGAGAAGAACGTCGTGCTCGGCATTGCGCTTGCGCTGGCGGCCCGCATCGATGCCGAGCCCGGCATGCATGCGGTGCTCACGCGGGACACCGACGAGTTCTTGCTCCTGCAGGAGCGAAGACGCCGCGCCCGTGTCGCTCACGCCGACCTGTTCGTCTCGGTGCACGCCGACTCCAGTCGCGACAGCCACGTCTCCGGCGCCTCCGTCTACGTGCTCTCCGAGCGCGGCGCGACGGACGAGTCGGCACGCTGGCTCGCCGAGCGCGAGAACTCCGCCGACGAATTGGGCAGGATCTCGCTTGCGGATAAGGACAGCCGGCTCGCCTCGGTGCTTCTCGACCTCTCGAATTCGGCCAATATCAGCGCCAGCATGACGGCCGCGCAGGGTGTGCTCGGAGCCCTCCGGGACGTGGGCGAGGTGCGTAAGCCGCAGGTTCAGCAGGCAGGCTTCGTCGTGCTGAAGTCGCCCGATATTCCCTCGATGCTGGTGGAGACCGCCTACATCTCCAACCCCTCCGACGAGCGGCGCCTGCGTGCCGCGAGCGAGCAGCACAAGCTTGCCGAGGCCATCTTCGAGGGGCTGCGCGCCTACTTCGAGAAATATCCGCCGGCCGGCACGCGCTTCGCGAGCCAGCACGCAACAGGCACCGCGGGCACCGTGCTCGTGGGCGCCGCGGCAGCTCCCTCCATATCTCTCGCGCGTTGACGCGCCTCTGCAGGCGGGCATACTCGGGGCCATGCCCCAGATCCGCGTGCTCGCCTCGGAGCTCATCGATCAGATCGCCGCTGGCGAGGTGATCGAGCGGCCGGCCTCCGTCGTCAAGGAGCTGGTCGAGAACAGCCTCGACGCCGGCGCCCGCCGCATCGAGATCGACGTGGAGCGCGGGGGCATCGGCCTGGTGCGCGTGCGGGATGACGGAAGCGGCGTCGCCCCGGATGAGCTGCCGCTCGCCCTCGAGCGCCATGCGACGAGCAAGATCGCCTCGCTCGATGACCTGCAGACGGTCACCACACTCGGCTTTCGAGGCGAGGCGCTGCCCTCGATCGCATCCGTCTCGCGCTTCAGGCTGGCCTCGCGCGTGCCCGGCGCCGAGCATGGCGTGGAGCTCGCCGCCGAGGGCGGCACCGTCATGCCGGCGCGGCCCTCGCCACAACCCCCCGGCACGACCGTCGAGGTGCGAGACCTCTTCTTCAACGTGCCCGCGAGGCGCAAGTTCGTGCGCAGCGATGCGACCGAGATCGGCCATATCGCCCGCTTGACCGAGCGGCTCGCGCTCTCGCGCGCGGATGTCGCCTTTCGCTTGCGCCACGCCGATCGGCTGCTCCTGGATGCTCAGGTCGATGAGGGCACGGGCGGATCGCTCGAGCAGCGCGTGCAAGCGGTGCTCGGGGAGGAGTTTCTCAGCAATGCGATTGCGGTCGAGCACTCGGCCGGCTCGGTATCGCTCCACGGCTGGATCGCGTTGCCCACCGCGGCCCGAGCACAGGCCGATGAGCAGTTCTGGTTCGTGAACGGGCGCAGCGTACGCGACCGGCTACTCATGAATGCCGTGCGGCTCGCCTATCGCGACGTGCTCTACCACGGACGCTTCCCCGCGTACGTGCTCTACTTGGACCTCGATCCTCGCTGGGTCGATGTGAACGCGCATCCCTCGAAACTCGAGGTGCGCTTTCGCGATGCACGTCAGATCCACGACTTCGTCATGCACGCCGTGGAGCGAGTCCTGGCTGCAACCAAGCCCGGCCTGACGGCGCCGCCCACCGCCGCGACACCCCCCGGTGGGTCGGGATCACAGCTCCAGGCGAGGCTCGGCCTCGCCACGGAGCTCACCGGCAGTGCCACGGTTGCACAGCCGGCCGGGCTCGCACCGTGGGAGCTGGCCGGTGAGCTCCTGCACTCTCCTTCGACGGTCCGCGACTCGGTCAACGAGGACTCCCCGATGCCGCTCGGGACCGCCGTGGGCCAGATCCACGGGATCTTTATCATCGCGCAGAGCCGCGAGGGTCTGGTGCTGGTGGATATGCACGCCGCCCACGAGCGCGTGCTTTACGAGCGTCTGAAGGCGCAGTGCGCCGCATCCGGCGTCCCCTCGCAGCACCTGCTCGAGCCCCTCGTGATCGAGGTGAAGCCGCACGAGCTCGACGCACTGCTCGAGAGGCGCGCGGAGTGGGAGCGGGCCGGGTTCGAGATGGATGCCTTCGGGCCCACTCAGGTTGCCGTGCGGCGCGTGCCTGCCCTGGCTGCGGGCTGCGATGTGGCGCAGCTCGTCCGCGCGGTCCTGGCCGACCTCGATCTGGGCGCGAGCGTGCACCACCTCGATGGGGGAGCGGACCGATTCCTGGGATCGCTTGCCTGCCGCACTGCGATCCGGGCTCACCGCCGGCTGACCTTGCCGGAGATGGATGCCTTGCTGCGTCAGATGGAGGCGACCGACCGCACCAACCAGTGCAATCACGGCCGTCCCACCTGGACTCGTCTGACCCTGACCGAGCTCGACCAGCTGTTCCTGCGTGGCCGCTGAAGCCCTCGTGCTCACGGGGCCGACCGCAACCGGCAAGAGCGCCTGGGCGGTGCGGCTCGCCGAGGAGCTGCCCATCGAGATCATCAGCATGGACTCTGCGCAGGTTTACAGGGGGATGGATATCGGGACTGCAAAACCGAGCACGGCGCTGCGCGCGCGCATCCCGCATCACCTCATCGATATTCTCGATCCCGCCGAAGCGTATTCGGCCGGCCGGTTTGTGGCGGACTGCGCCAGGCTCATCCGCGAGATCCGCGGCCGTGGCCGCGTGCCGGTCGTCATCGGCGGAACGATGCTGTACCTCAATGCACTGCTCGTTGGGATCGCCGACCTGCCGCGCGGCTCCGCGGAGCTGCGCCAGAGAATCGATGCGCGAGCCGCGCTCGAGGGCTGGCCGCGCCTGCACTCGGAGCTGGCGCGGCTCGATCCCGAGGCAGCTGCGCGCATCCATCCGAACGATCCACAGCGCATTCAGCGGGCACTCGAGGTGTGCTATGCGACGGGTCAGCCCCTGTCGCAGCTTCAGCGCCTTCGCCGCCCCGTGCTGGCGCATGTGCCGTGCTGGGCCCTCGCGCCGCTCGATCGCACGGCGCTGCACCGGCGCATCGAGCAGCGGCTATCTCAGATGATGAGCCAGGGCTTCCTGGATGAGGTGGCCGGGCTCTACCGGCGCGGGGATCTCACCTCGAGACACCCTGCCATGCGCGCCGTGGGCTATCGCCAGCTCTGGGGCCACCTCGAGGGGCGGTACGGACTGGACGAAGCTCGCGACAAAGCGCTCGCCGCCACTCGTCAACTGGCCAAGCGCCAGCTGACCTGGCTGCGCGCCGATCGTGAGATCCGGTGGATCGATCCCGATGCGCCCGATGCCTACGCGCAGTGGAAATGCGAACTGCGTCGCGAGCTTGTCGGACTTTGGCCGGCGGACACCCCCTCATGCTAGAATTGTGGCGGTTGCCATGCCTCTCATCTGAGGCACGGAGCTTGCTGAATCGCATCTCATCGCAGTCCCGGGACGGGCGTTTGCGATCCGATATCGAACAACTAAAACGCCACGAAAACAAGGAGAACCCGATGGCCAAAGGCCAATCGCTGCAGGACCCCTTTTTGAATGCCTTGCGCAAGGAGCGTGTGCCGGTGTCGATTTATCTCGTCAACGGCATCAAGCTGCAGGGCCAGATCGACTCGTTCGACCAGTTCGTCGTATTGCTCAAGAACAGTGTGAGTCAAATGGTGTACAAGCACGCCATCTCCACGGTCGTGCCGGCGCGCAATGTGCGTCTGCAGAGTGAAGAGGGAGCTGCGGCGGTCACGACGGAGTCAGTCACGGAATGATCGCTGAGTGAGCACCCGCGCTGTCTTGGTGCGCCTGGGCCTTGGAGCGCAGGTCGATCCGGAGGACCTCGAGGAGCTCAGCCAGCTCGCCCGTTCCGCTGGGGTGCAACCGGTGGCCACCGTCACGGGGCGCCGGGAGCGTCCGGATCCGCGCTTCTTTGTTGGCACTGGCAAGGCCGACGAGCTGCGTGCGACCGCTCAGGCGCAGGACGCGGAGGTGATCCTCGTGGACCACGCGCTCTCGCCCAGCCAGGAGCGCAATCTGGAGTTGCACACCGGGCGCCGTGTTCTGGATCGCAACGGCTTGATCCTCGACATCTTCGCGCAGCGTGCCCGCAGCTTCGAAGGCAAGCTCGAAGTGGAGCTCGCGCAGCTCAAGCACCTCGCCACCCGCCTGGTGCGCGGGTGGACCCACCTCGAGCGGCAGAAGGGTGGCATCGGGATGCGCGGCCCGGGCGAGACGCAGCTGGAGACCGATCGCCGCCTGCTGGCGCAGCGCGTGCGCGTGCTCACCAAGCGTCTCGCACGCATCAAGCAGCAGCGCGAGACCAGCCGCCGCATGCGCACTCAGATTCCAGTGCCCACGGTTGCGCTGGTCGGCTACACCAACGCCGGCAAGTCCACGCTGTTTCGCGCCCTGACCGGTGCTGATGCCTACGTGGCCGATCAGCTGTTCGCGACGCTCGATCCCACCGTGCGGCGCATCCAGCTGCCGGGCGGCACGCCGGTCGTGGTGGGCGACACCGTCGGCTTCATTCGCGAGCTGCCGCACGAGCTGGTGGCCGCCTTTCAGTCCACGCTGACCGAGGCGCGCGAGGCAAGCCTGCTGTTGCACGTGGTTGATGCAAGCGATGCGCGGCGCGAAGTGCATCAGACGCAGGTGAATGCCGTGCTTGCGGAGATCGGCGCGGAGCACATTCCGCAGATCATCGTGTACAACAAGATCGATCGGCTCGATGGCACACCGCGTACCGAGCGCGATGCAGAAGGCCGCACCGCGGCCGTGTCGATCTCCGCAGCCCAGCGACGCGGGCTCGATCTGCTCGTGGCGGCGATCGCCGAGCGGCTGGCTCGAACTGCTCGTAGCGCTCGCCTGCGCATCGCGCCCGGCGCGGGTGCGCTGCGCTCCCGGCTCTATTCACGCGGCGCCGTACGCAGCGAGCGTGCGCTCGAGGATGGCTCGATCGACCTTGCCGTGGAGCTGCCCGACGCCCACCTCCTGGAGCTGGCCCGCACGCGGGGTGTGCAGATTCTCGAAGTGCAGGGCAGCGACGTGCCTTGTACGGCCGAGGGTGTGTACCTACAATCGAGCGCTTCCGCGAGCGCAGCCAAACTCAGCTGAAGTCGTTCGAGGCTGCCTCGTCACTAGCGCGCAGCACGCGGAAGCAGTATGCCGTGGAACCAACCGGGCGGTGGGAAGAGTCCCTGGGGACGACGTCCGGGCCAAGGGGGAACCGCTCTGGACGAGAAGGTCAAGAACTGGCAGCACAAGTTTGAGTCGCTGCTGCGCTGGGGTGGCCCCGCAGGCGAGAGCAGCTCCTCGCTGATCCTCAGCGCGCTTGCGCTCGCCGTGGCGCTCTGGCTCGGCAGCGGGTTCTTCCAGGTCGGTGCGGCCGAGCTCGGCATCATCCAGCGGTTTGGCAAGCTCGTCGAGGTGCGTCACCAGGGACTGGGATGGCGCTGGCCGTGGCCGATCGAGAAGATCACCAAGGTCAACGTCATGAACGTCGCGAGCAAGGAGTACAGCCCGCGCGTGCTCACCGCCGATGTGAGCCTGGTCGAGCTGCGCCTCGCTGTGCAGTATCGGCTCGCCGATCCGCTCAAATACCTCTTCGGCGTGCGCAATCCCGAGGACACGCTGCAGGAGGTGACCGAGAGTGCGATCCGGGAGGTGGTCGGGCGCAGCAGCCTGGAGGATGTGCTCGCCGGGGCCACGCGTCCGCAGATCACCCAGCGCGCGAAGGGCCTCATCCAGCGCACGCTCGATTATTACGACACTGGCATCGAGGTCACCTCGGTGAACCTCACCGATGTGCAGGTACCCGATGCCGTCGTGCCTTCCCAGCGCGATGCGAACAAGGCGCTTGCCGATCAGGAGCGCACCGTCAAGGAAGCTCAGGCATACGCAAGCGGAGTCATCCCCGCTGCGCAGGGCGATGCGAGCAAGCTCCTGCAGGACGCCCAGGCCTACAAGGCACGCGTGGTAGCACTCGCCGAGGGCAAGTCCTCGCTCTTCACACAGGTTGCGGCTGCCTATGCGCGCGCTCCGCAGGTCACGCGCGAGCGGTTGTATCTGGAGACCCTGGAGGACATCTACGCTCGAGCCAACAAGATTTTCATCGAGCCCAAGACCGGCGCCGGCGGCAACGTGCTGTATCTGCCGCTCGACAAGCTCATGGGACGGCCCACCCCGGGTAGCGAGTCACAACCGGCGAACGGCGCCTCGAGCAGCTCCGGGGATAACGAGACCGTGACGATCGAAGGTCGCAGCAGGGGCGAGCGCTGATGCCTACGCGTTTTGTGCTGGTCGTTCTCGCGGCAGCCATCGTGCTCCTCACGGCGCTCACCTCGCTCTTTACCGTCGGCGAGACCGAGCTTGCCATTCGCACCGAATTCGGCGCCATCGTGGGCTCCGCCTACAAGCCCGGACTGCACGCCAAGTGGCCATGGGATCAGGTCGTGAAGTTCGATCGCCGGGTTCTCACGCGCCGTCCGCCGATGGAGAGCTTCCTCACCAACGACAATCGTGCGCTGACGGTCGATTTCTATATCAAATGGCGCGTGAAGGACCCGACGCTCTACTACGAGGCGACCGGCGGGGATGAGACCAGCGCCGGGGATCGTGTCTCGGATATCGTGACGGACGGCATCAAGAGCGTCGTTGCCCAACGCACCCTGGAGCAGATCGTGACGGCCGAGCGGGCGGCCGTCACCAGCGAGATGATCGGCGGTGCCAGCCGCGCGATCTCCGGGCTGGGCATCCAGCTGGTCGACGTGCGCGTGCAGCGCATCGACCTGCCGGATGAGGTCGCCGACCGTGTGTACGAGAAGATGAAACAGGACTTCGCGAAGATCGCCAATCGTTTGCGGGCCGAGGGCGACAGCACCGCCGTCAGCATCCGCGCGGGCGCCGATCGCGAGCGTACCGAGATCGTGGCGAACGCGCAGCGCGATGCGCTGCGCATCAAGGGGGCCGCGGATGCACAGGCGGCCGACATCTACGCCCGAGCGTACACGACGAATCCCGACTTCTACGCGTTCTACCGCAGCCTGCAAGCCTACGAGCGCTCGCTCGGACAGAGCAACGACGTGCTGGTGCTGTCACCCGACAGCGAGTTCTTCAAGTACCTGAAGGATCCGGGCAGCGCGCGGCGGTAATACCTCGAGGACTCATTCGCGTGACATTCCGCTTCTCCGACCTGGTTGCAGCTCTTGCGCTGCTGTTCGTTTTCGAAGGCATCATGCCGTTCGTGAATCCCGCGGGCCTGAAGCGGACCCTCGCCAAGCTCCTCACCGTCGGGGACCGGGAGCTCAGGATCGCGGGCCTCGGCAGCATGCTCGTGGGCGTGCTCATTCTGTTCCTCGTGCGGTAGATCGACCGCCCGCCAGCCATGGGTAAATTCATCGTCGTCATCGGCACCCAGTGGGGCGATGAGGGCAAAGGCAAAGTCATCGACCTGCTGGCCGAGCGCGCCGCCGCCGTTGCGCGCTTCCAGGGAGGACACAACGCGGGTCACACGCTCGTCATCGGCGGCCGCAAGACGGTGCTCTCGCTCATTCCCTCGGGCATCCTGCGCGATCGGGTGCGCTGCTTCATCGGCAACGGCGTCGTGCTGTCGCTGCAGGCGCTGCTCGCGGAGGCCGACATGCTCCAGCAGCAGGGTGTGCCGGTGTTCGAGCGCCTGCGGATCTCACCCTATTGCCCCTTGATTCTACCTTCGCACGTCGCGCTCGATCGCGCGCGCGAGCAGGCCCGTGGATCCAATGCGATCGGCACGACGGGCAGGGGCATCGGTCCGGCGTACGAGGACAAGGTCGCGCGGCGCGCCGTGCGCGTGGCCGACCTTTTCGAGCGGGAGCGCTTCGCCGCGAAGCTCGAGGAGGTCCTCGATTTCCACAACTTCGTGCTGCAGCAGTACTTCCAGCAGGAGCCCGTGGATTTCAAGAAGACGCTCGATGAGCAGTGGGCATTCGCCTCGCAGGTACGGCCCCTCGTCGCGGATGTCAGCGAGGCCTTGCACGAGTTGCGACTCGGTGGCGCGAACGTGCTGTTCGAGGGCGCACAGGCGGCGATGCTCGATGTGGATCTGGGCACCTATCCCTATGTCACCTCCTCGAACACCACCGCCGGTTTTGCCGGCACCGGTACCGGGCTGGGTCCGCGCGTCTTCGATGAGGTACTCGGGATCGTCAAGGCGTACACCACGCGCGTGGGGGCGGGGCCTTTTCCGACCGAGCTGTTCGATGCGTCCGGCGAGCACCTCGCGCGGGTGGGACACGAGTTCGGCTCGGTGACCGGACGCAAGCGTCGTTGTGGCTGGCTCGATGCGGTCGTGATGCGGCGCTGCGTGGTGCAGTCGAGCGTCACGGGGCTGGTGATCACCAAGCTCGATGTGCTCGACGAGCTCGAGAGCATCCGCATCTGCGTGGGCTATCGCAGCGGGCGTCAGGCCGTCTCGGAGACGCCGTTATTCATCGACGCCTGTGTCGAGGTCGATCCGATCTATGAGGAGCTGCCCGGCTGGAAGCAGTCTACGGTCGGCATCACCGAGTACGAGGCGCTGCCTCCGGCCGCGCGGCGGTACCTCGAGCGTATCGGTTCGCTCGCGGGCGTCCCGATCGATATGATCTCGACCGGCCCCGACCGCAATCAAACAATCGTCCTGCGCCAGCCCTTCGGTTGAGCCGGCAGGCGATGGAGTTGCACCGCAACCTCTAGCCGGGCACGGATATTGCGAACACTTTGCGCCATGGAGAAGCCGCTGTCGTCGCCGAGAGACAATGCGTGGGATCGGGGATTTGGGACTGATTTGCGAGAAGGCGTCAACGAAATGACATTTGGAGCGCTGTACGACGCACTGCGGTTGCAGGGAACGGGCTCGACTTCACACTTGTCCAAGGGGCCGCGAGTATCATCTGGAACTGCTCTCGCAGGTCTCAATATACACACTCGGTAACAGTTGGAGCGATTGGTGGCAGGGGCGGTGAGCCCGTGCGCCTCAGGGGAGTAGATCATCACATGAGTATGCGATTGAACGGTTGGCGTGCTGCAGCAGGGGTGGCAATCCTGACGCTGACCTCGTTGCCGGCCCTGGCCGGCCTGGGCGGCGATGTTTCCTCCGTGAGCGTCGATCGGGCGAACATGAGAGCTCAGCTGCGGGGCACTACCCCCGGCAAGGCCTTCTCGGTCGAGCAGTTGGAGCTGCCCTCCGGAACTGTGGTGAGCGAATACATCTCCCCGGACGGCAAGGTGTTCGCGGTCAGCTGGCGCGGGCCGACCAAGCCGGATCTGCGTCAAACGCTCGGCAGCTATTTCGACCAGGTCGTAGCGGCCAGCAAGCAGGCGCCGCATAGCCCGGCCACCCGCCGCCACTTTCAAATCAGACAGTCGGATCTGGTCTTCGAGTCCAACGGGCGCATGCGCGACTTCTACGGGCGGGCTTACATCCCCTCGTTGCTGCCGCCGAATGTTTCCTCCGCTGATATTCAATAAGGGCTGGAAGACACTGCTATGCGTCAAATGATCATTCTGTCCGTGGCCATGGGCACCGTTGCTGCTGCCGCCTTGGGTCTGAGCGCCTGCGGAGGTGGTGGAGGCGGTGGGGGTGGTGGCTCGAGCAGCAGCAGCCTCACGAGCAGCAGCTCCTCCAGCAGCAGCATCGCGGGTGCCGGGGCCAACGTGGTGACCGCCGAGGTGGATGGCGGACCGAGCGGTCTGAACGCCATCGATACGCTTTATGTGACCGTGTCGATCTGCCCTCCGAACCACACCAGTTCCTCGCAGTGCGTGAGCATCCCGAATGTGCAAGTGGATACCGGTTCCTACGGTCTGAGGATTGTCTACGACGCACTCACCTCGGCGCAGTGGGCCTCGCTCGGCCTCACGCAAGAGACCAGTGCCGGCCAGCCGGTCGCAGAGTGCGCGCAGTGGGCGGACGGTTACAGCTGGGGTCCGGTCGTGACCGGGGACGTCGTGGTCGGCTCGGAGACCGGCACGAGCGTCCCAGTGCATCTCTTGCAGGGTGGCTCCAACAGCACCGATACCAACCCTGCGCCCTCGACCCCCTATGCTTCCATTCCTGCCGATTGTAACAACGGAGGACCCAACGGCGAGGAGGATACCGTTGCAACGTTTGGTGCGAACGGCATCATCGGCGTGGGGCCCTTCGTGCGCGACTGCGGGCCGGGATGTGCAACCTCCCCGGCGATCGATGCGACCTATTACAACTGCCCGGCAGGGAATACGCCCTGCTGCCCCAATCCCGACACGGCGACCTCGAAATGCACTAGCGAGATCACGGTGGCGCAGAATCTGCAGGTGAGCAATCCCGTCGCGTACTTCATGACGGACAACAATGGTGTGATCATCGAGCTGCCCTCTATCCCGGCCGCGGGACAAGCCACCGCCACCGGCGTCGTTGTCTTCGGTATCGGGACGCAGCAGAACAACATGGTCGGCAATGCGACCGTGTTTCCCGCGACCCAAGAGTACGGGACGATCACGACGGTCTTCAGTGACGACACGGGCGGTAGCACCACTTTGAGCGGCAGCTACTTCGACACCGGCTCGAATGGCAATTTCTTTACCGACTCGAACATTCCGACGTGCACGGTCGATACCGGGTTTTACTGCCCCAGCTCCACAGAGAGTCTCAGCGCCACGATCGAGGGAATGAGTGGTACCCCAACCCAGAACGTCAGTTTCTCGGTGGCCAACACCGATGACCTCACGAGCGGCGCATCGGCCTCGTTCGCGGCGTTCAACGACATCGCGGGCTCCCTGCCCGGGACCCAAAGCCAACAGCCCGGGGGCGGCGTGTTCGACTGGGGCTTGCCGTTCTTTTTCGGTCAGAACGTCTTCGTCGCGATCGACTGCGCGTCCAATTACGACTCGGGCGTCGCGAGCTGTGCAACCTCGGCGCCGTTCTTCGCGACCATCGCCAACTAAGCCCCACTGGCTGTAGATCGCTTGCCCACCCGCCCGTGCGTGGCGGGTGGGGCGGGCGGCGCAGGTGAGTCCTGTACAATCTGCTCCTTTGCCGGAGCGCAGT
The DNA here is from genome assembly GCA_035524075.1 of Steroidobacteraceae bacterium. Lineage (GTDB taxonomy): Bacteria > Pseudomonadota > Gammaproteobacteria > Steroidobacterales > Steroidobacteraceae > JASHUC01. The sequence goes on along the minus strand of DATKPP010000070.1, from coordinate 64,041 downwards.
CCCCATTCGCGAGACACTCTCAGCGACGCCGCAACCTTCAGCGCAAGAGGGGCCGGCGGAGGCACCCGCCCGGGCACGGCTTTTCTCCCTGCGCCGCGGCCTGCGGGGCTTGCGCGGGGATCTGCGCTACTACCTCGGCCGGGCGGCGGCGCGGCTTCTGGGACCGCGCAGCTACGCCGAGCGTTTGAATCCCGATGAGATCCGCAGCATTCTCATCGTGCGCATCAACGCACGCATGGGCAATGCGCTGTTCATCACCCCGCTCATCCGCAAGATCCGCGAGCGCATCCCTCACGCCTCCATCGACCTCGCAATCGCATATCCGTACGCGGAGGATCTTTTCGGCCGGATTCCGAACGTACGAGTCATCGGCTTTCCATACAAGGGTGCGAGCCTGCCGTGGCGCTACGGGGCTGCGATCCATCGGATGCGCCGCACGCGATTCGACCTGGTCATCGATCCGGTGTCGAACTCCACCGGAGGGCGAGCGATCCTGATCACGGCGCGTGCGCGGCGCCGGCTCGGATACGCAACCGAGCACCAATGGGCACCGCTCACGCACGCGGTACCGTTACCGCAGGGCACGCTGCATCAGGCTGCACAGCCCGTTTATCTGCTCAGCCGGGCGCTGGGTGAGGAGCTCAATCCGGAGGATGTGCGATTGTGGCTGCCGCTCGAGCCGCAGGAGCTCGAGGCTGGCAGAGCGATCGTCAGCCGCACACTTCTCGAGAAGGTCGGCTCGGCACCGGCAGAGCGCGCGTTCGGGTTTTTCGCTCATGCGACCGGGCTGAAGAGAATCGACCCCGGCTACTGGCGCGCGTTCTGGGATCGCTTCCTCGAGCTGCAGCCCCACGCCGTGCCGTTCGAGTTCCTGCCGACGCCACAGACGGCTCCCACCGATGCGCGTTGCGCATCCGTGCACATCCGCTCACCGCGCGCCTTGACGGGCGCGATGGCTGCAACGCGCATGTTCATCTCCGCCGACACGGGGCCGATGCACCTTGCGAGCTCGACCGGCATCCCGACGGTGGCGCTCTTTTGTGCTTCGGATCCCGCGCTGTACGGTCCGCTCAAGCCTTGCGATCTCGCGGTCCGCACCGACGAGTGTGGGCCCGCAGAGCTGGCACAACGCTGCGCCGAGATCTGGCGGAAGACGTGAGCGACCGTCCGGAGCTGCGTGCGTTTCGCGACACCGTCGGTTTGTTCGCAACCGGCGTCGCCATCGTCACGACCGAGATCCAGGGCGAAGTGCACGCGATGACGGCGAACGCGGTCGTCTCACTCTCGCTCGATCCGCTCATGATGCTCTTTTGTCCTGCGAAGAAGTCGCGCCTCGCACAGCTTCTGGAGCAGATGCGGCAGTTCACGCTCAACGTTCTGCGCGAGGATCAGCAAGCCCTGTCGAGCTACTTCGCGGGCGGCTGGAAGCAAGGGCCTGCGCCACCGTTCAGATTCGTGCCATCTCCGGCCGGTCCCCGCCTGGAGGGCGGTCTGGCCTCGATCGGCTGCGAGCTCGAGCGTGTGGCGGACGGGGGCGACCACTGGATCGTGACGGGACGGGTGATCTCGATGCATCGCGGGATCCAGCCGCGCCGCCCGCTCGTGTTCTTTGGGGGCCAGTATCGGTCGGTCGATTTCTCCACCGGCGCGCCGGCGCCGGATCTCGGCGAAGTGGTCGACGAGCCTCCCCACATCTACTACGACCGCTGAGGACCCATGCGCTGGCGCCGCTGGCGCGGGGGTGTATCATCCGGAGCTGGCATCCAACGAGAGCACCGAGGTGCCGGCAGGAGTGGGAACTCGAGTGAGGCCCCGCAGGCTCGGACGCGGCGCGCGGCGCGTTATGTCGAGGCTCTCATGGTCTTCCCTGGCGTGCTGCTGGCTTGCTTGGTGCTCGGTATTACCTGCTGCGACCGATCCTCCCGCCTCGTCGTCACAGCCGCCGTCGCACTCTGCCGTCCAGCCCGTTGCGGCTCCTCCGGTCTCGGAGGTCTCGATTCAAGCCCCGGAGCCACGATATGTCGCACCCACGCTGCGCGATAAGATCGGACGGATCTGGGCGCCCGTCCTGATCAACGGCAAGGGCCCGTTCCGGTTGGTGCTCGATACCGGCGCGAATCACTCTGCTGTCACCGCCTCGGTGGCCCAGGCCTTGGGCATCCCCGTGGACGAGTCCACCTCGTTCGCGCTTCAGGGCGTGACGGGCTCGGCCACGGTGCCCTCCATTCGGGTGGACAACCTGCTCGTGGGCGACCTCATGACGAGCTCCACGCTGCTGCCGATTGTGCCGGACGCGCTCGGCGGCGCACAGGGTGTCCTCGGAACGGAGGGGCTCCTCGACAAGCGCATCTTCATCGACTTCGAGCGCGATCGCATCACGATCAAGCGCTCCCACAACGGGCGCGCGCCCTACGGGTTCGTGACGATTCCGGTCAAGATCTCCGCCCAGCACCTGCTCATGACCACCGCACGGGTCGGCTCGGTCCGAGCGATCGCGATCATCGACACCGGCGCACAGACCAGCATCGCCAACCTCGCCCTGCGGCAAGAGCTGCTCCGGCATCGCTCGCGCTACGTGTTCACGGATGACGAGGTGACCGGCGCGACCGACGCTGTGACAAAGGGCCAGGACGCGGCCTTTCCGCCCATCGGGCTCGGCCCCATCTGGATCGAGGGCGCTCATATCACCACCGGCGACCTGCAGATCTTCGGCGCCTGGAAGCTCACGAACACACCGGCGATCCTGATCGGCATGGACGCTCTGGGTACCCTCGATGAGCTGGTGATCGACTATCGTCGCCATGAGCTGCAGCTACTCGTGCGCCACAATGGCATCTCGACCGAGCGCGAGTACGAGTGAGCAGGAGCGCTGAGGCACAGCGCGCGGCTCGCTACGGATTCATCACCATCATCAGCGTGGCAAGCGGTGCAGCGACGCCGCAGATGACCGTGACGAGGAGCTTCTGCCAGAAGGCGATTTGCCGGTCCTCTTCCGTGTCGAAGTCCTGTGCTGCGCTCAAATCCTGGCGAAACGCCCGCAGGCGCCGTGTGAACCACAGGTGCCCGAGCATGACGAGGGCAAATGTGAGGAGCAGCACGGCCCCGAGCGGCGACTGTCCGTGCGCCTGATAGACGAGCTGAGCCGGCGCGCGCAGGCAAACGCACGCGGCGATGCAAAACACGGCGATACCCGGCATCAGAACGAACAGCGTGATGGCCTCGGCGAGCGCCAGGCTGTAGGGCCGCGAGGCGCGGGAGCGAGCCCCCTCGCGCTGCGCTTGCGCGAGCCGTCGAAGAAAGTAGCGCGTGACGAAGTCCGTCCGCGCGGTCCTGCGCTTGCGTGCGTTCAATCGACCCTCTCTCGCACAGTCTCCCGTGCGACCCGAATGCGGAGGCTTCAGTCTTGGAATTTCGGAGGAAGATAGCGAAAAGCGCCCAGAGCGTAAAGCGAGCGGGCGGACTCAGGGCGCGGATTGTCGGGGGCTCCGCCGTCCTGCGGACACATCCTCGGGTATCACGCCTGCGAGGAGCAGTGCCTGTTCGGCCTCGGCGGCCCCGCGGACCCTGACCGCACGCAATCCGAGGTCGCGCGCGGCCGCCACGTTGAGCTCGCTGTCATCGAGAAAGAGCACCTCCGCGGGCGCGCACCGCAGGCTCTCGATCGCGTGTTGAAATGCCTCCGGATCGGGCTTCACCCATCCGATCAGATGCGAGACGAAGCGGTGCTCGAAAGCCGCTCCCAGGCCCAGATCGTCCATCACGCGGGGCCAGTGCAGTGCGTTGCTGTTCGAGAGCAGCGCGCGCGTGTAGCTCGGCGGAATGCGTGACAAGAGCTCCATCGCACCGGGATACAGCCGTGCAGGCCAGCTGACGAAGGCCTCGAGAAAGGCATCCGCACGCAGATCGAGGTCGAGCTCCGAGAGCAGCTGGGCAGCGAACTGCTCCGGCTCCATCCGGCCTGTCTCGAAGGCGCGCACCGCGGGTGAGCGAAACCAGTATCGCCAGACCTCCTCCGCCGTGAGCCGATGGCCGACCCACTCGAGGATGACATCGATCCCCGTGACCTCCACCAGCACGCCACCCACATCGAACAGAACGATGCGAATGTCGGATCCGGTGGCGCTGCCCGCATCTGAGGGCGGGGGGGGCTGGAGCGTCATGGCCCATTGTGACACACGGCTCCGGCTGCGCCGCGGGCACGCGACCGCGCACCGCGAGCTTGGCAGGGTTGACGGCTCGCCGGGCCGCTGCTGTAGTGCGGCGAGCACAAAGAAGGACGAGGAATGGTATGTCGGTGATTCAGGTCGTCGTCTTGGCCGTCATCCAAGGTTTTGCGGAGCTGCTTCCGGTCTCGAGCTCTGCGCATGTCGTGGTGGCGGAGAAGCTCATGGGGCTCGACCCGACGGCGCCCGCGCTCACGCTGTTCCTGGTCCTCCTGCATACCGGAACGATGTGCGCGGTCATCGTGTATTTCTGGAGCGATTGGCGCAGAACCTATTTCAGCTCCACCACTGCCTTCGTGGGATCTGCGGCGGCGATCATCCTTGCGACCGCCGTGACCGCCGCGATTGCGCTGGGTCTCGCCCGCGTGCTCGGTCGAGTGCTGCTTCCCGGGCAGCCCCACGCCGAGGTGGAGGAGTTGTTTGGCCATCTGGAGTTCATCGCGCCCGCGCTGTTCGCGGTGGGCGTGCTCATCGTGGCTTCGGACGTGCTCGAGCGGCGCATCGCCAAGCATGACCAGGTGAGCCTCGGCCAGTCGGTGGCCATCGGGGCCATTCAGGGTCTGAGCCTGCCGTTTCGGGGCTTCTCGCGCTCGGGTGCCACGATCTCGGTGGGGATGCTGGTGGGTGTGAAGAAGCAACCGGTCGAGGCGTTCAGCTTCGCCCTTGCGGTCGTGCTCACACCCGCCGTCGTGGTGCGCGAGGTCCTGCGGCTTGCAAGGCAGGGAACCCTGGCCGCTGCCCAGACCCATTCAGCGGTCTGGTACAGCATCCTCGGCGGAATTCTGGCCTTCGGGGCCGGACTCCTGGCGCTCAAGTGGATCAGTGTGTGGCTCGAACGGGGTCGCTGGTACTACTTCGGGGTGTACTGCATGCTCGCAGCCATCGCCGTTGCGTGGCTCCACCGCGCCGGCTACTAGCCTCTCGTGCGCCCTTCGGGCACGTTCCTTGCTCACCGCTGCGTCTCCGCTTGCGCGAGGAAAATGGAAGGCATCGCAGCAATGGCGTCCAAGCTCAAGAATTCCATACAGAAGCTTTATATCCAGCATCGGCGCACGAGTGCGCAATTCGACACCTGGGCGGAAAAGGCGATCCGCTACCGTGAAGCGGGTGAGCTGCGCAAGGCTGAAAGGGCCGAGACCCGCGCTTTTCAGTGCCTCACACGTATGAAACGACTCGCCGATCGCTGGGACCTGCTCCAGGGACTCGGATCCCCCCTCACTCAACACTGACCCTCCGCCCGAGCGTGGGCGAGCAATCGCCCGCTGGGCTGACGAAGCCCCGTCCGGTCCTGCAGGACGATGGCGTATCATCATTCGCAGATGGGACGACGGTTCACAGCGAAACGCTGCCGCCGACCGAGCTTGCAACCTGGTTGATCCCGCTCGCATTCGAGGCACGCATCGTGCTGCGGCCCTGGCCCCACTGATGCAACGGCAGGACCGTCATGCCGCGGCGGACTACGAGGAGGGTTACGCAGATGGCAACGCTCAATGGATTGAAGGTCGCGATACTGGTGGCGGAGGGTTTCGAGCAAGCCGAGCTGACCGAGCCGCGCAAGGCGCTCGATCAGGCGGGCGCTGCGACTTCGGTGGTCTCACCCGCCAAGGGCGAGGTCCAGGGCTGGAAGCATTTCGAGAAGGCTGACAAGGTGAAGGTCGATGTGCCGCTCGAACAGGCCAACGCGAGCGAGTTCGACGCGCTGCTGCTCCCGGGCGGTGTTGCGAATCCCGATCAGCTGCGCACGCAGCCGAAGGCTGTCGCGTTCGTGAAGGCATTCTTTGAAGCAAGCAAGCCCGTTGCAGCGATCTGCCACGGGCCGTGGACGCTGATCGAAGCCGGCGTCGTGGAGGGCCGTACCATGACCTCGTGGCCTTCGCTGCAGACCGATCTGCGCAACGCCGGCGCGAACTGGGTGGACCAGGAAGTCGTGGTGGACAACGGCTTGGTCTCGAGTCGTAAGCCTGCAGACATCCCCGCCTTCAACCAGAAGATGATCGAGGAGTTCGCCGAGGGTCGCGATGCTCGCCAGGCGCCCCGGGCGCAGCCACAGCCGGGGCGCTCGAGTCCGGCGCGGCACTGATCAAGGGGTGCCGGCCGTGGGATCGCCAGTCTGAGCGAGGCGGAGCAGGCGCTCGAGGTGCCTCATACGGCGCTCTCCGCCGATGCCCTTCGCGGCATCGTCGAGGCGTTCGTGTTGCGGGAGGGTACGGACTACGGGGACAGGGAAGTCCCATTCGCGGTGAAGGTCGCTCAGGTCCTGCGCCGCCTGGATCGCGGCGAGGCCCGTATCGTGTTCGACCCCAGGACCGAGAGCGTGGATATCCTGATGGTGGAGACCTGAGTCGCGAGCTTGGGCCGGCACTCTCCCCTTGCGAGCCTGGTTCTGATGGCCTTGTCGGTGCCGGGGACGGCAGCGACGCTTGCGGCGAGCGCCGATCCCGCTCGGGTGCTCACATTCATCGAGGTACGCAGCGATGCCGTAGGGAGCACGGAGGTGCTCCTGCACCGGTATGTGCAAGAGCTGCGTTCGGACGCCTCGACGATCACCGCGCGTGTGTTGCAGCAGATCGACCGGCCCGAGCATTTCGTGCTCCTCGAGAGCTCCGAGCAGAGCGAGCTTCTCGCCGAGCGCGAGCACCACGCCCAGTCGATTCTGCAATCCCTCGGGGCGTTCCTGACTGCACCGCTCGACCGGCGGGCGCATCGCAGCTTCGTACCTCCGTGCGGCCGCGGTGCCGGGCGCGCCTTACTACCACGCGCGAGGGACGCAGGCGAGGCCCTCTACGTGGTGGCTCATCTCGACATTGCCGGCGCCGCAAGCCAGGCGCCTCGCACGGCTCTTGAGCGCTTCCGCGCGGCCGCCTGCCATGCCGCGGGCAACGAGCTCTTCGAGGTTTGGCAGCAGGCCAACCGCGGCAATCATTTCGATCTCATCGCGCGCTGGAGTACTCGCCAGGCTCTGAGCGCCTTTGCCGCGAGCCCGGCGGCGCGCGAGTTTCGCGAGCTCGTGGGGCCGCGGCTCGGCTCCCCGTACGATGAGCGCATGTATCAACCGCACTGAGAACGATCCCGACTATCAGCGGCGCAAGCAGCTCGGTCGCCCCATGCCGGGCGCGGCCAAGTAGCCGTCCAGGGGTGCCCCCGCCGGGCCGCGGCGAGAAGACGGACGGTACGAACTCCGCTATTCTGTCGCGCCTACGAAAAACGGAAAAGTCGGGGTTCGGAGAGAGAGTATGAGTGACAAGAGCTTGGAGGACGTGATCCGGGAAGCCGGCAACGTCGTGCGGTTCCTGCGCAATCAGCAAACCGGTCCCAACGTCTATCCGGGCGTTCCCCCGGAATTCACCAACTGGCGGGATGAGCAGTCCGCGTGGCAGAAGACCTGCGTGCTCTTCAACCAGTCCTACCACATGGCGGACCTCGCCGTGGAGGGGCCCGACGCACGCAAGCTGCTGTCATACCTGGCCTTCAACTCCTTCAAGGGCTTCGAGCCCGGCCGGGCCAAGCAGTTCGCGCCCTGCAGCCACGACGGCTACATCATCGGCGACGTCATTATGTTTCATCTCGCCGAGAACAAGTTCAATCTGGTCGGCCGAGCGCCGGCCCTGGAGTGGGTGCAGTTCCATGCCGCAACTGGCGGCTATGACGTGAAGGTCGAGCTCGATCAGCGCACCGCGCTGCGCAAGGATGGCCGGCGCAAGTCGTATCGCTTCCAGGTGCAAGGACCGCTTGCGATGAAGGTGATGGAGAAAGCGCTCGGTAAGACACCGCCCGAGCTGAAGTTCTTCCACACCACCCGGGTGGGCATCGCCGGCAAGACGGTCGATGCCTTCCGCCATGGCATGGCTGGGCAGCCGGGATTCGAGCTCTTCGGCCCCTGGGACGAGGGCGAGGCCGTGCGCGAGGCGCTGGTCCGCGCCGGCGAGGAATTCGGCTTGCGTCAGGTCGGCGGCCGCGCCTATTCCAGCAACGCGCTCGAGTCGGGATGGATTCCCTCACCGCTGCCGGCGGTCTATTCCGGCGAGCAGATGAAGCCCTACCGGCAATGGCTCACGACACGAAGCTACGAGGCCGGCGCCTCGCTCGGGGGCAGCTTCATCTCCGACAAGATCGAGGACTACTACTTCAGTCCGTGGGACCTCGCTTATGGCGGCTTCGTGAAGTTCGATCACGACTTCGTCGGCCGCGAGGCACTCGAGAAGAAGGCGGCCGGTCCGCACCGCAAGAAGGTGACTCTCGCGCTGAACAACGAGGATGTGATCGGCTGCTTCAGCACGATGTTCAACCGGCAGATTCGCGGGAAGTACTTCGACTTTCCTTCCGCGGTGTACTGCATGCACCCCTTCGACCGCGTGATCTCCTCCGGGGGCAGGACCGCCGGGGTCTCAACCTGGATCGGCTACAGCTCGAACGAGGGCAAGATGCTCACGCTTGCGGTGCTCGAGCCCGAATATGCCGAGCCGGGGACCGAGGTGACGCTCATCTGGGGCGAGCCGGGCGGGGGCACCACCAAGCCTACCGTCGAGCCGCACATCCAGAGCGAGATCCGTGCGATCGTGAGTCCGTCTCCGTACACGGAGGTGGTGCGCAGGTCGTACGCGCCCGGAGGCTGGCGAGCGAGCGCCGCGGGCTGAGCCTTCGGAAAGCATGACCGATACACCACGCAAGAGTGTCATCGCCGAGCTGAGTCCGCTGCGCCACACGAGCGCAGCGCACGGCACGCAGGAGCTGGTGCAGGAGCAGCTGCAGCATTTCGGCGTCGATCCAGAGTCCCCCCACGGCCGAGCCCTCGGGCAGCTCGTGCGTGATATCTACGGCGCGAACGCACGCGCTCACGAGCTGTGGGAGCTCACCACCCGCACGCTCGCGTCGCTCGATCGCGGCGATCGGATCTCCTGGTTCAATGCCAAGCGCTTTGCGTGCTTTCAGCTTGCGAAGGTGCTCGATACGCTGCAGAACCCTCTGCGCGCAACCTATCAAACGCTGGTCGATGACAGCAGCGTCGCGACCGCGAAGGGACCGTATCCGATCTTCGACAACGTGACCGCGATCTTCAGCTCGACGCCGGTCATCACTCGCACCGCGACGTACATCTACGCCTGCACGGAGTGGATCGAGGATGCCTTCAAAGGGAAGGAATTCCTCCACGAGATCTACTCTCGCATGCTGAATCCGACCTCCATATGCCTCGCCAATCACATCGTGGACCTCGAGGCTGGACCGGATGCCGCGCACTATCTCGCCTGGAACTTCAATTCAGGGATGGCCGCGATCGATGCGGTGCTCGCGCATCTGGTCGGCGCCCGCGACATCGTCGTGGCGAGTCGCAACGTCTACGGCGGGACACACCAGCTGCTGCAGGACTGGTACGGCAAGAAGAGCAATCTGGACGTGGCGGTCGAGTTCTTCGACGGCGAGGCGCAGGAGGATTTCGAGCGCGCCATTGCAAACGTGCAGGCGCGTCACGCCGACCGCATCGAGAAGGGCCGGCAGATCTTCGTGTACATCGAGTCGCCGTGCAATCCGCACGGGTACGTGCTCGACGTGCCCGGGATCTGCCGCGCGGCGCACGCTCGCGGCCTCACGGTGATCTGCGATGCCACCATCGGCACGCCTTTTCTGCAGCCGACGCTGCGCTACCGCGACCCGGTCGAGCGGCCGGATTTCGTGATTCACTCCTACACGAAGGATCTCACGGGCTCGGGAAACACCACTGCGGGTGTGGTGATCGCGCGCAGCGAGCGCATGTTCCTGCCCAAAGGCAGCTCGGTGCGTGCGCGCGGACACGACGGACGCGAGCGCGATTATTCATGGGACGACACGCTGTTCTGGAACGTGTACTACGTCAAAGGGGCGTTCCTCGATTCCGACAAGGCATTCGAGGTTCTGAGCGGCATGCCGACGCTGGAGCTCAGGATGCTGGCAAAATGCATCAACACCCTGGTGCTCGCCAGAGCTCTCGAGCGACACCCGATGATCAATGTTCGGTGCGGTGCGATCGAGACTCACCCGAACGCTCCCTTGCGCAAGCGCCTGATGACGCTCGGGCTTCCCGCGCCGCTCTTCACGATCGACTTCGAGGGGCGTGGCGGCCGGGGAAGAGCGCTCGATGCGTCCACGCTCAAGCGGATGTTCGACAATCTCGAGCCCGCGTTCGGATTGCAGGTGAGCTTGGGCCAGGTCCACACGCAGGTCCTTTGCCCCGCGCTCACCAGCCATTCGGAGCTGTCCGAGGCGGCGCTCGCCGAGGCCGGGATCTCGCCGAGCACGGTGCGCATTTCCGTCGGCGATGAGGATCCCCGTTACCTGTTGCACCACCTGGTCAAGGCGGCGCAGATCGCTCTACAGGGTTCCTCGCCCGAGTTCGTCAACGGTTTTCCCTCCGAGGAGGTCGTCAGCCGGATCTACGAGGAGACCTACATCGACGTGCACACGCGCTGGGTCAGAATGCGTTGTGGGGCGCCGCAAGAGCGTTAGGTCCCGGATACGTCGCAGCCAGCACCTGCAAGTCGCGCGCCGTGAGGGCCACCGAAAATGCGCCGGCATTTTCCCGAGTGTGTGCCGGTGAGCCGGATTCCGGGATGGCAATGACGCGACCGCTGCGGATGACCCAGGCGAGGGCAACCGCAGCCGGCGAGCAGGCATGCGCGCCGGCAATCTGCGCGAGCGTCGGGTCGCCGACCACGAGATTGCGGTCCCCGCCGAGGGGCGAATACGCCATCACCGGCATCCCATGCCGGGTGCACCACGGCAGAAGGTCACGCTCGATGCGCCGGTTGTGGAGGCTGTAGGGAACCTGATTGGTAGCGCAGCGAGCGCCATCGGGAACACCCCAGAGGTCCTGCATCTGGCCGGTGTCGAAGTTGGAGACACCCCACGCGCGAATCTTGCCTGCGCCGCGCAGCTGCTCGAACGCGGCTACGACGCCTGCAAAGAGCGAGCTGTCCACCGGCGCATGCAGCAAATAAAGGTCGAGATAGTCGGTGCCCAGGCGAGTGAGGCTCGCATCGCAAGCGCGGCCGATGCCATCCGCGGACACCTCATCGGCCTCGACCTTGGAGACCAGGAATATGCGGTTGCGCTGACCTGCGATCACGTGACTCAGGAATTGCTCGGAGCGGCCGCTGCCGTAGTTTCCAGAGGTGTCGATCAGCGTCATGCCCAGCGAGAGGCCCGTGCGCATGGCCTCCTCCTCAACGGCAACCGGATGCCGTCCCTGCCCCAGATGCCAGGCGCCCTGGCCGATCGCCGGGACGAGGGTGCCGCTTGGGAGCCTCACGGTTCGCCTTGCGCTCGTCGATTCGGCACCCAGGGCGCTGAGCGACAACCCGAGCGCCGCGCAGGACGCACCGAATTCACGCCGCGTGAGCGAATGCCTGTTCACGGTGTCTCCCCAACTGAGCCCGAAGCCTGAGCGCCTCAGGGTGGTGTGTCCACGGCCATGCGGCGCTCATCCTCGATGATGAAGGTCCCCGCGCCGATGACGACCAGCGCGCCGAGGATCAGATGAGCGGACGGCAAAGTGGACCACACCAGCCGATCGATCGCAAATGCCCAGAGCAGTGCGGTGTACTCGAAGGGACCGACGACCGCCGGTGGTGCGTAGCTGAAGGCTGCCGTGATCCAGAGTTGACCCAGGGTGCCGGTAAGGCCCACGCCTGCGAACAACCACCAGTCACTGCGCTGCAGCGGCATCCAATCACGCGTTGCGAGAACCGCCGAGCCGACGCCGATCAGCAGGAGATACCAGAACACCAGGGCAATCCGCGTTTGCGTGCGGCTGAGAGAGCGCACGGTGAGGGCACTCAGCGAGTAGCAAAGTGTCGCGAGCAGAACCGCCACGGAGGGCAGGACCTCGTACGCGGGTTCCTCCCAGGGCCTCAGGATCAGCAGCACGCCACAAAGACCGGCGAGGATGGCCACCCAGCGCCGAGCCCGAACCCGCTCCTTGAAGATCGGGATGGACAGGGCGGTCATCAGCAGCGGCGCCGTGAGATAGAGCGAATAGGTCTGGGACAGCGTGAGGGTGCGCACGCCGTACACGAAGCTCGCGAGCATCGTGATGCCCAGCACTCCTCGCACGAGCAACCAGGACCACTGCGTGACCTTCAGTTCCCGCCATGCGCCTCCCCAGGCGAGTATCGGGACCATGAAGGTGAGGGAGGAGAGGGAGCGGATGAAGGAGACCTGGAACGCACCGTAGCGCGTTGACAGCTCCTTCAGGAGCGCGTCCATGATCGAGAAGATGAGTACACCGGCCAGCATGTAGCCGATGCCGCGTAAGCGCAGCTGGGGATGCTTCGTGGGGTTCCTGCTAGCTCGTCAGGCTACAGCGGGGCCGTCTTGATTCTCTGCGCTTTCCGGCTCGACGTCCATCACCATGCGGACGAGCTGCGCCAGCGAGCCGGCGCCGCTTTTTTCCATGACGCGCGCCCGATGAATCTCGACCGTGCGCTGGCTCACTCCGAGCTCGGCTGCCATGACCTTGTTCGGCATGCCTTTGATCATGAGCGTGAGCACTTCCCGCTCGCGCGGCGTCAAGGAATCCAGCCGGCGCTTGATGCGTTCGTGCTGCTTGAGCGATGCGCGCATCTTGCCGTCCTTGGCAAGTGCCCGCTGGATGCGATCGATCAGGTCCTGATCGCGGAATGGCTTCTGGAGAAAGTCGAAGGCGCCGTGCTGCATCGCCTCGACGGCCATGGGAATGTCGCCGTGTCCGGTGATGAAGATCACGGGGATGGTCGCACCGCGCAGGTTCAACTGCTGCTGCAGCTCCAGACCGCTCATTGCCGGCATGCGCACGTCGAGCACCAGACAACCCGCCTGACTCGGCTGATAGATCTGGAGGAACTCGGTGGCGGACGCCAGCGCCTGGGTCTGCAAACCCACGGATTTCAGAAGAAAGCGCAGCGAGTTGCGTACCGCCTCGTCGTCGTCGACGACGAACACCGTCGGCATCGAGTCTTTCATGCGAGTGTCACTCCGCCGGTTCGACCGGGAGACGGAAATAGAAGCAGGCGCCCGCGGGGTCGTTGGGCCGATAGCCCAGTGTCCCATCATGGGCCCGCACGACGGTATTGCTGATGGGGAGTCCCAGTCCCGTGCCGCTTTCCTTGGTGGAGAAGAACGGGTCGAACATTCGCTGGAGCACATCCGTGCGAAGGCCCGGACCGCTGTCGCACACGGTGACCTCGACCTGGTGCTCGATGTGGCGGGAGCGAATGAGCACCTCGCGCACGGGGGAGCTGCTCGTGCTGAGCGCCTCGAGAGCGTTGCGTACCAGATTCAAGATGACGTGCTGGATCTGGACACGATCCACCGAGACATTCGGTAGCCCCTCCGCCAGATCGAGGCGCAGTCGCACATCGTGCACCCGAGCATCCGTCTGCATCAGCTCCGCGATCTCGTGGATGACGGAGTTGATGTCGGCGATGGTGCGCTCGATCTCGTGGCTGCGCGCCAGAGCACGCAGGCGACGGATGATGTCGCCGGCGCGGACGGCCTGTGCTGCAATCTCCCGCAGCGCGGTGCGCAGGTCCGCGACATCCGCATCGGGCCTGCCCAGCAGCCGCTCGCACGCCTGGGCATAATTCGCAATGGCGGTGAGGGGTTGGTTCAGCTCGTGCGCCACCCCAGCCGCCATCTCGCCGATCGTGGCGAGACGGGACACCTGCATCATGCGGCCGTGCAGGGCACCGGAGCGCTTGGGAGTGTCTGAGTCCTCGTCACGAGCCATGGCGGGGGCGCAAGTGGTGGGTGATTCCGGTCGATCTAGGCAGGGGATCATTTCGCTACCGTAGCAAGTCCGGGCCATTATTCACAGCAAGGGCGACCGCGTCCCTAGGTATGTTCCGAAACTACATAAGGGACGACCGAGGACCCCGAGCGGCCCAGGCTGGGGTCCCCGAGTACGCAGATGTACGCATTCAGGACCCGGTTGGCGCCAGTAGATTAGCGCCGGCATGAGCCGTCGCAACCTCGAGTACCTCTTCAAGCCTCGATCCATTGCGCTGATCGGCGCCTCCGATCGCCCGCACAGCGTAGGTGCGACCGTCATGCGCAACCTGTCGAGCGGCGGGTTCAGCGGCCCGGTCTGGCCGGTCAATCCGCGTCACGCGAGGGTTGCGGGCGGGCGGGCCTACGCGAGCGTGGCGGACTTGCCGCAGACGCCCGATCTGGCGGTCATCTGCACGCCCGCGGCCACGGTTCCGGGGCTGATCTCGGAGCTCGGCACGCGAGGCACCCGCGCAGCCATCGTCGTGAGCGGCGGCCTCGAGCAGAGGATGCACGGCGAGACGATTGCGAGCGCCATGCTCCAGGCGGCCGAGCCTTTCACCCTGCGCATCCTCGGCCCCAACTGCATCGGGCTGCTGGTCCCCGGGATCGGGCTCAACGCAAGCTTTGCGCACCTGGGCGCAAGGGCGGGAAATCTGGCGTTCATCGCTCAGTCGGGCGCGCTGACGACGGCCATGCTCGACTGGGCGCATTCGAAGCAGATCGGATTCTCTCACTTCATCTCCCTCGGCAATGCCGCCGATGTGGATTTCGGCGACCTGCTCGACTATCTCGCCCGGGAGCCCGAGACCAGGGCGATCCTGCTCTATATCGAGTCGATCACAAACGCCCGCAAGTTCATGTCCGCGGCGCGTACTGCAGCGCGGGCGAAGCCGGTAATCGTGGTCAAGTCGGGGCGGACGGACGCCTCCGCGCGTGCCGCGCATTCCCACAGCGGAGCGCTCGCCGGCTCGGATGCGGTGTACGAGGCGGCGCTGCGGCGCGCGGGCACCTTGAGAGTGGACACGACGCTCGAGCTGTTCGATGCAGCGGAGATCCTCGCCCGCATGAAGTCCTACAGGGGGCCACGGCTGGCCATCCTCGGCAACGGCGGAGGCCCGGGCGTGATGGCGACCGACGCCCTGACCCGCCAGAGCGGGCAGCTCGCCGAGCTGCAGCCCGCGACCCTGCAGGCGCTGAATTCCGTGTTGCCGCCCTCGTGGTCGCGCGGCAATCCGCTCGATATCGGAGGAGACGCGCGCCCCGAGCGGTATCTCGCAACCCTCGGTCCGCTGCTCGAGGACCCTGGCGTTGACGCCGTGCTCGTGATCCACGCGCCGACCGCAGTCGCCTCGGTCGCGGAAGTGGCCGCCGCCTGCCTGCCCGCGCTGTCGCAGGC
Source organism: Steroidobacteraceae bacterium (assembly GCA_035524075.1). Taxonomy (GTDB): domain Bacteria; phylum Pseudomonadota; class Gammaproteobacteria; order Steroidobacterales; family Steroidobacteraceae; genus JASHUC01. Next base: position 48,645 of record DATKPP010000070.1, on the reverse strand, counting down.
CTCCCGGCCCAGCTTGGTGTGTTGGATGGGAGCGGAGGACACGGCCGATGTGGGGGGCGCATCCCCGGACGTGCCGGTTTACCACACCCCCGAGGAGGCCGTCGGTGCCTTCCTGCACGTCGCGCGCTATCACGAGAGCCAGCAGGTGCTCCTCGAGGCTCCGGCTTCGAGCCCCAGGGACCTCGAGCGCCTCGCGCAGGGTGCCCGCGTAATTCTGGACCGAGCGCTCGAGGAAGGCCGCTGCATTCTGACCGAGCCCGAGGCCAAGGAGGTGCTAGGCAGCTATGGCGTTCCAGTCGTCGAGACTCGGATTGCCCGAAGCATCACCGATGTTGGCGCGGTGGGCGAGGCGATCGGCTATCCGCTGGCGCTCAAGATCCTGTCCCCCGACATCTCGCACAAGTCCGACGTGGGGGGCGTCGCGCTCGACATCGAGACGCCGGATGACCTTCAAAAGGCGGCGGACAACATGCTCACGCGCTGTCGCGCGCGCGTGCCCGAGGCGCGCATCGAGGGCTTCACCGTGCAGAGGATGATCCGCCGCAGTGGAGCGCACGAGCTCATCGCAGGCATGGCGGTCGATCCGACCTTCGGCCCGACGATGGTATTTGGCCAGGGCGGAACTGCGGTCGAGGTGATCGCGGACCGCGCTCTCGCTCTGCCACCCCTGAACGCCACGCTGGCGCGCGAGCTCATCTCCAGAACCCGCATCTATCAAGTGCTCCGCGGATACCGCGATTGTCCTGCGGCCGACCTGGCCGCGCTCGAACGCACGCTCGTCAGGCTTTCACAGCTGGTGGCCGATCTGCCGGAGGTCGTCGAGCTCGACATCAACCCCCTGCTTGCCGATTCGCGCGGCGTGCTCGCCCTGGATGCTCGCATCCGCATCCAGCCGACGACGCTTGCGGGAACCGAGCGCTTCGCGATCCGACCCTACCCAGGCGAGCTGGAAGAGTCGCTCGAGTGGCGTGGACAGAGGATCTGCGTGCGCCCCATCCGCCCCGAGGACTCCGCTCAGCACCGGAGGTTTCTCGAGCGCATCACGCCGGAAGATCTGCACATGAGGTTCTTTGCCGCGATGCGTGGCGTGCCCGAGCGAGAGCTGGCTCATTTCACGCAGATCGACTACGAGCGTGAGATGGCATTCATCGCCGTCGCGCCAGGCGCGGATGGAGCGGAGGAGACACTCGGAGTCGCCCGAGCTAGCGCGGATCCCGAGAATCTCGAGGCCGAGTTTGCACTCCTGGTGCGCTCCGACCTCAAGGCTCGCGGCCTCGGAGGACTGCTTCTGGACAAGCTCATCCGCTATTGCCGTTCGCGGCACACGCGCTTCCTGACGGGCCGAGCGCTCGCCGGGAACGCACCGATGCTGAGGCTTGCCGCCGCATCGGGCTTTCACATCGAGCATTCGCACGAGGGCGTGTGCGATCTGCGGCTCGATCTGCAGCCCGAGCCTAACGTTACGGCCGCTTGATTCGACGCTCAGCTGCGCGCGCGATGCTCCTGCCGCGCCTGCCCGCCCATGAGGCTGGCAAGCGATCGCAGCTCCTCCGCCAGCTCGGGAAGCAGATCATCGAGCGTAACGATGCCGATCACGGCCCCGGAGCGATCCACCACCGGCGCGCGGCGTACCGCCTTCGCATTGAGCGCCTCGATCGCAGTGATGATATCGATGTCGGCGGTCAACGTGAGAGGCTCCGGGGTCATGACGTCCCCGACGGTCAGGCAAAATAGGTCTGCACCCAGGTTCAGCTGTCCCCGGACGATGTCCCGATCCGTGAGAATCCCGACGGGCCGGCGTCTATTGTCGCGCGGGTCGACGACCACAAGTGCGCCGACATGAAAGGCGAGCATGTCGCGCGCGGCCTCGACGAGCGCCTGATTCGGGCCAACGAGGCGCACGTCCCGGCTGAAGACATCCTCTACTCTCATATGAGGCTCCTGTGCCCATGTTGGCGCTTGTGTCATGAATACTGCGCAGATCTTGTGATGACCATCCGCATTGGTACGCATTGCTTCAAATGGCAGGCAATGACGAAATGAGCCCTCGGTCCGAAGGAGCAAGCTCAATGAACGTCGGAGACTTGTGTACGCGTCGCGTGGTGACCGTGTCTGCCGGCGCGCCGCTTTCCGAGGTGGCGCAGCTCATGCGTGATGAGCATGTGGGTGCGGTCGTCGTGATGAGGGGAGGCACCTTGCATGCACGAGTGGCCGGAATCATTACCGACCGCGACATTGTGCGGCTGCAGCTCGAGCGCACTGCGGACCTATCCAGCTTGAGTGCGGGCGAGACGATGACACCCAATCCTCTCGTGCTCGACGGGGGCGACCCGATAGAGGCCGCGATTGCGCATCTACGAGCCCGCGGCGTGCGCCGGGCGCCGGTGACGGCCGCCGACGGTGCCCCGATCGGCCTGATTTCGGTCGACGATCTACTGGTGCAGCTGGCGACCGCCCTGATGGGCGCGGCCGCCATTGTGGCGCAGCAGCCCCGCAAAGAGCGTGCTTGAGCCGGCGCTGGAGGTTGAGCCAAAGCGCGGTGAAGGTGGAGGCTCAGACAGCCCCGTCGCCGGCGCGTACCAGCAGCACCGGAACCGGACTCTGGCGCACGATATATTCGGCATCGCTGCCCATCACGATGCGTCGAAGTCCGCGCCTGCCGTGAGTGCCGCACACGATCAGGTCGGCTGCCCAGTTTGCCGCGGCCTGCAGGACCTGCTCACCGACCACGACCCCGTTGGCTTCGAGGAGCTTCGTGTCGACCGCGACGCCCGCAGCGCGGACCGCAGCCTCCGCCTCCTGCAGGAGCGCAGTGCCGTGACGCTCCACCTGGTCGAAGAGGTCTTCGTAATTCGTTCCCGATGCATACGGGGAAATGAGCTCCGCGTCGTTGATCGCGTGGACCAGGCGGATTCTGCTTCCGAGAGTCTTCGCGAGACCCACGGCCTCGTTGAGCCCGCGCTGCGCGGTATTGCTGCCATCGATCGGCACTAGAATATTTTTGTACACGTTTGTTTCCTTGCGACGCTGCCCATATCAGAGACCCACGATGAGCTCGTTCCGCACGTTCACGACGCCGGGCGCCGACCAGGCCGCCTGCTCCGCCTCGCCGCGCTCCGACCAGGAGCGCACCTTGCCGCGCAGGATCACCTCGGACCCCTCAGCCTCGACCGTGATCCGCTGTACATCGAGCGCCGCGCTGCGCCGGAACGCATCCTCGATCTTGCGTTTGACGTCGCTCGGGGACAGGGTGGGCTGCCGGACGATCGAGTTGCGCACGCCGACTACACCTCGAACACGTCGCACCGTGGCCTCGGCATCGTCGCGCTGGTATTGCCATTCGAGCGTGCCCTCGAGGGTGAGGTACCCGCGATCGACGAGCGCTGTCAGCCGATCGCAGACCGAGGGTAGATCTCGCTGCAGAGCGGCGACCACCTCGCGAGCGACCTGCGGATCGGTCGTGGCAAGCCCCGCGGGCAGGCGGACAACGATATCGTTGGCGACTGCGCGTACGCCGGCCACTCGCTTGGCGGCGGTCTCGGCCTGGTGTCTTTGAAAGCCGTTCGGTAAATAGCCCGTAAGCGCGGCGACACCATCGGTGACCTGGACGGCGACATCCGTCTCGTCCACCTCAGGGCTCCACTTGAGTTCCGCCTCGATGTCCCGCTTGATTTCGATATCGCTGCGCATCATGCATTCATCCTGCCGCTCGATGTGCAAGGACTGAATACGTACATGTACATAAAACGGGATCAGCGCACGGAGTAGCCGCGTCCCTCCAGGCAGCTCACCTCTGCGCGGAGGTAGTCGCCGCGCTCGCGCGGGTTGGGGTGACTGGCATCGCCGGTTGCGCCCGGCACGGTGGGATCGAAGCCGCTCTGCTGAACAGCCCACCGATGACACTCATACAAATCCTTGGTCTGCTGCTCGGAGGGCTGTCCGTTCTTCGGATATACGAACAGTCGATCGCTCGTCGGAGCCTGCCCTGGGGTTGCGGATTCGATTCCTTCGGGCGGTGCCACGATCTGGTATTCCCCCGCAGTGTCGTCCCACCAGTAGTACGTGTCGTTCGCGTAGTAGTAGGGCACGCCGTACCACCAGAAGGTCGTGTAAAAGGGTGGCAGAAACGGGATGAAGAGGCCGATCGGCGCCGGCCACACGACCCAGTGCCCGCCGCGCCAGCAGTACCAGTTACCCGCCGCCCGCCCTCTGGGCGAGCACCGGGGGGCTCGTGCCAAGCGCGAGTGCACCCGCGAGCATCAGAAGCACGTACCACCTGGTCTTTCGCGAGCTGATCATGTCGAGCCTTCGGTTCGGGCAGGCGAGGCGGACGCAGGAACCAGCAACACCGGCACTGCACTATGCCGGACGATGTACTCGGCGTCGCTTCCCATGAGCAGCCTGCGCAGGCCGCGGCGCCCGTGGGTGCCGCAAACGATGAGATCGGCGGGCCAGGATGCAGCCTGCTGAATGACGCATTCACCAGCCTCCGCCCCGAGCGCCTCGATCAGGCGCGCGTCTACCTCGACCCCGGCGCCGCGAGCGGCGGTCTTGGCCTCGTGCAGGATCGACTCGCCTGTCCCGCGCAGATCGTCAATCAGGTGTTGCAAAGTCGTTTGATCGATCTCCGGGGAAATCCACGGGGACTTGTTGATGACATTCACCAGAAGCAGGCAGGCGGAAAGCTCTCCGCCGAGGCGAATGGCTTCAGCGAGTGCCCGGCGCGAGGGCTCGCTCCCATCGACCGCCACGAGAATGCGCTTGTACATACGGGAGTCCTTACGGCAAGGATGCAACTACACTTATCATCGTGTGCGGCGGCGCGGGCGCTGCAAATACGCAGAAGCCGCAAGCTGGGGGGGGGTGAACTTGACACACAGAATCCGTTCCAGTGATTTTCGCGTGCCACCGCTCGAGAAGGTGGAGCTGCGCAGATGGCCGACGCGCATCGCGCCGGTGTACCGGTCGAAGAGGAGCTACCAGAGGCTTCTCGAGGCTCACGTCCAGGAGCTGAGCGAGCTGCAGGACCTCCTGTATGCCTGCAATCGCCACGCACTGCTCGTCATCTTCCAGGCGATGGATACCGCCGGGAAGGACGGTGCGATCAAACATGTCATGTCGGGGGTCAATCCGCAGGGTTGCCAGGTGTTCTCCTTCAAGCATCCGAGCGCCGAGGAGCTCGAGCACGACTTTCTGTGGCGTGCCACGCGCTCGCTGCCCGAGCGCGGCCACATCGGCATTTTCAACCGCTCCTATTACGAGGAGGTGCTCATCGTCCGGGTTCATCCGCAGATTCTGCAGGGAGAGCGCCTGCCGCAGGTCTCCCCCGATTCGGCAAGCTTGTGGTTCAACCGGTACCGCTCGATCGCGAACCTCGAGGCGCACCTGCACGCCAACGGAACGCGCATCGTGAAGTTCTTCCTGCACCTCTCGCGGGCCGAGCAGCGCAAGCGGCTCCTCGAGCGCATCGACGACCCGTGCAAGAACTGGAAATTCAGCCTGGCCGACGTTGAGGAGCGGCGCTTCTGGAACCGCTACATGCAAGCCTACGAAGAGGCATTGAGTGCGACGAGCACTGCGGACTGCCCGTGGTACGTGGTGCCGGCGGATGACAAGAGGAACTCCCGGCTCATCATCTCGAGCATCATTCACGACACGTTGCGGTCGCTGCGGATGGCCTATCCGAAGCTGGACGGCAAGCAGCGCCGGGACCTGCAGCGCATCCGTCGCCAGCTCGCGCGATAGCGGCAAAAGAGCCGCTGCACCGCAATGATTTGCTGATGGGCGCTCGCCGGAGTGATGCGCTGCCGCGCATCGCAGGTCGGTGTTTCCCCTTACTGCGCTCGGCTCGCATGCCTGGCTAAGCTTGCTGCAGCTCCCTCGGAGGGGGTAAGCGCGCGTGCGCTAAAGGGAGAAGCCAATGAGTGCCAAGCGCGTGATGTGGGCAGTTGCAACCCCGGCCGACCTCGTGGGAGGCATCGCCGACAAGGTCGCGCAGCTTTGCGCGGCGATGGGTGCGGAGCTCGAGGTCTTCAGCTGCGTCTACGATGCCGACATCGCCCGGCCGGGCGGGTTCGCATCGCGAGGTGCCCAGCTCGACATCCAGGAGGTTGTCGAGCGCTTCCATGACCAGCTCGAGCACAACGCCGAATTGCTGCGCCGCAGAGGGCTCCGGGTCCGAACCAGCGTGCGGTGGGATTCGCCCGTCCACGAGGGTATCGTGAGGCAGGTCTTGAGGCACGAGCCAGATCTGCTGATCGTCCGGTCGAGACGCAAGGGGCGGGTGCTCCGCGCCATGCTCACACAGACGGATTTCAAGCTCATCGAGACCTGTCCGTGTGCGCTGCTGCTCATCAAGAGCTCGCGGCCCTACGCAGGCTCGCGCGTCATTGCCGCATTGGACCCGACGCACGCTCATGCGAAGCCTGCGAGCCTGGACGATGCGATCATCCAGGCGGCGAGATCGGCCGCGGACGCACTGTCGGCGGAGCTGGTCCTGGTCCATGCACGCACGTCTTGGGAGCAGATCATCCGCGATCAACCGGACCTGCAGAATATCTCACGGACGGAGCAAACCGAGGTGCGGAGCGCCTACTGGCGCAACGTCGAGTCCCGCGTCCGCGAGGTTGCGCGCCGACACAAGGTGGGGCGCGCTCGTGTGCGGATCGAGGACGGAAAGGCGGCCGAGCGCCTGCCAGCCCTCATTCGCACTGAGCGTGCGGGCATCGTGACGATGGGTGCCGTTTCGCGCTCGCTCGTCAAGCGGCTCTTCATCGGGCATACGGCGGAGCGGTTGCTCGATGCACTGCGCTGCGACGTACTGATTGCGAAGCCACCGGGATTTCAGACACCCGTGGTTCGGGCATCGGCGCATCGCACCGATCGCAGCGCGGCGCGCAGCGGTCGATACGTGTTCTGAGCAGGTTCGAGCATCGGCGAGCAAGCCCGCCCGGGGTCCGTGTGGCAAGTACGGATATTCGGGCGTGACGCAGGGTTTTAAGGTGGCTTCCGATCGGACATGGCAAAGGAGTCAGTGTATGAGCGCTCAACAGAACGATGGCGATCGTGCGACGCTACCATCCGAGCTGGACGATGGTTCGGTGAAAACCGCAGATGTGCCGCGCCCGACGACGCACGCAGCGGATCTCTTTCCGCCGGCTGCCGGCCCGCGCTATTTCGGCACGGGAAGCTACGAGATGGGCGGCTCGCACGCGGAGGGAAGCGACGCGGTCGGAGACCTCAATCCCATCGGCGGGTATGGCTCGTTCAGTGATGCGGGAGGTCCCGGCTCGACGTTGTTGTATGGCGAGGAGCAGACGCCGACCAGCCACGAATCCCAGGCGCAAGCCGCTGCATCCCCCTCAGCGCAGGGCGCGAAGAACTAGGATCACTCCGAGCCTTCGCCGTGCTCGGAGCGCGGCCGGGAGCCGAGCGCGATGCCCAGGAGGAAGGTCGCCGCGGCAGCGATTGCGACGGTGGTCCACGGGCTCTCCCGGACTGACCGATTCGCTGCGTGCACGACGTGCCCCACGCGGCGGTGAAGCTCGGATTGCAGATCGTTCATTCGATGACGCAGCCCGCGCAGCGTCTGCTCGACATCGGCAGCGGCCTTCTCGAGATGCTCCGCGGGCTGGGCCAGGAGCCCCTCGAGCTCCCCGATGACCTTGCGCAGATCCTCCAGAAGGCGTTCGGCGTCGTGATTCATGTGTGAAATCCTGCGTGTGGGGCGGCGCGCCCGAAGAGGGCGGTTGCGCTCCGCAGCGCAACCGCCGCACCGGTGCGGCCATACAGCCGCCTGGCAGTGACTACTGTACCTTGATCTCGATCTGCTTCGGCTTCTCGACCGTCTTCTTCGGGATGTGAACGGTCAGGACACCTTCCTGCGTGTCGCAGTGTATCCCGGTCTCCTCCACATTCTCGGGCAGTGAGAATTGCCGGACGAACGAGCCATAGTAGCTTTCCACCCGGTGAAACTTCTCGGTCTTGTCCTCCTTCTTCTGCTTGCGCTCGCCCTCGATCTTCAACATTCCGTTGTCGATGGTCACCTTGACATCTTCCTTCTTCACCGCGGGTAGCGCGGCACGAACGAGGTACTCCTTGTCCGTCTCGCTGATATCGGTGGACGGAGACCACTCGAGCGTCGTCTCCCCGTCGTCGCCGAGGGCGATGCGCGGAAAAGACGAGAACGAGCGCGGCATCACGCGATTGAAGAGCGTATCGAAATCACTGAACGGATCCCAGCGAACGAGTGTCATGGCAATCCTCCTTCTGATGCTGCGCCGCTCGGGGCGGCGGATGATACGGCGCAGAGTTTGAGCGCGCGAGGCTCCCGGTACCATTCGCGAATCTACGTATGCGTGCACGCGTCGCAAGCACGCTAGAGTCCAAGCAGAAACAGGAGAAAGCATGCGTCTTGGCGCGCCGGCACTTGGCGCAGGGCTGCTGTCACATCCGAGCCGCGGCGGCTGGCGCAATCTTGCTGCGCTGATCCTGATCCTCGGAATCGTGATCCTGGTCGGAATGGGCATCGGTCAGATGCTCGTACCGTTCACGCCGGCCCATCCGGCGCGCATCTCGCTTTCGCCCGCGGTGCTGCCGCTGTACACGCTGCGCACGATTTTGCGGATGCTTGCGGCCCTGGCGGCTTCGTTTGTTTTCACCTTCACCTACGCAACGCTTGCGGCCAAGAGCCGCAGAGCCGAGATGGTCCTGATACCGCTGCTCGACGTGCTGCAATCGGTGCCGGTACTCGGGTATCTCTCCTTCACGGTCATTTTCTTCGTCTCGCTGTTCCCTGGCCGCGAGCTCGGACCGGAGCTCGCCGCCATCTTTGCAATCTTCACGAGCCAGGCTTGGAACATGGCCTTCAGCTTCTATCAGTCCCTGCGCATGGTCCCGACCGATCTGGATGAGGCCAGTCGCACCTTCAGAAGCTCGGGCTGGCAGCGCTTCTGGCGCCTGGAAGTCCCATTCGCCATGCCGGGACTCGTTTGGAATACGATGATGTCGATGTCGGGGGGCTGGTTCTTCGTCGTGGCCTCAGAGGCGATCACGGTGGGCGACTTCCAGATCGCACTGCCGGGCGTTGGGGCGTATGTCGCGCGCGCGATCCAGCAGCGTGATCTGCGTGCCGTGTGGTGGGCCATCCTCGCGATGACGATTGCCATCGTGCTGTACGATCAGCTGCTCTTTCGGCCCATCGTCGCGTGGGCCGACAAGTTTCGCTTCGAGCAGACCGCGGGACAGGCCGTTCCCCGAAGCTGGGTCATCGCGCTCTTTCGAAGCTCGCCGTGGCTGAGCCAGTGCGGTGATGTCTGGACCGCGGGATTGGCGCGCGCCGCGCGGCTGCGCTTGCGCTTGCCGCGACGGCTTCATTCCGCGCCGCTTGGGTCCGCCTCGAGTCGCGCCCTTGATATCGCGTGGCTCGGATTCGTGTTCGTGTGCCTCGCATATGGCAGCTGGATCCTGCTTCGCTCCGCTCGGGCATCGCTTTCGTGGGATGACTGGATGATCGCCGGGGGGGACGGTGCCCTCACGCTGCTGCGGGTAATCGTGCTGGTGGCGCTTGCCTCGATCGTCTGGGTTCCCATCGGAGTGGCCATCGGGCTGCGCCCGAAGCTCACCGCGATCGTACAGCCCATCGCCCAGTTCCTCGCCGCCTTTCCCGCGAACCTCTTCTTCCCGGTCGCCGTGTTTCTGATCGTTCGATTTGCCCTGGCGCCCAGGATCTGGTTGAGCCCGCTCATGATCCTTGGCACGCAGTGGTACATTCTGTTCAACGTGATTGCCGGGGCCAGCGCATTTCCCGGCGATCTGCGTGAAGCGGCGGCGAGCCTGCGCGTGCGCCCGGCGCGCTGGTGGCGCGAGGTGGTGCTGCCAGGGGTGTTCCCGTACTTTGTCACCGGTGCCATTACCGCATCGGGCGGCGCCTGGAACGCGAGCATCGTCTCCGAGGCGGTGAACTGGGGGCCCACGACGCTCAGCGCCTCGGGGCTCGGCGCCTACATCGCGCAAAACACGGCCGCGGGCGACTATCCACGCATCGCGCTCGGCATTGCCATGATGTCTGCGCTCGTCGTCATCATGAATCGACTCCTCTGGCGTCCTCTTTATGCCTTCGCTGAGCGCCGAACCCGCCTCGATTGACGGCGACCGGCTCGCGCCAGCTCACGCGCCGGTTCCCGTCATCGAGCTGCTCAAGGTCTGCAAAGCATTTGCAAAACCCTCGGGGGAGCCACTGCCCGTACTGGTGGACGTGGATCTCAAGGTGTCGGAAGGCGAGATCGTCGGGCTCCTCGGCCGTTCAGGCTCGGGCAAGTCCACGCTCCTGCGCATCGCGGCGGGCCTCGTGAGGCCCACGTCGGGCGGGGTTCTGTATCGCGGCGCGCCGCTCGTAGGTCCGGCGGAAGGCATCGCGATGGTGTTTCAGAGCTTTGCGCTGTATCCGTGGCTGACCGTGGAGCGCAACGTCGAGCTCGGGCTCGATGCTCTCGGCCTTAGGCTCGAGGAGGCGCGGCGCCGGGCGCTCTCCGCCATCGATTTGATCGGGCTCGATGGCTTTCAGTCGGCGTACCCGCGGGAGCTCTCGGGCGGCATGCGCCAGCGCGTGGGCTTTGCGCGTGCGCTGGTGAGCGACCCGACGCTCCTTTTGATGGACGAGCCGTTCTCGGCGCTCGACGTGCTCACCGCAGAGACGTTGCGCACCGATTTCATCGATCTGTGGATCGAGCATCGTATGCCAACCAAGGCGGCGCTCTTGGTCACTCATAACATCGAGGAGGCGGTGCTGATGTGCGACCGCATCCTGGTGCTCGGCTCGAATCCAGGGCATATCGCGGCGGAAGTTCCGGTCGCGCTGGGGCATCCGCGCGACCGGCTCGAGCCCGGGTTTCGCGCAGTCGTTGACGAGATCTATGGGATTCTCACGGCGCGTCTGGCGGCGGCACTCGGTGCTCACGGTGAGGTCCGGGGCCGCGGGCAAGCGCTTCCCGCCGTCTCGACCAACCGCATCGGGGGGTTCATCGAGGCGCTCGCATCGTCCGCATACGAGGGTGGCGGTGAGCTTGCTCAGATCGCGCGGACGCTCGCGCTCGAGCCCAACGATCTACTGCCGGTCGCCGCGGCCGTGCATATTCTCGAGCTCGGCGAGCTGCAGGAGGCCAGCATCAAGCTCACCGCTGCCGGGCACGTCTTTGCCACCAGCGGGGTGGAGGAGCGCAAGCGACTCTTTAGGGAGCACCTGTTGCGTTTCGTGCCGCTCGCTGCTCACATCCGCCAGGTGCTCGAGGAGCGTGAGGGGCACCGCGCACCGCGCGAGCGCTTCGAGCTCGAGCTGCAGGATCACCTGAACCCCGAGGACGCCGACCGGACGCTGCGTACGCTGATCGATTGGGGTCGATATGCCGAGCTCTTCAGCTACGACGATGAGGCGCGGATCTTCGAGGAGTCGCCCGCTCGCAAGAGTATGATGTGAGGCTCGACACTTCAAACGCTACGGGGAGGGTTCATGCTACCAGTTCGCGCCGTCGTCTCACCTGCGGCTCTCGTGGCGCCGCTGCTTGCCGGAGTGCTATGGCTATCGCCTCTCATGGGGCGCGCGTCGGCCGGTGCCGCGGAGCCTCATCGGTCGGCCGCAGTCCGGCGTGGCGAGCACATTGCACGCCTGATCTGCTCGGCCTGCCATGTGGTCGCGAAGAACCAGGAATATCCGCCGATTCTCGACGCGCCCGGGCCGACTTTCTACGATGTCGCACACCGGCCGGGCACGACCGAGAAGAGCCTGCGGCACTTCATCACCACGACCCACTGGGATATGCAGACCATCCCCATGACGATGCCGAGCCCGATGCTCACTCCCGAGGACACGCACGCAGTCGCACTCTACATCCTGAGCTTACGATGACCGAGTCGGTGCAACCGCACAAGCGATCCATCGGCGCCATCAGCAACGACGCGTGCGGTGCTCGCGGCCCTGCTCGCGCGCGACCACCTCGACGAGCGCATTCGCATCGGTTGCGAGCTGCACGAGCAGATCATCGAGCGAGACGATTCCGGCGAGCTTTCTTCCATCGTCCATGACGGGGATGCGGCGGACGCCGTGCTGCTTCATGCGCTCTGCGGCTCGCGCCGAATCCTCGTTGCTGCCGGCGACCACGACGGGCTTGCGCATGATGTCGCGCACGGCGACCTGTGCCGCATCCTTCTCCTGCGCGAGCACTTCGACGACAAGATCGCGATCCGTGACCATTCCGAGCGGCGATTGATCTCCATCGGGATCCTCGACCACCACAAGGTCGCCCACGTGGCGCTGGCGCATGAGCCGCGCCGCGGCGAGCGCCGTCGTCCCGGGCGTGCAACACACCACATCGGGCGTGCAGATCTCTTTGAGTATCATGTTCGACTCTCCTCGTGGTCGTCCTGGATGCATCATTCTGCGAGCGTTCGAGCCAGGCGGATCAAGCTGGGGTCGAGCGGCTTTTCGCGCCCGAGCACGTCCGACAGCGAATTTGCAGTGACCTTTCCGTCGATGATACCGAGCAGCACTCCATGGCGGCCGGCCTGCAGGTGCTCGACGGCCGCCGCACCCAGCAGCGTCGCCGTCAATCGGTCGAATGCGCACGGCGCGCCGCCGCGTTGAACATGGCCGAGCTTCGTCACGCGCAGCTCGAACCCGAGCCGTTCGGCATGCTCGCCGAAGTAGTGCGCGAGCGCATCTGCGTTTTTCTCGCAGCCCTCCGCGATCACCACGATCGCGTGGCTCTTGCCGCGCTGGTACGCCTCGCGGATGCTGGTCGCGATCTGCTCGGGGCTCTCCGGAAGCTCTGGAATCACGATCGCCTCGGCGCCACCGGTGAGGCCTGCGAGCAGGGTGAGGTAGCCGCACTTGCGTCCCATCAGCTCCACGAGGAAGACGCGTCCATGGGCGGAGGCCGTCACGCGCAGTCGGTCGATGGCCTCGAGCGCGATATCGAGCGCCGTGGTGGCGCCGATCGTGACATCCGAACCCGGAAGGTCGTTGTCGATGGTCGATGCGACTCCGACAACGGCCACGCCGCGACGCGCAAGGGCATACGCGCCGGCCTGCGATCCATTGCCGCCGATCACGACGAGCCCGGAGACATCGCGCTCGCGCAGCTGCAGCACCGCTTGATGCTGCCCGGCGTCGGTGAGGAATGCCGCACAGCGGCTGGTTCCGAGGACCGTGCCGCCGCGCTCGATGATCCCACCGACATTGCGTGCGCCCAGTGGGCGGAATTCCCCGGCGATGAGTCCGGTGTAGCCATGCTGGACTCCCAGTACCTCAAGCCCGAGAGACACTCCGGTACGCACCACGGCGCGGATGGCGGCGTTCATGCCCGGCGCATCTCCGCCGCTGGTCAGAACCGCGATGCGCCTCATGAACATGCTCCCTGTTCCAGGCTTGCGCTCGATCGCTCATCAGCCATAGCGGGGTGGCGCACCACGCGTGGCCAGCCACTGATCGAAGTCCCGCTCCGCGGCGAGCCAATCCTCGAGGTCGTGACCGGCTTCGAAGCCGCGGCGCTGTGCGCGAAAGTATGCCGCCTCTCGAATGAGGTCCTCGCGCGCCTGCGCATCGATCGATGCCGTGCCGTGCGACAGTGCGGGACGGCTTGCAGTTGGGGATTTCGGCGCAAATGGCTTCACGCGAGGGAAGATAGTCGCGAGACCGCGAGCGAAGAATCGGGGTTTGTGCGTACCGCCGCGAAAATGTACGTATCCGTGGACGAGATAATGCGGATTACCCGCGATGAGCGATTCGGTCACGTTAGCCCCAGATCTCCAAGGACACGCGCCATGAGAAAGTCGTGCCGAGCATCCCGATTCGCGACGGCGGCCGCGGCTGTCGCGCTTCTGGTCGGCTTCGGAGATGCTTGCGCTCGAGAGGAGGATCTGAGCGCGGTGCGCGCGGCGATCGCGAGCGCGGTTGCCCAGACGCATGCCTTCGAATGTCCGCGTGGTCGGGTGCCCCAGAGCGGCCGGGCTCGCTGCGTGCGCGATCCACGAGGCCTGCAGGAGGCTCTGCAAAGCCTCTACAGTCGTTCCGCCGACAGTCCGCTCTGGAGTGGCGAGGACGGTCCGACACCCCAGGCGGTTGAGCTTCTGGCGGCGCTTCGTGCAGTGGACACCTACGGGCTACGTCCCGAGGACTATGTGCCCCAGGCCACCGCGCAGGTCTCCGGAATGCCCGAGACGCCGCCGCGCGACGCCGCCGCTCGACGCGCATGGTCCGACGTGGAGCTCTCCGCCGCGGCGCTCAGGCTCGTGAGCGACCTGCATTTCGGGCGGATCGAGCCGCAGCAGGCCGGTTTCCAGCTCGACACGCCGCGCCAGCCCTTCGATCTGGCCGCGGCAGTGCAGCGTCTGGCCGGCGCAGAAGGCGTTGCACGCGTGCTCGAATCGGTCGAGCCACAATTCTATCATTACAAGTTGCTCGAGATCGCGCTGCGACGCTACCGCGGCCTCGCGCAGCGCACCGGGCCGACGGTGCTTCCAGCCCCGAGGAAGTCCGTGCGGCTCGGTGACACCTACGCGGGCGCACCCGCTTTGCGCCGCCTGCTCACGGCTGTCGGGGATCTGCCCGCGGCATCGGGGCCGGGGTCATCGGATCTCGTCGTGGACGCCGCTCTCGCCTCTGCCATCGCCAGGTTTCAGACCCGCCATGGCCTCAACCCCGATGGCGTGCTCGGCAAGACGACCTACGCTGCGCTTGCCATACCACCCGCGCAGCGGGTGCGGCAGATCGAGCTCACGCTCGAGCGGTGGCGATGGCTGCCGGCCTTCGATACCCCGCCAATCATCGTCAATATTCCGGAGTTTCGACTGTTCGCATTCCAATCCACAGCGGATCGCAAGGCGAGCATCCTGCAAATGGACGTGATCGTCGGGAAGAGCTATCGCAGATTCCAGACGCCCGTCTTTGCGGCGGACATGAAGTATGTGGTCTTCCGTCCCTACTGGGACATCCCCTACAGCATCATGCTCCGGGAGATGCTGCCCCGCATCCGCGCGAATCCCGCGTACCTGGCCCAGCAGCATCTCGAGATCGTGGCCGGTCAGACCGATGCCGCCCGACCGCTGCCTCCCACCAGCTCGAACATCGAGTTACTGGCGGCTGGAAAGCTGAGGCTGCGTCAGCAGCCGGGCGCGGACAATGCGCTCGGGCTCATCAAGTTCATGCTTCCCAACCACTACAACGTTTATCTGCACGCGACGCCGGCACACAATCTCTTCAAGGAGTCGCGCCGCGCGTTCAGTCACGGGTGCATCCGGGTGAGCGATCCGGTGGCGCTCGCCGAGCACGTGCTGCGCAATGCGGCCGGAGAGTGGACCCGCGAGAGGATTCAGGCTGCGATGAGCGGGTCCACCACGCAGCGCACGAACCTCGTGAAGCCGATCCGGGTGATGATCCTGTACGGGACGGTTCTGGCAACCGAGTCGGGAGATGTGCTCTTCTTCGATGACATCTACGGCGGTGACCGCAAGCTCGAGGCGCTGCTCGGACTCACGCCGGTGACTTGAGAGGCCCCCGTGGCGTTGCGCCTGCCGCTCGCCAGCGGGCCACCTCTGCGAGCTGCGGTTCGGGCAGGCGCCGTACCGTGGGCAGTCGGCCCCGGTACACCGCGCCGCGCTCCGCGTCGAGCGTGATCTCGTCTCCTTCGGTCAGCCGGGTCTCTCCGATCCAGGCTGCGTGCCCCGCGGCCTCGATGCGCAGCGCACGGCAATCGACCAGACAGACCTTGCCGAGCTGTCGTGCGACGACCGCAGCGTGCGAGGTGCGCCCGCCCGAGCCCGTCAGAACGCCCGCCGCTGCCGCGATGCCGTCAATGTCCGCCGTCTGGATGTCCGGACGCGCGAGGATGACCGGCACAGCTTCCCTCGCGAGCGCGACGGCGCGTTGCGAATCGAACACCAGCCGGCCGGCGGCGACGCCGATGCTCGCCGATACGGCCGAGGCGAGTGGCACGACGCTGCTTCCCATCTCGAGCTCCGTCCGTTCGATCCGCCCCAGATCGAGCCCCTCGAGGTGTGCCAGAGCCTCGGCCTGGTCGATGCATCCCTCGCGCACCAGATCCGTAGCTATGCGAAGCGCTGCCCAAGGCGTACGTTTGCCGGGGCGCGTCTGAAGAACATACAGCTCGGAGTTCTCCACGGTGAACTCGAAGTCCTGCATGTCATGCAGTGCACTCTCGAGAACGGTCTTCAGCCGCTCGAGCTGCGCGGCCACGCGCGGCAGACGGCGGGCGAGCAGGGCGGTGTCCTCGGCATGCTGACGGCCCGCGACGACATCCTCGCCCTGAGCGTTGAAGATGAAGTCGAAGTAGAGTCTGTTCTCTCCCGTGGCCGGGTCGCGGGTGAAGCCCACGCCCGCACCGGACCGTGCGCCGCTGTTGCCAAAGACCATGGCCTGGATCGTCACGGCCGTGCCCATGGCATCGTCGATGTGATTCAGACGGCGATAGTGCCGCGCCTTGTCGCTCGCCCAGGAGCGCCAGACTGCTTCCACCCCCTGCATGAGCTGCTCCATGGGGTCCTGCGGAAAGGGCCTCCCGAAGCCGGTCAAGGCAAGCGCGAGAGATTCCTCGAGAATCCTCGCCAGTGTGAGGCTATCGAGCGCTCGAGCGCTCACCAGGCCCTGCTGGGAGCAATGCCGGTCGACGATCGCATCGAAGGCAGCGGGCGCGAGGCCGTGGACAACCTCGGAGAAATCGCGCACCAGACGCCGATAGCAATCCCGCACCAGCCGGGGGTTGCCGGTTGCGCGCAGAAACCCGTTCACGGTCTGCGGCGTGAGTCCGACGTTGAGGATCGTCTCCATCATGCCGGGCATCGACACGGGGGCCCCGGAGCGCACGGCAAGCAGAAGCGGGCGGCGCGCGCCGCCGTACCTGCGGCCGGTGCTCTCCTCCAGGCGCTCTATGCCGAAACGGAGCGTCTCCCGCGTGGATTCGGGCACCTGCCCGCGCGCGAAGTATTCGCGGCACAGCTCGGTTCCCAGCACGAAGCCCGGCGGAACAGGCAGTCTCAAGTGTGCGAGCTGCAGGAGCCCGTGAGCCTTCGAGCCCACCGTCATGACACTCGCTCGGGACGCGGTGCCCGCGTTGGGCAGGATCAGGTGCAGGTGCTCGGGTAGGGATCTCATGCCAGTCACCCCGACAGAACGTCGTTGAGCAGGTGGTCGCGCAGGCGCAGTGCACTCACGGCGAGCCCGTCAGCGGCGTGCTCGAGCGCATTCGTGAGTCGCGCGAGGACATGCAGCCGTCGTGCATCCACCTCGTGCACCAGCAGGTTTCCCGTGGCGGCGCGCTCGGCGGAATCGGTGTCCTGCTCCAGCGCGATCACTCGGTCCACTGCCGCGAAGAAGTCCTGGACGTCTTCGCGTGTACCCTCACGCGTGACGTGACGCGCGGCCTCATACATCTTGACCGCTTCCTGCGCTGCCTCCACGAGCAGCGATGCCATGTGCCGCAGCGGCTCGAGGAGGGCACCGTCGACGCTCAAGGTCCCCAGGTGGGTGAGCAGGAACGCGGCCTCCTCGAGTCCATCGGCGGCTTCGTCCGCCTCGTGCAACAGCTGCGCGTAGACCTCGGGCTGCGCCGTGCGGCGGGCGAGCGAGCGAATGCGGATCACGAGCGCGTCGCATTCGCGCTCCCAGCCGCGGGCTCGCTCGGCACCGCGAGCGAGGGCAGCGTCCGACCCGGGCGCATCGCAGCTCAGCAACCCCTCACTCACCTCGGTCGCCAGATCGAACACCCGCTCCGCGTGCGCGAGCGCCATGGCGAGCAGGCCCGCATTGGCGGTGCGGAATCGTCGCGCGAGCTCGGCTTTGATCTCATCGCGGATGAAGCGCGCCGCGCGTCCTTGCGCGAGGCCGCTGGTCGCCTGGCGGAACACGAACTGCAGGTAATCGAAGGCGGCATCCTCGCCGAGCAGCTCGTGTAGCCGTTCCCCGTACTGAAGGGTCGCCGGCTGCGCAAACGAGATGGCCTCGTAGAGGAGGCGCTCCCCGCCGAGCTCGATGAAGCCGCGGTGTCCGATGTTGTGATCCGCGGCCCACTTGAGCAGCCGCACGGGTGCTCCCTTGGGCAGGAACTGGCGCAGCTGCTTGCGGGCACGGTTCCAGTCGATGAGGAACACGATGCGCGAGCCGAGAAAGCCGAGGTAGCGGGCGAGTGCGCCCGGGTCGGATGCTGTCGAGCGCGCAACGGTGAGGCAATAGCCCCGGCCTTCGGTCAGGCGCTCGCTGCGCTGCGTGCCCCGGTCGCTCCATTCGACGGGAAAGGATTTGAACAGGCTCTTGAAGAATTCCAGACGGCGTGCGTGCACGTCCGTGTAGGTCAGCGTCGCCGTGAGGCCCTCGACCTGCACCACGAGAACATGTGCGTCGGTCGTTCCGATGTCGTTCTGAATCACCAGGCGCGCACCGCTGCGCGTTACCGTGGTGCCGAGGCCCGGGTGATCGAACTTGAGCGGTGCAGTCTCGTTCAGTCCAGCCATGAACGCCCGGATGAGCGCACGGTCGGCATCCTCGATGTGCCACGCGCGGGCCCCATCGATGCTCTCCTCGGCGAGGCCCGCCTGCAGGCAATTCACTGCCCTGTGCAGGTCCATGACGAGACGGTGCAAGGTGTCGGCGCCTGGTCCGCTGCCGCGTCCGGGCGAGGTGATCGCCGCGACGGCGTCCGGCGGTACGCGGTCGTTGTCGAAGGGTGGAAGGGCGGCCGCGAGCGTCTCGCGCCGGGCGGCAAAGGCAGGCGCCTCGGGGACCTCGGCCAAGGCGAGCGGCGCCTCCATTGCGGCGACATCATCGAGAATGCGCTTGCGCAGGTGCGCGGCGCCTCGAAACACCAACCACCCGTCGGTATCCCGGTGACTTTCGGCGAGCTTCGATCCCGGTTCGACCAGGTCCGCATACGGTTGCTCGAGCGAGAAATCGGGTACTGGATCGTGCGGGTGGTCGGCATGGTGCTCGGCCGCCTGGAGCACGCTGAAGCAGAGCTTCAGCCGATCGTTCGCGGTGAGCGCCTGTCGGAGACGCTCCGGCAGGAGCAGGGCGCGCTCGCCGAGGATGTCGATGATTGCGTTCTTTGCCATGCGCGCCACCAGGATTCTGCACGCCCATGACCAGTACATGACAGAACCGGTGCCGGCGCATGCGCATTTTCCACAAGTGCCGGCCGGTGCCGCGCCCACGACGGCAAGTGCGTATGGCGCGATCGCCCGCGATTGGCTCAAATCAAACATAGATCGGAGGTCAGTGTCATGCTCGTTAGAACCGTGTGTAAGCGACTGGTCGTTACGGTCACTCCGCAGACAGAGGTCATCGCCGCGGCGAAGCTCATGCGAGAGAAGCACGTCGGCTTTCTGGTCGTCGTGGAGCCGCAGACGCTCGAAACCTACGGTCGGCCGGTTGGCGTTCTCACCGACCGCGATATCGTCGTTTCCGTCGTGGCACTGGAGGTGGACCCCAAGGACCTCACGGTTGCCGATTTGATGAGCCGCGGGCCCGCTGCAGTCGAGGAAGGAGAGTCGATAGAGCAGGCTCTGCGAACGATGCGCCGCATGGGCGTACGGCGCCTGCCGGTGCTCGGCGCGCGCGGCATGCTGTTCGGGGTTCTGGCGCTCGATGATGTCCTGGACGTGCTCGCCGGCGAGATAGGAGAACTCTCAGGCGCCGTTCACAACGAGCGGACCATCGAGGGCGTACTGCGGCCCTGAGGCTCGTCTTATCCCCGTAGACCCTCGAGGTAGCGCGACAGCGCCAGGATCTCGTCGCTGCTCAGGCGGGCGAGCACACGCGCGTGATCCGGCTCCATGCTGGGCCTGCGACCTTCGGCGGCATCGTGCAGCTGCTCATCGAGGTACTGCGCGTGCTGGCCGGCAAGTCTGGGCGCGCGCGCGGATGCCTTGCCTTCCCCGCGTGCACCGTGGCACGTGGCGCACATGGCGGCGAACAGGCTCTGGGCTAGCGGGTCCGGACCCGCGCTCGCGAGAGAGATCTGTCGCGGCGGAAGCCTGCTCACGTAGCCGGCCACGTCGGCGAGGTCTTGTGCAGCGGCCAGGTGATGGTGATCCACGAAGTGCTGCATGCGGATGCTGAACCGGGCGTCGTAGCGGAAGTCGACGATCTGCTTGACGATCACCGCTTCGGGCTGGCCGGCGATCGCTGGAATCGATCCGTCCGATGCGCCGCGGCCGTTGTCGCCATGACAGGCCGCACAGGTATCGAAGATCTCGGCGCCATGATTGAGCCTGGGCTTCAGGCGCAATGCCGCATTGAGCTCCTCGGTCGCAGTGGACATGGCGACTGCCGCGAACGACGCGAGAAGCGCGAGCGCGCACGCTGACGCGGCAACCCGTTTCGCTCTCATCAGAGGCGCACCGTGAGCTCGTTGCGCACATTCGAGACCCCGGGCGCCGCCCATGCCGTCTGTTGCGCCTGGTCGCGCTCGGACCAGGAGCGCACCTCGCCCCGCAAGGTAATCTCCGAGCCGCTCGCCTCGACACGGATCTGCTGTGCATCCAGAGCGGCACTGCGGCGGAAAGCCTCCTCGATCTTGGTCTTGATGTCCGCGCGGGTGGCACGATGCGCCAGGCGAATGGAATTGCGCACGCTGCGGACGCCGCGCACGCGACGCACGGCGTGCTCCGCGCGCTCGCGCTGATCGTGCCAGTCGAGAGTACCCTCCAGGGCGATGTGCCCGGCGTGCACCAGCGGAGTGACATGCTCCCAGCTCATCGGCAGCTCGCCTCGGAGGGCCGCCACCGCATCGCGCGCAATCTCGGGATCGCTCCGATCGGCCCCCGAAGGCAGCCGCACTTCGATATCGTTGGCAACCGCGAGCACTCCCACGACGCGCTTGGCCGCAGCTTCGGCGCGAATCCTGTCCGAATAGCTCGGGACATAGCCGGTGAGCGTCGCGATGCCGCCGTTGACCTTCACTGCGATGTCGCGCGCCTCGACATCGGGCGCCCATCGAAGCTCGGCTTCCACGTCACGTTGAGTCTCGGCGTCGGTTCGCATGGTTACTGGCCTCAAGTTGCAGCGTGTGCAGTCGATGGTTCGATAGCGCTCGCAGCGACGCAATCCGCACCTATACCTAGGGAGGTTCACGGTCGTGAAATCCCTATGCAGGTGCGGTGGATGCGACTGCCGCGGGCGCTCGTGTCCTGAGATTCTCGACCCTTGCGCACCGAGCGCCGCAATGGAGGGACCTTGCCATGCCCAATTCCCGCACGAAGCCGCAGCTCTACTACACGATGGAGTCGGCGGCCAATTGGCTGCGTCTGGCTCTGGCTGCCGTGGCCGAGTCGATCGTGGCCACCCGATGTGCGATCCTGTGCTTCACTGATGCGGTTCGGACCTGATCGCCGATCCTCTGGCACCTTCGCCGATCGCGCCGCGGCCGGCAGCGAGCTTGCGCGTGCGCTCGAACGGCGGCGTTTCCCGCCACCCCTGATCGTGCTTGGACTGCCGCGTGGTGGAGTCGCTGTGGCGCAACCCGTCGCCCGCGCGCTGCATGCTCCTCTGGATGTGCTCGTCGTGCGCAAGGTCGGCATGCCCGGTCAGCCCGAGTTTGCCATTGGGGCGATCGCTACCGGGGGCGTCGTGGTACACGAGCGCGGGATTGCGACACCGTTTGGATCGAAGCATCGAGACAGCCAGGCATTCGTGAGGGCAGCCGCGATGGAACGCGAGGAGCTCGAGCGGCGGGAGGCGGTGTACCGGGCGGGGCGTCCGCCGCTCGATCTGCAAGGCAGGACCGTCATCATCGTGGACGATGGTCTTGCAACGGGCGCGACGATGGTCGCGGCAGTGCGAGCCGCGCGCAAGGCGGGCGCGGGCACCATCGTCGCCGCGGCTCCAGTGGCATCGAACGAGGCTCTCGAGCGGCTGGGTGCAGAGGCGGACGAGACCGTGGTGCTCAATGTTCCAGAAGCATTGTTCGCGATCGGGGAGTGGTACGATCGATTCGAGCAGCTGAGCGATGCGGAAGTATTGCGCTTGCTGCGCCTCGAGCACCCAGCCATTGAACGTCGAGAATGAACCCGAGAGCGAATCTGAGAGCACTCTGCCCGGGCTGCTGGAAAGACGCATCGCGCTCACGCCGAATGCCGAGGCCTATCGCCAGTACGATTCATCGCTGCAGCGCTGGGTAAGTCATGACTGGCGTGATGTGGGGCGCCGCGTTGGCGCCTGCAGGCGGGCGCTGAGGGACGAAGGACTTCCGGCTGGCGCCCGCGTCGGCATCCTGGTACCCAATAGCCTCGAGCACGTGTGCATGGACCAGGCGGCCCTCTCTCTGGGTCTGGTGCCCGTGCCGCTGCACGTGATCGACAATCCCGAGAGCCTCGCCTACGTGCTCGCCGATAGCGGTGCGGCGCTGCTCTTCATCGACTCGGCAGCACGCTGGCAGCTGCTCCAGCCGCTCAGAGCAGGGCTTCCAGACCTCAAGCGCGTGATCTATCTGGGCGGAGAGGCGGCCGGAGAAGGTATTGCACGCTCGCTGGCGGGATGGCTCGCCGCGGCCGGGCGCTCGGATCGGGATGCCGCGGGAGCGGTCGCAATCGATCCCGGAGCGCTCGCCGCGATCGTCTATACCTCCGGAACGACGGGCCGGCCCAAGGGCGTGATGCTCACGCACCGCAATGTGGTGTCGAACCTCCGTTCGATCCTCGCGGCGGTCCCGGTCCTGGAAACGGACGTGTTTCTGTCCTTCCTGCCCCTGTCACACACGCTCGAGCGCACGGCGGGTTACTACCTCCCGATTGCAGCGGGCGCCTGCGTTGCGTTTGCTCGCTCCGTATCGCAGCTGATGGAGGATCTCACCGTTGTCCGCCCGACCGTTCTGGTCTCCGTTCCACGCATCTATGAGCGGGTGTACGCACGAATTCGCGAGTCGCTGCAGAGGCGCCCCCTCGCGCGCGCGTTGTTCGCGCTCGCGGTCCGCTGCGGATGGGCACGATTTGCTCAACAGCAGGGCCGCCAACCGCACGTTCCCGTGGCATTGCGAGCCGTGGCGCCGGTGCTCGACCGCTCTGTCGGTACACGGGTGCGCGCTGTATTCGGCCGCCGCTTGCGAGCGGCCGTGACCGGAGGCGCGCCGATGTCCCTGGAGATCGCGCGAACCTTCCTCGCGCTGCGCGTCCCGCTGCTTCAGGGCTATGGGCTCACCGAGAGCTCCCCGGTCGTGGCCTGCAACACCCCGACGGACAATCATCCCGAATCGGTGGGCAAGCCCTTGCCGGATGTTGCAGTGCAGATCGGCGAGCACGACGAGCTCCTCGTTCGCGGGCCGAACGTCATGGTCGGCTACTGGCAGCGTCCGCAGGATACGGCGCAGGCGATCGACGTGGAGGGATGGCTCCATACGGGGGATCAGGCGCAGATCATCGACGGACGGATCTTCATCAAGGGTCGCATCAAGGACATCATCGTGACATCGACTGGGGAGAAGATCGCGCCCGTGGACCTGGAGACGGCAATCCTCACCGACAGTGCGTTCGATCAGGTGATGGTGGTCGGGGAAGGGCGTCCGTTTATCGCAGCCCTCTGCGTTCTGAACCGGCGACGCTGGGAGGAAGAGGCGGCCAGGCTCGGTCTCGACGCGGCCGACCCGGCGAGCCTTCGATCACCGGCCGCCCTTGCGTGGGCCAGCGCTCGAGTTGGCACGGCTGCGCGCAGCTTCCCCTCCTATGCCAGGCCGCGCGCGCTGTTTCTGATGGTGGATCCGTGGACGATCGATGCGGGACTTCTGACGCCGACCCTCAAGCCCAAGCGCCTGGCGATCGAGTCCCGCTTCGCCGGGGCGATCGGCGATCTATATCGCGGCCACGGCATCACGCATTGAACTGAAGCTGATGGCGGCAGTGCTCGGTGCCGAAGGGGTCATCGACGCCTGCGAACAGCCGTTCCATCAGCAGGATCTCGCGCTCGCGGATGACGTTCAGCAGATCGCTCGGCCCGTGCATATCGTGGAATGCTGCGTAGCCGCGCTCCAGGAGCCTGTGCAGAAGTCCGAATCCAGCCACGTGAGCCGGTACGTAGGCTGCCCGCAGCGTGACCCCCATCAGTGGGTTGCTCGCGGCGCGACCGATGTCGCCGGCCATCGCGTACAGCAGATCCACCTGCTGCTCTCGCGCGCCCCGCAGTCCCACGGCGCGGTACGCAGCGGCATACCCCGCTTCCGTGATCGGGAGGGCGCGTTCGAGCCGACTCGCCATGGCGTGATCGAGCTCATCCCTCAGCACCTCGAACTCGACGGCGCGACGCAGCAGCTCGACCGCCGCCTCGGGAAGCGCCAGCCTCAGGCGCTCCCATGCCCCGACCAGCTCGCGCGTGCGGCGCGCGATGTCCCGCATGCCGTACAGGTCTTTGAGGCAGAAGGCCAAGGCGCGCGCGTAGCGCGGATCGCGGTACAGATGATCGTAAGTGCGGGCCAGACGAGCGCTCTCCCAGGCGCGCAGCTCGTTGCGGCGCCTGCGCAGCGTAGGGAACTCCAGGTCATTCTGCTCGAGAAGCTCTCGGCGATGGAGCATCGCCTGGAGATCGCCGAGTGACTGCATCGAAGGCCTCATCCCGAAAGCGAGCGCTGGCGGCTCGGTGCCGAATGAACTACCCAACCGTGGCGGATGGTGACAATGCCTGGCGGCTCGAGCCATACGTGATCTCCGCACTCGCGCCGGCCCGTCGATAATCAATACGTATATCCCGCGAGACCGATAGGGGCGGACGCGCATTGCCCGTGTCCTGAATGCACAACAAGATTGCCTCCAATGGGAGACGCGAACATCGTGCGAGGCATCGTGCCCCTGCTGGGCGGGTTGTGCGTGATGAGTGCGCTTCTCGGCGGAAGCGGATCCGCGCTCGGCGCGGAGGCGCCGGGGCCGAGCGCCAGCCAGGACCTCGAGTCGGTTCTGAGCGCCATCCCGGATGTGAAGGCGGGCGCGAGGCGGTTCGCGCTGTGCGCTCAGTGTCACGGAGCCGATGGGGCAGGACTGGCGCAGGCACGAACACCGGCCATCGCCGGGCAGCATGCGCGGGTGCTCGCCAAGCAGCTCGTCGCCTATCGCCATTCAGTCAGATGGGATCCTGAGATGGAGAAGGTTGCCAGCCGTCACATCCTCAAGTCGCCGCAGGAGATCGCCGACATCGTGGCCTACGTTGCGCAACTGAACCCTCCGGCGCAGACGTCCGTCGGTACGCGAGAGTGGATTGGTCGCGGCCAGCGCGTTTATGGTACGCGTTGCCGCGCATGCCACGGCGCTCAAGCAGAGGGAAACGCCGCGCTCCTCGTGCCGCGGCTCGCCGGCCAGCGCTACGATTATCTACTGCGCCAGCTGCGCGAGGTGCTCGACGGCCGGCGGCCGAGCCTCGAGTCCGTCCACCTGGGAGCGTTGCACAAGCTCGACGCACAGGAACTCGAGGGACTTGCGGATTACATCTCGCGCTTGTCGCCGGGGACATTGCAGCACGTGTCGCGCTGACCGCCAGCGCGCTCGGGGTCGTCGCCCCGATGGGTGCCGCGCGTTACGGGTTCTGCGCGCGCAGCTCCGCGATCAGCTTGGACAGGCGTTCCGCGAGGTGCGGCATCGCGCCTTCCCCGCTCAGGAAAGGGCCGAGCGTCGGATCCGCCAGTACGTCCTCTATCCTGCGTGCGCTGCCATTCACGTAAGCCGTTCGGCTGACCAGCCGCACCCCATGACTGTAGTCCGCATAGCGAGCGCCGTGCACAGTGCTCAGCGGCTGGATGGGTCGGCCCTGGGCACGATGCCAGCCGTAGATGGCCACGCGTCCGGGAAACTGCCAGAGGCGCTCGGTGAGCACGAGGTCCTTCTTGTCACCGCTCGTAAGAGCGCCGAGCGGCGCGGGCCACGCCTGACGCTGCAGCTTGATCAGTTGTGTGTGGTACAGGACGTAAGGCGTGCTGCGCATCTGAGCGCCGGGCGTCAGAGGCTGAGGATCGAGCTTCACGGAGCTTGCGGCATAGATGGCATCGACCAGGCGCGGAGTGGGTAGCACGAACCCGAACCGGGTGGCGACCTGCAGGGCGGCTCTGAGTCCCATGGGCACGAACAGAAAATCGGTATTCGAGCCGACCGCAAGATAATCGGGCAGCACACACACAGTGACCGAAGCCGTCCGGCCGCCGGAAGCGCGCTGCACCGTCACGGGAACGAGATGCCGCAGGAACTCCGGGACATCCCCGGCCATCAGCTCCGAGGTTGTGAGCTGGTCGCGCGTTGTGCCGGAGAGGGTGCGCACGCTCTGCGCAAAGGCGCTGCCCGACGGCGCGGCAGCGGTCCGGGCCGGGATCTGCGCAAGCAGGCTCTCGTTGCAGAAGCCCTGATTCTGCTGGGCGCCCGCAGGACGCGCCGCACATGCGAGAATCGCGAGCGACAGTGCGAGCGAGATCCGCGGCGCGAGCTGTGGAGGTTTGAAAGGCACGTCCATCGTGCTGTCACCCACCCCTGGTACGAACTTATGCAATTCTATCATAACGGCCGAGGTCCAGCCGCTGATGGGTATATTCCCGTAGTGACGTGCCTCACGATCGGTCCATATCCTTTCGTATGAGCAAGCTTTGCGCGGCACGGCCGGAAGAGGTTATTGCGCTTCTAAGCCATCGCCGTCGCCGCGGACTCACACGCAGCGTGCAACCGATCGAGACCCATTTCGCGTGGGTATTTCTCATCGGCACCAGGGCCTACAAGCTGAAGAAGCCCATGCGCCAGACCTCGATGGACTACCGGGCTTTGGCGGCGCGAGAGCGAGGTTGCCGCAACGAAACCCTTCTCAACCGCCGGCTGGCGCCGGGGATCTATCGGGGCGTGATCCCGATCGCGCGCGGACCGACGGGCAGACTTACCCTCGGTCGCGGTGCGCCCATTCTCGACTGGGTGATCGAGATGCGCAGGCTCCCCGCTGCGGGAATGCTGGAACGCGCCATTCTGGAGCGCAGGGTGAAGGGGGCCGACGTCGACCGCATCGTGCACAGACTCGCCGGGTTCTTCCGGCACGCAGAGCCCAGGCCGATGAGCGCTCGTCGCTATCTCGAGAGACTGCGTGGACAGATCCTGAACAATGGCAAGGACCTCGCCGCGCGCGATCTGGGATTGAGTCACCGGCGCGTGCAGTCGCTGGTCCGATCGCAGCTCGCGTTCCTCACCGCCGAGGCGCCGATCCTTGCAGCCCGTGGCGCTCGACTGGTCGATGGTCATGGGGATCTTCGTCCGGAGCACGTGTACGTTGGCAACCGGGGGCGCGATGCCTGCGTCATCGACTGCCTGGAGTTCGACCCTGATCTGCGTCGGCTCGACCCGGCGGAAGAAGTCGCATTTCTGGCGCTCGAGTGCGAGCGACTCGGGGCGCGCGAGCTTGCGCGCGAGTTCGTGGAGCGATACCGGCTCGCTGCATCCGATTGCGTCGCGGATGCAGTCATCCACTTCTACATGAGCCGGCGGGCGGCGACGCGCGCCATGATTGCAGCCTGGCACCTACGCGATCCGCAGTTCGCGGGCCGGGGCCGCGAATGGAAGGCGCGAGCACACTCGTACCTGAACGATGCGCTCATGCACATCCGCGCGGCGCGCCGGGCGTCGAGTGCGCCTGCTGCCAGACCGCCGGGACGTGCGGCGGCGCGCCGACCCTCAGGATTCCCCGAGAAGCTCGGACATCAGGGTCAGCAGCTGCGCGGCCCGCAGCGGCTTGTTCGCGATGCGCAGGTGCGCGTCGGGTTGCAGGCTCTTGACCACGAATGAGGTGTCGCCGCTCACCACGATCGCGTTGAGCTCACCCCCATACCGGGCGCGCAGCTCGGTGAGCAGGTCAACTCCGGTGGCACCGCCCCCCAGGTGGAAGTCCGTGATGAGCAGCTCGAATGGGTCGGACTCTGCGACGATCTGCAGGGCCTCGCTCATCGAAGCGGCTGCGGCCACGTCGTATCCTTCCGCTGCCAGCAGCATGAGCATGGCCTTGCGAACGGCGCGATCGTCCTCGACCAGGAGCACCTGTCGGCCGACTTTGCGGCCAGCGGCGGCAGCGCTTTCGGCTTGACGCGCGGACTCCATGTGCGCACCGGGTGCGATGCTGGCCGGTAGTTGCAGCAAGAAGCTCGATCCCTTGCCGGGCTCGGAGTGCACATCGAGCTTCAGATCCAGAAGCTTCACCAGGCGGCTGACGATGCTCAAGCCGAGCCCGTAGCCATCGCGCGTGGCATTGGGCGCGACTCCGACCTGGTAGAACTCATCGTAAATGTAGGGCAGCTGATCGGCAGGGATGCCGATGCCTGTATCGAGCACTTCGACGCCTATGGCGCTCGGCCGGTGCACGCAGCGCAGCAGCACACTTCCCGCCCGGGTGTACTTGATCGCATTTGAAATGAGGTTACGCAGAATCTGTTCGACCAGCGATGGATCGCTGCGGACGGTGTCCGCACATCCCTGGACCTGCAACTCGAGGCCCTTGTTGACGGCCAGCTGTGCGAACTCGTTGCCGAGCTCGTGCAGCAGCGCGGCGACCGTGAAGTCCGTGACTTCGGGCTTGATGACCCCGGCCTCGAGCTTGCTCACGTCGAGCAGCGCATTGAGTAGCCGCGACATCGCCCCGATCGCCTGCTCCTGTTGTGCAAACGCTTCCGACAGCAGCGCGTCTCGAGAGAGGCGTTGCACGGTACCGTTCAAGAGCGAAAGTGCCTGCAGAGGCTGGCGCAGGTCGTGACTGGCGCTTGCGAGAAAACGCGATTTCGCAAGATTCGCCCGGTCTGCGGCCTCGCGCGCGGCCACGAGCTCGGCCTCGATGCGCTTACGCTCGGTGACATCCCGGATGGCCGCTGCGATGAGCAGGCGCTCCCCGTCTCGAATGGGACTGAGGCTGATCTCCACGGGAAATTCGCTGCCGTCCTTGCGCAGGGCGAAGAGCTCCAATTCCGCACCCATCGGACGCATCTGCGGATTGAACCCGTACCCGGTGCGGTGCGCGAGGTGGCGCGCGCGAAAGCGCTCCGGGAGCAAAGTCTCTACTTTGAGACCGAGAATGTCAGAGGCGCGGTGGCCGAAGAGGGCGGCGACCTGACGATTGGCAAAGACGATCGAGCCCGATGCATCGCTGATCACGATCGCATCAGGTGCTGATTCCAGAGCGCTCTGGACGAGCCGCGGCGGCAGCATGACAGACTCCCGATGTCCCTCAGAGTTCACGGCGCATCCGTGGGACGTTTATGGGACGGGTACTCTGCGACAGTGCAGCCGCGCGTAACAAGTCCGCAATAGCCCGTATGTTCTCGAAGGACAACTGTGGGCAGTCTTCGTCTCAGAATGATGGCACACGCTCGACACACCCTTGCCGCCCTGGCGGCAGTGCTTGGGTGCTGGGCGCTTTCGCACGCCCAGCCGACGGATGTCTTGGCACTGCAGTGGGATAGGTACGAAGCTCAAGCTCCGAAGAGCATTCTCGAGCTGCAACCGTTTCGCAGCGAGGCGCGCGTGCAGCTTGCGGGTGTGGGCGGAAAGGTTGCGACCGTCACACTCACGAACCTCAATCCGCACATCAATGCCTGGTTCCTGCTGACCGTCGATGCTCGCGAAGGCGGCGCTCCTCGAGCGTATCACCTGGAGAACCCGCAGCCGCGCAACGCATGGCCGCAACTTGCGCAGGCGCGGGCAGATGTGGCGGCGATGACGGGCCTCGGTACCGACGAGGCGTGTGTGCTCTGGCGATTGGGCGGCGGTAGTCCGGTCGAGCTGGCGGCGCACTCGGGGTTGCCGTACGCCCCGCTGTGTGATGGGCGTCTGTACCTTCGCAATCCGGTCGCGGGCCACCGAAGCTCTCTCGAGGCGATCACGCAGTTCCTGCGCGACCACGTCTATGGCGGCGAGGAGATCATCTCGTTCGCGAAGGACGAGATCTACCGCGATCACTTCCTCGAGCGCGGAGCAGGTGGCACCGGGACCTGCAGCGCGCCGCTGTCGACCTCCTCCGCCGCACCGGAACCGGCAGCAACCCACCCCGAGCCGAACGAGGGCTGCATCGTGCAGGGAAGCCTTGGACTCGATCTGGAGGTGGCTTCGGCGAATCTCGTGCCTGGGGCGTGGTACGGCGTGCGCGACCTGCCGAATGTTTATGCGGGCGTTCTGACCCCGGAGCATCTTGCCAGCGATTTTCTGTCGGGCAGACAGCCGGGGGTCAATCGCCTGGACGCCACGGAATCGAACGCGCTCGTCTATCTCGTCGCCTTCGACCTGGCGAGCTTCGAGGTGCACTTTGCCCTCGGCACCGATCACCCGCAGCTCGATTGGTCGCCGCGTCCTCCAGAGGCGGTACGGGATCCGCGCCTACCGGGTCCGGACGGCGTCGGCAGTGCCGCGCCGCTCGTTCCAAACGGCATGGTGAGCCCGGCCGACGTGGACCGCACGGTCGCGGCGTTCGCCGGTGGATTCAAGCGCGAGCACGGTGCATTCCGTTACGGTCCGCTCGCGCTCGTCAATCACGGCAGTCACTACGGCTTCATCCAGCAAGGCGTGATCTTCAGCAAGTTGCAACCTGGGCTTGCCACTGTCTTCGTGACGGGCGCAGGGCAGCTCGACATGAAGACCTGGACCCACGCCGATGATTCGATGCTCGGGGCGATTCGCGACGCGCGCCAGAACGGCGTTCCACTCATCGAGTACGATGCCGCGCGGGGTATGAGCAGACCCGGCGCATTCGTCAATCAATGGGGGCCGGGCAACTGGTCAGGCTCCGCGGAGGAGGTGCTGCGGACGGTGCGCGCGGGCGCGTGCTTGCAACAGTCGCAATCGCGCCGCTTCCTCATCTATGCGTACTTCTCGGCCGCCACACCTTCGGCAATGGCGCGACTGTTCGAGGCCTATCACTGCCGCTATGCGATGCAACTCGACATCAACGCTCTCGAGCACACTTACCTTGCGCTCTACGTGCGTCGCAATCGCGAACGGCTGGTCGAGCACGCGGTGCAGGGCATGGAGCAGTGCGACAGTCGCACCCGAGATGGATTCGCGCCGCGATTCCTCGCGGTGCCGGACGACCGGGACTTCTTCTATCTGACTCGAAAGGGCTCGCCGTGATGAGGGTTCTCATGCTTGCAGCGAGCGCGTTGCTCGTGGGTCCGCCGATCGCCCTCGCGCAGGAGCCACCGCAAGTGCTCCACGGCCGCGCCGAACAGAACCAGGCGCTGCTGCACGAGCTGCAGCAGGTCCATGGATTGACGGATGCGCAGATGGCGGTGATCCGCTCGATCTTTGCGGGCTCGCCGGTGATTGGCCAGGGCAATCCGGCCATCACGCATCATCCGATGACGCGCGAGCAGTGCATGCAGAGGCTCGACCAGCAGCATGTCGTGTACCAGAATGCTCGCTTCGAGCGCATCTGCGGGCGCAAGTACATGGCTCCCCTCTACGATCCGGCCAGGCAACGTCCCGAGGATGCGACCGCCTGCATCGATCAATTCGAGTTTCCCGATGTTCCCTGTGACTATCCAGTCGTGTGGGTCAAGGCCCGCGAGGCAGCGGAGATCTGCTCCGCCGAGGGCAAGCGCCTTTGCGATGCCGATGAATGGGAGGATGCGTGCCAGGGAGAGCGCGAGCCGCCCGACTATCGTTTCGACCTCGCGCAGGGCGTGCCCCCGGAGGTCGGGATCCGGCGCATGCGCGAGGCACACAACCGAGCCCACGTCGCCGACGAGCGCTGGAGCTACGGGCCGGCATACGAGCGCGGCATCTGCGCAACGGGCAGCATCAAGACTGCGGGCTGCAACGGCGGCAGCTGGACGGGATGCGGCTCGAACACCTACCCCGACGGCAGCTTCCCCGCGTGTCACAGCCCGCTCGAGGTATACGACCTGAACGGTAATGCGGCCGAGCACATGAATCTTCCCTTGAGCCCCGCTCAGATGTCGCAGCTCGGCAGCACCTCCCTCGGCTACACGGAAATGAAGGGCAGCTGGTTCATCTTCGACACCTATCGCGCGCATCCGGACTGGTGCCGCTGGCGCGCGCCGTTCTGGCATGGGACTCGGGTGATGGACCCTCACAGCCACGCGAACTATCACCTGGGCTTTCGCTGCTGCAGCAGCCTCGCGACACCCGCACGGATCGGCGCGCTGGCTACACCGCGAGCCAGGCGCTGGCTGCCATGAGCACGACGAGCGCAACGCTCAGCCGGTCTCGCATCGCGAACACGAGGGGGTCATCCGTCATGCGGCCCCGATGCGCCATCAGCCACATGTGGCTGATCCAGTAGAGCAGCAGAACCGAGGTCACCCAGATGAGCTCGGCGCGGCTGTAGAAGCGCTCGATATTTCCGGTACTGATGTAGATCGCGAGCACCAGCACCGAGAGGACCCCGCTCGAGCCCCCGAGGACGAGAACGACTTCCTGATCCTCCAGCAGGTATCCGCGCGCGTGCGCCGAGGATCCGTCGCGGCGCTTGAGCAGCGCAAGCTCCGCATAGCGCTTGAGCAGCGCGAGGCTGAAGAACAGAAATATGCAGAACGCGAGCAATCGAGCCGAAGGGCGGATGTGCACGGCAAGGCCGCCCGCCAGGACTCGCAGCGCGTAACCGCCGGCGAGGATCAGGGAGTCGAGCAACGCAACAGCCTTCAGCCGCAGCGAATACGCGACCATGAGCGCAAGATACAGCCCGAGCACCCAGGCACAACCCGCATCGACAGTGAGCACCGCTGCCAGCGCGGCCGCAAGCAGGATGGGCACGAACGCCAGTGCGATGGAGCGCGGCAGGCGGCCGGAGGGGATGGGCCGCTGTTGCTTGTGAGGATGCAGGCCGTCGATGCCGGCGTCGATCGAGTCGTTGAGCAGATAGACGGCCGAGGCGCACAGGCTGAAGGCGACGAACATCCGCCCCGCGGCCCACATGCGATCGGTTTCCGCAAGGCGATGCGCGGCGGCCAGCGGCACGAAGATGAGCGCGTTCTTGAGCCACTGATACGGGCGCATGCTCTCGAGCAGCGCCAGGGCGACCAGCGGCAGCGTTCGCCTGGGTGGAGCGCGAGCAGGCTGCGCCGCGGGCCCCGGGCGCAGCGGCTCAGAAGAAGTGCTTGGCCACATTCAGCACGCCTTTTTTCCAGGGCACCCGATGGGTGACCCCGGTCAGGGATCCGAGCTCGCCTCGGTGGGCCACGTACCAATCGTAGTTGCGCACGAGCGCTTCGCGGTTGGAGTACTGCGGACGGAATCCGATGCGGCTCTCGATGTGCTCGATCGACACGTAGCTCTCCTGAGCCGCCGTCTCGTAGATCCAGCGGTACAGGGGTGAGACGTGCAGCGCCTCGAACAGCTGCAGCGCAGCGATGGCGGGCCGTGCCGGAAGCGACACCACCTGTCCACCGTGCCCCGCGCGATCGAGCACGGCCTGGAAGTTCTCACGCATCGTGCCGAAGTCTGCGGCCGCGACGTTGAAGACATCGTTCACCCGGTCCCGCCCGGCATGCACGCACAGCTCGATGGCGCGACAGAGGTCCTCGACGTCGAGCAACTGGTAGCGGTTGCTTCCCGAGCCGAGCACCGGGAAATTTCTCCCGGAGTATGCCCAGTCGTACAGCAGCTCGAATGCCCCGAGCCGCTCGGGCCCGACGAAGCTCTTGGGTCGCAGGATCGTCGTGCAAAGCCCTGTGTCGCGAGCCGTGCGGCACAGCGCCTCCGCCCGGATCTTCGATTCCCCGTAGGGACCGACCCCGTTCAGCCGATCGGTCTCGAGGAGGGGGTGATGATCCGGGATCCCGTAAACGGCCGTCGAGGAGATGAAGATGAATCGCTCGACCCGATGGGTGGCCGCTGCCGCATCGAGTAACCGACGCGTGCCCCCGACGGCCGTCGAGATGATCTCCTCGCGCGGCGCAAGCGGCAAGGCTGCTGCTGCGTGGACGACCACATCGATGCCGGCCATCGCGCGCTGGACGGCGCTCGGATCGCGAATATCCCCATCGATCACATCCACGGAGGAACGCTCGGGGTAGGCGAACGGCGCGATGTCGAGCGAGCGGACCGCGTTGCCGCCGCTGAGCAGATGGCGGCAGAGATTGATGCCGAGGAAGCCGGCGCCTCCGGTCACGAGGTAGCTTGGCACTGAGCTGGATCCATCGGATTCACGTCGAGCAGCATAGGTAAGCAGACCGCTCGATCGAATCGCGACAAACCACTATGTCGCGGCGGGCCAGTGCTGCAGGAGGGGTGCGATCGGCTCTCCCGAGAGCATGCGTCGGATCGCCTCGCCAAGCAGCGGCGCAACGGGCAGCACCGCGAGCTGGGTGCTCGGTCTGCTCGGGCTGGCGGTGGTATCCGATCCCGGTAGCCAACCGACACTGTCCGTAACTGCGACGCCCGCGATGTCCGGGGTGTCGAGCAGGATGCGCAGCCCCGCAGGCATCGGCACATGTGTGACGGCGACGTGAACGGCTGCCGCGCGGGCCTCGAGGCACGCGGCCGCCGCTCGAATCAGCGTGCCGCCGGTCGCAGACAGATCATCGAGCACCACGACGGTCTTGCCGCTCACCTCACCGACGAGGGCGCCACCGGAGACCACATCGAGGGCTCGGCGCTTCTCGATGAAGACCATGGGTACTTCCCGGCCGAGGCGCACCGCGAGCAGCTCGCGGAAGAGCTGGGCGCGCTTGATCCCTCCCACATCCGGGGAGGCCACCGCAATGTCCGCACCGCCCAGCTTCCGCGCGAAGTGATCCACCATCATCGGCAGCGCCGTCAGATGGTCGTAGGGGATGCGGAAGGCGTTATCGAGCGCGGCGGTGTTGTGCACATCGAGCGCAACCACCCGATGCAGCCCCGTCGACTCGAGCAGCTGGGCAATGTAGCGGGAGGT
Organism: Steroidobacteraceae bacterium; assembly: GCA_035524075.1. Lineage (GTDB taxonomy): Bacteria > Pseudomonadota > Gammaproteobacteria > Steroidobacterales > Steroidobacteraceae > JASHUC01. Next base: position 13,778 of record DATKPP010000070.1, on the reverse strand, counting down.
CACCGGATCGCGCACCTGGGTGCGCTGATCCTTGCGAGCGAACGCGACATAGGGCAACACCGCGATCAACCGCTCGGCGCCCGCATCGCGCAGCCCGTGGAGCAGCAGCAGCAGGCGCAAAAGCCGGTCCGAGACCGTTGCATCGGGGGTCGCCGCGAGGCATTGCAGCACGAACACGCTGCGCCCGCGCACCGACTCGAGCGGCCGCAGCTTGAATTCCCCACCCTCGAAGCGCCGCTCCTCGAGCGGCGCAAGCTGCACTCCGGCCTGCTCGGCTACCGCGGCGGCCAAGGACCGGCTCTCGCTCGGAGCGATCAGCCGTGGGGCAAGGTCCGTGATCGGCATGAGATCCAGTCTACAGGCGCCGCGGCCAGGCGGGACCGGGGCGGGCCTATGCAGATGTGCCTATGTAGTTATGCGTATTTCCGGACGCCCAGGTGCGCGGCAAGGTGTCCCGTCGGCCATCGGGCGCCCTGATCGATTATTCTTGCAATATGTGTCTGGCCGTCCCCGGCAGAGTTCTCTCCATTCGCGGTGATGATCCCCTCATCCGCTGCGCTCGCGTGGACTTTGGCGGCGTCGTCAAGGACATCAATCTCGCCTATGCGCCGGACGCTGCGATCGGCGATTACGTGCTGGTTCACGTCGGCTTTGCGATGACCGTGATCGACGAGGCCGAGGCGCAGCGGATATACGCGGATCTCCTGACCGTCGCCGGTCTGCAGCCAGGGTCGGCCGGAGCGGCGGTGCCGGCTGCACAGGAGCCCCCTGCTTGAGACACGTCGCCGAATACCGCGACGGGACACTCGCGCGTGCGCTCGCACGGCGCATCGCAACCGAGGCGCGCGCGCCTTCCGGCTACCATTTCATGGAGTTCTGCGGCGGTCACACGCACGCCATCTCGCGATACGGCCTGGAGGATCTGCTGCCGTCCGCAGTTCGGCTGATCCATGGGCCCGGATGCCCGGTCTGCGTCCTGCCGATCGGACGCATCGATACGGCCATTCGGATCGCTGGGCGGCCCGATGTCACGCTGTGCTCGTACGGAGACCTGATGCGCGTGCCGGCCTCGAAGGGGGCATCGCTCCTGCGGGCGAAAGCCGCGGGCTGCGATATTCGCATGGTCTACTCGAGTCTCGATGCGGTGCGTATCGCACGCAGCGAGCCGCAGCGCCAGGTGGTGTTCTTCGCCATCGGATTTGAGACTACGACGCCTGCCACGGCGCTTGCCATCAAGCTGGCCGAGCGGGAGCAGCTCGAGAACTTCACCGTCTTCTGCAATCACGTTCTGACACCCTCCGCCATCCAGAACATCCTCGAGAGTCCCGATCTGCGCGAGCTCGGGCGCATCCGAATCGACGGGTTCATCGGGCCCGCGCACGTGAGCGCCATCATCGGTAGCGACCCGTACAGCTTCTTCGCCGAGGAGTTCGCCAAGCCCGTGGTCATCGCGGGATTCGAGCCGCTCGATGTGATGCAAGCCGTGCTGATGCTCGTGCGCCAGGTCAACGAGGGGCGTCACGAGGTGGAGAATCAGTACGGGCGCGCCGTGCACCGGAGTGGGAACGAGCGTGCCAAGGCGGATGTCGCTCAAGTCTTCGAGCTGCGCAAGAGCTTCGAGTGGCGCGGGCTGGGGGTCGTGCCATACAGCGGTTTGCGGATCAAGCAGCAATACGCGTTCTACGACGCCGAGGCTCGGTTCGGGCTCGAGTACGTTCCCGCCCGGGACAATCCCGGCTGCCAGTGCGGCGCCGTGCTGCGCGGCTTGAAGCAGCCGACCGATTGCAAGCTGTTCGGTACCGTCTGCACCCCCGAGAACCCGATGGGCTCGTGCATGGTCTCCTCGGAGGGCGCCTGTGCGGCCCACTGGACGTACAAGCGCTTCCGCGACTCCGCGCGCGCGACCGCATGATGCGCAAGGAGTACCGGCGCAAGCTCGACCTGAGGAGCGGCCGGGTGGAGCTTGCGCATGGCGCCGGCGGCCGCGCCATGGTGCAGCTCATCGCCGACCTGTTTCAGGAGCCTCTCGACAACGAATGGTTGCGCCAGGGTAATGACCAGGCGGCCTTCGACGTGACCGGCGGCCGCATGGTCATGACGACCGACGCCTATGTGATCTCGCCGCTTTTCTTCCCCGGAGGCGACATCGGCTCGCTCGCGGTGCACGGGACGATCAACGATGTCGCGATGGCGGGCGCACGCCCCTTGTACCTCTCGGCGAGCTTCATCCTCGAGGAGGGCCTGCCGCTCAGCGACCTGAAGCGCCTCGCCGACAGCATGGGCGCGGCCTCGCGCGGCGCAGGCGTTCCGGTGGTCACCGGGGATACCAAGGTCGTCGAGCGCGGCAAGGCCGACGGTGTATTCATCTCCACGACCGGCATCGGCATCGTGCCCCCGGGCATCGAGCTCTCCGTGCGCAGGGTGAGGCCCGGCGATCGCCTGATCGTCTCCGGTTTCCTCGGCGATCATGGTGTGGCAGTGATGTCGAAGCGCCACGACCTTTCCTTCGAGACGGCCATCGTCTCCGACTCGGCCCCGCTCCATGATCTGGTTGCCGCGATGGTGGCCGCGGCGGGCAACGAGCTGCATGCCATGCGGGATCCCACCCGCGGCGGGATCGCCGCAACGCTCAACGAATGGGCGCAGCAGGCGGGCGTCGGCATGCGAATCCGCGAGGAGGCAATCCCGATCAGACCGGAGGTGGCCGCGGCCTGTGAGCTCCTCGGACTCGACCCGCTCTATGTCGCGAACGAGGGGAAGCTCGCGGCGATCGTTGCGCCCTCCGCGGCCGAAGCGCTGCTGGGCATCATGCGTGCCCATCCCCTGGGCCGCGACGCCGCGATGATCGGCGAGGTGGTCGCCGACGAGCATCGGTTCGTGCAGATGACGACCGACTTTGGAGGCGATCGCATCGTGGACTGGCTCGCAGGGGAGCAGCTGCCCCGTATCTGCTAGTCAGAGCTCGCCGGCGTACCCATGCGGATTCTGCTGCTCGCGCATAGCTTCAACAGTCTCACCCAGCGGCTGCATGTCGAGCTCAACGAGCGCGGGCACGAAGTGTCGGTCGAGCTCGACGTGCACGACACGCTCACGCGCGAGGCGGTCGATCTGTTTCGGCCCGACGTCGTGCTCGCACCGTTCCTGAAGCGCGCGATTCCGGAGGATGTCTGGCGCAGCCATCGCTGCCTCATCGTGCATCCGGGCATCGTAGGAGATCGCGGGCCCTCGGCGCTCGACTGGGCGGTGCTGCAGGGGGAGGCGCAGTGGGGCGTCACCGTGCTCCAGGCCGAAGCGCAGCTGGATGCCGGCCCGGTCTGGGCAGCCGAGGTCTTCCCGATGCGCGCGGGGAGCAAGTCGAGCCTGTATCGGGGGGAGCTCGCGGATGCAGCACTGCGGGCGGTGCTGACCGCCCTGGAGCGGCTGGAATCCGGAGCCTTCCAGCCGCGCAGACCCGAAGCGACGGCGCGCGGGCGGGCCCGGCCGGCGTGCCGCCAGAGCGACCGCGCCATTGACTGGTCGAGCGACTCGACGGAGCTGGTGCTACGCAAGATCCGCAGCGCCGACGGAACCCCCGGGGTGCGCGATGCGCTGTTCGATCGGGAGGTCCGTCTGTACGATGCGCACCGGGCCGACCCACTCGCTGCAGAGAGTCTCCGCGGGCCCCCGGGCGCCGTGATCGCACGCTGCGACGGTGCGCTCGCGCGCGCCACGCGCGATGGTGCGATCTGGATCGGACATGTGCGCGAGGAGCGCCCGCTCGCGCTGAAGCTGCCCGCCGCGGAGGTCTTCGCGTCCGAGTGCGCAGCGCTTCCGTGCTCGACGGGATACTCCCCCATTCGCTACGAGGAGCACGGACCGGTCGGATTGCTGCACTTCGCCTTCTACAACGGAGCCCTCGGCACGCGGCATTGCGAGGCGCTGCGTCGCGCCTATGCGTCCGCACTGCAGCGCCCCACCCGCGCGCTCGTGCTGATGGGCGGTCCCGATCACTGGTGCAACGGTATTCATCTCGGACTCATCGAGGCGGCCGAGAGCCCCGCGGACGAGTCGTGGAAGAGCATCAACGCGATCGACGACCTGGCGCGCGATATCATCACCACGACCGACCGGCTGGTGATCTCCGCGGTGCGCGCCGGTGCGGGCGCCGGAGGCGTCTTCCTCGCGCTCGCGGCCGATGAGCTGTGGATCGGCGAGAACGTCGTGCTCAATCCGCACTACAAGGATATGGGCAACCTGTATGGCTCGGAGTACTGGACGTATCTCTTGCCCAGGCGCGCGGGTGCGCAGAGCGCGTGGCAGCTGATGCAGCGGCGCTGGCCGATGGGTGCGCTCGAGGCGCACAGGCTTCGGCTTGCCGATCGCATTGTCTCAGCCCGCGCGCGCAGCGACGCCGGCGTGATTGTCGCAGCGGCGCGCGAGATCGCCACTGACGCAGCGTTCGAGACGCGGCTGAACGAGAAGCGGCGCCGGCGCGAGGCAGACGAGCGGGAGAAGCCGCTCGAGGCCTACCGCGCCGAGGAGCTCGAGCGGCTGCAACACAATTTCTACGGCTTCGACCCGAGCTACCACGTCGCCCGCTACAACTTCATCCACAAGGTTCCGAAGTCGCGCACGCCGCTCACGCTCGCGCGCCACCGCGGCCCTGCAGGCGCGGCCGGCCCGGCGCTTGGGGGCCTCAGACGATCTTGACCTGCAACAGCTCCTGGCCGTTGGCATCGGTCAGGTGCACCGCGCAGGCGAGGCAGGGATCGAAGCTGTGGATCGTTCTGAGAATCTCCAGCGGCTGTGCGGGCACGGCGAGGGCCTGACCCTTGAGCGAGGCCTCGTAGGCTCCCTCCTGGCCCTTCGCATCGCGCGGCCCGGCATTCCAGGTGCTCGGCACCACGGCCTGGTAGTTGCTGATGCGCCCGTTGTCGATCACGATCCAGTGCGCAAGCGCGCCGCGCGGCGCCTCCATGAAGCCGACGCCCTGGGCATGCGCGGGCCAGGTTGCCGGGTCCCAGCGCGCCTCGTTGAACGTGCGCACATCCCCGTTGCGAATGTTGCTCATCAGGTTCGCGTACCACTCGGACATGGCATCGGCGATGAGTTTGGTCTCCAGGGTGCGTGCCGCGGTACGCCCGAGCGTGGAGTAGAGCGCCGGCAGGGGCACACCGAGCTGCGAGAGCGCTTTGCCGGCGAGCTCGCGCGTAGGCTCGTGGCCGCTGGCATAGAGCATCAGCACGCGCGCGAGCGGCCCCACCTCCATCGGATGGCCGTTCCACCGCGGGGACTTGAGCCAGGAGTAGCTCGCATCCAGCTCGAGGTGCTCGTAGGGCGGCTTGGGGCCGCTGTAGTGCAGCTGAGTCTGCCCCTTGAACGGGTGCAGCCCCGAGTCTTTCCCCGTCGTGTAGTCATACCAGGAGTGCGCGACGAACTCGTGGATCTCGTCGTCGGCCTTGAGGTCTACCTCGTGTATGTGGCTCAGGTCGCGATCGAGGATCGCACCTCGCGGAATCATCGTCTTGGAGTTCGGCACACCCTTCGCCGGAAAATCCCCGTAGCACAGGAAATTGCCCAGGCCCTCGCCGTGCCCGGGGGTGAGCCAGTCCTTGTAGAAGGAGGCGATGGCGAGCGTGTCGGGGACGTACACCTGATCGACGAAGCTTTGCATCTCCCCGATGATCTCCGCCACGCGCGCGAGCCCCACGGTGTTGATGGCGGTGGTGCCCGTGCCGCCTGCAGCGTGCACGCTGATCGCCGCGGGACTGCCGCCCACGAGGAAGTTCGGATGCGGATTCTTGCCGCCGAACAGCGTCATGAGCTCGGCGACGCTGCGCTGCCAGGCGAGCGCATCGAGGTAGTGCGCCACGGCCATCAGATTCGCCTCGGGGGGCAGCTTGTACGCCGGGTGTCCCCAGTAGGCGTTGGCGAAGATGCCGAGCTGCCCCGAGGCGACGAGCCTCTTCACGCGCTGCTGAACATCGGAGAAGTAGCCGGGCGAGGACCGCGCGTACGAGGAGATCGACTGGGCGAGCGCGGAGGTCGCCTTGGGGTCGGCGGAGAGTGCCGAGACCACGTCCACCCAGTCGAGCGCATGCAGATGATAAAAGTGCATCACGTGATCGTGAACATACTGTGCGCCGATCATGAGATTGCGGATGAGATTGGCGTTCGCCGGGATGTCGTAGTCGAGCGCATCCTCCACCGCGCGCACCGAGGCGATCCCGTGTACCAGGGTGCACACCCCGCAGATGCGCTGCGCGAACGCCCAGGCATCGCGCGGATCGCGGTCGCGCAGGATGATCTCGATCCCACGCACCATGGTGCCGGAGCTCGAGGCGCGCGTGATGATGTTCCCGTCCATCTCGGCCTCGATTCTGAGGTGCCCCTCGATGCGGGTGACGGGATCGACGACGATCGTTTGTGCGCTCATGGTCAGGGTCCTCAGGCGCTTGCGAGATGCTCGGCGATGAGCTCGAGCAGGCTCTGGGGGGTCTTGTCCCAGTTGAAGTGCCGCTTGCCATCATCGAACGTGCGCCGGCAGTCGCAGCAGCTCGTGAGGAAGGTGCGCGCCTCGGTGGCGTCGATCTCCCGCAGCTTGCCTTCCATTGCGCGATAGCGCAGCGGCGCGGCGCGCTCGATATCGAGCACGCCGCCCCCGCCGCCGCAGCAGTAATCAAAGCCCACGTGGTGGGTCATCTCCTTCGGCACGACGCCCATTGCCGCCATGAGCTTGCGCGGCGCATCGAGAACACCGCCCTTGCGCACCAGCATGCAGGGATCGTGGAACGCTGTGGCGCCGGTGTCCGCGGGCGTGAGTCGCAGGCGTCCGCGCTCGAGCTCCTCGGCCAGGTACTCGGTCACGTGCCGCACCTTGAAGGGCAGCGGCTTGCCGAGCAGATCGGCCGCCTGCCACCGCAGCGCCGCGTACGCGTGCCCGCACTCCGGCACGATGAGGACATTGGCGCCGCACGCGATGGCCTGGTCCACGAGCTTGCGGCTGATGTCGCGTTGCCAGTCGCGTCCACCCGCGTAGTACCCGTAGTTCTCGGCCACCAGAGCGTCGCTGCGGAACGTGCACGAGACCTTCAGGTGCGCCATGACGCGCGCCAGCGCCGCGACAGCTTGCGGGTAGTGCTCGATGTCGGTGCGCGGGACGGTGAGCATCACCTCCGCTTGCGGCTTGTCGAGCGGGATCTCAACCTTGAAGCGCCGCCCGATCGCCTCGAGCTGCGCGCGGTAGGGCTCGGCGGACTCCTCCGGCTGACCCAGGTGCTGCTGACGCGCAGCCTTCTCGTAGAGCTCCTTGGGCGCAAGCCCCGCCTCGAACATCGCGTGCCGTGCCTGCTCGATCAGCGCCGTCACGTCGATGCCCATCGGACAGATGAGCGTGCAGCGGCCGCACATGTTGCAGCTGTCGTAGAGCAGATGCTGCCACCGCTCGAGCTCCTCGGCCGTCACCTTGCGCTTCAGGCCGAACCAGCGGAAGAGGGGAGCAAAGGCGCTCGCCTCGCGCTTGAAGGCCTGCTTGAACGGCTCGACCTTGAGGATCGGCGTGTACTGCGGATCCTCCGTCGAGACGTAGAAGTGACAGGCATCCGCGCAGATACCGCAGTGGATGCAGGAATCCATGCGCAGCGCGCTCAGGGCGCCGATCTCGCGTGCAAAGCCGCGCATGGCGCCCGCGACACGCTCGTCGGCATCGATCGAGGCCTGCTCGGGCGCGACATTGGCGCGCAGCAGTTCGCTCGCGGCGCTCATGAGGGAGCTCCTCTGCGAGTGAGCACGTAGCCATCGATCCCACGGGTCGGGAAGATATAGAAGGCGTGCATCAGCTTGCCGAACGGATACCAGATGAGCAGCAGGTCGAAGCTCAGGATGTGCAGCCCGAGCACCGTCGGATACGGTCCGCCGACGTGCGCAGTGGCCATGAGCCCGGTCACCAGCAGCAGCGTCACCACGAACCAGCTGAAGTAGTCATCGAAGTTCGACAGTCGGCGCAATACCCGGTGGGTCAGGCGGCGAAACAGGATCGCCAGCGACAGCGTGAGGGTGATGACCGAGATGACCGTCACCACGCTGCTCGCGAGCGCCGGCCAATGCACCCCGAAGAGGCCGCCAAAGAAGGTGACGTGGGGTGCGAAGAGCAGCACGAGCGCGAACAGGCCGATGTGATAGCTGTAGCCGAGCACCTCGCCGGCGCCCGTGCGCCCGATGAACTCCGGATGCGGCCAGGAGCGCGAGCCCATGGCTTTCAAGCCTCCGAACAGCGATGCGCCCACGCCGCGCCGCGGCTCGCTCCACTCGCGCCGATGCTTCAGCAGCAGGACGTTCACGATTCTCCAGACGATGCCGGCGAAGAAGACGACGACCGCGATTTTCAGCGCCGGCCCGCGGGCCAGGTCAATGAGATTCATCGCTATTCCCCCTTCGGCGGTTCGGACTCTTTGATTCTCGCGGCTTGACGATGCCGCCCGAGGAGCACGCTCCCCACGCCGAGCGCTGCGCCGACCGCAACGGCCCCGGCCGCGACCTCTGCGGCTTCGCGCGGGCTGACCTCGCCTGCCTTGCCCCAACGCGCCGAGGCGATCGGGCTGTAGAAGCTGCCGCGGTCCCAGAAATCCGGCTCCGCGCAGCCGATGCAGGGATGCCCGGACTCGATCGGAAAGCTGACGCCGCCGTTCCACTTGACCGTCGCACACGCGTTGTAGGTCGTCGGACCCTTGCAGCCGAGCTCGTACAGGCACCATCCGCTGCGGGCGCCCTCATCATCGAAGGTCTTGGCGAACTTGCCCTGGTCGTAGAAGGGCCGCCGGTAGCAGCGGTCATGGATCGAGTTACCGAAGAACACGACCGGCCGTCCCTGCGCGTCGAGATCCGGCACCTGCCCCGTGGTGACGAACTGCAGCAAGGTGCCGGTGATCACCTCCGGGATGGGTGGGCAGCCCGACACGTTGATGATCGGCTTGTCGTGGATGATGTCCGAGACAGCGCGCGCGCCGGTGGGATTCGGATCGGCATGCGGGATGCCACCGAAGGCGGAGCACGTCCCGATGCAGACGATCGCCGCGGCTCCCTTCGCCGCTTCGGTCAGGACATCGACGGCGCTGCGACCGCCCGCGCAGCTGTAGACGCCGCCATCGCTCGTGGGCACCGAGCCGTCCACCAGCACGATGTACTTGCCGAAGTTCTCCTTCATCGCCTGGTCGCGGGCATCCTCGGCCTGCTTGCCGGCGGCCGCCTGCAGCGTGTCGTCGTAGTCGAGCGAGATCACATCGAAGAGCAGGCTCTCGAGGGTCGGCGCGAATGAGCGGGTGAGCGACTCGAGACACCCCGTGCATTCCTGGAATGACAGATAGATGACCGAAGGCCGGCGTGCGGCGCGCAGCTGCTGGGCCATCGCCCGGCCGGCGAGCGGCGGTAGCGCCAGGAGCGATGCCATCCCCGTGCAGTACTTGATGAAGGCACGGCGGCTGACGCCATTACGGGCGAGCAACTCGCCGATCGTGGGCTGGAGGTCAGGGGCGACGGTCGGGCGCACATCAGGTTCGAGCATCGAGCTTCTCCTTGGGGCCCACGGGGGGCGCGCGCAACGCGATTCGCAGCTGTGCGGCGCCCTGTTGCAGCTCGTCGGCATCGACGAGGAGAATCTGGGGGGCCGTTGCAATCTCGATGAAGCTGGCGATCACCGCACCGTCGCGGTCGCGGTGCTCGGCCCACCACACCCCGTGCACTGCGGTCTCGCGGATGATGGACTCGCCGCCGGCGTGCAGCGTGATCTCGACCTCTCCGTGGCCAAGCGCCGCGGAGAGCTGTGCGAGATCCTCCGGGCTCATGGGCAGCGTACGAAGGTCGATCGCGAAGGCCTCGCCTCCCGAGGCGACACGCTCGAGGTGGGTTGCGATCTCGGTGAGCAGTGCCCTCACGCCTCCGCCGATCGTGCCGGTGAGCGAGGCCGGAGGGTCCGCGTGCGGCGCACCCTCGATCCGGATCGGGATCCCGGCAAGGCGACTCATGCCGGCGCTCCTGCGGCAGGCGGCCAGTCGCCGAGCAGATCGAGCGTCATGTGGATGAGCTCATCGATCGCCGCAGCGACCGGCTCGGTCGGCTCGGAGCCCCAATCGATGCGCGCCGGCTGCACGCCGATCAGGGCGCGCTCGCGCGGCAGGTTTCCGCACAGGCACGCAGCCGCCAGCACGTCGCGCAATCCGACCTCGTGCACGCTCAGGCGCGCGCGCGAGAGCACACGGTCGACATCCGAGTCGAGGAATCGGCGGACGGTTCCGGCAGGCTCGCCGAGCTGCATGGCATCGAGGACGATCAGGCGCTCGGCATCCCCGATGAGGGGCACCAAGGTGAAGCTCAGCGTTCCCGCATCGAGCACGTCAACGTTCGAGGGGGCATTGAGGGTTCCCCTTGCCAAGCCGTCGGCCAGGCACCTGGCCGCATGCACGCCGACCCCATCGTCGGTGAGCAGCACGTTGCCAATACCGAGGACGACTGTTCGGGGCACGGACCAGAGCCTTCGCAAGCGACCGCGGCAGAATCCGCGCGGGCACACTGCCATGCTACAAAGGGTCGGTCTCTACGTACTTATGCGGACGCCGCGCTGCAGCGAAGCGTGTTGAATGCGGCGATGCACGAGCTTGCCATCTGTCGCGCGCTGCTCGACGAGGTGGAGAAGGTGGCGCGCGATCAGCAGGCCGAGCGCATCGCCTCGATCCACGTGAGGATCGGTCCCCTTGCGGGGGTGGAACCGGCACTCCTCGAGAGCGCCTATGGACTGGCGAGCGCCGGCACCGTTGCGGCGGGTGCACGGTTGGTGCTCGAGACCTCTGCGGTGCGGGTGCGGTGCCTGCAGTGTGGGACCGACTCCGACGTACCGAGCAACGCCCTGTCGTGCCCAACCTGCGGGCACTGGCGCACGCGGTTGGTGAGCGGGGATGAGCTCGTCCTGGCAAGCGTCGAGCTCGTGAGGAACATGGGGGACACCGGTCATGTGTAAGGACTGCGGTTGCTCGCTCACCGAGCCGGGTGAGTGGGTCGTCGAGGAAGTCGAGGGGCATGCGCTGCATCACCGGGCGGCTCCCACCGGGCCTCTGGTCTCGGTCCCGTTGCTCCGCGATTTGCTCTCGCAGAACGACCGCATCGCCGGTCACAACCGCGCTCATTTCGATGCGCACGGCGTGCTGGCGCTCAACCTGATGTCGGCCCCCGGTGCGGGCAAGACCTCCCTCCTCGAGCGAACGATCGAGGAGCTCTCGGGAGCGCTCAAGATCGCTGTCGTCGAGGGGGACCTCGCCACGGAGAACGATGCACGGCGCATCCGGGCGAAGGGTGTGCCCGCCATCCAGATCACCACCGGCAGCGCCTGCCATCTCGATGCCCGCATGGTTCACGAGGCACTGCACGAGCTGTCCCTCGAAGGGCTCGACCTGCTCTTCATCGAGAACGTCGGCAACCTCGTGTGTCCTGCGAGCTTCGATCTGGGCCAGCACCTCGATGTGGTGCTGCTGTCCGTGCCCGAGGGGGACGACAAACCCCAGAAGTATCCGGTGATGTTTCGGACCGCCGATGTGGTGCTACTCAGCAAATGCGATCTACTCGGAGTGCTTCCGGAGTTCGATCCGGGGCGTGCCGCCGACAGCCTGCGCGCCATCGGCGTGGACGTGCCGCTGCTGCCGGTCTCATCCGGCACGCGCGGCAGCACCGCGCCCTGGCGCAGCTGGCTGACCGATCAGATGGCGCGGCATCGCGCAATGCGCCGCGCGGCCAGCGAGCCTCACAGTGAGCGCCCAGCCGCGATTACCAGCGTCTCCCACTGAGCCGGGGTTGACCGCCCGCCGCGTGCGGCTCGCCGGCCGGGTTCAGGGCGTGGGCTTCCGCCCTTTCGTCCACCGCCTGGCGAGCGAGCTTGGACTGGCAGGTAGCGTGCAGAACCTCGGTGGCGAGGTTGAGGTGCTCGTGCGGGGCCGCATCGAGACCATCGAGCGCTTCCTGAGGGATGTTCTGGAGCGAGCCCCGCCACTTGCTCGACCGCAGATCATCGGCTGCATCGACGCCACCGCGGCCTCGATGGCGTCCGGGCCGTTCTTGATCCTCGACAGCGCGGCCGAGCGCACCGCACGCATCTGCGTGCCACCTGACTCCTTCACATGCGCCGAGTGCCTGGCGGAGCTCTCCGATTCGGCCGATCGCCGCTATCGCTATCCGTTCGTGAACTGCACGCAATGCGGCCCGCGCTACACGCTCATCGAGTCGCTGCCGTACGACCGGTCGCGTACGACGATGGCCCACTTCGAGCTCTGCCCGAGCTGCGCGCACGAGTACTCGAACCCTCTCGATCGGCGCTTTCACGCAGAGCCGGTGGCCTGTCCCGAGTGCGGGCCGAGCGTGTGGCTCGACGAGAGCGGTGAGCTCTCGGGCATGCATCCTGCCCAGCCCGCCCAAGGCGAGAATGCGCTTGCAAGGGCGGTGGAGGTGCTGCGCCGGGGTGGCGTTCTTGCGGTGAAGGGTATCGGCGGCTATCACCTGCTATGTGATGCGCGCAGCGACACGGCGGTCGAGCGGCTGCGGGTGCGCAAGCGGCGACCAGCGAAGCCCCTCGCGGTGATGTTTCCCGAGGGCGCGACGGACCCACTCGAGCAGGTGCGCCAGGCGGTGCTGCTGTCGGGGGCGGAGGCGCAACTGCTGACTTGCGCGGCGCGACCGATCGTGCTGGCTCGCAAGCGGCCCGAAGCCGTGCTCGCAGCCCAGGTCGCGCCCGGACTCGACGAGGTCGGGGTGTTCCTGCCGTACAGCCCCCTGCATCATCTCTTGCTCTCGGACTTTGGCGGGCCGGTCGTTGCGACCTCCGGCAACCTGAGCGGCGAGCCCGTGCTCACGGAGGTGGAGCAGGCGCGAGCGGGACTTGCGCATGTGGTCGATGCGATGCTCCACCACGACCGGCCCATTGCCCGACCCGCGGACGATTCGGTCGTGCGAAGCACGCTTGGACGGGTGCGGACGCTGCGCTGGGGACGAGGGCTTGCGCCTCGCGAGCTCGAGCTGCCGTGGCGGCTCGAGCGCCCGGTGCTGGCCACGGGCGGGCATCTGAAGACGACGCTGGCTCTTGCTTGGGACCGGCGCGTGGTGGTCTCACCTCACATCGGCGACCTGGGCACGGCGCGTGCGCGCCGCGTATTTGCACAGGTCGCGGGGGACCTGCAGCGACTCTATGGCGTGCGCGCTGCCGAGGTCGTCTGTGACGCTCACCCGGACTACGCGAGTACGCGGTGGGCAGAGGCTTCCGGCCTGCCGGTCACCCGTATCTGGCACCACTTCGCGCATGCCTCGGCGCTTGCCGGCGAGCACGATCCCACCTCCACGATGCTCGTCTTCGCGTGGGATGGCGTGGGGCTCGGGTCCGATGGAACGCTCTGGGGCGGAGAGGGCTTCATCGGGGCGCCGGGGCGGTGGCGGCGCGTTGCGAGCCTGCGCCCGTTCCGGGTTCCAGGCGGAGAGCAGGCGGGCAGGGCACCGTGGCGCAGCGCGGCCGGGCTGTGCTGGGAGCTGGGGCACGAGCTGCCGGGAATCCGCGTGGATCCGCTGGTGCGCGCTGCGTGGCACCGTGGTCTGAATTGCCCGCAGACGAGCTCGGCGGGACGTCTGTTCGATGCCGCGGCCGCATGGCTTCTCGGGCTCGGCGAGACGAGCTATGAGGGGCAGGGCCCGATGCTGCTCGAGGCCGCAGCGGCCGGTTGCCCCCCCGAAGCCGCGGAGTGCGCGCCGCTGCCATGCAGCTACGACACCGAGGG
>DATKPP010000069.1:0-70180 GCA_035524075.1 Steroidobacteraceae bacterium | reverse complement strand
CGCCGGGCCGTATAGACCCTTTGCACATGATGGCCGAGCACCTCGAGCAGCGTCGCGCAGGTATCCGCGGCATCGCGGTTGTCGTCTGCCACCAGGATCTTCAGGCTCGCGCAACGCACTGCCGCGCCGGAGCCGCACCCTGGGCGCTGTGCTGCGCGCGCGTCGCGTTCGGTCCGTGGCAGCCGCACGATGAATTCACTGCCACGGCCGGCTCCCTCGCTGCGCGCCTGGATAGTGCCCCCATGCAACTCGACCAGCCCCCGCACCAAGGAGAGTCCCACGCCCAGACCACCCTCGGCGCGCACCAGGGCAGCTTCGGCCTGAGCGAACATCGTGAACAGCCGCGGCATCATGTCCGAGGTGATCCCGATGCCGTCATCGCGCACGGCTACGGTGATCTCGTCGGGCTCGAGAGTCGCCGTGAGCGCGATGTGGCCGCCCGGGTCGGTGTACTTGGCTGCATTGATGAGCAGATTCGAGAAGATCTGCTCGAGGCGCACGGTGTCGGCCTGGAGCCGTACCGCATCTTTCGGCAAGTCGAGCGACAAGGTGTGACGCTTGGCATCGAGCAGCGGTCGTGCGGTCTCGATCGCCGCACCGAGCACGAGCGTCAGCTCGGTCGGAGAGGTCTTCAGCTCCAGCGTTCCGCGCGTGATGCGCGACACATCGAGCAGGTCATCGAGCAAGCGACTCATATGCGTGACCTGCCGCTCGATCACCTCCTCGGCCCGGCTGCGCTGTTCCACGGTGCGATCCGCCTTCTTGTTGATCGCCAGCGCATAGCGGATGGGGGCGAGGGGGTTGCGTAGCTCATGAGCGAGCAGCGCCAGGAATTCATCCTTCCGGCGATCGGCCTCGCGCAGGGCGGCTTCGGCACTCTCGCGCTGCGCGATCTCCTCACGCAGCCGCTCGTTGGCCCGTTCCAGCTGCGCTGTACGGGATTGCAGCTCCGCGTGAGCGTCGCGCAAGGCCTGCTCGCGCTCGCGCAGCATCCTTTCGGCATACTTGCGATCGGTGATGTCGCGGGCGATCTTCGAGGCACCGATGATCACGCCGGCGGCGTCGCGCACCGGAGAGACGGTCAGCGAGACCTCGATCCGCCGCCCGTCCTTGGTGATGCGGGTGGTCTCGAAGTGGTCGATCCGCTCGCCGCGCCTGAGCGTCGCCAGGATCTGCGTCTCCTCTGCGAGCCGCTCGGGCGGGATGATGATCGTGATGGATTTGCCGAGCACCTCGCTCGCGGTATAGCCGAAGATCCGCTCGGCGCCCGCGTTCCAGGACTGGATGCGTCCCTCGAGCGTCTTGCTCACGATGGCATCATCGGACGACTCGACGATCGCAGCGAGGTGGCTGTCGGGTTGCGGTGTTTGCGCATCGGGCCGAGAGGCAGCCTGCAGCGCGAGCGTTGCGGTTTGAGTCTCCGGTAAGCGAGTGGCACTCATCGGAGGATTCTCACACGGAACCTCCGGGGAAGGTAGGGCGAGCGCCGGTCTCAAACTCCCGCAGTCATTGCCCCATGCTCGAGAGATCCCGCACGGGAATCATGTTGTGGTTGAGGTGGGCCATCACCCAGAGCGACCCGAAGACGATCAAGCCCGCGATGAGGATTCCGAATGCGAGCGCCAGGACATTATTGGTATTGTCCGGCGCGGTGGTGATATGCAGGAAGAACACCAGGTGGATGCCCATCTGGGCGATCGCAAGCACGACCAGCGCCATGACGATCCCTGGACCGTAGATCAGATGTGTCCCGGCGGCCCAGAACGTGGCTGCGGTGAGAATGATCGAGATGCCAAGCCCCAGCAGATATCCGCGTACCTCGGCGGCGAGGTCCGTCGGGGCCGGAGGCTCCCCGCCCAGCGGCCGGTCTTCTCCGACATAAGAGCCCGCTTCGAAGTCGGGACCCGTGCTCTGAGGGGTCTCGGTGCTCACGGCAACACCGTCCCCATCACATACACCAGGCTGAAGATGCCGATCCAGATGATGTCGAGCGCGTGCCAGAAGAGGCTGAAGCACAGGAAGCGGTGCCGGATGTTCTGGCGGAAGCCCTTGGCCCAGAACTGCGCCATCATCGTTCCAAGCCAAAGCAGGCCCGCGGTCACGTGCACCCCGTGACATCCGACGAGCGTGAAGAAAGCGGATAGGAATCCGCTGCGCGTGGGCCCCGCCCCGCGGGCCACGAAGCCCGCGAACTCGCGGAACTCGAGCGCCAGAAACGCAGCCCCGAGCAAGCCTGTCACGAGGAGCGCAATCTGCGTCCATCTCTGGCTGCGCTGCCCGACCGCAAGGCTCGCCATGCCGCAGACAAAGCTCGAGGCGAGCAGGCACGCGGTCTGTGCGGCCGTGTTGCGCAGGTCGAAGAGCTGGTGCGGGCCGGGTCCGCCTGCGCGCGAGTCGACGAGGACCGCATAGGTTGCGAAGAACGCCGAGAACATGATCACGTCGGAAAGAATGAAGATCCAGAAGCCATATCCGACGACGATGCGCTTGGGCGCGGGACCGCCCGTGCCATGGCCGGTGAACTCGCTGAGGCCTTCGGCCGACTCCCCGCCATGGCCGAGGTGCCTCGGATCCGGTGGAGCGCGCAGCGCCTCGGTGCTCACGCGGCAGGCTCCGCGGCGGCGTTCGCATCGCGGCGCAACGCCTCGCTGCGCGCGGCGCGGTTCGCTCGATCGAGCCGTGCGACTTCCTCGGCCGGAATGTGGATCTCCTCGATATCGCGCCAGGCAAACACGACGAACGTCGCGTATGCACCGAGGAGACCGAGCACGACCAGCCACCAGATGTGCCAGATCAGCGAGAATCCCGTCACCACGGCGAAGAATGCCGTGACGAAGCCGGTTGGAGAGTTGCGGGGCATCTCGATCGTCTGGTAATGCGGCTCGGGCGTGAGCAAGTGGCCGGTCTCACGTGCCTTGAGCTTCATGTCCCAGTACGGCTCCTGACCCCGCACATTCGGCAGCACGGCGAAATTGAAGGGGGGAGGGGGCGAGGCCGTCGCCCACTCCAGATTGCGTCCGTCCCAGGGATCACCGGTCGGCTCCCGCCGCCGATCGCGTGTGCGGATGGAGACGACCAGCTGCGCGATCTGCACGACGATCGCGCACAGGATGATCAACGCCCCGCCGAGTGCAACCAGCGTCCACGGGTGCCAGTCGGCCCGGTCGTAGTGCTGCAGGCGCCGTGTCATGCCCTCGAGACCCAGGACATAAAGCGGAGCGAACGCGACCCAGAAGCCGACCAGCCAGAGCCAGAAGGACCATTTCCCCAGGCGCTCATCGAGGCTGAACCCGAACGCTTTGGGAAACCAATAGTTGTAGCCCGCGAAGACGCCGAACACGACACCCGGAATGATGGTGTTGTGGAAGTGCGCAACGAGAAACAGGCTGTTGTGGAGCTGAAAATCCGCCGGCGGATTGGCGAGGAGCACACCGGTCATGCCGCCGACGACGAAGCTCAGCATGAACCCCACGGAGTACAACATCGCGACGCTGTACCGGACCCGTCCGCCGTACATGGTGAAGAGCCAGTTGAAGATCTTCACCCCGGTTGGCACGGCAATGACCATCGAGGCGATGCCGAAGAAGCCGTTCACATCACCGCCCGCGCCCATGGTGAAGAAGTGATGCAGCCACACCATGAACGAGATGAGGCAGATCGCCATGGTCGCCATCATCATGGAGCGATAGCCGAACAAGGGCTTGCCGGAGAAGGTCGACACGACCTCGGAGTAGATGCCGAAGGCGGGCAGGATGAGGATGTAGACCTCCGGGTGGCCCCAGACCCAGATGAGGTTCATGAACATCATGGCGTTGCCGCCGGCCTCGCTCGTGAAGAAATGAAAGCCGAGGTAACGATCGAGCAGCAGCATCGCAAGAGTGGCGGTGAGCACCGGGAATGCCGCGACGATGAGCAGATTCGAGGCGAGCGCGGTCCAGCAGAACATCGGCATGCGCGTGTAACTCATGCCCGGCGCGCGCATCTTGAGAATCGTGGTGACGAAGTTGATCCCCGTCATGAGCGTTCCAATGCCCGAGATCTGCAGCGCCCAGCAGTAATAGTCCACGCCGACCCCTGGGGAGAACTGCAGCTCCGACAAGGGTGGATACGGCAGCCAGGTCGCTCTTGAGAATTCCCCGACCACGAGGGAGAGGTTGACGAGGAGGGCCCCTGCGCAGGTGAGCCAGAAGCTCACGGAGTTGAGCGTCGGGAAGGCGACATCGCGCACCCCGAGCTGCAGCGGTACCACGAAGTTCATGAGCCCGATCACGAACGGCATGGCCACGAAGAAGATCATGATCGTGCCGTGCGCGGAGAAGATCTGATCGTAGTGCTCGGGGGGCAGATAGCCCGGGCCGTGGAAGGCGAGTGCCTGCTGTGAGCGCATCATGAGCGCATCGATGAACCCGCGCACCAGCATCACGAGCGCCAGCAGGCAGTACATGATGCCGATGCGCTTGTGATCGACGCTCGTGATCCACTCGCGCCAGAGGTAGGGGACGTAGCCCTTCACGGCGACCCAGAGGACAGTTCCCAGCATGACCAGCACGACGAAAGCGCCCGCAGCGAGCGGAATCGGCTGATCGAAAGGAATCGCCTGCCAGGTGAGCTTGCCGAACATGTCAGGTCACCGGGCGTGCGTTCGGGGTGGGCTGGCCGTGTTGCGGACCGCCTCCCGGTGGCAGCCGCTGCGTCACGATCGCCTGAAACAGTCCCGGGCGCACCGAGCTGTAGGTATAAGGAGCCACGTGCTGGGTCGGAACGAGCAGCTCGCGATAGGCGGCATCGTCCAGGGCGGGTCCGGCCGCGCGCGTCGAGGCGGCCCAGGCTTCGAACTGCGCCCTGCTCAGGGCGTGCACGTCGAAGTGCATGTCCGAGAAACCATCGCCACTGAATTGCGCGGATAGCCCTGGATAGATGCCCGGATGGTCAGCCAGGAGATTGAGGGTTGCGGCCATGCCGGACATGCAATACAGCTCGCTCCCGAGCTGCGGCACGAAGAAGACGTTGAAGACCGTTGCAGAGGTCACGCGCAGGTGCAGCGGAACCCCGGCAGGAACGACCAGGCGGTTGATGCTCGCCACGCCGAGCTCGGGATAGATGAAGAGCCACTTCCAGTCGAGCGATACCACCTCGATGTCGATCGGCTTCGCGGGCGAGTCGAGCGGCTGCGCAGGATCCAGGTCGTGCGAGCCGATCCAGGCGATGCCGCCGAGGAAGATCACGACGAGCGCCGGGATCGACCACACGAGCAGCTCGAGCCGTCCCGAGTACTCGAAGGTGGGCAGATACCGCGCGCGCGTATTCGAGCGACGATACCACCAGCCGAAGGCCAGGATCGTCACCATCACGGGGATGATCACCGCGAGCATGATCGCAAGTGAGTCGAGCAGGATGATTCGCTCGCCCCGCGCGACCGGGCCGGCAGGCTCGAGGACTGCTTTACCGCACCCGGCAAGCAGAGCGGCAGCCACGCACGCCGTGCTCGCACATCGCTTGGGTAGATGCCCCATGGGGCGCGATTCTAGCGCCAAGGTTGTTTCGCAGTCCCCTGTCAGAGCGTCGGCGGCGGGACCTGTCCGTCCGGTGGGTATGCGGGCAGCAGCGGGGGCGGTGGCGGCAAGCCGCCCGGATTGCGGGCGAGCGCCTTCATCAGATAGTCAACGGCCGCCTCGAGTTGCGCGTCGTGGCCCGCAAGCAGCTGTCCGGGATCGGTCTCCACCTCCATGTCCGGGTCCACACCATGGTTCTCGATCACCCACTCCGAGTGCAGACCGTACAGACCGTCCTCGGGCACGGTGATGTAGCCGCCATCGAGCAGGAACCACTCCCCGCGGATACCTCGCACGCCGCCCCAGGTGCGCGTACCGATGAGGGGTCCCAGACCGTACTTGCGAAAGTAGTAGGGAAAGATGTCCCCATCGGATGCGGCGAGATGATTGATCAGACACACCTTGGGGCCCGCGATGAGCTGCTGCGGAATCGAGGTTGCCGCCCGTTCGCGATTGGTATCCATGCCGATCAGCATGCGCCGCAGCCGCTCGAGCACGATCTGATCGATGAATCCGCCGCCGTTCCAGCGGTCATCCATGATGAGCGCGCGCTTGTTGAGCTGCGGAAAGAACTGGCGCACGAACTGCTCCATGCCGAGTGCCTCCATGTCGGCCATATACACGTACGCAATGCGGCCGCCGGAGAGCTTGTCAACGACCTCGCGGTTGTGGTCGATCCAGGCTCGCTGGCGTATGGAGAGCTCATTGGGGATGGGATCCACCGTCACTTCGTGGCGCTGGCCGCCCGCGCTCGCCGCCACGGTCAGTGCGACGGGCTGCTCACCCAGTCCGGCGAACAGGCTATAGGGGTCGGAGGGGGCCTGCAGCTCGCGTCCGTTCACCGCGATCAAATAATCGCCCTGATGTACCGCGAGGCCGGGCTCGGTCAGGGGACTGCGGTAGTCCGGACGCGTGTTGTCGCCGGGAAGGATGCGCTCGATGCGATAGCGGCCGGAGGCGCCATCGAGCGCGAAGTCCACCCCCAGGAGGGGTGTCGGTGCGCGCGGGGTCAGATCCCCATCGTCGCCGCCGCCCACGTAGGTGTGGGAGTTGCTGAGCTCGCCCTGAACCTCGCCGATGAGGTAGTTGAGATCCTCGCGCGAGCCGACGAGCGGCAGCAGCTTGGCGTAAGCGTGGTGGACCGCGGGCCAGTCGACGCCGTTCATCCGCGAGTTGACGAACAGGTCACGCTCCAGCCGCCAGGCATTGTTGAACATCTCCGCCCACTCCTGGGTCGGCTCGATTCGCATCAGCATGTGCGACACATCGAGGGGCGTGGGCTTCGGGGGCCCATCGCCTTGCGCCTTGGCCTCGACGATCTCGTAGTGATCGCCCGGGCCGACTTTCTTGTACAGCACCTTCGAGCCATCGGCCGAGAGGCTATAGGTGCTCAGATCCTCGACGATGACTCCGTCCTTGCGGTCGGCCAGATCGTAGATGTGCAGCGCCGGCTTCTGCCCGGGCAGGGGCCCATCGATCATCTGCGGCGCGACTGTTTGATAGATGAGCTTGTCGCCTCGCGCATCGAGGCTCGCGATGTCCGAGGCCGGGATGGGCAGCGGTGTGGCACGACCCATGAGTCCGTCGAAGTCGATCTGCACCGGCGCCGAGGCACCCGGTTTCCAGGGTGTGGGCTTCGGCTTCTCGGGCTCGACGGCCCCCTCGTCCGAGCGCGGCGCAAACGGCGCAGGCGCATCCTTGCGCAGCGTCGTGACGTAGATGCCGTCCATCTCGAGCATCGCCGCATCGAACTCGACCTCGCTCAGCGTCGGATTCTCGTGCCGCGCGGAGACGAAGTAGAGGTACTTGCCATCGGGAGAGAACACCGGGCCGAAATCGTTGCCAAGAGGCTGCGAGATCTCCTGTGCCTTGGCAGACTCGAGCGAGTAGATCCAGATGCCCCGCTGCTGATTGTCGCGGGTGATGCTGTAGGCGAGCCAGCGCCCATCCGGGGAGAAGCTCTGGTCGTGAATCTCCGTGAACTTGTCCTGCGCGACCTGTGTGGTCCTGCCGCTTGCGACGTCGAGCAGCCACAGCCGATGGTTGCCGTCGGCGAAGGCGAGGTGCTTGGCATCGGCAGACCACACGGGCGTGTAGAAGAAGCCCGTGGCAAAGTGAGTGAGAATCCTCTCGGGCCCACCCTCGGCGGGTCGGGTTGCGATCTGCTGCCCCCCGTCAACGTCGGTCGTGTACGCAATCGTCTTGCCATCCGGTGACCAGCTCGGATGATCCTCGTCGGCATTGCTCGTGGCGGTGAGGTCGCGTGTCGCGCCGTGCTCTGCAGGGAGGCTGAAGATGTCGCCGCGCGCCGAGAAGAGCACTCGCTTGCCATTGGGCGCAAGCGCGTAGTCGGTTTGCTGAGCGCTGTCGCGCTCGCGGATGTACTTGCTGGCCTCGACGAAGCGAGTCCCCGTGCGTACTCCGTCGTCGGGCACGCTCACTTCGAGCTTGTGCAGCTGCTCGGTGGGCAGATCGAGCACCCACAGGAAGCCGCCTTGCTGGAAGGTGATCCCGGGAGCGTGCTCCTGCTCGGCGCTCAGGCTCGGAAAGTCGATATCGAAGTCCCTGAAGTGAGTGACTTCCGTGAACTGCTTGCTGTCGAGATCGTAGACCCAGATGTTCTCGCGTCGCGCTGCATCGCGGTCGGAAAGAAAATAGATCTTGCGGCCGAACCACATCGGGGCCGTATCGGTGCCCTTCCAGCGCGTGATGCGCTCGAGCGTACGTGTGCCGAAGTTGTACGTGTAGACGTCCTGGGCCATGCCGCCGTCGTAGCGCTTCCAGGTCCGGAAGTTACGGAAGATGCGGTTGTAGGTGATCGACTGGCCGTCGGGGCTGTAGGTGGCCAGGCCGCCGCTGTCGAGCGGCAGAGGCCTCGGAAGGCCGCCGCTCACTGCGACCTCGTAGAGCTGCGGCTCGCTCGCATGCCGCGCCATGCGACGCGAGAGGAACACGACGTTCCTGGAGTCGGGGGTCCACGTGACGACCATGTTGTCCGGTCCCCACCGCTCGGGAGCGCGATCGACAACGTCGGAATGGAACGTCAGACGCCGCGCCTCCCCGCCGCTCGCCGGCATGACGTAGACGTCTTGATTGCCCTGATAGCTCGCCGTGAACGCAAGCCAGCGTCCATCGGGCGAGAAGCGCGGCATCAAATCATAGCCGGGCTCGGAGGTGAGGCGCCGCGCGAGGCCACCCGTGCGTGGCACGGCCCACAGGTTACCGTGCGCCTCGAAGGCGAGACTGTCGCCATACAGCGTCGGAAATCGCATCAGGGCGTGCTGGGCTGCCGAGGCTGCACTCAAGTGCACAAGCGCACCCAGCGCCGTGCCGATGAGACTCGATCGATACATGCTGCAGACACCCATTCTTATGATCCTTTCGTTGGAGACGCCGGACCCATCGAGGGTTGCAATGCAGCCTCGAGGCTCCGGGGGCCGGGGGTGCGAGGCTCGGCGATGCGATCGTCCGGGCCGCCGACCAGGGGCGGGCATTCTAAACCAATTGCGGGCCATCGGGGTTGACGAATCCCATCCGAATCCATAACTTGGGCGCGCAACGGGATCGCAGACGCAGCGGGCGCTCAAGGAGTGCGCTCGCCGGTCGCGACGCGGGGAACTCATTCCGCGTCCTCGGCATCGAACCTTCGACGCGCCAGGGGGGCAAGCATCGCCATGGTTTCGCATCACCGTTCTTTGCGTTTTGCCGCTGCGCTCGCACTGCTCCTTGCCGGGCCGGTGCACGCGGGCGGGGGCCCGTTCGACCTGACGGGCCCTACCCTGGAGGTCAAGGTCACCCACGGGGACGAGACCCTGCCGATCTCCGAGGTGCCGAATCTCACCAGCGGCGATCGCATCTGGATCAAGGCTGATCTGCCGGCGACGCAAACGACACGCTACATCCTGGTGGCGGCGTTTCTGCGCGGCTCGACCAATCCGCCTCCGCCGCGCTCGTTCTATCGCTGCGATACCTGGACGGGTCCGTGTGCGAGCAAGGGCATGACGGTCACGGTGCCGCCGGGTGCGCAGCAGGTCCTCGTATTTCTCGCGCCCAAGACAGGCGGGGACTTCAGAACGCTCGTCGGCGCGGTGCGCGGCCGGCCGGGCGCATTCGTGCGTGCCTCGCAGGATCTCAATCAGGCGAGCCTGGATCGGTCGCGGCTCGATGTGTATCTGGCTGCCATCCGTGCCCTCGACGATTCCGATCCCACGCGCCTGAAGGAGGTCGCCCCGCTTCTGGGCCGCAGTCTTGCGATCCAGGTGAACGGCAAGTGCCTGGACCGCATCCCCGCCCTGCAGGCGGCCTGTTTGATGGAGAACCAGGATTCGCTGATCCTCGATGACGGTCACAGCACCTCGATCGTCGAGGCACTCACCTCCGGTCCGACGGCCGACCTTGCGATGGAGGCGAGCTATACACCGCAGCTGAGCTACGGCTACTACAGCCCCTACATCGCCTCGGTGCTCGACATCGCGCGCATCCTGGGGTCCTTCGACGTCGCACAGTATCAATACATCCCAGCGCTTGCCTCGCAGCACGCAGACGATGTGAGCTTGACGCTCAACACACCGCCTTCGTTTCACAGCCCGATGTCCGTGCTGGTGGCCGCTTTGCCGGCGGTCGAGGCGCCGCAGCTGCCGCCGCTGCACGCCGTGGATCCCAAGGAGATCTTCTGCGCGCGCAAGAACTCTCTGGTGCTGCCGGTCGAGGGCGCACCGCTCGTGTTCTCGACCGACTACGCTCACGACATGCGGCTGCGCCTGAGCGCACCCGGCGGCCAGACACTCGAGCTGCCGGCGAAGGCAGACCCCGAGCAAGGCGGCTTCGTGGTGGATACCTCGGGCGCCGGAGTCGCATCACTCGGGGAGACCATCCACGCGGCACTGCGCGGTCGCTGGGGCTTTCAGTCCTACGAGGGACCCGAGTTTCAGCTGACCAATGCGCGCACCGAGAAGTGGGAGCTGGAATCCCCGAACGAGGGGGCCTTGATCGTCGGCCGAGACGATACGGTGCACCTGCGTGCCGCCAGCATGAGCTGCGTGGATAGCATCATGCTCCGGGACCCGGGCGGCAAGGATCTCAAGCTGCAGTGGAAGCGTCTGAAGCCCACGGAGGCCGAGTTGAGTCTGCCGCTGAAGGAGGTGCAGCCCGGCCCCATCACGCTGCTGGTGAGGCAGTTCGGCGCAAGCCAACCGCAGTCCGTTGCCCTGCATGCATTCTCCGAGGCGGGCCACCTGGATAGCTTCACGATCCACACCGGTGATACCGAGGGGCTGCTCAAGGGCAGCCGTCTCGATGAGGTGGCAAGTCTCAGCATCCAGTCGGTGGATTTCGCGCCGGCTAAGTTGTCCACCACGCTTGCGACAGATGAGCTGGCGATGGTCGCACGGGATCCCAAAGCAGCCGGCTCGCTCAAGGAGGGCGCGAGTCTTCAGGCGCGGGTCACTCTCAAAGATGGTCGCACGTTCGCGCTCGCCACGACGATTGCTCCCCCGCGGCCCAGCGTCGCTCTCATCGGCAAGAGCGTGCTCACGGCGGTGGCGAGCGATAGCAATATCGAGCTCGCCAATCCGGACGAGCTGCCCCAGGCGGCGAAGCTGACCTTCTCGCTGCGCGCCAAATCCCCAGCGTTCTTCGCGCACGATGAGCAGATCGACGTGGCGACCGCGGACGACTCCTTCTCCACCACGCTGAGCCTGGGCAATGGTGGAATCACGCTCGAGGATGCCAGCGTCGCCGTGGCGACGCTCGATCCGGCCAAAGCCTTCGGGCCCTCCGCGTTCGGGCCCCTGAAGTTCCGCGTCGCTGCCGGTGGTGTGGTCGGCGACTGGCAGCCGCTGGCCACCCTGGTGCGGCTGCCGCTGCTGAAGGAGCTCAAATGCCCGGCAACCCCGGAGCTCGCATGCAAGCTCTCCGGATCGAACCTGTTCCTGGTCGATGCCGTCTCGACGGACCCGAAGTTCCACCATCCGATCGAGGTCCCGGACGGCTTCCCCGGTTACGCTTTGCCGGTACCGCATCCCACCGATGGGCAGCTCTACGTGAAGCTGCGAGATGATCCTTCCGTCATCAACTTCGCAGCGCTCGGGGTCGAGCAGCTGCCTCCCTCCGCCGAGGAGGCGGGTCGCGCCGCGGTGCGCCACGCCGCAGCGCAGCTCGCGGCTCCCACGATCGGTCCGAGCGCAGGCTCGGACGAGGACTCCGAGCCGCAGGGGCCGCCGGCCCCCCGCAGCTTGCCCACTCCGCACGATGCGCCCACCCCGCACGATGCGCCCACCCCGCAGGGGGGCACTGCTTCACATGCTGTGTCCGCTCCGCAGAGTGCGCAGAGTGCGGCCGGAGCAGCCACGGGCTCATGAGGGGTGGCATCGGGCTGGTAAGCTCCCGCCCGAGAGCCATGAATACCCAGCCACGGCCGATCTATCGCGGCCGCGACCTACCGCTGTATCTCTTCACGCGCGCGCTTTCGAATGTTGCGTCGCTGGTGCAGTCGGTCGCCGTCGGGTGGCAGGTGTACGATCTCACGCGCACGCCGCTCGCCCTGGGCATGGTCGGGCTCGCCGAGTTCCTGCCGATGTTCCTGCTCACGCTTCCTGCCGGGGAGCTGGCGGATCGATTCGATACGCGCCGCATTCTCGCGCTCACGTTGACGATCGAGGCGGCCTCGAGCGCGATGCTGCTCGGATTCGCCGTGGGTCCGGCGCACCACATCTGGGCCGTGTACGGCGTGCTCGTGCTCTTCGGGTGCGCGCGCGGGCTGGCGGGCCCTGCGCAGCGCTCGCTCGTGCCCTTTCTGGTGCCCCCCGAGCGTTTGCCCAAGGCGATCGCCTGGTCATCCTCGGTCTCACAGGTCGTCGTGATTGCTGGACCTGCGATCGGAGGATTCCTTTACGCACTCGGACCGGCGTTTGCCTATGGTGCGAGCCTCCTGGCCTTTCTGGCGGCGGCTGTCTGCATGACATTGCTCCAGGGCCGGCGGGTGGACAGGCCGGCTGCGCTCGCTCATCCCCTCGAGCGCGTGAAGGAAGGCGTGCGCTTCGTTCGCTCGCGCAAGGTCATGCTGGGGGCGATCTCGCTCGATCTGTTCGCGGTGCTGTTCGGCGGCCCCATGGCGCTTTTTCCGATCTATGCGCGCGACATTCTCCACGTCGGACCGGGTGGACTTGGCATGCTGCGCAGCGCACCCGCGGTGGGCGCAGCGTGTGTCGCTTTGTGTCTCACCCATCGCCCTCTGCAGCGCAGGGTCGGCTCGGCCATGTTCGCGGCCGTGGCGGTGTTCGGTGTCGCCACGATCGCATTTGGCGTGTCGACCAGCTTCCGGTTCTCGCTGGCAGCGCTCGTGGTGCTCGGAGCAGCCGATCAGATCAGCGTTTTCATCCGCACGGCGCTGGTGCAGTTTGCAAGCCCCGACTCGATGCGGGGGCGCGTGAGCGCGGTGAGCGCGCTCTTCATCAACAGCTCGAACGAGCTCGGCGAGTTCGAATCCGGCCTTACCGCGCAGTGGTTCGGCACCGTGCCCGCCGTGATTCTGGGCGGTATCGGCACGCTGGCGGTCGTCGCGCTGTGGATGCGGATGTTTCCGCAGCTTCGAACGGTGGACCGAATGACCGACGTGGCACCGACGTAGTCACCCGGGCGGCAGGCCGGGCGAGCCTCCCGAGGGCTGCCGGTCCCAGTCGGTCTTGCCCTCGTCCTGTCCGGCGACGGAGTAGAGCACCTGCGCGTTGCGGGTCTTTTGAAAATCCTCGAGCGATTGCCCGCGCATGGCAGCGTAGATGTGCAGATTGGTCGTCCCGACCACCGCGCCGAGCTTCTCGAGCAGAAAGAAAATGACTCCGTAGTGGATCAGAGCGCGCCAGTCGCGCCGCCGGATCATGTCGCGCTCCTCCTGGGTGAGCGCAGCCTCCTCGAACATGGGCTCGGGATCGGAGAGAAAGCGACGGCGGTGCTCGGGGACGATCAGCCGGTGCAGGAACTCGTTGATCCGATACGCCCGGACGCTGCGCTCGAGCGTGAAGGGATACGTGCCCTGCAGCTTCTCGATCCCGGTCCACTGCCGGTCGATGCGCTCGCGATACGCCGCGGCGGGCTCATCGGCGGGATCGCTCTCGGCATCCTCGTAGATGACGGTTGCGATCGGAGTCATGGATGGCAGGTAATACGCTTGATGGAGCTTTCTCACCTTCCTCGAGAGCGCGCCTCGCATGATGAGCCACATGATGACCTCGGAGCCTTCAAATCCGCCACGCTCCGCGTACTGAGCGATCGTGATCTCGGTGAGTCGCTGCGGATCCCTCTCCAGCAGCTCGAGGAACTCCATGTCCCAGGGGGTGTTGTTGAAGCCGGCGCGCTCGCCATGCACTTGATGCGACAGTCCGCCGGTACCCACGAGCGCGACTTTGAGGTCCTCCGGATAGCTCTGGATCGCCTTGCGCAGGGAGCGTCCGAGCTTGTAGCAGCGCAGCGCCGAGGGGATCGGGAACTCGAGGACGCCGACCTGGAGTGGCACGATCGCTCCGGGCCAGTCCTGCTCGTGCGGCCACAGCAGCGAGAGCGGCGAGAAGCAACCGTGATCGAGCCCCTTCGCCTGAAAATAGGACAGGTCGAACTCGTCGGCGACCAATCCTGCCGCGATGTGGCGCGCCAGTGCGGGATGGCCCTTGATGGGCGGCAGCCGCCGCGGTCCGCCCCCCTCGTCCGCGGGCCAGAAGCGATCGCCCACGCCCAGCGCAAAGTGCGAGTAATGATCGAAGAAGAAGGACGTGACGTGGTCGTTGTAGATGAAGAAGAGCACATCGGGCCGCCGGTCGGCGAGCCACTGCTGCACCGGCTTGTAGCCCTCGAAAATCGGTGCCCACACCGGGTCGCGCTGCTTCCCGGTATCGAGCGCAAAGCCGATGGTCGGCGTATGGGATGTCGCGATTCCGCCCACGATCGTGGCCATGAACATAACTCCTGAATATCCGCGCCCGGGTGGTCTCGTGCCGAGAGTCCCGCTCGCGCGCTCATTCTAGCTGGCCCGCGGACTCACTGGCCCGCGGTCGGGGGGGAACCTCACGGCTCGGCCATCACGGGGCGCGCGTTCAGGCGCAACGTGCTCACCAGCGCTGCGAGCAAGGCAATGGCCGAGGCGATGACCAGCGCGACATTCGACCCCCTGCCGGGATAGGCGCGAAACACGATCGCAACGCCGGCGGCGCCGATCGTCTGGCCGAGCAGGCGCGCGGTGCTGAGCATCCCGCCGGCCGCGCCGGCACGGGCGCGCGGCGCCGACAGGATCAGCGTGCGATTGTTGGGAGACTGAAAGAGCCCGAAGCCGATTCCGCAAAGCGCCATGCGCCAGATGAGCTCGGGCCCCGAGGCCCCCTGGGGTAGCAGCGCCAGCAGCACCAGGCCGCACGACATGGTCGCAAGCCCCGCGCCTCCGAGCAGACCGGCCGAGAGCCGGTCGGATAGTCGCCCCGCAATCGGGGCGGTCAAGGCGATCCCGAGGGACCAGGGTGTCATGAAAAGCCCGGTCTGCACTGCGGTGTGTCCCAGACGCTGAATCTCGAACGGCAGTGCGACGAGCGCCGTCGCCTGGCCCATGAACGAGCAGACCGAGGTGAGGATCGAAAGTGAGAACAGCCGGATCCGCAAGAGGTCGAAAGGGATGAGGGGGGCCTCGCGCTCGAGCTCGTGCCGCGCGAGGATCAGGGCGAGGAGACACCCGCAACAGATCTGAGCGACTGCAAGCCCGGTGGCGGCATCGTGCGCAAGGCTCTGCAGACCGCTCGCGATGAGCCCGAAGGTGCCTGCATGCAGCGCGGCGCTCGCCCAGTTGAAGGGCCGGGTGCTGCGCTCGGTGGCCGGAAGCGCAACGCTCGCAATCGCGAGTGTCACCACTCCGATCGGACCGTTCACCGCGAACAGCCAGCGCCACGGCGCGACGGCCAGGATTCCCGCCGCGATGGTGGGGCCGATGGCCGCAGAGGTCGCGACCGCGAAGGCATTCAGGCCGACCGCGCGGCCGAGCAGGCGCTGCGGGTAGGTGAAGCGAACCAGCGCCGCGTTGACGCTCATGATCCCGGCCGCGCCGAAGCCCTGGACGATGCGCGCCCCGACCAGCGCAACCATCGACGGCGCGAGCGCACAGGCAATCGAGGCCGCCGTGAATACCGCGAGACCCGCCTGCGATATGCGCCGGTATCCGACGATCTCCCCGAGTGCGGACAGGGGCAGCAGCGAGACGAGAATGGCGATCTGATAGGCGTTGATGACCCAGATCGACGTCGCAGCCGACTCGTGAAACTCGCGTGCGATGGTCGGCAGCGCGACGTTCGCGATGCTGCTGTCCAGCACCGACATGCTGATCGCAAGCACGATGGCGGCGATCGCCCAGTAGCGGCGCGGCACGGGCAGGCCGTCGGTCTGGGTTGAAGCGTGTGATCGAAGTCCCATATAGGAGCGCAAGTTATCCTGCAGGGCGCACGGCGTGCGCCGTTTCGGATAGTGTGACCACCCTCGTGAGCGCCCGCCGACGTCAACTCGTCCTGATCGCCATTCTCG
This sequence comes from Steroidobacteraceae bacterium, assembly GCA_035524075.1. Classification (GTDB taxonomy): domain Bacteria; phylum Pseudomonadota; class Gammaproteobacteria; order Steroidobacterales; family Steroidobacteraceae; genus JASHUC01. The sequence continues at coordinate 54,080 of DATKPP010000069.1, read as the reverse complement.
GACTGCTGCATGCCTACGTCGGCTGGCGGATTCTGCCGGATCTGCCGATCGGGCTCGACGAGCGGCTGGCCGGGGTGGCGTTGCTCACCGCGGGCTTCACCGCCATGATGCTTGGGCTCGAGGCGCGCCGGATACGCAGTCGCGCCTGGTCCGACCGCATCGCCTCCGTGGGTCTATTCGCCACCGGCTGGTTCTCGAGCCTGTGTGTGCTTGCGCTCTTGCGCGATGTGCTGCTGCTGCCCTTCGAGCTGGTGATCGCAACGCCCGACGCTCGGCTGCTGCGGGCCGCCTCGGCGAGCACCGTCGTGGCGCTCGCGGCTGTGGCCACCGCGGTCGGATTCTTCAATGCGCGCAGACGGGCACGAATCGTTGAGGTGGAGGTGCCACTCGCCGAGCTGCCGCCTGCGCTGCACGGGTTCTCGATCGCGCAGGTGAGCGATGTGCACGTGGGGCGCACGATCAAGCGCAACTACGTCGCGGCGATCGTCGCGGCCGTGAACGAGCTCGGCGCCGACCTGGTTGCCGTGACCGGCGATGTGGTGGACGGGTCGGTGGATGAGCTTGCATCGCACACCGCGCCGCTGGCGCAGCTCAAGGCGCGGTACGGCGCGTTCCTGGTGACGGGGAATCACGAGTACTACTCCGGGGAGCCGGCCTGGAGAGCCGAGTTCGCGCGGCTGGGTCTGCGCGTGCTCATGAACGAGCACGTCGTGATCGAGCATCATGGCGCCCGCGTGATCGTGGCCGGGGTCACGGACTTCAGCGCGCACCGGTTCGATGCGACCCAGAAGAGCGATCCCCAGGGCGCGCTCCGCGGTGCGCCGAGCGATGCAGCGGCGCGGATTCTGCTCGCCCATCAGCCACGCTCCGCGCCGGCCGCGGCACGTGCCGGTTTCGATCTGCAGCTCTCCGGGCACACCCATGGCGGACAGTTCTGGCCCTGGATGTTCTTCGTCAGGTTCCAGCAGCCCTTCACCGCGGGACTGCATCGGCTCGAGCGTTTGTGGGTTTACATCAGCCGCGGCACCGGCTACTGGGGCCCACCCAAGCGCTTCGGCGCGCCCTCGGAGATCACGCTGCTGCGCCTGGTGCCGCGTGCCGCCGGGCAACCCGCGCGAGCGCGCGGTCGGCTGCTCGGGCGGCCGGCAACGGCCGCGGAGCACGCGGTGTGAGAGCGGGAAGCCGCGGCGCCAAGGCTCTAGCGAGGATTCTCGGTGCCGTGCTGCTCGGGCTCGCGCACCGGGGGCCTGCGCTCGCCCAGGAGACGCCGCCCGAGGATCAGGGCGTGCAGCAGGTCGAGGTGACCGGCGAGCGGCCAGGACCGAGTCTGTGGCGCGTGTCGAAGGGCGACCACGTCGTGTGGCTCCTCGGCACGCTCGATCCGCTGCCCAAGCGGATGAAGTGGAGATCCCGCCAGGTGGAGCAGGTGGTGGCCGTTGCGCAAGAGGTCCTGGCGGGTGCACCCTCGGTCAGCGCGAACGTCGGTCCGATCTCCATCATCAAGCTTTACTTGCAGTATCGGCGCACCGAGCGAATTCCCGAGAAGGCGGATTTGCGCAGCTGGCTCTCACCGGCTCTGTATGCGCGCTTCACGGCGATGAAGACGCGCTTCGATGCGCATGACGGCCGGATCGAGGAGCTGCGCCCGATGTTCGCTGCGCGGCGCCTGTACGAGCGCGCCCTCAGCGCCTCGCAGCTTACCTCTCGCAACGATATCCAGGATGAGGTATTCCAGCTCGCGCGGCGTCACAACGTGCCGATCGAGCGAACCTCCATCCGGCTGACCGATCCGAAGGGCATTCTCACGGAGGTGGGCGAGATCCCGCGCGCCGCGGAGATCGCCTGCCTCGCGGCGACCGTCGATCGGCTGGAAACCGACCTCGATGCCATGCAGGCTCGCGCGCAAGCCTGGTCGCTCGGGGACGTGGATGCGCTGCGCAAGCTTCCCTATCCGCGCCAGCGCGAGGTGTGCACCAGCGCCGCGGCGAGCGCTCCGGAGATCAAGGCACTCATCGATCGCGCGGGCGAGGACTGGCAGGCCGCTCTGGAGACTGCGCTCGCCAAGAATCGCACGACGCTTGCGATGAAGCCGATCTACGATCTCATCGGAACCAACGGCACGCTCGCCGTGCTGCGCGCCAAGGGCTACACCGTCGAGGGCCCCTGAGCGGCGCGGCGCCGCGGCGTCGCGGCGCCGAGCTCACGATGCATCGGGCGCGAAGTGTCCCCAGAGGCTCTGGAACGCCATCCTCACGAACGCCTTCGGGTCGCCCCATTGCGCATTGAACTCGGCCGTCGGATCGAGCGCGACCACCTCGTCCGGTCCAAGACCTTTGCGGATCGACCGCTCCAGGCGCGCCGAGATCGTCGAGTACATCGTGTGCTGTGCGATGAGATCGGCCTTCGTGAGCACGGGGCCGTGGGCCGGCACGATGCGGGTGGCATCATCGGCGACATTGATCAGACTCTCGAGTCCCTGCGTCATCCCGACGATCCACCCGCCGGTGTGGAAATCGATGATCGGCCATCCGGCGCCCGACACGACGCCGCCCGCCGCGATGACGTTCGCCTTCTTGAAGTGCACGTAAATGTCACCGTCGGTGTGGGCCTGCAGCAGATAGCCGTACTCGACGGGCTCGTTCCCCACGCTCACCTGCTCGGTCTTGTAGAAGAACGTCTTGTTCGGACGCGCTTTGGGTGGCAGAGGACCGTAGGTGCGGGTCTCCTCGGGAACGGGATTCGCGTAGCAAAGCCACAGCCGCGTGTTCTCGTGCGCGATGATCGTTGCGCCTTGATCTCCGATCGGCCCGTTGGAGCCCGTCTGGCATGGATGCCAGTGGGTGTTGAAGAGCGTGTGGATGCGCTCGGCGCCGGTTTCGTGGCGAATGCGATCGAGCAGCTCGTGCGAGCGCTCCGGGAGCCCGCCATCGACCAGTGCAAGACCGTCGCCAGCGCGCGCAACGAGCACATTTCCACCATCACCGGTGTAGATCCACAGGCCCTCGCCGAGCTTCTGGATCTCGATGGCGGCATTGGGCTCGGCCGCCCGGGCTCGGGCCGAGGCGGCGAGGCCACCAAGCGATGCCGCGGCGGTACCTCCCACCAGCGTCTTGAGGAAGCCCCTGCGGTCTACCGAACGTATCATGACTCGACCTCGACTCGAGACTAAGGCGCGCGCCGAGACGAACGTTGACCGATCGATCGGGTGCTTGGCAACTGGCGGCGGCCTGCCAGGTGACGTAATGGGTACTATTGGTGGCGCGAGCCGCGCATTTTATGACCTGTCCGGCACAGTCCGTGACCTTCCGGGACCAGGGCGTGCAGGCGGCGATATGATATTTCGGTGCCGCATCATGGGCGGGGACGAGACTGATGACCAATCGACAGCTGAGCCGGTTCCTGCTTGCCGCGATGGCGTGCGGCGTGATGCTGCCCGCCTGGAGCGCCCCGGGGCAGTCCCCGGGCGACACCACGAGCGCGAGCGCTACCGCTCCGGCCGGTGATGCAACGGGCGCGATGGCCGATGGTCAGGCGCGGCAGTACTGGGGGTTCCTCAAGCAGTACTGCAGCAAGTGCCACAACACCGACGACTGGGCCGGCGGCATCGCCTTCGACACGATGAGCCCGTCGCAGATTCCGAGCGATTCGCAAACCTGGGAAAAGGCGATCAATCACCTGAACGGGCATCTGATGCCCCCACCGGGCCATCCTCAGCCCCCCGAGGCCGCGGTGGATCAGTTCGTCCAGTGGATGGAAGGCACCATCGACCGCGCGGCGGCCCCGCACCCGTACGCGGGCTCGGTCGCCCTGCATCGCCTGAACCGCAAGGAATACGCCAATGCGGTGTGGGATCTGCTGCGGGTGAAGGTCGATCCGGATCGGCTGTTGCCCCCGGACGACCAGGCGGGCGGCTATGACAACATCGCCGGCGTGCTGCAGGTGTCCTCCTCGTTCCTGGGCCAGTATCTTTCAGCCGCGCGCCAGGTCGCGATCCAGGCGGTCGGCAACCGCGATGCAACATCGGTCGGCACGCAGTATCACGCCGGGCCGGAGAATGGCTCGCAGTTCTTCCACGAGCCCGGGCTGCCTCTTGGTACTCGGGGCGGCTTTCAGGTGACGCATGTTTTCCCCGCCGATGGCGATTATGAGCTCAACATCGGCAACCTTGCCGCCGCGCTCTGGGTGTTCAACCAGGAGTTCGAGAATCACATCGTCGCGACCTACGACGGCAAGCGATTCTGGGAAGGCGTCGTGGGCGGCGAGAAGCAGATCAAGGCGATCGACCAGAAGCAGGACCCCGCGGTCGATGCGATCAATGCGACGCTCAAGCACATTCGCTTCCACGCCACCGCGGGCCCGCATCAGATCGCGGTCACCTTCATTCATCGCGACTTCGCCGAATCGGAAGGGCGGCTGGAGCTCGAGCAGCCGGGAGATGCCCAGGACGAGGTGCTGCGGATCGCGACATTCGAGGTATTGGGTCCCCTGAAGGTCACCGGCCTCGGCGAGACCCCGAGCCGGGAGAGGATCTTCACGTGCATGCCGAAGACCCCGGCCGAGCAGCGGCCGTGCGCCGAGCAGATCATCTCGAGGCTCACGCGCGAGGCCTACCGGCGTCCAGTCACCTCGCAGGACCTCGATCCCCTCTATGCGATCTATACCTCCGGGCTGCAGCACGGGGGATTCGAGGAGGGCATTCGCCGGGCGATCACCGCGATCCTGGCGAGCCCCTTCTTCCTGTACCGGGCGGAACCGACGCCCATGGCCGTCAAGGCCGGCGAGGAGTACCGCATCACCGACCTCGAGCTCGCCTCGCGGCTCTCGTTCTTCCTCTGGAGCAGCGTGCCCGACAGCGAGCTGCTCACGCTTGCCTCCGAGAACCGCTTGCACGAGCCTCAGGTGCTGCAGGCGCAGGTGCATCGCATGCTCGCAGACCCGCGAGCGATGACGCTTGCCTCGAATTTCGCGTTCCAGTGGCTCGACGTGGAGCGGCTCGCGGAGGTCAATCCGGACCCGAAGATCTTCCCGTACGTCAGCGACCCGCGGGAGGACTTCCGCACCGAGCTCAAGCTGTTCGTGGACAGCATCTTCCGCGGCAATCAGGACGTGGTCGATCTGCTCACGGCCAACTACACGTTCCTGAACCAGCGCCTCGCGCTGCTGTACGGCATCAATGACGTCCGGGGCAATCAATTCCGTCGCGTGACGCTCACGCCTGCGCAGTCGGTGCGCTACGGACTCCTCGGGAAGGGTGCCTTCCTCATGGGAACGTCGTATCCGAACCGTACGGCGCCGGTCCTGCGCGGACAGTGGATCCTCGAGCGGCTCAAAGGCACACCGCCCGATCCTCCGCCGCCCGGCGTGAAGATGACCCTGGACGTGAAGACCCCCGGCAGTGACGAGAAGATCCTGACGATTCGCGAGCAGATGGCCGCCCATCGCAACAACCCGCGGTGCTTCTCCTGTCATGGGATCCTCGATCCGCTCGGGCTTGCGTTCGAGAATTTCGATGCGGTAGGCCGATGGCGCGCGCGGGACCGCGTGACGCGCACGCCGATCGATGCTTCGGGCGTTCTACCGGGCGGCTTCAAGGTGAACGGACCGGGCGATGTGCGGCGCGTCCTGCTCGAGCATCCGGATCAGTTCGTGCAGGCGCTGACCGAGAACCTGATGACGTATGCGCTCGGCCGCACGCTCGATTACCGGGACATGCCGCAGGTTCGCGAGATCGTGCGTACGAGTGCCAAGGACGATTACAGATTCTGGTCGCTGGTGATGGGGATCGTGGACAGCCCGCAATTCCAGACGCGCACCGCACCGGCTCCGCATGGCGGAGCGACACCGATCAAGACGGCCCAGTTGATCCCGCAACGCGAGCACGAGTAACCAGCCATGTTCATCACGAAGAAGCATCTTTCGCGGCGCACCGTTCTCAGGGGCGTGGGCGCAAGCCTCGGTCTGCCTCTGCTGGATGCCATGGTTCCAGCCGCCACGGCGCTCGCGGATACGCCAGCCAAGCCGACCCCGTACATGGCCTGTATCTATATTCCACACGGCGCCGTGCAGGACAACTGGCAGCCCAAGACGGCGGGCACGAGCTTTGAGATGTCGCCGATCTTGAAGCCGCTCGAGCCGTTCCGCTCGCATCTGACCGTCGTGAGCGGCTTGCGGAACAAGGCTGCGGAGAGCCCGGCGCCGCATGCCATCACACCAGGAACGTGGCTCACGGCGGTGCACCCGCCACACCAGCAAGCCCCGGCCGTGGGCCCGTCGGTGGACCAGGTCGCCGCGAAGCTGCTCTCCAGAGCCACTCCGCTCATCTCGCTCGAGCTCGCGGGGGAGGGCGGCGGCGGTGCGTGCGATCCGGATTTCGGGTGCGGCTATTCAGGCACCATCGCCTTCCGCACCGGCTCGCAGCCTCTGCCGATGGAGCAGGACCCTCGCACCGTGTTCACCAATCTGTTCGGCGAGGGCGATACGGCGCAGGAGCGTGCGGCAATCCTGCGAGAGGACGGCAGCATTCTCGATTTCGTCAGGACGAGCGCGAGCGATCTGCAGCGCACGCTCGGTGCCTCCGACCGGCGCATGGTCAGTGACTATCTCGATTCGGTGCGGGAGATCGAGCGGCGAGTCCGGGGAATGGAGGCGAAGTTCGCATCCGGTACGGGCATGAAGCTGCCGAACGCGCCGGAAGGCATCCCGCAAGACTATGCGAAGATGCTCGACCTCATGTTCAGCATGATGGCGCTTTCCTGGCAGGCGAACATGACGCACGTCTCGACCTTCATGATGGCGCGGGAGGTCAGCATGCGCACCTTCCCGAACCTCGGGATCACCGATGCCTGGCACCCGCTTTCGCATCACGGCAACGACCCGGACAAGCTCGCCAAGCTCACGCGGCTGCAGCACTACCTGACCGAGGCGTTTGCGCGCTTCGTGAAGCAGCTATCGCAGACCAAGGACGGCGACGGCACGCTGCTCGATCACGCGCTGATCCTCTACGGAAGCGACATGGCCAACAGCGACATGCATAACCACGATCCGCTGCCGCAGGTGCTGTTGGGGAAGTGTTGCGGCGCGGTCAAGGGCGGCCAGCACGTGCACTACCCTCAGGATACCCCCCACGCCAACCTTCTCCTGACGATGCTGCACCGTGTTGGGGTTCCCGCGAAGTCGCACGGCGACAGCACGGGCGAGCTCTCCGAGATCTGAAGGGAACCACCATGCGCCGTTTCCTCCTCGTGCTGCTCGCGAGCGTGCTCGGCACGGCGAGTTTTGCCGTCGCGCGCGCGCAGGATGCTTCCGCATCGCTCATCGAGGCAGCCAAGGCGAACAATCACTCGGGGGCGATGACGCTGCTCGGGCAACGTGCCGACGTGCGTGCTCGCTCCTCGGATGGCACCACCGCGTTGATGTGGGCCGTCTACAACGGCGATGCGGCGCTGGCGCAGGCACTCATTCGCAAGGGCGCCGATGTGTCCGCGATGAACGATTACGGCGACTCCTCGATGCAGGAAGCGGCCGTCACGCCGAACACGCCCATCCTCAAGATGCTGCTCGACGCCGGCGCCGATGTGAACTCGCCGAATCCCGAGGGACAAACGGCACTGATGGTCGTCGCCCGCACCGGCGACGTCGAGGCCGCGAAGCTGCTGCTCAGTCACGGTGCCAACGTCAACGCAGTGGAGAGCTGGGGCGGGCAGACGGCGCTCATGTGGGCAGCCGCCCAGCGGCAGCCGGAGATGGTGAAGCTGCTGATCTCCCACGGAGCTCAGCTGAACGTCCGCTCGGTGGTTCGCGACTGGCAGCGACGCGTGACGGCCGAGGGGCGGCCCAAGATCATGAACGTCGGCGGTCTCACGGCGCTGCACTTCGCGGCGCGTGAGAACTGCATCGCGTGTGCGCGGTATCTGGTCGAGGCAGGCGCGGACATCAACTCGCTCGACCCGGACGACACCACTCCGCTCGTGGTTGCGCTGATGAACATGCACTTCGATCTGGCGAAGTACCTGATCTCCGCAGGCGCGGACGTGAATCGATGGGATGTCTTCGGCGACACCCCGCTCTATGTCGCGATCGATATGAATACTTTGCCGACGGGGGGCCGGCCGGATCTGCCCTCCACGGACGACACGACCGGGTATCAGATCGCCGAGCTGCTGCTGGCCAAGGGTGCCGATCCCAACCTGCAGCTGAAGCTGCGTCCCCCCTACCGCAACGGTGTGTTTGACCGCGGCGGTGATCAGGTGCTCTCGACGGGTGCAACGGCGCTGCTGCTGGCCGCGAAGGTGGGGGACGTCGACTCCGTGAAGCTCCTCCTCAAGTACCACGCGCTGGTGAATTTGCCGAACGCCGAGGGCGTGACACCTCTCATGGCCGCCGCAGGGATGGGGCAGAGCTTCAACCCGACCCGAGGCCGCTACAAGACGGACGAGCAGGCCGCGCAGTGCGTACGGTTGCTGCGCGCGGCCGGCGGCACCATCACCGACCATGCCGATGACGGGCTGACTGCGTTGCACAGCGCGGCGAAACAGGGCTGGAACGACACCGTCAAGCTGCTCGTCGCCGACGGTGCGGATCTGCAGGCGACGGATCGCATCGGCCTGCGCCCCATCGACTACGCGCGAGGCAACTACATTCGCGCCTTCCTCGAGCCACAGCCGACGCCCAAGACCGACACCATCAAGCTGCTCACGCAGTTCATCGTTGCAAAGACGGGCCATCCGCCGCTCATCTTTGCCGAGGACCTCTCGCACCGGCAGATCGGCGTCGGTGGAGCCCAGCGCTCCCAGATCACGGGCGGCGGCAGAGGGCGTGCTCCGGGCGCAGCTGGGGCGCAACGCCCGCAGGTCGCAAGTGGGCCGGCCCGTTCACCGATTGCCCAGTGATCCCTCCTGCGCCTCCTCTCGCCTGAGCACCTGGAAGGCGGGCACCGTGAGGAAGTCCTCGAAGTCCGCGCGCGTGGACAGCTCGCGGAACAGCTGCACGGCCTCCGCAAAACGTCCCTTGTCGTACGCCCCGGCTCCAACCTCCTGACGCACCCGAGCCATCTCCTCGTCGATCAACTGGTCGAGCAGCTCGGTCGTGACCTGCCGGCCACCCTCGAGCGTGATCCCGTAGTGGACCCACTGCCACACTTGCGCGCGGCTGATCTCGGCCGTGGCCGCATCCTCCATGAGGTTGTAGAGCGGCACTGCGCCGCGCCCTCGCAGCCACGCCTCGATGTACTGCACGCCGACGCGGATGTTGAGCCTCAACCCCTCCTCGGTACGCGTTCCCGGGTGCACCTCGAGCAGATCGCGCTGACTGACGCTCACGTCCTCGCGCAGCCGATCGAGCTGATTGGGCTGCGGCATCAGCCGATCGAACACCTCCTGCGCGACGGGCACCAGATCCGGATGCGCGACCCAGGTGCCGTCGTGACCGTCGGAGGCCTCGCGCTCCTTGTCGGCGCGCACGCGCTCGAGCGCGGCAGCATTCGCTGCAGGGTCCTTGCGGTTGGGGATCTGCGCGGCCATCCCGCCCATGGCGAAGGCTCCGCGATGATGGCAGGTCTTGATGAGCAGCAAGGAATAGGCGCGCAGGAACGCCTTGCCCATCACGACCTGTGAGCGATCGGGTAGCACGTACTCACGGTTGGCGCGCAGCTTCTTGATGAACGAGAACATGTAATCCCAGCGTCCGCAGTTCAACCCCACGATGTGCTCACGCAGCTCGTAGAGGATCTCGTCCATCTCGAACGCAGCCGGCAATGTCTCGATCAGTACGGTTGCCTTGATCGTGCCGGAGGGGACGCCGAGCCACTCTTCGGCATATAGAAAGACACTGTTCCAGAGCCGCGCTTCCTGATGGCTCTCGAGCTTGGGCAGATAGAAGTAGGGACCGGTGCCGCGCTCGAGTTGCGCGCGAGCGTTGTGGAAGAAGGACAGGCCGAAATCGAACAGGCTCGCCGAGATCGGCGCCCCATCGACCGTGAGGCCGGTCTCGGGCAGGTGCCAGCCGCGCGGCCGCACGATCAGCACGGCAGCGTTCGGGCCGAGCGCATAGCGCTTGCCGCTCGCAGGGTCGTCGAAATCGAGCGTACCGTGCCAGCGATCGAGCAGGTTGATCTGACCCTCGAGCGTGTTGCGCCAGGTCGGGGAGTGCGCATCCTCGAAGTCGGCCATGAAGACTTTCGCGCCCGAGTTGAGCGCGTTGATGATCATCTTGCGATCGACGGGGCCGGTGATCTCGACTCGGCGGTCGAGAAGATCGGCCGGGATGCTGCCGATGCGCCAGTTCGCGGCACGCACGTCGGCCGTCTCGCGCAGAAAGTCGGGCAGCTCTCCGGCGTTGAAGCGGGCCTGCCGGCCCGCCCGCGCATGCAGCAGCTGCGAGCGGCGAGCCTCGAAGCGCCGATGCAGGGCCGCGAGAAGCTCGAGCGCCGCGGGTGTGAGGATCTCCTCGTGGCGGGGGCCGAGGGGGTGATGGATCGCCACCCCGGGGGGTAACCGGGGCGTCGAGAGCTGGCTGACGGCGGCGCTGGACATGTCTGGGGTCCTTTCCCGACGGGAAACAATCGAGGCTCACTATGCCCGCTTGCGGCCAAAGTGCAAAGCCGCAGGGCGGCCAGGGATCTTCACTGAGCCGGAAAAGATCGCGCCGCAGCCACGCTGGAGGTCGATTCTACGGGCTCGCCGAGGATGCGGCCTTCGTGAGGCTTGATGAACAGCATGGCGAGGAAGGTGATGACCCCGCAGCCGACCATGAAGTAGGCCGGTCCGGTGGGCGAGCCCGTGCTGCTGACCAGGACGGTCGCGATCAGGGGGGCCGTGCCGCTGAATAAGGAAAAAGCGAGATTGAACGAGACGGCGACGCCGCTGAAGCGGATGCGCGTCGGGAAGAGGTCCGCGACGATCCCGGCCATGGGGCCGTTGCAGAGCGAGGCGGCCAGTCCGGCGCCGATGAAGATCGGAATGAGCCGGACCATGTGCCCCGCCGCGGCATCGAAGAAGGGGAAGGAGAACGCGGCGAGCAGCGCCGCCCCGGCTGCCAGGATCCAGCGCCGGGGGATCCGATCGCTCAGCCACGCCGTGAGGAGCATGCAGAAAGACAGGACGAGCAATCCGATGTTCTGTGCCTCGATCCCCTCGAGGTAGGTGCGGTGCATTACACGCTGCATGAAGGTTGGCATCGCGAAGAGCAGACCATTGAATCCGGCGCTCGCGACCATGGCCGCGACCGCAAAGACGGTTGCGGCGGGTGCGGTGCGCAGGAGATCGACAATGGGGTGTCTCGAGGCCTTGTGACGCAGCTTCTTGAACTCCTCGGTCTCCGAGAGGGATAGCCTGAGCCAGAAGCTCACGAGCCCGAGAAGCCCGCCCACCAGGAATCCAATCCGCCATCCCCACTGCGCCACTTGCACCGGATCGAGCAGCTTCACGACCGCGAAGCCCACCGCGGAGGCGAGGGCGACGCCGGTGTTGACACAGAAGAAGATGAAGCCCGAGGAGAAGCCCGCGCGCTGCGGAGCGGTCTCCACGACATAAGTGATCGCGCCGGGAAGCTCCCCCCCGAGCGAGAACCCCTGGATGAGCCTCAGGATGATCACTCCGGCGGTGGCCCCGGTGCCCCATCGGGCGTAGCTCGGCAGCAGCCCCAGCGCAAGCGTGGCCGAGGACATCATGAGGATCGAGAAGATGAAGACGCGGCGGCGGCCGTACTTGTCGCCGAAATGGCTGAAGATGATGCCGCCCACCAGACGCGGCACGTATCCCAGCGCGAACACCGAGTAGGAGAGCATCAAGCCGACGAGGGGGCTCTTCGCCGGGGCGAAGAACGCATCCCCGATGTACTGGGCGAACGTGCTGTAGATGACGAAGTCGTAGAACTCGAGCGCACCGCCCAAGCTCGAGAGCACGATCGTGCGCCACTGCGAGCGGCTGATCGCTGAGGAGCCAACGGCGGCAGCCTCCGGCATCAATGATTCCCCGGTGATGTCAAGCGGTGGAGCGCGCCAAGCTCACTGCGGCGCAGCTGCGGCATCTTAGCGAAGCGGGCTCCTCCGCGACACAGGCATGCCCGTAATGCGCAGCGTGCACTTGATCCTGCGGGAACTGCCCCCCGAGACTGGTGCGTTGACCGGTTGGGGCGCATATGTTACCCGTCGCGGTGAAAACCCCTGAAAAGCAGGAGGTTTGGTAGCGGGCGAGGCAGGAGATGTCGGGCCGCAGGAAGTTTCTCAAGACTCTCGTGGGCGGGGCCAGCGGCCTTGCGGCATCTGCGTGGCTCAGCCGAGCGGCCCACGCACGCTCCAATCCCGACACGCTCCCGGTGCAGACAGCTCGGCCCGGCACGCGCTCCGGACGCCTGGCGGTCACGGCTCTTGATGATCACCTGGCCATCGTGTCGGGTGCGGGGGGGAATGTCGTCGCGTTGAGCGGCCCCGAGGGCGTGCTGCTCATCGATTCGGGCTCACCGGATCGCGCGCACGATCTGCTGCGCACTGTTTCGGACCTGCCTGGCGGGCGGCGCATCGATACCCTCTTCAACACCCACTGGCACTGGGAGCACACGGGTGGCAACGATCTCGTGCGCAAGAGCGGCGCTCGCATCATCGCGCACGAGAACACCCGCCTGTGGCTCGGCGCACGGATCTGGGAAGAATGGCAGAACCGAACCTACGAGCCTCGTCCACGCGAGGCTTGGCCCACCGAGACCTTCTACGGCGGCGAACGTACGCTGACTTTCGGCGGGGAAACCATCCAGTACGGCTACCTTCCGCAGGCTCACACCGACGGAGACATCTACGTGCATTTGCGTGAACGGAATGTGCTCGTCGCCGGCTGCGTGCTTTCGGTCGGGCAATACCCGATCCTCGATTACTGCACGGGCGGATGGATCGGCGGCATGGCCGATGCTACGCAGAAGCTTCTCGAGATCAGCGACGACAAGACGCGAATCGTGCCCGGGGTTGGACCGGTTCAGACGCGCGCGGCGCTGGCAGCCGAGCACGAGATGCTGGCCACGCTCAAGGAAAATCTCTGGCAGCTGATGCGCAAGGGCTACGGCGCGGACGACATGATCGCTGCAGGGGCGACCCGCAAGTTCGATCCCGCGTGGGGAAGTCCGAGCCTCTTCGTCGAGAACACCTATCGTGGGCTCTACGCACACGTGCGCGAGATGCGAGGAGTGGTCTAGTGGGACGTCATCTCCTTGCGGCTGCAGCGCTCGCTGTGGCCTCGATCCCCGCAGGGGCTTTCGCGGGCAACTCCGCGCCGCTGCCGCCGGGGGCTGCGACCGACGCGCAGGCCAAGCCCTACTGGCACATGCTGAACGCCTACTGCGAGAAATGTCACAACACGGATGACTGGGCGGGCGGCATCGCCTTCGGGACGATGCAGCCGGGGGACATCCCCGGCGATGCCAAGATCTGGGAGGCAGCGGTCACCAAGCTCAGCGGGCGCATGATGCCGCCGCCGGGCCAGAAGCAGCCGGCACAGGCGACGGTGGATGCCTTCCTGCGTTGGATGGAGGGCCATCTGGATGCCGCAGCCGCCATGCACCCGGACCCCGGCTACGTCGTGCTGCATCGTCTGAACCGTACGGAGTACGCGCGCTCGGTCGAGCAGATGCTGGATGTGACGTTCGACGTTTCGTCCCTGCTGCCCAAGGAGACCAAGAGCGATGACTTCGACAACATCGCCGATGTTTTGAAGGTGTCGCCGACCTTCCTCGATCAATACATCTCTGCGGCCCGCACGATCGCCGAGCTCGCCATCGGCAACCCGCATCCCCCCAAGGCCATCGCGGTGTATCGCGCCGGCAAGGAGGACCAGGCTTTCCACATCGAGGGCCTGCCCCTTGGAACCCGCGGGGGCATGGTGGTCACGCATTATTTTCCCGCCGATGGGGACTACGATTTCGATCTGAACGTGTTCAGCGGAGTGGGCTACATCGTGGGTCTCGATCAGCCGCAGGATGTCGTGCTGACCATCGACGACCAGAGCGTCTTCGAGCGCTCCCTCGGTGGCGAGAAGGATCTCAAGGAGGCCGATCAGCACCCGATCGACTCCGCCAAGGACCTCAAGGCGCGCTTCGAGCACATCCGCGTGCACGTTCCCGCCGGGCCTCACCGTGTCGGCGTGGCGTTCATCGCGCGAACCTTTGCCGAATCCGACGAATCGCTCTTTCCCTACAACGTGCGCGGCGGGGAGGATCGGATTGCGCGGATCGGCGGGCTGCAGATCACGGGGCCGTACGACCCCAGCGGCATCAGCGAGACCCCCAGCCGACGGAAGATCTTCGTCTGCGAGCCCGGCGGACCGGCGGATGAGGAGCCCTGCGCACGACAGATTCTCGGCAGGATCGCACGCACCGCGTACCGCCGCGCGGTGACCGATGCGGATCTTGCCGCTCCGATGCGCTTCTTCGCGGCCGGGCGCCAGGGCAAGACCTTCGATGCAGGCATCCAGAGCGCCATCGTCGCGATCCTCTGCAGTCCCAAGTTCCTGTACCGCGCTGAGCTCACGCCGCCGGCGGTCAAGGTCGGCGGGATCTATCGGATCAGCGATCTCGACCTGGCCTCGCGTCTGTCGTTCTTCCTCTGGAGCGAGGGACCGGACGACGAGCTTCTCAAGCTCGCCACGGCCGGGAAGCTGCACGATCCCGGCGTGCTCGAGCGGGAGGTGCATCGCATGCTGACCGATCCGCGCGCCGAATCGCTGGTCACGAACTTTGCGTTCCAGTGGCTCGAGGTGGACAGCATGGACAAGATCGAGCCCGACCCGGTCGAGTATCCCGAGTTCGACGAGGACCTGCGCTCGGCTTATCGCGAGGAGATGCGTCTGTTTCTCGACAGTGTGCTCCTGGCCGACCTCGACGTGCGCAAGCTGATGACCGCAGACTGGACTTATGTCAACGAGCGGCTCGCGCTGGCATACGGCATCCCGAACGTGCAGGGGGCGCAGTTCCGGCGCGTCCTGCTGCCCGACTCCAGGCGCGATGGGCTGCTCGGCAAGGGCGCACTTCTGATGGGGACCTCGTACGCCAACCGCACGGCGCCCGTGCTGCGCGGCGCGTGGGTGCTCGATGTGATCACCGGGACTCCGCCGCATGCTCCGCCCCCTGCCGTGCCGGCACTGAAGGAGAATGTGCCCGGCGCCGCTCAGCTGACCATTCGCGAGCGCATGGTGATGCACCGGCGTCAGCCCTCCTGCAACGCCTGCCACGGGATCATGGATCCGATCGGGCTGTCGCTCGAGAATTTCGATGCCATGGGGCAGTGGCAGTGGAAGGACCGCGACGCGGGACTTCCGATCGATGCGACGGGGCAGATGGCGGATGGCAGTGAGGTGAAAGGACCGGATGATCTGCGCAGCGCGCTGATGAGAAACCCGGAGCGCTTCGTCCAGACTCTCACCGAGAAGCTGATGACGTTCGCGCTCGGACGCACGCTCGACTACCACGACATGCCCACCGTACGGGCCATCGTGCGCACCGCCGCGCAGGACCAGTATCGCTTCTCCTCGATCGTGCTCGGCATCATCGAGAGCCCGCAGTTCGAGATGAAGCGCATGCCGGGCGCCGGCAACGATCGACCGGATTTGATGACCACCCAAGCTGCGATACCTCAGGCGGGTAAGCCCAACTGAGCGTGGGGCAGGCGAGGACTGACCAAGATGTTCATCAGCAAGAAGCACATCTCCAGGCGAACCGTGTTGCGCGGAGTCGGCGCGTCCGTGGCGTTGCCATTGCTCGATGCGATGGTCCCCGCCGGGACGGCGCTCGCCAAGACGGCAGCGGCACCGCAGATGAAGCTCGCCTTCGTCTACTTCCCGCACGGGGCCATCATGTTCCCCGACAACGATCAGTGGACCCCGCAGGGGATCGACCGCGAGTTCAAGCTCTCGACGATCCTGCAGCCGCTCGAGCCCTTCCAGAAGCAGCTGATCGTCGTGACGAACCTCGGCAACAAGCCCGCCGAGAGCGCCGCCGTGCATGCGATCGTTCCGGGCACGTGGCTCTCCTGCGTGCATCCGCGCGAGAGCCAGGACCCCTATGGCGGGGTTACGATCGATCAGATGGCGGCGCAGCACATCGGCCAGGACACACCGCTTCCTTCGCTCGAGGTGAAGACCGAGGGCGCGGGCGGTGGTGGATCCTGCGACCGAGCCTACGGATGCAGCTACTCCGGAACGATCGCCTTCCGTAAGCCGACGATGCCGCTACCGATGGAGTACAACCCACGGACGGTCTTTCAAAGGCTGTTTGGCCGCGGCGATACGCCCGAGGAGCGCAGGGCGCTCGGTCAGCAGTACGACAGCATCCTTGACATGGTGAGCGAGGATGCCGCCTCCCTCAAGACACGGCTCGGACCGCGCGATCAGGCGGTGCTGGCCGACTACCTCGACAGCGTGCGCGAGATCGAGCGGCGCATGCAGAAGATGGAGCATCAGGACCTCTCCCAGCTCAAGCTGCCCGCAGCTCCAATCGGTATTCCCGATCGCTTCCCCGAGCAGCAGGCGCTGATCTTCGACCTGATCGCGCTCGCATTCCAGGCGCATCTCACCCGCATTGCCACGATGATGATGGCGGCCGAGGTGAGCAACATGACCTATCCGTTCATCGGTGTGCCGGATGCCTTCCACCCCGTCTCGCACCACCAGGGCGACCCGGTGAAGATCGCCAAGCTCGTGAAGATCCAGACGTATCACTCACAGAAGCTTGCGGCCTTCCTCAAGCGCCTGGCCGCCACTGCCGATGGGGACGGCTCGATGCTCGATCATTCGATCATCGTGTACGGGAGCAACATGGCCAACAGCAACGCGCACAATCAGTACCCGTTGCCGACCGCGATCGTGGGGGGCGGCTGTGGAGCGATCAAAGGCGGCCAGCACTTGAAGTATCCGGAGCACACGCCGCTTGCGAACGTGTGGCTGACGCTCATGCAGCGCATCGGGATGCCGATCGAGAAGCTCGGCGATAGCACCGGCACGATCGCCGAGATCTGATCCATGAAGCTTGCGATTGCACGACTTGCGCAGTGCTTGCAGGGGGCCGGAGTTTGGGTGGCCGCGTGCGCCGTCGGGGTGGGCCTTGCGAACGCTGCGAGTGTGCCGGCCGCGAGCCCGATCGCGCGTGTGCGGGACAACGCAACGCCGCAGCTCGTGCAGCTCGCGAGGGATCAGGAGGTCTCGCAAGCAATCACCCTGCTCGACCACGGCGCCGATGTGAATGCGCGCGCGCCGGATGGCACGACGGCGCTCCTGTGGGCGATCCACTATGGTGAGACGCCGCTCATCGATCGATTGCTGCGCGCTCACGCGAGCGTGCGTCTGATCAACCAGTTCGGGGCCTCCGCGATGTCCGAGGCCGCCCAGTTCGGCGATCCGGGCGTGATCGGCAAGCTGCTCGCTGCCGGAGCCGACGTCGAATCGCCGAACGCGGACGGACAGACCGCGCTCATGATCATCGCACGCACGAGCAATCTTGCCGCAGCGGAGCTTCTCATCCGCCACGGGGCCAACGTCAATGCGCGCGAGAAGTGGCGCGGGCAGACCGCCTTGCACTGGGCGGCCGCGCGCAGTCAGGCGGCCATGGTGAAGCTGCTGCTGCGCCACGGCGCCCATCCCAATGTGCGCTCCTATTTCGATACCTTCCAGCGTCAGGTGACGGCCGAGCCGCGCGTGCAGGCACGCCCCACCGGAGGATTCACCCCGCTGATCTATGCGGCGCGGCAGGGCTGTCTCGAGTGTGCGCAGGCTCTGCTCGGGGGCGGCGCCGACGCCAACATGACCGATCCGGACGGTGAGACGCCGCTCTTGGTCGCCACCGAGAACTTCCACTTCGATCTGGCCGCCTACCTCCTGAGGAAGGGCGCGAACCCGAACATCTGGGACTTCTGGGGCCGCACCCCGCTGTATGCCGCCGTGGATCTCAACACACTTCCCTACGGAGGCCGCCCGGATCACATCTCGCTCGATGCGACGACGAGCCTGAAGATGATCGAGCTGCTGCTCGATGCCGGCGCCAATCCGAACGCGCAACTGAAGCTCTTTCCGCCTTACCGGTCACTCGGCGCGGACCGCGGCGGTGACGGCATGTTGACCACGGGCGCCACGGCGCTGCTGCGCGCGGCACGTGCGGGGGATGCGGCAGCCATTCGCCTGCTGCTCGAGCATGGCGCTGACCCCTCTTTACCGAACCGCTTCGGCGCAACACCGCTCATGGCCGCAGCCGGCATCGGCGCGACGAGCGTGGATACTCGCGGCAAGTACAAGACACAGCCCGAAGCGGTGACCACGATCGAGCTGCTGCTCGGCAAGGGGGCTCAAATCAATGCCGCCGATTATCATGGGGATACGGCTTTGCACGGGGCCGCCTCGTGGGGCTGGAACGATGTGGTGCGCTGCCTGGTCTCGCACCACGCCGATCTCAATGCAAAGGATGCGCGCGGCATGACGCCCATCGATGCGGCCATGGGCCGCGCCATCGTCCACGGGCGAGGAACGCCCGATGTGCATCAGGACACTGCGAATCTGCTGCGCCAGCTCATGGTGGCGAGCAACCTGACCGCCCCGCAGGGGCCCAATCGGACACTTTAGGATCCATGAGTACCGAAGCGAACATCGCTCCCGTGCAAACGGCCGAAGGGCCCTCCGCGGCTGCCGGGACTTCCGCAGCGGAACGGCGGCTGGTTTGGGACCTGCCGTTGCGCGCGTTTCACTGGCTGTTTGCAGCGAGCATTCTGGCCTCCTGGCTCACTGCCGAGCCGGGGTCGTCCTGGATGCAATGGCACATTCGGCTGGGCTACTGGATGCTGGGACTCCTCACGTTCCGCATCATCTGGGGCCTCGTAGGCCCGCGCCACGCTCGTTTTGCGAGCTTTCTACGCGGTCCGCGCGCCACCTGGCGGTACGCAAGAGGGTTCCTGGGCCGCGAGAGTCCACTCCATAGCGCGGGCCACAACCCGCTCGGCGGCATCATGGTGCTCGTCATGCTGTTGCTGGTGGCGTTCCAGGTGGGAACGGGGCTGTTTGCCACCGACGACATCGTCTGGACCGGTCCCTACAACCCCAGCGTGAGCTCCGAGACCGCAAGGCTCCTGACCAGCCTACACCACAGGAACTTCAATCTGATCTGGGCGGCGATCGCGCTGCACGTCGGAGCCATCAGCTACTACGCGTTCGTGAAGAAGCAGAATCTGGTACCCGCGATGCTGACGGGCTGGAAGCCCGCGGAGGGGGTTCCGGCGGGGGAGGCCATCACGAGCTCGGAGCTCTGGAAGGCACTGATCGTGATGATCCTGAGCGCGGCGGCGGTGTACGCAGTCTTGAGTGGTGCGCCGCATGTTTCGGCGGACACCCTCAACTTCGATTAGGCAGGATCTGTGCCGGCGCGCTCACCCGCCAAGGTGAGCGCGCCGGCAACGTCGCTTACTTCTCGCGGTACTCGTCGTGGCAGGCGCCACAGGACTTGCCGACGGCAACTGCGGCCTTCATCGTCTCGGCCTTGTCGCCCGTCATCGCGGCCATCTCCAGGCCAGCGGCTGCTTGCTGCAGATCGTGGGCCTTCTGGGTGAAGTCGGCCATGTTGGTCCAGATGCCCGCGCGCGCGCGCGTCTTCAGGGTGAATTTGCTCGTGTCGTCCTTGAAGACGTCGGGAATCATCGACGCCGTGACCTGAATGCGCTTCGCCGCGGTGACCGCAGCGTCCGCATTGAAGGGAGCTCCCTTCAGCATCGCGCCGACCGGTGCGAAGGCGAAGGACTGCACATCGAATAAACCCTGGCGGACCTTGAGGGCCATTTCAGCCCGCTGCTGCGGGTTCGGCGGTCCATTTTGCGCGAAGGCGATCGAGATCGCCGCAACGGACAGGGCCGCGCAACCCAGCTTCGAAACCCGATTCATCTTCTAACTCCCCTTCAGGTTGGAACGCGGTGCAAGTGTAGCAGAGGGACTTCGGTCACGCGCCGGAGCGCGCTCCGAAGCAAAGCGAGCGACGGCCAAGGGGCGGTTTATGCCGCGCGCACCGCGCCGTTCCCGGTCGAGTGCGGCTCCGGCCGATGCGGCGGGGAGGCGATGTCACGGTCCCAGTAGGGCGCCTCGGGTCCGAAGATGCCCACCAGGTAGTCCACGAAGGCTCGGACCTTGACGGGAACGAGTCGCCGGCCGGAATACACCGCATAGATGGCGACATCGGAGGCACCGCAGTAGGCGGGCAGGACCCGCTTGAGAACGCCGCGCTTGAGCTCGTTGCTCACATCCCAGGTCGAGCGAAACCCGATGCCAAGTCCGCTGACGACAGCCTCGCGCACGACCTCGCTCGAGTTGGTCTGCAGAATGCTCTGCGGCTTGAAGCTCACAAGGCCGGCGGGTCCATCCAGTCTCCAGGTCAGCTGCGGGGCCGCGGACAGCAGCCGATGGTGCTGCAGATCCGCCAGGTCCCGCGGCTCGCCGTGCTCCTCGAGATATTCGGGAGCGGCACACAGCACGCGCCGGTTCGCCGCCAGCCGTCGGGCGACGAGACTCGAGTCGGGAAGGGTGCCGATGCGCACGGCGACATCGAAGCTCCCGGCCACCAAGTCCACATAGTCGTCGTTGAGGTCCACGAGCAGACGCAGCTCCGGATAAAGCTCCAGGAAGCTCTTCAAACGTGGTGCGACATGGAGCCGGCCGAAGGCGGTGGGGAGCGACACCCGCAGCAGTCCCCGCGGGCGCTCGGAGTCGACGGTTGCGAAGTTCTCGGCATCCTCGACCGCCGCCAGCACGTTGAGCACCCGCTCGTAGAAGCTTTGACCAATATCGGTTGGGGTCACGCGGCGGGTCGTGCGCTGGAGGAGCCGAACGCCCAGCCGATCCTCGAGGCGCGTCACGCGCTTGGAGATCATGGCGGGTGAGGAGTGCATCTCGCGGGCCGCGGCCGAGAGGCTTCCGGCCTTGATCACGCGCGCGAAGATCTCGTAATCCAGCAGATCCGTGGTCTTTTCCGCCGCGTCACGCACGCCCCGGATCGTGAACGGGGCGGCCGAAATTCGCACCCCCGATGTCACGGGTCGCATGCTGGACGCGATGATCGGCACTTTCCGCGGGCCGAATCGGCCGGGGCCTGCGGCCAGGTCACGGGACTTTTTCGCGCCGGCACCACTTGCGCGGCGTATTGGGACCGCATTACAGTAAGAACACTAAAAAATACCTTGCCGGGGACCTTGTGCCCCCGGAACAACAAGGTAAGGGGGACATGGTGGTCGTCGAAAGACGCAGGTGGGTGCGTTGCGTGTGCAATGCTTGGGCCGGGGTCCCGGCGCATGCCCATCTCGGCATCCCTCTCCAGCTTTTCTCGCCATTTCGTGCACGCGCCCCAGGCAGGGAGCCAAGGACAGCGCGTAACCGATAGCTATTCGTGAAGCCAGGCTTGGTCGGCCGCCCGGGTGGGAGCTCGTGCGACCTCAATGCCCACAAAGAGGGGGGTTCATCAATGGTCTCTGCTTGCCAGTCGGTCGCCGCAATGGCACGTGCGGTGCGTAGCGTTTTTACGACGATCGATTCACACCTGTCTCGAGCGTCCGCGCTCGCAGCGCTTTGTGCCGTGACGGTCTCGCTTGCGTGGTCCGGGCAAGCCTTCGCCCAGCAGTCCGAGGGCGCCTCGGCCAACCAGGCTGCGGCAGGTCCGACCCAGGCAGCCCCGGCTACCGCCCCGGCAGCTCAGCCCCCCCTCGAGGAGATCACGGTGACCGGCTCGCGCATCCGGCGCCGGGACCTGGAGTCCACCAGCCCCCTCGTCACCATCGATGCAGCGCAGCTCGAAAGCCACTCGAGCACGGACGTGGTGACATATCTGAACCAGCTGCCGCAATACAACGTTGCGCAGTCGCCGGTGACCGAGCCCAACGATGTTCAGCCGTCGCCGACCAACACCCCCGGCATATCGACCGTCTCGCTGCGTGGCCTGGGCGCCAACCGCAGCTTGGTGCTGGTCGATGGCCATCGGGCGGATCCGGTCAATCTTCTGATGGACGTGGACCTCAACACGATCCCTGAAGCCGCAATCGACCACATCGAGACCATCACCGGCGGCGCATCGGCCGTGTACGGCGCGGACGCCATGGGTGGTGTCACCAATATCGTGCTCAAGAAGAACTTCGAGGGCGCGCAGATCGACGTTCAGGACGGCGTGGACCAGGCCGGCGACGGCAACGAGACTCGGGTCGACGGCTTGATCGGCACCAAGATCGCCGACGGCAAGGGCAGCATCCTCATGGGCCTCGAGTACTACAACCGCGGGGCCGCGTATGCGAAGGACCACTCCTTCTACACCAATAACTGGTACGACCCCAACGCGACGATGCCATCGACGCTGGCGCTGTTCACGCAGGGGTACAACGCCTACTCCCCCGGACTCGACGAACCGAGCCAGGCCGTGCTCAGTTCTCTGTTCCCCGCGGCAACCAGTGCGGGTTATGTGGCCGGTAGCGCCTCGCATCCGAATGGGGTGTGCGGTTTCTCCGGTTGTGTCCTCGGTGATTTCTTCTTCCAGCCCAACGGCACCTTCGGATCCACCATACTTCCGATCGGCGTGAGCGGTTGGACGGGCAGCACCTCAAACCCCATGGCGAACGGTGGATACGGCGTGGTGAATGCCTACGACACGACGGAATGCAACACCCCCGCTTGCCCGCCACCCGGCACGATTCAGACCGAAAGATGGAACAATCCGTACGCGCAGATCAGCATTCCGCAAACTCGCTACTCGTTCTTCGCGAACGGCAGCTACGACATCACTGAGAACGTCCAGTTCTACATGACGTCACGCTATGCGGACAGCTTGACCACGACGCTTCTTGACACGCCCACCACCGCCATCTTTGGCTGGGAGGCGAGCGTACCGTTCAACCCGACGACCGATAGCCCGATCAATCCCGCGGATCTGAACCCGTCCAGCACCGCGGCAACGGCCACAGCGATCGCCAATGCTTTCAAGAACAACCCGAACTGCACGAGCGTGTCCTGTAACCCATACTGGAATCCAGGTTTCATCGCTCCGAACAAGCCGGGCGCCCAGCACCCGGTTCCCTGGTCGCTGGCGGCGATGCTGCTGAGTCGATCCCTCGTTCAAGCGGGCCCGGCCTTCGGCTATCCGGGTGCCTACAACTTCTTGGCTGGCCTCGTCTTTGGACCGGGGGCCTATACCAGCACCTTCTATGGCAACGGTGTCACTTGCAGCAACGGCGTCTCCGCTGCCATCAACGCAGATTGCGTCGGCGGTTCCAACTATGTCGCCGGCACCCCGGGTGTGGCGAACTCAGGCAAGAACGCCAGCAGCTGGATACTCGACTACCTGCCCCAAACCACCGGGCCGCAACGCACGACGGTGGATCAGGATGAGATGTTCCAGATCACCACGGGATTCAAGTTCCCGCTGTTCGCTGACTGGACGGGGGATGTCTACTACTCCCGCGGCGAGACGCTCGACTACGAGCAGGGTCTGGGCAATCTGTCCCTCGAGCGCTTCCGGTCCGTCATCGACGCGCCTGATTACGGCGGCAACGGCGACTTGTTCGTCGGCAACCAGCAGGGCGCCTCGACGGGGTTCGGCACGACGGTCCCCAGCACCTGCTCGAGCGGCATGTACGGCACGATCTTCAACTACGGGGTCGCGCCCAGCGCGGACTGCTCAAATGCCTTTGGATCGGTGCTGCAGACCGAAACAGCCATACAGCAGGACGATGTGGAGGCGGACTTCAACGGTACGGTGTTCAAGCTGCCGGCGGGGGATGTCAGCGCCGCGGTAGGTTGGGAGGAGCGCCGCGATGCCGGCCAGTTCCAACCGGACAACCTGCAGTCAACAAACTCTTTCCTCGACCAGAGCATTGGCCTGTATCCCCTGGGTGTCACGAACCAGGAGATCTACGACACTGACGGGTATGCGGAGGTCTTCATACCTCTCCTCTCTGATGTGAAGTTCTTCGAGAAGCTGAGCGTGGACATCGGCGGTCGCTACTCCGTATTCTCGAACGGTATCCCCGACGCCAAGACTTACAAGATCAGTCCCGAATGGCAGGTGACCAAGTCGTTCCATATCCGTGGTGGCTACAACCACGCGGTGCGCGCCCCGAACCTCGCCGAGCTGTACCTCGGTGCGCAGGAGTACTTCAGCATTCCGGGACCCGTCTTTGGCGATCCGTGCTCGGTTCGCTCGCCTGCGCCCTTCGGCGCCGGCGGTGCGGCACCCGATTACAGCGGAAGCGGCTCCGCCACTGGCTCGCCGACCCACCTTGCCTCAGGCCAGACCGCTGCCGGGGCGCAGAGCACCTACCTCATCTGCCAGGCGCAGATGGGCGGCACCGCACCCTCAACGGCGAACGGTGGCGTCGGCATGGGTGCCGCAGGCTACTACTACGGAACCACGGGCAACCAGGCAACGGATGCAGAGGCGGAGGTGTTCGACTGGCTCAACCAGGAGGGTAACTCGCACCTGTCGCCCGAGACGGCGAACACCTGGACTGGCGGCTTCACCTTCAACAACCTGGGTGATAGCCCCTGGATCTCCGGACTGAGCGGTTCGGTGGACTGGTGGCAGATCGATATCAATCACGCCATCGAGCTCAACTCGCCCGATGAGGCCAATTACCTCTGCTACGGGGTGACCACCGTCACGACCGCCGCTCAGGCCGCAGCACAGGCTGCAACCCCGGCTTGCCAGGAGGCCGCTCGCAACCTCACAACGGGTGGCACGACGACCCTCCTGGAGCAATACAACAACCTGGCGACGATCGGCATCGCAGGCGTAGACGTGGGTGTCACCTGGGTCGCTCAGTTCCAGGACCTCGGGCTGAAGATTCCCGGTGCGCTCTCCATCTCGACGTTGGATACCTTCCTCGACTATTACAAGACGAAGGCGTCCCCGTTCAGCTTCGACGTGGATACCAACTGGAAGGATTCTCAGGGCCCCAACCTTGCGGGTACCAACCCAGGCGCATTCGGCTATCGTCTGACGGGTAACATCGGTTGGGTGCTGCCCTCGTGGAGCGTCAATCTGGGCTGGCGATTCCTGCCCTCGGTGAACACGATCACCAAGGCGACGCAGGAGGGCGTGATCCAGAACAACGAGACTGTGCTCGCCACGGGCAAGGGAACTCTCCTCAACTGGTTCCCCGACAACACGATCGCAGCTCCGGCCTGGAACGAGTTCGACCTGAGCGGCACCTGGACGATCAACAAGATCCTCCAGATCCGCGGCGGTATCGATAACATCTTCGGCAAGAATCCACCCAGCACCGCTGCGACGGCGGGCTATCCGACCAGCAAGCCCCTCGACACGTACTGCACGGCTGCCGAGACCAAGCTCGGCTGTCTGAACCCGGGTGCATACGCGATCCCGAACGATGGGGTGGGACAGACCAACCCAGCGATGGGCTACGACATCTATGGACGGACGTTCTTCCTCGGGTTGAAGGCCTCCTTCTAGTCGGATAGGAAGGTTGCGCATCACGATGCGGCGGGCCCCTTGGCCCGCCGTTTTTTTTCGGGCTCGATGCGTTGGGATCAGGGCTGGCCGCGGGCGAACGCTATAATCCTGCGATGATCAGATACGTGCCGTCCGCGATCGCTCTGGCGTGCTGCTCGCTCGCCGTCTGTGCAGCCGACGGCCCATCTCAGGTTCCCGATAGCCTGCTCGCGTGTACCCAGTTGCAGGATCCGGGCGCGCGCGTGCGCTGCTACGACAGCCAGATCGCGAAAATGAAGGCGGCAGCCGCCAACTCCGCGTCGGCCCAGAGACCGCCCGCTGCGGAGCAACCTTCCGCGTCGGCCCAGAGCCCCCCCGCTGCGGCGCAACCTTCCGCGTCGGTTTCACCCTCCGGACTCCCGGCCTCGCCAGCGTCCCGAGGAGCTCCGCTCATCGCTCCCGCACCTGAGCCAGGAGCGGCCGCGGTGGCTCCCGCGACGCAGTTCGGGAAAGATTCCATGCCCGAGAAGCTGCGACCGAAGGAGTCCGAGAGCGAGCGGATCCTGCTGTCACGCATCACGGCGGTGCGGGAAGTGCGGCCGAACGTGTTCGTGATCTGGCTCGCGAATGGCCAGATCTGGCAACAGGAAGGGGCTCAGAGGTCCCAGGTCGCCGGGTTCTTCCGCGCGGGCTACGATGCGCGCATCGAGAAGGGCGCGCTCGGCTCCTACCAGATGGCGACCACCGCAACCGGTCTCAAGAACTGGGTGCAGGTCACTCGCATCCAGTAAGGGAAGGCCGCGCCCCTGCAGGACGCGGCCCAGGTCATCGCTTGCCGGGCCGTTCCTTGCCCGGCGCTTTAGAACTTCAGTCGGAAGCCGACGCGGTAGGCAAGCCCCATGGTGTCGAAGAAGATGGGGTTCGTGCCGCCGTACGTGTTCGCTGGGCCGAACTCGCTTTCGCCGCCGGTGAAGGGCGGGGTCTTGTTGAACAGATTGTTGACTTGCACGAAGAGCTGCAGGCCCTTGAGAGCTCCAACCTCGTCGAACGAATACGTGCCGTTCATCCCGAAGAGGAAGTAGCTGGGAACGTAGTTGTAGGGCATCGGGTGGAAGCCGTACGCCGCAAGCGCCGGCGGCAGCGTGCCCTTGAGAGTCTCCGTGTAGAGCGCACCCTGTGCCGGCGTGACGCCGAGATAATCCATGACCCCGTGACTGACGAACGTCATGTTCGGTGTGATGCTGATGGGCCCCTGCGACCACGTGACCATGAGGCTGCCGCGCCAGCGGGCATCGGGCGTGTAATCGTTCAGGAAGCCGTTGCCGGTGCCGGTCTGGCCGAGAATGTTATAGACGGGACCGCCCGGGTAGGATTGAAACTGCTGCTGGCCCATCCAGGTCGTGAGGGCGCGCGTGTTGAGGGTGCCGAATCGGCCGAGATCCACCAGATAGTTGAGCGAGAAGTCAACGCCCCTCACCTGATAGAAGGCGCCGTTGTACGAGGTCGGCGCGATCTCCGCGAGGTTGTAGCAACCCGCGGCGTAGGCGGGCTGGCCCTCGAGTCCCCCACCGCACGGCGCACCCATCGCGGTCACCGGAGTGTCGTTGAAGGTGACGCCCTGGCACTGGTCGTACAGCTTGCAGTTCGTCTCGATCAGAGTCGGGTTTGCCTGCTCGATGGCGTTGTTGATCCTGATGTGGAACCAGTCTGCCGAGAACTCGAAGCCCGCCAGCACCTCCCTGGGCGTGAGCACGATTCCGACCGTGGTCGTATCGGCGCTTTCGGGCTTCAGGTCGGGATTGCCGAGCAGGTTCCAGGTGCAGGGATCGACTGTGGTGCCGAAGGGCCCACACTGGCCGAACAGGCCGCCCGCGCCGATGACCTGGTTGTAATACAGCTCACGGAAATTGGGCGCGCGCTCGTCGCGGGACTGGCTACCGCGAAAGCGCAGCCAATCGACCGGCTCGTAGATCCCGGAGGCCTTCCACGTGAGGAAGTTGTGGTTGAAGGACTCGCCGGGGGCTGCGGCGTCGGCAGGGCATCCCGCTGCACTCGGGTCGCAGACGTCCACGCCATAGAGAGCGTTGTTCGCGTACTGCGACTCGCGGGCCGCCAGATCGAACTCGAGCAAGTGGGCGCCGACCTTGTCCTTCAAGAGCGGAAGGTTCGTCTCCAGGTACTCCTCGTTCACCGTCATCAGGCCACCGAACGAGGAGCCGTACTGGGTCTCGTAGTCGTCGGCAAGATATGCAGGCTGCCCGGGCTGATCGATGTTGTCGCCCCGCTCCTGTCGCCACTCGAAGCCCACCGCCGCCGCGAAGGCGCCGGCACCGACACCGCTGAAGTAGTTCCCGGAGAAGTTGAGGTTGGCGTCGGTCTGCTCATAGCGCAGCTGCTCGAGCAGATTGCCCCAGGCGTAGGAGATCGCCGCGGGACTCAGGGGCTGGTTACCGAAGGGATTGACCGGCACGCACCCTACTGCCAGGAGAGGGTTGGCGTTCGCGTAGCCGCCGAACGGATTTGCAGCGACCGCCCCCGCGAAGCCATCTGCGGTCACGCGGCATTCCGGCTGCCCGTTGGGGCCGGTCACCGAGTCGAGTGCCATCAGAATGCGGTACAGACTGTAGTTGTCCTGCACCAGCTGATCATGCTGGGTGAGGCCATACTCGTAGTTCGCATCCCAGGTCCAGGAGGAATCGCCGAGCTTGCCGTCGAATCCAAACGTGGCGCGCGTAACGTTCGTGGTAAAGCGGGTCAGTGCCGGAATCTGGTCAGTCCAGTCCTTGTTCAACTCCGTGTCGCCGGCGTTGATCGCATCCGCAAGTCCGGGGCTGCTCGCGTTGACGCAAGTAACTCCTCCGCTTGCGGTTCCGGGACATGCGAAGGCGTTCTGCGGGGTGATGCCAGCGGCGAGCGTTCCGACCGCGCCGTCATAGTCCGTGGTGACCTCGCGGGCCAGCAGCAAGCTTGCCTTGAAATTGATGTAATCGGTGATTGCGCCATTGAGCATGGCCATGCCGACGCCTCGGTTGACGGGCGCCTGCAGGCTCGAGTACTGATAGATCGGTACGCCGTCGCCCCCTTGCACGTCATCTGCAAACGAGACCTGCGGTGAGCCGAGGTTGTACGGGATGGTGCCCGTGCCCAGCGGATTGAGGCCCACGGGCAGCACACCGCCGTGATAGCCGCCAAAGGCGCTGAAGGGAAACAGAACCCCGCTCGTGCCGTTGAAGTTGCTGCGGACGTTCGAGCCGTAGCCCAGGATGTCGGCCCCGTAGGGCTCGGCGCCCGTGGGTGTATAGGGGTCGCTTTCCTCGTATTCACCCTGGTTCTGCGCACACCAGCTGCGAGCGGTCTCGCACCCGACCGCATCGGAGTTCTCGTACTCACCGCCGATCACGAAATGCCATTTGTCATCGAATAACCCATGACCGTATGCCGCGCCGAAGTGCCGGTCGCGCCCGTCGCTGTGGCTCGTCTGATAGAAATCCCCGTCGATCTTTCCGCCTTCGAGCTTGTCATCGAGAATCACGTTCTCGACGCCGGCGATCGCTCCAGAGCCGTATGCCGCCGAAGCACCACCGGTCACGGTGTCGATACGCGTGACGAGAATCTGCGGCAGCAGGTTCATGTCGAAGCTGTCGCCCTGATCGCTGTTCACGATGCGCTGACCATCGACCAGCAACAGCGTGCGGCTGCCGAAGTAGGGGTTCAGGCCGCGCAAGTCGGCGATGTACTCGCCGGTGAAAAAGTTCGCATTGCCGGTATTGGCCGGCGTGAAGGTCGCAACATTCGCCGGGGCGACCAGTGCGGCCTCGCCGACATTGACGATGCCCATGCTCTGGATCGTCGCCGTGTCGATGACCGTCGTCGGCGTCGGCGTGTTGAAATCGGTGGTGCGCTTGATGCGCGAGCCTGTGACCGTCACTTCCTCCACCGGCGCAGGCGCGCTGGCCGGGGCCGCTGCCGAGCTCTGCGGGGCAGTCTGCTGGGCAAGCAGAGCGGGTGCATTCTGTGGCGCTTGTTGCGCGAAGGCCGGCCCGGCGAGTCCCGTGCTCAAGAGGGCTACCGCGCAGGCCGCGCGGCCAATCTTCCTTCGAGGTAACGCTGAGCTGGACAGGCAAGATCGAACTGCGGCCAGGACGGCCGAATTGAGCGCGGTGGTCATGAATTCTCCCCTCGTCCCGTTGAGTTACGCGAGATGCCTTGCTCGTCCTTTGATCCCGATGAGCAAGCGTCGCGAAAGCGTCACGCTGCGGAGTCTAGAGAAGTCATGTGCTTTTCAGCAACAGATGTTTTTGAGCAACCATCCTTTGGTCATTAACCGCGTATCGGACATTTAAACTTTAAATACAATAGGTAACGGTCGATTCCAAGTTTTTTCTGAGGTATCTAATCCGCTACAACCTTCACCGTATGCGTAACAGCAACACCAAGTGAATCCACTAGGGCCAGCGCTTGCGCAACAGTGGAACGACCTGCTGCGCATAGAGGCTCAAGAACCGCGCCTGATCAGGCCCCGGGGCATGAAGGACCAGATGATTGAATCCCATCTCGACGTACGGTGCGATGCCCTCGATCTGCTCCTGCGGCGTACTCGAGACGATCCAGCGAGCCGCAACCTTCTCGATCGGCAGCGCGTCGGCCAGCCGCTCCATCTCGAGGGGGTCGTCCACGTTCATCTTTTCCTGCGCCGAGAGAGCGAGCGCGCTCCAGCAGCGTGTGTCCTCGAGAGCGCGCTGCCGGTCCGTGTCGAAGGACACTTTCATCTCGATCATCCGCTCGAGCGAATGCGGGGCGCGTCGTGCTTGCGCGAGACCTGCCTGTACCGCTGGGAGCAGGGTGTCGCGATACAGCTCGGGTGCCTTGCCGCTCGTGCAGATGAAGCCTGCGGCCCGCTCGCCCGCGAGCTTGGCGACCACCGGGCCTGCGGCTGCAATGTAGATGGGCACCGGTTGCTGCGGCCGGTCATAGATCGTCGCTCGGTCGGTACGGTAGTACTCGCCCTGGAAGCTGACGCGATCCTCACGCGCCAGGCGCTCCAGAATCTGCAGGGCCTCGCGGAACCTGCGGGTGCGCTCCGCAGGCTCGGGCCAGGCGAGCCCGGTCGCAGGAATCTCGTTCATCGACTCCCCGGTTCCGATGCCGAGCACGATTCGACCGGGATACAGGCTACCGAGCGTCCCGAAGGCCTGGGCGATGATCGCCGGATGGTACCGAAAAGTGGGCGTCAGGACGCTCGTACCGATGACGATTCGTGAGGTTCGCTCCGCAAGAGCGGCGATCCACGCGAGCGAGAAGGGCGCGTGGCCTCCGTGGTGGCGCCACGGCTGGAAGTGATCGCTGACGAAGACCGAGTCGTAGCCGAGCTGCTCGGCCAGGCACCCGAATTCGAGGAGCTGGCCAGGACCGAACTGCTCGGCCGAGGCCTTGTAGCCGATCTTCAGCACGCGATGCGCCGCGCGAGCCTCTCAGCTCATGCCTTGCACCGAGAGCGGCTCGATCTCGTAGCGCACGCGGACCTCACCGGGCTGGCGGTACGGATACTTGTCCTGACCGAGATACTTCTTGGCGAGCGAGTTGATGTGCTCGTCCGCGCCGTGCTCGGTTGCGATCGCCACCCGACCGCGCACCTGGACATAGCGATAGGGGTTCTCGGGATCGACGATCATCAGGGCGACCGGCGAGCCTTCCTGCATGTTGCGCGCCTTGACGCGACCCTTCGCCGTGTTCACGCGCAGGCGCTTGCCGTCGAAATCGAACCAAACGGGCGTGACTTGCGGTGACCCATCCGGCATGACCGTCGCAAGGGCTGCGACCGGCTTCTTCTCAGTGAGCAGGTCTCGGTATTGATCGAGCGTCGCCGCCATCTCCGCAACTCCTGACTGCCCGGGTGATCCGATGGTAACGCAGCGCGGGGTTGGCAGCGAATCAGTCCCCGGAAAAAACATGGGGCCCGAAGAGGGGCCCCATGTGCCTGCCTGGAAGGCGGCTCCGAGCCGCTCGCGGGCTAGTTGGCCGGCATGTCTCCCGCGTAGTAGAAGAGCACGTAGGTCATCAACGCGCTCCCGCCTGTGGGCACCCCGTACACCTTGACCGGAACCCCGGCAGTGAGTGCCTGGGTGAGCGTGGCAAGGCCGCTCGAGGTGGTGATGTCCACGGGGCTCACCGTCACGATGCCGTTCGAGCGATCGACCTGATAGACGAGCGTCGCCTGGCCTTGGGTCACGCTCAGGTCGGCGGTGTACGTCTGATTCGAGAGCACCGTCGTGAGCGTGAACGTGTTGCTCATTGTGAGGCCGGTTGCGACAGTCGCGAGCGGGACGGGCGTGGGCAACAGTCCGACCCACGGGGCATACCACCCGCTGGAGGCGTTCGCATCACCCCACATCGCACCGGTGAATCCGTACGCCGGCTGAGTCTCGCTCGCTGAGCTGACGAAGTCACCGATCGCGCTGCTGCCATCGGTGATCAGCGTGGGATACGCGAATGGCCAGTAGAGGAAGCCCATGATGGGGCTGCCGGTGCCATCGGTGATGTTGGAGGTGTTTGAGGAGATATACGGCAGCTGCTCCGTGTAGTCGTCCTGGATGCGCGCGAAGTCGTGCGTATAGCTGAAATCCGCGGCAGTGGCTCCCGTGATCTTTCCGGAGAACTCCGCGCTCTCGATGTCCACCTCCGCTGCGGTGAGCGGCGTCTGCAGCGGATCTGCATACACATGGACTTTGAATCCACGGACGAGGCTCGACAGGAACGATGAGCCCGTGCCGATCGCCGTGGTGCCGCCGTGGAAGTAGAAGTTGGTGCCGCTGCCGATGTCGACCGTCACGGGCACGCCGGACTCGTTGGTCACGGTGATGCTGCTCGTGCCGACATCGAGCACGTGACCTTCCGGGCTCACCCAGACATTGTTGAAGCTGCTGCTGGCCCACACCCGGGTTGCAGTGAGTGTGCCGTCTTGCTGGTAACGTGCCTGAATGCGAACGTATGCACCGGAGGTGAGTCCGGCAAGATCCGCGAAGCTCGTGACCTTGGTCGGGCCGCTCTGTGTGTCCACGTCATAGTAGAGCGTACCGTTGTTGGAATCGACGTTGACCGTCAATGACTGCGAGGTCTCCACCGCGGTCTCCGGGTTGACGATCGGATAGGTCGGATAGTCCTTGTTGATCGTGATCGACCCGCTCGCAACTGCGGTCACCGTGCCGTAGTGCTGACGCAGCACGAGCCTCGTGAGGTCGGCGATCGGATGGTGATGCACCGGGCCGGTGAAGTTCACCGCCCAGAGCAGCGTCCCCGAGCCCGGGGGCTGGTGTGCGATGATGAACGCGGGATGCGCAAGATCGAATTCCAGATCGAGCGCATTGCTCGAAGTCGCAGTGACCTGGAGCGGGGAGTCGAACGTCACGCTGATCGGGACCGTCAGACTGCCGCTCGCGCCCTGCGTGTGCTGAATTTGAATGTCAGAGGGGGAAATCGGCGTGCTCGGGGCCGCAGCAAAACCCGTCTCGGGATCGGAGGAGGTGGTCAGAAGCACATCGCCGGGATTGCCGCCCAACGTGACGACCGCGCCCGTGTACGTGCCGAGCGGGACCTGTACGTTCCCCAGGATCTCGCTCAACTGATCGAGCTGGACCAGGTTGACATAGGGTGCGGATGCGGCATCGACCGAGTAGACGGTGACGTTTGCTCCGCCGCCCTGCGGCACGAGCGCGATGCTCTCGATCCGCACGGCGACCAGCGACCAGTCATCCGATGGCGCATCGCTGATCATCATCGCCATGTCGCTGGTTTGAGGACCGGGGTTGTCGTTGACGGTTGAATTCTGGCCCACGGGCGAGCTACCGCCGCCGCAGGCCGCCAGAGTCGCGAGCGCAAGCGCGCACGCCATTCGATGAGTCCACTTGACGTTCATGTCCGAGACCTCCTGCCTGAAAGTCGAGAGAAAACCAACACCCTTCAGACTGCGTGCCGCGGTGCGGCGATTGCTCGATGTATAACTTCGCTTACAAAGCGCTCGATGCGGTGTTTGGTTGACAGGGGACGCGTTGACCACAGCGGGCGCACAACGTGGCGTATCCGATTGGCGACAACGGCGGGCGGTCTTGCATAATCTGACCGTATGGAAGTGAGCTTTAGCGCACTGCAGGGCCTGCCCGAGATCCAGCCGGGCGAGGACCTGGGAGAGCACATCGCACGATCGCTTCAAACCGGGGCGCTCGTACCGGGCGAGCGCGACGTGCTGATCGTCGCGCAGAAGGCCGTATCGAAGGCCGAGGGTTGCTTCGTGGAGCTCGATGACGTGGTTCCCTCGGCGCAGGCGCGCCGCCTCGCGCAGATCACGGGCAAGGATCCGAGATTCGTCGAAGTCGTTCTTCGCGAGTCGGAGGAGATCGTTCGGGCTGCACCGAACGTGCTCATCGTCCGGCACCGGCTGGGGTTCGTCATGGCGAACGCGGGTGTGGATCGCTCGAACGTTCCCGCGACCCACGCGGCACGCGCAGCACGTGCGAGAGTTTTGCTCCTGCCGCGCGACCCCGATGGCTCCGCGGCGGCGCTCAGACAGCGCTTGATCGAGCTTCTGGGAATCTCACTCGGCGTGATCGTCAGCGACAGTTTCGGTCGGCCGTGGCGTCGCGGCGTGGTCAATGTCGCGCTCGGCTGCGCCGGGCTTCCGGCGCTGATCGACCGGCGCGGAGCCCTTGACCGCAACGGCCGAAAGCTCGAGGTGACGGAGGTGGCCTTTGCAGACGCAATCGCCGCCGGCGCTGGGCTCGTCATGGGCGAGGCCGCCGAGAGTACTCCGGTGGTGCTTGCTCGCGGGCTCGACTGGAGCGCGCCCGAGCGCGATGCAGGTGCACTCTTGCGGCCCCAAAGCGAAGATCTCTTTCGTTAGTATCTCGGTCTTGCTCCATGCAAGTACATGCCGTGATACCTCTCAAGCGCGCGCTGCGCGGCAAGACACGCCTCGCGCGAGCGCTCGGGGCGGGCGAGCGCTCGCAGCTCGTACGCGTGATGGCGGGGCATGTGGCTCAGGCAGTCGCGGCGGCGCCGGAGGTGGCGCGCGTGCACGTGCTCACGAGCGATGCGAGCCTCGCGCCGGAGAATTGCGGGCGGATCCCGGATCGGGGAGCCGAGCTCAACGCCTCGCTCACCCGCGCCGCCCAGGAGCTGCGCGCTCAAGGCGCGCAAAGGTTGCTCATCGTGCATGGTGATCTGCCTTTCCTCACCACCGAGGATGTGCGCGCGCTCGTGCTGGAAAGCGCAGCGGACGCCGTCGTTGCTGCGCCCGACCTGGCCGAGGCCGGAACGAATGCCCTCGCATATTCTCTCTCTTGTGATTTCCACACGCGCTTCGGTCCGGGGAGCCTCGCGGCGCACCGCTTGGCCGCTGAGGCTGCTGGTATGCACTTCCAGCTGGTGTGGCGGCGCGGTCTGGCGCACGACATCGACGAGCCGGCTCAGCTTGTGGAGCTGCTCGAGCGGGGCGGTTCGTCCTACGCGTTCCTGCGATCCGCGGTCGTCGGCGCGCTCAACTGCCCGAAGTGAGTCCGACGAGTCTCGCGCTTTGCTCCCACAGCTGCTCCGCTGCGGCATCGTCGAGCGCTGCATCCGAAGGACGCACCGGGCGGCAGCGGATGTAGTACCCGCCCGATTGGTCCGTGACCTCACTCGAGCTTGCAAGATACACGCTCGTCTTCGCCCCTTGATCCGGAGACAGCAGCAGCACACGGCCGAGCGCTGCGAGCGCCCCACGCAGAAGCAGCGGTGCCTGGCGGAAGATTCCCGTGCGAACGACACCGGGATGCAATGCGTTGCAGGTCGCCCCGCTGCCGAGGGCTCGCCGGGCGAGGGAGCGCGTGAACAGCAGATTCG
This sequence comes from Steroidobacteraceae bacterium, assembly GCA_035524075.1. Classification (GTDB taxonomy): domain Bacteria; phylum Pseudomonadota; class Gammaproteobacteria; order Steroidobacterales; family Steroidobacteraceae; genus JASHUC01. The sequence continues at coordinate 18,782 of DATKPP010000069.1, read as the reverse complement.
CGAGCTTCGAGCGGCTGTATGCGCGCAACTGATCGTAATGTCGCGCAAGCATCAGGTCCTCGAAATCGAGGTGTGCGCGGCGGTGAGCCTCCGAGGAGACCACGATGATACGCGGGTGAGGGGAGCGCGCGAGGAGACCGCGCAGCTGCGCAGTGAGCAGGAAGGGTGCGAGGTGATTGACGGCGAATGTCGTCTCGTGACCGTCAACCGTCAGGGTGCGACGGGCGCAGGCGAGGCCGGCGTTGTGCACGACCACATCCAGGCGCGGCAAGCTTCGATCGAGCTCCTCGGCAAGGCGTCGCACCTCGGCGAGCGAGGCGAGATCGGCCTGGACGAAGCGCAACGCCTCCCGGGCGTTCACATCCGCCAAGGCTTCCACGGTGCGCTGACCCCTCTGTGCGTCGCGGCCATGGACCACGACCGTCGCGCCGAGGGCGAGGAGTGCCCGGGCGGTTGCCTGACCAATGCCGCTCGTAGCGCCGGTTACCAGACAGATCTTGCCCTGCATGCATGGATTATGATTTGAGGATGACCACGGTGCACGCTGCATCCGGGTGGCAGCGGCTCTCTCGGCTCCTGCCTTCGCCGCTCATGAGAGCCTCAGCGCTGCTGCATGCGGGGGCCGCCGCATCGCTCGTGCGCCCGGAGCTCTGGCCGTGGGCGCTCGGCACCGTGATGGCCGATCACCTCGTGCTCACTGCGTGTGGGCTCTGGCCGCGCAGCACGCTCCTCGGTCCAAACTGGACGCGGCTGCCAGCGGCTGCGGCTGCGTGCGGCCACGTTGCCATCACGATCGACGACGGCCCCGATCCTGCGGTGACGCCCGAGGTGCTCGCGCGGCTCGAGGCACACGGTGCAAAGGCGACTTTCTTCTGCATTGGGGAACGGGTGGAGCGCTATCCGGAGATCGCGCGCGAGATCGTGCGCCGGGGACATGCCATCGAGAACCATAGCCAGCGGCATCTCGTGTCCTTCTCGTTACTGGGGCCGCGCGCCACGGCGGCTGAGATCTCACGCGCGCAGCAGTCGATCAGCGCCGTGACGGCAGCGCGGCCGCTTTTCTTCCGGGCTCCCGCGGGGCTGCGTAACGCGCTGCTCGAGCCCGTCCTGGAACGGCTCGGGCTGCGCCTTGCCAGCTGGACCCGGCGCGGCTTCGACACCGTCGAGCGCGATCCGCACGCAGTCCTCGGAAAGCTCACGCGCGGGCTGCGCGGCGGGGATATTCTGTTACTCCACGATGGAGGGGCCGCGCGCACCGCCGGGGGTACTCCGGTGGTCCTGGAGGTGTTGCCGCGGCTGCTGGATCGGTGTTCGGCGGCCTCGCTCACGTGTGTGACGCTGCGCTCGAGCGTGGTGCAGTGCGTTGCCCCGCCCGTCACAAGCGCGGCAGTCCAGCAGCAATAGCCTCGTCCGGACGCGATATCATAGGAAACCTCGAACAAGGAGCTGTCCCCCGCATGATGGTGATCTGGTATCTGCTGTGGTACATCGTCGCGGTCGGTTTTCTGGTGATCGTGCACGAGTTCGGCCACTTCTGGGTTGCGCGTCGCCTGGGCTTCAAGGTGCTGCGCTTCTCGATCGGGTTCGGCAAGCCGCTGGTGCGCAAGGTCGTCGGTGCGGATCAGACGGAGATCGTTCTCGCCCCCATTCCGATGGGCGGGTACGTGAAGATGCTCGACGAGCGGGAGGGGCCCGTGGCGGCCGCCGACCTGCCCCGCTCCTACACTCACCGCCCCCCGTGGCAGCGCATTCTCGTGCTCTTCGCAGGGCCGGGAGCCAATGTGCTGTTCGCGATCCTGGTGCTGTGGGGCATGCTCTGGGTGAACGGTGTGACGGACTACAAGCCCATCGTGGGCGATGTGACCGTGTCGTCCGCTGCGGCGCGCGCGGGGCTGCGCACCGGGGATGAGATCACGGCGGTCAACGGGCAAAGTGTCACCGACGATCGCGATGTCGTGTTTGCTCTGCTCGACTCTTTGCTGGCGCGCGGCAGTGCCACCCTCGCTGTCACCTCACCCGAGGGAGGTGCACGCACCGCGACGCTCGTGCTCGGTAATCCCGCGCAGCGCCACCGGTTGAGCGACCTCACGAACCTGCACAGTGTTCTCGGATTCGAATTCCAGGAGCCGGCATTTGCGCCGGTCATTGGCCAGGTGCAGCCGAACGGTCCGGCTGCGAAGGCCGGCCTGCAAGGGGGCGATCGAATCCTCGCAGTCGACGGGCGTCCGGTCCATAGCTTCGAGGATGTCGCGCGCGATGTCTCCGGGCAGGCGGGCAAGACCGTCGCGATCCAGTATCGCCGGAGCGCGATGGAGCACACGGCTCAGGTCACGGTCGCCAATCTCGAGGAGGGCGGACGCAAGTTCGCCGGTATCGGAGCTTGGTCGACATCGGAGCGCTATCCCCCCGGCATCGTGGTGCATCGAAAACTCTCGCCCGTGGCCGCGCTCGGCTCTGCTGCAGACGAGGCGTGGAATCTCACTGCGATGCAGGCGCGGCTCATCTGGCGCATGGTGCTCGGGCAGGTCTCGCTGCGAAACCTCAGCGGCCCGATCGGCATCGCGCAGTACGCAGGCGAGTCGGCTCAGGCGGGCGCAGCCTCGTTTCTGAGCTTCCTGGTGCTGATCTCGCTGGCCATTGCGCTCTTCAATCTGCTGCCCATCCCCATCCTCGATGGCGGACAGATCGTCTTTCAGGCCGCGGAGTGGGTGAAGGGCAGTCCTCTTTCCGACCGCACGCAAGCGTTCGGTCAGCAGGTGGGGATCGCCCTGCTCGTGCTGCTGCTCGGGGTGGCGCTGTTCAACGACGTGTCGCGCCAGTTCGGCTAGGCCGGAGCGCGCCTGCGCTCCTCACTCAGTAGGGGCCCGCGGGCATGTTCGCGGGCTGCCCATTGCCCATCGCGCCTGAGCTGCGCTGCGCCGCGTTGATGTATTGCTGGGCGGCGGCCTGCTCGGCGTCCAGCTCCTCCTTGGTCCGGCAAACCTTCTTCGTGATACGCGTACCGGGCGTCGCCTCCATGCGGCAGTAGAGCGGCTTGCCCTGAACGATCACCCGATCGTAGCCGAGGGTCGCAGCGTCATCCTTGTCATTCGCGGTGGATGTGGTCTGCGCGGCAGCAGAGGCGCCCGCCGGGTGGGTACCTGCGAGTGACGCCGCCGCTGGGGTCTGTCCCGTGGAACTGGAGGGCCCTTGTGTGGCGCATCCGAGGATCAGCCCAGCGCTCGTGAGAAGAACCGAGCCCGTGAACGCTCTCATTCCACCTCCCTCTTGATCAGCTCAGTAAGGGCCTGCGGGCTGCCCGGTGCCGGTCGCGCCCGAGCTTCGCTGCGCCGAGTCGATATATTGCTGCGCAGCTGCTTGCTCAGCGTCCAACTCTTCCTTCGAGCGGCAAACCTTCTTGGTGATGCGGGTACCGGGCGTCGCCTCCATGCGGCAGTAGAGCGGCTTGCCCTGAACGATCACCCGATCGTAGCCGAGGGTCGCAGCGTCATCCTTGTCATTCGCGGTGGAGGTGCTCTGCGCTGTGGGAGAGGCAGCCGGCTGGTTGGTATTGGCAAGTGACGCGGCGGCTCCGGCAGGCGCACCCCCCGGACTCGTTCCGGCGGAAGTGGACGGTGCTTGCGTGGCGCATCCGAGAAGCAGCGCAATCCCTGCGAGAGAAACCAACCCATTGAAGGCGCTTTTCATCGAAACCTCCCGCGATTCTGGACCCTCGCGCAGGCGTCAGAGGCCACACTGTATGGGTTCGGATCGCGTCTTGGCAACCCGCGCGGAAGCCGGGGATTCTGCGTAGAGGGTCGTGCGCCGAACGATCGGCCGGCCGAGGCCGCTCACAATCCGGCACAGATCCTCGACGGTCAGCTCCTGGCCGTTGATTCCGCCTGCCGCACGGGTGATCGACTCGTTCATGAGTGTGCCGCCAAGGTCGTTCGCTCCCGCCTGCAGGCAGAGCGCGGCTCCTTGCGGACCCATCTTGACCCACGATGTTTGAATGTTCGTGAATGCGGGATGCAAGGCAAGCCGCGCGACGGCGTGCATCAGGACCGCCTCGCGAAACGTCGGGCCGGGACGGGCGAGGCCCTTGCGCCACAACGGGGCCTCCATATGAACGAACGGCAGCGGCACGAATTCGGTGAAGCCCCCGGTGTGCCGCTGCAGCGCTCGCAGCCGCAGCAGGTGGCGCGCCCAGTGCAGCGGCTGATCGACATGTCCGAACATGATGGTGGCCGTGCTCCGCAAGCCCACGGAGTGCGCAGTACGCATCACCTCCAACCACTCCTCGGTCATCAGCTTGTCGGGGCAGATGACGGTGCGCACCTCATCGTCGAGGATCTCCGCCGCGGTACCGGGCAGGGTCGAGAGTCCGCCTGCCTTCAGGCGGCGCAGGAAGTCCTCGAGTGACAAGCCGAGCGTGCGTGCGCCATGAGTCACCTCGAGGGGCGAGAACGCATGGACGTGCATGTCCGGAACGGCACCTTTGACGGCCGCGACGATATTGAGATAGGTGTCTCCGGTGAACTCCGGGTGGATGCCGCCTTGCAGGCACACCTCGGTCGCACCGCGCTCGGCGGCCTCGACGGAGCGGCGCGCGATCTCGTCCAGATCGAGCCGATAGGCTGGTCCGCGCAGTGCCTTCGTGCCGCTCTTGGAGAAGGCACAGAATCCGCACCGGTAGAGGCAGATGTTGGTGTAGTTGATGTTTCGATTGACGATGTAGGTGATGTGTGGCCCCACCGTCTGGTTGCGCAGCTCATCGGCGGCCCTCAGCACGGCCTCGAGGTCGCGTCCCTCCACCTCGAAAAGTGCCACGATCTGCTCGGGCGCGAGCTCGTCACCGCGGCGTGCCCGATCGAGAATCTGCCGGATCGGGCGGGAGCACTCACCCGCCGCAGCGCCGGTCCACGAGCGCGCAGCTGCTGGAATGGGGCGCGCGCTGCCTGCGCACCATGCGTCCGGGCGTGCACGGCCGCTCGAGTCGGCCGCGCTGCGCAGCGCCACCCGCAGACCCGCATCGACCCACTTCTCGGGATGCCGGGCAAAACAGGGCGTGATCGCCAGCCGCTCCGTGAGCGTGCGGCCCGCGGCGCGCGTGTGTTCTGCAAGCGCATCGAGATGCGGCCAAGGAGCCTCCGGGTTGACATGATCCGGTGTGATGGGCGAGACGCCGCCCCAATCGTTGACGCCCGCGCGCACCAGGGATGCGAGCGCATCGGGCTGCAGGTTCGGCGGCGCCTGCAACGACATCGAGGGACCGAAAATGAGCCGCGCAGCTGCGATGGTCCACAGATGCTCGGCGAGCGAGGGCTCGGGCGCGTGTGCCATCGCGGTTCCCGGCTTCGCCCGAAAGTTCTGCAGGATGATCTCCTGAATGTGCCCGTAGCGCTCGTGCAGGGCGGCGATGGCGAGCAGCCCCTCGATGCGCTCGGCGCGGGTTTCGCCGATTCCGATCAGGAGGCCCGTGGTGAATGGGATGCAGAGCTTCCCTGCGGCCTCGAGCGTTGCGAGTCGCGCGCTGGGGAGCTTATCGGGAGACCCGAAGTGCGGGCCCCCGCGCGCCGAGAGCCGCTCCGAGGCAGTCTCGAGCATCAATCCCATCGAGACCGAAACGGGGCGGAGTCGCCCCATCTGCTCCGCGGTCATCACGCCGGGATTGAGGTGTGGCAGCAGCCCGGTCTCGCTCTGTACCGAGTGAGCCACCGCGCCCAGGTAGTCGAGAGTGCTCGCATATCCCAACTCATCGAGCGCTGCGGATGCCCGCGCATACCGAAGCTCCGGCTTGTCGCCCAATGTGAAGAGCGCCTCCTTGCAGCCGGCGGCCGCACCACGCCGCGCAATCTCGAGCACTTCCTGCAGCGTGAGGTAGGGGGAGCGCACGGCGCGCGGCGCCTTCGCGAACGTGCAGTAGTGGCACACGTCGCGACACAGCTGCGTGAGCGGAACGAACACCTTCCGGGAATAGGTGACGGTCGCGCCATGACCGGCCAGGGTGAGCTCCTCGGCCGCATCGACAAGCGCAGGATGCTCGTGCTCGAGCAGCTCCAGCGCCTCCTCGCGACACGGTCGTCTGTGCTCAAACGCGGCCACGAGCCGCGCCGTGAGAGTGGCCATGCGAGAAGCCCGGTGGCAATATGGGGTGCATCGAGGATTGTACGCGGAAAGCCCTGAAGCCAGTTCCCCATGACGAGCAAACTCGAGGAGAAGCTACGCTCGCGCAGCTTCGCCGTCACCACGGAGCTGACGCCTCCGAAGGGCATCGATCTTTCCGATCTGTTCGCGAAGGCCGAGCTGCTCAAGCCCTGCGTCGATGCGGTGAATCTCACCGAATCCCCGCGCGCACGCATGGCGATCGAGCCCAAGTCGGTCGCTCATCTCTTGATCGACCATGGCGTCGAGCCCATCGTCCAGATCACCGCGCGTGACCGCAACCGCATCGCCGTACAGGCCGATCTGCTCGGAGCGGCCGCTCTGGGGGTCACCAACTTCGTCTTCATGACGGGCGATCAGCCCAAGAACGGCGACCACCCCGATGCGAAGCCGGTCTTCGATCTGACGACCGTGGAGCTGCTGCGCGCAGCGCGCGGTCTGGCAAGCGGACACGACCTGGCGGGCAACGAGCTCAAGGGCAAGCCCGAGCTGTTCATTGGAGCCACGGCGAACCCCGGCGCGAGCGACCTCACCAAGGAGCTCGAGGGGACACGCGCAAAGATCGAGGCCGGTGCGCGGTTCCTGCAGACTCAGGCGATTTTCGACGTTGCAGTCGTCGAGCGCTACATCCAGGCCGCGAAGCTCGGTGATGTTGCCTTGCTTGCCGGCATCATTCCCCTCAAGTCGGCCAAGATGGCCGCATGGCTCAACGCGAATGTGCCTGGCATCCGGGTGCCGGACGAGCTGCTCGAGGAGATGCGTGCCGCGGCCGATGCGGGGCGCGAGGAACAGGTGGGGCTCGACATCGCGGTGCGGCTGGTCCGCGGGCTGCGCGCCGTGACCAGCGGCGTTCACGTGATGGCACTCGGGTGGGAGGCGCACATCCCACAGATTCTGCGCGAAAGCGGTGTCCGCTAGCGCGCAACGCGCTGGAGCCCCGCGCTGCTACCGGACGGTGTAGCCGCGCCCGTCGAGGCAGGCTGCCATCGCACGATCGTAGTTGGCGCGCGCAGCGGGTTCCTGGCCAGGTGGCACACCGCCACTCGGCGCTGTGGGATCGAAGCCTGTTTGACCCTGCGCCCACGTATGGCACTCGTACTGGTCACGCGCCTGCTGGTCCGCCGTCTGGCCATTGCGCGGATAGATGAACAGCTGATGGCCGGCTCCGGGACCTGCGCCCGGGCCCGGCCCCGCTCCTGGTCCTGGGGGTGGCCCGGGCTGTGCCGCCGCAACCTCCTGACCCGGAGGAGGCCCCACGACCTCGTATCCGACGGCCGGTCCCCGGTACACGTAATAGACGTCATCGGCGTAGTAGTACGGCACGCCGGCCACCCACACCGTGGTGTAGAACGGCGGCAACACGGGCAGGAAGAGCCCGATGGGAGGGGCGACCACCACGAAGACCCCGCCGCGCGGGGCGTACCAGACGCCGCCGGCGAAGAAATAATGGCTGCCGCCGAAGGCGACGTCGTAGTGCTGGGCCGGCAGGACGCCCACCACGGTTCCCCGGTTGGGATAGAAGCGCGCACGGCTAAAGCGGTCGAAATGGTCGTGCGCCGGATCGAAGTGGCCTGCCCCGCGCTCCGGACCACGGCCCCGGTCGAAGTGCTCCTGCGCGTGCACCGGTGCCGTCGCCAGCATTTGCGCGATCGCCAGTGCTGCACAAAGCCCGATCAACGACTCTCGGGAGCGCTCGAACGATAACCACCGCATCATGGTGTCACGACTCCTGAACATCCACACGATCACTCAATGCACACTATAGCCGCGCCCCTCGAGGCAGGCGCTGAGGGCGCGCCGATAGTCGGCGGCCTGGTGCGCGACGGCTGCATACTCGGCGCTGTCCATCGATGCGGCCTGCTGCACGCGAGCCTGCTGGGCGGCATCGGCGCTCGAGCCGATGGCCCCGCCTATCAGCGCACCCGCGAGCGCACCGAAGCCGCGCTGCCAGGGACTCGAGATCGCCGCACCGATCGCGGCACCGGTGACTGCTCCGACAGCAGTGCCGGTTCCCGGGGGCGGGCCGCCCACGACCTGTACGCGCGCTTGTGCAGGCAGGTTGGGCGCGCTTGGATCGAAGCCAGTTTGGCCCTTCGCCCAGAGGTAGCACTCGTAACGGTCCCGATCAAGCTGCTCCGCGCTCTGGCCACGCAGCGGATATGCATAGACGGTGGTATTCACCATGGGCGGGGGTGGCGGTGGCATCGGTCGCGGTGGGGGCGGAGTTGCGCATCCGTAGAGGGTCAACGCCAGCAGCATCGCTGCGGCCATTCGTACCGCCGCGTACCCCACGGCCCCTGGAGCAGTGCTCCTGTTGAGTGCCATCATGCTTTGCATAGTTTCCATTGTCCTGCCGCTCCTTGCACCGTGCCGAGGATAGTCGCCCAACGCGTCATGTCCATGGCCGTTGACGGGGACTGCGACACGCCCGGCACAAAGGCCTCGGTTAGAAAGCCTTACAAATAGAAAGAGTTACGAACTCCAAGACCTCGATTGTTTGACAGCTCCTGCAGCGTGACCGTTCCATTCACACGCGCGCACGCGGCCGTGGGGCAAGCCGGAGGATAGACTTCCTGTAGAGGATTAATTTTAGAATAAAGTACATTGATAAGTAATGACATATAATTCCATATGGGCGAGATCTTCGTCCTCTCGAGGAAAGCAGAGTTCGGACCTGAGTGCGGTGCCGCAGACTTGCATGTAGCCACAGGTAAACTCATGTGAAGGTTCTCACCCATGCCAGATACTGAGCTTCTGGAGGCTATGATCGATGCTGCGATCGATGCCGGGCGCACGATACAGGACATTCACCGCAATGCATCGACCGGCCTCGCTGTGCGCGCCAAGGCGGACTCCTCCCCCGTGACGCTCGCGGACAGCGCCTCCGAGGCCATCATTCTCGAGCAACTGGCCCGCTGCTCCCCGGGCACGCCGGTCGTGGCAGAGGAAGAGGTCGCGGAAGGTCGAGTACCGGCGGTCGCGGAGGAGTTCTTTCTGGTGGACCCCCTGGATGGAACGAAGGAATTCATCGCCGGACGGAGCGAATTCACGGTGAATATTGCCCTGGTTCGCGACCGCGTGCCGGTCATGGGCGTCGTGTACGCTCCGGGCCTTGGTCGGCTGTACGCAGCGAATGCCAGCGCCGGCGGCGTCTTTCGCTGCGACCTCGACCTCCACAAGGCGCGCAAGTCGGGCGGGGATGATGATGTGGCGCCAGCACGCACACCCATCCACGTGCGCGCCGTGCCGCTGCAGGGAATCACCGCCGTGGCCTCGCGCTCGCATTCCTCCCCAGAGACCGAGGCCTACCTGGCGGGCTACAAGATCGCCGAGCGCATCTCGATCGGCTCGTCGCTCAAGTTCTGCCTGATCGCAGAGGGGAGCGCCGATCTGTATCCGCGGCTCGGACCGACGATGGAATGGGACACCGCCGCAGGTCACGCAGTCGTGCTCGCTGCGGGCGGCTCGGTGGTCGCAGCCGATGGGCAGCCGTTGCTCTACGGCAAACCGGGCTATCGCAATCCATTTTTCATCGCGAGCGGGCCCCTCGCACCGCGACCCGTTGCGGGCTGATCGCAGTGCTGTCGCCTCATCTCAAGCGGCTGGAGGCCGAGTCGATCGAGATCATGCGGGAGGTCGCCGCGGAGCTTCACAACCCCGTGATGCTGTATTCGATCGGCAAGGACTCGGGCGTCATGCTGCACGTCGCGCTCAAGGCCTTCCATCCGGGCAAGCCGCCTTTCCCGCTGCTGCACATCGACACGGGGTGGAAGTTCCGCGACATGATCCGGCATCGAGACTGGGTCGCCGAGCGCTACGGCGTCAAGCTGCTCGTCTACACCAATCCGGAGGGCCGCGCCCGCGGGATCGATCCGATCACCTCCGGCTCGCAGCTGCATACGCAGGTCATGAAGACCGAGGCGCTCAAGCAGGCGCTCGATCAGTTTGGATTCGATGCGGCATTCGGTGGGGCGAGGCGTGACGAGGAGAAGAGCCGCGCCAAGGAGCGTATCTTCTCGTTTCGCTCGCCGGGTCATGTGTGGGACCCGCGCAATCAGCGACCCGAGCTCTGGCGGCTCTACAACACGCGCATCGGCAAGGGTGAGACGCTGCGCGTCTTCCCGCTCTCGAACTGGACCGAGCTCGACATCTGGCAATACACGCGTGCCGAGGATATCCCGGTGGTGCCGCTGTACTTCGCGGCGCCGCGTCCCGTGGTGCGGCGCGACGGGCTGCTCATCGTACGAGATGATGAGCGCCTGCCGCTCGCGCCCGGCGAGCGCGAGGAGATCCGCACGGTGCGATTCAGGTCGCTCGGTTGCTATCCCTTGAGCGCTGCGATCGACAGTACCGCCACCACGCTCGACGCCATCATCGAGGAGATGTTCGCGACGCGCACGTCCGAGCGCTCCGGGCGGGTGATCGACGCGGATCAGCTGGCTTCCATGGAGAAGAAGAAGCGTGAAGGCTACTTCTGATATGCAGCAGGTCGTCGTGAGTGCCGCGGGCGCAAGCGGGCCCACCAAGGGGTTGTTGCGGTTTCTCACGTGTGGCTCGGTGGACGACGGCAAGTCGACGCTCATCGGCCGCCTGCTCTACGACAGCAAGCTCATCCTCGAGGACCAGCTCGAAGCGCTCCGGCGCGACAGCGCGAAGCATGGCACGACAGGAGAGGAGCTGGATTTTGCGCTGCTGGTCGACGGCCTCGAAGCCGAGCGCGAGCAGGGCATCACGATCGACGTGGCGTACCGCTTCTTCAGCACGCCGCTGCGCTCGTTCATCGTCGCCGACACACCCGGACACGAGCAGTACACGCGCAACATGGCAACCGGTGCCTCCAACTCCGAGGCGGCGGTCATCCTCATCGATGCTCGCAAGGGAGTGCTCACCCAGACGCGCCGCCACAGCTACATCTGCGCGCTGCTCGGCATCCGTCACGTTGCGCTCGCCGTGAACAAGATCGATCTGGTGGATTTCTCCGCGGAACGTTTCCATCACATCGTGGGGGACTACTTCGGGTTTGCCAAGGCGCTGGGCTTCGCCTCGGTCACTCCCATCCCGATCTCGGCGCGTTACGGGGACAACGTCTCGGGGCGCTCGGCGCGCATGGGCTGGTACGAGGGTCCCACGCTGCTCGAGTATCTCGAATCGGTCGAGGCCGAGCCGGGGCTTCTAGACCGGCCGTTCCGCTTTCCGGTGCAGTGGGTCAACCGGCCGAACCTGGATTTTCGCGGCTACTCGGGCAGCGTGGCCTCCGGAGCGGTCGTGGTGGGGGACCGGGTGGTCGTCGCTGCTTCGGGACGGGAGTCCATCGTGCGGCGCATCGTCACGGCGGACGGTGATCAGCACGAAGCACGCGTGGGAGATGCGGTGACGCTCGTGCTGGCCGACGAGATCGACATCGCGCGCGGTGATGTGCTCGCGCGCGCGGATGCGCGCCCCGAAGTCGTCGATCAGTTCGCGGCTCACCTCCTGTGGATGGCGGACGAGCCGATGCTGCCCGGCCGCTCGTATCTCATGCGCATCGGCACGAAGTACGTGCCGGCTCGCGTGACCACGCTCAAACACAAGGTGGACGTGAACACCCTCGAGCACTTCGCGGCCAAGACGCTCGGCTTGAACGAGATCGGCCTCTGCAATCTCGTAACCGCCTCGCCCGTGGCGCTCGATCCCTATCTCGAGAATCGTCAAACCGGAGCCTTCGTCCTGATCGATCGCTTCAACAACGCGACCGTCGGGGCAGGGATGATCACGTTCGGCCTGCGCCGGGCGACCAACGTGCACCTGCAGAGTCTTGCGATCGATCGGGAAGCTCGCGTGCGCCGCAACGGCCACAAAGCCGCGATCCTGTGGTTCACCGGACTTTCGGGCTCTGGCAAGTCCACGATCGCCAATCTCGTCGAGAAGGAGCTGCATGCCCAGGGCGCACACACGTATCTGCTCGACGGCGACAACGTGCGTCATGGGCTGAACCGAGATCTGGGGTTCACCGACGCCGATCGTGTGGAGAACATCCGCCGCGTGGGCGAGGTCGCGCGCCTGTTCATCGATGCGGGGCTCCTGGTGCTGTGCTCGTTCATCTCTCCATTCCGCGCCGAGCGGCGCATGGTTCGCGAGCTGGTCGGGGAGGGCGAGTTCATCGAGATCTTCATCGATACGCCGATCGAGGAATGCATACGCCGCGATCCGAAGGGCCTTTATTCGCGCGCGCGCGCAGGCAAGATCAAGAACTTCACCGGCATCGACTCACCGTACGAGGTGCCGGAGCACCCCGAGATGGTGATCTCCACGAGCGATGCGACTGCCCAGGAGGCGGCCCACCGGGTGATCGAGGAGATGCGATCGCGGGGAGTCATCGGCTGATCAGCGCTCCCGCCCGCCGGCGCGCCGCCGGCGAGAGCGTGGACACGTAAGCGGAGTCCCGATCGAAGAATCTCCAGGGCCGTCGCGCCCACTCACCCGCGTAGTCCACCCCGATGCGCGGAGCGGCCGCGATCCGGACTGCGCGCGCTGCACGCCGCGGTGGCCTCGCGAGCCATAGCACATCGCCGCGCAGATCCGCGCCGTTGAGCGAGCGATCGATGCCCATCGAGCGGCACAGAAGCCCCGGTCCCCATGTGCCGTGCTCGATACCGGCAAGGGGCTCGAGTGCGCGCAGCAGCACCGCATGCGGGACGCCAACCCGGGAGGTGACGACGTTCAGACAGTTCCAGAATCCATAGATGAAATAGACATATGCGTGGCCGGGTGGCCCGAACATCACCTCGGTGCGGTGCGTGCGGCGCCCGCCTGCAGAATGCGCGGCGAGGTCCTGCGGCCCCATGTAGGCTTCCGTCTCGACGATCCGCCCCACGCGCAGCACCCCGCGCTCGTTGCGCACGAGGTGTAGACCGAGAAGCTCAGGGGCTACGCTGAGCGCGGAGCGATTAAAGAACGACCGCGGCAGCCGCGCGCCTTCGCATGCGCTTGATTTGAGATTGACCCGCTGCAAGCTCGGGAAGCATAGCAGCGGATGCGCCGCGGACCGCAGCGCATTGCGGGCGCACTCAGCCCCGCTGGGGCAGCTTCGTGTTCAGGGCCGTGCTGGGGCTTGCAACGGTCAGCTTGTCATCGATCGTCCGGACGCCCGGGGTGGCGCGCGTGATCTCGAGCGCACGCTGCGCCATCGCGGCATCGTCCACCTCGCCATCGAGCGTCACTCGACCCTGAGCCGTCTGCACGTCGATCTCGCTGGCCCTGATGTGGGGGTCGTGGATGAGAGCCGTCTGCACTCGGGTGGTGATTGCAGTGTCGCCGACGTACGCCGTGGTCGCAGCCTCGTGCGCGCGAAACAGCGAGCATCCCGTCGCACCCAGCGAGAGGGTGAGGGCCAGCACCGCGGCGCGAAATGTCGAACTCATGAGAGCACTCCCGTGGACCGGATGAGCATGATCGAGCAAGCCTCGTACCGGCTCGCGTGCCAATGTCTCACTCCAACGACGAAGGCGCGCTTGGCACGGGTTCCGTGACTCCGACATGCAGCCGCGGGCATCAGATTTGACGTACAATGCGGGCCCTTGTCCAACTCATTGACGGGGCAGGCTTTGTTAAAGCAAGTCAGGGAAATGCGTGGCCGGTCACGCGCGAATTGCGCGGACCGGAAGAACCACCCGCCGACCGGCGATGTCAGCCGGACACCGACACACATTCAGACGTTTGTGCCCCCCCGTATCGGCCAGCTCGTGCTCGTTCTCGCGTTGTCGCTCGCATGGCTCCCGGGCCGGGCCGCCGTGTACGAGCTCGGCGAGGGGGATAGCACCCAGGTGATCGGCGAGGATATCCATATCAAGACGCGCTATTCGGACACTCTCTACGATATTGCGCGTCAGTACGGTCTGGGGTCCGAGGAGATCATTCGCGCCAATCCCGGGGTCGACCCATGGCTGCCGGGCGAGGGCACCGCGATCGTCATCCCCGGTCGCAGGATCCTGCCACCCGGCCCACGCGATGGCATCGTCGTGAATATTCCCGAGCACCGCCTCTACTACTATCCAAAGCCGAAGAGGCACGCCAAGCGCGTCGTGATCACCTACCCCGTGAGCATCGGCAAGATGGACTGGAAGACACCCCTGGGACTTACCCGGGTGATCCAGAAGCAGAAGCACCCGTATTGGTATCCGCCGGAATCGGTTCGCAAGGAGCACGCGGCAAACGGAGACCCGATTCCCAAGGTCGTGCCGCCGGGACCGGCCAATCCTCTCGGCGACTTCGCCATGCGCCTGGCGGTCAAACCGGGCGACTATCTCATTCATGGAACCAACAATCCCCTGGCGGTCGGCATGCCGGTCACGCATGGGTGCATCCGCATGTATCCGGAGGATGTGGCTGCGCTGTTTCCCACCGTACCGGTGGGCACCAAGGTGTACCTCATCAACGATCCGGTGAAGGTGGCCTACGTCGACGGCGAGCTGCTGCTCGAGGTCCATCCGCCCGTGGACGACCAGGGACAAACGATCCAACCGGAGCTCGCGCAGTTCGAGCAGCTGCTCGACCAGGCGCTCGGCAGCACAACGGCGGCGATCAACTGGGATTACGCCATCCAGACGCTGAAGGTCTCGAATGGCATTCCGGTGACGGTGGGACTCCAGGCGGACCTGGACTCCGACCCCGCGACCCCGCAGCCGAAGTCGGCAGGACCGCAGACGCAGTCAGGTCCGAGGGCGACCCCCACGCTTTCCTCTACCGCACCGGGAACGCCCTGAGAGGTCGGGTGGGATTGCATGCTCGCGTTGCGCGCACACTCCCCGGGTGCGCCGTTGCGGGCGCAAGAGGTGACGCTGCCTGAGCCCAGCGCGCTGCAGATTCTCGCGCGAGTTCGCGCCTGTGGGGTCTGCCGCACCGATCTTCATGTCGTCGATGGCGAGCTGCCGGACATCCCCTTCCCCGTGACGCCCGGCCACGAGATCGTCGGCGTGGTGGCACGCACCGGTCGCGGCGTGTCGCGGCTGCGGGTGGGCGACCGCGTGGGAATTCCCTGGCTCGGCGAGACCTGCGGAACGTGCTCCTACTGCCGCAGCGGGCGCGAGAATCTCTGCGATCGCGCGCGCTTCACGGGCTATACCCTCGATGGGGGCTACGCCGAATACGTGCTCGCCGATTCGCGCTACTGCTGCGAGATTCCGGCGCGCTATGCAGATGCACAGGCCGCGCCGTTGCTCTGTGCGGGCCTCATCGGCTATCGCGCGTATCGCGCGGCGGGTGAGGGCACACTGGGACTCTATGGGTTCGGTGCCGCGGCGCACCTGCTGGCGCAGGTGGCGCGCGCACAGGGCCGCGACGTGTTCGCGTTCACGCGTCCGGGGGATCTCGCAGGACAGGCTTTCGCGCGGGAGTTGGGCGCGGCATGGGCCGGAGACTCGAGCGACTCGCCTCCGGAGCCGCTCGATGCGGCCATCATCTTCGCCCCGGTCGGCGAGCTGGTCCCGGCGGCGCTGGCGGCCACCCGCAAGGGTGGACGGGTGGTCTGCGCCGGAATCCATATGAGCGACATCCCGGGCTTTCCGTATCGCATGCTCTGGGGCGAGCGCTCGATCTCCTCCGTGGCGAATCTCACGCGCGCGGACGCCACCGAGTTCATGCAGATTGCGGCGGCCGTTCCCCTGCATCCCAGTGTCGAGACCTTCCCTCTGAGCGAGGCGAACCAGGCACTCCAGAGACTGCGCGAGGGCACGCTGCAGGGCGCAGC
Source organism: Steroidobacteraceae bacterium (assembly GCA_035524075.1). Classification (GTDB taxonomy): domain Bacteria; phylum Pseudomonadota; class Gammaproteobacteria; order Steroidobacterales; family Steroidobacteraceae; genus JASHUC01. Next base: position 2,914 of record DATKPP010000069.1, on the reverse strand, counting down.
CGTGCTGGTGCCCCCTCAGGCCGCCGGCGCCTGAGGCACGCCGCAGGCGAGCGCGGCTTGTGCGAGGAGTCCGTCCTCGTCATTCGGGATGACCCACACCTCGGCCATGCTCCCTGAGCGGCTGATGCGCGCCTCGATGCCGAGCGCGTTGTCGTTGGCCTGCGGCTCCAGCTCGATGCCGGCCCACGCCAGGGGCGCCAGAATGCGCGCGCGCACCTCGGGGGCGTGCTCCCCCACGCCACCTCCGAAGACGATGCCGTCGCAGCCTCGCAGGACCGCGAGGTATGCGCCCAGATACTTGGTCGCGCGATAGCAATACAGATCGATTGCGAACTGCGAAGCGGGAGCCCGAGGCTCGGCCAGGAGCTGCCGCATCTCCGCGCTCACTCCCGAGACTCCCTTCAGACCACACTCGCGGTTGAGCCACTCGACGATGCGCTCGGGTGAGATGCCCTGCTTGGACGCCAGATAGGTGACCGCGGCGGGATCGAGATCGCCGCAGCGTGTGCCCATGACCAGTCCCTCGAGCGGGGAGAACCCCATGCTCGTGTCGAGCGGGTGGCCGCGCTCGATCGCCGTCGCGGAGCTGCCGCCACCGAGCTGCAACGTGACGACGCGGCCGCCCTCCGGGTGCTTCGGATGAAGCGCACACCAGCGTTGCCACATCGCCTGATGTGCCAGGCCATGGAACCCGTAGCGGCGCACGCCGAGCTCGGATCCGCGCGTGCTCGGCAGCGCGTACTCCGCGGCAACTCGAGGGAGCGATGTGTAGAAGGACGTGTCGAATGCGGCCACCTGCGGCACCTCTCGGCCGCACACCGCCTGTGCAGCCGCAATCCATTCGAGCGCCACGGGGTTGTGCAATGGGGCGAGCTCCGAGAGCTCGCGGATCGCAGTCACGACAGATGCATCGATGAGCGTGGGTTTTGCAAATCGGGTCCCGCCGTGCACCACGCGATGCGCGACCGCAACGAGCTGCGAGGCATCGAGCTCGCGCAGGAACGCACCCAGCAGCGCGTGCGAGTCGAGGCCGCGCCCGTTGTGCTGCTCGCGCCGCAGAGCCTGCACATCGGCGCCCGCGCCCTGGAATGCGGCGAGCTTGACGGAGGTGCTGCCGCTATTGACCGTGAGGACGAACACGGGGATCGACTCGAACCTCCGCAGGAAGTCGTGGGTGCAAGACTTGCTCCTGTCATCCTCCTGTCCTGCGCCTTGCCTATGCTGCATGCGCGGACCACACTCGGATGACTCGCCGCATCATGACAGAGGTCTGCCGATGGACGGAAATTCACTGCTGAGGCTCAAAGCGCGCGGTCAGAGCATCTGGCTCGATGACATCCATCGGCGCATGCTGAGCGATGGCACGCTTGCTCGGATGATCGAAGCCGACGGTCTCTCCGGCCTGACCTCGAACCCGGCCATCTTCGCCAAGGCGATCATGAGCCATCCGGAGTATCAGTCCGCGGTCACGGAGCTGATGCCGAAGGTCACGAACGGCGTGGACCTGTACGAATCGATCGTCATCGACGACATACGCCGTGCGGCGGATCTGTTTCGCTCCACGTATCAGCGTTCCGAGGGAACCGACGGCTTCGTGAGCCTCGAGGTCTCCCCGCATCTTGCGAACGAGACACAGAAGAGCATCGCGGAAGGTCGCCGGCTCTGGGGGAGGCTCGAGCGCAACAATGCCATGATCAAGATACCCGGAACGCTCGCAGGGCTCCCTGCCGTGCGCGCGCTGATTGCCGAGGGCATCAATGTCAACGTGACCTTGCTCTTCTCGCCCGCGCGGTACAAGCAAGTGGTCGACGCCTATCTCTCCGGTCTCGAGCAGCGCGTGCAGCGCGGTGGCGACATCCGCACCGTAGCCTCCGTCGCGAGCTTCTTCCTGAGTCGAATCGATACGCTCGTTGATGGCCTGCTCGATGAGCATGCAGGCCAGGGCCGCGGCGAGGCCCGCTCGCTGCGCGGGCGCACTGCTACGGCGCTCGCCTCGCAGGCCTACCAGGAGTATCGCGCGGTCATTGCCTCGGAGCGCTGGCGGGACCTCGCGGGGCGCGGCGCCCGGCCCCAGCGTCTGCTCTGGGCTTCGACATCCACCAAGGACCCCCGCTACAGCGATGTGAAGTACGTCGAGGAGCTCATTGCAGCCGAGACCATCAACACACTGCCGCTCGAGACTCTTGCGGCATATCGGCATCACGGCAAGGGCGGGGCAGGCCTGTCAGCCTACCAGGGCGAGACGGCACGCATCCAGCGCGAGCTTGCTGCGCTCGGGATCGATCTCGACCGCGCGGCGCAGCAGCTCGAGGCTGAAGGCGTGCGCAAGTTCTCCGAGCCGTTCGACCAGCTGCAAGGCTGGCTCGAGCAGCAGAGACACTGACTCGGGCAGCGTGGCTGCAGACAGCGTAGACAACCTCGAAGGGGCAATGTCATGCTCCAGGATCCCGCGCGGTGGCGGGAATCCTCGAAGCAGTGGAGGTGGCTCATGCATGGGAATAGCGTGATCACACTTCGTCCGGCACGCGCAGCATGGCCTCCGATCGCAGGTGCACCACGCGCGGATGCCGATGCAGTCTATGGCTGTGTCGATTGGTACTTGTATCAGGACCGCGCTCTTGCGAGCTGCGCCGCCGGGCCGCAGAGCGTATCTCCCGGGGCGGGAATCCCCGCCACCGAATCGCTCGTCGCGGCCTGACGGACGGGGCCGTTCCCCGCCCATCCCGCGCGCTCGAGCTTTGGCTCGGCGTTCAGCCGAGCCTTGAGCGTGGCGCCTTGCAACGCGGGCCGCTCATCCCCATGGAAGCCTCTGGTCGGCCGAGGAGTCTTGCGTGAGTTCGATCGATCGCATCGCCTGGATGTGGGACGAGGCGCTTCATGCTCTCGAGCAGGCCGAGCGACGCCAGCGGCGTTT
>DATKPP010000068.1:0-3371 GCA_035524075.1 Steroidobacteraceae bacterium | reverse complement strand
GACGGGCAAAGCTTCGAAGATCGAGCAGCGGTTCTTCGCGGCCGATCCTAGTGGCTCTGTTCGGCATGTCGTAACCGTGTAGCGAAGGCCGCATAGGCGGCGGTGCCCGCCTCGGGGAGGATGTGCCCACTTGCAGATAAGTGGGCACGCGTAAGTGCCCACGAGGAGAACAAGTGGACACTTCGAGCGAGCAGAGTGCAGGAACGGGATCGGGCGGCAGGCAGATTCGCAGGCGCAAGCAGTGGTCTGTGCAGGAGAAGCTGCAGATCGTGCGCGAGACACTGCAATCGGAAGGGTCTGTGCCGGTCATTGCCCGACGTCATGGAGTGAACGCGAACCAGATATTCACTTGGCGTCGGGAGTATCGGCGCGGCAAGCTCCTCGAGCGTGGCGTCGAGAGCGCGCGCGAGCGCAAGACGCCGGCGTTACTGCCCGTGCAGATCCATGTGCCGATGAAGGCGGCGCCGCAAGAAGCTCGCGCGGCACCGGTTTCGCCGGCACAACCTGAACGGGTGGAGATCGAGTTTCCGAGCGGCACGCGCCTGAGGATCTGGGGCGCCTTAGGCACGGAGCGGCTGCAGGCGATGCTGCGTGAGCTGTCCGGGCCATGCTGAGCGTGCCGGCGGGGGTTCGCATCTGGCTGGTGGCCGGGCTCACGGATATGCGCCGAGGTCTGGATGGGCTGAGCGCGCTGGTGCAGACGCAGTTATCGGCCGATGTGCTTTCGGGGCAGCTCTTCATCTTCAGGGGGCGTCGCGGGGATCGGATGAAGATCCTCTGGGCCGACGCGGACGGACTATGCCTGCTTTACAAGCGATTGAACCGGGGGAAGTTCACCTGGACACACGCGGCTGATGGAGCGGTGCTGCTGACGGGCGCGCAGTTATCGGCGCTCCTTGAAGGGATCGACTGGCGCCGGGTGCACCGGAACGTGCCCACCGAGGAGGCGCCCTCGCCGACAGTGGTGGCCTGATGCAGCGCGGATCTGGTGTTGGTCGAGAGACCTACAAGATGTGGTAGGTGTTGAGTGCGCGCAGTTGTACGCCGCTGAGTTGATCGCATTATTTTCCAACATCGACGTGCGTGCCGCGGCACCGCGCGTATAATCCGCGTGTGCCCGAGACACACGACCTCCCCGATGATGTAGCGGATCTGAAGCGCCTGGTGCGCGAGCACCGCTTGGAGATCGAACGCCTGAGGATCCAGCTCGCGCAGCTGCGGCGCTGGAAGTTCGGCCGCTCTCGAGAGCAGCTGGAGCTCGAGGTCACCCAGATCGAGATGAGTCTGCAGGCGCTCGAGCAGCTCGCACCGTGCGCTGCAGCCGCAACGGATCCGCAGTCACAGACCCAGAACGAGAACGCATCCACCGCCGCTCAAGAGCGGCGGACGGTGCGTCGGCGCCGCTCGGGGCGACGCGCCCTGCCGGCCCATCTGCCGCGCGAGACGATCATTCACCCGCACCCGGCGGTCACGAACGGCTGTGCGTGCCCGGATTGCGGCGGACGGCTGCGCTACCTGGGACGGGACGTGGCGGAGATGCTCGAGTACGTGCCGGGCTACTTCAAGGTCCTGCGCCACGTGCGCGAGAAGCACTCCTGTGTGCGCTGCTCACAGATCGTGCAGGCCGGGGCTCCCTCGCGACCTATCGAACGCGGGCTGCCGGGACCGGCCTTGCTGGCGCACGTGGTGGCGAGCAAATACTGCTTGCACCAACCGCTGTACCGTCAGAGTCAGGTATACGGCTTCGCCGGCCTCGAGCTCGAGCGCTCCCTCCTTGCGCAGTGGGTACGGGCGGGCGATCGGCTGCTGAGCCCTCTGGTGCGGGCGGTGCGCCGCCACGTGCTGGGCGGCGGACATCTGCATGCCGACGACACTCCTTTGCCGGTGCTCGATCCGGGGCGAGGACGGACCCGGACCGGATATCTATGGACTTACGTGCGCGATGAGCGCACCTGGGGAAGTCGAGAACCGCAGGCGGTGTGGTTTGAGTACTCGCCCGGTCGCGGCGGGGAGCATCCACGCCGGCACCTGCAGGGGTACCAAGGCGTCGTGCACGTCGATGCGTACGCGGGATTTAACGAGTTGTTTGGACTCTTTCCCCACCGAGAGCGTAAGGCGCGAGCGGGGCCTGCGCGTCTGAAGCGGTCATTATGTTGGGCTCACGCGAGGCGTAAGCTCTACGAGATGCACCTCGCGCTGCGCTCACCGATTGCGGCCCAAGCCGTCGAGCGGATCGATGTGCTCTACGCCATCGAGCGGGAGATCCGAGGACTTGATCCCGAGGCGCGGCTGTGCGAGCGACAGGCTCGTTCCGTGCCGTTGCTTCAGGAGTTGCATACCTGGTTGATGACGCACCTCGCGCGGCTACCGGCGAGCTCTGCGCTCGCCAAGGCGATCCGCTACACCGTCAAGCCCCGGCACTGGCCGGCGCTGACCTACTACTGCACGGATGGTCGAGCAGACATGGACAACAACGCGGCCGAGCGATCGTTGCGTGATGTGGCGCTCGGCAGGCGCAGTTATCTCTTTGCAGGGTCTGACGCCGGCGGCGAGCGCGCGGCATCGATGTACACCCTCATCGGGTCGTGCAAGCTCAATGGAATCGATCCAGAGGCTTACCTGCGCCACGTGTTTGAAAGGATCGCAGATCACCCGATCAACCGGATCGATGAGCTGCTCCCCTGGAACGTTCGGCTGCCCTCGTCGACAGAGGCCGTCCTCGAGGCGGCCTGACGCCATCCTCACTCTCGGAGATCCTCTCCATGCCCTCTGCGCAGACAGATCAGTGGCCGAACATCACCGAGCTGCTGGACCAAGCCGGTGGTCATATCGGCATCGGACGGATGCCACCGATCGAAGGCGCCGCCGTCGCCGTTACCGAAACGGAGCTGATCGCCACTCTTGTGCGGCGCGACGGGGAGAGCTTTCCCGAGCTGCTGCAACGGCTGGATGCAGCGATCGGCAAGGCCCTTCGCGAGGGCGTGGTGACCAACGAGGTCAACGGCGGCCGCTTCCGATTAGCCCCCCAGCGCGTGCGCAAACGACGATAGCAGGCTCGGTAAACCTCAGGCGCACCACGGCACATCGTCGCCCGGGTAATCCCGCGGCCGCAATGCGGCCGGGACTACACGCTTACGATCAAGCCCGACCTCTACGAGCCGCAGCTCAACCCCGTATACGCCGCCACGCTTGCTCACCACAGCGCCGTGGCCGATGTCGCGCGCGTCGCCGATCCCAACCGCAAGGGTGTTGTTGAGCGAGCGATCCAACACACCCAGGACACGGGCCTCAAGGGCCGACGCTTCGAATCGATCGAGCAGCAAAACGAGTGGCTCTCGCACTGGGAGGAGCGCTGGGCGGCACCACGCATC
>DATKPP010000067.1:0-169174 GCA_035524075.1 Steroidobacteraceae bacterium | reverse complement strand
CACTTCGAACACGCGCGTGTGGTCCATGACCTGCACGAGGATGTCATAGGGCGTGTCACGCTCGAGCAGGATGGTCGCATCCGTCTTCTCGGGGAATTTCGCCTTCACCCGCTTGAGATAGTCGGTGAGGCCGTCGTAGTCGTAGCCATCCGGCTTGTTGGGCAAGGTGGCCAGCGGGCCCGTGTTGCGATCGGCGACCTGGATCAGGTTCTTGCGCACCAGCACCTCGAGCTGCAACCCAGGCGGCGGTTCGCGGAATTGCGCCTGCGGCGGCGGCAGGTCGAGCTGCAGGATGACGGTGCGGGAGAACACGGCCGTCATGAGCAGGAATGTCACGAGCACCGTGAAGATGTCGATCATCGGCACGAGCAGCAGCTCGACCGGCCGGCGGCGGTGCCGCGCGAGCTTCTTGGCGTCGTAGGACCGGCGCATGGCTTGGGCGAGCTAGCGTGCTCGCGCGTTCAGGCAGCGGCCGGCGCCGGCGCCGGCGTCTGCCGCTCGGTGATGGCGTTCAAGAACTTCACCGACGCCATCTCCAGACTGTCGATGAGCTCGGTGGTCTTGGTCTGCAGCCACGCGTGGATGAACAAGAGCGGCACGGCGGTCATCAGCCCGAAGGCGGTGCAGTTCATCGCGACCGAGATGCTGGCCGAGAGCAGGTTCGCCTTCTCCGCGGGGTTGACGGTCGCAACTGCGGCAAAGGCGTTGATCAGGCCGATCACGGTCCCGAGCAGCCCGAGCAGGGTCGCGAGGTTGGCGAAGGTTGCGAGATAGTGCGTGCGCTTCTCCAGCCGCGGCACGACCTCCATCAGGCTCTCCTCCATCGCCTTCTCGATGTCGTCGCGCCGGCGCGCCGCCTGGATGCGCGCCAGGCCGTAGTTGAGGATCTGGCCGATGGCCGACCCCGACTTGGACGTGACCTGCACCACCTGGCGAAAGTTACCCTGCGACAGCATCGGGACGATCTGGTTCCAGAGCTGTCGGTTGCGTACCCCGACGAGCTGCAGATAGATGTAGCGCTCGATGGCGATCGTGAGACCGAGCACCAGCACAACTGCGATCGGGAACATAGCGACCCCGCCGCCCTGAAAGAACCGGACGATCATGTGCCAGAGATTCATCGACCACTCTCCTCGTGAACGTGCGAAAGCTCACCGGGGCGACAGCCGCAACCGCTGCGGCGAGGATCTCGACCCGAACTCTCTCCCACGATAAAACTGAATGACATAAGCCCAAAAAGCTGCGATCTATCTCTCATCCCCGGCGCCCGGGGCACCGCTACCGGCTGCCGTTGCGATCTGCGTCCGCTGCGGGCCGGGCAGACGAGTTGCCCCCCGGAGAGGCTTTTTGCGCAACTGCGCGGTAGTACCGGTTCTCGCGCTTGAAAACGTCACGATCGATCGGTTGCAGAGTCTCATCCACCAGACTGTTGAGCGGCTTGCCCGTGAGGTCGCCGAGATCAGACCGCTTCCAGGGCACGATGTACAGGACCTTGGGCAGCTCGCGATTGCCCGTGATGTCCGTCGTGCCGAGTTGCAGGTGATCCATCGCTTTGCCCGAGTTGGGCTCCTGTGCGGGCGCTGAGTTGGCGTCGGACTTCGATCCGGGCGGCGGGGCGCTCGTCGCGCTCGCACCCGCAGGCGGTGCGGGAGCTGGGACCGAGGTATCCACGGCGGGCTGTAGTGCATCCTGCTCGGCTTTTTGGGCCTGCGTGCCCTTGCCCGAGGATCCGGCGGAGGCCGCCGGTGCGGCCGCGGGAGTCGTATTCTGAGCAGCTGCGATGCACGGCCCGAGGGCGGCTGCGACCAGAACGGCAGTCAAGACAGAGCGCATCGATCAACCTCCTGCGCCGGCGCGCGCCGTGGTGGGCTCCTCGACGGGAAGCCCCGGCGGGGTGAGCTGCTGGGCGGGCGCCGGATGCGCTGCGCGCGGTGGCGAGGCTCCGGCGGAGGGCGCGGCGCTCTTGCCCACCCGGTGCCGCAGCTCGGCGATCCAGCCGGTCACCGGCTTCTGCTCGCCCGTGAGCTCCTTGTAGCGCTCGAACGCGGCCAGCGCTTCGGGCGCATCGCCCAGATACAGATCCAGCAGGACTCCGAGGTTGCGATACGCAGCCGCGAAATTGGCATCGGCGGCGATCGCCTTGCGATAGGCATCACCCGCGTCGCGGAACTGGCCGCGAAGTCGCAGCGTCACACCGAGCTCGTTCCATGCGACTGCGCTTGCGGCGTTGCGTTGCACGGCATCGCGCAGCGCGTTCTCGGACTGCTGGAGCTGTCCGGACTTGCGATACAGGATTCCGAGGTTGATCTCGGCGCCTGCCAACTGGGGATACTCGACCGCGAGCACCTCGAAGCGTCGCTGCGCCTCGGTCGTGTTGCCTGCCCTCATGAAGCTCACGGCGCGATCGAATTCGGCCACGGCCTCGGCAGGTGGCGGGGCTGGCTCCGTAACCGTGCCCTGCGCAGCCGCAGCGGCCGCGCCCGGCGCATGAACGGATGAGACCGGCCCCTGCGGCTCACGCTGCGGCTGCTGCGCGCGCTGCGGATGCGGGGCGCTGCTGCAGGCCACGAGTAGCACGGCGGCGCCAAGCGCCGCGCACCGCGAGCGCAGCGACAGCCCCGCGCCGGCCGCCTGCCGGCCTCGCGCAGCCTCAGTTGACCGTCGTGACCACATCCTGCGTCAGCTCCGTCTTGCCGTACCGGCCGGGATCGAGCTCGGCAAGTGCCAGGTAGCTCTTCTTGACCCATTCATCATAGAGCCCATCGCGCGCCCGCGCGGTGTTCGACTCGTGAATTGCGATTGCCTGCTCATCGAAGGGCTCGGCCTGCTCCTCGAGCAGCACCTCGTACTGCTCGAGCTCGTCTTTGGAGAGCCTGCTCGGCCTCTCCGAGCCGATCACATCCTTCGCAAGCGTGCGATAGAGCTCGGCCATTTCGAACGTTGCGGCGGTCGTGACCTCCGCCACGTGATAGTCGAGCGCCGCCTTGTAGGCGGCAAGCGCGCTCTCCAGCGCCTTGCGCTTGGCGGCCAGGCTCCTCTTCAGGGGCGCTACCAGGTGAATCCGGCGGAAGGCATCCCGCACAGGTGCAGCAAGCTCGAGTTGCGCCTGAGCGGCGAGAAATCGCGTTCGATCCGTGCGCTGAGCCCCGGCACGTGCATCGGCGTCGACGATCTCGCGAAACCAGTGCAGCGCACCGGGGTCGCCGCGCTTGACGGCCGCCGTGGCGAGCCGCTCGCGCACCTCCTCCGCATCCGAGACGGGCACGGGATACTCGGCCACGAACCGCTCGAGGGCGGCGCTGGCCTCGGTCTCGTTGCCAGCCTTGCCGTACAGGTCCGCAGCCCGCATGAGCGCCTCGCGGCGCACGGCCCGGTCCTCCTTGTCATCGCGCGCGATGCGATCGAACTCGACTGCGGCCTGTGCCGGCTGCTTGGCCTCGGCGTATGCGACGGCAAGCTTGCGCCGCACATCGGCGGCGTGGTCGTTCGGGAACTCCCGGCGGTAGTCCTCGAGCACCCCGATCGCCCGGTCCCACTGCTTGAGGTTGATGAGCTGTGCTGCCGCATCGTACTGCGCGGTGGCATGGATCTTCGAATCGGGCGCCACGCGCGCCACGCGCAGGAAGTCATCGACGGCCCCGGCCGCATCCCCGGCCTTCTCCTTCGCGGCCCCCTGCTCATACACGGCCGCGGCAATGCGGTTGGTGAGGTCGGCCCTCATCTTGGGGTCGGCGAGACCGCGCGCCTTGATGTAGGCGCTCTCTGCATCGGCGAACAAGCCGCGATCGAAGCTCGCCTGGCCGATGATGGTCCAGGCGATTCGCTGCTTCTCAACGTCCACCGGCGGCCGATGTGCGAGCACCAGCCGCGCGACTTCGATTGCACGCGGTAGATCGTGCGCGTCGGAGAGGTCCTCCGCCGCGCGCGTGAGCACTCCGCCGCTGTCGGGATGCTCGGGGAATGCCTGTGCGAATTTGATGCCGGATTCGACGGCCCGCATGTGCAGCTGCGTCTTTGCTGGGCCCGTGAGCTCCGCCTCCGCCTTCTGGTAGGCACCCAGCGCGGCGTAGGCCGAGGCCCCGGAGGCCGCCCTCTTGGGATAGTCGTAGGCGGCGCGCTCGTACTCGCCCGCGGCGTCGACGTATTGGTGGCTCGCGTAGAGGGTCTCGGCGAGCAGCTCGCTGGTTGCGGCCGAGTCCGGGTCGTTGGGGAAGGATTCGAGCGTGGCGCGGTACCACTTCGCAGCCTCGCGATAGTCCTCGATGTGGTTCGAGGACTGTCCCAGCGCGTGGTAGTAGGTCGCAACGTCTTTGAGGTTGGTGCGCAGCTCCTTCACCACCGTCGGATATTCGCTCGGCTGGCGCCCGCGCCAGAAGGCCGACCCGAGCTGGTAGCGCTCGACGAACTCGCGCTTGCCATCCAGTACGAGCTGCGAGAAGCCCCCCTTGCGATATGCCTCGATCGCCTGCATCGCAAGGACCGGGGCATGCTCGGACAGCGCATCGCGCGCGACGAATGCACGGTCGGTCGTCGCCGCATCCTGATAGCGCTGCTTGTCCACATACAGGTCGCCCAGGCGCGAGTAGAGCAGATACGCGTACGGCCGCTCCCCGTAGCTTGCCAGAAACTGGCCGATCGATTGCGGCCCATCGAGATAGGAGAAGGTGATGCTCATCACGCGCAGCGTGTCATCGACGAGCTCCCGGCTGGCGCGCGCCAGATCCTCCGGTGCCTTCAGGCGGCCCTGTACGTTGCCTCCGAGGAGGGTCTGATCGAGGACGCCGGCAAACGAGGGCAGACTCTCCTGGTTCTTGCCCTGTTTGAACAGCGTCCAGCCGTGCTTGTACAGGCTCTGCGTGTAGAACGCGGCGTGCACGCCGTCGTGGATCACGAGTGCGTAGGCAGCCTCCGCTTCGGCGTACCGCTTGGCCGAGAACAGCAGCTCGCCGCGCCGAAACTGCACCTCGTCGATCTGCGGCGTCTGCGGAACCCGGGCGGCCAGCCGATCGAGCGTTGCGAGCGCCTGATCGGGCTGCCCGGTGGTCTCGTAGGCGCGCGCCAGCTGATAGAGCACCTCGTCATTGCGCGGGTAGTCGGGATAGGCCTTGAGCAGTTGGGTGTAGAGCTTGATGGCCTCGGCGCCCATCAGATCGATCTGTCCGAGCTCGCTCTCCATGCGCTCGAGCTGGCCGGACTCGAGATTGAGATCGCCCAGGCGGCGCATCGCCTCCGCACGCAGCCGGGGATCGGTATTCTCGAGCTGCAGGAACTTGCGGTAGTTGTCCATCGCCTTGGACGCGCTGGCATCCGAGGGCGTATCCGGTCGCACCTCGATCGGGCGTGACACCAGATCATTGATCGTTGCGGGCGCGTTCGTCCTGCCGCCGCCCGAGGCCGTGCAGGCGGCGAGCAGCGGCAGCGCGAGTCCGGCTGCGAGGAGGACGCGCACCCTCACGGGTGTGGCTCCGGAGAGGGTTTCGAGTCCGGCGCGGCGGGGCCGCCGACGGGCTGTTGCGGCGTGGACTTGCCGGCGGTCGCAGCGCCGCGCGCCGCGGGGGCGCTATTGGCGGCGCGGTCGTACATCGAGGCGAGCTCGAAGCGCGCCTGCACCTCGTAGGCGGCCAGACGGCTCTTCTGGGCCTCGAGCTCGGAGGCCGCGAGTCGCGCCAGATACTGGTTCTGCTTTTCGCGCATGGCTACCAGCCGCGTCTGCAGCGCGCCGATGCGCTCGCGCAGCGCCGCCACGCGCAAGGCGAAGTCGCCCGTGTGCATGGGAACGCTCTGGCGCGCCTTCTCCACCCGGATCCAGCGCTCCTGCGCCTCGGCGAGTGCCAGGTCGAGATCGCGCAGCGTGCGCCGCTGCTGCCACACGCGAGCCTTGAACGCCTGATCCATCTCGAAATACAGCACGCCCTTGACCACGCGCAGCCGATCGCGCAATGCATCGTTCGCCGCATCGTGCGGCGCCGAGGCGAGCACGGATTCGATCTCGCGCACCTTCGTCCAGTGAGCGCGCTCGTCCGGGGACCCGAGGGCCGCCACGTCATGCTCGCGCTCGATTGCATCCAGATGCGCCTTCAGCGCGTCGCGATGGCTTTGCATCCGCTCGACCGCCTTGGAGGCGAGCAATGCGTCCACGCGCGGTAACCGCTCGGCATGCGCGCGCTCGCGCGCATCGATCATGTCCGCGAATGCGGCCATGCTCTCGGACCAATCCCCGAGCGTGTGCTGCATGTAGGTGAGATCGCGGTAGTTCTTCAATCCCTCCTGGAAATCGTGGCCCGCGAGGATCGCGTAGAGGTAGCGCGATTCGGGCGCATCCGGCAGGCTCTTCAGCTGCCAGAACCAGCCGTACTGCGCGCCCTGCTGCTGTGCGAGCAGCGGCTCGATCAGCTTTCCGCCTTCGATGCGCCCGATGGCACCCTCGAGCGCGCGATTCTCCGAGACGTACGACTCGAGCGCGCTCTCGTAATTCTCCGCGGCCTCGCCATTTGCACCGAGCTTGCCGTAGGCGTACGGAACGGCGAGGTAGGACTCCTGGACCGCCGAGTCCATGAGGCTGCGCCGCCGCAACTCCAGCCATGGCACGAGCGCTCCGCGGTAGTCCCCGAGGGCCGCATCGGCCCAGCCCATTCCGAGCAAGGCCTGGTTCGAGGAGGCACCGCTCAGGCGCACCCGCTCGAGCGCAGGACGCGCCTGGGCAGGCTCATTCGCCTGCAGGTAGGCGTACCCGAGCGCAAGATTCGCACGATCGCGCAGCGCCGTCAGCTCGGTGCTGCGCGCGGCGAGCGTGCCCACTGCGGTGAGGTTGCGATCCGCATCGCTCAGACGATGCTCCCGCACCAGAGCGATCCCGAGGTTGAAGCGTGCGTACGCCGTCCAGTCGGCGGGGCCGTGCCAGCTCTCGAGCAGGCGCACGGCGTCGTCGTAACGTCCCTGCTCGATCAGCGCGTTGCTGAGCAGATGCGTCTTCTGCGCCTCGAGCTCCACCGGAAGGCGCCCTTCGATGCGGCCCAGGGCTTGCTCGGCCTTGTCGAGGTAGCCGCGCGTGTACCAGATCTCGGCGAGGTAGAACCAGGCGCGGTTACGCACACCGACCGGCACGCTCGGGGTGAGCAGCCTCTCGAACCGCGCGCCGGCCTCGTTGTGCAGCCCGAGGTCGAGGTATAGCCCCCCGAACAGCAGCTGCGCGTCTGCCTCGTGATGCGGCAGGAGATTCCAGTGCTCGTACGCCGACAGCCGCGTCAGCGCATCGAGATCCCGGTCGGGACCCTGGAAGTAATAGAACAGGACATCTCCGTAGTGCAGGTCGCGGATGCGCGTGGCGGGCAGCGCATCGGGATCGCGGCGCGCGGCACCGGCCGGCGCGGCAGCGATGATCGCAGCGGCAAGCAGGATCACTCCGACCCGTCGCATGGCCGTCCCTACTCTCCCCAGTCCTTGATCTCGAACTCCGGCTGCAGCGCGTGCTGCCGATCGTCGATCTTCAGCTCGAGGTAATGCGCTCCGATGCTCTTGTCGAACTTGACCGTCGCGCCGCGGCGGTAATCCCGAGCATTCGGGCCCTTGCCGGTGAAGAAGGCGACGATCTCGTGCGGCCCGGTCTTCAGATTGCCGATGTACAGCCGCTGTACTCCGCCCTTCAGCAGCGCGTCCACCTCGCGTGGCGTGTACAGGTAGTTCGCCACTTCCTTCTGGTCGATTTTCAGTTGCACCGAATCGAGCGCGAAGAAGTTCCCCACGTCCACCGACAGGAACACGGCGACCTGCGTGTTGGCCGGATACAGCAGCTCCTCCTCCAGCACGTAGAGATCGCGATTGAGGTCTACCACGTCCTTCTTGAGCGCCTGGGTTTGCTCATCGAGCGCACGAGTGTCGCTGTCCGAGGGTGCCTCGGTGCTTGCGGAGGCGGCCGCCCCCTGCGCCTGCGGCGCGGGTGCAGGACTCGTGGCCGGCGCCTGCGCGAGTGCGGCGCCGCACGCAAGAGCGAGCAGTGCACCCGCGCAGCAGATCACGGCCTGCCGCGTACGCGCGCTTCGCACGCCGCTCGGGCGGGGAACCTGGATTTGAACTCGCATAACCCTCCGATCACTCATTGAGCAAGCCGCGCAGCTCACGCAAGTAGAGTGCCTGATCGCGCGCCGTAAAATCGCGTTGGATGTCGCGGATCGTTCCATTGCGATCCACCAGAACGATCATCGGCAGACTGTCCACCTCGTAGCTTCGGCTCACCTGCTCCTCCGGGTCGAAGAGCATCGGAAAAGCGACGTGGCGCGCATGGGCAAAGCCGCGCGCAAGTGCCTCGCTGCCCTCGACGCTGATGCCGTACACCTGCAGGCCGGCTGATCGGTACGTGAGGAACGTGCGATTGAGCGCCTCGAGCTGCCCCCTGCAGGAGCTGCAACGGCTGCTCCAGAACGAGAGCAGCACGACCTCGCCGCGATGCTCCGACAGACGAACGTTGTCGCCATTGAAGGCTCGCAGAGCGAAGTCTGGCGCCGCGTGGGCCCGCAGCGGATAGTCCGCGGCGAGCGTGGTCACGCCGTTGCCGAAGAGCAAGGCGAGCGCGAGGACGCCGCCCCAGGATTTAGAGAGCACAGGCACCGCCCGATTTGAATTTCGCGCGCTGAACCCTCGCACACCGCACTTGACAGTGTCAACGAACGGAGTCTGCAAACGCGACCGGCGCGCATGACCTGACGCACATGCGCGACGGGACGCTCGCGATCGGGACGCCAGCCTGCTGTCTGAAATGCGCGACAGGTGGCGCCGCGGAGGCCTCAGGCGATCACGTGATTGACGATCGGGTTGAAGGCGATCAGGGGATCGAGCTGCGAGGCCGTCGTGCCCAGGCCGTTGGCGGTGCCGAACAGGCTCACGTAGTTGCCCTGATCGTTGTGCAAGGCCATGTAGTTGAGAATGACCGTCTGCACCAGCAGATTGACGGCGTTCGCCGCCGGGCTCGATGAGGTGTTCACCGACCCATCGGAGTTGTACGAGCCGATCTGATTGCCGCTGCCCCCCGACATGAGCGTCGGGCGCCCTCCGGGGTTGTACACCAGCATGACCGTATTGGCGCTCGTCTGGCTGTCGCCCTGCCAGCCGTACTTGCCGCGGCCCGCGGCCGAATCGTCCACCATGCCCGTTGACACCAGCGAGCCGTCGCTGAAGACGTAGACCACGAGCGGCTTGCCCATTCGCTTGGCGTACTCGAGGCATGCGCCGATGCAGGTCCCGGCGTGGAAATTCATCGTCTCGCCGGTGGCGCGCGTGCTGTCGTGATAATCGTAGCCCGAGAGCGTGACCGTTCCCGCGCCAGCGAATCCGCTGACGACCATCTTCATGACGGCCGCCGTCGCCTGGATATCCCGGTCGGTGTACTGGGCCGCGGTGAAGATGCTGCTCGAGGTCCCGACGATGTTGGTGTCGAGGTCCGGATTCAGCGCGGCCGGATTGCCGAAGGTATTCACCAGTGCGGTCGCCTTCGCGTAACCGCAGAGCAATCCGGTCTTCAGCTGCGTATCCGCCGTCGGGTTACCCGACTGCACGGTGACATTGCCCAGATAGTCGCTGAAGTTGCTCAGGTCCGTGCCACCGCTCAGGCGTGTCGTGGACTCCATCACGGCGACCGAGGCGGCCGGATCGCCCGGGAACATGGTCCCCAGCGCGCCGGTATTGACGAGCCCGGTGCAATCGCTCGCCTGCGTCACGACCGAGGGCTGCACGGTGAGATTGATCAGATTCGCGGGCGCCATGGAATTGCCGCCCGATACGGTCGGCTCGGTGCCGATCAGCGTCAACAACGAGCCGTTCGATCCCGCCGTCCAGATGCCGTACATCGGATTGTGCGGGTTGTCCTGCGTATCGGTCTGCGAGACGGCCGCGATCGCTACGCCGTTCACGCCGGCCATGGCCGTGGTGGATGCGACCGACTTGATGCCGCGCAGAATGGCTCCATCCGAATGCCAGGCAAGACCGAGCGAGGTATCGACGAAGTTGCCCGAGGGACTTCCGGGATTCGCCGAGCTCGGCAGCATGTTTCCCGGCAGCCCGAGCTTGTCGTAGCCCGCCGTGGAGAGGAAGTCGAGCTGTCCGCCGGGCCCCCCGATCAGCGCCTCCGACCCGTTGAGGTTCGCACCGCCCGCCAGATCGAAGCAGATGAACGGGATCTTGCCTGCGCCGGCGGTGGAGATGCCGCAGCTGCTCACAAGGCTCTGGATGTCGCCGGCGAGCTGCGCCCGAGCGGTGCGCGGCTTTGCGAGCAGGCCCATCAGCGCGGAGGGCACGAGCACGTAGGCCTGGCTCCCGAGGAGGCCCGCCGCCATCATCTGCCGGCGCGTCACCGGTCGCGGATGATCGGGGTGCAGGAGCGGCTCGTGGAGCTTCCTGGGTCGCGGCAACTTCTTGCGGATGATCATGGCGGTCTCCGAGAAAAGTGTGGCCTAGTTCACGAGCAT
The DNA here is from genome assembly GCA_035524075.1 of Steroidobacteraceae bacterium. Taxonomy (GTDB): domain Bacteria; phylum Pseudomonadota; class Gammaproteobacteria; order Steroidobacterales; family Steroidobacteraceae; genus JASHUC01. Next base: position 158,717 of record DATKPP010000067.1, on the reverse strand, counting down.
CGAGGCGCTCGAGAGGACGGCGGTGCAGGCGGCCGTCGCAAGGATGCCTGTCTCGCCCGACTGCGTGAGCGCGGCGCCGGTATCGAGCGTATCGATCAGGTTCGTGAGCTCAGTCTGCACCTGCGCCGGGGTCGGCTGCGTGGCGAGCGGGGTGCCGTTGTTCGTACCGACCAGGTTGTTGTAGATCGCGTTGATCACCTGACTGGTGTTGCTTGCGACCCAGGAGCCTGGATTGTTCGAGTTGTAGCCCGACCCGAAGAAGGCGGGCCCCAGCGTCGGATCGGTCGCCATCGCGCTGCAGTACGCTGCGGCGAGCTGCGCGAACGCGGTCTGGTTTGATGAGGAGTACGCCGAGAAGTTCGGGATGGCGGGCAACGACTGCTGCACGCTCTGATAGGTCGAGGAGGCGTTCGTGTTGAGCGGCGACACGCCAGTCACTTTCGCCATGCTCTGATTCACGCGCTCGAACGTGCGCACGCCCAGATCCGGCTCCGTCGGCCCGGGGATCGGCGCCGGCGCAGTCACGGTGGGGTTCGTGTACGTGTGACTGTGCGAGCCGATCTGCGCGAAGGTCAGGAAGAACTGGTCGTATGCCGGACCGTTCCCGATCGGCACGACGGCACCCACGTTGGAGAGCTGCTGTCCGGTCTTGCTGTTGTACGCGGACGCAGTGACCGTCGTGTTGAGCGGGATGTAGGTCTGCCCGACCGGAACCTCCTGCCCGTTGATGCCGATGCGAATGCTCTGGATCGGGATGTTGTTCGGCGCGGCCGACGGATCGAGGCTGATGAACGTCGGATTGGTGAGCATGTACGAGTAGTTATCGTTCAGGCTCGCGAGCATCATGATGTAGCTCTGCGACACGCCGGTGAGGCTCGACACGTCGAACAGCAGGTAGTACTGCTCGCCCACGCCTGCGTTGAAGTTCTGCATCACCTGTGCGGGGGTGAGCGCGCGATTGTGGATGGCGAGCATGTTCACGACGCCCGACCAGGCATTGCTGCCGGAGGTCTCGCTGCCGAGCACCAGGGCAAAGGTGCTGTCCCAGTTCGCGATCGCACCGCCGCCGCTCGGGTCCACATCGCCGGTGTACACGCCGTTCACGTAGAGCTTGCGCCCGTTGACCGGATCGTAGGTGAGCACGACGTGCTGCAGGGCCGCCTGCGCGACCTCGTTGTTGGCATTGGTCGCAAGCGGTGGCATGCCGTTGGTGCTGGTCACGCTGCTGCGCACCAGACCCTCGTACTGGAATGCGTTCTGCGCGAGTGTCATGTTGCGCTGGTTCGGTCCACCGGAGTAGCTCACGATGTAGGCATTCGCCTGCGTCTGGTTGTTCGGGTTGATCCAGGCCTCGATGGAGAACTCGCCGGTCGAGGTGATCATGTTGTAGAGCTTGGAGCTCGCGGTGGTCGAGGCCTGCGCCTTGCCGCCCGCGCCGATGTTGATGCCCCAGCCCTGCACCCATGTGACGTTGCCGTCGAGGGTCAGATCCAGCTCGGGCTCCACACCGCTCGTGTCGTAGGCGATGTTGCCGGTCCCGGTCTGGAACATGTAGAGCGCGATCTGCGCGTCGGTGTAGCGGTTCTGTCCCGAGGCCACCGTGCCGTCATAGAGGGTGAGTGCCTTGGAGACCACCAGCGACGGATCGACCGGCGTGAGCGGGATCTGGTTGGCCATCGTGACGATGGCATTGAGCATGGTCTGCCCGTTCTGCGCGCAATCGCTCCAGCAGTTGTGATGGTCCTGCACCAGGCGCTGGACGAAGCGCGACTGGCAGGTCGTCGTGGCCGAATTGCCGTCGCCCGAGATCGTGCAGGGTGCGGGCGGATTGGAGTTCGCTGGATTGGCGTCCGCCAGCACGATCTTCGGCTGCGCGGCGCTGTAGGCGATGCTCACGTCGGGGTCTGCGAAGTAGGGCTGCTGCGGCGACACCGCCGCGCTCGAATGGCAGCGCGAGCACCACTGGGTCACGATCGGATACACCGTGCTCTGATAGAGCGACGCGCTCGCGGGAAAGCTCTTGCTCGACCCCACGCTGATCTCGGGGGGCGCAACCAGCTGGATCTGCGCGCTGCCGCTCGATGTCGTGCCGGCCCAGTTCTGAATCCACACGGTGAGCGTCGCGCCGCACGCCTGTGGCGATGCGAGCCAGCAGTTGTGGCCTCCGGAGACCTTCTGGACCATCAGCGATTGGCTCGGCTGGGACAGGTTCACCACCGTGTTCGCAGCCTGATAGGCCAGATTCACGTTGTCGGTGCGCGCGAACTCGGGCGACTGCCCGCCCGTCTGGCTGTGGCATGCGCCGCAGCGGTTGCTCGAGTTGATGTTCGCCCAGAGATTGGTCATGAAGGCCTGAACGTCCGCATCCTGCGGCGCCGGCCCGCTGTAGCTCTGGGCCGTCGCCACGCTGGTCACGGGATTCGTCGTGGTGGGTGCTCCAGCGCCGCAGGCGGCCAGCGCGGCCACAAAGGTGACCACGGTGGCGACCTGCAACAGTCGCTTGGCGCGGTGGATGAGCGGTAACCCGTTCATGAGATTCTCCCTGTACACCTTCGAGCGATCAGCCAGCTTGGGATCGATGCGTCAATTGCCCATGCAATAGACGCCCGCCTCCTGGAACATCTGCTTCAGGCTGTAGCCGCCCGACTGGAAATCACTCTGCATCTGAGCGACCTCCTGGAGGTCCTGGGTGTTCTCCGGTGCGCGATAGCACACCGCCTGGAACACCTGCTGCACCTTGCAGGCGGCGAACTGGGTGCTGGACTCGAGCTCCTGGCCGAGGGACTTCGCACCCTCACCGCTGCCTGGCAGGCTGGGACTCCACCCGAGGATCTGGTTCGGCCCCTGCCGCCAGCGATTCGACCAGCTGTCATCGGGCGTGTTGAAGCCCTGCGGGAAGTTGGTCGCGTTGATGTGATACTTCGGCTGCACCTGCCCGGGGGTGTACTGCAGCGAACCCGTATTGGTGCCGTCGCCCACCACGGTGCCGTTGAAATTGTAGTAGGCGAAGGCCTGCGCCATGGGGTCCATGCCGCTGTGGCAACCGATGCAGGTGTTGAGGAACACGCGGCTGTCCCCGCCCGGCGAGCGGCTCACATCCTGGCGGATGCGATCCGGCGGGCGCGTGATATCCGACACCTGCGGCATGTCCAGGCACAGATGGGCGATCAGCGTGAAGCGGAACATGGCGCGGTTCGTGCCATTGATGAAGAACGACGAGGTCGAGCCGCGCGTGGTGATGAGGCCCGCGGTCGCGTTGCTCGGGATCCCGTACGTGCCCGACTGAGTCGTCTGCACGAGCGTTGCCTGAAGATCGACGTTGTTCGCTTCGGCCGTCGCGTAGTGGTTGTTGTCCGCGACCGAGGGCGCCGGCAACCCGGGCGCGTTGCTGGTGTAGAGAATGTCGGCCGAGAGCGCCGTGTTGAACGGGATGTTGTCGCGCACCATCCCGATCACCGTCGCGACGTAGTCGTTGAGCGGAGCGAAGGCGGTCTGGTCCCGGTTGGTCCACGGCATCGCCCAGTTCTTGAGCACCGTGTTGTAGAAGTTCGGCGAGTTGGTTGCGACCGCGGCCGCAGCCATCGCATCGCCGTTCGTGATGTCCGTGGCCATCGTTTGCAGCTCGGACGCCGAGGGCGGCACACCTGCAATGCGGTTGTAGAGCCGCGCTGCCTGCTCGTTGGGCCCGGCCAGCGTTGCGCTCGACAGCATCACGGCGGCGATGGCGCCAGCGACGCTCAGCGCGTTCCGCTGCATCCATTGCGAGGAGCTCGCGATGCGCGACTTGCGCGCATTCTGCGAATGGCTCGAAGCAGTTGTGTCTTTGGTGCTCATGGCACTCGTTCCCTCCCAGCGAACGCGCCGCTATGCGTGGCCCACTATACGCACACCCGAATCGCTCTCCGTTTGTCTCAGTGGACCGACGTCGCCAGCAGCAGACATCTCGCCGGCCACCCGCCTTGCACGGTACGTTGGCGACCCAACTGCGATGGGGGTCACGGCGAGTACACGTCCAAACGTCTATTTGAGACCAGGACGGAGGCGGTCATCCTCGCTGAGGGCTAGCGGGTCCCAGCATGACGGGCGCCGCACTCCTGGGGCACGGTGCCGTGACGGGATCGACAGAACCGCTGGCACCCGCTGCACAAACACGTATTACGTTAGATACCCTTGCAAACCGTGGCGTGCGCCGCCGGGCTGCCGGGCGGTTGCATGGGGTGGGAGTGTCGATATGGCGGGGCAACCTGACAGTTGGAGTCGACTTGCGGTCGTGCGGTGCGCCGTGCTGGCGTCGGCTTGCGCATGCGCCGTGCTGCTCGTCGCCTGCTCGAGCGGCACGGGCCACGTGCAAACGGCGGGCGGCCAGGCCGCCGATCCGCCCGAGGCGGACTTCCCGATCTTCTATATCAAGCGCTATTCCGTGCCCACGACGCAGGACGATCTGCGCATGATGCGCACTGCGCTTCCGTCGGCCGACGTCTTCATGCGCTCGAGTGCCTCGCCGACGGGCACCGAGGTGAATATCACCGCCTCGGTCACCGGCACCGGCACCGCGAACGCACAGAGCTATGACATCAAGGATCTGAGCGTCTCCTTCGACGGCTCGACGGTCCTCTTTGCCATGCGTGGGCCGCTTGCGACCAAGCAGCAGCAGGACAAGGCACCTTTCTGGCGCATCTGGCAGTACGTCATCGCGACGAGCACGCTGAGCCAGGTCATCAATCCGTCGGACGATCCGGATGCGGGACTGCCCGATGTGAACGATGTGGCGCCGCACTTCCTGCCGGACGGCCGCATCGTCTTCTCATCCACGCGCCAGACCGAGGCGCAGGCGGCTCTCCTCAACGAGGGGTTCGCCGAATACATCGCCGAGGATGAGGCCAGGACCGAACCCAACTTCGCGTTGCACGTGATGAACGCGAACGGCACCGACATCCATGAGATCTCCTTCAATCCGGACCACGACCGCGACCCCTCGGTTCTCATGAGCGGTGAGGTGATGTGGACGCGCTGGGACGATCCACCCGGCAAGGACGGCATGCAGCTCTACACCTCCAACCCGGACGGCACCAACCTACAGCTGCTGTACGGGGCGAACAGTCACGACACCGGCCCCAACGGCACGGCGACACCCGATGCGACCATCGAGTTCGTCAAGGCGAAGGAGATGCAAGGCGGTAGCGTGCTGGCGCTCATCCGGCCCTACATGGGCGCCCAGAGCGCGACCGCTCCCCTGGGGACCGATTTCGGCGGCGACCTCGTCGAGATCAACGTCAAGGACTACGTCGAGAACACGCAGGCGACGGTTGCGGATCCCTCACTGACCGGGCCGGGACAAACCCCCGCCACGACGTACGATGTGCTCACCATCCCGGGACCCTCCCCCGGGGGCCGCTTCTACGACGGCTTCCCTCTGTGGGACGGAACGGGCCGCATCCTCGTGAGCTGGACGCAGTGCCGGCTGCTCGACACGACGACCAACCAGATCGAGGCCTGCACGCCTTCGGCGCTTGCAAGTCCCACTGCGACGGATGCGCCTCCTCTCTACAGTCTGTGGATGTTCGATCCGGCGCAGAACACGCTGCAACCGATCTTCGAGCCGACCGCCGGTATCATGGTGACCGACGTGGTGGCCGCGCAGTCGCGCGCTCTCCCGGCCGTTATACTCGATGGCCAGCCGGGGGTGACCCTCAATCAGGCGTTCTACAACGCAAGCGTTGGAGCGATCGACATCCGCGACGTGTACGACTTCGACGGTGTCGATACCGCGGTGCCCAGCAGCGTGACGCTCGCAAATGGGGCGACTCCCGCGACCCAGCGGCCGGCGCGCTTCGTGCGCATCGAGACCCAGGTGCCCCAGCCCGACCCGGCATTCCTCAAGCTCAATGTGCCCAATTCGGCCTTCGGCGTGACCGATTACATGCGCGGCATCTTCGGCTACGCACCGGTCCAGCCCGATGGCTCGGTGTACATCCAGGTGCCGGCGAACGTGCCGTTCCAGATCGACATCCTCGATGCAAACGCGCGGCGGATCCTGCCCACGCACAACGCGTGGCTGCAGGTCGCACCCGGTGAGGTCGTGAAGTGCAATGGCTGTCACACGCCGGCCGCGCAGCAGAACCCGGCCGCTGGCCAGACGGCTCATTCGCACGGGCGACAGGATCTCTTCAACTCCGCGTATGCCGGGGCCACCGCGGCCGAGGTTCAGGCCGGCGCATTCACCAATTCCGTCCCGGCCCTGGCACCGACGTCGGCGGGGGAGACGATGGCCGAGACGCTCGGTGCCTGGAGCTGCAAGAACGACACCCCGCCGTGCGTGCAGATGATGCCGAACGTCGAGGTGATGTACACCGATGTGTGGACCAACACTCAAGGCACGGGACTTACGGCGAATCCCGCAATCACCTACAGCTACCTGCAGCAACCGGCCACCGAGCCTGCGCCCACGACCAACAACTGCCTGGCGGGCTGGGCGTACAACTGCCTGATCATCATAGACTATCCCGATCACATCCAGCCGATCTGGAGCACCTCGCGTGTGGTGACGGACACCAACGGCAACACCATCGCCGACCACACCTGCACCAGCTGCCATGCCCCGGCGGATGCGATGGGCAACGCCCAGGTGCCTGCGGGGCAGCTCGACCTGACGAACTCCAACCCCTCGAACACTCAGTTCACCTCTTATATAGACCTGCTCGAGACTCACCAGGCGCTCGAGCTCGTGAACGGTGTGCTCGTGCCCGAGACGCAGCCGGGCCCCATCGACCCGACCACCGGTCAGCCGACCCAGGTGCCGGTCGAGGTTCCCGGAGTGCTGATCCCCCTCGATGCGCACGACTCGACCGCCTTCTTCAACCTGTTTGCACCGGGCTCGACGGATCCGATTCATGCCGGCATCCTCAACTCCTCCGAGCTGCGCATCGTCTCGGAGTGGCTCGACATCGGGGCGCAGTACTTCAACAGTCCGTTCGATGCCGCCGCGCAGCTCAACGCCAACTAGTTAGGACGCCCTTGCCCTCATTGCCGATCCGCCTCGCCCTATGCTTGTTACTGCTCCTCGCCGCTCCCCTGGCGCGGTCCGCGCAGGAGTACCTGCAGGTCTTTGTCGCAGCGCCGTACCTGGAGCTGCACACCGGTCCCGGGCGGGGCTATCCGGTGTTCTACGTCGTGGAGCGGGATGCGAGCGTCGACGTGCTCAAGCGCCGCACCGACTGGTTCAAGGTGCGCACCGAGCGGGGCATCGAGGGGTGGGTATCGCGCAAGGACATGCTGAGCACCGTGCTTGCCGACGGCACGCCCTTCCACTTCAACTTCGGCGACCGCGCGGGCTTCAGCGATCACCGCTTCGAGGCCGGGTTCTTCCCCTACGGCGATTACGGGGGCGCGTCCGCCTTCTCGGGCTATGCCGCGGTGTCACTGGTTCCGAATCTGCAAGTCGAGCTGTCGGTGGCCGAGTTTCTGGGAACCGTCGCCAACGGTACGACCGCGGACATCGGCCTCGCGCACATCTTCTTCGCCGAAAGACGCTTCTCTCCCTTCGTGATGCTCGGCACGGGCCTGGTGTACACCCAGCCCAAAGTGACGCTCGTCCAGCCCTCCGACACGACCGACCAGTCGGCCTTCGTCGGCGCGGGCTTCCGCTTCTATTTGACCCGGCGGCTGTTCGTGCGCGGGGAGTACAAGAATCACATGGTGTTCACCAAGCGTAACGAGAACCAGCAGGTAGACGAATGGAAATTCGGCATCGCGTTCTTCTTCTAGTCCTGGTCGCGAGCCTCACGGGTTGCGCCACGGTCCACCACCTGTTCGGGGGTGGCTCGTCCAAGGCGCAGGGACAGACGAGCGCGCAGGGTTCCACGGACGACTCGGAGGACAGCACTCGAAGCGGCGCACAGAATGGACCACAGGGTGGTGCGCAGCCGGGTAACGGCCAGACGGCACAGGCACCGGCCACCGGCGACTCCGAGAACCCACCTCGAGTGATCCAGCCCGAGGTTCAGCGTCGCAAGGTGAAGGTGCCGAAGATCCGCTCGCAGGATCTGGAGGTCGGGGGCTATCTCGGCACGCTCAATATCGAGGACTTCGGCGCCCATCAAGTCTACGGTGTTCAGGCTGCCTATCACGTCTCGGAAGACTTCTTCTTCCAGGCCGAGGCAGGCCGCTCCAAGGGCGGCGCGACCAGCTTCGAGGTCCTCAGCGGCATCCAGCTCCTTACGGACAGTGAGAGGTGGTTCAAGTACTACGATCTCTCGCTGGGCTACAACGTGCTGCCGGGCGAGGTGTTTCTCGGCCGCAACGTCGCGCTGATCAGCTCGCTCTACGTGCTCGCGGGCGTCGGGGGGACCGAGTTCGCCGGCGATCAGAAGTTCACGGTGAATTTCGGCGCCGGCTACAAGCTGCTGCCTGCGGATTGGATCGCGGTGCACGTCGCCGTGGAGGACCGCGTGTTCAACTCGGACGTGATCGGTGTCGAGAAGCTCGCGAGCAATCTCGAGGCGCACATTGGACTCACCTTTTTCTTTTGAGGCGAGCCGCCATCGCGCGGCCAAGGAGTGTGACATGAAACGCATCGTCATCCGCAGTCTGGCCGCCCTGCTCGTCGCGGTGCCGGCGCTCGCGGGCCTTCCGCAGGGGCCCGCACCTTCGTTCAGCCTTCCGTCGCGCGCCGGTGGCACCGTGAGCCTTGCTCAGTTCAGAGGCCAGGTCGTCATGATCAATTTCTGGGCGAGCTGGTGCGGTCCCTGTCGCCAGGAGATGCCGCTGCTCGACGACATCTACAAGCACTACAGCAAGCTCGGCTTCAGCCTGATCGGCGTGAATGTCGAGCCGGACTCCAAGTCGGCGGAGCAATGGCTCAAGCAGACACCGGTCAGCTTCCCGATCCTCTTCGATACGCAGAGCGTCGTGAGCAAGCTGTACGGAGTGCCCGGCATGCCGACCTCGGTATTCATCGACCGCAAGGGCAATGTTCGCCTGATACATCAGAGCTACCGGCCCGGCGACGAGAACGAGTACCTGAACGAGATCCGGGCACTGGTGCGGGAGTGAGAGCGATGCGGCCCTTGCGAGTCTGCTGCGCGCTCGTGCTCGCTGCGTCGGCAGTCGCCCTCGCGGGCTGCTCCTCCATGCAGCCGTGGGTCAAGCCCTACGAGCGCGAGCACCTGGCCGATACCATCATGAGCTTCGACCGCGAGCCGGTTGCCAGCATGTTCACGGATCACGTGTACGAGGTGCGCAATGCGGCGCGCGGGGCTACGGGCGCTGCTGGCGGTGGGTGCGGATGCAACTGAGGCCGAGCGCCTTCACGGCGCCGCACCCCCGAGCGCGCAGGGCGGCGACCACGGTCGCCCGCCTTGCGCTGCTGGTGCTGCTGGTTGCGGGCCTGTACAGCGCCCCCACCCGTACCGCCGTGCTCCCCGAGGATGAGGTGGACTACAGCACGAGCCAGTATGTCGGCGGCGGCCAGGTGATTGACGGCAAGACCTGGCTCCTGCGCAAGAGCATTGGGGACAAGGTATCGGTCGAGTACAGCCATCTGACCGATGTGGTCTCCGGAGCTTCCATCGACGTGATGCTCTACGCGAGCCCCTACGTCGAGCAGCGCACCCAGGACAGTCTCAATCTCGAGTACCTGTCCGGCAAGACCACCTACAGTGTGGGGTTCACGCACAGCTACGAGCCGGATTACCGCTCGAACACCGCCAACTTCTCCATCAGCGAGGACATGTTCGGCGACCTCACCACCGTGACCATGTCCTTCAGGCGCACCTGGAACGACGTCTACAAGATGGAGTGCGCGATGCACTCCGCGAGCGGTGAGTGCGAGGACAAGATCCACGACCCGGACTTCGGCGAGAAGACGATGGATGAGCGCTCGTACGCGGTCGGCCTCACGCAGATCCTCACGCGCAACTCGATCCTCTCGGTGAACGACGAGATCATCACCGACATGGGCTGGCTCAGTAATCCCTATCGCGACATCATCTACCTCGACCCCACGTCCGGTCGAGGATTCAGCACCGGCCCCGAGACCGATCCGAGCACCCGCACGAGCAACGCGATCGGTGGGGACTACAAGTATTATCTGCCCTATCGCGCCGCAATCGACGCGCAGTACCGGTACTACTTCGATACCTGGGGAATCCACGCGAGCACTGCCCAGCTCGGGTACACGCAGCCGTGGCGTAAATGGATCTTCGATGTGACGGGGCGTTATTACACTCAGACCCACGCCAGCTTCTACAACAACGCATTCGCGTACGCCGATGAGCAGAACTTCGAGTCCCGCAACCGCGAGCTATCGACGTACCACAGCCACTCGGTGGGAGCGGGCGCGACCTATGAGTTCAAGATCCCGCACGTGAGCTGGATCCAGAAGAGCACCGCGAACATCCGCTACGACCGGATCTGGATCGACTACGAGGATTTCAACGACGCGTTGCTCGTCAACACGGGGAATGGCATCACGATCGAGAATGCCCCCCTTTACTCGGTTGACCTCCGCATCTACCAGTTCTTCATCTCGCTTTGGTTCTGACGCCTATCTCGAGGGAGCCGCCTGAGGCGGCGCAAGGCCCTTGGAGTACCAGATCCGCCGGTCGGGTGTAATCGCGATCGCATCCACGTCCTTGAGCGTGTCGATGAAGGCGATTCCCTTCTTCGCGCCCATGACGAACACGCTCTTGGTGAGCGCATCCGTGCGCGTCGCAGTGGGACCGATGATGGTGACGCTGCGCACCAGGTGCGGCGACCTGCCCGTCTTCGGATCCAGGATGTGGTGGTAGCGTATCCCGCCCTCGTCGAAGAATCGCTCGTAATCGCCCGACGTGGAAACTGCCGCATCCACGATTGGCATCTTCAGGGCCGACTTGTCGCGATTGTGGGGATCGTCGGGATCGGCAATCCCCACGATCCACGGCTTGCCGAGCCGGTCCCCGATGAAGCGCGTGTCGCCGCCCGCGTTGACCATCGCGTGCGTGAAGCCGAGCCGCTTCAGCACATCGGTCCCCCGGTCGACCTCGTAGCCCTTGAGTCCCCCGAAGTCGATACGCACCCCGGGGGCGTCGAAGAAGATCGTGCGCGCCTTCGGATCGAGATGAACGTGCCGATAGCCGATCTCGGGTAGGTGCTGCGCGATGGCGGCATCGTTCGGCCGGATGCGCTTTCGGTAGTCGTAGAGATAGCCCACGCTCGCGTAGGTGATGTCGAATGTCCCGTGCGTCAGCTCGGAGTAGTAGAGCGCCTTCTCCGTGAGGTCATAGAGCTCGGCGGAGATCTTGATCGGGTGCTCGGCGGCATGCGCGTTGACGTACGACACCTCGCTGTCGGGCTTGTAGGTGCTCATCATGGCGTCGAAACGCCGAAACTCGGCGAACACGCTGTCGATCGCTGCCTCACCCTTCGCGTGGTCGTCCGCCCACAGATCCACGGCACAGCGCGTGCCCATGATCGGAGCCTCGCGCCAGATCCACTCCGCGTGCGCCGGCACCGGACATCCGAGGGCTGCCGCCAGGGCGAGCAATGCGAGTAGCGCGCCCGTGGATTTGAAAGATGAAAATCTCATGTTGAGAGTCCCAAATGGTACGGAGCTGGAGTAAGCTTGCGCGGGGCATCGTGGGCCGCCGCCCGGTGGGCGTCGGCATTTACAGACAGGGGAACAAGGGATGCACAATCGCCTGGCTCTTGGTTTACTTTCCATCGTTCTGGCGCTCGGCGCCACAGTGGCTAGCGCGCAGGGCCGCGAGGAGGCACGCCTTCTCACCGCCCAGCAGGTGCTGCGCGAGCTGCGCGCCGCGCCGGATCAGTTCGTGCCGCAGCGTCTGCTCGAGCGAGCGTATGGGATCGCTATCGTACCGGACGTGACCAAGGCCGCATTCTTTTTCGGCGGCTCTCGGGGCAACGGGGTGCTCGTCGTGCGCGGCGCCGACGGCCGGTTCAGCAATCCGATCTTCGTCAACCTCACGGGTGGCAGCTTCGGATTCCAGTGGGGCGTGCAATCGACCGATGCAGTGCTCGTGTTCACCACCAAGCGCAGCATCGAGAAGATCGCGAGCGGCAAGCTCACTCTGGGCGCGGACGCCTCGGTCGCCGCCGGACCGGTCGGGCGCAATGCCAGCGCCGCAACCGATCCCACGGTTTCCTCGGAGGTCTACTCCTACTCCCGCAACCGCGGCCTGTTCGTGGGAATTGCGCTCAGCGGCGCCGCCATCACCGTCGATGGGACGGCCGACGCGCGCTTCTACAACCGAGGCTCGGTCGATGCAAACGATATCGTCAACGGCACCGTCACGACGACCGACGATATCGCGCGACGCTTCCTCGATACGGTAGATATCGCAACCGGAACGACTCTGCCGGCGTCGGCCTCGGCCGCACCGCTCGGGTCGCCCTCGAGCGTGCCGAGCAGCGCAGTTGCGCCGAGCTCGGCCGCGCCGTCGAGCCCTGCAGTCTCGGGCTTCTCCTCATCCGGCGATGCGAAGACTTTCCCGATGGCCGATCCGCATCCAGGCGCACAACCGAACTAGTTGTCGGGCTCGGGTCGGGCATCCTGCCGCGACCCGAGCAGCGGCGAGCAAAAAGCGTGGTTTTCGCTCGCCGCTCTCCACCTGCGGCGGCGTGGCACATCCGTGTGCCCAGTTGTCGGGCTCGGGTCGGCCCTAGGAGCGCGCGGCGAAGAGGGGCAGCGTGCGGGGTATGCCCGTCTCGCGCGGGCCGCCTTGCGCGCGTACGCCACCGTCCGCCTGGAAGTATGTCCGCGCAATGCTGTCGTGGACCGCATTGAGGTGCAGCTGCAGCCGGTCGATCAGCTCATGAAGCTCGCGCTGGTCAAGCTCGTCAAGGGGTGCTTCGCGCAGGAATCCGCTCGCTCGGGCGAGCGGCTCCAGCACCGTCGTGCTGCGGGGTAGCGGTCCCACGTCGCGCTCCATGGCGAGCAGGCAGTACAGGCAGGCCCGTGGGAACTGCGTATCGCGCAGCACGAACTCGAGCGCGTCGCGCGGACTCACGCGGGTGCGCCGGCTCAGGCGATACATCTCATAGCCCGAGAGCGACTTGAGCACGCTCATCCACTGGATGCTGTCGAACGGTCCGAGCCGCGGAGGCGCGGACGCCGGTGCGGCCAGCAGCTGCGTCGAGCGCACATCCGCGATGCGGCTCGTCATGTCCGCCCGCTCGAGGCTGCGTCCGAGCATCGCGAAGGTGTAGGCATCGTTGCGGTTCATCGTGCTGTCCAGGACGCCGGTGAGCGTCTCGGAGGTGAGCACGATGCGCTTCAAGAAATTGAAGCGCGCCCGGCGGGTGGAGGCGGTCGGCAGCTCCTCGTTGAACTCGAGATAGAACTGATTCAGGACCTCCCAGGCATCCGTGGGAAGAACGTCGCGCAGCGTGCGCGCATTCTCGCGCGCCATCTTCAACGAGCACACCACGGAGTCCGGGTTGCCGAGGTCGGCCATGAGGAAGTGGACCACCTCGGATTCCTCTGCGCGGCGCGCCCGGGCATCGAACAGGGCACGGTTTGCCGTGATGTCGATGAGTGGCAGCCAACCCGGCGCGTATCCCTGGGGCAGGTCGAGCAGCAGATTCGCGTTCACGCTGATCAGCCGCGCCGTGTTCTCGGCGCGCTCGAGATAGCGCGCGAGCCAGTATGCGTTTTCCACTACGCGGGAGAGCATGGTACTTCAGTCCTCGGTCGCGACGATCCAGGTGTCCTTGCTGCCCCCGCCCTGGGAGGAGTTCACGACCAGGGTTCCCTTGCGCAGCGCCACTCGTGTGAGGCCTCCGGTGGTCACGTAGGTCTCCGGCCCGCTGAGGATGAACGGGCGCAGATCGACGTGACGCGGCTCGATCCGGTCGCCGACGAAGGTGGGCACGGTCGACAGCATGATGACGGGCTGAGCGATGTAGCCCCGCGGGTTGGCGCGCAACGCCCCTGCGAACTCGGTCCGCTCCCTGCGGCTTGCCATCGGGCCCATCAGCATGCCGTAGCCGCCGGAGCCGTCCACCGGCTTCACCACCAGCGCATCGAGATGCGCCAGCACGTGCTCGAGCTGGCGCGCATCCTCGCAGCGCCACGAGGGCACGTTCGGCAAGATCGGCTCCTCGTCGAGGTAGTAGCGGATCATCTCCGGCACGTAGGTATAGATGAGCTTGTCATCGGCGACACCCGCGCCCGGAGCATTTGCCAGCGCGACGTTGCCGCACGCCCAGGCGCGCATCAGTCCAGGCACCCCGAGCATCGAGTCGGGGCGAAACACCTCCGGATCGAGGAAGTCATCGTCGATGCGCCGGTAGATGACATCCACGCGGGTCCAGCCGCGAATGGACCGGAGGTAGACGCAATCGTCCTCGTGAACTGCGAGGTCGCGGCCCTCGACGAGCTCGCATCCCATCTGACGCGCAAGGAAGGCGTGCTCGAAGTAAGCCGAGTTGTAGATGCCGGGCGTGAGCACGACGATCTCCGGACGGCACTCCCTGCGCGGTGCAAGCCCCGCCAGGGTCTCGTAGAGCTGCGAGGGATAATCATCGACGGGCAGTATCGCGGCGCTGTCGAACAGCTCCGGGAACACGCGCTTGACGACCTGCCGGTTCTCGATCATGTACGAGACGCCCGAGGGAACCCGCAGGTTGTCCTCGAGCACGTACACGGTGCCGTCGCGATCGCGCACCAGATCGGAGCCGCAGATGTGCGCCCAGCAGTTGAGCGGGGGGCGGATTCCCGCGCACATCGCGCGATAGTTCTTGCAGGATGCGACCGTCGAGCGTGGGATCACCCGATCGGAGATGATGAGCTGATCGTGATAGATGTCGTCGATGAAGCAGTTGAGCGCGGCGGCGCGCTGCTTCAGGCCTTTCTCGATGGTGCGCCACTCGCGATGCGCGATCGTGCGCGGGATGATGTCGAGCGGCCAGGCCCGATCGATGCACCCGTCCTGCTCGTGATACACCGTGAAGGTGATCCCCATCGACTTGATGGCAAGCTCGGCTGCTTGCTGCCGCACCCCGAGCTCCGCGCCGCCCAGCTCGGAGAGATAGCGCGCCAGTGCGCGACCGGCGGCGCGCGGGCCACCGGGACCGATCAGCTCATCGTGCAAGTCCGGCGCAGAGTAGGCGCTCCAGTCGATATGCATGACCCTCGCGCTCGAGTCCCCTTCTGATGGGGCAGGGGGCTTCGGGATGAACATACCAGCGGGTGCGGGAGCCTTTCAAACTTCCGCCTCAATTGCCCTGCTTGGGTGCAAGCACCCCAAAATGGTGCGTCCTGGATGCCGATCCCCGGACCCTCCCCGGGCGACCGGTATAATCGCGACGCATGACAACGATCGTCCGGCCGGCGGATACCGTGGCGGCCTATCTCGAGAGCTATGTGCCGGACGGGCGCCGCTTCGATGAGCTGCTCGATCAGCGCGGCCTCGTGCGACCCCACTGGGAGCCTCTTCTCGAGCGCCTGACCGCTCCCGGCATGCGGGAGCGGATCCGCCGCGCGCCCGAGCTGGCGCGGCGCCTCATCGCAGAAAATGGGGTCACCTACACCGCACACAGCGACGCGCGAGGGGCCGACCGGCCGTGGACGCTCGATGCGATGCCGTTCGTTCTCTCGCCCGAGGAGTGGCGGGTGATCGAGCGGGGGGTTGCCCAGCGCGCACTCCTCCTCGATCGCCTGCTCGGCGACCTGTACGGGCCTCAGCAGCTGCTCGCCGAGGGCGTGATCCCACCCGAGCTGCCCTTCGGCCACCCTAATTTCCTGTGGCCGTGCCATGGCATTCGCCCGCACCACGGCATCTGGCTACCTCTGTATGCGGCTGATCTGGCGCGTGCCCCGGATGGGCGCTGGTGGGTGCTCGCCGATCGCACCCAGGCCCCCACCGGCGCGGGCTACGCGCTCGAGAACCGCGAGATTCTCGAGCAACTTCTCCCGGAGCCCATCCGCGACCTTGCCATCGAGGGGCTGCGCGCCTTCTTCGGTGAGATGCGCGAGCAGTTGCTCAGCCACGTGGAGCCCGGCGCGAGTCCTCTCGGGGTCGTGTTGACACCGGGTCCGGCGGACGAGACGTATTTCGAGCATGCCTATCTTGCGCGCCAGCTCGGCTGGCCCCTCGTCGAGAGCGCCGATCTCACGGTCCGCGACGACACGGTCTACTTGAAGACCATCGTGGGCTTGAAACGCGTTCACGCGATCCTGCGCCGGCTGGAGGACGCGAGCTGCGATCCCCTCGAGCTGAAAGGCGCATCGGCGCTCGGTGTCCCGGGTCTCATCGGCGCGCTGCGCGCGCAGCGCGTCGCAATCGCGAACATGCCCGGCACGGGCGTGCTCGAGTCACCGGCGTGGCTCGCATTCTTGCCGGCCGCGGCGGAGCAGTTGCTCGGGGAATCCCTGGCGCTGCCGGCGCTCGCAACCTGGTGGTGCGGGGAGCGGCCGGCGCTCGATTTCGTGCGCAAGAACCTCGATCGGCTGGTGATCCAGCCGACCTACCCCAACCAGCGCTTCGAGCCAGTGCTCGGAGCGAGCGCAACCGGGCGCGCACGCACGGCGCTCATCCAGCGGCTCGAAGGTCGCCCTTATGCCTACGTGGCTCGCGAGCCGCTCCTCTCCTCGCAGGGTCCGGCACTGCGCCCCGGCAGAGTCCCTGGATTCGCAGCGAAAGCACTTGCCATCCGGGTCTACGCATTTGCCACGGCGGGGGGGCGGGTCGTGATGCCCGGGGGCCTCGCGCGCATCGCGGAGAGCGCCGACGCGGCCAGCCGCCCGGGCAGCGGCGGCAGCAAGGACATCTGGATTCTGCCCGAGCCAAGGGGCCGGGCGACGACCGAGCCGCCCGCGAGCGGGGCCCGACTGCCGGTGCGTCACGATGACCTCCCGTCGCGCCTCGTCGAGAATCTCTACTGGCTGGGCCGCTACGGGGCACGGTGCGAGGACAAGGCCCGGTTGCTGCGTGCCACGCTCACGGGTCGCATCGAGTCTCACGTGTTCGACAACGCCGTGAAGTTCTGCCGCGAGGTGGGTGTCGTCGAAGCCGACGCCGATCCCTGGAGTGCGCTGCGCAGCGCTCACGCGCAGGGCCTCGCATTCGACGTCGGCCGGCTCGCGCAGTGCGCCGCGCAGGTCCGCGGCCGGCTCTCGGGCGGATGCTGGCGCGCCGTGGTGCAGCTGCAGCGGCAGCTGCAACCGGCCGTGCTGGCGCGCGAGGATGTGCGCGAGTCACTCGATCGGTCATTGCTCTCGCTGGCCGCTCTCGCAGGCTTCATGCTCGATGACATGACGCAGGATGCCGGCGGATGCTTCCTGCGCATCGGCCGGCGCCTGGAGCGGCTGCAATTCCTCGCCCAGCTGCTGGCGCGCCATCTCGGCATGACCTGTGCCACCGAGCGCAGCCACATCGAGTGGCTCCTCGAGGCCTGCGAGAGCCTGCGCGCATACCGGCTGCGCTATGCCGCGGCCCCGCGTCTGGCTGCGGCGCTCGATCTGCTGATCCAGGATCCAACGCATCCGCGCGCGCTCGCCTGTCAATGGCAGTGGGTCGTGACCGATCTGGCCGCCCTTGCAGCCGCAGTCGGGGGCGCAGACCGCGCAGCGACCGAGCGGCTGACCGGCCAGGTTCCTGCATTGAGCGAGCAGGAGCTCATCGCGCTCGAATCGGACGGCGCCCCGCACGATGTCGCACGCAGCCGGCTCGCCGAGCAGCTGCGAGCGCTCGGCGCGGCCACTGCGCAGGTCTCCAACCGCCTGTCGATGCGGCACTTCTCCCACTCGCGGCTCGATGTGCATTCGCTTGCGAGCTAGGCTCAGCCCCGTGCCCGCGCAACTCTGACGCCATGCGCTATCGAGTCCGCCACGAGACGCGCTACTCCTACGAGGCCGAGGTGCTGCACTCTCATCAGATGCTGCACCTGATTCCGCGGCCAGCGCCCTATCAGCAGTGCCTGGAGCATTCGATCGAGGTTTCGGTGCTGCCGCACCGGCGGCGCGACGGCGTCGATGCTTTTGGCAATCCGGTGACGCGCATCGAGCTCGACCATCCGCACCGCAAGCTCGCCGTGGTTGCGCACATGGAGATCGAGCTGCACCCGCGCCCGCAGCTCCTGGCGAGCGACTCGATGCCCTGGGAGCGCGTGGCGGCAAGCCTCGCCTACCGGATGGGCTCGCCTTGGCGCGACACGCTCGAGGCGTGCCGTTTCCGCCACGAGTCTCCCTACGTCCCTCTCAAGCGAATGTACGTGGACTATGCCGCGGAGTGTTTCCCCCCCGGTCGCCCCATTCTCGACGCCGCCGCAGCCTTGATGACCAAGATGCATGAGGAGCTGCGCTACGCTCCCGGCACCACGACGGTCCAGACACCTCTCCAGGAGGTGCTCCTCGAGAAGCGTGGCGTGTGCCAGGATTTCGCGCAGCTGATGATCGCTTGCTTGCGGTCTCGGGGACTTGCCGCTCGTTACATGAGTGGCTATGTGCGCCACCTCGAGCAGCTCGGAAACAGTGCCTCGCACGCCTGGGTGGCCGTTTTCGCGCCTCCGTTCGGCTGGGTCGAGCTCGATCCGACCAACGATGCGCGAGTGGGCACCGATCACATTGCCGTGGGATGGGGTCGCGATTTCGGAGACGTATCGCCGCTGCGCGGGGTCATCCTGGGCGGCGGATCTCACGAGCTTCAGGTCAGCGTCTCGGTGGAGAGCCTGTAGAGGCGACCGTCGCCGGCGACGCTCAAGGCTGCGTCACGCCGCGGCGGTGAGGCCACGAGCCCGAGCCACAACGTGCGTGCCTGTCCGATAGACAGCGGCAGCCCGCAATGGTAACTCCCCAACGATGCCCGAAAGTTCGGCCGGGACCTTCCTCGCTCAGATCGTGGTCTTGCTGCTGACCGGGCGGTTGCTCGGCGAGCTGATGCAACGCATCCGCCAGCCCGCGGTGATGGGCCAGCTGCTCGCAGGCGTGCTGCTCGGCCCCTCCGTGCTCGGCGCGCTCTTTCCCACCTTCCAGCACCATCTGTTTCCGCCTCATGCGACGCAGCAGGGCATGCTCGACGGCGTCGCGCAGCTCGGGGTGCTGATGCTGCTGCTGATCACCGGCATGGAAATGGACTTCTCGCGCGTGAGCGGCGCACGGCGCGCGGCGCTCATCGCCTCGAGCTGCGGGATCATGGTGCCGTTCGCGCTCGGACTCGGGCTCGGAGAGGTCCTGCCGGCGTGGCTGGTGCCGAGCGAGCGGCATCGGCTGATCACGGCGCTGTTTCTGGGCACGGCGCTCTCGATCTCCTCCGTGAAGATCGTGGCGAGCGTCATCCGCGATCTCGACTTCATGCGCCGCAACGTCGGCCAGATCATCGTGGCCGCCGCGATCGTGGACGATACGATCGGATGGATCCTGCTCTCGATGATCATCGGCTTCGCGCGCACCGGTCAGCTCAATGCGGTCGCGATCGTGAAGACCGCCCTGAGCACCGCGCTCTTCCTGCTCGTGAGCCTCACGATCGGCCGTCGCATCGTCTACTTCCTCATCCGCTGGACGAACGATCACCTGCAGAGCGAGATGCCGGTCATCACCACGACGCTGGTGCTGATGGGCGTCATGGCCCTCATCACCGAGGGGCTCGGGGTGCAAACGGTGCTCGGCGCGTTCGTGGCTGGCATGCTCATCGGCCAGTCTCCGATCCTCACGCGGCACATCGAGGAGCAGCTGCGCGGCATGATCGTCGCCTTGTTCATGCCGGTGTTCTTCGGGCTCGCGGGCCTGTCGGCCGATCTGCGCGTGCTCTCGAGCTCGCAGTCGCTCGCGATAGCCCTCGCCTTCGTCGGCATCGCAAGCGTCGGCAAGTTCGCCGGTGCCTTTGCGGGTGGGGCGCTCGGGGGACTCAGCCGCGCGGAGTCGATGGCGCTCGCCTGCGGAATGAATGCCCGCGGATCGACGGAGGTCATCGTGGCCACGATCGGGCTTGCGGTTGGCGCACTCAATACCACGCTGTTCACGATGATCGTCGGGATGGCGGTGGTCACGACGCTCATCATGCCCTCGATGCTGCGCTGGGCGGTCTCACGCATCCCCATCGGTCCGGAAGAGCGCGAGCATCTGGAGCGTGCGCGCTTCGAGGAGCAGGGCTTCGTTGCGCGCCTGGAGCGAGTTCTCCTCGCAGCCGATACGAGTCCGAGCGGCCGCCTCGCCTCCTATCTCGTCGGCCTGATCTCCGCGCCGCGCGGCATGCCCGTCACCGCAATCGCGCCGCAGGAGGGCGCGCAGTCCGGGTCCGAGCGTCCTTTGCAGGCAGTCCGCGCTGCGATGGAGCAGGCGGCGGTGCGAACCCATGCGGAGGCAATCCAGAGCAGCGCGCCCCCTCCCCCGATCGATCTGATCGGGCGCAACACGCCTGCTCCGACCGAGGATGCGGTGGCCCTCGAGGCACGCAAGGGATACGACCTGCTCGTCATCGGCATGGAGCCCCTGCTCACGGGCGAGTCAGCCCTCACGGCCACCGTCACGCGAATCGCGCAGGGCTTCGAGCGTGCCGTGTGCATCGTGCACGCGCGTGGGCGCGACTCCCGGAACCCGGTGAGCGGGGGACGTCGAATACTGCTGCCGATCGTCGGGACCGCGTACTCCCGCGAAGCTGCCGACTTCACGCTCGCTCTGGCCCAGACCGGCGGAGCCGGCGTCACCGCGTTCTACGTCGCAACTCCCAGCGAGCGTCCCTCGTGGCGGCGCCGCCTCACACGATCCTGGAAGCTTGCGGACGCGGCCGACTCGGTGCTGCGGGATGTGGTGGATCTCTCACGGCATTACGGCCTGCGCGTGCACACGCAGATCGAGGCCCGCGGCTCCCCGAGCGATGCCATCCTGCGTGAGCTGCGCTCGGGACACTATGACTTGGTGGTCCTCGGGGTGGTCGGCACGCCCCCGACCGACGCTGTGTTCTCGGGCCCGGTGCCCGCGGCGCTTCTCGAGCGCGCGCAGTGCTCGATCCTCCTGCTTTCCAGCCGGAAATAACGCCATAACCACGCAGCATGATTATCCAACCGTCGCGCATTAGTCGCGGCGCGGGGTCGGTGCTACATTCGTGAGCCACACTTTCCAGGGGCTCCACCCCAGGTCGGACTCCACGGAGGATCTCGCGATGTCTCTTCGAATTGGTGAGCGGGCGCCGGACTTCGAGGCCGACACGACCCAGGGACATATCCATTTTCACGACTGGCTCGGCAACTCCTGGGGCATCCTGTTCTCGCACCCGAAGGATTTCACACCCATCTGCACGACCGAGCTCGGCTATCTCGCAAAGCTCGAGCCCGAATTTGCCAAGCGCAACACCAAGGTCATCGGGCTCTCGGTCGATCCGGTGAGCGACCACGAGCGCTGGCAGGGCGACATCTCCAAAGCCACCGGCGCCACGGTGCGCTATCCGCTGATCGCCGATCATGACCTGAAGGTTGCCAAGCTCTACGACATGCTGCCCGCGGACTCCGGCGCGAGCAGCCAGGGTCGCACTGCAGCGAACAACCAGACGGTGCGCACGGTATTTCTCATCGGCCCTGACAAGCTCATCAAGGCCATGCTGATCTACCCCATGAGCTCCGGACGCAACTTCGACGAGGTGCTGCGCCTGCTCGACTCGATTCAGCTCACCTCCAAGCACAAGGTGGCGACGCCGGTGAACTGGAAGCCGGGCGAGGACGTGGTGATCGCGCCCTCGGTCTCGGACGAGGAGGCCCGCAAGCTCCACCCTGAAGGCTGGAAGAGCCCGGTACCGTACCTGCGCTTCACGCGGCAGCCACGCGGCTGAGCGCATCCGGGACCAGCACGGCCGGCGCCGTTGCCAAGCAACGGTAGCCGCCTTACGCTTTGGGCTGGCCCGCTTCGAGCCCTGCTCGGGTTCCGGGCTTCCCGCTGCAATTGGAGATCGATGTGAGCGAGACCGCTCAGCGCCTCGCGAGGGCCCATTCTGCCGAAGGGGTCGCCTTCTCGGTACTGGTCGCGATCAGCTTCAGCCATCTGCTGAACGACATGATGCAGTCGTTGCTGCCGGCGCTTTACCCGATGCTGAAGAGCTCGTATGCGCTGAGCTTCGTGCAGATCGGCGTGCTCACCTTCACCTACCAGCTCACCGCATCGCTGCTGCAGCCCGTGGTCGGCTCCTACACCGACCGCAAGCCCCGCCCCTACTCGCTCGCCGTGGGGATGGGGTTCACGTTGTGCGGCCTCTTGCTCCTCGGGCTCGCCTCGAACTACCCGCTGCTGCTCGCGGCCGCGGCGCTGGTCGGGACCGGCTCCTCCGTGTTCCATCCCGAGTCCTCCCGGGTGGCGCGCATGGCCTCCGGAGGCCAGCATGGGCTGGCGCAGTCGGTCTTTCAGGTCGGGGGCAATCTCGGCTCCTCCGTGGGGCCGCTGCTCGCAGCGTTCATCGTGCTCCCCCACGGCCAGCGCAGCGTCGCCTGGTTCGCGGGCGCGGCGCTGCTGGGCATCTTCGTGCTGAGCCAGGTCGGGCACTGGTACAAGCACCACGGCATGCAGCGCCTGGCGCGGCTGGCCAAGCGGGGCACCGCCGCGGGCGAGTCGCACGCCCATCCCCCGCGCGCGATCCGCGGCGCCATCGCGGTCCTGCTCGCTCTGATCTTCTCGAAGTACTTCTATCTCGCAAGCCTCACGAGCTACTACACGTTCTATCTCATCAACCACTTCGGTGTGTCGGTGAAGGCCGCGCAGCTGTACCTCTTCGTCTTTCTCGGAGCGGTTGCGCTCGGCACGATCGTGGGCGGTCCTCTCGGGGACCGCTTCGGCCGCAAGTACATCATCTGGGCCTCGATTCTCGGGGTGCTGCCGTTCACGCTGCTGCTGCCCCACGTGAGCCTGTTCTGGACTGCCCTGCTCACCGTGCCGATCGGCATGATCCTGGCCTCTGCGTTTCCGGCAATCGTGGTGTACGCCCAGGAACTCATGCCGGGCCGGACCGGCACGATCGCAGGGCTCTTCTTCGGGTTCGCCTTCGGAATGGGAGGGGTCGGCGCCGCGGTGCTCGGCGCGCTCGCGGACCACACGAGCATCGAATTCGTCTATCAGGTGTGCGCCTTCCTGCCGGCCCTGGGGCTGCTTGCGGGGCTATTGCCGAACGTCGAGCGCGTTCACGCCCGGTGAGCGCGGGCGAGCCTGGGGTCAATTAACGGAATTTAATCAATCGCCCATCTTCGCTGAAGCGACGGTGGCCTAACGTGGGGTCTTGCCGGCAGCTCGCCGGCCACCGCGGCTCCCCGCGGGAACAGGGTCGCTTCCCGGGGGCGCCGCTACCGGCTGCACTTCAGTTCCGCGACCTCGGCAATCGGGTGGGGTTTCCAGGACATGTTCGTGACGAGTTCCCTGCGCGCGCTCGCGGCCGCATTCAATCCGCATCGGCTCCGCAGCGCGGCAATCGCGGTGCTCGCCGCGGAGCTTGCAAGCTGTACCTTGGGTCCGGCCTACCACCGACCGTCGAGCGCGCCCCCCGCCGCCTGGCGCACGAGCCTGGAGCAGGCGACGGCGACCTGGCCCTCCACCGACTGGTGGCGCGAATTCGGCTCGCCGCAGCTGCAACAGTTGGTCCTCCAGGCGCAGCGCGCGAACGACGATTTGCTGGCGGCCATTGCCCGGGTACGCGAGGCGGATGCGCAGGTGACCATCGCAACCGCGCCGCTGCTGCCGACGGTCAATGCGGGAATGACCGCCGCGCGCCAGCGAGCCTTCGTTCCCCTCCCCGGTGGCGGCACGCTCACCTACAGCGACTTCAATCCTGAGGTGAGCGCCTCGTACGAGCTCACCTTCTGGGGAAACTGGGCGGCCCGGTCGGCGGCTGTGGCCACCGCCGCCGCCAGCCGCTACGACCGGCAGACCGTCGAGCTGACCGTGATGGCCAGTGTCGCGAACGACTATTTCACCGTGCTCGAGCTCGAGGATCAGCTGAAGATCGCCGAGGACAATCTCGCGAGCGCGCAGCAGACACTGAAGGGGCTGGAAATCGACGAAAGCGTCGGGACCACCACCGCGCTCGATGTGGCGCAGCAGGCCTCCGAGGTGGCCACGATCAGCGCGAGTATCCCACCGCTGCAGCAGCAGCTGCGGCAGACTCTCGATGCGCTCGCCATCCTCGTCGGCAGAACCCCACAGGGTTTCGATCTTGCGCCGGGCCAGCTCGCGGACATCTCCCAGCCACAGCTCGTGGCGGGCCTGCCCTCGGGGCTGCTCGCGCGCCGCCCCGACGTGGCGGAGGCGGAGGCCAACCTCGTCGCCGCCAACGCGGACATCCAGCAGGCGCGCGCCGCCTTCTTCCCCACGATCGATCTGACCGGATCGGGCGGTTATGAGAGCACCGCGCTCAAGACCCTGCTCGAGCCGGCCAGCCGCGTCTTCGACGTCGCTGCGGGGCTCACCCAGCCCATCTTCCACGGCGGCGCCATCATCGGACAGTATCGCTACACCAAGGCCCGCTACACGGAGCTGCTCGCGGACTATCACAAGGCGGTGATCTCGGCGTTCGGGAACGTGGAGGACTCGCTCGTCGCCGTGCGCGAGACCCGTGACCAGGTCGAGCGGCAGCAGCAGGCCACCGACACCGCAGAGCGCGCGTACCGGCTTTCGCAGATCCAGTTTCATGCCGGCACGATCAACATCCTGACCGTGCTCAGCACCGAGACGGCACTCTTCACGGCGAGAAGCACGCTCGCGCAGGTGAAGCTCGCGCATCTGCAGGCGATCGTCGGCCTCTTCAATGCGCTCGGCGGGGGATGGCAGCGATGATGGGAGATGACAGAGTGTCGTTGGGTCGCAGTTGGATGAGTCGAACCCGTCTGATCATGCTCGGCGCGGGCCTCGCGGTGCTCGCCGTGTTCGTCTGGATTCTCGCGCCGCAGCCCTCGCGGACCACAGCCCCGACGCGCTCGCACTCCCAAGCGATCTCGGTGGACGCCGCTGCCGCCACCCGCAGGGACGTGCCTGTCTACCTCGACGGTCTCGGCACCGTACAGGCGTTCTACACCGTCAAGGTGAACTCGCGCGTCGACGGGGAGCTCGACAAGGTCGCTTTCGTCGAAGGGCAGGAGGTGAAGCGCGGCCAGTTGCTCGCGCAGATCGACCCGCGTCCTTATCAGGCCGCGCTCGACCAGGCGGCCGCCGCCAAGGCGAAGGACACTGCGCAGCTCGAGAACGCCAAGCTCGATCTGCAGCGCTACACCGTGCTCGCTCCGCAGGACCTCGCGAGCAAGCAGCAGCTCGACACGCAAAAGGCCCTGGTGGCCCAGCTCAAGGCGCAGATCGAGGCCGATGCCGCAGCCATCGAGAGCGCCCGGACGGAGTTGAGCTATACCCAGATCACCTCGCCGATCAACGGCCGCACCGGTGTGCGGCTCGTCGATCCGGGCAATATCGTGCACGCAAGCGACACCACGGGCATCGTCGTCCTCACGCAGCTCAAGCCCATCGCAGCCATCGTGACGCTGCCCGAGGAGTCGATCGGGGCCGTATCCGATGCCATGCAGAAAGGCGCGGTGAGCGTCACCGCGCTATCGCGCGACGAGAGCAGGAACGAGCTCGACCGAGGCACGATCCAGCTGATCGACAATCAGATCGACCCCACGACCGGCACGATCCACTTGAAGGTCATCTTCCCGAACACCGACGAGCGGCTGTGGCCCGGGGAGTTCGTCAGCGCGCGGATTCTCGTGCGCACCGCGCGCAACGTCCTCACCGTTCCCGCCCAGGCCCTGCAGCGCGGCCCCGACGGCCTGTACGTGTACGTGATCGGTCCGGACTCGAAGGTCGAGGCACGCACATTGAAGGTGGGCTACAACGATGAGGAGGTCGCGGTGGTCGAGGGCGGCTTGGCCGCGGGCGATCGCGTCGCGATCAGTAACTTCTATCGCCTGCAGCCGGGCGCACTGGTGAGCATCAACCGCTCGGCGCAAGCTCACCACCCGGTCGAGGCCGCGGACTCCGCGCAGTTCAAGGGTCAGCACCCATCATGAGCGTATCGTCCGCCTTCATCGATCGGCCGATTGCGACCTCGCTCCTGATGGCGGGGATCCTGCTCGTCGGGATCGTCGCTTTCCCGATGCTCCCCGTCGCACCCCTCCCGCAGGTGGATTTTCCAACCATTCAGGTCTCCGCGCAGCTGCCGGGCGCAAGCCCTGACACCATGGCGACCTCGGTGGCAACACCGCTCGAGTATCAGATCGCGGAGATCCCGGGAGTCTCGGAGCTCACCTCCTCGAGCGTGCTCGGAACCACGCAGATCGTGGTGCAATTCGATCTCAATCGGAACATCGACGCCGCCGCGGCGGACGTCCAGGCGGCGATCGTCGCCGCAGGCGGGCAGCTGCCCAAGAATTTGCCCGCGCCGCCTTCCTACAAGAAGGTCAATCCTGCCGACTCGCCCATCCTCATCTACGCGTTGCACTCGGACGTCCTGCCCGTCACGACCGTGAACGATTACGCCGACTCGGTGCTCGCGCAGCAGATCTCGCGCATTCCCGGTGTCGGTCAGGTCAACATCTGGGGACAGCAGAAGCCCGCGATTCGCGTCCAGGTCGACCCGCGGAAGCTCGCCGCGCTCGGGATCGACATGGAGGACGTGGCGAATGTCATCACGCAGGCGACCGTTGACGCCCCGAAGGGCTTCATCAACGGCAACCTCCACGAGTACACGATCTACGACAACGATCAGCTGCTCGAGGCGAAGCCCTGGAACGACGTGATCATCGCGTACCGCAACGGCGCGCCGGTGCGTATTCGCGACATCGGGGTGGCCGTTCCCGGGTCGGAGGACTCCCAGCGCACCGCCTACGAGAACGGCAGACGCGGCGCGATGATCGCGATCATGAAGCAGCCGGGCGCCAACGTGATCGAGACCGCGAAGCGGGTGGAGGAGGCGCTTCCGGGCATCATGACGGCCGTGCCGCCCGCCATCAAACTTGACAGGCTCGTCGATCGCACCATGACGATCAAAGCCTCGGTGGACGACGTCGAGTTCACGCTGGTGATCACGGTCGCGCTCGTCATGCTCGTGATCTTCCTCTTTCTGCGCAACTTCTGGGCGACCGTCATTCCGGGCATCACGGTACCGCTGTCGCTCTTCGGCACCTGCGCGGCGATGTATGTCATCGGCTACAGCCTCGACAATCTATCGCTCATGGCGCTCACCATCGCCGTTGGCTTCGTCGTGGACGATGCGATCGTGATGCTCGAGAACTGCTACCGTCACGTCGAGAGCGGCATGGGCGCTTACGAGGCTGCCATGAAGGGGGCGGGCGAGATCGGGTTCACGATCATCTCGATCAGCCTCTCGCTCATCGCCGTCTTCATCCCACTGTTGCTGATGGGCGGCATCGTCGGGCGGCTCTTTCACGAGTTCGCGATCACGGTGACCGCGACGATCGTCATCTCCGCCTTCGTGTCGCTCACGCTCTCCCCGACCATGTGTGCGCTCTTCCTGCGCAACGAGCACTCGGCGCAGCACGGCCGCGCTTACCGGGCGATCGAGCACGCGTTCGAGCGCTCGCGCGAGCTCTACACGCGCGGCCTCGACTTCGTGCTGCGGCACCAGGGGGCGACGCTCGCCGTGTTTCTGGCCACCGTCGCGCTCTCCATCGCGCTGTATGTGGTGGAGCCGAAGGGCTTCTTCCCGCAGGAGGATACCGGGATGCTCAACGGCGTCTCCGATGCTTCCCAGGACGTATCGTTCAGCCAGATGGACGGCCTCGAGCGGCAGCTCGGACGCGTGATCACCGCCGATCCGGCGGTCTCCGGCTGGGTGGTCGCCTTCGGCGGCGGATCGCGCCCGGTCAACAACGGCTTCGGCATGATCGCCTTGAAGCCGCACAGCGAGCGCCATGCGACGGCCGATGAGGTCATCCGGCGGCTGCGCGCGAAGTTCGCACGGATCCCGGGCGGCACGCTTTTTCTGCAAGTCGTGCAGGACGTGAGCATGGGCGGCCGCGCGACTCGCACTCAATATCAGTACACCCTGACCGATGCGAACCTCGATGAGCTCAACGCCTGGGGCCCGCGCGTGCTCGCAGCGCTGCAGAAGCTTCCCCAGCTCTCCGATGTCGCCTCCGACCAGCAGGACTCCAGCACCCAGCTGTCGGTCGTCATCGACCGCGACGAGGCGGCGCGCTTCGGGATCCAGCCCGCAGCCATCGACCAGGAGCTCTACGATGCCTTCGGGCAGCGGGAGGTCACCCAGTACTTCACGCAGCTGAACGCCTACCACGTCGTGCTCGAGGTCAGCCCGGCGCTGCAGCGCAGTCCCGACACGCTCAATCTGATCTACATGCGCTCGCCCGCGACGGGACAGATGGTCCCGCTCTCGGAGCTGGTGCGCTTCGACACCCGGCACACCGCGGCCCTCTCGATCAACCACCAGAGCCAGTTTCCCGCGGTGACGCTCTCGTTCAATCTCGCCCCGGGGGTGGCGCTGGGCCAGGCCGTCGATGCGATCGCGCGAACCACCGCGGCGATGCAGCTTCCGGCCGGCGTCAGCAGCAGCTTCCAGGGAACGGCGCAGGCGTTCCAGGACTCCCTGCGCACCGAGCCCTACCTGATCCTCGCGGCGATCGTGGTCGTCTACATCATCCTGGGGATGCTCTACGAGAGCTACATCCACCCCCTCACGATCCTCTCGACGCTGCCCTCAGCCGGTGTCGGAGCGCTGCTCATGCTCCTCATCTTCCACATCGACTTCACCGTGATCGCGCTCATCGGTGTGATTCTGCTGATCGGCATCGTCAAGAAGAACGGCATCATGATGGTGGACTTTGCGCTGCAGGCCGAGCGCGACGAGGGCCTATCGCCCGAGGAGTCCATCCGCAAGGCATGCCTGCTGCGCTTCCGGCCGATCATGATGACGACGATGGCCGCGCTGCTTGGCGCAGTGCCGCTTGCGGTCGGGACCGGCACCGGCTCGGAGATCCGTCAGCCCCTGGGCTACACGATGGTGGGCGGGCTTCTCCTGAGCCAGACACTCACGCTCTTCACGACGCCCGTCATCTATCTGTATCTCGACCGCCTGAACAGCTGGCTGATGGGCCACCGCAGGAAAGCGGCCCTGGAGCTGCCGATCCCCGCCGTGCCTGCGCCGGACGAGGTCGCTCCGAGCTGGGGGGACGCGCAGTCATGAAGGTCCTGCTCGTCGAGGACAACGAGCGGGTCACGCGCTTCGTCGTGAAGGGCCTGCAGGAGTCGGGACATACGACCGACCATGCGGGCAACGGCCGGGACGGCTTGTTCCTCGCCGCGAGCGAGCGCTACGACGTGATCGTCATGGACCGCATGCTGCCCGGCAATATCGATGGCCTCACGATCATCGAGGCCTTGCGCAAGGCCGGAAATCACACCCCGATCCTGATCTTGAGTGCCCTGAGCGACGTGGACGAGCGCATCAATGGATTGCGCGCGGGAGGCGACGACTACCTGACCAAGCCCTTTGCATTCGGCGAGCTGCTCGCCCGGCTCGATGCCCTCACGCGGCGCGGCCGGCAGGATGCGACCCAGACGACACTCGAGGTGGGTGACCTCAAGATGGATCTTCTGTCGCGCAAGGTCACCCGCGACAATCGCTCGATTCAGCTGCAACCGCGCGAGTTCAAGCTGCTCGAGTACCTCATGCGCCATGCCGGCCAGGTGGTCACGCGCACGATGCTGCTCGAGAACGTCTGGGACTATCATTTCGACCCGCAAACCAACGTCGTGGACGTGCACATCAGCAAGCTGCGCCAGAAGATCGATGTCGATTCGGCCCCCTCGCTGCTCAAGACGGTCCGCAACGCCGGGTATATGATCAGCGCCGAGCCGGTGCTCGAGCCATCCGGTGGTTAGCCAGCTGCGACCGGCCGCACGCGCGAGTCTGCGAAGGAGCTGTTAGATTCCCGTGGCCAGGGTCATTCGCTCTTCAGCCGTCACGCTCGCGATCGGCTACGTCCTGTTCGGATTCGCGGCGCTCGTGCTGTTTGCCGCCCCGCTGCGCTACGCCTGGCAGGCCACGGTCGAGGACTTTCGCGTGGAGCTGTTGCAGGAGGACACGCAGCGCTTCGTGCAGGTGTTCAAGCTCCGGGGCCCGGAAGGGCTGTCCGATTTCATCCGCGAGCGCGTCAGCATGCAGATTGCCGGCGAGCGCATCCTGCTGCTCACCGATGCATCGCTGCACCCGCTGGCCGGAAATCTGCGCGCGTGGCCACAAGGGGTGCCCCGGAAGCCTGGCAGCTACTCCGTGCCGATCGAGCTTGCCGGCCAGCTCACGCGGGTGTCGGTCGTGCGCACGACGCTTCCCGGCGGATACAACCTCCTCGTCGGCCGAGACGACCGGTTCGCGCCGATCGAGAGGCGCTTCTGGGAAGGACTCGCCGCCGCCGTTGCGGTGCTCTCGGTGGCGGGACTTCTCGGCGCGATCCTCATTCGCAAGGCCCTGCTCGCGCGCATTCACAGCACTCAGCAAACCGTCGCCGCCATCATGCGCGGGGATTTGAGTCATCGGCTCCCGGTTCGCTCCGGCGGGGACGAGCTGGAGCTGCTCGCCCGCACGATCAATCGAATGCTGGAGCAGATCGAGCAGCTGGTCCACGGCGTCGCAAACGTGTCCAACTCCATCGCGCACGACCTGCGCACACCGCTTGCGGAGCTGCGCTCGCGGCTCGAGGAGCTCTCCCTCACGCGACCAGCGCCGGCCGAGACGTTCCAGGAGATCGATTCTGCGGTGGCGGACGTGGACAACGTCATTCGCATCTTCAACGCGCTGCTGCGCCTTGCGGAGATCGACGCCGGAATGCGCCGCTCGGGCTTCGTGGAGGTGGACGTGGCGGACCTGGCGGCAAAGGCGGTGGAGTTCTATCTGCCGGCCGCGGAGCTCAAGAACGTGAACATCTCCTTCCGCGAGCCCGGAGCCGTCCTCGCGCGGGGCGATCGTGTGCTGCTCGCGCAGGCGGTGAACAATCTGCTCGACAACGCGCTCAAGTACGTCGGCGAAGGCGGCAAGATCGCAGTCGAGGTGCTGCGGCAGGCCGATGGTGCGATTGCCATCATCGTGGCCGACGACGGCCCCGGCATCCCGGATGCCGAGAAGCCCAAGGTGGCGCAGCGCTTCTATCGCGGTGATGTCAGCCGCGGAACCCCCGGCGTGGGCTTGGGACTTTCCCTGGTGCAGGCGATCGCAAAGCTGCACGATGGGGCGCTCGAGCTCACCGACAACCATCCGGGGCTGCGCGCGCAGATGATCCTGCAGCGCGGCACCCTGCCCGAGCCTGCCCCGGTCGAATCGAACGTGACCGCCGCGGACTACCCTGTGATCATCTCGAGCTCTGCGCGCGCGAGCACTGCTTCCTCTTAGCACATCATGCGAGCGGCAGTGGTCCGAGCGCTGGGCTCACCCCAGGGCATCACGATCGAGGAGTGGCCCACGCCGGTGCCCGAGCCCGGTCAAGTCATCGTGCGGGTGCTCGCCGCAGGCGTCAATTACGCGGATCTCCTCATGGTCGCGGGGCACTACCAGGTCAAGCCGCCATTGCCTTTCGTGCCGGGCGTCGAGTTCTGCGGACTGATCACGCGGCTGGGCCCGGGAGTGGACCGCTGGAGCCCCGGGGATCGGGTGATGGGCGCAACCGCGAGCGGCGGATGCTTCGCCGAGGAGGTCGCCGTGTCGGCCGAGCGAATCTTTCGCGCCCCCGAGAGCTTGCCGCTCGAGCTTGCCGCACAGTTGGTCGTCGCGCATGGGACTGCGGCCTACGCCCTCAGCCGCGGGCTGCTCAAATCGGGTGAGACAGTGCTGGTCAGCGGCGCAGGCGGCGGGGTCGGCATTGCGACGGTCGGCATCGCCGCTCGCTTGGGCGCACGAGTGCTCGCGGCCGCAGGCTCCGCCGGGAAACTGCGCGTTGCCCAGGCCCATGGCGCGCATGCCGCCATCCCCTACCAGACGGGCATGCTGCGCTCGGCAGTCTCAAACCTGACGGGCGGCGCGGGGGTGGATGTGGTACTCGATACCGTGGGTGGAGGCTTCTTCGACGAGGCGCTGCGCTGCCTCGCTCCTCACGGCAGGATCCTGGTGGTGGGATTTGCGAGCGGCTCGCTGCCACGCATTCCAGCCGAATACTTGCTGCTCAAGAACCTCTCCGCGCTCGGGATCGGCTTCGGAGGCGTACTCGCCAGGGAGCCCTCCACGGCTCAGGCCATCATCGAGGAGATCCTGGCGCTGCACGCCGCACAACCTTTCACGGCCGAGGTGGGTGGGCAGCTGCCCCTTGAGCAAACGGCACTGGCCCTTCAACGCCTGGCGGATCGGCAGGTCATCGGCAAGCAGCTCATCCTGCCCCGATGACTTTGTGTATGTCGCCGAATGGTGACCTGAAGCCGTCGGCGACCGGAATGTGACAGGATAGGCACCGTGGAGAAGCTGTTCATCTCGGCGGATGCCCTGTTGCGGGATGCCATGGAGCTCGCGCGGCGGGTCGTCGCGGGTGGGATGCGCCCGACGTTCCTCGTGGGGATGTGGCGCGGCGGTGCTCCGATCGGCATCGCGGTGCAGGAGGTTCTCGAGTACTACTCGATCCATACCGATCACATCGCGATCCGCACTTCCTTCTACGCGGGCATCGATCAGGAGCACCGCAGCGTCAGGGTGCACGCCACGGATTATCTGGTCTCGCGTCTGGAGGCCGACGATGAGCTGCTGATCGTCGATGATGTCTTCGACTCCGGCCGCAGCCTCGAGGCGGTGATCGAGCAGCTGCGGCGGCGCTGCCGGCGCAACCTGCCCGAGAGGATTCGAATCGCGACGGTGTACTACAAGCCCAAGCGCCGGCGTACGACGCTGGTACCGGATTACTACGTGCATGAGACCGACCACTGGCTGGTCTTCCCGCACGAGATCCAGGGCTTGACGCGCGAGGAGATTCTCGCGCACAAGCCGGTCGGCCCGAATTTTTTCGATGCGCTGAGCGAAAGCTCGCCCTCGACGCCGGAAGGATCCACCGGCGGGGCTACCCGCTAGCGCAGGTCCGCGAGCTGCTCCAGCGCCTCCTCGTGTGGACGGCGCGCCTGTGCCGGATCCGGATTCAATGCCTGAACGCACACCTGGTCGGCGCCTGCATCCCAGTGCTCGCGAATGCGCGCGCGGATCGCATCGATGCTGCCCCACGCGACCAGCGCATCGATGAGCCGGTCCGAGCCGTTCGAGGCGAGATCCCCATCCTCGAATCCCAGGCGCCGCAGGTTGTTCGCGTAGTTGGGCGCCGTGAGGTAGAAGCCGATGGCCTGTCGTGCGATGTGACGAGCCTTTGCGGGATCACGCTCGAGCAGGACCTTCTGCTCGGTGCAGAGCCACTTTCCCGGTCCCAGGATCTTGCGCGCCTGCGTCGTGTGCTCCGGAGTTACGTTGTAAGGGTGAGCGCCATCGGCCATGCGCGCAGCCAGCTCCAGCATCTTCGGACCGAGAGCCGCGAGCACGATCGGCGGTGGCTCTGCTGGATGCGGCGCACGATACTCGGCCTGAGTCATCTGCTGCAGATAGGCGCGCATCCGGCTGACCGGCTTTGGGTCGTACGAGTGGCCACGCACCTCTTGCACCATACGCTCGTGCGAGACCCCGATCCCCAGCAGAAAGCGTCCGCTCGATTGCTCGGCGAGCGTCAACTGCGCCGCACGCATTGCCAGAGCATCGCGCGCGTAGATATTTGCAATGCCGGTGGCCACGACCAGGCTTTCCGTGCGAGCCAGCAGCCAGGCCGCGAAGGGGAACGGATTACGCCCGAATGCCTCCGGGATCCAGAACGTCGAATAGCCCCAGCGCTCGATCCGCCCGGCGAGCGTGACCGCCTCCTCGGCCGTGAGGCCATCGGTGAATGCCCAGACGCCAAGTCTCCCGAGCTGCATACGCCCATTGTCATCCCCCCCGGCCGATAACTCCAGGACGGGCACTTTCCCTGAAGGCCATGGCGCGCTAGCCTCGCAACCCACACGAAGACAAAGAGGGGAAATCCATGCGAACAAGGCTCGTCGGCCGGCTCTGCGCCCTGATCGGCGTCGGCTGTCTTGCGATGGGGGTCTCACTGGGCGGCAGTGCGAGCCCGATCCCCGATCACTGTGATCGCGCCTGTTTGAAGGCGGTCGTCGATGCTTACCTTGCGGCACTCGTCTTCCACGATCCGACGCGTGTCCCGATCGCCCAGGATGCGAAGTTCGTCGAGAACACGGTTCCGATGCAGCCGGGCGAGGGGCTCTGGAAGACCGCCTCACAGGCGCCCACGACATTCAGGATTTACGTGCCCGACCCCATCGCCGAGCAGGTCGGCTTCATCGGCGTGATGCAAGAGAGCGGCAAGCCCATCCAGATTGGGCTGCGCCTGAAGATCCACGACGGCAAGATCACCGAGATGGAGCACCTCATCGCTCGCGGGCTGCGTCCGGCGAGTCTTGCGAACCTTCGGGCGCCGCGCCCGGCGTTCCTTGCGACCGTGCCGCCGGCCGATCGCACTCCTCGCGCGAAGATGCTGAAGATCGCGTATTCCTACTACACCGCGCTCGTCACGGGCAACGGCCATGCCGCCCCGTTCGCGGACGACTGCGTGCGGCGCGAGAACGGCATGCAGACCACCTCGAACACCGCGCGGTCGACCACCCCCATCGGCAACTCCTCCTCGATGGCGACGCTCGGGGCATTCGGCTGCTCACGGCAGCTCGACACGCACCTGTTCGACTACATCACCCGCATCGAGCCGCGGCGCGTCTGGATCGCCGACCCGGAAACGGGCCTCGTCTTCGGACTGTCCCAGTTCCGTCAGCCGATGACGCAGAAGTTCGTCAAGATCGTCGGCGTGCCCGGGCTCGAGCGGGTTCCGATGAACTTCAAGCCGTTCGATCTGCCCGCGGCGCACATCTTCAAGATCTACGATGGCAAGATTCACGAGATCGAGGCGATGGGCTTCACGATGCCTTACGACTCGAAGACCGGCTGGGAGAAGTAAGCACCCGCCTAGAAGGTGCGCCGATCCGGAGGCGGCGGCTGGTACTGGTACAGCCACGTCTCGCTGAGCGCCTGGCCGTCGAGGGCCAGGTGCAGCCGCAGGTCGATGGGCTCGATGCTCGGGTCCGTCGGCGCCAGATCGAACATCGCGCGCCAGCCGTTGAGCGGCCGTAGCGGTCGGGCGGAGGTGATCTCGATGTGGCCGCGCGAGGCCCAGATGACCGGCACGACATGATCGGCTTCCGTCAATAAGGGCAGGTCGCCGCCAAAGAAGTCCACGACGAAGCGCCAGGAGAAGTGAGTGCGCTTCTGCCCGACCACCCCCCCGATGCCGGTGCGCGTGGCACCCACGGTGGCGAGCCGCGGTGCAACCGGAGGGTAACGGCACCAGTACAGACGGTAGCCGAACAGCAGCTCCTCACCCCTGCGAGGCCGCTCGGCGGGGTTCCAGAATGCGACGATGTTGTCCATCGTCTCATCGTGCGTGGGAATCTCGACCAGCATCACCGCGCCCTTGCCCCAGTTGGCCTTGGGCTCGATCCAGGCCGAGGGACGCTTCTCATAGAACACACCATCGTCCTGATAGGCGATGAAATTGCGCTCGCGCTGCATCAGGCCGAAGCCCCGCGGACCGTCGTCGAGGAAGCTGTTCACGCGCACCACGCTCGGGTTGATGAGCGGACGCCACAGCCATTCGCCGGCGCCGTTTGCGATCTGCAAGCCGTCCGAATCGTGGATCTCGGGGCGCCAGTCCTCGGAGATATTCTTCTGGTTCTTCCCCACGAAGAACATGCTCGTTCCGGGTGCGATGCCGATGCGCTCGATCTCCTTGCGGGGATACAGGGCTGCGTCCACGTCGAACACCTGGGTATCGCCCACGTCGATGACGAATCGATACGCGCCAGCCACGCTCGGCGAAT
This sequence comes from Steroidobacteraceae bacterium, assembly GCA_035524075.1. Classification (GTDB taxonomy): domain Bacteria; phylum Pseudomonadota; class Gammaproteobacteria; order Steroidobacterales; family Steroidobacteraceae; genus JASHUC01. The sequence continues at coordinate 122,851 of DATKPP010000067.1, read as the reverse complement.
CGAGAAGTCCATAGACGGTGAGTAGATTCGAGCTCTTTGCGGGTCGCTCCAGGAAGTACGCGACGAAATCCGGAAATTCCTCGGGACGCGGCAGGCCCGTGTCCACGGCGAGCCCCCGATGGGACATTCCGTACTGCATATCCCCGTCTACGGCCCGGAAGTACGAGGCGCCCTGGAACACGGCGCAGTCCCGCACGCGATCGGTGTGATAGAAGACCTGAAAGCCCCCGAATCCGAGATTCGCGGGCAACTGCCTGACATCCAGGCCCGAGCGGCTGTAGTCCCACATGGTCGGGTCGTAGGCGATCTCGCGCGCCTGTCCGTCCTCGACCGCAAACATCCGCACGGGCTTCAGGACGGCAAATCCGAGATGCGCGAAGCGGATCTGGTAGCGAAGCCCCTCTGCGGCCCACAGCGCGCGGTCCTCGCGATAGTGGATTGCCTCCCAGTGGTCCCAGTCCAGATGCGCGACGGAGGCAGGCAAGCGCTGCGGAGGCGGTGCGTAAGCGACCGCTGCCCGCGACCGGGCCATCCCCTTCAGGCGGGCGTAGTCGAATGGCTGGGGAGGACCCAGGCGGCTGACACCGACGCGCCGGCCGGCCGGCGATGCCGGAAGCAAAGCTTCCGCTGCGGCCATCGACAGCGCCGCCGCGCTCGTTTGCAAGAATCGCCGCCTGGACATGACTTGGTACCCTGGATGCTACCTGCGCAGGGGCAGGCACAGCAAAGAGTGCGCCGCGGTGCGTAAGTTCACATCGGACGGTCGGTCCGCGACCGTCCCGGTGCAGGGGCCGCGGGGGGAGATGCGGCCGCCGGGGGATGCATCAGCGCCGGGCGGCGATGTCCTGAGGGGTAAGATGCGGTGAGTGCCCGCCGAGCTGGTGGGCGGCATAGTTCACCACGGCCGCAACGTCGGCATCGCTGAGTCCGCCTCCGAAACCCAGCATGCGGACAGGACCATCGACGGTGTCGATGGTGGACCCGTAGAGGACGGCCTGGGTGAGATTGATGGCCTGGGGATCGGTGACGGTCTCCGAGCCGCCGAGCGCCTCGTAGGCGCTCTGGGTGCCCCGCCCGTTCAAGCGATGGCAGCTCGCGCATTCCCGCGCATACACCTGCTGCCCATACCCATTATCGGACCCGGCGTTGGCCGCATCAGCCTGCGCCTCGGCCGGAACCGCGCTCGGGATCGGCGCGAGTGAGCGCAAGTACGCGACGATCGCGTGAATATCGGTGGGGGGCAAAAAGCGCAGGCTGTTCGAGACCGCCTCCGCCATGGGTCCAGAAGCTGGGCCGTGTCCCTGTGCGAAGCCGACCGACAAGTAGCTCACGAGCTCATCGTCGGACCAGCCGCCGATGCCAGCCGCCTTGTCGGGCGTGATGTCGTATGCCTTCCACTTCTGCGTGATCGCCCCGGCATAGGCCTTGGAGTGCTCCACCGCCTGCAGGAAGTTGCGCGAGGTATGGCACTCCCCGCAGTGCCCGAGCGCCTCGACGAGGTAGCGGCCGTGGTTCCACTTGGCAGGCTTCGCGGGATCGTCCGCAAGCCGGTGGTTGGAATCGAACAGCCAGCTCCAGTACGCCATCAACCAGCGCTGGTTGTACGGAAAGCGCATGGCATCCGGCGGTGCGACGGCGTGGACCGGCTTGAGGCTGAAGAGGTACGCCTTGATCGCCAGCACGTCATCGTCGCTCAGCAGGGTGAACGAGGCGTACGGGAAGGCCGGATACAGATGCACGCCCCCCTTGCCGATGCCGAGCTGTAGGGCCGCGCGGAAATCATCGTCGCTCCAGGTCCCGATTCCCGTTTCTTTGTCCGGGGTGATGTTCGGGGAATAGAGCTTCCCCATGCTGCCGAGATCGAACTCGCGGCCCCCCGAGAAGGGATCCTGGTCGGTCGTGGTGTGGCAGCTTACGCAATCGGCTGCGCGGACCAGGTACTCCCCGCGCTTCACCATCTCCGGGGTCGCAGGGACATCCGGTCGATGCGCAACGCTCATGGAGAACGCGCGCCAGCTGACGAATACACCCGCGAGGATGATGATGATGGGAATCCAGATCCATCGCTTCATGGAAGGCCTCCGCAGCGAGTGACGAGAGGCCGGCCCGATTTGATGGTCTTTGGCCGCCAATCCGCCCCCGGGCGCGGAGTCTAGCCGCCGCTTCGACCGAAATGAAGCGCGCGGACTTAAGCGGCTACCGCTATCATAAGTGCCTGTCTAGATGCGAAAATATCCGAGCGTATATAACGCTCACCCGGCATCCTGCAGAGCGTCCTCGGCGGCGGGGGCATTTTCCGCCTCGTGCGCGGCGCTCGGACCCTCGAGCTCCAGCCGGTAGCCCGCAACCATCGCATTGAGCGCACGTACCTGCTCCACGATCGATTCGCTCGCCGCGGCGGCCTCCTCGACCAGCGCCGCATTCTGCTGAGTCATCGCCTCCATCTGCATGACGGTGCGGCTTGCGTGCTCGATCCCCGCCGACTGATCGCGGCTTGCCGTGGCGATCTGCGCCACGAGGTCGGTGGCCTTGCGAACCGCAGCCACGATCTCGGCGAGTGACCGGCCCGACTCCTCGACGAGCCGGCTCCCCTCCCCCACGCGTGCCACGCTGTCCTGGATCAGCGCCTTGATCTCCTTGGCCGCGGTGGCGCTGCGGCCCGCGAGGTTTCGCACCTCACTCGCAACCACGGCGAACCCGCGTCCCTGCTCGCCCGCGCGTGCTGCTTCCACTGCCGCATTCAAGGCAAGCAGATTGGTTTGAAAGGCGATGGCGTCGATCACCCCGATGATGTCGGCGATCTTGCGGGCGGCGGCATTGATGCCGCCCATGGCGGTCACGGCCGAGCCCACCACGGCGCCTCCCTGCTCGGCGCGATCGCAGGCCGCAGTGACCAGCTCGTTGGCGCGGGCGGCGTTCTGCGCGGTGTCCCTCACCGAGCTCGCCATGGTCTCCATGAGCGCCGCCGCCTTCTTCAGGTTCGAGGCCTGCTCGTCGGCATGACGCGCCAGGTCGGCGTTGCCGCTCCCGATCTGCTCGGCCCCGTTGCGCACCTCGCCGGTCACGTCCTTGATGTGTCCAACGAGCGCCGTCACCTCGACGATCAACGAGTTGACACCGCGCGACAGAGTCGCGAGCTCGCCGGTCTTGCCCTCGACCGAGAGCCGCCGCGTGAGATCACCCTCGGCCGCCGCGGCGACGACCGCTTGAGTCTCCTGCACCGCGCGTTGCAGCTGCTCGGCGAAGTTCACCTGCGCAGTGATGTCGGTTGCGTACTTGACGATCTTGAACGGCTTGCCTGCGGCATCCAGGATCGGGTTGTAGCTCGCCTGGATCCACACCTCGCGACCGCCCTTGCCGATGCGCTTGTACTGGCCTGCATCGTACTCACCGCGCGCGAGCCGCCCCCACAGCGCATGCTGCTCAGAGCTTTCGCGCGAGCCGGGCTCGAGCAGCACACCGTGATGCCGGCCCCGCAGCTCCTCGAGCGTATAGCCCATCATGGTGAGGAAGTTCTGATTGGCGGCGCAGATCGTGCCGTTCAGATCGAATTCGATCACGGCCTGGGCCTTGCTGATTGCGGCAAGCTGCCCGAGGCCATCCGACACCTTCATCATCTGCTCGGTCACATCGACCGTGTGCTTGACGACCTTGTAGGGGCGCCCGAACGCGCCGAGGATTGGATAGTAGGTCGCCTGGACCCACACCACGCGGCCGTTCTTCGCCATTCTCTTCTGCTGCCCCGTCTGGAACTCGCCCCGGCGCATGCGAGCCCAGAATTCGGCGTACTCCGGAGAGTTGACGTGGTCGGGATCGTCGAACATCCGGTGATGCGCCCCACGCAGCTCCTCGCGCGTGTAGCCGGAGGCCTTCATGAAGTTCTCGTTCGCGCGAAGGACGTTACCCTCCAGGTCGAACTCGATGATTGGCAGCACGCGGTCGAAAGCCTCGAGCTGCCGGCCCATGTCCGCGCACCTCCACAGGCTCGCCACCAGGCGGCCCAGAGACCCCGCGACCCGCGCCAAGGAATTCGATGCCATGATCAGCCAGTAGCCCTATCCACTCAGTGGACATGACGAGGAGGTCGTGCCTCTCCCTCTGATGCGCTACGGCAGAAGCCGGCGCATCTCTCCGCAGGGCTATATCGACGTAGAATTATGTGGCTTGATGCGATGTGCGTCGCAATATCGTAAAAGGGACGCGCGCGCCTACACGGGACGGGTCGCAAGCACCGGGGGGCCCATGAGCGGCTCTGGCACGCGCGCCTCGATCGAGATCGGCGCGTCGCCGCCCGGCTCCCGGGAAGCAAGCCCCAGCACGGCCAGCGCGCGCGCCGCCTCGCGGCGCCACAGGTCACCGCGCATGGCCCACCCAAAGCGGTCGTAGAGCACAACGCCCGGTGGGGGGGCAGCGGTGAAATCGTAGCGCGGGGCCGGGCGCAGCCGCTCCACGTCCATCGGAAACGAGCGCACCAGCGACTGCCGGGTGAGGAGCTTCGAGAGGGCCGCGAGCTTGCGAGCTTTCTGTGCGCAGTTGAGAGTGAGCGCAGATTCCGCACAGGCCGGGTCCGGCCAGAACTCTCCGCGCACGATCTCGGCCGCGCGCGCGTGATACGAGGCAAACTCCAGCCGCTCGGGTGCACGCCCGATCGCGCGCTCGAGCAGCGCGCATGCTGCCTGCACGATGAACGCCGCCGCGTCGTGGTCCGGGTGCCCTCCTTCGTAGGGATGCGTGATCACCCAGGCCACACTTGCAAGTACCGGCGTGAGCTCACGCGTGAGCTGCGCGAGGTGCAACACGGATTGCTGGTCGGCCTCGCAGAGCGCGAGGCGACGCTCGTGGGCGACAGCCGCTGCGACCAGCGCGCGATCGATCTCGCGCCGGCGTACGCGGGCGTACTCCTCGCGGCTTGCATACGTCGCGCGCTCCGCCTCGGACAGGGTGCGCGGTACGCCATCGGTCAGATGAATGATGAGCGGCGCGGGTACCTGCGCCAGATAGCCGCCGAGGCCCAGTATCTCATCACCCGGCTGACCCACCACGACGGCCACGTGGGACTGAAGCAGCGATGCGAACGATTCGCTGCGGATGAACGATCGATCGGACATGCCAGTCGCTCAGCACGAGGCGGTCCCGAGGCTCACCCGGCTGACGCCTCGCCCCAGACCGAGGTCGTACGCGGCTCGTGCCACTTGTTATACTGACCAGCTTGACTGTGAGCGTCTCTATTGAGATCGGCACTCTACCCGAGCCTCCTTGCACTCATGTGCTGTTGCCCGTGCGCGCGCGCCGAATGGCTCGCGACGCTGTACATGGGCGACTCCCATACCTACGCGAGCAATCTCACCGTCATCCAGCCTCAGACCCACACGGATGTCGACTTCGATCTGGTCTCCTGGGCACCGCACCCGCTCGGCCACGGCGCCCCGTACTACGGGGTGCGCCTGAGCTACTTTCCTGCGGCCGTGTCTCATGTGGGCGCGGTGTTCGACTTCACGCACTACAAGATGTATGCCGAGACGAACGAGACGACGAAGATGCGCGGTGAGTGGAACGGCAAGCCGATCGATACGTACACGAGCTTGCAGACGGGAATCACGAGCCTGGAGCTCGCGCACGGGGTGAATCTCGTATCGCTGAATGGAGAGTATCGCTGGAATCCGAGCTTCAGCGACGGCCCGTGGCAGACCCACGCCGGTGCCGGGCTGGTTGCCTACGCACCCCACGCGGATGGAATCATCGACGGAGTCGGCGTGGATGAGACCTATCAGTACGGCGGGCTCGGTGGACAGATCTTCGGCGGCGCCGAATACACGCTCCCGGCCCGCTGGCAGCCGAACAATCTGCGCGTGGGCCTGCTGGTGGAAAGCAAGCTCGACGCGGGCAGTGTCGACCTCAGCCTCGATCCCGACACGCGCATCGAGACGCGCGTCACGACGCTGCATCTGATCGGCGGGATCTCTCTGCATTTCTGAGCATCCCGCACGGCGCGGTTGCGTGAATCATCCTCCGGAGGAGGAGATGCGGCTGGCATCCCAGCCGCCGCCGAGCGCCTGAATCAGCTCCACCGCAGCGGTGAGCTCGCTCACCTGCAGGGTGACCTCCGTCTGCTCATCGCCGAGCAACGTGTTCTCAGCCGTCATCACATCGAGATAGGGGTCGAGGCCAGTCTCGTAGCGCCCCCTTGCGATGTTCAGATAGCGCTGCGCGGCGCTCACCGCCGATCTCTGCCTGATCAGCTGCTCGGAGCTGATCCTGAGCGTTGCGATGTAGTCCTCCACCTGCTGGAAGGCAGTGAGGACGGTCTGCCGGTACGCGGCCACGTCGGCATTGTACTGGGCGGTGTACTGTTCCAGCGTCGCGCGGCGCAGGCCCGCGTCGAAGAGGGTCTCCGAAGCCGATGCGCCCAGGGTCCAGAACCGCGCGGGTGCCGTGAACAGCGTCGAGAGAACTGCGGACTCGAGCCCGCCGCTTCCCGTCAGATCGAGCGTGGGGAAATAGGCCGTGGTCTCCACGCCGATGAGCGCGTTGGCTTCCGCCATGGTGCGCTCGGCCGCGGCCACATCGGGGCGGCGCTCGAGCAGCTGCGAGGGAACGCCCACGGGAATGGCAGGCACCGAGGTGCTCAGAGCCTTGACCGGCATGGAGAAGCTCGAGGCGGGCTTGCCGATCAGCATGGCGATGGCGTGCTCGTAGATGGCGCGATTCGTCGCGATTCCCACGGCGTTCGCCTCCGCGCCGGCGAGCGTCACCTGCGCCTCCGCCACGTCCTCGTCGCTGTCGATGCCGGTCTCGTGCAGGGCCTGGGTGAGCTGCAGGGACTCGCGGTAGGCCGCGATCATGCGGTTGTACAGGTCCTGAAGGGAATCCTGACCGCGCAGCTCGAAGTAATATTCGGCGAGGTCGGCCTGCTCCGTCAGCCGCTCGTTCTCGAGATCCGCCGCGCTCACCTGCGCGGCAGCACGATACTCACGCACCGTGTTGCGAATACGACCCCAGAGATCGGGCTCCCAGGAGACGTCAAATGGCAGGGAGATCTCCCAGGAGGTGCCCGCGAGCCCCGCAGCGCCGGTGCCGGTCGCCCCCGTGGCCCCGGCACCGGTGGCGCCTGCGGTGGTGCCGGCGTATGCCCCCGCAGCCACGGTGCTCGGCAGGTGGCTCCTGGTGTACGAGGGCGCAGCCGTCAGGGTCGGATAATAATTCGCGCGTGCTTCGTGGACCTGGGCCCGCGCAGCCATGAAGTTCTGGAAGTACTGCGCGATGTTCTGATTGTTGATATCGAGCTGCTCCTCGAGCGCATCGAGCTCCGCATCGCCGAAGATCTCCCACCATTTGCCCTTGAGCCTCGTGTCGCGCGGAAGCGCTGGCCGCCAGGTGCCGGCGACGGCCGTCCGATAGGCTCCGGCAGATGACTCCTTGAAGGTCTGGGGTGTCGTGACCGGGGGACGCACATATGCAGGTCCGACGCATCCCCCGAGCAGCCCCAGAGCGATTGCAGGCAGCAGCAAGCACCGGCCCGCAGGATTCACGAGCTTGCCTGTCTCATGCATTTGCGATTGCGCTCCCGTCGCGGTGCCCCCGGATTCTCAGACGCAACGTGTCCATCAGCAGGTAGATCACCGGCGTGCTGTAGAGGGTGAGCACCTGACTCACCAGGAGCCCCCCGATGATGGAGATCCCAAGCGGACGGCGCAGCTCCGAACCCATGCCGGAGCCGACCGCGAGCGGCACCGCGCCGAAGATCGCCGCCATCGTCGTCATCATGATGGGGCGGAAGCGCAGGAGCGAGGCCTCGAAGATCGACTCGCGCGTGCTCTTGCCCTGCTCGCGCTCGGCGCTGAGCGCAAAGTCGATCATCATGATCGCGTTCTTCTTCACGATCCCGATGAGCAGGATGATCCCGATGATCGACATCACATCGAGCTCCGATCCGCTGATGAGCAGCGCAACCACCGCCCCGACACTCGCCGGCGGGAGCGTCGAGAGGATCGTCACCGGATGGACGAGGCTCTCGTAGAGCATGCCGAGCACGACGTAGACCGCAACGATCGCCGTGATGACGAGGTACGGCTCGGTGGTCAGCGAGTCCTCGAACGCCTGCAGCGTGCCGGAGAACTCGCCATGGACCGACTGCGGCATGTTGAGCTTCTGGCGTGCGGCATCGATCTCGCGGGTCGCCTGCCCCAGGGAGTAGCCGGGCAGCAGATTGAACGAGATGGTCGCGGAGGGAAAGAGCCCGGTGTGATTCACGACGAGCGGGGCGGTCGAGGGGGCGTACTGCGCGACCGACCACAGGGGCACCGCCGCCGAGCCAGGCGCCGACCCGGGGATGAGATAGATGCTGTTGAGCCCTTGCGGGGAGCTCCAGTAGCGCGGCGCGACCTCCATCACCACGTAGTACTGATTGAGCTGAGTGTAGATGGTGGAGACTTCCGACTGGCCGAACGCACCGTAGAGCGTGCGATCGAGCACGGCCGGCGTCACCCCGAGACGCGCGGCCGTGGGCCGGTCGTAGGTCAGGAGCGCCTGCAGACCGTTGTTCTCAGCATCGGTGTTCACATCGGCGAACCCAGGCGCCTTGCGCAGCGCAGCCAGCAGCTGCGGGCCATACCTCGAGAGCTCCTGGGTGCTCTGCGCTTGCAGGGTATATTGATACTCGGCATTCGACTGGCGGCCCCCGATGCGGATGTCCTGTACCGCCTGCAGGAACGTCTGCGCTCCTGCGACGTGCGCAAGCCGCGGCCGCAAGCGGTCGATGACCGTCTCCGCGCTGACCTTGCGCTCATCGAGCGGCTTCAGCGCGATGAATGCGAAGCCGTTGTTGGTCGCGCCCTGTCCACCGGTGAAGCCCATGACGTTCTGCACCGCGGAGTCCGACTTGATGATCCGGACAGCTTGCTCGACCGCACCGCGCATCGCATAGAAGGAGGCATCCTGCGAGCCCTCCATCCCGCCACGGATTGCACCGGTGTCCTGCTGCGGGAAGAACCCCTTGGGGATCTTCGCGATGAGCAACACGTTCGATGCCAGCGTCACCAGGAACACCCCGAAGATCAGCGCCGGGTGGTCGAGCGCCCAGCCGAGACTGCGGCGGTAACCCCCGAGCACGGCCTCGAACATGCGCTCGCTCGCGAGGTACAGCCGACCGTGCGGGCGGTCCCGGGTGGCGCTCGCCGGCAGAAGCACGCGCGAGCACATCATCGGGGTGGTCGTGAGCGAGACCACCAGAGACACCAGGATGGCGCTCGAGAGCGTGAGCGCGAACTCACGGAACAGACGCCCGATGATGCCTCCCATGAGCAGTATGGGAATGAACACTGCGATGAGGGAAATACTGATCGAGAGCACCGTGAAGCCGATCTCCTGTGCGCCGCGCAGCGCCGCCTGCATCGGGGTGAGTCCGTCCTCGATGTGCCGCGAGATGTTCTCCATCACCACGATGGCGTCGTCCACCACGAAGCCGCTGGCGATCGCAAGCGCCATCAGCGAGAGGTTGTCGAGCGAGAAGCCGAGCAAATACATGATCGAGCAGGTCCCCACGAGGGAGACGGGCACGGCGACCGCCGGGATGAATGTTGCCCGGTAGTTCCGCAGGAACACGAACACCACGAGCACCACCAGGCCGACCGAGATGAGAAGCGTGCGCTCGATATCGGAGACCGAGGCGCGGATGGTGAGCGAGCGGTCGAGGATCGTCACCAGATGCTCGCCCCGGGGAATCGTCGCCTCGAGCGAAGGAATCGCCGCCTTGACGGCATCGACGGTCGAGATGATGTTCGCGCCGGGCTGGCGAAAGATCAGCATGTTGACGGAAGGCTTGCCGTTCAGGAAGCCCGCCTGCCGCACCGTCTGCTGCGAGTCGATCACCTCGGCCACATCGGAGAGCCGCACCGCAGCCCCGTTGCGATAGCCGATCACGAGCGGCCGGTAGTCGGCGGCCTTCACGATCTGGTCGTTGGCCACGATGTCCGAGATCGAGCTCCCGTTCGAGAACTGGCCCTTCGCGAGGTTCGCATTCTGCCCGGCGAGGACCTGCTGCACGGTGGGCAGACCGATGCCGTAGCTCGCGAGCTGGTTGGGGTTGAGCTCGATGCGCACCGCGGGCAGCGATGCCCCGACGACCTGCACTTCTCCCACGCCGTAGATCTGCGAGATGCGCTGCTCGAGCACCGTGGAGGCCTCGTCGTAGAGCGTCGGCACGTCGTAGGTGTCGGACTGCAGTCCCAGGACCAGGATCGGCGAGTCCGACGGGTTGACCTTGCGGTAGCTCGGATTGGCCGGCAGGTTCGCGGGCATGTAGCTGCGAGCCGCATTGATCCCGGCCTCCACATCGCGCGCCGCGCCGTTGATGTCACGGCTCAGATCGAACTGCAGAGTGACACTCGTGCTGCCGAGCGAGCTCGAGGAGGTCATCTCGGTGAGCCCCGCGATGTGTCCGAACTCCCGCTCGAGCGGTGTTGCGATCGAGGAGGCCATGATGTCCGGGCTCGCACCGGGCAACGACGCCGCGACGCTGATCGTGGGGAAGTCCACGTTCGGCAGCGGCGCAACCGGCAGCACGGAGAAGGCCGTCGCGCCGAGCAGTGCCACGGCGAAGGTGAGCAATGCCGTGGCAATGGGCCGCTCGATGAAGAGCCGCGAGGGGTTCATGCCAGCCAGCCCTCGGGCTGCGGAGCGCTCGGGCGTCTGCGCCCGCGGCCGAGCCGCTCGGCCACGCGATCGAAGAAGATGTAAATGACGGGCGTCGTGTACAGCGTGAGCAGCTGGCTCACCAGCAACCCCCCGACCATCGCGATTCCGAGCGGCCTGCGCAGCTCCGATCCGATGCCGGTGCCGAGCGCGAGGGGCACGCCGCTCAGGAGCGCAGCGAGCGTGGTCATCAGAATGGGGCGGAAGCGCAGCAGGGCGGCCTGGTAGATCGCCTCCTGAGCCGGCCTGCCCTCCATCCGCTCGGATTCGAGCGCGAAGTCGACCATCATGATCCCGTTCTTCTGCACGATGCCGATGAGCAGGATGATGCCGATGATGCCGACGATATCGAGCTCCTGGCCGGTGACCATCAGCGCGAGCAACGCGCCCATGCCCGCCGACGGCAGCGTCGAGAGAATCGTGAGCGGGTGAATGAGGCTCTCGTAGAGCACTCCGAGCACGATGTACACGGTGATCAGAGCGGCGAGAATCAACAAGCCCTCGTTCGCCTGCGAGCTCTCGTAGGCGGCCGCGGTGCCTTGATAGTTGGAGATGACGCTCGCCGGCAGCTTCAGTCCGGCGATCACCCGGTCCATCGCATCCAGAGCCTGGCCGAGCGAGTATCCCGGAGCAAGATTGAACGAGAGGGTCACTGCGGGAAACTGCCCCTGCCGGTTGACCGCGAGCGCCTCGCTGCGGGTGCGCACTCGCGTGAAGGCGCTCAAGGGAACGGGCGTCTGCAACGTCGCGGTGCTCGCCGCGCCCGCCGCGCCCGCGCCGCCCCCTCCCCCGGCCGACGCTGTCGATGGACTCCCCACGCGCGCGGTCGTCGCAGCGCCGCCGATCACGGTGCTCGCAGCCTGCGCGTTGGCACCCGTCGAGAGTGCCAATGTCGCCCTCGAGCCCGAGGCCAATGCCGTGGGGAGCGCGGTGGAGTTGAGCGCGGAGGTCGTCGCGGGGGCTGCGGAGACGCCGCTGGTGGCGGAGACGGCGAGCAGCGCGTTCCCGGGGGATGAGGTGACTCCGGAGCCTGCGCCGGAGGAGGACCCTGCGGTGTTGGGCGTCGCTGCGGAGGAGGTGCCGCTCGTGAGCGAGGACTGGATGTAGATGTGATCCAGAGCGCGCGGGCTGCGCTCAAAGCGCGGATCCGCCTCGAGTATGACGTGGTACTGGTTGACCTGGGTGTAGAGGGTATTGATCTGGCGCTGCCCGAAGGCATCGTAGAGGGTGTTGTCGATCGTCTCGGGCGTGATCCCAAAGCGCGAGGCCGTCGCCCGGTCGATCACCAGCTCGGTCGCGACGCCGTCGAGCTGCTGATCGGTCACCACGTCGGCGAGCTGCGGCAGCTTCTGCAGCTGCACAAGCGCGGCATGCGCCGCGGAATCAAGCTCGCTCTGGTTGGGGTCTTCCAGCGTGTACTGGTACTGCGTGCGGCTCACCCGGTCATCCACCGTCAGGTCCTGGACCGGCTGCATGTAGAGCTTGATACCGGGAACTTGCCCGAGCTTCGGCCCAAGACGCCGGATTACGTTCATCGCCGAGATGCCGCGCTGCGCGAGCGGCTTCAACATGATGGTCAGGCGCCCGCTGTTCAGCGTCGTGTTGGTCCCATCGGCACCGATGAACGAGGAGACGCTCTGCACGGCCGGATCCGCGAGCACCACCCGCGTGAGCGCCTGCTGCATCCGCGCCATCGAGCCGAAGGAGGTGGAGCCGGCGGCCTGGGTGATTCCCTGGATGATCCCGGTGTCCTGCACCGGAAAGAAGCCTTTGGGCACGAGGATGTACAGGATCCCCGTCAACACGACGATGACCGTTGCGAGCGCGAAGGTGAGACGCTGGTGCCGCAAGACCACCGTCAGAGTTTGGCCGTAGAAGGCGACGATTCGCTGGAACACGCGCTCGGAGGCTCGATAGAAGCGCCCCTGCTCGTCCTCGGGGACGCGCCGCAGCAGCCGCGCGGACATCATCGGCGTCAACGTCAGCGAAACGAACGCGGAGAGCAGGATCGTCACCGCGAGCGTCAGGGCGAACTGACGAAAGAGCCGGCCCGCGATGCTGCCCATGAACAGCAGCGGAATCAGCACGGCGATGAGCGACACGGTCAGTGACATGATCGTGAAGCCGATCTGCTCGGCACCCTTGAGCGCCGCCTCCAGCGGCCGCTCGCCCGATTCGACGAAGCGCGAGATGTTCTCGATCATCACGATCGCATCGTCCACGACGAAGCCGGTCGAGATGGTGAGCGCCATCATCGCGAGGTTGTTGAGGCTGAAGCCGAGCAGGTACATCGCGCCGAAGGTGCCGATCAGCGACAGCGGCACCGCGACGCTCGGTATGATCGTGGCCGCAACGCTGCGCAGAAACAGGAAGATCACCATCACCACCAGCGCAACCGCGAGCATCAGCTCGAACTCCACATCCCGGACCGATGCACGAATCGAGGTGGTCCGGTCCGTCACCACCGCGACGTGCACCGCGCGCGGCAGGCCCGATTCGAGCGAGGGCAGCAACTGCTCGATGCGATTGACGACCTCGATGGTGTTGGCCCCCGGCTGGCGCTGGATGTTGAGCAGGATGGCGGGCGTCTCGTTCTGCCAGGCGGCGAGCTCGTTGTTCTCCACGCCATCGACCACCCGCGCCACCGCTCCGAGCATCACGGGAGCGCCATTGCGGTAGGCGACGACCACCGACTTGTAGTCGCCGCTGGTGGCGAGCTGATCGTTCGCGTTGATCGTGTAGTCGAGAGCCGGGCCGTCGAAGTTTCCCTTGGCGGAATCGAGGCTGGTGCCGAGGAGCGCATCGCGCAGGTCCTCGAGATTCATCCCGTAGGAGGCGAGCGCCGTCGGGTTCGCCTGGATGCGCACCGCCGGCTTCTGGCCACCGGAGATGCTCACGAGTCCCACGCCGGTGATCTGCGAGAGCTTCGGCGCAAGGCGGGTGTCGGCCAGGTCCTCCACCTGCGACAGCGGCATCTCGCTCGAGGTCAGGGCGAGCGTGAGCACCGGCGCATCGGCCGGATTGGTCTTCGAGTAGACCGGCGGGGTCGGCAGATCCGCCGGGAGGTAGCTCTGTGCGGCATTGATGGCCGCCTGCACCTCTTGCTCGGCGACATCGATGTCGAGGCTGAGATCGAACTCCATCACGATGACCGAGACGCCGGGCGCGCTCGTGGAAGTCATCTGCGTAAGCCCCGCCACCTCGCCGAATTGCCGCTCGAGAGGCGCCGTGACGGTCGAGGCGACGACCGACGGCCCCCCTCCCGGATAAAACGTGAGCACCTGGATCGTCGGGTAATCCACTTCCGGGAGCGCCGAGACCGGCAGCTGGAAATAGGAAACCCCGCCAGCGAGGAAGATGGCCACCATCAGCAAGGCCGTCGCGATGGGACGGACGATGAAAGGCCTCGAGGGACTCATGGAGCGCTCGAGGAGGAGCTCGATGAGGTCGCGGCGGGTGTGCCCGGTCGAATGGAGACCCGCACGCCGCTCTCCAGGCGGTCGAACCCGCTCGTCGCGACGGTGACTCCCGCGGCCAGTCCCTGCACGGCGGTGTCCTGCTCATTGGAGGCCGGGGTCGTCACCGCCTGGGTCGCAACGGTGTTGTCGGGCCGCACGACGTACACGAACGCGGCGTTGCCGTTGTGCTGCACGGCCGGGGTGGGCACCAGCGTCACATCCTTCAAGGTGCTCACCAGCAGCCGTGCGTTCACGAACTGATTCGGAAAGAGCGCGAGGTCGGGATTGGCGAACTTCGCCCGGAAGCGCACGGTGCCGGTCGTCGTGTCCACGACGTTGTCGAGCGAGGTCAGCGTGCCGCTCTCGAGGGCATGGTCGTTCGTCCGGTCGAAGGCGGTCACCTGCAGCGTCCGTCCGGCGCGCAGCTGCGTTTGCACCTCCGGCAGATCGTCCTCCGACACGGGGAACACGACGGTGATCGGTTGCAGCTGCGTGATCACGACGAGCGTGGAGCTGCTCCCGGCAAAGACCACGTTCCCCGGATCCACGAGCCGAAGGCCCACGCGGCCGGCGATGGGGGCAACGATGTGGCAGTAGGCGAGCTGCACACGGTCGTAGGCGACGGTCCCCTCGTCCGCTTTGACCGTCCCCGCGTCCTGCACCACGATCTGCTCCTGATCCAGGAGCTGCTGCCGGCCGATGCCGTTGCGGGCGTAGGCCGCCTGGTAGATTCCCAGATCGATGCGCGCCTGCGCGAGAATCCCGCGATCGCGCTCGAGGGTGCCCTCGGCTTGCGTCAGCGTCGCCTCGTAGGGCCGAGGATCGATCTCGACGAGGGGCTCGCCCTTGCGGACCATCTGCCCCTCCTGGTAATGCACCGCCATCACCGTGCCTGTGATCTGGCTGTAGACGGTGACCGTGTAGGTCGGAGTCACCGTGCCCAGGGCGTCGACATAGATATCGATGCTGCCGGTCCTCGACTTCGCCACGGTGATGGCCGCGGCAGGAGCTTGCGCGGGCGGCTTGCTCCTGGAGAGCGCGTGAATGATGTACACGATCAAGAGGATGAGCAGCAGCGCGACGACCCCGGAAGCCACGCCGAGGCGCCGGTCGGCGCGCAGCCGTGCCCAGTAGGCTCGCCAGCCAGGGCCGCCGGAATGCGCTGGAGGGGGGTCCGCAGCGGGCTGCATGGCGCCCGGATGCGGTCCGAGGCCCTCGGGAGTTTCGCTGGCCATGCCTCGCTCTTCTTGGTTGGGAGAGGTGCCGAGCTGAAGCACAGAACGTACCATGCTTCGATCCGGCGAAGAAATTCGTTACAGTCTCGCGCCCGACACACCACATTCGTCAGGCTCAAGACCACGCAGAAGGGGAATGATATGGGTAACGACCAGAACGATCGCGGGCTTGATCAAACCGCCTCCACCGGATCCTCGCGTCGCGAGTTCGTCGCCGCGTCGGCCGCGGTGGGGCTGCTCGCTGCGGCCGGGCCCGACGCGGCCGCCGAAGCGCGCGTGGTCGAGACCGACGTGAGCGTCACGACACCCGATGGCGCCTGTGATGCCGCCTTCTTCCACCCCGCCTCGGGCTCCCATCCGGGCGTGCTCATCTGGACCGACATCTTCGGGCTGCGTCCGACGTTCCGCGCAATCGGCAAACGCCTGGCGGCGAGAGGCTATGCGGTGCTGGTACCGAATCCCTTCTATCGCACCCAGAAATCCCCGGTGATCACCGAGCCCGAGATCGCCGCATTCAGCTTCAGCGACCCTGCCACGCGCGCGAGGATCCAGCAGTGGACCGGCCCCATGAACGCGCCCGGTGCCATCGAGCGCGATGCGCAGGCGCACGTCGCCTTCCTCGACGCGCAGCCGCAGGTCGATCGCGCCAAGAAGCTCGGCACCCAGGGCTACTGCATGGGGGGTCCGCCGGTGTTGAAGACTTGCGCGCAGGTGCCCGAGCGCATGGGAGCCGGAGCGACCTTCCATGGCGGGGGCCTCGTGACCGACAAGCCCGACAGCCCCCACCTGCTCGCCCCGAAGATCAAGGCGCGCCTGTACATTGCGATCGCCGCGAGCGACGACATGCGCCAGCCCGATGCGAAGGACAAGCTGCGACAGGCTTTCGGTCAACAGGCGGAAGTCGAGGTTTATCCGGGGAGCATCCACGGGTGGTGCGTGCCGGACATGCCCTTGCAGAATGGCAAGCCGATCTACAACAAGCCCGACGCCGAGCGCGCCTGGAGCAAGTTGCTCGTGCTCTACCGCGCCTCGCTCGTCTGAAGCGAGCCGATCAGGCTGGCCGCCCCGAGCGGCCGCACGCGCTCGTCCCCTCGCAAAGGATCGCCATGCCCGAGGCCAAGATCATCTACACACTCACCGACGAGGCCCCCGCGCTGGCCACCTATTCCCTGTTGCCCATTGTCCAGGCGTTCGCCCACGCCGCCTCCATCACGGTCGAGACGCGCGACATCTCCCTCGCGGGCCGCATCCTCGCGAATTTCCCGGAAGAGCTCTCCGCCGCTCAGCGCAAGCCGGATGATCTGGCCGAGCTCGGCGAGCTTGCCCAGACTCCCGCTGCGAACATCATCAAGCTGCCGAACATCAGTGCCTCGGTGCCGCAGCTCCAGGCCGCCGTCGCAGAGCTGCGCTCGCAGGGCCTGCGTGTTCCGGAGTATCCGGAGGAGGCCACGCAGGAGCCGCAGAAGAAGCTCAAGACGCGCTTCGCCAAGGTGCTCGGCAGCGCCGTCAATCCGGTGCTGCGGGAGGGGAACTCCGATCGTCGCGTCGCCAACGCTGTGAAGCAGTACGCAAGGCGTCATCCCCATTCGATGGGCGCCTGGAAGGCCGACTCGCGCACGCATGTTGCGCACATGAGCGAGGGTGACTTCTACGCCAACGAGCAATCGGCGGTGATCGCGCGCGGCGGCACGCTGCGCATCGAGCTCCAGGATCGACAGGGCAAGACCACCATCCTCAAGGACTCCGTGCGCGTCCTGCCCGACGAGCTTGTGGCTGCGACTTTCATGCGCTGCGAGGAGTTGCGATCCTTCTACCGTGCCCAGATCGAGGATGCCAAGGCAAGAGGGGTGCTCCTCTCGCTGCACCTCAAGGCGACCATGATGAAGGTCTCGGACCCCATCATGTTCGGCCACGCGGTGAGCGTCTATTACGAGGAGGTCTTCGCCAGGCACGCGGACCTTCTCAAGAGGCTCGGTGTCGATCCAGACAACGGCATCGGCGATGTCTATGCGAAGATCAAGGCCCTTCCCGAGGCCGAGCGCCAGGCCGTCGAGGCCGACCTCAAGTCGACCTACGCACGGCGCCCGCCGCTTGCGATGGTCGACTCCGATCGTGGGATCACCAATCTGCACGTGCCAAGCGACATCATCATCGATGCGTCCATGCCGGCTGCGATCCGCGCATCGGGGCGCATGTGGGGGCCGGACGGCAAGCTGCACGACATCAAGGCGATGATTCCGGACCGTTGCTACGCCGGGATCTATCAAGCGGTCATCGAGGACTGCCAGAGAAACGGTGCCTACGACGTGCCGACGATGGGCAACGTGAGCAACGTCGGCCTCATGGCGCAGGCCGCCGAGGAATACGGCTCACACGACAAGACGTTCGAGATCTCCGCCGACGGCACGGTCAGCGTGGTGGACGAGCGCGGTACCGTGCTCATGCGCCACGAGGTGTCGCGCGGGGATATCTGGCGCATGTGCCAGACCAAGGATCTGGCCGTTCGTGACTGGGTGAAGCTTGCCGTCACTCGCGCCCGGGCGAGCGGATCGCCCGCTCTGTTCTGGCTCGACCCGGAGCGCGCCTACGACCGCAACGTGATCGAGCGCGTGCGCCGCTATCTGGCCGACCACGACACCTCGGGCCTCGACATTCGCATTCTCTCGCCCGTCGCCGCGATCCGCCTGACGCTCGAGCGTCTGCGCGCCGGCGAGAACACGATCTCGGTCACCGGCAATGTGCTGCGCGACTATCTCACCGATCTGTTCCCGATCCTCGAGCTCGGCACGAGCGCCAAGATGCTCTCGATCGTCCCGCTGCTCGCCGGAGGCGGTCTCTACGAGACGGGCGCCGGCGGCTCCGCACCCAAGCATGTCCAGCAGTTTCTCGAGGAAGGCCACCTGCGCTGGGACTCCCTCGGCGAGTTCCTCGCGCTGCAGGTATCGATCGAGGACCTCGCGGCGAAGACTCAAAATTCGCAGGCTGCCTGCCTGGCACGCGCCCTCGATGTCGCCAACGGCAAGATTCTCGAATTCGACCGCTCGCCCTCGCGCGCCACGGGCGAGCTCGACAATCGCGGCAGTCACTTCTATCTCGCGCTCTACTGGGCGCAGGCGCTCGCCGCGCAGTCCGAGGATTCAAGGCTGCGCGCGCGGTTTGCTCCGCTTGCGGATCAGCTGGGGCGCAACGAGTCGCAGATCGTCGCCGAGCTCGCCGCCGCACAGGGCTCGGCGGTGGATATCGGCGGCTATTACCACCCCGATCCGGCGCGCTGCGCGCGCGCCATGCGCCCGAGCGCAACCTTCAACGCGATACTCGATGCATTCAGGTAGGACGCAGCACCACCTGCGCTCCCACCACGGATGCTCGCCCACCCGCGCAACGCCCGGCATCAGCTGCGCAGCCGCAAGCCCTCTGGATCGTAAAGCGGTGCGAGCCGCACGGTCGCCGCGCGCAGCTCACCCAGGATGTCGATCTCGAAGCGCTCGCCGTCGCGGGCCAGCGCGGTGGGAACGTAGCCGGCGGCGAGGCTCTTGCCGATGCAGTGGCCGTAGGCGCCGGAGGTCACGTAGCCCACCGCCGCGCCTTCCTTGAGAATCGACTCGTAGCCGACCACATCGGCATCGCCGGCGGCCACTTCCATCACGACGAACCGGCGCTTCGGACCCGCCGCTTGCTCGGCCAGCACGGCAGCTCGCCCCACGAAATCGGTCTTCTTGAGATCGACGAAACGATCGAGACCGGTTTCACAAGCGCTGTAGTCCGGGCGGAAGTCCTTGTTGAAAGAGCCGTAGCCCTTCTCCAGGCGCAGCGAGGACAGGGCGCGTCCGCCGAAGAGCTGAAGACCCAGTCCCTGCCCGGCGCTGCGCAGGTCATCAAAAAGTGACGCGAAGTAGTCCGGGGTCGTCCAGAGCTCGTAGCCGAGCTCGCCGGTGAATCCGGCGCGCGAGAGGATCGTCGGCGCAAAGCCGACCGCCGTCTCGCGCACGTCGAAGAGCCTGAGCCCCGCAGGTGACAGATCCACGCGCACGAGCCTCTGCAGCAGCTCGCGCGATCGGGGTCCGGCGAGCGACACCCCGCAGAGCGTCGAGGCGGCAGAGCGCACGAATACCTCGGGGGGTGGGTCGGAGGCCCAGAACCAGCGCAAATGAAACTCCTCGGCGAAGCCCGATCCCACGATCATGAAGCGGTCCTCGGCGAGACAGGCGACCGAGAAGTCGCCGATGATTCGCCCCGCGGGACCGAGCATGGGAGCGAGGGCAATGCGGCCCAGCCGCGGAATGCGCGATGCAAGCACCCGATCGAGCCAGGCGCGCGCCCCCCTGCCGACGACCTCGTATTTCCCGTAGTTGGTCGTCTCGTAGAGACCCACGGCTGCTCGCACGGCCTGGCATTCGGCACGCACGACGGGGAAGGCTTCCGAGCGACGATAGGTCGGGGTCTCGAGCGGTGGGACGCCGGGCGGGGCGAACCACAGGGCGTGCTCGAGCCCGAAGTTCGCGCCCATCACCGCACCGGCTGCGCGCAGCTGATCGTAGATCGGCGAGCGGCGCACCGGGCGGGCTGCAGGAAGCTCCTCGTTCGGATAGGCCAGCCGGAAACGCCGCGCATAGTTCTCGGGCACCTTGAGCGAGGTGTACTTGGGCGTGGCGAAGGCGCCGAAGCGCGCCACATCCATGGAGATGATGTCCTGGCCCGGATCGTTCTCGGCCATCCACCGCGACAGCACCAAGCCGATGCCCCCGCCCTGGCTGAAGCCGGCCATCACTGCGCAGGCGACCCAGAAGTTCTTGAGGCCACGCACCGGTCCCACCAGTGGATTACCGTCGGGAGCGAAGGTGAACGGACCGTTGATCGCCTTCTTGATTCCCACCCGGCCGAGCGCCGGGAAATGCTCGAAGCCGACCTCGAAGTAGGGTGCGAGCCGCTCGAAGTCATCGGGCAGGAGCTGCATGGAGAAGTCATCCGGGGTCGCCACCGGCGACCACACCACCCCGTGCGGCTCGTACGTTCCGATCAGCGCGCCACGGCGCTCCTGGCGAAGATAGATCTCGCCCGAATAGTCGGTGGTGTTGACGAACTCGCGCTCGCGTCCCTGGAGCTCGGGGATGTCCTCCGTCAGGAGGTAGTGGTGCTCCATGGCGAGCACCGGCAGCTCGATGCCGACCATGCGCCCGATCTCGCGCGCCCAGAGGCCCGCGCAGTTCACGACGTGCTCGGCGTGGACCGTGCCCTTGTCGGTGACCACGTCCCAGGTTCCGTCGCGCCGCGCGGCAAGCGACAGCACGCGGGTGAAGCGCTCGACGGAGGCCCCGAGCCTCTGGGCAGCCTTGACATAGGCGTGAGTCGTGCCCGAGGGATCGCAGTGACCCCCATCGGTGCGCCACAGCGCACCGATGAAGTAGCTGGTATCGACGAGCGGATTCAGCCGCTTCGCTTCCTCGAGCGAGACCATCTCGGTGTGCATCCCGAGGTAGCGCGCTCGCGAGCAGATGAGCTTCAGGCTGTCGAGCTCGCCTTGGGTTGCAGCGAGCATCAACCCCCCGTTGGGATGCAGGCCGCAGGATTGCCCCGAGAGCGCCTCGATCTCGCGATACAGGTCGATGGTGTACTTCTGCAGGCGCGAGATGTTCGCCTCGCCGTTGAACGTATGCATGCCACCGGCCGCATGCCAGGTCGACCCGGAGGTGAGCTCGCTCTTCTCGAGCAGCAGCACATCGCTCCAGCCGATCTTCGCGAGGTGATAGAGCACGCTCGCTCCGACCACCCCTCCCCCGATCACCACGGCGCGCGCGGAATTCTTCATGAAGCCCTCTCGAAAATCGTGAGGCCGGCAAGCGCTCTCAACCCGAAGGGCCGCGCGGCGGAGGCGAGCCACTCCTGGAAGTGGCGCGCCGTGGTGGATGGCGTGAGCAGCAGCCATCCGGAGTGAAGTGCGGCGAGGATGACCGAAACCTGCGCCATCATCGTGGCCGCAGTCCGTTGCGCCGGAAATGCCTGCGGGTGCAGATCGAGCCGGCACCCTCTGGCCAGCACCTGGGGCACGGCGGAGCCGACCACATGCAGCGCGGCAAGTCCACAGGACAGATCGACCGCCGTGGCGACCCCGGAGCAAGCCGGGCCCCACGCCTCGGCTGCAGTGCCGGCTGCCGCGGGCGGGGTGAGAATCAGCCAGCGCTCGGGACGCACGGCAAGCGCTATGGCCTCGCGCGCGATGGATGCGTGCCCGAGCGGTGGAAGCTGCACGCCGCGATCTTGAGCGATGCGCTCGAGAGCCCCGGCGCGCCCGCGCAGCGCGGCGATCTCCACGATGTCGAGGCTGCAGGAGCCGAGCGCAACGGCCTCATCCCCGGACACGGGCGTTCTCCGGATCGATCCAGTGTGGGCTCGAGATCTCGATGTCGGTGGTCTCATCGTGCAACGGGGAGCTCCCCAGCAGTCGCTGGCCGATACGCTGCCGGCCTGCCGCGAGCAATGCAAGGCCGACCCAGCCCTCGAGCTCGACCGAAGGGGTGCAGGAGGTCACGTAGCCCAGAAGGGTGGAGCGCGCCTGGGGATCCACGAGGACCGTGCCATTGCGCAGCCGCCTGGAGCGATCGAGCGGACGCACTCCGACGAGCTGCAGGCGATCCGCGGGCCCGCGCGCGGCGGGCTGCGAGAGCGCTCTCCCGATGAAGTCCCCCTGCCTCTTCAGCATGCGCTCGAAGCCGAGGTCCTGCGCGCTCGTGTTGCCGTTGAGCTCGGCACTCGTGATGTGACCCTTCTCGATTCGCAAGGTGTTCAGCGCATCCAGACCGTAGGGCACGATGCCGAGCGATCGCCCGGCCTCGAGAAGGGCCGTCCAGGCAGCGCCGGCGTGGCTTGCGGGAACCGCCACCTCGTAGGCGAGCTCACCGGAGAAGGAGATGCGAAACACCCGGCCGGCAATGCCCGCGACGCGGGCCGCTGCAGCCGCCATGAACGAGAAGCGGTCGTTGCTCGGATCGAGGCCCTCGACGACGCGCGCGAGAACCTCGCGCGAGCGCGGCCCTGCCACGGCGAACTGCGCCCACTGATCGCCCACGTCGGTGAGGATCACATCGAGCCCCGGACAGCTCGCCTGGAGGTGAAACTCCATGTGCTCGAGCACTGCCGCGGCATTCACCGTCGTGGTGGTGACCAGGAAGTGCTCCGGCCCCAGCCGCGAGGTGGTCCCATCATCGAGCAGCATGCCATCCTCGCGCAGCATGATCCCGTAGCGGGCCCGACCGATCGGCAGCGTCGAGAATGTGTTCGCGTAGATGAAGTCGAGGAAGCGCGCCGCATCGGGCCCCTGCACGTCGATCTTCCCCAGCGTCGACACATCGGTGATCCCCACACCGCGGCGCACCGCACGGGCCTCTTGCAGCACGGGCTCCCAGCCCGAGTCGCGCGAGTAGACCAGCGGGCGCAGCCAAAGACCGCTCGCCACGAATGTGGCCCCCGCCGCAACGTGCCACTCATGCAGCGGCAAGCGGCGCTTGGGCTTGAAATGCTCGCGAACCTCCCCGCCCGCGAGCGTGGCGAACGGGACGGGCTCGGTGAAGGGACGCGGATTCGGCCGCCCGACCTGCGAGACGGGGACTCCACGCGCCTCTGCCAGAATGGCGCTGCCCACGAGTCCGCCGATCCGGCCCTGATCGGTCGCCATGCTGTGGGTCGTGTAGCGCTTCATGTGCTCGAGATGCTCGTAGCCCTCGCGATGCGCCAGCCGGATGTCTGCGGCCGTCACATCGTTTTGCAGGTCGACGAACGCCTTGCCCTCGCCACGAATCTCCCAGATGGGAGCGATCGGCGCTCCCGCAGCATCGCTTGGAAGCGCCGCCCCAGGCCCGGGGCCCGCATCGCCCGCCGCTCGCCCGAGCCCAGCCGCGATCGCACGGGCCGCTCGCTCCGAATCGCGCACCGCCGCGGCAAGGCCGAACACCCCACGCGCCGCGCCGACCACCTGCCCGGTTGCATCGGGCAGATCCTGGATGAAGGCTGCGATCCTGTCCTCCCACCGAAGGCCTGCCCCGAGCTGGCTCGCGAGCGAGGTCGCCGGGGAATATCCACCCGAGAGCAGCAGTGAGTCGCAGCGGATCTCCCGGCGATGTCCGTTTCCCTCGAGCACCTTGACCGCACGCACCGAGCGCCGGCCGAGCACCGCATCGATCGTCGCACCGGCGTGCACGTCGACGCCCAGGGTAGCCGCCCGCTCGAAAGCGGGCGAGCTCGCGCGGGGATCGACCACCACCGCGCAACGAACCCCGGCGCCGATCAGTGCGAACACGGACTCGTAGGCCTCGTCATTGTTGAGGAAGAAGGCGGGACGACGACCCACCGCTATGCCGTAGCGCCTGAGATATTTGAGTGCGGCGCCGGCCAGCATCACCCCGGGAACATCGTTCCCGGGGAGGGCGATCAGCCGCTCGAGCGCACCGGTTGCAAGCACCACGCGGCGGCAACGGATGATGCGCAGTCGCTCCCGCAAGCCACCGAATCGGACCGACTCCTCGGGCGACAGAGACTGCAGCGCGGCGAAGACTCCCTGGCCGTAAGCGCCCAGCACCGTGGTCGCGGTGTGGCAGCAGACCTCTGCAAGCTTCGCGAGCTGGGCGCAGGTCTGCTCGCGCCAGGCGGTCCAGCGCGCATCGAGCAGCGCACCCCCGCCGAGCACGACATCCTGCTCGAGCAACATGACCCTGAGGCCACTCGCCCCCAGAACGTACGCCGCCTGGAGGCCCGCAACCCCTGCTCCCACCACCAGCACATCGGCATGCTCGTGCACGGTCTCGGCGGGCTCGGCGTGATCGCCCACCACAGCAGAAAGCCGCCCGAGTCCTGCAGCGCCGCGGATGAGCGGCTCGTAGAGCCGCTCCCAAGCCCCCTCCGGCGCCATGAACGTCTTGTAATAAAAACCCGCCGGCAGGAAGCGGCCCACCAGATCGTTGAGCGCCATGAGATCGAAGCGCAGCGATGGCCGGCGATTCTGGCTTTCGGCGACCAGACCCTCCCGCAGCAGCAATGTGGTTGCGGGATGGTTCGGCTCGCGACCTTGCGCGCCGATCACATCGACCAGCGCGCACGGCTCCTCGGGCCCGGCAGTGACGATCCCGCGAGGTCGGTGATACTTGAAGCTGCGGCCGACCAGCCGGACGCCGTTGGCGAGCAGCGCCGCGGCGAGCGTGTCACCCGCAAGGCCCTGCAGGCGACGTCCATCGAACCGAAAGCCGATCGGACGGCCCGAGGCGGTGAGCAGACCACGGGCGACGCGGGCGGGACCTCGCATCAGGGCTGCCCCTGCGATGGCATTGCGGGCTGCTCTTGTGGCGCCCCCACCCAGTGAATCTCGTGCGTCACCGTGTGACGCACGACTCGCAGGAGCCTGCGACAGCCTCCCACGTGCAGCCACCACTCCTGATGCCAGCCGTGCGGATTCAGGCGCTCGTAAACGTAGGCACTGATCTCGGCGAGCGCAGCATCCGCTGCAGGCCGGGGCCGCCAGGCATCGCCGCGGTAGCGAAACTCCGTCTCGTCGCGCTC
Organism: Steroidobacteraceae bacterium; assembly: GCA_035524075.1. Taxonomy (GTDB): domain Bacteria; phylum Pseudomonadota; class Gammaproteobacteria; order Steroidobacterales; family Steroidobacteraceae; genus JASHUC01. Next base: position 97,926 of record DATKPP010000067.1, on the reverse strand, counting down.
GCCGCACCAGGGGCATCGAATGCGAAGCATCGTCCCTCGTGCCTAGTGCGCGTAAGGAAACGGACCGGCACCGCGCTCATCGAACGTGCACCCGCGAGCGAAGCGGTCGAGACTCAGATGCGCCGCCACCGGGTGTGGAGCATCGTGCGCAATGAGATGCGCGGTGGTCATGCCGCCGGCCGGAATGGCCTTGAAGCCTCCGTAGCACCAGCCGCCGTTCAGAATCAGGCCTTCGAGCGGGGTCTTGGAGATGATCGGCGAGCCGTCCATCGTCATATCCATCACTCCGCCCCACTGCCGCAGCACCTTCAGCCGCGCGACTCCCGGCATCAGGGTCACCGCCGCCGCCGCGACCTCCTCCGCCATGGGCAGGGTGCCGCGCTGGGCGTAGGAGTTATACCCATCGATGGCCCCGCCGAACACCAGGCCGCCCTTGTCGGACTGGCTGACGTAGAAGTGTCCAGCGCCGTAGGTCATGACGACATCGAGGATCGGCTTCACCGCCTCGCTCACGAACGCCTGCAGCACATGACTTTCGATCGGCAGGCGCAGGCCCGCCATCGCCGCGAGGCGTGAGGAGTGGCCGGCGACCGCCAGGCACACCGTGTCGGCGGCGATCGGGCCGCTCGTTGTTTCGACCCCCACCACCCGGTTCCCCTCGCGCTGGATGCCGGTCACCTCGCAGTGCTCGACGATATCGACGCCCGCCTGCGAGGCTGCGCGCGCGTAGCCCCAGGCGACCGCATCGTGCCGTACCGTCCCGCCGCGCCTCTGCAGGAATCCTCCGAGGATCGGATAGCGACCGTTGTCGAGGTCCACGAGCGGCACGAGCTCCTTCACCGCCTCGCGGCTCAATTGCTCCGCATCGGCGCCCAGCAGCCGCATCATGTTCGCCCGGCGGGTGAAGAGGTCGCGCTGTGCCTCGGTGTGGAAGAGGTTGAGAGTGCCGCGCTGGCTGACCATCGCGTTGAAATTGAGGGCTCGCTCGAGCCCTTCCCACAGCTTCAGCGAGAACTCGTAGAAGCGGATATTGTCGGGCAGAAAATAGTTCGAGCGGATGATCGTCGTGTTGCGCCCGACGTTGCCCAGGCCGATCGGTCCCCTCTCGAGCACCGCCACGTCGCTGATCCCGTACTCGGTTGCAAGATAGAATGCGGTGGCAAGCCCGTGGCCTCCGCCGCCCACGATGACCACGCGGTAGCGCGTGCGCGGCGTCGCCTTGCTCCAGGCGCGCGACCAGCCCCGCTGCCCGGTGAGGCCCTCGAGAAGCAGCCGCCAGCCGGAGTAGCGTCCGCTCGATATTCCCCGCACGCCCGCACGGAAAGGGTCTGATCTCGGCATCCAAGTTCTCTTGCCCCGCCATCATAATAGGCGGCGAATGAAAACTCCCAGGTCCGTGTGTCTCGCTGCGGGGCTCGCCCTTGCCTGGTCGATGCAAGCGGCCCTGGCGGCAGCCTCGAAGCCCACTGCCGTTCCGGCCTCTCCGGCGCGGGCGCCCGTGGTGGTCTCCTCGAAGCTCTCCGACGAATCGGCGATGATCGGTGAGATGATCCGCCTGGTGCTCGCGGCGCATGGTATTCAAACGGTGGACCGGATGAGGCTCGGTGCGACGCCGGTGGTTCGCAAGGCACTGCTCTCCGGAGCCATCGATCTGTACGTCGAGTACACCGCAAACGCGGGGCTCTTTTTCAACATTCCGACCAACCCGGCCTGGAAGGATCTGCGCAAGGGCTACGAGCTCGGCGCCCGGCTCGACTATGCGGCGAACCGGATCGTGTGGTTGACGCCCGCCCCGGCCAGTAATGCCTGGGCACTCGCGGTCCGGGACGACACGGCCAGGACCTATCACCTGCGCACCATGAGCGACTTTGCGAGGTGGGTCAGGGAAGGAGGCAAGGTCGTACTCGCCTGCTCGGCGGAGTTCGCCAACGCCGGAACGCTGCGCTCGCTGGAAAGGACGTACGGCTTTACCCTCAAGTCCGTCCAGCTCATCGTGCTCGCCGGCGGGGAGACCGCCGCGACGATCAGGGCCGCCGCGGCCGGCACGAACGGCACCAATACGGCCATGGTCTACGGCACCGACGGCGGCATCGTTGCCGCAAACCTGCGCGTGCTCGAGGACGACCGGCACGACCAGCCGGTCTACGCGCCCGTGCCCACGATTCGCGCCGCGGTGCTGGCCGCCTATCCGCAGATCGCAACTCTGGTGAAGCCGATCATGGAGAGTCTCGACCGGGCCACTCTGCAGCAGCTCAACGAGCGCGTGCAGGTGGACGGAGAGTCCACCGAGTCCGTTGCGGCGGATTACCTCAAGGCCAAGGGGTTGCTCAGGTGAGCCCCGCGCTGCGCAGCCATGGGCCCGACCGGCTGGGCGCGCTTCTCTCGGCCGCGGGCGTCGTCGCGCTCGTCTTCTTGCCGTTCGTGGACCTCAAAGCCAACCGCATCGTTCCCGGTGACCCGCGTGGGCTGCTGCAAGTGCTGCCCGGTCCGCAGGGGCTCGAGGTGGTGGGAATCCTGGTGGCGGTCGCACTGGTTGCGATCCTCGTCGCAAGTGCACGCTTGCGGCTCGCGGCCGCGCTCGTCGGCCTGGTTGCGGTGGCGATCGCCGTTGCAGCCGCCGCCAGCAGTCTCACGCCGCCCGGAAACAAGGTCGTGCGCGTTGCCGCGGGCATGGGGTTCTGGGTGCTGCTGCTGGCTCTCACCTTGATGCTGACCGATGCGATCACGCGACTGCGCCCCGGCCCGGGCCTGCGCGTTGCGTTGCTCGCGCTCTTCATCGGGGTCGTCGTCGCTGCGCTTTCGCACGGCGCCTTCGACAATCTTTCCATCATGCGCGAGTACGCGGTGAATGCCGATCGGTTTGGGCGCGAGGCCCGCCAGCATGTCGAGCTCGCCCTGGGCTCGGTTGCCGGTGCCGTGCTGGTGGGACTTCCCCTGGGGGTTCTGTGCCACCGCGTGCCGCGCCTTCGATCCGGCATCCTGGGCACGCTCAATCTCATCGAGACCATTCCCTCGCTCGCGCTGTTCGGCATCCTGATGGTGCCACTCGGGGCGCTCGCAGCCGCAGTCCCTCTCGCCGCAGCGATCGGCATCAGCGGAATCGGCGCGGCTCCTGCCGCGCTCGCGCTCTTCCTGTATGCGTTGCTTCCCATCGTCGCCAACACGGTCACCGGCCTCAGGCGTGTATCCCCGGCGGCGGTCGAGGCCGCGCGCGGCATGGGGATGACACGCTGGCAGATCCTGACCAGGGTCGAGCTCGCGCTCGCTCTGCCCGTCATTCTCACCGGAATCCGCATCGTGCTCGTGCAGAACATCGGACTCGTGACCATCGCCGCGCTCATCGGGGGCGGCGGTCTTGGAATCTTCGTCTTTCAGGGAATCGGGCAAACCGCAATCGATCTGGTCCTGCTCGGGGCGATTCCGACGGTGGCGCTCGCGTTCTCGGCCGCGGTGGTGCTCGATGCGGTCGTCGAGGTGGTCAGCCGGACACGCGCATGATCGTCGTCGAGAGCCTCACCAAGCAGTACGGGGAAGTCACGGTCGTGGACCAGGTGTCCCTGACGATCCCTCGCAACTGCATCACCGTGATGGTCGGTACCTCGGGCTCGGGCAAGTCGACCCTGCTACGGATGATCAACCGCCTGGTCGAGCCGACGAGCGGGCGGGTGCTCATCGATGGGCGCGACACGACACTCGAGCCCGCGCATCTCTTGCGGCGACGGATCGGATACGTCATCCAGGGTCACGGACTGTTCCCTCATCGCACGGTCGCCGAGAACATCGCGACCGTGCCGCGACTTCTCGGCTGGGACAAGGCGCGCATGCGCACCCGCGTCCGCGAGCTGCTCGAGCTCTTCCAGCTCGACCCCGCCCGATTCACCGATGCGCTGCCGCATCAGCTCTCGGGAGGACAGCAGCAGCGGGTCGGGATCGCACGCGCTCTGGCAGCCGAGCCTGCGGTGCTGCTGATGGATGAGCCCTTCGGCGCGATCGATCCGATCACCCGCGGGAAAGCCCACGAGGAGCTGCTGGGCATTCAGCGGCGCTTCGGCACGACGATCGTGCTGGTCACGCACGACATGGATGAGGCCTTCCGCCTGGCCGGGCAGGTCGCCGTGATGAGCCAGGGGAGAATCCTGCAATACGACAAGCCCGCTGCCCTGCTCACCCATCCGGCCGATCCGTTCGTGTCGCGCATGACGGGACTGGCCGACCGCGCCATTCGGCTGCTCTCGCTCACCACGGCGGGCGAGGCGGCATTGCCGGGCACGGCGCAGGGCCCAACCGTCGCGGCAACGGCTTCCCTGCGCGATGCGCTGTCGGTGCTTCTATGGGGCGGCGCGGAGTCCGCCGTGGTCGTCGATGCCGAGGGAAAGCTGCGCGGGCATCTCACGGTCGCCGCGATTCTCGCCCGCGGGCGGCCCACTTGATGGCAAGCGCTGCGGCGGCACTGCTGCGCCTTGCAGTGCTCGCGGTTCTGGCGGCATTTCTCATTACACCGCAGAGCTTTGCGCCGCTGTTCGCGCCGCTCGCCCCCCCGGGCGCCCCGGCCATCTACGACCAAGGCAATCTGCTGATGCTCGCTCTGTGGCACCTGGCCACCGTATGCTGCGCCGCAGCAGCCAGTACCCTGGTCGCGGCGGGGCTCGGCATCCTGGTCACCCGGCAGAGCGGTGCGGAATTCCTGCCGCTCTCGCGTGCCCTCGTGAATATCGGCCAGACCTTCCCCCCGGTCGCCGTGCTCGCCATCACCGTCCCGCTGGTCGGCTTCGGGGAGGTGCCCACGCTCATTGCGCTCTTTGCGTATGGTCTGCTGCCGATCTTCGAGAATACGATCGTCGGCCTCCAGACCTGTCCGCCGGCGGTGCTCGAGGCTGCGAGCGGGATGGGGATGAGTGCACGCCAGAGGCTCTTCTCGGTCGAGTTGCCGTTGGCGATGCCGCTCATCCTTGAGGGGGTCCGCCTGTCCCTCGTCATCAACGTGGGGACCGCGACGCTCGGCTCCACCGTGGCGGCCAAGGGCCTGGGGGAGGTGATCATCGCCGGCCTGCTGTCCAGCAACACCGCGTTCGTGTTGCAAGGGGGCCTTGCGACCGGGCTGATGGCCATCCTCCTCTATGATGGGATGGTGGTGCTCGAGCGGCGGATTTGCGGGACGGTGCGCTCCGAATGAGAAACAGCGACTTAAGTCATGGGGTGCGATGCAGAGATCCACTAACATGCTAACGTAGGCCGTAGCAGAGCTTTATTCCATACTGCGACGTGGGGCGATCAACCATAACTTCCGAGGCTCATGAGCTCCGTCAGTAACGACTATCCGCGACCTCGCACCTCCCCGGTACCGCCCGTCGAGTTCCCTACGCTTCTTCTCATCTTTGCGACCTACGCCGGGTGGCTCGCCATCACGCGCGAGTACAAGGACTGGTCGCTCGTCCTGGTGGCGCCCCTGGCTGCGCTGTTGATCACGCTGCACAGCTCGCTGCAGCACGAGATCGTGCACGGCCATCCCACGCGCTGGAGAAAGCTCAATCGATTGTTTGGGATGGTCCCGCTGTCGTTGTGGATGCCCTACGACCGCTATCGGCAGACCCACCACGCCCATCATCGTGACGAGCGGCTGACCGATCCCGTCGACGATCCCGAGTCGTTCTACTGGGAGCCCGAGCAGTGGGCACGCCTGAGTCCGGTTCGCCGCGCGTTCGTGCGTGCCGAGCACACTCTCGCCGGGCGGATCCTGATCGGCTCGATCTGGCGGATCTGGCTTTCCATCTGGATCGACCTGCGCGCGGCTTTGCGCGGCGAGCCGGGTGTGCGCACCGCCTGGCTCGAGCATCTCATCTGGTGCGTTCCGATCGTTCTCTGGCTGACGCTCGTGTGCGGCATTCCGCTGTGGCTCTACTTCGTGGCCATGGTGGTTCCTGCCAATGCGATTCAGCTCATTCGCTCCTTCGCCGAGCATCGCGCAAGTCCGGCGGTTCCGCAGCGCATCGCAACCGTCGAGCGCTCGTGGATCCTGGGGCCGCTCTTTCTGTTCAACAATCTGCACCTGCTGCATCACGAATCACCCGGCGTCCCCTGGTATCGCTGCGCTGCGCTGTACCGGCGCGAGCGTGAGCGCTTGCTCGCCTTGAGCGGCGGCCTGGTCTACTCGACGTACTTCGATGTGGCGCGCCGCTATCTGTTTCGCGTCCACGACGTGATGACCCATCCGACGGGGCGCGTACCGGCTCGCGGGACCTGACTCAGGCAGGTTGATCGAAGCCTCGAGCCCTCGCGGCTCGGTCCCATTCGGCCAGTGGCGCGAAGTCCGCCTCGCTCGACGCGCTGAATCCCTCGAGCAGCAGGGGCTCCGCAAGCGGCGCAAACCACGGGCGCCCGGATGCGCGCAGGAAAGCCGTCCGCAGCCGCCTGACCATCGCCTCGGGCGCTCCTGCCGCGGCGACAAACGGCGGCATCGGAGCAAGCGCGGTCGATGCGAGTGTGCGCACGCCTGCGACCAGCTCGGGCGCGTGATGCGCGATGAGCAGGTGCCAGTACGCATCGAGCGGCCCCACATCGATGCGTCCGTCGCGCACGCTGTCGAGCACATTTCTCGCAGTGACGAGGTTGCCGAGCATCTCCCGATAGAGCTTGGGCCTCTCCGGCGTACGGAACCCGAGCAGATGGTGACGGAAGGCGTTGAAGCCCGAGTGGGAATGACTGACCGTCCATCCCGCGCGCGCGCCGAAGGTGTCCTCCAGACGCAGGTACGGCGCGGAGTCGCGCACGATCAGGTCGGAGCGGTAAACGGCCCGGCCCGCGGCCCACGAAGCTCGCGGAATGGGCGCAGCGATCGGGATGACAGGTGCGATCTGCAGCGCGATCGCGTATCCGCACATGAGCACCGCGCCGAGGTCGGAGCGAGTCCAGAGCAACTCCAGCGGCGCGGGCGCGGGATAGGGTACGTATGTGAGCGCGACACCGGCGTCCTCCGCGATGCGCTGCAGGAGCGTGCGCCAGACCTCCTCGAGCGGGCGAGTGACTGCGTACATGCGCGCATTGGCGATCCACTCGCTCATCGAGCGTCAGGGCGCGCTGCTCAGTTCGCGGGTCCGCCGGATGACGTAATCGTCGATCGCTTCCTTGATGGCCGGATCGAGCGGCGGCGGCACGTATTCGGCGAGCACCTTCTTCCAGATGCCGGTCGCCCGCTCGGTGGCGTTGCGACTGCCCGCATCCCTCCAGCTCTCGAAGTTCGACCAATCCGAGAGAAGCGGCCGATAGAATGCGCGCTCGTAACGTGCGAGCGTGTGCGACTCACCGAAGAAATGCCCGCCGGCGGCGACGCCCTTGATCGCCTCGACCGCCAGGTCATCCTCATCGAAGCTCACCGGCTTGAGAAACTCCGCCCAGTTCCTGAGCAACTCGGCATCGACGATGATCTTCTCGAGAGATGCGGAGAGTCCCCCCTCGAGCCACCCCGCCGCATGATTGATGAGGTGACTGTGACTTGCGATGGCCGCTTGCAGCGAGAATGCCGTCTCGTAGGTCGACTGCGCATCCACGACGGGCGAGGCGTTCACTGCGCTGGTGCGCACCGGAAGCTTCAAGCGGCGGCCGATCTGTGCCGCGGCGAGCACGGCATGGACGTACTCGGGCGTGCCGAACGCGGGGGATCCGGTGCGCATGTCGACATTGGAGGTGAAGCCTCCCAGGACGCAAGGCGAGCCCGGACGCAGCATCTGGCAGAGCGCAACGATGCTCAAGGCCTCGGCGGTCTGTTGCACCAGGGCACCGGCGAGCGTGACCGGCGCCATGGCACCCATCAGAGTGAACGGCGTGATCACCACGCACTGCCCGTGGCGCGCCATGATCATGATGTTGTCGAGGATCTCCTCGTCCACACGTCGCGGGGAGTTGACGTTGGTCACCGACATCAGCGTCGGATGCGATGCCAGTGCCTCGATGGTGCACCCGTGCTCGATCGCCGACATCGCGATCGCATCGCGGGCCTGCACACCTCCGATGCCGCGCGCCGCCCACACGATGTCGGAGCACTGAATGTGAGCCTGGTACATGGCCAGATGCCTCGTGGCCACGGGCAGATCAACCGGCTCCACGACGATACCGCCCTGCCAGTGCAGGATGCCGAGCGCGTGAGTCAGGCGCAGGATGTTGCGAAAGGCCTCGATGTCGCCGTAGCGCCGTCCTCCTTCGCGGTCGTTGATGTGCGGCGCACCGGTGACCGGGCCGAAGTTGACGACGTTGTCTCCGACGTGGAGGTGGCGGTTGGCGTTGCGCGCATGCAGCACGAAGCGCTGGGGCGCCAGTGCCAGGTGCGACTCGAGGACATCGCGGCCGAGGCGGACGAGCTGGGTGGCCTCATCGACGAGCGCGCCGGCGCGCCGATACACCTCGCGTGCGGCGGCACTGCGAATCTCGATGCCCGCTTCCTCGAGAACCCTGAAAGCAGCAGCGAGGATCCGCTCGACCTGCTCGGCCGTGAGGATCTCGAGCGGCGGCCATGGGTTCACGAGCTTGGGGAGGGGCGTGAGCGCCGGACCGGTGCTGCGAGCGGCGCGTCCCCGCTCGCGCCGCCGAGAAGTCGGGGGTGCCTCGCTCATCCCAAGCTTGCAGACCGTCCAGCGCCAGCGTGGCTCAGTTTCTTACCTCGGTACCCAGCGACCGCCCGCCATGCGCCATCCGCCCGGCGTGCGCACCCAGCGGCGCGCTTCCCAGCGGTACCCCGGATGCGGCGGCGCCCAGTGCCCTCCGACCCACACGTAGCGGCCGCCCACCCAGTTCCAGTAGCCCCCAATCCAGACGTAGCCCACGGCAGGCGGGGCTCCGTAGTACTCCGCCTGCGCCGGTGGCGGAGGGGCGGCGACGGCCGGCCCGACGTAGAACCCACCGGGGGCCGGAGTGACCACACAGGCGCTCAGCGCAAGGCATGTGATACCGCAAACCAGGGCGATCCGGGTACGTGAAGGCAAGCCGGCCATACAGACCTCTTCAGGTTTCAGGACGATGCGAGGATTGTCCTCTTGCCATCGAAACGCAATAGGCAGCCTTGCGTGTATACCCGGCGAATGGCTACGTGAAACTGCGCAAAGCCCGTTACGATGCGGCTAAGGACGGCATGACAGACCCATGAAAGAGCGCGAAGTCCGCACCCGAATCATTGACTCCACACGCTGGAACGAGCTTGCGTTGCGTGCGAGCGACATCATCGTCGCAAGCTGGGGCAAGTCCGGCACGACGCTGCTGGTGCAGATGGTCGCGCAGCTGCTCTCCGGCGGCACAGCCGGCGTGGGGGTGAAGGCGCCATGGGTGGAGGCGCTCCCGTTCGCGCCCAGGGAGAAGATGATCGCGGCAGTGCGAGCGCTTCCCGATCCTCGTGTGCTCAAGACACACCTGCCGTTCGACGCGCTGGTGTTCTCCGAGGATGCCCGGTATCTGTACGTGGGGCGCGACCCGCGGGATGTGGTCTGGAGCGCCTACAATCACCACGCATCCCTCACCCCGGGCAGCATCGAGAGCTTCAACAGCTCAGGGGGTACGGGCCCGCTCGTCAGGCCTTGCCAGGGCTCCGTCCGCGACTACTACCTGCACTGGCTCGAGCACGACGAGCTGCCGGGCTTCACGCTCAACGAGCCGTTCTGGGCACACGTGCGAGGCTGGTGGGAGCAGCGGCACCGGCCGAACGTGCTGCTGCTGCATCATGCGAAGATCATCGCCGAGCTAGCCGGACAGATGCGCAGGATCGCGGCTTTCCTCGGCCTCCAGGTCGATGAGCGCGCACTTCCTGCGATGCTCGCTCATTGCCGGATCGACTACATGCGCGAGCACGCGGCGACGCTGCCGGCCTTCACGCGGATATTCGAGCGCGGCGCGCGCAGCTTCTTTCACCACGGCACGAACGGCCGCTGGAAGGGTGTCCTCACGCCCGAGGAGAGCGCCCGCTGCGAGATGCGTGCCGCACGCGAGCTCCCCCCCGCATGCGCACACTGGCTCATGACGGGTGAGTTGCCGCCGTAGCGCCCGCTGCCGCGACGCTAGTGGCTGCCGGCGCCTTGCTCGCGATTCTTGTTCGCGGGCTTCTTCTGCTTCTGCTTCTGCTTGGCCTGCTGCTTCTTGGGAGGCCGCGCGCCGGCCTGCGCATTGTGGCGCGGCGGCTGGTAGGCGCCATTGTTTCTCGCCTGATATTGATTCGCTGACGGCGTCGTCCGGTCGAACGTATGCGCCTGTGCCGGCGGAGCCGCCGTGGCACCGCGGGCACGCACGACACCGGCGCCGTTGAAGACGGCCGGACGTGCCGTGGCCGCAATGGCCGGACGCCCACCGTTTGCCTTCGCAAAGAGCGCGGGATTCGCAGCCGCCTGCTGCACGTGCTGCTGCTGCAGGGAAGTGGGCGGAATGTGCCTTTCCTGCGCGGCCATCCGCTCCTGCTGCGTGGGTGCGGCGGCGACCCCACCGGGGCCACCGTTGTAGCTCACTCGATTGATGGTCACGTTGTTGATCACCGTCTCGTCGTACGTGTTGTGCACGACGGTCACATTGACGTTCGTGACGGCCCGGTTATAGGCGAAGGAGTTGCCGACCCAGCGGCCGCCCGCGTAGCCGACGCCCCCATACCCGAAGCCATAATTGACTCCGCCGTAGAAGCCGACGTGCGGCCCCCAGTATCCGGCGTGCCAGAGGTACACGCCGCCGACGAAGCCCCAGTATCCCGGTGTCCACAGCACCCCGAACTGCGGAGGCTGCACCCAGGTGCCGGGCACCCAGTAGTACCCCGCGGGCGCCCAGGCCCAGTAACCCGGCGTCCAGATGTATCCCGCCACGGGACAGGCGGGCTGCACGTAGACGGGCAGCGCCGGCGGTGCCACCTCGACGGTGACCGCCGCGGCCGGGGCAACGTAGGCGACCGGGGGAGGCGGGGGAGGAGCGGGCACTCCCACTTCGGCCACGCAGCCGCCGAGCAGCACGAGTGCCGGCAAGAATGAAGCGCTGATCGACTTCGTCATGTGTTGGCGGTCTTTCTGGGGCACGACTGCTGGGCTCAACGGCCAAGGCTCGAGATTGTGTACAACTATTACGAGAAGTTAATCGATTATCATGACGCGGTGGCAGCCTCAGCCAACACCGGCCGGGAGACTCTTCGAAGGATCGCTCGACGTGTGATGCTCGAGCGCGGGCTGCAGCCCGAATTCCGCGCCGAAGCGCTCGCGCAGCTGCGCGCGATCACGGGACCGTCGGTCGAGCACGGGCCCGGGATCCGGGATCTGCGCCAGCTTCTCTGGGCATCCATCGACAACGACGACTCACGGGACCTGGACCAGCTCTCGGTCGCCGAGCCGTTGCCCGATGGGTCGGTGAGGATCCGGGTCGCAATCGCGGACGTGGATGCACTGGTGCCGCGCGGCTCTCCCCTTGACGACCATGCGCGCCTCAACACCACCTCGGTGTACACCGCCGGGGAGATCTTTCCGATGCTCCCGGAGAGGCTCTCGACCGATTTGACCTCCCTCGCCGCGGGCCAGGTGCGCCTTGCACTCGTCATCGAGATGACGATCGACGCGACCGGAGTGCTGGGGCCATCTGATCTCTATCGTGCAGCGGTCGTCAACCGGGCCAAGCTGGCCTACGACAGCGTGGCCGCTTGGCTCGAAGGGCACGCCCCGGCGCCGCCGGCCGTGAGCGCTGTTCAGGGCTTGGATCGTGTGCTGCGTCTTCAGGACGAGGTTGCACAGAGACTGAGGCAGCTTCGGTACCAGCACGGTGCACTCACGCTGCAGACGCTCGAGACTCGGCCGGTGTTCGCCGGCGAGCAACTGCTCGACATGCGTCCGGAGCGCGGCAACCGCGCCAAGGAGTTGATCGAGGACTTCATGGTTGCTGCGAACGGGGTGACCGCGCGCTTTCTGGCGCATCGAGGCCTTCCCTCACTGCGACGGGTGCTACGTGCACCCGAGCGCTGGAGCCGCATCGTGGCGCTCGCCGCCGATTTTGGGACGACGCTCCCGGGGACGGCCGATGCCGCGGCGCTCAATGATTTTCTCCTCAGCTGCAGGCGGCGCGATCCGGCGCGATTTGCGGATCTTTCGCTGAGCATCGTCAAGCTCCTGGGACGTGGCGAATATGCGCTCGAGATGCCCGGGGAAGCGAGCACGGGCCACTTCGCGCTCGCGGTCGAGGACTACACCCACTCCACCGCGCCGAATCGACGCTTCCCCGACCTCATCACGCAGCGCCTCCTCAAGGCAGCGCTCGAGGGCCGCCCCACGCCCTACGCGGCGCAGGAGCTGCAGCAGCTCGCCTCGCACTGCACGCAGCAGGAAGACAATGCCGCCAAGGTCGAGCGGCAAGTGCACAAATCGGCCGCCGCGCTGCTGCTCGCCTCGCGCATCGGCGCGCGCTTCGATGCTATCGTCACGGGGGTTGCCTCGCACGGCACGTGGGTTCGCGTCGAGTCTCCGACCGTCGAAGGCAAGCTCGTCGCGGGGGATCGCGGGCTCGACGTGGGCGATCGCGTGCGGGTGGTCCTCGTGCACACCGACGTGGAGCGCGGCTTCATCGACTTCGAACGGATCGGACACGACCATGGCGAATGACACAGCGGATAAGAATCTCGCCTACGAGAACCCAGCCTTCCTCTCGAGTGACGAGGCGCGACCATTGCGCATCATCGCCGAGTACCTCGAGCCCTTGCAGCGCCTGCAGCGAGCGCGCGTTCACGACACGATCGTGTTCTTCGGATCGGCGCGCATCACCCCCGATGGACCGATGGCGCGCTACTACGAGGCGGCGCGCGATCTTGCTCGGCGCCTGACGCTGTGGTCGAAGGGTTTAGCCTCGCACGCGCACCGTTACGTCGTGTGCTCCGGTGGTGGCGGGGGCATCATGGAGGCGGCAAACCGCGGGGCCTCCGAGGCCGGCGGCCGCACCATCGGATTCAACATCAGCTTGCCGGCCGAGCAGCGTCCCAACCGCTACATCACGCGCGAGCTGTCGTTCGAGTTTCATTACTTCTTCATGCGCAAGCTCTGGTTCGCGCACCTGGCGCGTGGGCTCGTCGTCTTTCCGGGCGGATTCGGCACACTCGATGAGCTCAGCGAGATCCTGACGCTCGCACAGACGCGCAAGCTCGAGCGACCGATTCCCGTTATCCTCTACGGCTCGAGCTACTGGAACGAGATCCTGAACTTCGAAGCGCTCGTGCGCCACGGGACGATCGATGCGGCGGACCTGCAGCTGTTCCAGCGTGCCGATGAGCCCGAGCAGGCGCTCGCGCTGCTGCAGGCGGCGCTAGCGGTGCCCGAGGACACACGCATGCCCTACTTCGCACACTCCCGAACGCAGCGAGAATAGCACCATGGTCCAAAGATTCAGCGATCAGCACTTCTCCGGTGACTTCTTCCCGGCGCTGCGCTTCGAGGGCGAGATCTTCGACTGCGAGGTGCAGGGGCAGATCCCGCGCGACCTGCGCGGAACGTTCTACCGATTGGGCGGTGACTGGCTCTACCCGCCGAAGTCCCCCCACGACGCTCCTTTCAGCGCGGACGGCTACATCTCGATGTTCCGCTTCTCGAACGGACGCGTGGATTACCGCGGCCGTTTCGTGCGCACGCCACGCTACCTGGCCAACCGCGGCGCTGCTCGGCAGCTGTTTGGAATCTATCGCAACCGGCGGGCGGATGATCCCGCGGTGCGCTCAATCAATAGCACGGTTGCCAACACGACGCCGGTCGTGCATGCCGGGCGGCTGTTCGCCACCAAGGAGGATGCGCGTCCCTACGAGATCGATCCCCACACACTCGAGACTCGCGGTGAGTGGGACTTCCACGGCAAGTACTCGAGCCTCACCTTCACGGCGCACCCCAAGATCGATCCGGTGAGCGGCGAGATGATCTGCTTCGGTTACGAGGCGACGGGCGAGGCGTCCACGGATGTCTTCGTCTACGTCATCGATCGATCCGGCGGCGTGCGCCGGGAGGTGCGTCTCCAGGCCCCCTACGTGAGCGAGATGCACGACATGGCGATCACGCAAACGCACGTCGTGCTGCCCGCCTATCCGCTGACCACTGACAAGGAATGGCTGGCGCAGGGCAACATCCACTGGTACTGGGACCATCGGCTGCCGGGCTATCTGTGCGTGCTGCCGCGCGATGGCGATGCGAAGGATGCGCGCTGGATCAAGGGGCCTCCGCACGCGATGGTTCACACGCTCAATGCCACGGTCGAGGGCAATCATCTGGTCCTCGACGGCGCCGTCTCCGATGCAAACCCCTTCCCGTTCTTTCCCAATCGTTTCGGCGCTCCCTGGACGCCGGAGAACGGCACGTCCACCATTCGCCGCTGGGTGCTGGATCTGAACTCCAAGCGTGAGGGCTGGGAGGAATCGCGGCCGTTTCCGAATGCCCCGGGGGGGCTTCCGCGCATCGATGATCGCTTCACGTCCATGCCTTATCGCTATGGATACATGGGGTACTCGGATCCGACGCGCCCATTCGATGCGACGCTCACCGAGGGCCGAGCCTTTCCGATCACCAACTGTCTCGGCCGGTATCACATGGCGAGCGGCAAGCTCGACACCCTGTTCGTCGGCAGCGACGGCACCCTGCAGGAGGCATGCTTCGTCCCGAGAGGTGCGCAAGCCTCCGAGGGAGAGGGGTACCTCGTCGGGGTTTACTGCAATCTGGCCGAGTCGCGCTCCGAGCTCATCGTGGTGGATGCAGTGCGCATGGAGGAGCTCGCGCGCGTGATCCTGCCGTTTCAGATCAGCGTGCAGGTCCACGGCGTCTGGGCGTCTGACGAGGCCGTGCCTTTCGAATGATCATGAGGGAGGAGTCATCGATGCTGTCTGTGGTAACCCTGGCGCCGCCGCGGCGGCGGCGGATCGCTTCTGTCTTCATCATGGGTCTGCTGGCCGCATCCTCGTGCATTGCAGCCTCGAGCATCGGCACGTCCGGCGCCGAGCGGGCGATCCGTCGCGCCGTCGACAGCCCGTTTCGCTCCGCCGCGCATCGGGCGCGCGACAAGTATCGGCATCCCGTTCAAACACTGACGTTCTTCGGCGTCCGCCCCGACATGACAGTGGTCGAGCTGTGGCCGTTCGGCGGATGGTACACGGAGATCCTCGCGCCGCTCTTGAGGGAGCACGGCAAGCTCTACGCCGCAGCGATGGACCCCGCATCGACCCAGTCTGAAGATCAGGAATACAACCGTCAGCTGCACGCCCTCTTCGATGCGCACCCGGAAGTGTTTGGAAAGGTCGCGGTCACGGTCCTCGCACCCCACAAGATGCAGATTGCCCCGGACGGATCGGCGGACATGGTGCTGACGTTTCGCAACATCCACAACTGGGTTTGGGCCGGAATCGCCAAGGATGTATTCGCTGCGGCATACCGGGCACTCAAGCCGGGTGGGATCCTGGGAGTCGTCGAGCATCGCAGCGACGATCCGCAGAGTGTTCCCAAGGACGGGCAGGGGTATGTGGGGGAGCGGTACGCCATCGACCTGATCCAGTCCGTGGGCTTTCGCCTCGTCGGACGATCGGACGTCAATCGTAATCCGAAGGACACCAAGGACTACCCCAGCGGCGTCTGGGCTCTACCCCCCACGTACGCGAACCGTGACAAGGATCGCGCGAAGTACGCCGCCATCGGCGAGTCGGATCGCTTCACGCTGAAGTTCGTGAAGCCGTCAACCGGTTCCTGAGCCCCGCTGTCGCTCGGGCGAAGCGCAGGAGCTTGCGGTGAGAGATCTCACTCTCGGTCGGCTGAGGGTCTCGCGGGTGTACGAGGGCGATGCGGTGATTCCGCTCGCCGTGGCACTGCCGGACGTGACGGCGCAAGACCTGAGCCGCTTGAGAAACTGGTACTGGGATGCGGATCTCGCGGAGGACCCCGGCCGCGCAGGCATGCGCATCAGCGTGCACAGCTACGTCCTGCGCATCGATGGGTCGAACATCCTCGTCGACACGTGCTGCGGGAACGACAAGCAGAGAAGCCTCCCTGCGGTGAGCCATCTGCAGAGTCCTTACCTCGAGAACCTCAACCGCTGCGGTCTTCGCCCCGAGGATATCCACCTCGTCCTGTGCACTCATCTGCATTTCGACCACGTGGGCTGGAACACGCGCCTGCAGGACGGCAGATGGGTTCCGACCTTTCCCAACGCCCGCTATCTCTTTGGCAGGAGGGATCTCGAGTTCTTCAGCACCCAACATCACGAGGCCACGCACCGCGAAGCCTTCGACGACAGCGTCGCCCCGATCCTTCAGGCCGGCCAGGCGGACATCATCGATGTTGACACTCGAGTCCATCGCGAGATCGGCGCCGGTGTGTGGCTCGAGGATGCAAGTGGCCACTCACCCGGCAATCTCTGCTTGATCGCCGAGTGCGGCGCAGAGCGTGCCATCTTCTCGGGCGATTGCTTTCATCATCCGATCCAGCTCGTGCGGCCCGATGCGGCATTCTTCGCGGACGAGGACGCGCAGAGGGCGAGCGCCACACGACAGCGTCTGTTTGGCGAGTACGCCAACAGCGGCGCGCTCTTCTTCCCCGCGCACTTCACGGGTGCCTCTGCCGGACGCGTAGAGCGGCACCCGCTCGGGGATCTGCGATATCGATTTCTTCAGGACTGAGCGGCGCTCGGATTCTCTCGCCCACGCTTGAGGTTGCGGTGGATTATGTAGAATGCGCAGATCCCGCAGGCGCCGAAGTGCCCAAGTTCGGTGAGTACCTCGCGATTGCCAGGCGGTTGATTCCTCGAGAAGAGGATCGCACACGCATTGACGTAACGTGTGTGCTGCGATAGCGTCATTGCATTCGGTGCAACTGCGTCAACACAAGACTTCGTGCGCCGCAGATAAGAACGTTCGACCATTCACATTCAGCATCAGCGCCCGAGGTCCCGGGCTAGGCGTCCGTACGAGTGAGGGACGCACGCCGGATTCGAGGGCGCGGCTTCTAAAGGGAGGAAGCCATGCCAACCCGCAAGTCCGCGGCGCTCAGCGCCGCCTGCCTCGCATTGCTCGGAGGTGTCGCAACGCTCACCGCAGCGGCGGCGACGACCGATTCCGGAGCTGCGGTGCCGTACCCCTCCGCGCAAACCCCGCAGGCGATCGACATCGGCGCGCTCGAGACTCTCTCGGCCCATACGCCGGTCACGATCACCGTCGCCCTGGCGATCCAGAACTCCCAGGCAGCCGAGCAGCTGCTGCAGTCGCTGAGCACACCCGGTAACGGGCAGTACCGGCAGTTCCTCACGCACGCGCAGTTCGTGGCGCGCTTCGCGCCGACCAGCGCGACGGTCGCACAGGCGATTGCGGGCCTGGCGAAATACAATCTGACGGCGCAGCAGGTGACGGCCACGACGCTGCACGTCACGGGCCTGCCCGCCGACATCGAGCGTGCGTTCAGCGTGAGCCTGCACAGCTACCAGGTGCCGGCGCACGGCAATGCACCGGGATACTCGTACCGCGCACCCGTCGGCGGCGCGACGATTCCCGCGGAGCTTGGGGGATTGGTGTCGGGTGTTATGGGGTTCGATACCCGTCCGGCTTTCAAGCCCTTGAGCCTCCAGGCCCCGCCCGCGCTGCAGCGCCCGAGGCCCACGCAGTCGAGCGGCAGCTACACCTACAACCCGCCGGAATATCTGACCGTCACCGATTTCGCCCATCTCTACGACGTGGAGCCGCTGTACAGCAAAGGCCTCTCCGGTCGCGGACGCACCATCGGCATCATGTCGCTTGCGAACTTCACCCCGAGTGATGCCTATGCGTACTGGAGCTCGCTCGGGCTGAACGTCAACCCGAACCGCATCTCGGTCGTCCTGATCGATGGCGGGCCTGGGGCGCCGAGCGATGCGTCCGGATCGCTCGAGACCACTCTCGACACCGAGCAATCGGGCGGCATTGCACCGGCAGCCAACGTCATCGACTACCTCGCGCCCAACACCAACCAGGCGTTCGTGGACGTGTTTGCCGCGGCGATCGAATCCAACGTTGCCGATACCTTGTCGATCAGCTGGGGTGAATGGGAGTACTGGGACAACCGTGCGATCACCCCGGTGATCGATCCATTCACCGGCAGGACGGTAGCCACCACCCAGGCGGTCCACGAGCTGCTCCTCGAGGCGGCTCTCCAGGGACAGTCGGTGTTCACGGCGCAAGGCGACGGCGGCGCGTATGAGGCATTCCACGATCTGGGATGCACGGGCCCTTACTCCCCCTCGCAGCCCACCAGCTGCAGCGAGGCGCTCTCCGTCGGGTACCCGGGCACTGATTCGGCGATCACCTCCGGAGGCGGCACGACCTTGCCCGCGATTCTGGACTTTTGCCTCAATCAGGCCTGCACGCCCCCCTACTACGTCGTGGACATTCCTGACCAGCGGGTCTGGGGCTGGGACTACCTGGAGGGGCTCTGCAGCGCGCTCGGGCTCGACATCTACAGCTGCGGAATCTTCCCCGCCGGCAGCGGTGGCGGTGTGAGCATCACCTTCCCGCTACCGTTCTATCAGTTCGGGCTCTTCGGCACTCAATTCACGCAGCCCAATCAGGTGTTCCAGGCCGGCTCGGCGTACGCGGATGATGGCATCCCGCTCTTCTACCGGTTGCCGGCCTTCTACCCCGGGCGAAATGTGCCTGATGTCTCCTTCAACGCCGATCCAGAGACGGGCTACATCGTGTTTTACACCTCGAGCTCCTCCGGGTTTGGCGAGGAGCCGGGCTGGGGTGGCACGAGCTTCGTGGCACCGCAGCTCAACGGCGTGGCCGCTCTGCTCAATCAGGATCTGCACGGACGCCTGGGGCTGCTGAACTACGCGTTCTATGCCGCGCCCGATTCGCAGAGTCAGCACGCAGCGGTGCATCCCATCGCGTACGGTGACAACTGGTTCTACTCTGGCCGCAACGGCTACAGTCCGGCCGCGGGTCTGGGTACGCTCGATGTCGCCAATTTCGCAGCCTGGCTGGCCGGAGGCTGGTTCTTCTAGCTCCCCGGATCGTGCGGCGCCGCTTCCAAGCGGCGCCGCACTGTTCTTGTCCGCGAACGCCCCGACCTCGCGGGGCGAGCTTCAGGCCGTGATGCTCGGCGGCACATTCGCGTTCAGGCGAAAGAAGTTCGTCGGGTCGTATTTGCCCTTCAACTGCACCAGCCGCGGGTAGTTCCCCCCGTAGGTCGCGCGCACGCGCTGATGCGGATCGTCGCCCGCGAGAGTGTTGACGTAGAACCCGTCCGTGAAGGGCTCGAGCTTGCGCCAGGCCTCGCGTGCCCAGTGCATCGCCGTGTCGCGCGCACGCGCATCGTGGGGATCGTCCCAGTCGGAGTCGACCAGCAATGATCGCGCGGCGTCGCGATGCCAGATCGCGGTGGCCTCGCGCTTCACGCGCGCGACCGCCCCACCGTGCTGCCAGTAGACGAGCTCGCCGATGGCATTCGGCTCGTCCATGATGGCGAGTGATGCATCGATCAGGCCGGGCTCGATGCCGCGCAGAAACCCGGAGCGCTCGTAATAGCCACGCCCAGGAGCGCTGCCCGCATCCCCGCTGGACTGCAGCGTCACATAGGTTGCAGGCGCCAAGGCGTCCTGGAGCGGCTTGCGGAAGCGTCTCAAGGGAGCGAGCACGCCCTCGGCCTTGTTCAGGGGACCGCTGTAGCAGACGTCACACACCATGACGCGACCCACCTTGGGCACCACTGCAAGCGCGCCGTCGATGTAGAGCTCATCGGGTATATCGGTGACGAACCCGGCGAAGAACTTCAGAACCTCGGGAGTATCCGCGGGGGAGAACATCATCCTTCCCCCGTACATCATCGAGGCGACGGGATGCAGCCGGTACTCGAACGAGGTGACGACCCCGAAGTTGCCTCCGCCGCCCCGCAGCCCCCACAGGAGATCGGGATTCTCCTGCTCGCTCGCCCTGACGTAGCGCCCGTTGGCCGTGATCACATCGGCGCCGATCAGGTTGTCGCAGGCGAGTCCGAACCGCCGCGTCAGGCGGCCATAACCGCCGCCGAGCGTGAGACCCGCCGCACCGGTGTCGGAGACCGTCCCCGCCGGTGTGACCAGGCCGAAGAATTGCGCCTCGCGATCGAGGTCGCCGAGCAGCACTCCGGGCTCCACGCGCGCAACGCGTGCGATCGGATCGACACGCACGCTGCGCATCGGTGAAAGATCGACCACCAGGCCGCCCTCGCAAACCGACTGGCCGGAGAGGCTGTGGCCGCCGCCGCGCACCGCGACGAGCAGGTTGTGCGCGCGGGCGAACGTCACCGCTTGCGTCACGTCCGCCGCACCGGCGCAGCGTACGATGAGAGCCGGCCTGCGATCGAATGCGCCGTTCCAGATCTTGCGCGCCTGGTCATATCCGACCTGGCCGGGCACGAGCACTTCACCGCGCACGCTCGCCCTGAGGTCCACCACCTCGCGAGCGGCGAGCAGCCCCTGCTTGCCATCGCCACGCACGACCGGGATCTCGCCCGGGACGGGCGAGGCAGCCAGCAGGTTGCGCACGGACGTGGCGCTCGTCGACGCGAGCGCAAGCGCGGAAGCGCAGAAAGCTCTTCTTCTCATGTCAGGACCCCCTGGGGAAGCCTCTCGAGTGTAGCACCGCCGGAGCTGGCCCCCGATGTATTTGAAGCCTATTTGCACCGCAGCCTAAACTGGCGGCCCTCCTGGGACTCTCAAAAGTGATGGACATGCACCGCAAGAAAATACCGGCAAGATGGCTCCCCTTGGTGATGCTCGCCTGCGGTGTCGCGGCTCTGCCTGCGAGCTTCGCGCAAGCTCAGGACTCATCCAAAGCTTCCGACTCCAAGGCCGAGGACAAGATCAACTTGCCGGCGTTTCCGGCCGACAAAACCGTTCATCAGGCCATCTCGCTCGCGGGCCACGAGCTCAAATACGACGTGACGGTGGGCTCCTTGCCGGTCCTGGATGAGAAGGGCAAGACGATCGCGAGCGTGATGTTCACCGCCTACATCGTCCCGGGGGTCAACCGCCCCGTGACGTTCGCACTGAACGGCGGCCCGGGCGCCGCCTCCGTGTTTCTCAATCTCGGAGCCATCGGGCCCAAGCGCGTGCAGTTCGGGGCCGAGGGCGACAGCCCGTCCGATCCGGCGATCCCGCACGACAATCCCGGAACCTGGCTGGACTTCACCGACCTTGTGTTCATCGACCCGGTCGGAACCGGATTCAGCTATGCGCAGGTGCCGGAGCAGGAGGCCAAGAAGCGCTTCTATAACCCGAAGTCGGACGTCGAATGCCTCTCCCGCATCATCTACGACTGGCTGGTCAAGAACGAGCGTCTCACCGCGCGCAAGTACCTGGTCGGCGAGAGCTATGGCGGCTTTCGCGCCCCGCGGATCACGCACTACCTCCAGACCCGCCTGGGAGTGGCGATGAACGGCGAGGTGCTGGTCTCACCGTACCTCGACCCCGGCGCCTCCAACAACGCGGATCTCTCGCCGCTGCCGTGGATGTTGACGCTGCCGAGCATTGCGGCCGCCAATCTCGAGCGTCAGGGTAAATTGACCGCTGCGGCCATGGCCGACATCATCGAGTACACGCGCACGGAGTATGTCCAGGATCTACTGAAAGGCCGCTCCGACTCGCAGGCGATCGAGCGCATCGTCAAGCGCGTCACCGAGCTCTCCGGCCTCGATCCCACCTTCGTTCGTGAGCTCGGTGGCCGGCTGGAAACCCAGGCCTACCTGCGCGAGGTCTACCGGTCCGAGGGCAAGCTCGGCAGCCGATACGACTCCAATGTGACGTCCTACGATCCCTTCCCGTTCGCACCGACCCAGCGCAACAACGATCCCATCCTCGACAGCGTCATCGCCCCGACCACCACCGCGATGGTGGATTTCATCACTCACACGGTCGGCTGGAAGTACGGCGGCCGCTACAACGCGCTCAGCTACGACGTCAACAATCTCTGGACGGACTCTCCGGATGCTGAGAAAAGCGCAAACGGCCTGGAGCACGGCTCGGTCACGGAGCTGCGCGAGTCGCTCTCCATCGATCCCAAGATGCACGTGCTGATTGCCCATGGCTGGGACGACCTGTCGTGTCCCTTCATGGCCTCGGTACTGATCGTCGACCAGATGCCCCTCATGGGCAGGGCGGATCGCATACAGGTGAAGGAATATCCGGGCGGGCACATGTTCTATAGCCGGCCGCAAAGCCAGGCCGCACTGAGGATCGATGTGATGCAGATGTATTCCGCCCACTAGCACTCGGGGCGGCCCGGCCACCTCTAGCGCACCGGGGAGGGTTGCAGATCCCAGATCTCATCGGCGTATTCCGCGATGGTGCGGTCGCTCGAGAACTTGCCGCTGGAGGCGACGTTGACGATGGCCTTGCGGGTCCATGCCTCGGGGTCCCCGTGAAGCTCGCTGAGCTGCCGGTGCGCGCGCGCGTAGTCCGTCAAGTCCGCCAGGTGCCGAAATCGATCGCCTTCGCGCAGCAGCACATCGCGGATCGGGTCGAATATGCCGGGCTCATCGCGGCTGAAATGATCGGAGAAGATCAGATCGAGAGCGGCCCGCGTCTCCGGCTCGTGGGCATAGTGCCAGTTGGGGTCGTACCAGCCGGCACTGTCGGACACCTGCTGGGCCGTCAGGCCGAACAGGAACAGATTCTCGGCGCCCGCCTCCTGCGCCATCTCGATCGTGGCGCCGTCGCGCGTACCGATCGTGAGCGCGCCGTTCATCATGAACTTCATGTTGCCCGTCCCGCTTGCCTCGAACCCGGCGGTCGAGATCTGGTGGGAGACATCGCACGCGGGTATCAGACGCTCCGCCATGCTGACGTTGTATTCCGGCAGGAACAGCACCTGCAGCCGCCCCCGCACCACCGGATCTGCGTCGAGGGTTGCGGCGATATTGTTGACGAGCTTGATGATCAGCTTGGCGAGGCGATACGCGGGGGCCGCCTTGCCGGCGAACAGAAAGACGTGCGGGGTAAGCTCCCGGTCCGGGCTCAGTCGCAGCCGGTTGTACAGCACGACGATGTGCAACGCGTTCAGCAGCTGGCGCTTGTACTCGTGGATGCGCTTGACGTGGCCCTCGAAGATCGCCTGGGGATCAACGATGTGCCCCGTGCTCGCCCGGAGCCAGCTCGCGAATGCGAGCTTCGCGGCACGCTTGGCGGCACGAAACTCCTCGCAAAAGTCCGCATCGTCCACGAAGTGCAGCAGGTCGCGCAATTCGGCCAGATCCGTGATCCAGGCGGGGCCGATGGTGCGCGTGATGAGCTCCGACAAGGGTCGATTGGCCTGATGCAGCCAGCGCCGCGGCGTCACGCCATTGGTCTTGTTGTTGAAGCGCTCCGGGAACATCGCGCCGAAGTCGGGCAACACTCGCGTCTTGAGCAGCTGCGAATGGATGGCGGCCACGCCGTTGGTGCTGTGTGAGCCCACGACCGCAAGATGTGCCATGCGCACCTTTCTCACCGGCCCTTCCTCGATGAGGCTCATCCTCTGGATGCGCCCTTCGTCCCCGACAAAGCGGCGGCGAACGTCCTCGAGAAATCGGTGATTGATCTCGTAGATGATCTGCAGGTGCCGGGGGATCAGAACCTCGAAGAGCTCCACGGGCCAGCACTCGAGCGCTTCGGGCAACAGTGTGTGGTTGGTGTAGGCGAGCGTGCGCACGGTCAGATCCCAGGCTTGGTTCCAGGGGAGCCGCGCCTGATCGAGCAGCAGCCGCATGAGCTCGGCGACACAGAGCGCCGGATGCGTGTCGTTCATCTGGATTGCCACCCGCTCGGGCAGGCTCGACCATGCCGTGCCATCCTCGCTCAGGCGCGCCAGGATGTCCTGCAGCGAGCAGCTCACGAGGAAGTACTGCTGCAGGAAGCGCAGTGCGCGGCCGGCGAGTGTCGAATCGTCCGGATACAGCACCCGGGTGAGAGACTCCGCGGCCACACTCTGCAGCACCGCGCCAGCGAAGTCGCCCTGGCAGAACTCGGCGAAATCGAGCGAGTTGGGCGCCAGGGCCGCCCATAGTCGCAGCGTGTTGATGCAACGTGCACCATAGCCCACCACCGGTCGATCGTAGGCGATGCCGATCAGGCTCGAGGGATGGTCGCGCCGTACCGTGATGCTCGCACCCTGCAGCACGAACGAGGCGTTGAGCGGCACCTCATAGGTGCGGTTGGGCCGCTTCACCTCCCATGGATCCACATTGCGCAGCCAGTTGTCGGGCCGCTCGACCTGCCAGCCGTTCTGGATGGTCTGGCGAAAGATGCCGTACTCGTACCGCAGCCCGTAGCCGATCGCCGGATACTCCAGCGTTGCGAGCGAGTCGATGAAGCACGCGGCGAGGCGGCCGAGGCCGCCGTTGCCGAGCCCCGCATCGGGCTCCTCCTGGATGAGGGCCTCCAGATCCCAGCCCTCCTTCTGCATTGCATGGCGCACGGTGGGCTCGGCGGCCAGGTTCATCATGTTGTTGCGCAGCGTGCGTCCGAGGAGAAACTCCATTGACAGGTAGTGCACGCGCTTGGGCCGCGCCTCGGCGCGCGCCAGCCTCGTGCGTGCCCAGCGGTGCGCAACCAGGTCGCGAATGAACCGCGCCGTTGCCTCGAACTTCTGGCGGGGGAGTGCGTTGCCCGGACTGACCAGGTGATTGCACAGCACGTAACGATCTATCCACGACTCCTCTTGGCCGTCGATGCCCAGTCGCTCCAGGCGGCGGTTGAGCGCCGTGTCAGCCGGATTTGGAATAGCTCTGTCAGCCATCGCATCACCTGCCCGAATCCAATCTGCCGCAAGGCAAACGAGGACTGTAGTCGACCCGAGCGTAGTGCCCAGCGAATGGGTCAAAGAATCAGGCGGGACACCGAGAGACACGTCACAGCGGCGGCACCCGGCCGCGACCGATCGAGGCCGCCTTGGTCGACGCTGCGCGGAGCGGCATAATGACCTTCCTGAGGCTTGAGGCTTGCATCCGGCAGCGCTTGCGATTTTGACTGACGCCTCCGATCCCGTTGGACCCCTCGACGTGGCGCTTGCGCATGCGCGCCGGCTACTCGGGCGTGACGCTCGACTGGCGGGGCAGCAGGCGCGCGAGATCCTCAAGTCGGTTCCCGCACATCCCTATGCGCTGTTGATTCTCGGGGCTGCCCAGCGAATCGCGGGGCAAACACGCGCAGCGCTCGCGGTGCTCGAGCCGCTCGCCGCGCAGCAGCCGCGCGCTGCGCCCGTGCATCTCGAGCTCGGGGCGGCGCTCGGCGAGGCGGGGCGTGCAGCGGAGGCCATCGCAGCGCTGCGGCGCGCACTGCAGCTCGAGGCCGATTTGCCCGACGGCTGGCGCCTGCTCGCCGACCAGCTCGATGCTCTGGGCGATGCGACCGGTGCCGATCAGGCGCGGGCCCGCTTCCTCCAGACTGCCAACAAGGATCCGCGGCTGATGGATGCGGCCGCGGCGCTCGTCCGGGGCGAGCTGCCGCGCGCGGAGGAGCGGCTCCGCGTGCATCTGACGGGCAACCCGACCGATGTGGCGGCGCTGCGGATGCTGGCGGAATCGGTGGCGCGCCAGCGCCGCTATGGCGAGGCGCAGCAGCTGCTCGAGCGGTGTCTCGAGCTTGCACCGAGCTTCGATGCCGCGCGACACAACTATGCTGTGGTGCTCAATCGCCAGAACAAAGCCGAGCAGGCCCTGCCGCAGGTCGAGCGGCTGCTCGCCGGCGAGCCACGTCATCCCGGTTACCGCAACCTGCACGCGGCCGTGCTCGCAAATCTCGGCGACTACGCCGGCTCGATTCGGATCTACGAGGCGGCGCTGCGCGATTTTCCCGGGCAGCCGAAGGTGTGGATGAGCTACGGCCATTCCTTGAAGACCACGGGTCGCGTGGCTGACAGCATTGCAGCGTATCGACGCGCCATCGCGATGGAGCCGACCCTGGGGGAGGCGTGGTGGAGCCTTGCCAACCTCAAGACCTTTCGTTTCTCGGCGGCCGACGTGAGTGCGCTGCGCGCGGCGCTAGCGCGGGATGATCTAGCGGACGAGGACCGCCTGCACTTCGAGTTCGCGCTCGGCAAGGCGCTCGAGGACGAGGCTGCGTGGGATGAATCCTTCGCCCATTACGTGCGTGGCAACGCCCTGCGCCGGCAGTCGCACCCCTACAGCGCCGATGATCACTCGCGCTTCGTGCGCCGCTCGCAAGAGCTGTTCACGGCGGAGTTCTTCGCCGCGCGCGCCGGCGCGGGGGCCGCGGCGCCCGATCCGATCTTCGTTGTCGGACTGCCGCGCTCGGGCTCGACCCTCATCGAGCAGATCCTCTCGAGTCATTCCCAGGTCGAGGGAACGATGGAGCTCCCCGACATACCGATGATCGCCCGCGATCTCGCCGGCGCCGACGAGTCCGATCCGGATGGCGGATTCTTCGCGGCGGTGGCGGCCCTGACGCCCGCCAAGCTGCGCGAGCTCGGGGAGCGCTATCTCAGCCGAACACGCATTCTGCGGCACTCGCGCACGCCGTTCTTCGTGGACAAGATGCCGAGCAATTGCCTGTATGTCGGGCTCATTCACCTGATCCTTCCCGAGGCACGCATCATCGATGCGCGGCGCCACCCGCTCGGGTGCTGCCTCTCGTGCTTCAAGCAGCACTTCGCGCGCGGGCAGAGCTTCACCTACGACCTCCAGGACCTCGGGCGTTACTACCGCGACTACGTCCAGCTGATGGCGCACTTCGATCGGGTGCTGCCGGGGCGCGTACACCGCGTGCACTACGAGTCGATGATCGAGGATACGCAGGCGCAGGTGCACCGGCTGCTCGAGTACTGCGGTCTGCCGTTCGAGGAGCAGTGCCTGCGCTTCTACGACAACGAGCGCGCGGTCCGCACGGCAAGCTCCGAGCAGGTCCGACAGCCCATTTTTCGCGACGCGCTTGAACACTGGCGACATTACGAGCCCTATCTCCGACAACTCAAGGCCGCTCTGGGTCCCGCTCTCACGGCATACCCGGACGTGCCGCCCGCTCGTTCGTGAGTCACTCGCCGTCCTTGAAAGTCGGTCCGTTTCCGGCTTTTAATGTCACCATGAGTTGCGCCGCCACCACGGCCAACCACAAGAAACGGGGGCTGGAGCCATGACACGCAGTCGCAGGCGCAAATTAGCGCGCGAGCAGGCCAAGACACGTCCAATTTTCCTGCGCAGGAGTCTGCCTGTTGCCGGAACGCTGCTCGCGGCCGTACCTCTCGCATACGCCGACCAGGCCGCAACCGAGACATCGGGTCTGCAGGAGATCGTGGTGACGGCTGAGAAGGTCAGCGAGAACCTGCAGACCGTTCCCGTCAGTGTCTCGGTGCTGGACAGCACGACGCTTCAGGACCTCGGCATCGTCAACCTCGACGACTACGTGAAGTTCTCACCGAGCGTCGAGTATCAGCGTTCCGTGGGATCGAGCGAGGGCGGCAACGCCGAGCCGGGTGAGTCGCACACGTTCATCCGCGGTGTGGTGAGCGGCGGCGACGGTAACCACTCCGGATCTCAGCCGACCGTGGGCACATACCTCGATGAGATCCCGGTGACGACCATCGACGGTACGGTCGACATGCACCTCTACGACATGCAGCGTATCGAGGTGCTGGAAGGCCCGCAGGGGACCCTGTTCGGGGCAAGCTCGGAGTCGGGCACCGTCCGCTTGATCACCAACAAGCCCGACACCTCGAAGTTCTCGGCCGGATACGATGCGAATGCCAATTACATCCCCGGGCAGAGCGGCGGCTACGAGCTCCAGGGCTTCGTCAACATCCCCGTGACCTCGTGGGCGGCGGTGCGCCTCGTGGGCTGGTTCGAGGAGGATCCGGGATACATCAACAATATCGCGGGCACCAACCCCGGTGCGTGCATCGACAACGGCGTGCGCACCTTCCCGACCTGGGCAGGCCAGACTGCCGGCAGCTGGTCCCTCGGGAGCGGCCAGGGTACGGTCGCGCCCTGCCCCACGCCGACGGCCCTCGGTGCCGGCTCCATCTCCAACGCTCAGTGGCGGAAAAACGATTACAACACCGCCCTGTACCGGGGCGGCCGCGGGGAGATGAAGTTCGATGTGGGCGACCACTGGACGGTGTCACCGACCGTGGTCGCGCAGGACCTGACCACCAACGGCTTCTTCGGCTACGACCCGGTGGTCGGCGATCTCGACATCGCACACTTCGGCCCGGAGAACACCCAGGACTCGTGGTATCTCACGGCCATGACGGTCGAAGGCACTTACAGCGGCTTCGACATCGTTGACGCCACCGGCTATTTCAAGCGCACCTCGCACACGATCGGTGAGTACAGCGACTACTCGGAATTCTACGATCGCTCCTACGGGTCGGGAGCGTGCTGGATCGGCAACCCCCCGAAGGCATCTGGCGCGCCGACGCTGTGCTCCGGGGCAGATCCGGTCATGCCGCAGGAATACGTGATCGGCGGCGGGTACTACGAGAAGTGGAGCAACGAGTTTCGGGTCAGCACTCCGGTCGATGAGCCTGTGAAAGCCACCGCCGGCTTCTTCATCGATCGCCAGCTGCACGACATCTGGCAGAACTACACCATGCCGGGATACGACCCGGTCAGCATTTTCGGGGGCAATGGCGGCGGTGCCAGCCCCAATTGCTGCGGATTCGCCGATTATTTCTCCATCCCCAATTTCGGCAACACCATCTGGCTCACCGACGAGCAACGGGTCGACCGCGACAGGGCGGTCTTCGTGCAGGCGACCTGGGACATCACTCCGCAGTGGTCCCTCACGGGCGGCTTTCGTTACTACGAGTACGACAATTCACTGCTGGGCTTCTTCGGGTTCTCGTCGAACTACTTCGGCAACGGCTGTTTCGCGCCGCCCATCACCAAGTACTCCCCCTGCACCGACCTCGACTCCTCCGTGAGCGCCAGCGGCACCGTGCCCAAGGCGACGCTCACCTACAAGCCCACCTCGGACGTGATGATCTACGCCACCTATTCAAAGGGGTTCCGTCCGGGCGGCGTCAACCGAGTCGGCGGGCTGGCCAACCCCACGTATGCGGCCGATTACCTGAAGAATTACGAGCTCGGCTGGAAGACTCAGTGGTTCCACAGCCTGCGCTGGAATGGCGCCGTGTTCTGGGAGAACTGGGACAACTTCCAGTTCTCCTTCCTCGTGCCTCCCAGCATCACCGCCATTGCCAACGGGGGCAATGCGCGTATCAAGGGGCTGGAGAACGAGCTGCAATGGGCGGCCACCGACCAGCTGATGCTCAGCGCGAATGCGACGTTCCTCAACGCGCAACTCACGCAGAACTACTGCGGTGCGATTGGCGTGACCAACTGCGCGAGCGCGGAGCAGTACTACGCCGTGGACTTTCCCGGCGCGACCAAGGACCCGGGCGGCGAGTACATGTGGGTAGGACCCCAGGCACCTGCCGGAACCAACTTGCCGGACGTGCCGAAGTTCAAAGGCAACCTGGTGGCGCGCTACACCTTGGAGCCGATCCACGACTGGGCGCCGTTCGGCCAAGCCGCGTTCGTCTATCAGACGCAGACGTCTCCGACGCTGATCGTGCCCCAGGCGCGCGTCATCGGCATGCAACCGGCCTACGGGCTGCTCGACCTGTCGGCAGGCGCACAGCTGAACAAGTTCAGCGTGCAGTTGTATGTCAGCAACGCGACGGACCGGCGTGCCGAGATCTCGCGCTTCACGGAGTCCAATCCGCAGGTGGATAATCAGGTGTACATCGCGCCGGCGCAGCCGCGGACCATCGGCATCACGCTCGCGCAGCGCTTCTAGAGGTCTCGCTGCCTCGAGGGAACGATCCGCAGAAGCGGCGGATGCGCGCGCACGCCTCATCGATCGTGCGCTCGTCCGTGGCAAAGCACACCCGTACGAAGCTCGCGGTGCGCGGGCCGAACGTGCCCCCATCGAGCACCGAGACGCCCTCGGCCTGGTACAGCGCGCGCATGAATTCATGGCCGCTCATGCCCGTGTCACTGACATCGACGAGCAGGAATATCCCGGCCTGAGGGGGACTCACGATGAGCCGCGGGACACCTTCCAGTCCCGCGAGAAATCTCTGCAGGCGCTGGCGGCAGAATTCGCGGATCTGCCGCTGTGGCTCATCGCCCAGCTCGAGCGCGGCGACCGCCGCCTCCTGAATGAATCCCGGCATGCCGAACAGCATGCACATGACGAGCGCCTCGACATGCCGGGCGAGCTCGCGCGGGCCCACCAGCCAGCCGGCACGAAACCCCGCCATGGCGTGCGTCTTTGAGAGGCTGCCGATCGTGACCACTCGCTCCGGAAGCCGGGCAGCGAGACCCGGAACGTGCCCCTCGGGCGCAAGACCGGCGTACACCTCATCGCTGACCAGCCACAGATCATGGCGCAGCGCGAGCTCCGCAATCCGATCCAGCTCCGCGTCGTTCAATATGACGCCGGTCGGATTGCTCGGAGTGGCCCAGAAGATCGCGCGCGTACGGCCGGTGATCAGACCCGCAAGTGCCTCGAGGTCGGGCCGAAAGCCCGCCACGGTCGGCGCGCGCAGCATGCGGGCACCGCCGACCTCGAGGGTGGCGGGATAGGTCGGGTATACCGGATCGAAAGTGATCACCTCGTCGCCCGCAGCAGCCAGACACAGCGAGGCGGCGAACAGCGCATTCTGCGTGCCGGGCAGGCATACGACGTTCGAGGCATCGACGGGCTGGCCGGTGCGGGCCCTGTGCAGACGGGCGACCGCCTCGCGAAAATCCTCCCGACCCGGCCCCGGTGTGTAGTGTGTATCCCCGCTGCGCAACTGTTCAACGGCACGCTCGATGACCGGCTGTGGCGCATCGAGCGGCGGATCCCCGACCGAGAGGATGATCACATCCTCGCCACGATCGGCAGCGGTCAGCGCTTCGTAGTGAGTGACCCAGGCGTCGGCGCCCTCGCCCGTGATACGCGCAACGAGCGGTGCGAATCTCATCGCGGCCTTTCGTCGCTGGATCAGTTCGCAGTGGACGGACCGTTCCGGTGCGTCGATGCCGCGTAGACCTGTGCTCCTGCGAGAGTGGCAGAACAATTGAGCGGCTTCATACCCTCATCTCCGATGATCGCGGTGCGGCGATATTAACGCACCGGGCGAGGTGGCGTGTGCGCGCGGTTTCCGCCGCACTCTGGGAGGTACGTCACTGCGAATTCGGCGCAAGTGCGATCCCGTATGTGCTAAGGTGCGCGCGGCTCGTCACCTTTCGGCTTGTCTGGCTTGGCCGCCGCGCGCTCCTAGCCAACGTTTGCCACCCTCGGAAGTTCAGCGAACCACGGACGGGATGGTCTGCCGCTTCCACGCTCCAAATAAAGCGGCGAGGTTTCTACAAATGGGGTCGAACGACTGCCTGGAGCGCCAGAAGTCCACCATCATCGCTCGATACGCCAAGTCCGAAGACCTCAAGGGACTGACGCAAGTATTCACGACCTTGGCCCCATTCATCCTTCTCTGGTGGGCTGCCCTGCGGCTGGTCGACGTGTCCGCGTGGCTCGCCCTGCTTCCATTGCCTCTGATCACTCTGCTCACCATTCGTGGTTTCGGCCTGATGCACGAGTGCGGCCACGGCAGCCTGTTTCGCAGCCGCTCGCTCAATCGTGCGGTCGGGTTTGCTCTGGGCGTCCTGTGCGGGATGCCGCAGCACGTCTGGTCGCAACATCACAATTATCACCACGCGCACAATGGCAATTGGGACAAGTACCGCGGCCCCTACGCCACGCTGGCGGTCGATGAGTATGCTGCGCTCAGCAATGCACGGCGGCGGCTGTATCGCTACAAATGCAGCGCGGTGGCTGCCCCGCTCGCCGGTTTCATCTATCTGATCTTCAACCCACGCTTTACGTGGCTGAAAGGCAGCATCGGCCTGGTGATTCACACGGTCAAACAGAAATTGCTCCAGCCCGGGATTGCGCTGCGGACGCACGCCGCGAGCTACAGCGCGCGCTACTGGAAGTCCCCCCGAGAGTACCGGCACATGCTATGGAACAACATCGCGCTGCTGAGCATCTGGGGGCTGATGTGCTATGAGTGGGGCGCTGCGCGATTCTTTTGCCTGTATCTGTCGACGCTGTCGATCGCGGGCGGCACGGGCATCGTGCTGTTCACGGTGCAGCACAACTTCAAGCACGCCTACGCGAGCGACAGCGAGCACTGGGATCTCGACGCGGGAGCGATCGACGGCACGAGCTTTCTCGTGCTGCCCCGCTGGCTGAACTGGTTCACGGTCAGCATCGGCTACCACCACATTCACCACCTGTCCGCCAGCATTCCGAACTACCGCTTGGCGGCGTGCCACGAGGAACATCAGCACCTGTTCTCGAGCGTCAGGCGGCTGGGGCTGTCCGAGGTGCTCGGGGCACTGCAGTGCATACTTTGGGACAGACGCGCGCGGCGAATCATCTCGTTGGCGGAATACGCGCAGGCCGCCGGTCGTTAGAGCGATCGTTGCAACGGGCTGCACGGCGTGTGCGCGCCGAATGGAGTCGGCGCCGGCCGACCCTTACCGAGGATTCCCCTTCTCTGACCTGCCGTGACTCGTCGTGGGCCTCACGTCGCGGTCGGCCCGAAGCGGTCGGCTGATGGCTGTCGTCGCAGGTCTTCCGTGATTCTGGGCCGCAAACTGTCCGCGAGCGTTGGAGTAGCTGCGCGCGTGCTGCACCTGCGCGCTCATGCGCGGAGCAGTTGGTTCGCGCGACGCCGCCACTTCTGATGGCCGCGGCCGCACCTGAACGCCGTGCGATCCGCCATTGAAGCTAGCGCGCGAAACGCCTCTGGCCCGATTGCTGGCGTTATAGCTGTACACATTGTGCACGACGCGCGTGTTCAGGTGGTTGTAGACGCGGTTGTAGAAGAAGCGCCCGGAATTCCAATAGCCGCCTTCGTAGCCGAAGCCGACGTAGCCAAAGCCGTAGTTGATACCGCCGTAGAAGCCGATGTGCAGGCCCCAATGGCCGGGATAGAACAAATAGCGACCGCCGTAGAATCCCCAATAGCCAGGCGTCCACAGCGCGCCCAGATAGGGGGGCTCGACCCACGCACCGGGGACCCAGTAATAGCCAGTCGGGCCCCAGGCCCAATAGCCGGGCGTCCAAATGTAGCCATCGGCGGGCGGCGGCGGCTGATCGTAGTCGGGCAGCGGCGGAGGAGCTTGGGTAGCTGTTTCCGTGGGCTGCTCAGCGTAAGTTGATTCATCGGAAGGCTGGGCGGGAGCTGCCACCTGGCCGGGCGGTGGCGGCGCTTGAGTCGTGTAGGACGGCCCGCTGGGTGCCAGGTTGACTGCGGCGGGGTCCTGACCCTGGTCCGGCGGGGCCTGGTCCTGCGCGTTTGCAACTGCGGCGGTGCCGGCGACGCAAGCCCACAGCCAAGCGACCGTCACTGCCGAGATCTTCATCTTAATAACTCCAGTGCAATAAAGAGCGCACCCAAAATCCGGCAAGTAGGCTGAGCCCACATTCTACGTCTGGAAGCACAAATACGCGAACCCTTGCGGTAAGGCATCAACAGCGGACGGTGCACTCGCTACGGGTCTCTGCTGTGCCCTGCCTTCGCCGTGCAACGGATGCACGCCGCCCGTGGCACGCGCCTGTGGTCACCTTCACTGACGCGGTGACAACTTCGACTGACGATCCCGATACCTCGGGGTTCAGGACTTGGGCGCCGCAGCCGCCAGAATTTCCACGGTCGCGACGCGGGCCGGATCCGCCGGACCCCGGCGCCCCCCGACCTCCGGCGCAGGTGTCCGTGCGAAGTCAAGCGCGGTCTTACCGGTGGCATCGCGCAGCGTTGGATCCGCCCCACGTTCCAGCAGGTGCTTCACCATCTGGTCCCACCCCAGTCTTGCCGCGGCCATCAACGCCGTTTGGCCCTCCGCCTCGGCACCTCGCCTGCCGGCAACCTGCGCGGTGTGGGTGTGGCTGTCCGTGACGCGATAGTTGACATTGGCGCCGGCATCCAGCAGCAGGTCAACCACTTTGATGGCGCGGGCCTGCAGGTCCGGCTGCTTCCGCTGCATGAGCCGGATTTCATCGTTGGAGCCGGCGGCCAGCATCAGGGGGGTGAGCCGCAAGACATTGGGCAGATCCGGCTCCGCGCCGTGTGCCAGCAGCGCCTTGATCGCCACATCGTCGTAGCTCAGTGTCGCAACCAGCAGCGGCCCGGCGCCACCGCGCAGCATGTAGTCCGCGAAGCGGCCGCGGCCGTTGGTGGTCGGCCGCATGCGCGTCAGCTGGTGGTTCGGGTCAACCCCCATGGACAGCAGACGGTTCACCACATCCATACCTTTGAATTTCCCCGGTGGGGGCGGATTGCGGTCGGGCTGGTGTCCGAACGAGAGGTCGGGTGGCCCAAAGCCCCAGGGACCGGTGAAGGAATTCATGTCCACGGCGACATACAGCGGAGTGCGGCCGTACATGTCCCATGCGCCTGGATTGGCTCCCCTGTCCAGCAAGAACATGGCGATGTCCCACGCGCGGTTGTCGAGCGCGTTGAGCAGCGGGGTGATGCCTTCCGGATTGGGCTCCTCGATATCGGCACCCGCCTTGACCAGCGATACCGCGCAGCGGTAGCAGCGGGCACGCGTCGCATACAGCAGGGCGGTGAACCCACCGCCCTGGCGGAACTGCGCGCGCGGCTCGGAGGTGATCTGTCGCGGCCAGTCGTCGTACTTCGCGCGGAGGTTGATCTCCTTGCGCGCGCCGTGTTTGAGCAGCAGATCGACCAGGTCAGGATGGTTTTGCGCGGCCGCCCACATCAGCGCCGTCTGGCCGCGGAACCGCTCGATGGTGTTCACGGATGCCCCACGGGCAATGAGCATCTGCGCGATCGGCAGCGAACCGACGCTGGAGGCCAGCATCAGGGCGGTCTGCCCATCCGGGTTGGGCGATTCCGGATCGGCCCCCGCATCGAGCAGCATGCTCACCATGTCGGCGTCGGCGACCTTGACCGCCTCCTCCAGTGGCGAGCTGCCGAAGTGGTTGCTGACCCGGGCCTTGGCGCCCTTTTTCAGCAGCGCACGGACCATCTCATGATCGACCGTGTATGTTGCCCACATCAACGGGGTGGAGCCATCGGGATCTGGTGCATTGACGTCGATATCAGGTGAGGTGATCGCGGCGAGCGCCGCATCACGCTCCCCGGCACGGATGAGATCGCAGAGCGTCTGCGGTTCAGCAGCGTACGCAGAGGCAGATACGCCGAGCGACAGCAGGCCCAGAATGACACCCAACAAGGCAGACCGGCCTGCCGCACGGACAGAATCAGTCACCATGCCCTTCTCCCGCACAATCACTTTCGAGCTGAGCGAATTCTATTCTCTGCAGGTGATGTCGCGGTATCCCTGCCGAAGTCCCTCAGGCAGGACAGCACCAGCGGACCGCCCTGCGACGCGCTAATCCACTTTGCCTGCGGCAAGGGCCTGGACATCCGATCCCCGCCCGCGATATACGCCTGCCCGCAACTGTCGCCACCCGGTTGGAGCTTTGCGCTCGGGTTGGGTCCGGCGTTGGCTGGAGTCCGTCGAAGCGGCGAAAGTCGCGGTCCGTAGTGCACAGCAGAGCGCCCTGCTCAAGGGCTAGTGCCGCGAGGGCAGCGTCCGTCACCAGTGGCCCGCTCACCTGAGCCGTATCAATGATCGTGCGCAGGAGCGGCCAGAATCGCTCCCCAGGCTCGACAATGATACTTTGTGGGCGCGCGAGCCATTCGTCGACGAGCGCGCATGCCGTTGAGGCCTGAAGTGGCTTGCGTACCGCTCGCGGATTGCTTGCGATGCGTACGAACGCTAGCAGCGTCTGCCACGCCAGACCTATCTGCTCCTCTGCGTTGAACGCCTGTTCGAGCCAGGTCCGGCAGGCAGCATGATGGGCCGCGCGCTCGTCATCTCAGCGCATCGAATACTTGACCTCCAGGTCAACTTCGGTCGGTGGAGCAGGGGTGCCGTTAACGGCGCCGGAGCCGGCCTGCGTCAGGTCGAAGATGTTGAGATAGTAGAACTTGTCCGTGAAGTTGAGCGCCTGCAGCGTCACCTGCCAACTACTCTGAATTGGCTGATAGGTGAGATGGGCGTTATAGGTGGTATAGCCCCCGATGTAATTCAGATAAGTGTTCACCGGGTTGGCGTAGACCCCGCTGCGGGTGTTGGCGTCGATACGCGCGATGAGCGAGCCCGCATTGCCCATGGGCAACGTGTATTGCGCGCCGAGGTTGCCCTGCCACTTCGGGGTGTACGGAGTGGTCATGTTGGGGGTGATACCGCTGACCAGATTCTGCCCGGTCAAGGTGTCATAGCCCAATAGACTGACATAATGGAAGTCGAGGTAGCTCATCGAGCCATCGATTTCGAAGCCGCCGTAGCGTGCCTCGGTCTCGAGCTCGACCCCCTTCTCGTGAGCCGCGCCCGCGTTGAAGGGCAGCGCGCAGGGCGACCCGAACGCAGCGCCAATGCCCCCCACCCCCGCACAGTCGAGGAGTGTCTCCTGGATGTTGCGGTATTGCGCGAAGTACCCATCGAGGTTGGCGCGAACGTGATTGTCGAACCATTGGCTCTTGAGTCCCATCTCGTACGTGGTGAGCGTCTCGGGATCGAAGTGTATCGCCTGCTCGGCATAGAACGGCCGAGGATTCACGCCGCCTCCCTTGAACCCCGTCGATACCTGGCCATAGCCGAGTACCTGGTCGGTAAAGTGGTAGTCGAGGTCTCCGCGGTAGTCCCAGCGGTTCGCCGAATATTTGCCAACCACGCCGTTCAACGCGTCGACGAGCGTCGCCGAGCCACCGAGGCCACCCTGCGGGTTCAGGCGAGTGTAATCGTAGGTCTTGTCCTGGCTCGTGAATCTTCCCGCGATGGTCGCATCGAGCTTCGACGCCAGGTGCCACACGGTATGCACAAACCCCGCTCGATCATGAGCGAGCACCGGATCATCCTGAAGGAAATCGAGGTATCCCGGCAGGGCTAGACCCGGGATGATCCCATTCAAGGCATACCACAGGTCCTGATGGGTCGCGTACGTCGTCAGCTCGCGAAAGTAAAAGCCGCCTACGGTGAAGTCCATGAGCGAGCCCCACTTGCCGTTGAAGCGCAGCTCCTCGCTGAACTGATGATGCTCGATCGAGTCGATACCCTCGCCCGCCGGCCACGGTGAGGCATTGCCGCCGTCGTTCCAGTAGCTGTAGTAGCCGCGCTCCGAAAGAATGTTCATCAATGAGAAATCACTGCCCATGGCCCAGTTCAATGTATCGGCAGCACCCCAGCTATTGAGCGTCTCATTATTCTGCTCGCAAAATGCCGGCTCGTTAGCATTCGAGCCGAGACCAGGAATCGCACTCGGCGTCGTGATGGCCGGCATGCAGGGGTTCCAGTAACTGGCGTACTTGTTGCCGGGAATGATCTCGGGCACGTCCTTGGTGTTGAAAGGCAGTAGCGCGCCGCTCGTCGTGGGAATGGTCGTCAATTGTGACGTGGCGTAGCTTGCGCCGTAGGGGTCGGCCACCGTCGGAATATTAGGCACACCAGGCCCCGCGTAAAGCAACGTCGTCGCCGGAAGCTCTTGGCTCTGGTTGGTGATGTCGCCGACTACATCGTTCGTGATGTTATCGTTGACGACCCAGCGCAGAAATGCCCGCCCACCGGTGTAACCCGTACCGCCCTCCTGGAAGTCCTCGCAGCTGTCCGAATACGTCTCAGCGCCGGAGGGAACGGAATACGTGCCGGTCACGCCGTTGGTGGCGGTGGCCGTGAAGCTCGGGTTTGCACACCCGAAGTCGTACACGTTCACGTAACCGTCCTGATGATTACCGACTCCCGAGATTCGCAGCAATAGCGTGTTGGGGATCAGCGAAAAATTCGCCATGCCCCGGAATTCGACGTGATTGCGACTGCCGTAGAGCGCATCGAAGTCCACCTCCCTGTCCTCGGAGGGCGCTTTGGAGAACAGCTTGATGGCACCGCCCTCGGAGTTCATCCCTTCGAGCGTACCCTGGGGTCCCCGCAGCACCTCGACCCGATCCAGATCGAGCAGGTCGAGCAACGAGCCGAGAGTCGTTCCCATGTAGACGTTGTCGATGTAGATGCCTACACCGGGCTCGAGCGCCGGATCGACGTCGCCCTGGCCGATGCCGCGAATGTAGGCCGCCATGGTCGGGCCGAACGCCGACTCGTTTGCAAATAAATTGACGCTTGGCACATCTTGGGTGATCTGCGTGATACTCGTCTGGCCGCGCTCGGCGAGGGACGATGCACTGATTGCCGTGATGGCGAGCGGTGTCTCTTGAGAGGACTGGTTGATGAACTGCGCCGAGACGGTGACGGTCTGCAGCTGGTCCGTGCCAGTTACGCTTTGAGCGGGTTGCGGAGCTGTCTGCGGGGGCCCGTTGCTGGGGGGCGCGCTCTGCGCATGCACTGCACAGCACACGAACGCCCCAACGATCGCCGCGGTGGCGCTATATCTGTGCGTGCGCCGGGAAGCAACCGTCAACAAACGCGCACGGGTGAAACCGCTGATTGCATCTGCCATCGCCCTCTCCTTCTGCGTAGCTGCCGCTCGTGTTCGCTGCCGTCGATGGGCAGATTTTTCGGCACGCAAGCTTAGAGGGATTTTCGGCCGTGTCAACGCCACGCAACACTACCGGCAAACCAAATACCTGCTTGGAGCATGGTCCGTTGCACCAGGACCACAGCTCGTCAGGAGCGTTTCTTGTGCACGCGCGATGGTGGTGCACAAGCTTGGTCTGCACCGCGCGCACCGGCGCGCTTTCCGCCGCTTGCCTGGCAGGATGCCGCCGCTCAGCCTACGACCCGCTCGCCGCGGATCGCCGCGCGGTCTTTGATTGCTTTATTCCTCGAGCCGGCAGAGCTCGCCGGTCATACAACGGCGCGCGGGAGTACTCTTGGTATTGGAGCACTCCGGAGCTTGAGCGCCACTGCTCTGGAGTGAACGCGTGTTTGCGCATCTTCACTAGATGCGGCAGCAGCAAATGCGTCCTGCGAACCGAGAGACTCTATGAGCAAACCCATCTCGATCCTGCTCCAGACGACTATTCCTAGAGTCGAAGATGATTGGCATATCGGACGCTTCAGTCTTCTACGCAGCTTACTCGCGGACCTGCCTGGGGATGACGGAGCACCGCTGTTCACCGTCACTGCTCGTGATCGCGCGCCGCCGGGTCAACCCGACCCGGTCATGTCGACGTTGGACGATTCGAACTTTCAGGAGATGTGGCTGTTCGCAGTCGACACCGGGGACGGCCTTACCGGGGAAGACTGCGCAGGCATCTCGCGTTTCAGAGAGCGAGGTGGGGGGCTGATGGTCACCCGGGATCATATGGATCTGGGGAGTTCGGTCTGCACGCTGGGCGGCGTCGGCGCGGCGCATTTTTTTCATTCCAGAAATCCGGAACCCGACCCGGCGAGGCATCGAATCGACGACCCGTACACGCGTGAGATTCTATGGCCCAATTATCACTCCGGGGCTAATGGCGATTTTCAGGAGGTTCAAGCCGTCGGTGCGCCACACCCTGTACTGTCAGATCCCGATGCTCCAGAGGGTTTGATCCGCTATCTTCCCGCACATCCGCACGAAGGGGCCGTCGGCGCTCCGAAGAGCGATCCCTCGGCGCGGGTAATAGCGACGGGGCGTAGTCGTGTCAGCGGTGTGACATTCAACATCGCGGTCGCATTCGAGCCCTCAGACATCGGCGGGCCTGCAATCGCCGAATCGACTTTTCATCACTTCGCTGACTATAACTGGGACCCTGCAATGGGAGCGCCGAGCTTCGTGAACGAGCCGCCCGGCAATGGGCTCATCACCTTCGCACCAGCGCGACGCTCGATTGAGCGCTATGTACGCAATATAGCGATGTGGCTAGCCGTTGAGCGCTGATAACTCAGTCGAACACCTGGCCGATTAGCGGAATCGCGGCTGAAGGACCGACCGACGTAGGGCTCGGGGACTATCACTGAGGGTTGCAGAAAGGAGCCGCATCAGATGGTCAGCCAGGCCTTCCGCTCCGCACCATCTGGATCGTCTACGACCCGACAGATGTCATTGAACACCATCGTGGCGCGCGCGCCCGCCGTGTACGCGGGCCAGGTGGGCAGTCCCGGATGGTTCGGATTGCCGCTACGCGCGAACGCGATCCACGCCGCGCTCGTCTTTTTCGCGAGCGCCCTCACCCCGGGCGCCCGGGTCATGACCGTCGGCACGTCCGTGTTGTCGAAGACGAACGGGATCTCCACCGTGTGCGGTGCGCGCAGCTGGCCGTTGAGCGCAGGAGATCTCCAGGTGAAGTAGTAGGCGTACACGGGCGCGGCGTCCTGAGCGACCTTGCGCTCGGCGAGCCGGATCGTGTCGCGGCGCACGAGGCGGTGAGTCGCGATTCGAAAGAAGATGTCGCTCGGGCTGCTGCCGGGGTGCGCCTGCTCGTAGATATCGATCAGTCGCGCCGCATCGCGCTCGCCCACCATGTCCTGAACGCGGCGGCGCAGGCGCGCAGCGTCCAGCGCGAAGGCCTCCTTGTCGCCGAGATAGAACAGGGTCGCCTCGAACTCATTGCATCCGACGATGATCGGGATGTGGGCGGCGAGGGGAGTCGCGACTGGATCGAAGGGGCTCGCGGGCAGCGCTTTGCCGTCGACCACCGGCGAGAACCCCATCCTCAGTGCGCCGTGCCGCGGCGGCAACGGCGGCATGGTGCCCGCCCGGACCCCGAGCAACTTCTGCGTGGGAACTCGTTGAATCTCATCCAGCCGCTTGGCGGAGATTCCGAGCTGATCGAGGAACGCTTTCGCGCTCTGGGTCGCCTCTTCGCGGCTGAGACAGCGCAGCCACGAGCCGCTCTCGATCGCGGCACGGTGGAATAGCCCCTGCGCCGCCGGCATCGCGAGCAGCGTGCACACCTTTGCACCCCCGCCCGACTCGCCGAAAATCATCACGTTCCGGGGATCTCCGCCGAACTCGGCGATGTTGTCGCGGACCCATTCAAGACCTGCCACGAGGTCGAGCATGCCGGCATTGCCCGAATCGGCGTACCGTTCGCCCCCGAGATCTCCGAGGTAGAGATAGCCAAAGACATTCAGGCGATGATTGATGGTGATCACCACGACATCGCCGCGGCGCGCGAGGGCTTCCCCGTCGATCCACGGCCAGGAGCCGCTCTCCTGAGCGAACCCACCGCCGTGACACCAGAACATGACGGGGCGCCTGCGACCGTCATTCGGCCCGGGTGTCCACACGTTCAGCACCAGGCAGTCCTCGCTGAACCCCTCGGCGGGATCAGCTTGCGGTTGCAGGACGGCGGTGAAATGCATGTTCTGGGGCGCCTGATGGCCGAACCGGAACGCATTGCGCACGCCCATCCAGGGCTGCGGCTTCTCGGGCGGCATGAAACGGTTCGAACCCGCGGTCGAGGCCCCGTACGGGACGCCCTTAAAGGCGTGGACGCCGTTGCGAACCGTCCCGCGTACTTTGCCGCTGTGCGTCTGGACAGTCGCACCGATCGACGGGTCGGCCATCGTCGGGGTGACGAGGAGTTCGCCCGCCAGCCCGCCGGCCAAGATTTGGGAGGTCCCCTTGACGAATTGACGCCGACTGAACGCATCGCTCATAGTCCATCCTCGGATCCCCTGCGAGATCAACTCCCCTTTCTCCCTTGCCAGGACGGTAACCGGAGTCGTGGTTTCTTCCCCGCGGAAACTAACCGCTTGCCGTCCGGATGGATTCCGGGTCACTCCCGAGCTTACGCCTTCTCCCGTGGTGAAAGTCTCCCCTGAGCCTGGAAATCCACAGACGCCCCGGAGTTACCTTCGCTTGCGTCACCGCTCGGTCGACTTCTGGTAGACGACGCCGTCACGCCACCGGCAGGCCCGCACGGACCTCAGACGGGCTGCAAACTGCCGTCTGCACCGTGAGGATGGGGACTGATCCGGGCAGCTTGCTTGCCGACCCTGTCTTTGGCCATCTCCAGGTCAAAGTGCGCCTGCAGATTGATCCAATAACCATCGGACGTACCGAAATACGCCGAGAGCAACACCGCCATTTCCGGCGAGATCGAGCGTTTCTCGCGCACGATGTCATTGACGCGAGGTAGCGGAACGCCCAGGGACTTAGCCAGCGCATACGCAGTCAGGCCAACGGGCTCCATGAACTCCTCCCGCAGAATCTTGCCCGGGTGAGCTAGCTTGATCTTTCGCGCTGCCATAAACCTATTCCCGCCTAGTGATAGTCGACGATCTCGACGTCAAAGGCGTGACCGTCACGCCACCTGAAACAGATCCGCCACTGCTTGTTGATCCGGATGCTGTACTCGCCCTTTCGATCGCCCTTCAGAGCCTCGAGCTGGTTCGAGCTCGGAATCGAAAGGTCCTTCAAGTCTCCAGCCGCGTTGAGCTGCTGCAGCTTCATCAGTGCTCGCTCTTGAATGTCACGTGGAAGCCGCTTGGAGTACTCGC
Source organism: Steroidobacteraceae bacterium (assembly GCA_035524075.1). Lineage (GTDB taxonomy): Bacteria > Pseudomonadota > Gammaproteobacteria > Steroidobacterales > Steroidobacteraceae > JASHUC01. The sequence goes on along the minus strand of DATKPP010000067.1, from coordinate 55,516 downwards.
GGCTCCAGACCCTCTGAGTCTGCCCGCCTCGGAAGGACTTGATCACTTGATTATACTAACGCGCTTCGTTAGTAACGTCAATCATTACTAGCATAGGGTGCGGTGCCAGAAGAGGGGTGTGTCCTCCGTTTGCCCGCTGAGGTACTCCTCCAAGGCAGCGAGACTCAGCGTACGGTCGGTCACCAGCTCATCGAAGTTGTCCATGAACGTTGCACGCAGTCAGCGTGCCTCAACGGTAGACTTCAGCGCCGAAATCAGCCGCCATTTTCCTGCAGAAATCCGCGGGGTCTTGAATCCGGCAGCTCGTAACCCTCTGTCTCCCTGCAGAAAACAGGTCACTCCTGAGCTTACGCCTTCTCCCCCACCTGTAACTCCGCGGATTTGAAGCTGACCCCGCAGCTGTGATCCGGGCAGTACCCGCCGGGATTCTTCGCCAGATATTGCTGGTGATACTCCTCCGCATAGTAGAAGGGAGGCGCCTCGCGGATCTCCGTCGTGATGGTCCCGAAGCCTGCTGCCGACAGCCTCTCCTGAAACGCGCGCTTGGATTGTTCCGCGGCGCGGCGCTGCTCATCGTTCAGCACGTAGATCGCGGAGCGATACTGAGTCCCCACATCGTTTCCCTGGCGCATGCCCTGCGTCGGGTCGTGGCTCTCCCAGAACTCCTTCAGCAGCTGCGCATAGGAGATCTTCGCAGGATCGTAGAGGATGCGGACCACCTCGGCGTGACCGGTGCGCCCGGAGCACACCTCTTTGTACGTCGGATTCGGTGTGTGGCCGCCCGCGTAGCCCACCGCTGTGGAGTACACGCCGGGGAGCTCCCAGAAGTGCTTCTCCGCGCCCCAGAAGCACCCGAGCGCCAAGATCGCCTCCTCGAGCCCCGCGGGGAACGGCGGCACGATGCGCCGTCCGTTGACGTAATGAGTCGCGGGCACCTCCAGCGGCGCCTGCCGGCCGGCCAAAGCTTCGTTCGGTGATGGCATCTGCGATTTGCTGCCGAATAGGGACATGCGGGGCACTCCCGGAGGGGGCTGGTTCTTCAAGTTTGGCCGCCTCCCTTGCACAACTCAAGGTGCGAGCAGGTTCCCTCTTGACGACCTCTCGGATCTGGACTATCTCGCTCCCACCGGCACGTTCGTGTTCAAGCCATGTCCTTCGCTGCCACTTTGCTCATCACACTGGCGGGTGCCTCGGCACCGGCTGCTGCGCAGTCGCTCGAACCACCCGCGAGCCCGTCGAGCTCCACGGTGATCGGGCTCGAGAACCCGCTCCTCACGCGGGGCGCCGAGGCGCTGAGCGCCGGTCAAGCCGCGGAGGGCGTTCGCCTGACCCTGGAGGGACTGAAGTTTCCGGCACCGCCGCGCGACGTTGCCGCCGCACATGCCAACCTCTGCGCCGGATACGCCCTGCTTCACCACTATGACGAGGCGCTCAGCGAGTGCAATTCCGCCATCACGCTCGATGCGACCAACTGGCGCGCCTTCAACAACCGGGCCGCGGTGTTCTCAGCCGAGGGGATGTATGACAGGGCCATCCAGGACGTGCTGGTCGGGCTCAAGCTCGCCCCCGGCGCCGCGATCCTGCACCGGAGTCTGTCGATCATCTACCAGAACCGGAAGTTGCACCCCTCGCACGGCCGCTCGGGAACGACCGCTTGAGGTAAACTCCGCTCTGTTATGGGAATCAGTCAGGCACACAATCTGCGCGCCCCGCCGATCGAGAAGCTGCGGCCGTACGGCGTGCGCGTCAGTCTTCCATCCGGGGATCCTTTCCGGAAGCTGCTCGGCCCCGAATGGCATCGCACACACTGGTTTGCCACTCGCGAGGAGCGGGATGGGGCGCTCGAGGAGATGAGCCGCCGGCACGAGTACTCGCGAGCGGGCGATCGGCCGTCGCTGGTATTCGAGAAGGTCGAAAAGCTCGCCGAAAGCCGCGGGCTGTAGCCCTCAGAACATACGCCCGAGGAACAGGTAGAAGGTCTCGTAACCTTTCTGATCGAAGCCCGTGGCCAGATAGAGCGGCCCCACCGGCGTATCGAACCCTACGAACACGCTCCCGTCCTTGCGCACGGAGCTCAAATCGACGTCCTCGCGATCGGCCCAGACATTGCCTGCCTCGAGCGAGAATCCGAGGTACGCGGGAAAGTCGAGCACCCCTTCGCCGCCGCTTCCGATCTTGTGATAATAGAGAAAGCGCGCAATGCCGAAATCCGACCCGGCGAGGGACTCGACCGGCAGACCGGATAGATTGAACAGGCCGCCGAGCAGGTACTGCGTATGCAGGTCATACGGTTCGGTCTGGCTGAATGTCGTGCCGGCCGTCGTCCAGAGGATCATTGTCTCGCGACCGAAGGACTGAGCTCCGAGCCAGTTGAGCGTGACCTGATTGAGCGGCCGCTGCATGCCGCCTTGCTCCTGCTCGGACACCCAGTTGTTCTCACTGCTCCATTGCACCGTTGCCAGCTGGCCGGTATGTGGGAAGTCCACATCGTCCACCTGATCGTACGAGAAGCGGACGAAGAAGCCGTAGTCGCGGAAATGCGTCGCGGGCAGGCTGGGCTCGCCGACTCTCACATAGCTCGTGCCCTCATCGTGCAACACCCCGATACGCGCCTCCCCCCAGTTGCCGAGCTCACGGCCCAGATCGAGGCCATAGTTGAAATCACGGAGCCGGAAATCGGCAATCTGCCGAAGCGCGCCGTTATCGAGTGGCACGTTGGTCGCCTGGTACTGGAAATTGGGCAGAATGAAATAGCGCCAATAGTTCGAGAGCGGCAGGAAGAACTCCGAATACACGCGCGGCGAGATCCCCTCTTGCAGGTTCCACACCCACTCCCCGCCGGTCGATGTGAGCTCCGACATGACAAGCAGCGCCGAGGCGTTGTAGAACGCATTGCCATGGAAGTCATCTTGCAGTGACAGCCCGAATCTCAGGTAATCGGGGCCATATGAGTTGCGCTGCGCCGTGAGATCGAGCCCGCTCTGACCATCGAGGTTCTCAATGCGGTAGTCGAGGATCGCAAGGTCACCCCGGCCGTACATATCCGTGATGCGGCTGTCCACTTGCTTCGGATCGAGCCGCTTGCCGGCGAGGTCGTCGAAGAGCGCGTGCAGGGAGGAGGCATACCGGTGCGAGTCCGGATTGACATGAACGAACTGGATCACGGGCAACTGCTCGCGCTCGCTGTGCCGCTGCGCGACGTACGCTTGGTAGGCCTGCTCAGGTACCTGCAGATCGCGCAGCCGCGGGGCCGCTGCGCGCGCCGCCCGCGCGCCCAGGCCGATGGCGCGCTTGACGATCCTGAAATCGAAGGATGAGGCCTCCCCGAGCTCGGGGGTGATGACGATGTCGCGCGGCGTCAATGTTGCGAGCTGCCGCTGGGATTCGCGACGGATGAGGATGGCAAGCATCTGGTTCGAGATCGCGGCGGGACCTACCAACTGCTGGCGCGGCGACAGAGGGAAACCCACGTCCACGACGATCAGCACATCGACGTGCATCTCACGAGCCACATCGATCGGCAGATTCTCAGCGATGCCGCCGTCCACCAGCAGGCGCCCTTCCCGCTCGACCGGGCTGAACACGCCGGGGGCGGAGAGGCTCGCCCGCATCGCAGTGGTGAGGTCGCCCGCGCGCATCACCACGGGCTCGCCCGTGGATAGATCCGTGGCGACCGCCCGGAAGGGGGTTGGCAGGCGATCGAAATCCTTGATCCCGGAGATCGGAAGCGTCGCTCGCCGCAGGATCCGCGTCAGAGTCTCGCCTTCGATCAACCCGCTCGGCAGCTGCAGCTTCCTGCCTCGAATGCCAAGGGGAAGCTTCACGAGGAAGTTGCGATCTTCCTCCTTGCGGCGAAAGCTGAGCTCCCTACGCGGTGGCAGCTCGCTGAATGCCTCCGCCCAGTTCACCGAGTTCATCAGCGACTCGATGTCGGTCGGAGACAGTCCGCTTGCGTACAGTCCCCCGATCACGGCTCCCATGCTGGTGCCCGCCACTGCATCGATCGGGATGTGCATCTGCTCGAGCATCTTGAGCACCCCGATGTGCGCGGCACCCCGCGCCCCACCGCCGGAGAGCACGAGTCCGATGCGCAAGCGGTGCCCCTGGGGTGCCGGCGAGGATGGCGAGGATTGCACGGTGTCCGCCGCGCGTGCCAGGTGGCCGCCGAGCGCGACCCAGATGACCCCCACGAACACCACCCGACGTGCACGATCCACTCGGCAAGAATACCAGCATGCCCTCGCCCGGCGCGCTCCGTGTCCTCGACATTGACACCATGATCGATCATCCTGCGGCGAACGTGACCTCACGGCCATGAGCACTTAAGGTGTCGCGATTCCGCCTGCTGGGAGCGATCCTCTCGGTCGCGCTCATCTGCCCATTCGTGGCTGCGCAATCACCCGAGGCGAGCGACTGGGGTTATTACGGCGGCGATGTGTTCGGGCAGCGCTACTCGAATCTCGATCAGATCAATCGCTCGAATGTCTCGCGTCTGCGGGTGGCCTGGATCTACCGAACGGGTGAGCTCGGCGAAGGTCTCACAAGCGCGGACCGGCTGACCTTCGAGGCCACTCCGGTACTCGCGTTCGGCATGCTCTATCTGTCCACCGCGACCGATATCGTCGTGGCGCTCGATCCGCTCACCGGCAGGCCGAGGTGGCGGTTCGACCCGCACGTGAACCGGCGGACTCGCTACCGCGAAGTCGCCTCTCGGGGTGTCTCGGTCTGGCAGGATCCCGACATCGCTCCGGTCGGGGTGTGCACCCGGCGCATCTTCATCGGGACCCTCGATGCGCGGCTCATCGCGCTCGATGCCATCACGGGCAGTCCGTGCACGGCTTTTGGCAATCATGGGGCGGTGGACCTCACAGTCGGGATACGCGTGCGCGAGCCGGGCGCGTATCTGGTCACCTCACCGCCGGCGGTGTCGCGCGATGCCATCATTGTCGGATCGGCGATCGCGGGCGATCGGGCCGTCGAGGTCGAGCGCGGCGTCATTCGGGCATTCGATGCGCGCAACGGCACGCTGCGCTGGAGCTTCGATCCGATCCCGGATTCGCCGACCCATCCTGCGGCGGCCGATTGGCACCCGGACCAGGCTGCGCGCACCGGCGCCGGAAATGCCTGGGGAGTCATGTCCGTGGACCCCGCAAGCGGCGCCGTGTTCGTGCCCACCGGCTCGGCGAGTCCCAACTTCTACGGTGGAGAGCGCCTGGGAAGCAACCGCTTCGCGGACTCGCTGCTGGCGCTTGATGGGGCGACGGGTCGGCTTCTCTGGCAGCAGCAGCTGATTCATCACGATCTGTGGGACTATGACGTGGCGGCGCAGCCCGTGCTGGTCTCGCTCGAGACGGGCGTTGAGCCGCGCTACGCGGTTCTCGAGGCCACCCAGAGTGGAATGCTGTTCGCCTTCGAGCGCGACACGGGCAAGCCCATCATCCCGATCATCGAGCGTCCCGTCCCCCGCAGCACGGTGCGCGGCGAGCAATCCTTCCCCACGCAGCCGTTCCCTCAAACCCCGCCGCTCGTCTCACACGAGCCGCTCGACCCGGACAACGCCTGGGGCATCACGTTCTGGGATCGCGCCGCGTGTCGAGCTCTGCTGCGGCGGTATCGCAACGCGGGCACGTACACGCCACCCGACCCTCACGGATCGATCTCCGTCCCGGGAAATCCCGGTGGAGTCGGTTGGGGCGGCATCGCTTTCGATACGCGGCGCGAGCGCGTGATTGCGGCGGTGAACCAGGTGCCGACCGTTGTGGAGCTGGTGTCGCGCCAGGATTTGCAACGCGCGACACACTCGGCGGAGTTTGCGCATGCCGAAGTGGGGCTCCAGCTCGGCACACCTTACGCGGTGTTGCGGCAGCCGTTGCTCTCACCGTGGGGACTGCCGTGCACACCGCCGCCCTGGGGCACGCTCGTGAGCATCGACCTGCGCAGCAACCGCATCGTATGGGAGGTTCCGCTCGGTACCACGGAGGACATGGGACCGTGGTTTGCACCCACGCGAAATTTCGGCGTGCCGAGCGCGGGCGGCCCGATCGCGACCGCGGGCGAGCTGGTATTCATCGCGGCGGCTGTGGACGATTACTTCCGCGCCTTCGACATCGAGACGGGACGCGAGCTGTGGAGAGCTCGCCTGCCTGCAGGCGGACAGGCGACCCCGATGACCTATCGAGCCGGGCGGGATCAGCGTCAGTATGTCGTGATCGCCGCCGGAGGGCACGCGCGCCTTGGAACCCGCCGCGGAGACTACGTCATCGCCTTTGCGCTGCCGTAGGCGGTGCGGTTTGGAGATTGGTGGGGCCGCCAGTAAGCTGTCGGGATCACTCCCCGAGGGCCGGCATGCTGCTCAACGTCTCGATCGTCTCGCTCATCATCCAGGCACTGCTCATCGTTCACGTCATCAAGACCGGGCGCAACTTCCTGTGGATCTGGGCGATCGCCTTGCTCCCGCTCGTTGGCATTCTGGCGTACGTCGCGGTCGAGATCGTGCCGGACCTCTTTCGTAGTCAAACCGCCCAGCGCACGGCGCGCGGAATGAAGAAGGCGCTCGATCCGGGCGCCGATCTGCGGCGCTATGCCGAGGAGGCTCGGGTCGCGGGCAACGTCGCCAGCCGGCAGCGCTACGCGGACGAGCTCGTCCGTCACGGGCGCTACGACGAGGCGATCGCAACCTATCGTCAAGCGCTCACCGGGCTGTACGAGCACGACCCGAATCTCATGCTCGGTCTCGCCCGCGCGCAGTTCGGCAAGGCCGATGCAGCCGCGGCGCGCGCGACGCTCGATGATCTCATCCGCTTGAATCCGGACTTCCGCTCTCCGGAGGGCCATTTGTTGTACGCGCGTGCGCTCGAGGCCGAGGGCAACTTCGCCAAGGCGCTCGAGGAGTATCGGGTGCTCGCGCCCGCGTACCCTGGCGCCGAGGCCTCCGTGCGCTATGCGCAGCTGCTCAAGGCTCAAGGCAAGACGGCCGAGGCGACGGTGATTGCGCGCGAGCTGCTCGAGCAGGCGCGCATCGCACCGGCTCACTACCGACGCGCACAGCGCGATTGGCTCGAGAGCGCGGCGCGGCTCGCAGGCGGCCGCTAGCAGCTCGCGAGCGGTGGCGTGCGAGTGATCCCGCGCGCCGGAACCTGCTGAGTGATGCAATGAATTCCGCCGCCGCCGAGCAGTATCTCGCGCGCAGGCACCCCCACCACTCGCCGATCCGGGAATAGCCCCTGAAGCTCGCTCGCGGCCAGCGCATCGGTGCGCGGGTCGATGAGCGGCATGATCACGCCCCCGTTCGCGACGTAGAAATTGACGTAGCTTGCGGCAAGGCGCTCACCGGCCGGACGCACGCGCGTGCCTTCACTCGTCACCACGCCGCGCGCCTCCTCCTCGCTTCTGAAGAGCGGTCCGGGCAGCGGGAGTCGCGTGACCCTCAATTGCCGGCCCTGGGCATCGCGCTCCCCGCGCAAGCGCTCCCAGGCGTCCATGGAGATGGGGTACTGTGGATCGCGCCGGTCATCGGTCCAGGTCAGGCAGATCTCCCCGGGCCGCACGAAGCAGGCGAGCTCATCGATGTGGCCGTCGGTCTCGTCTTCGACGACCCCGCGACCGAGCCAGATGATCTTGCTCACGCCCAGATACGCGCGCAGGTAGTCCTCGATCTGAGCTCGGGCGAGCGTCGGATTGCGGTTGTGATTGAGCAGGCACTCCTCGGTCACGAGCGCCGTGCCTTCCCCGTCCACGTGCACGGCGCCACCTTCGTTGACGATGGGCGCCCGGTAGCGCTTGCAGCCCTCGAGCTCGAGCACCTGGTGCGCGACCGCCTGGTCCTGATCCCACGGCCAGTAGAGCCCCCCCTCGAGCCCTCCCCAGGCATTGAATTGCCAGTCCACCCCGCGCAGCTCCCCGCGCCGGTTCACGAGGAAGGTCGGGCCCACATCGCGCATCCAGCAATCATCGTGCGCCATCTCTGCGATGCGCACCTGTGACGGCAGCAGCGCGCGGGCGCGCTCGAGGTGCGGGCCGGAGACACCCATCGTGACGGGCTCGAACTGCGAGATGGCGGTCGCGACCGCGACGACGGCGTGCTGCGCCGGCTGCGCCAGCTCCCGCCAGTTGTCCGCACGCTCCGGCCAGAGCATCCAGCAGCTCGCATGAGGCTCGAGCTCGCTCGGCATCCAGAAGCCGTCCGCGGCCGGCGTGCTCGCGAGCATGCCGGTCATCGAGATCTACACGGCTGGCGCATCGAGCAGCGGCCGGCGCAGAAACGCAAGCACGGCAATGATGAGCGCCACCGCGGCCAGGTGCAGCGCAAGGTCGATGACGGTCACATCGAACGGATGGAAGAATTGCAGCACGCAGGCGGCCGCCGCCGCCGCCCCGAGCGCTCCGAGCACCGCGACGCGAAGCGGGGCGATGGGGTGCGCACGGCGTAACATCCACAGGAGCGAAGCGGCGAGCGGCACGCTGGCCGCCGCAATGAATACGAAGCAGTGCAGGCTCTCGGCGGCGCCCGCGCGCGTGCCGAGTCCATTCTGCAAACAGCCGAGCCCGCTTGCGCCGAGCCACAGCAGGAACGGCGCGACAGGCAGCGCCGCCCAGCGCGGGGAGCGCCCCGGAACGGACAGCTCGAATGCCGCGAGAGTCCCGGTGATCGCCGTGAGCGCCGTGGCCACGCACTCGAGCACCACGCGGGGCGAGGCCATGCGGTGCCAGAACACCTCGAGGTTCGCGTAACGCACGATCGCAAGGGTGCTGAGCGCAGCCACCCAGACGAGCCACTCGAGCGCGCGCACCACGGGCGAGCGCAGGCGGCGCACGGGCTTGAGCCCGGTCGCCAGGTCGCCGATGAGCTTCTCGGTGTCCATCCTTACCCTTCTGCCTGAAACAGACGCCGCAGCGTCTTGAGCGCGCGATGCACGTTCACCTTCAGCGCGCCCACCGACTGACCCGACGCCGCGGAGGCTTGTGCGAGCGTCATCTCCTTGAGCTTGACCGCCTGCAGCGCCTCACGCTGCCGGGCCGGTAGCCGCTGCATCAGGGAATCGAGCTCCTGCGCTGCGCGCACGCCCTCCAGTTCTCTATTCGCCGTGAGCTCTGCGGATGTTTCATCGGCTTGCAACTCGGAGTCTCCGCCATCGAGCGCCACCGAATGCCCGGCATGTGGGCCGGCCTGCTCCGAGGAGAGCTCGTGATGCGCGATGCGCCGACGACGACGAAGCGCATCGATGCTGCGTCGCGAGGCGATCGACGTGAGCCACGGCGTGAAGGGGCGGTTCGGGTCGTACGTGTGGCGCACGCGATGCACGGTCAGCAAGGTGTCCTGCACGATCTCCTCGAGGTCGTGCCGCTGCGAGCACAAGCGCCGCGCGACGGCGCGGACCACCGGAGTGACCTCGCGCAACAGCCGCTCGTAGGCGCGCGGGTCGCCGTCCTGCGCCGCGCGCATCAGCTGCGACCACTCGCGATCCCGTCCACCCGCAGGCTCAGCTTCCACGGTGCAAGTGTAACCTTTTGCTCCAGGCGCCGAACTTTCCGCACGAGGCTCCACTTCCGGGGCCCACTCACGCAGGAGACTGAGATTATGAACAAGTACGCATGGGCGGCCTCCACTCTGTCGGCCGCGATAGGCCTCGCTTTGACCGCAGGGGCTCCCACCACGCGGGCGGCCGACATGCCGCAGGTCGTCAAGGACAACATGATGCGCGCAGAGCACGAGCATCTGGAGAAGTGCTACGGGATCAACCGGGCGGCCAAGAACGATTGCGCGGAGGGCGCACATTCCTGCGCCGGTCAAGCCACCCGAGCGCGCGATCCGAAGTCCTTCGTGTTGCTGCCGGCAGGGGACTGCAGCAAGATCCAGGGCGGCTCACTGAGCGCAAAGTAAGCGCGCCAGTGGACCGGCGAAAGATCAGCGGCCCGGCTACCGCCTCGATGCCCTTCGCGGCGGGAGTCGGGCTGCGCTTTCCGCACCAGGAGCGCTTCCTCGGGGAGCGGCCCCAGGTGGCCTGGCTCGAGGTGCACGCCGAGAACTACCTCGGCGGGGGAACGGCGCGACGCTGCCTGGATACTCTGCGGCGCGACTATCCCCTCTCGCTGCACGGCGTGGGGTTGTCGCTCGGCAGCGCCGAGGGACTCGATCCGCTGCATCTGGAGCGCATCGCGGCACTCGTCGAGCAACTGCAGCCCCAGCTCGTATCCGAGCATCTCTCCTGGAGCGTCGTCGATCGGCGCTACCTCGCAGACCTGCTGCCTCTGCCCATGACCGAGGAGTCCCTCGAGGTCATGGGCAGGCACGTCGAGCAGGTGCAGGAGCGGCTGCGGCGACCCATCCTCATCGAGAACCCCTCGACGTATCTCGAGTTCGAACACTCGAGCATCCCGGAATGGGAATTTCTCGATGCGCTCGCGCGGCGCACCGGGTGCGGTCTGCTGTGCGATGTGAACAATGTCTTCGTCAGCGCGAGCAACCACGGCTGGGATGCCTGCGAGTACCTGCGCGGGCTTCCGGCTGCAGCGATCGGTGAGGTGCATCTCGCGGGCCACACCACGCGCATTCTCCCGGACGGCGCCATCGTGCGCATCGACGACCACGGCTCGCGAGTGGCACCTGCGGTGTGGGAGCTGTACCGGCAGGCGCTGCGGCTGTTCGGGCCGAGGCCCACGCTGATCGAATGGGATACCGACATCCCCGCGCTCGAGACTCTGATGGAAGAAGCCGCGCATGCGCAGCTGCTCCTCGATGAGGCCGCGCCTGCTGAGAGCCGGGCCGCCCACGACCCCGAGCCATCGCCCTCGCGGCCGGGAGCGCTCGAGCACCCACGGAGCGGGACCCCGCGCGCGCACGATCCGCCGCTACTGCACGTGCAACGGTCGATGGGGCGATGCATGCTGGATGATGTGGATGCTGCGATCGCAGCCGGGCCGACGCCCGTGCCGGGGCTCGAGGACGGTGGGCTCACGCGGCTGTCCATCTACATCAACACCGGCCTGAGCGTGCGCGTCAACGCCTTGCGGCTGACATTCCCGGCAGTGCAGCGGCTGGTGGGAGCTGAGTTCTTCGAAGGCGCGGCGCGCCATTTCATGGCTCTGGGTCCGAATGCCACCCCGGCGGGCGCGTGGCTCAACGAGTACGGAGAGGAGCTCATCGGATTCCTCGCATCGTTTCCACCCGCGCTGGGCATCCCCTATCTCGCCGATGTTGCGCGTCTGGAATGGGCGGTGAACAGGGCGCTGCACGCGCCCGATCGCCCCTCGCTCGCTCTGGAGCGCTTGGGGCGCGGTAGCGCGGCGCCCGGGGACCTGCGATTCGTCCCGCATGGAGCGGTCAGCCTGCTGAGCCTTGGCTCTCCGGCCGATGCCATCTGGCGCGCCGTGCTCGAGGGGGACGACGCGGCGCTGCGGTGCGTGGATCTCTCGGATGCACCCGTGTGGCTTCTGATCGAGCGCGACGCAGCTGGCGTGCAGGTGCGGCGCCTCGCCGAGCGGGCGTGGCGGTTCATGGCACGCCTGTGCGCCGGAGAGCCACTGCATGCTGCGCTCGATGAGCTTGCTGCGCAGCCCGCACTGCACGACAGCGCGGCCAGTGTGCTCGCCGAGCATCTCGCGGCCGGTCGTTTCATCGATACGCTTCCTGGAGAACTCATCGCATGAGCACCCCACAGTCCGCGACCGGCCCCGCTCGCGTCGGGCGGGCTCCGCTCGTCAAACGCATGATCGCTGGGCTGAATCGCGTGCCGTACAGCGTGCTGGCGCTGCCGCTGCGCGCGGCGGTCGCCACCGTGTTCTGGAATTCCGGCACCGAGAAGCTCGCGGACTGGAATGCGACGCTGCAGCTCTTCCGTGACGAATACAAGGTGCCCGTCCTGCCGCCGGATGTGGCCGCTCATCTTGCCGCATCCATCGAGCTCACCGCCCCGGCACTGCTGGTGCTCGGCTTGCTCACGCGCCCGGTCGCGCTGGTGCTGCTCGGCATGACGACGGTGATCGAGGTGTTCGTCTATCCCCAGGCGTGGCCCACGCATATCCAATGGGCCGCGATGTTGCTCGTGCTGCTGTGTCGTGGAGCGGGAACGCTCTCGATCGATCACTGGCTGCGGCGGCGCCTGTGGGGTTCGGCCGCATGACTGGTTTCACGGCCGGGTTTTGGCTACGATCCTGCGGACGTGCAACACCCTCCATCCCCCGCCTCGATGGCGGCCGCGCCGCTCATCGAGGAGCGACATCCCGTTCGCCGCAGCAACCTCGCGCTCCTCGGGCTCGGAGCGCTCGGAGTCGTGTTCGGTGACATCGGCACGAGCCCGCTCTACACGCTGAAGACCGTGCTGGGCCTTGCGGGCGGGGAACACCCCGCCCCGGAGACCGTGCTCGGCATGCTGTCGCTCACGCTGTGGACGCTCATCTTCATCACGACGGTGAAGTACGTCATCGTCGCGATGAGCATCGACAACGACGGGGAAGGCGGGATTCTCGCGTTGATGGCGCTCCTCGGCGTGAAGAAGCATCATCGGCCGGCCATCGTGGCGGTGGGGCTGTTCGGCGCAGCGCTGATCTACGGGGATGGCGCCATCACGCCGGCGATCTCCGTGCTCTCCGCCCTGGAGGGGCTGAACATCGCACTGCCCACCTTCCACCAGTACGTGCTGCCGGCGGCGGTCGTGGTCCTTCTCGCGCTGTTCGCGATCCAGCCGCTCGGGACCGCGAGGATCGGCCAGGCGTTCGGTCCAATCATGGCGCTTTGGTTCGTGTGCATCGCCGTGCTCGGTGTATGGGGCATCGCGCAACACCCGGCCGTGCTCGCCGCGCTCAATCCCCTGCATGCACTGCGGTTTCTGCTGACCCACGGCTTCGCCGGCTTCCTGGTCCTTGGCGGGGTCTTTCTCTGCGTGACCGGGGCCGAGGCCCTGTACGCCGACATGGGGCACTTCGGAGCGGGCCCGATCCGCCTTGCATGGTGTGCGGTCGTGTTTCCCAGCCTGCTCCTCAACTACGCAGGCCAGGCTGCCATAGTCCTCACCGGTGCCCCCACCAGCGACAACATCTTCTTTCGACTGTGTCCCCAGGGGCTACTGATCCCGCTCATCGTTCTGGCCACCGTGGCGACCATCATCGCGAGCCAATCGATCATCACGGGCGCATTCTCCATGACACGGCAGGCGATTCAGCTCGGCTGGCTGCCTCGCCTGCGCATCAAGCAAACCTCCGAAGAGGGCTTCGGTCAGATCTACGTCGGCACGGTCAACTGGCTGCTCGCCGCCGTGACGCTCGGCCTGACCGTCACATTCGGCAAGTCCGACAACCTCGCTGCGGCCTACGGCATCGCAGTCTCGCTCACGATGCTCATCACCTCCGCAATGCTCTACATTGCCATGCGCGATGTATGGCGCTGGGGAGTGCTCGCAAGCGGCGCGGTGGCCGGCGCCTTCCTCTGCGTCGATGCGGCGTTCTTCGCGGCCAACTCCATGAAGGTGATGGAAGGGGGCTACGTCCCGCTGCTGCTCGCTCTGGCGGTCTATGGCGTGATGCTGGTGTGGCATCGGGGAACGGCTGCCGTCTCGCGGATGATCAACGAGGCTCTGATCCCGATTCCGGAGTTCCTCGCAAGCCTGCAGGAAAATCACGTGCCGCGGGTTCCCGGCACGGCAGTGTTCGTCACGCGGACCCTGCGCAACACGCCCCCGGTCATGATGTGGCACGTCAAGAAGAATCGAGCGCTGCACAAGAAGGTGCTCATTCTCACCGTCATCACGGAATCGATTCCGTGGGCAAGCTCGCGGGAGCGGCTCAAGTTTGCCCCGCTCGCTGCGAATCTCTGGCGCGCCACCGCGCGCTACGGGTTCATGCAGCGTCCCAACATTCCGGCGCTCCTCGCGCAGGCTCACGCCGAGGGCTGCACGCTGGATCTGCACGATGTGACGTACTACGTCGGCCACGAGACCATCGTGCAGCGCGAGGGACGCGGCTGGCTGCATCAGTTCGAGACCGCCCTGTTCGCCTGGATGGCGCGCAACGCCGCCCATGTCAGCGACTTCTTCCGCCTGCCGAGCAATGATGTGGTCGAGATCGGCCGGCAGATCGCGATCTGAGCATGGAGCATGGAGCATGAGCCGCCTGCTCATCACCCTCGGCACGATCTTCATCATTGCGGGGCTCACCTGGCAGTGGCTGCGGCGCATGCCGCTTTTTCGTCTGCCGGGCGACATCGTCATCAACCGGCCGGGGTTCAAGTTCTTCTTTCCCCTGACGACGATGCTGCTCGTGAGCCTGATCCTGTCGATGCTCGCGTGGATCTTCCGGCGCTGAGCGCCGCCCGAGCCTGATCAGGCGCGCGCGGCGGTGAGCGCCGCGCTCACATCCTGTGCCAGGTCATCCGGATCCTCGAGTCCGATCGACAGCCGGATCGTGCCCGGGGTGAGCGCCGAGATGCGCACCTGCTCGGGCGTGAGCTCGCGCACTCCCATCATCTGCGGTGCAACCACCAGCGACTCGGTCGAGCCCAGACTCGCCGTGAGCGCGAACAGCTGCAGCGCGTCCACGAAGCGCGCCGCCTGCTCTGCATCGGCCAGGTCGAACGTCACGATCGTGCCGAAATCGCGCATCTGGGCGCGGGCCAGCTCGTGCTGCGGATGCGATGTCAGCCCCGGATAGTGCACGCGCTGCACGGCGGCGTGACCCGCGAGCAGCTCCGCGATGCGCTGCGCGCTTGCGCACTGGGCGCGATAACGAACGAAATAGGTCTTCAAGCCGCGCTGGATGAGGAACGCGGCGTGTGGATCGAGCACCCCGCCGAGAACTCCGAAGTCGGCGCGCAAGCTGCGGATGATCTCCCCACGCGCGATCGCCGCACCGCCCATGACATCCCCGGTTCCTGCGGCGTACTTCGTGAGGCTATGGACGAAGATGTCGACGTCGTACTCCCCGTGCTGGTGCGGCCCGGCGAACGTGTTGTCGAGCACCGTCAACGCCCCGTGCGCCTGCGCGAGCCGCGTGATCGCTGGAATATCGGCGATTTTCGTCACCGGGTTGGTCGGGCTCTCGAAGATGACGAGCTTCGTCGCACGGGAGGCGAGCGCGCGCTCGAGCCCGGCCAGATCCTCGATCGAGAGCATCGTGTGCGCGACCCCGAAGCGCCCGAGCAAGCGCCGTATGAGGTAACGGGTTGGATTGTAGGTCTCCACGAAGCAGATCACATGGTCGCCCTGCTGAGTCAGTGCGAGCAGCACCTGCGCGACGGCTCCCACGCCGGAGGCGGTGGTGAGGCAATCCTCGCGTCCCTGCAGCTCCGCCAGAGTCAGCTCCAGCTGGCGTGTGGTGGGGTTCGATGCGCGGCTGTAGAAGAATCCCGGCCGCTCGCCACGCAAGTACTCGAGGGTGTGCTCCAGGTTCTCGAACTCGAACTTCACCGACTGGTAGATCGGTGCGACGACGGCTCGATTCCCGGGCGGCAGGTCAACCGGTGGCGGATGGCTCACGCGGGTTTCCTTCTTCATGGGCGCTCCCTCGAGGTGCTTTTTCAGAGTGTCCGTTCGGCGAAGGCCCGCAGACGCGCGGCCGCCTGATCGAGCGTCGCGTCGCGCTTGGCAATGCAAAGCCTCACAACGCTGAGCGCGGGCGGTCGATCGTAGAAGGGTGACAGAGGGATGCTCGCAACGCCTGCCTCGGTCAGCAATCGCTCTGCGAAGGCGGTGTCGCCCGGCTGCGCGAGGGCGGCAAAGTCGAGCAGCTGGAAATAGGTTCCCTGGGCGGGAGGAAGCTCGAAGCCGGAGCCGGCGAGCGCGGCGCGCAGCCGATCGCGCTTGGCCTGAAAGAACGCGGCGAGAGCCTCTCCGACCGAGGGTTTCTCGGCGAGATAAGCGGCGATCGCGTGCTGGAGCGGATTTGCAATGCTGAAGGTGTTGAACTGGTGGACCTTGCGCAGCTCGCGCGTGAGCACGGCGGGCGCAACCGCGTAGCCGATTCTGAGGCCCGTCGCGTGCAGTGTCTTGCCGAAGGAGTACACGGCGAAGCTGCGCTCCGCGAGCTCCGCATGCGCAAGGACCGATGCATGCCGGCGCCCATCGTAGAGCACGTGCTCGTACACCTCGTCCGAGAGCACGAGGATGTCGCGATCGCGGACCAGCGCGGCAAGCTCGCGCAGGTCCTCATCCGAGAGCGTGACGCAGGCGGGGTTGTGGGGGCTGTTGATGATGATGAGGCGGGTACGCGCGCTCAGTGCCGCGCGCACGCGCTCCCAGTCGTAGCTGAAGGCCGGCGGCATGAGCGGGATGTGGATGCACCGCCCTCCGGCGAGCCGCACCGCCGGCTGATACGAATCGTACGCAGGATCGAAGACGATCGCCTCGTCGCCCGCCCCGACCACCGCCTGGATGCTCGAATAGATCGCCTCCGTCGCCCCGAGCGTCACGGTGATCTCGGATTCGGGGTCGAGCTTGCGACCGTAGCTGCGCGCCAGCTTCTGTGCGATTGCCTCTCGCAGGGCAACCACGCCCTCCATGGGCGCGTACTGATTGTGTCCCTCGCGCATTGCCACCAGCACCAGCTCGCTGATGCGTGGATCGATCTCGTAGTCCGGAAAGCCCTGCCCCAGATTGAGCGCCCCGAGCTCGCGCGCACGCCGCGAGATGACCGTGAAGACGGTCGTCCCCACATCCGGGAGCTTGCTGCGGTTGAACGGGCTCACGCCGCTGCCGCCAGCGCTGCGCCGATGACACCCGCCTGGCCCGTGAAGCGCGCCGGGCGGATCTGCGCCTCGGAGTGCAGCAGCGGAGCGAAGCGCTCGAAATGCTCGGTGACCGCGCCTCCGAGAATGAACAGGTCCGGCCAGAACAGCGCGTGCACGCGGGCCAGATACTCGTTCACGCGCGCGCTCCATTCGGGCCAATCCAGCCGCTGCGCGGTGCGCACGTGCGCCGATGCCCACTTCTCGGCGTCGGCTCCGCGCATCTCCAGGTGGCCGAGCTCGGTGTTGGGATACAGCTGTCCACCGATGAACAGCGCCGAGCCAATTCCGGTTCCGAAGGTGAGCATCACGACGGGCCCGGCGACGCCCTGACCGGCACCCCAGCGCATCTCGGCAATGCCCGCGGCATCGGCATCGTTCAGGAACACCGTCGGGCGTCCGAGCGCCGCGGATGCGAGCGCGGCCCCGTCGGCTCCGAGCCAGCCCGCGTCGATGTTCGCGGCCGTGCGCACCTTGCCGTTCTTGACCACGCTCGGAAAGCAGACCCCGACCGGCCCGGACGCGGGCAGCCGCGCGGCAAGCTCCGCAATGACCGGCATCAAAGCGCTCGGCGGTGAGGGTACAGGCGTCGGGGCGGAGATGAGATCCCCGACGAGATGTCCGCCCTGGACGTCCGCAAGCCCCGCCTTGACCGATGAGCCTCCGACATCCACACCGAGCAGTATGCGTGCCATGCTCTCACCCGCTCATGCATTGGCGGCGGCGGCGCGCTGCACATCGCGCGTCCGCCGGCGCTCCCGATAGTGCATGAAAATCGCCGCGACGCCGATCCCTGCCGCGACGATCAGAACCATGAGCGTCGCGAGCGCATTCACATCCGGGCTCACCCCGAGCCGCACCTTCGAGAAGACGACCATCGGTAGAGTGCTCGAGCCCGGACCCGCGACGAACTGCGTGATGACGAGGTCGTCCCAGGACAGGGTGAATGCGAGCAGCCAGCCGGACATGATGGCCGGGGCAATGAGCGGCAGCGTGATGCGCCGAAAGACCGTCGCCGGCGGGGCGCCCAGATCCATGGCGGCCTCCTCCAGCGAGGCGTCGAACCCCACCAGCCGCGACTGCACCACCACGGTCACGTATGCCATGCAGAACGTGATGTGCGCCAGCGCGATCGTCACCGCGCCGGTGCCCCGCGGCCAGCCGATGGCATGCTCGAGCGCCACGTACAGGAGCAGCAGCGAAAGTCCGGTGATCACCTCCGGCATCACGATGGGCGCGGTGGTCATCCCGGTGAGCAGCGTGCGTCCCCGGAAGGCGCCGAGGCGCGCCAGCGCAATGCCCGCCAGTGTTCCGAGCACGCTCGCGACCGTGGCCGACACCACCGCGATGCGAATCGAGAGCCACGCAGCCTGGAGAATCTCACCGTCCGTCAGCAGGGCCACGTACCACTTGAGCGTGGGTGAGTGGGCGCTGTCCCACACCGTGACGAGCCGTGAGTTGTTGAACGAGAAGACGATCAACGAGGCGATCGGTGCGTACAGGAATGTGAGGCCCAGCACGAGCATCACCCGCGAGAAATATCCGACGGTCCTCATGATGGCGCTTTCGCCTCGGCCGGTGCCGCGACCTGCGGGGCCGCCTCGAGCTCGTCCTTCTCGAAGCGCTGCAGCAGCAGAATGGGCGCCACGAGCAGGATCAGCATGACGATGGCGACTGCGCTCGCGACGGGCCAGTCGCGGTTCTCGAAGAACTCATCGGAGAGCACTCGCCCGATCATGAGCTGATCGGTGCGGCCCAGGAGGGAGGGAACGATGTACTCCCCGACCGCCGGGATGAACACCAGCAGCGAGCCGGCGGCGATGCCCGCCACCGACTGCGGCAGAGTGATTCTCAAGAAGCGCGTGAACGGCCGCGCTCCGAGGTCCGCGGCCGCCTCGAGCAGCGTCGGATCGTGCTTCTCCAGATTGGCGTACAGCGGCAGCACCATGAAAGGCAGGTACGAGTACACGATCCCGATGTAGACGGAGAAGTCCGTCTGCAGCATCACGAGCGGCTGATGCACGATCCCCAGCGCGAGCAGCACGTTGTTGATCACCCCGTTGCTCTGGAGCAGTCCGATCCACGCGTACACGCGCAGCAGAAACGAGGTCCAGAACGGCAGCATGACGAGCATGAGCAGCACGCTGCGCCGCGTGGGACTCGAGCGCGCGATGGCGTACGCCATCGGATAGCCGATGAGGAGGCAGGCCAGTGTCGAGAGCGCGGCGACCTTGAGCGAGTACACGAGCGCGCTTGCGTAGAGCGGATCGGTGAGCAGGAAGGCGTAGTTCGACAGGTGCAGCTCGGGGACGGGCACGCCGTGATGCGCCACGAAGAGCGGCGCGTAGGGCGGCAGCGCGAGCCGCACTTCCGAGAAGGAGATCTTCAGGACGATCAGAAACGGGATGAGAAACAGCGCCGTGAGCCAGACCATCGGGATGCCGGCCACCAGCTTTCGCCCTGCGGGACTGACCAGTTGTGCCATGTGGGATTGCCGTATGCGGTACGTCAGCGCGTGAGCACGATCGGGCTCGAGCGATGCCAGGAGAGGCTCACGGCATCTCCCCGGGCGATTCTGGGCTCGGCATCCCGTCCCGCGTTGGGGC
This sequence comes from Steroidobacteraceae bacterium, assembly GCA_035524075.1. Taxonomy (GTDB): domain Bacteria; phylum Pseudomonadota; class Gammaproteobacteria; order Steroidobacterales; family Steroidobacteraceae; genus JASHUC01. The sequence goes on along the minus strand of DATKPP010000067.1, from coordinate 36,199 downwards.
GTGTCACGCGCAGGACCTTCCCGGCGCCCACCTCGATCAAGTAGACCGACGCCTCCCCCATGTAGCCGACCTCCTTGACGAGGCCCCGCAGCTGGTTGGGGAGGGCCCCGGGCGCGCTCTCGGGGACGGGGGATCGCGCCAGCTCGATCTTCTCCGGCCGCAGGGCCATCCAGATCGTCGTGCCAAGGGCCACGGGCGCACCCGGCGCACGCATGTCCGCACCGGTCTCGGCGCAGCGCATGCAGAGGCCCTCGGCATCGGTTGCCGTCACCTCACCCTGGAAGAGGTTGACCGAGCCGATGAAATCCGCGACGAAACGCGTGCCGGGTGATTCATAGATCTCTGCGGGCGTTCCCACCTGCACGATCTCGCCCCGGTCCATGACACCCATCCGCGACGAGATCGTCATCGCCTCCTGCTGGTCATGCGTGACGACGACGAACGTCACGCCGAGATGCTTCTGGATGTTCAGCAGCTCGAATTGCGTGTGCTCGCGCAGCTTGCGGTCGAGCGCGGCGAGCGGCTCATCGAGTAGCAGGAGCTTCGGGCGCTTGACGAGCGCGCGCGCCAGCGCCACGCGCTGGCGCTGCCCTCCGGAGAGCTGATGCGGCTTTCTCGGCCCGAAGCCGCTCATCTTGACGATCTCGAGGATCTGCCCGACGCGCTCGCGAATCTCGCGCCGGCCCACATGCTCCTGCTCGAGCCCGAACGCGACATTGCGCTCGACGCTCATGTGCGGAAAGAGCGCGTACGACTGGAACATCATGTTGACCGGGCGCCGATAGGGGGCGACCGCCGTCATGTCCTGACCGTCGATGTAGACCTTGCCGGAGCTGGGGATCTCGAGCCCCGCGAGAATCCGCAGCAGGGTCGTCTTTCCCGACCCGGACCCTCCGAGCAGGCAAAAGACCTCCCCGCGGTGAATGTCGAGCGAGACCTCGTTCACGGCGATGAAACCGCCGAAGTCCTTCCTCACACGCTCGATGCGGACGTAGGGCTCGAGCTGGGTCACGGGAAGGCCTCGCTCATGTGCTCACCGGCCGGTCTTGAAGCGCGTCCACATCCGTACCAGCAGGCGCGTGAAGGCAAGCGTCTTCGCACGCTCGGGAACGAGCCTGGCGAGCACCTCGGGCGGGGGATAGATGCCCGGATCGCTGCGCACGTCCGGCCGCAGGAACGGATAGGAGTCGGCGAGCCCGTTCGCATATTTCACGAGATTCGAGTTTCGCGCCGCCACCTCGGGGCGCAGCAGATAGTTGATGAACAGATGGGCATTGACGAGGTGCGGAGCATCGGCCGGGATCGCCAGCAGGTCGAAGTTCTCGATGGCCCCCTCCTTGGGAATGGAGTAGGCGAGGTTGATCGCCTTGCCCGCCTCGCGCGCCCGGTCGCGCGCCTGCTTCACATCGCCCGACCAGCCGAATGCGAGGCAGATGTCCCCGTTCGCGAGGTCATCGATGTAGCGCGACGAATGCACGTAGCGGATGTAGGGCCGTATGGCGGTCAGCACCTGGGCGGCGGCTTGCAGGTCGGCGGGCGACTGGCTGTTCGGGTTCTTGCCCAGGTAGAGCAGCACTGTCCCGACAACCTCGGTGGGCGCATCGAGGATCGAGACGCCGCAGTCCTTGAATCTCGAGACCACGGCCGGATCGAAGAACATCCGCCAGCTGTCCACGGGTGCATCGGGCATGCGCTGCCTCACCATGGCGACGTTGTAGCCCGGACCGGAGGTGATCCACATGTAGTCCACGGCGTACTGGTTGCCGGGATCGTAGAGGGCCGTCGCACGGGCCACCCGCGGATCGATATTCTTCAGATTGGGGAGGAGCGCCTTGTCGAGCTTGCGATACACGCCCGCCTGAATCTGGCGCTCGAGGAACGGGCCCGAGGGGACGACCACGTCGTAATTCGTATGCCCGGTGAGCAGGCGCGTCTCGAGCACCTCGTTCGAGTCGAACACATCGTAGTTCACGTGGATTCCGTACTCCTTCTCGAAGTCGGAGATCACGCTGGGATCGATGTAGTCGGACCAGTTGTAGACGTTGAGGACCTTCTCCGAGGCCTCCGACGTGCTCGATCCGGAACAGCCCGAGCAGAGGGCGCCGAGTGCGGCTCCCAGGATGGCGCAGACGAGGAGCGCTCTCATCTCAGACGTTGAGCAGCAGGTGCTCGCGCTCCCACGAGCTGATCACCTGCAGGAACACCTCGTACTCGGCCTCCTTCACGATGGTGAAGGCGGCGATGAAGGTCTCTCCGAGCAGCTTCACCAGCGGCTCGCTCGCGCGCAGCTCGCGCAGCGCCTCATCGAGGCTGCGCGGCAGGCCGAAGGGCAGGTCGTGAGCGCTGCCGGTGATGGGATCGGAGGGCTGCAGCTCCTCGACCATGCCGAGATATCCGCAGGCGAGCGAGGCTGCGATGGCGATGTAAGGATTGGCATCCGCGCCCGCGATGCGATTCTCCACGCGGCGCGCATCCGGACTCGACATCGGCACGCGCAGGCCCGCGGTGCGGTTGTCGTAGCCCCAGTGCATGTTGATCGGAGCGGACTGGTAGCGCGTCAGCCGTCGATAAGAGTTCACGTTGGGACAGAAGAGCGCCATCGCGGCCGGCAGATACCTCTGCAGGCCCGCGATGTGGGAGAAGAACAGCGGCGTCGGCGTACCATCCGTATTGCTGAAGATGTTCTTGCGGCTCTTGCGATCGACGATGCTCTGATGGATGTGCATGGCGCTGCCCGGCTCTTTCGCGTGCGGCTTGGCCATGAAGGTTGCGTACGTCTTGTGGCGCATCGCCGCCTCGCGCGCGGTGCGCTTGAACAGGAAGGCCTGATCGGCCAGGTCGAGCGGATGGCCGTGGATCAGGTTGATCTCCATCTGTGCCGGGCCGTCCTCGTGGATCAAGGTATCGATCTCGATCTCCTCGTCCTCGCAGAACTGGTAGATGTCGTCGAAGAGCGGATCGAACTCGTTCACGGCCGCGATGCTGTAGGACTGGCGTCCCGGCTCTGCACGGCCGGAGCGGCCGACCGGAGGCTTCAGCGGATAGTCGGCGTCGGTATTGGGCTCGACCAGATAGAACTCCAGCTCGGGCGCGACGACGGGCTCCCACCCGCGCTGCGCGTACAGCTCGATGACGTTGCGCAGCACGTGGCGCGGGGCCATCGAGACGCGCCGCCCGTCGGAATAGAAGCAATCGTGAATCACCTGGGCGGTGGGCTCGGCGGCCCAGGGAACGCGCCGCACGGTCTTGGCATCCGCCCTCAGCACGATGTCGATCTCGGCGGGGCTCATCGCATCGCCGGTGTCGGGAGGGTAGTCTCCGGTCACCGTCTGCAGGAAGATGCTCTCGGGCAGGCGCATGCCCTCGTCTTCGGCGAATTTCTCCGCTGGCATGATCTTGCCGCGCGCGATGCCGGCCATGTCGGGAATGATGGCCTCGACCTCGTCGATGCTGTGATCGCGGAAGAACTGCTGGATGTCACTCGCCATGTTTCACCTGATCTCCGGCGCGCTCGCGGCTGGCGGCGCCAAAGGCCGCGAACAGCGCCCGTGAGAAGGAATTGCTCATCACCTTCCATTCCGGATGCCATTGCACCGCAAGCGCGAAGCGCGGTGCGTCCTTCACGCGAAACGCCTCGACGAGGCCATCCGGTGCACGCGCTTCCACGGCCAGCGGGCTGCCCAGCCGATCCACGCCCTGGGAGTGCAGCGAATTCACGCGCACACGATCGGTCCCCGCCATCTGGCGCAGCAGGCCGCCCGGCTCGAGGGTCACCTCATGGGCCGGACCGTACTGCTCCTCGAGCGGTCGGGATTCATCGTCGCGGTGGTCGATCATCCCGGCCAGCTCGTGCACTCTCTGATGCAGGGTTCCTCCGAAGGCCACGTTCATCTCCTGGAACCCGCGACAGATGCCGAGCACCGGCACGCCCGTCGCCACCGCGCGCGGAATGAGGGGCAGCGTCGTGGCATCGCGATGCGGATCGTGCAGCGTCCCCGGGCTGCTCCGGGCACCACTGTAGTGATGCGGCTCGACATTCGATGGACTGCCGGTGAACAGTATGCCGTCCACGTGCGCGAGGATCTCATCCACATCGAGCGGCTCGCCTAGCGAGGGGATCAGGAAGGCAATGGCGCCAGCGGCTTCGATGACCGCGCGAATGTACTTCTCCCCCACGGCGTGGAAGGGATGATGGCCGATCATCCGCCGGTCGGCGGGCAACCCGATCACCGGGCGGCGAAGCGTCATAAATCGGTCGACCCCAGGGCGTCCCCTCGTCGTGGAACGTTCCTCATTCGCGCAGTGGATGCGGCTATTAGACCACAGCCGGTGTGCGCCGGGCTGCCGGTCCGAGGCAACGACCGACGCTCCAAGCGGCGGCTTTTGTGAGATCATTGTCCGAAGTTCGACACCGTAGGCGGCTTTTTCGCCCGCAAACCGGACCAGGTACAGACCTGTAACCCGGGGCCTAACTGCGCCTTCTCAGCGACCCTCGGGATTGACGATGGCCCTCCTGCGCCGCGAAAACTCCTATTACCAGGCGACGGCGAGCCCTGCTCCACACCGCCCCGAGCTGCAGGGCTCCATCGACTGCGACGTCTGCGTCATCGGGGGCGGAATCGCGGGTTGCTCCACGGCGCTGCATCTGGCCGAGCGCGGCTATGGCGTGGCGCTCCTCGAGTCCCGGCACATCGGCTGGGGGGCATCGGGGCGCAGCGGCGGACAGGTGCTTCCGGGGCTCGCCGCGGGACAGCTGAAGCTCGAGCGCCTGATCGGCCGCAGCGCGGCGCGGCTCGCCTGGGACATCTCGCTCGAAGGAATCGAGCTCGTCCGCACACTCATCGCCCGCCATGCCATCCCCTGTGATTGGGCAAGCGGACACCTGCAGGTGGCGATCACCTCGCGCCACCAGGCGGAGCTGCGCGCGGCGCTGCGCGAGCTGCAGGAGGACTACAGCTACTCGAGCGTGCGCTACCTCTCGCGGGAGGAGCTTTGCTCGGTGCTTGCAACGCACCGCTACAGCGCCGCGCTCGAGGATTCCAACGCCGGTCATCTTCACCCGCTCAACTACACGCTCGGCCTCGCGGCGGCCGCCGAGCGGCTGGGGGTGCGGATCTTCGAGAGCTCCCGGGCGCTCGACTATACCGGCGGGCGCGAGCCGATCGTGCGCACCGCGCACGGCAGCGTGCGGTGCCGGCATGTGGCGCTGTGCGGCAGTGCATACCTGGGGGCCACCGCTCCAGCGCTGCGGTCGAAGATCATGCCGGTCGGCTCGTGCATCGTGGCGAGCGCACCGCTCGGTGCCGAGCGGGCGCAGGGCCTGATTGCGAACAATGCGGCGGTCGCCGACATGAACTGGGTGCTCGATTACTTCCGCCTCACCGCCGATCACCGGGTGCTCTTCGGCGGTCGCGTGACCTATTCGGGCTTCGATCCCTCGCGCATCGCGGCCACCACGCGGCGTCGGTTGCTGCAGGTCTTTCCGCAGCTCGCCGACGTTGCGGTCGAGTACGCCTGGGGAGGCTACATCGACATCACCGTGAACCGAGCCCCCAATTTCGGCCGGCTCGCCCGCGAGGTGTACTTCCTGCAGGGCTTCTCCGGTCACGGCATCGCGCTTGCGAGCATCGCAGGCCAGCTCCTTTCGGAGGCGATCGCCGGACAGGCCGAACGTTTCGACCTGTTTGCGCGCATTCCGCACGCGGATTTTCCGGGCGGGCGGTGGCTGCGCCGGCCGGCGCTCGTGCTCGCGATGCTGTACTTCAGGCTGAAGGATCTGCTTGGCTAGCGCTGCGGACGCACCTCGAAGCAGCGATGAATGCGCGCGTTGCGCTCGAAGTCCACGGGAATGGTCGCCGCGGACACATCGCGCACGTCGTAGCGTTCCCCCACGCTCGGCTCCAGCCGGAACCGTTGGGCGTTCGTGCAGAACACGATGAGGCCCTCGGGGGCGAGCAACCGGGCGCACTCCTCGAGCAGCGCGCCGTGGTCGCGGTTGATATCGAGCACGCCCTGCATCCGCTTGGAATTGGAGAAGGTCGGCGGGTCGAGAAAGATCAGATCGTAGCGCTCCTGCTTGCGGGCGGCATCGCTCAACCACTCGCGGCACTCCGCGCGCACCAGGCCGTGCTGCGGGCCTGCCAGATCGTTCAGATCGAGATTGCGCTCGGCCCACTCGAGATAGGTCCGTGACAGATCGACCGAGGTCGTCGAGGCGGCCGCACCGGCGGCGGCGTAGACGGTCGCCGTTCCGGTGTAGGCGAACAGGTTCAAGAAGCGCTTGCCCCGGGCAGCCTCCTTCAATCGCGCGCGTGTCAGGCGGTGATCGAGAAACAAACCCGTGTCGAGGTAGTCATCGAAGTTCACGCGGAACTTCAGCCCGCCTTCCTCGACGATGTGGAATCGGGCTCGATCCGCGAGCTTCTCGTACTGCACGCCCCCGCGCGCACGGCGGCGCATTCGAATCCGAATCCGCTCCGGGGCGACTCCGGTGGCCAAGGGAAGCGTCGCAAGCACCTCGCGACGCCGGGCGCTTGCGGCCTCGGCCTCGATGTCGGCGGGCGGGGCGTATTCCTGCACGTAGAGCCAGGCCCGGGCAGGGGCCAGTCCCGCGCGCACGGGAGCATCCGTCGCCGATACGGCTTGGGTCGATGCTGCATCGAGGGTGTGGTACACGTCGATCGCGAACGCATACTCGGGCATGTCCGCATCGTAGAGCCGGTATGAGGACACTCCCGCGCGCTCGGCCCAGCGCCCCAGCCGCTTGAGGTTCTTCGCCAGGCGATTGGCGAACATCTTGGCGCCGGGGGTCTCGGCAAGCTTCGGATCGCTCCGCGGGCGGCCCCGCTCGCGCAGGCTCTCCTCGTCCACGCTCAGGCGCAACAGCCGACACTCGATTGCGCCATTCCATATCGTGTGGGTGCGGCGGGCATGAATGCCGAGCTCCAAACCGAGCTCGGGGGCGCCCGTGAGCACGGCGGCCTGCCATCCCCGAAACCGCTCGATGAGCACGGCGCCGAGCTCGCGATAGACCTCGCGCGCGGAGTCGCGATCGGCAAGGCGCACGCCGTAGGGCGGGTTGGTGCACACGAGGCCCGGGGGCTCGGACGCAGGCGCCGTGAGCGGCCGCGCCTCTCGCAAGGGTGCGACCTCGAAGCTCACGAGCGCGCCCACACCCGCGTTCGCAGCATTACGACACGCGCGCTCGATCGCACGCGGGTCGCGATCCTGACCGCGCAGCCCGCGACTGGCCCCCTCTGCTGCAGGCACGCCCCGGGCGCGGGCAACTGCCGCGGCGCGCAGCGCGCTCCAGAGCGCCGCATCGTGCGCGCGCCAGCCGAGAAAGCCGAAGTAATCGCGCCCGAGCCCCGGGGCGAGATCCGCCGCGATCATTGCTGCCTCGATGACCAGCGTCCCGGAGCCGCACAGTGGGTCGAGGAACTGGCAGCCCCGCCCCGCCAGCTCGCGCCAACCGGCACGCAGCAGCACCCCCGCCGCAACATTCTCTTTGAGCGGCGCCTCGCCCCCCTCCAGGCGATACCCCCGCCGGTGCAGGCTCTCGCCCGACAGATCGAGCGACAGGGTGATCTGCGCGCCGTGCGCATGCGCGTGGACACGCACGCTCGGCCGCTCGCGCGCCACATCGGGTCGGAAGCCCGCTTGCGCGCGCAGCTGATCGCAAATGGCATCCTTGAGCTTGAGTGCCCCGAAATGCGTGTGCGTGATCGCAGGGTGGTGACCCGTGAAGTCGCACGCCAGGGTTGCCCCCGGGGCGAGATGCTGCGACCAGTCGATGGTACGCGCACCCTCGTAGAACTGCTGCGCATCGGCAGCATCGAAGCGCGAGAGCTCGAGAAGCACGCGGTTGGCGATGCGCGACTCGAGACAGGCGCGGTAGCCGACCTCGAGCGGGCCCTGGAACGCGACTCCCGTCGATCGCTCGCGCACCTCGCTCGCACCCATCGCCTGCAGCTCCTGCGCGAGCAGATCGGCCAGCCCGCGCGGGGAGCTCGCCATGAACCGGATCCCCATCGGGGCCCATTCTAGCCAACTCGCCTGCCGTTCCTTATGATTCCCCGCCCCTTCAATGCCCCCCGTGCGCCCGAGCGGGATCTGCGAGCGAGCAACACCTCATGAATGCACCAGCCCTCGATGCCTTCTGGATGCCCTTCACGGCCAACCGGCAGTTCAAGTCCAGTCCGCGGATGCTCGCCAAGGCCGCGGGCATGTATTACTGGACCGACGATGGGCGGCAGATTCTCGACGCGGTGGCGGGACTGTGGTGCGTCAACGCAGGGCACGGGCGCCCCGAGATCGCCCAGGCTGTCGCCCGGCAGCTCGAGAAGCTCGACTATGCGCCGCCGTTTCAAATGGGCCATCCCGGCGCGTTCGAGCTCGCCGCGCGGCTCAAGGAGATTGCGCCCGCCGGCATCGACCACGTGTTCTTCGTGAATTCCGGCTCGGAGGCGGTGGACACCGCGCTCAAGATCGCCATCGGCTATCACCGCGTGCGGGGCGAGGCGTCGCGCACGCGCTTGATCGGACGCGAGCGCGGCTACAACGGGGTCGGCTTCGGCGGTATCTCCGTCGGTGGCATCTCATCCAACCGCAAGATGTGGTCCGGAGTGCTGCTCCCGGGCGTGGATCATCTGCCGCATACGCACGATCTGGCGCGCAACGCCTTCTCGCGCGGACAACCCGAGCATGGGGCGCAGCTCGCCGACGAGCTCGAGCGGATCGTTGCGTTGCACGATGCATCCACCATCGCGGCGGTCATCGTGGAGCCGATCGCAGGCTCGACCGGCGTTCTGGTTCCGCCCCGCGGCTACCTGCAGCGGCTGCGCGAGATCTGTGACCGGCACGGCATCCTGCTCATCTTCGACGAGGTGATCACCGGCTTTGGTCGCACCGGCTCGCCCTTCGCCGCGCAGGAGTTCGGTGTGACCCCGGATCTCATCACCTGCGCGAAGGGGCTCACCAACGGGTGCGTGCCGATGGGCGGGGTGCTCGTGAGAAAGCCCGTCTACGATGCCTTCATGCAGGGACCGGACGGAATCGAGCTGTTCCACGGTTACACCTATTCGGCGCACCCGGTGGCGTGCGCAGCCGCCCTCGCGGCGCTCGACATCTATGAGCGGGAGGGCTTGCTCACCCGGGCCCGCACGCTCGCGAAGACCTGGGAAGAGGCCGCGCACGGGCTCAAGGGATTGCCCAACGTCATCGACGTGCGCAATTACGGTCTGGTGGCCGCGATCGAGCTCGAGCCCATGAAGGGCAAGCCCGGCGCGCGCGGGTACGACACCTTCCTCAAGTGCTATCAGCGCGGAATGCTCACCAGACAGTCGGCCGACACCATCGCTCTGTCGCCCCCGCTCGTGATCGAGCCCGCGCAGATCGGCCAGATCTTCGGGACCCTGGCGACGGTGCTGCGCGGCTGACGGGCCCCGCGGTCAGCGGGACCGCTCGCGCTGGGCTGCGCGGCAGATGCGCTCGCACAGCTGCGCAAAGCCAATCCCGGCCACGCGGGCCGCCTGCGGCAGCAGGCTGCTCGAGGTCATCCCGGGGAGCGAATTCGCCTCGAGGCACCAGAAGCCCCCCTCGGGGTCCATGCGGAAGTCCACGCGGCTGTAGGCACCGAGCTTCAGCGCATGGTGAGCGAGGAGCGCGAGCCGCTGGATCTCTGCCGTGGCGCTCGGCGGCAGCTCGGCGGGAAAGATCTCGTGGGCGCCGCCTTTCTGGTACTTCGCTTCGTAGTCGAAGATCTCGCCCTTGGGAATGATCTCACCGACGGGCAGTGCCTGCCCTTCGAGGATCCCCACCGTGAGCTCGCGCCCCGGCACGAATCGCTCGACCATCACCTCGTCGTCGTGGCGCTGCGCAAGCTCGATCGCCGCGGCGAGCTGCGAGGCCTCGCGCACGATCGACAGTCCTACGGTGGAGCCCTGTTTGTTGGGCTTGACGACTGCCGGCCAGCCGAAGGCGGCCGCCACCTCCTGCGCGGACACCGGTGTCATCAGCCAATCGGCCGTCGGCACTCCGGCAGCGCGAAACAAGCGCTTGGAGAGGTCCTTGTCCATGGCCGTTGCGCTTGCGATGTGATTGCTGCCGGTGTAGGCAAGTCCCGCAAGGTCGAGCACGGCCTGAACGCGTCCGTCCTCGCCGGCGCCCCCGTGCAGCGCCAGGAACACCACATCGACATCGCGGATGTCTGCAGCCTCGGTCGCGAGTGCAAGCCCGGTGTCACCCAGCCGGGCGAGCTCGCTGGTCCGGGGTGGCTCGACAGCCACCAGGCTCGTGAGCAGCTTCTGCTCCGCGGCGGGAGCCAGCCGTCCCGTCGCGGTGTCGATCGCGACGACATCGTGTCCGAGGCTGCGCAGCGCCGGAATGATCTGCGCTGCGCTCGCGATCGATACGTCACGCTCCGAGCTGCTGCCGCCGAAGAGCACCGCGATCTTCATGACTCAGCGTAGTTTGACAGAACCCCTCAGCCGTGTTGTGAGGCGCGTCAGGCTTGAGAGAGCTCGCGCACGAGTCGCGGGCCCCGATACACAAGCCCGGTATACACCTGCAGCAGATCCGCGCCCGCGACGAGCATCTCCCGCGCGCTCTCGCTCGAGTGGATGCCGCCGACGCCGATGATCGCGACCCCCGCGCCCAGCTGGGCCCGCAGCCTGCGCACCGCCGCAGTCGAGAGACTCAAGAGCGGCGCACCGCTCAGCCCTCCGGCTTCACGGGCAGCCGGCAGCCCCTCGAGCCCCGGCCGGGAGAGCGTGGTGTTCGTGGCGATGACCCCATCGATGTGCAGCTCCTTGATGGCGGCGGCAGCCGCGGCGAGCTCCGCCTCGCTCAGATCGGGCGCCAGCTTCACGAGCAGGGGCACCCGGCGACCGTGCTCGGTCGCGAGCCGCGAGCGCAGCCGCAGCAAGGACTCGAGCAGTGCGCGCAGCTGTCCCTCGCGCTGCAGCTCGCGCAGTCCCGCGGTGTTGGGCGAGGAGACATTCACGGCGACGTAGTCCGCATGGGGATAGACGGCGCTGAGACACGCCGCGTAGTCGGCCTCGGCCCGCTCGAGCGGCGTCGCCGCATTCTTGCCGATGTTCACGCCGCAGATGCCGGCGTAGCGGCGCATGGGCAGTCGCGCACACAAGGCCGCAACGCCCTCGTTCGGGAAGCCCATCCGGTTGATGAGGGCCTGCGCCTCGGGGAGCCGGAAGATGCGCGGCCGCGGATTTCCGGGTTGGGGTTTGGGCGTGACGGTTCCGAGCTCCAGGAATCCAAAGCCCAGCATGCCCAGAGCATCGATGCAGGCTCCATTCTTATCGAAGCCCGCAGCAAGACCCACACGGTTTGGGAAGCGAAGCCCCAGCAGCTCGACCGGCTGGGAGACTGCGCGCGGCAGCAACCGCTGCAGGGCGCCGAGTGCGTGCGCGGCGCTCAGGAGCCTCAACGTCAAAGCGTGTGCTTGCTCCGGATCGAGCCTGAAGAGCAGCGGTCTCAGAGCGCGGTACATCATGACCCGGAAATCGTGCTCGGCTCCTATGCTCTCAATTGCAAGTCGTCCGTCTCGTACACGATCCCCAGCGGATCGATCACCACTCGACGCGGCCCCGGCTCCACGGCACCGGCCTGCCACGCACCGATGCCTGCGCTGCGAGCCGCGCGCACGGTGGCATCGGCCTGCTCGGGCGCGACGAACAGCGCAAAGCCCGCCCCCATGTTGAGGCTGGAGTAAGCCTCGCGGGGCTCGAGCGGCAGCTCACGCGCGAGAAACGCGAGCACTCCCGGAACGGGGGGCACCTGCACCAGGCGGTACGTGAAGCTCGCCGGATGGCGCATGAGCTTGCGCCAGCCGTGACCGGTGATATTGACGGCATAATGCGGGATGACCCCCGCCGCCCACACCGCCTCGAGGACGGGCGCGTACAGCACGGTCGGATCGAGCAGTGCCTCCCCGAGCGAGCGCCCATCTGCGAGGCGCGCCGCATACCCCTCCGGCAGACGCTCGGCGAGCTTGCGTGCAAGGCTCACGCCGTTGGCGTGAATGCCGCTCGCCGCAAGCAACACGATGGCATCGCCCGCTCGCAGCTGCTCTCCCAGCATCAAGCGCTCACGCGAAGGGACGATCCCGAAGGACGAGGCGGCAAGATCCACGCGACCGGCGGCGACCACACCATTCAGCGCGGGGGTCTCCCCGCCGCCCCAGGACACTCGACACGCATCGCAGGCGCGCTGCCAGCCGCGCACCAGATCCTCCATGCGCTCGTGATCGGCGAACCAATCGCTGCTGCCCGCCGCCCAGTAGGCCTGCACCGCAAGCGGCGTCGCGCCCACCGTCACCAGGTCGTTGACCGCCATGGCGATCGTATCCTGCGCAAGCGTGTCGTAATGCGTGCGGCCGGAGATGGGTCGCACCGCATCGGCGACCAGCGACTTGGTGCCGAGGCACTCGGTCACGGAGGCGATGAGGACGCCGCCTGCCTCGATGACGTACGCCGACTCGCCGCGCGAGCGCTCGATCTCGCGGTATCCGCGCGCTGCGAGATGACGCGCCGTGGACAGCGCTGCCTGCTGCGCACGTATCTTCAGCGCATCGATCCGATGGTAGTCGACCCCTGCGCTCGAGTAATCGATGGGAGCTCTGGACAAGCCGATGACCCCGTGCCGCCCGGCCGATCCATCCTAGCAGGAGAGACCCAGCTCACCTACTGCCGAGTCTGGCGCGAGCAAGCTCGGGCCGAAGCGGCGCTCGGGCGCGCCGCGCAATCAGCACGGCGATGACCGCTTGCTCGGGCAAGGCCTCGCGAATGCGCCTCCGGGCCACGGCGAGATGCTTGCCGGAGGTGAGCACGTCGTCGAACAGCACCGTGAGAGGGCGCAACGGGCGCTCGAGCTGCTGTGGATCGAGCTCCGTGATCTCGAGCAGCTCGGCGAACGCCATTCGATGAGTCCCGCGGCGATGGTCCGCGGTGGTGCTGACTCGCTGGCGAATCAGCGGGCGAATGTCGGCGGCGAGCCCGGCGAAGGCGAGCCGCAGGGTGCGCTGCAGCCGGTCGCAATGGTCGGGCTCTCCCGGCATCTTCGAGGGCGGAATGGGAACGAACGTGATGAGCGTCTCGATTGCGGCGCGGCTGAACTGACGAGCCAGGGCCGCGGCGACGGTTGCGACCGCGCGCTCCTTGAAGCGCTGCACGAGGTGGGACCTGGCGCTCGCGGCGATCTCGCCCGGTGAGCGTTTGAAATCGATGATCAGGTCGTTCGTCGGACTCGCCCTCCAGCCGCCACCGGCGTGGAACTCGCCGAAGTACAGGCAGTGATCGGCCGGGCGAACGAACCGGTGATCGCTGCGCTGTGCGGCATCGAGCCAGGTCAGGCGCTCAGGGAGCAAGGTGGCTCTCGATGTCGGCGATGCAGCGCACCCGGATGGCCCCGCGCGCAGCAAGTCGTGCCGGCCAGGCGAGCTCCGGGCGGCGGCACGAGCTGTCCAGGATAAAGACGGGGCGGCGCTGCTCCAGGGCGTAACGCGCAGCGATGAGAGCTCCGGAGCGGTCGTCGGCCTCGACGAGAACCACGGCCTCGGCCAGCGCGGTCACCGTGGCGTTGCGCTCCCGGAAGAAGTAACGCATGTCCTGCCTCGACCGCCGCGCATGGCGCAGAATCGGCACTGGGCTCACGACCAGATGCTCGCGCGCCAGTTTCCGCTGCAGCCGCTCGTGTTGCCGGGGGAAGCATTCTGTCACTGGCGTTCCGAGCACCGCGGCCGTCGCACCGCCCGCCTGGATGGCTGCGATATGCGCGGCCGCATCCACCCCGCGCGCAAGACCCGAGACGATGGTGAATCCAGCCTGCGCAAAGTGACGCGCCAGCCGAGCTGCGCGCAGCGAGCCTGCGCGGCTGGGCTCTCGAGTGCCGACGATCGCAAGGCATCGCGCGCTCAGCAGCTCCAGGCGCCCCTGGAAATAGAGCAGCTGCACGGGGAAGCACGCGCTTCGCAGGGCCCGGGGATAGGCGGCCGTGCCGTACACGCTGATGCCGAACGCACCGCCGGCAGCATCCGAGGCCACCTGTAGTGCCCTGTCGCGGTGCACCGCGGCGACGCGCTCCGGGATGAAATCCGATGGCAGCGTGCCCGGGCGGGCGCGGAAAAGACCCGCAAGCGAGCGGAATGTCGTGCGCTCGCGCAGCCACAGGGCCTCGTACGCGCCGAGCTCCAGCAAGGGCGCGATGGGACGCCGAAGGGTGCCGAAAAGATCATCCACGGGAATGCGCTCGCCGGAGGGGCACGCAGGCTGACCGCGACCGCCATTCTAGGTGCGCACGATCCAGGCGAGGCCGATGCCGGCGCAATTACCTGCTGTTTGCGTGCTTTTCAGGGCGTCGAGCTGCGGCGCCGGTCGCGTGCGGGCGAGCGCGCGCGCCGGAGCCTTCCCGTAAGATGAGGGTCGCGGAAGCCACTGAGCTGGGTGATGGCATGACGTACTTGCGACGGGAGCTCGAGGACCGTGTGGTGCTGGATCCAGGGTCCGGCGTCGTGCCGAACGCCGGGGTCATCTGGCTGCACGGCCTGGGCGCGGATGGACACGACTTCGTGCCCATCGTGCCGCAGCTGCGCTTCCCGCGAGGGTGCGAGCCGCGCATCGTCTTTCCTCACGCGCCGGTGCGGCCCGTGACCATCAACAACGGCATGCGCATGCGGGCCTGGTACGACATCTACGGCCTCTCGGCCGAGGAGCGCGAGGACGAGGCCGGCATCCGTGCCTCATTCGCACTGGTGGAGCAGCTCGTGCGTCGTGAGGAGCAAGAGGGCATCCCTGCCCGGCGCATCGTGATCGCTGGTTTCTCGCAGGGCGGCGCGATCGCTCTGCACACGGGGCTGCGCCACTCGCAGAGGCTGGCCGGCATCCTGTCGCTCTCGGCGTGGCTGCCGCTGCACCGCACGATCGGCGAGTCCGCGCCCGCGAATCAGGGCACCTCGATCCTGATGTGCCACGGTCTTTACGACCCCGTGGTGCCGATGCAGCTCGCGGAGCTCTCGCGCCAGCTCCTCGTTGCGCGAGGGCATGCCGTGGAATGGAAGACCTACCCCATGCAGCACGAGGTGTCTCAACCGGAGATTGCGGACATCTCCGCCTGGCTCTGCCAGGTGCTGAGCAGCTGAGTCGCGCGGGTCAGGCCGGGCGTGCCACTCGCGCGAAGTCGAGCTTCAGGTCCTCGAAGATCTTCGCTGCAGTGGCGCGGCCTGCGCCGAACACCCCGCCCCCGGGATGCTGAAACGGACCGACGAGGTACAGCCGCTCGATGCCGGGCACCGTGAATTGCCCGAGCTCTGGAATCGGCCGATGCGCTCCCGATTGATAGGTGGAGGTCGCAATGCCATGCAGGTCCCCGTGCACGAAGCTCGAGGATGTGCGCTCCATGTCGAGCGGACTGTCGCAGTGGTACGCGATGATGTTCTCCGGCGTGAGGCCGGGCAGAAACCCGCGCGCGTGCCTCAGCATGCGCTCGGCATACTCGCCCTTCGCCTCGTCCCATGTGCGAGCGTCGCGGCGCACGTAGGGCACGTAGTCCCACGCGTGCAGCGTCGCCGCCCCCGGTGGGACGCGGGAGGGGTCGAACTCCGAGAGCGAGCCGAGCCCCACGAGCGGATAGGGCGAAAGATTCCCGTAGCGCAGCTCGTCGAAGGAGCGGCGCAGGGTCTCGTAGTCGTTCGGCAGCAGCTCGGTCATGACGGCGCGCAAGGGCTCGCCCTTGCGCGTGCGCAACGGTGCTCTCAGGGCCGCGTGCACGGTGATGCACGCGTTCGGAGAGATCTCGGTCGCCGCAGCCGCGGCGGCGATGCGCGCATCGACGCCTTCGACCATCCGCCCCAGGTGATGCGGATGAATCGCACCGATGACGGCGTCGTTCGCGAGCAGCTCGCGGCCGTCGCGGGTGCGCACGCCGCGAGCCCGGCCACCTTGCACCGCGACGCGCTCCACGTCCACGCCGCTCAGCACCTCGCCGCCATGATCGCGGATGCACGCGACCAGCGCGTCGGAGAGCGCGCCGCTGCCCCCCAGCGCGACGCCGAATCCGTACGCCTCGAGAAATGCGATGAAGACGAACACACCGAGCGCCGTGGCTTTCTCATCCGGCGACACCAGGTTCTCACCCGCCACGCGCGCGAGCAGCATCCGCACGCGCTCGTGCTCGAAGCGGCTGCAGAGCAGGTCGTGCGTGCTCATCTGGGTCGTGCGCCAGAGTGCGCGGCCCTCGCGGCTCTGATCCATGAGCGCAGCCGTAGCCCCCATGGGCGCCGGAGCGGTGTAGAGCGTGGACTCGATCATCGGCAGCCATTGCGCAGCCTCGCTCGCGAGGCGCACGTATGCCTCCGCATCGCGCTGGGAGAAGCGTGCGATCTCGGCGCGGGTGCGCTCGCGGTCGCGATGCAGGGCCAGGCTGGCGCCGTCCTCGTAAAGGGCCAGCATCGGCACCTCGGGAAACACGTAGCGCAGACCGTAGCGGGCTTTGAGCTGCAGCTCATCGTTCTTCAGGAGCGGATTGGCCTGAATGAAGATATGCGCCATTGAATGTTGATCGTGCCGGAACCCGGGCACGGTCAGCTCGCGCGTGATGACTCCGCCGCCGAGCCAGGCGTTGCGCTCCAGAACCAGCACACTCTTGTTGGCCGCGGCGAGATAAGCCGCTGCGACGAGCCCGTTATGTCCCGAGCCGACCACTACGACGTCATACGATTTCGCCATCCGATCGCCTGCCTGGGAACCCATTACGCACGCGCGCTATAATGACATACGAGCCAGGTTCGCTTCCCCCCGCCAGCCGCGCTCGGCCCGCTCTTCCCGATGGATCAACAGCCCGTCTCCTTCGCTGCCTTGCCCGTGCTGCGCGTCACCGAGCTGTGCAAGAGCTACGGCAGCCTCCGCGCCGTCGATCACGTCTCCTTCGAGCTGCGCCACGGGGAGATCGTCGGCCTTTTGGGCCCCAATGGCGCAGGCAAGACGACGACCATCAACATGATCCTCGGTGTGCTTGCGCCCACCTCGGGTGCCATCCGCATCGCGGGGATCGACCTGGCGCGGCAGCGCTCCCGCGCCCTGGCCCGAACGAGCTTCGCGGCCGTGTATGCGGCGCTTCCCGGCAATCTCACCGTGTGGCAGAACCTCAGGGTGTTTGGGCTGATCTACGGCGTGCGCAATCTCACGCGACGCATCGCGGAGCTGCTCGCGGAGTTCGAACTGGAGCACCTGCGGGACACCAAGTGCGGGCTGCTCTCCTCCGGCGAGCAAACGCGCGTTGCACTCGCCAAGGCGATGCTCAATCGCCCCGAGCTGCTGCTGCTCGATGAGCCGACCGCCTCACTCGACCCGTCCGCCGCACAGCGATCACGCGCCCACGTGCGCGGGCTCGCGCGGGAGGGAGGCTGCGGAATTCTCTGGACCTCGCACAACATGTACGAGGTCGAGGAGGTCTGCGACCGGGTGCTGTTTCTCTCGCACGGGAAGATCCTGCTCGAGGGAGATCCGAAGGGCTTGCCCCGAGAGCATGGGGCGCGCTCGCTCGAGGAGCTGTTCATTCGTCTGGCGCGCGAGCCGCTGCAGGCCGGCGCCGCGCCATGAAGCTGCGGCCGGTCGCCGGCGTTGCGCTGCGCCAGTTCTATCTCATGCGTGGCAGTCCGGTGCGCGTGCTGCCCATGTTCGCCTGGGTCGCCATCGATATCGTGCTGTGGGGCTTCATCACGCGCTATCTCAACAGCATCACCGGATCGCGCATCAATTTCGTGGCGAGCCTGCTCGGCGCCGTCCTCATGTGGGACTTCTTCACGCGCGTGATGCAGGGCGTCACGACGGCCTTCCTCGAGGATGTATGGTCGCGCAACTTCCTCAACTTCTTCGCGACGCCCCTTGCGGTCTCCGAATACGTCGTGGGGCTGGTCCTCACCAGCATCGCGACCAGCCTGATCGGGCTCGCCGTGATGCTGGTGCTCGCCACGGCCGTCTTCGGACTGCCGTTCTTCTCGATGGGCGTTGCGCTGGTGCCTTTTCTGCTGGTGCTCTTTCTGTTCGGCATCGCGCTCGGCATCCTCGCAAGCGCGCTCGTCTTGCGGCTCGGACCGGCCTCGGAGTGGATGGTGTGGCCGCTGCCGGCGCTCATCTCGCCGTTCGTGGGGGTGTTCTACCCGCTGGCGACGCTGCCGCTGTGGATGCGGGTCATCGCGCGCGCTCTGCCACCCTCGTACGTGTTCGAGGACATGCGCGCCATCGTGATGGGACGAGCGTTCACCCTGCAGCCGCTGCTCGTGGGGATTGCGCTGGCAGTGCTTCTGATCGTGCTCGCCGCGGGGTTCTTCGTGAGAGTGTACCGCTACGCCGTGCGCAGCGGACTTTTGGCGCGCTACACGGCCGAAAGCGTCAGCTGAGCTCGACTTGAAAAGCCCTCACCTCGAGGGGTCCGAATGTGAAGAGAACTTGGAGAATTCATGGAATCCGCCGCGGCGGCTTGATCGGACGCCCCATACACGCTTTGATGGGCCTCGTCGCGCCACCCCCGCGGGGGATCCTGCCTGAAGGCCCGCCATCGGGGGCTTCGGTCACATTCGACTCCATGAAACTCAGCTCATCGACACTCAGCCCGGCGGCACTGCTCGATCCGACGGCGAAGGCCGGCTCGTCCACCCGGCGCAGGTTCGCGAACATCGGGATCACCTGGAAGCTGTTTCTCGCGCTGCTCGCGAACAGCTTCCTTGCGGTGGTCGCGACCAGCATCGCGGGCCACATCAGCTTCGTTCACGGATTCATCGGCTATCTCAACGAGCAGGGCATCGAGCGCATCGAAAGCGCGATGCCGACGCTTGCCCTCGCTTATGAGCAGCATGGTAGCTGGGACTTCTTGCATCACAACGCACGCGCGTGGTTCACGTTGCTCGCCAGCGCCACGACGCCGGCGCGCGCTCTGAACGAGGCTGGCCGCTCCCCGAACGCCCCATTCACGGGCCGCATCCCCGAGTCGGACCTCACGGGCGTGAGCCTGCGAATGGCGCTGCTCGATGCACAGCGTCGCTTCGTCGTGGGGAACCCGGATGTGGGCGCGGACGCACCGATGCGCCCGATCATCGTGCGCGGGGATGTGGTGGGATGGCTCGCGGTGCTGCCCTTCCAGCGAGTGACGGCCGGAGCGGGCGCGCACCTGAGGGATCGCCAGCTGGTGTCCACCTGGATCATCGGCGCGGGAGCCGTACTGCTCGCGGCGCTCGTGGCGGTGCTGCTCACCCCGCGTCTGCTGGGACCGATCAGGCTGATCACCGATGCGACCCATCGGCTGGCAACCGGGGATTATGCGACTCGCCTTGAGGTGCGCACGCGCGACGAGATTGGGCGGCTGTCGGATGATTTCAATCGTCTGGCGCTTGCGCTCGAGAAGACCGAGCGCATGCGGCGTGCGTTCATGGCGGACGTCTCACATGAGCTGCGCACGCCGCTCGCCGTGCTGCGCGGAGAGCTGGAGGCCATCGAGGATGGAGTGCGCGAGCTCACGCCCGAGGTGCTCAGATCCCTGCAGGCCGAGGTCGCAACCCTGGGCAAGCTGGTGAACGATCTCTACGAGCTGTCGCTGGCCGACATCGGCGCGCTCACCTACCGCATGGAGGAAGTGGACGTCGCGGAGCTGCTGCGCCTGAGGCTGCGGGGCTTCGAGGATCGATTGCGGGAGCGACGCATCACGCTCGAGTCGGACATCTCCTATCGCGAGCTGATCGTGAGCGGCGACGAGACGCGCCTGCAGCAACTGTTCGCGAATCTGCTCGAGAACTCCATTCGCTACACCAATGCCGGGGGACGCGTTCGGGTCTCCTGCCGCGCCGAGCGCGGCCAGGTCGTGATCGACCTGCAGGACTCCGCGCCCGGTGTCCCCCCAGAGCTTCTCAGCCGTCTGTTCGAGCGCTTCTATCGCGTGGACGGATCGCGCAATCGCGAGAGCGGCGGTGCCGGTCTCGGGCTTGCAATCTGCAAGAGCATTCTCGAGGCGCATCGGGGCACGATCACTGCGCAGGCTTCCCCCCTCGGGGGCCTCTGGATCTCCGTGACGCTGCCGGCAGCCGGATGAGCCATGACCAGCGACACCCGCCCCGCCACGATCCTGATCGTCGAGGACGAGCCGAAGCTCGCCGCGCTGCTTGCGGACTACTTCCGTGCCTCGGGTTATCAGGCCCGCTCGATCGCGGATGGACGCGAGGTGGTGCCGGCGGTCAAGGCGGATCCTCCGGATCTGATCATCCTCGACCTGATGCTGCCCGGCCGCGATGGGCTCGACATCTGCCGCGAGCTGCGCACGTTCACCCACGTGCCGCTCGTCATGGTGACGGCGCGCGTGGAGGAGATCGATCGGCTCCTGGGTCTCGAGCTCGGAGCGGACGACTACATCTGCAAGCCCTTCAGCCCGCGCGAAGTGGTCGCGCGCGTCAAGGCGATCTTCCGCCGGGTCAATCGCGGGCCCGTACCGGTGAGTGCCCTGGGGCTCAACATCGACGAGAGCCAGCATGTGGCCGCAATCGATGGCAGACCGCTCGATCTGACACCGGTCGAGTTTCGATTGCTCAAGACGCTGGCCGATGCGCCCGGACGGGTGTTCTCGCGCACGCAGCTGCTCGACAACCTCTACGCGGACCACCGCATCGTGACGGACCGCACCGTTGACAGTCACGTGAAGAATTTGCGGCGCAAGCTGCAGCGGGCGAGCCCGGAACGCGAGCTCGTCGAATCGGTCTACGGGGTGGGCTACAAGCTGGATCTGTAAAAGGAATAAGTAGTGGACACAGTGACTGAGCAGGAGCAGGAGCAGGCGAATCGCTCGAGACGCGAGTCCGCGCTCTCGACGTCCGACTCTCCGGCCGAGGCGCCCCCGACCGGGCGGGGGCCCGCGGACTCACCGCAGACTCTGTCTCCATCGCCGGCCAGTACCAGCCGGCGCAGGATCTGGCTGCTCATCGTGGGGGCGGTCGTTCTCCTGCTGCTGATCGCGATCTTCCGGGGAATGCACCACCGCCAGAGCACGCCCAATCAGCGCTTCGGCCGGCCCGGCGCGGCCGGCAGCGACAACGGCCCGGTCGCGGTGGGGGTGGCCCGCGCCTCCCTCGGCGACATCGCCGTGCGTCTGCCGGCAATCGGAACGGTCACACCGCTCGCGACCGTGACCGTCAAGACTCAGATCAGCGGATACCTGCAAAAGATCGGCTTCACGGAAGGCCAGATCGTGCGCGCCGGCGCCTTCCTCGCCCAGATCGATCCGCGCCCCTATCAGGCCGTCGTGGATCAGGACAAGGGCAATCTGGCCCGTGACGAGGCGACCCTCGCCGATGACCGGCTGGATCTCACGCGATATCAGGACCTGATCAAGCAGGACGCGGTATCCCAGCAGCAGCTCGACCAGCAGAGATTCCTGGTGGATCAGTTCATCGGCACAGTGGCATCCGACAAGGCCGCACTCGAGGCAGCGCAGGTCAACCTGGACTACTGCCATATCGTGTCGCCCATCTCGGGCCGGGTGGGTCTACGGCAGGTGGACGCCGGCAACTACGTCACTCCCGGGGATGCCAACGGCATCGTGGTGATCACGCAGCTGCAGCCCATCACGGTCATCTTTCCGATCGCAGAGGACTATGTCCCCGCGCTGCAGCAGCGTCTGAGGTCGGGGGCGACCCTGCAGGTCGAGGCTTACGACCGCAGCAACACCCAACAGCTCGCCGTGGGCAAGCTTCTGACGCTCGACAACGAGATCGATCCCACCACGGGCACCGTGAAGCTTCGGGCGATCTTCGACAACGAAACCAACGCGCTCTTTCCAAATCAGTTCGTCAACGTCCATCTGCTCGAGGATGTGCTGCATCAGCAGCTCGTCATTCCGGGCGCGGCGGTTCGGCGTGGCGCACCCAACGGTGCGCTTTCCACGTTCGTGTACGTCGTCAAGCCCGACAGCACGGTCGCGGTGCGACCCATCACCCTGGGCCAGGTCGATGGCAACAATGTCGCGGTGACCTCGGGCCTCGCGGCCGGTGACACCGTCGTGACCGATGGTGGTGACCGGCTGCGCGACGGCGCGGCGGTATTGCTTCCGGGCGCCCCCGACCCCACTGCAGCGTTGCCGGCGCATACCGGGAAGTGGTTCGGAAAGAAGCGGCCTTCCCGCCCGTCCACCTGAAGACGCGCAGCGCGCGCCCAGCCATGAATCCATCGCGTCTCTTCATCCTGCGTCCGGTCGCCACGACGCTGTTCATGGTCGCCATTCTGGCGATCGGTTTGATCACGTACGAGATGCTGCCCCTCTCGGCGCTGCCGGACGTGGAATACCCGACGATGCAGGTGCAGACCTTCTACCCTGGCGCGAGTCCGGAGGTGATGACTTCCGCGATCACGGCGCCGCTCGAGAAACAGCTCGGTCAGATGCCGGGGCTCGATCAGATGTCCTCGACCAGCTCGGCCGGGGCATCCGTCATCACCTTGCAGTTCGACCTGTCTCTGGCGCTCGATGTCGCCGAGCAGGAAGTACAGGCGGCCATCAGCGCCGCGCAAGTGCTGCTGCCCCAGGATCTGCCCGCGCCTCCCATCTACTCGAAGGTCAACCCGGCTGATGCGCCGGTGCTCACACTGGGCGTTACATCGAAGGTCATGCCCCTCACCCAGGTCGAGGACCTGGCCGATACGCGCCTCGCCCAGAAGATCTCGCAGGTCAAGGGTGTGGGCGTCGTCTCGTTGAGCGGCGGACAGCGCCCCGCCGTCCGCGTGATCGTCAATCCGCTCGCCCTGGCCGCCTACGGGCTGAACCTCGACGACCTGCGCACGACGATCAACGTCGCCAACCAGAATGGGCCCAAAGGCACTCTGGATGGGCCCGCGCGCACGTATACCGTCAACACCAACGACCAGCTCGGCAACGCGAGCGACTACGGCGAGATCATCATCGCTTATCGCAACGGCGCCCCCGTGCGCCTGAAGGACGTGGCGACCCTGGTGGAGAGCGCCGAGAATACCGAGCTCGGCGGCTGGATGAACACCACCCCGGCGCTCATCCTCAACGTTCAGCGCCAGCCGGGCGCCAACGTCGTGGATGTCGTCAACCGCATTCAGAGCCTGCTGCCGTCGCTCAAGGCGGCTCTGCCCGCCGGCGTCGACATGACGGTCCTCACCGACCGCACCACGACGATCAGAGCCTCGGTCAAGGACGTGCAGTTCGAGATGATGCTGTCCGTCGCGCTGGTCGTGCTCGTCATTTTCGTATTCCTGCGCAACATCCCGGCCACCATCATCCCGAGCCTGTCGGTTCCGCTCTCCCTGATCGGCACGTTCGCGGCCATGTATTTCGCCGGCTTCAGCCTCAACAATCTCTCGCTGATGGCACTCACCATCGCCACGGGATTCGTCGTGGACGATGCCATCGTCATGATCGAGAACATCGCCCGTCACATCGAGCATGGCGAGCGACCGCTTCAGGCGGCACTGAACGGCGCCGGACAGATCGGCTTCACCATCATCTCGCTCACGGTGTCGCTGATCGCCGTGCTGATCCCGCTGCTGTTCATGCAGGATGTGGTCGGACGGCTCTTCCGGGAGTTCGCCGTGACGCTCGCCGTGACGATCCTGCTCTCTGCGGTCGTCTCCCTGACGCTGGTCCCGATGATGTGTGCCAAGCTGCTCAGGTCGCAGCCCAAGTCAGGGGAAGGCCCGTACGAGTCGGGCCACTGGTTCACGGCGGTGGTCGAGTGGTACGGGCGGCGCCTGAGGTGGGTGCTGGACCACCAGCCACTCACCCTGGGAATCTTCGTCGCGACGCTCGGCATCACGGTGCTGCTGTATGTATTGATTCCCAAGGGGTTCTTCCCGGACCAGGACACCGGACTGATTCAGGGGGTCTCCGAGGCGACGCAGGCGATCTCCTACAGCGCCATGGCCGAGCGTCAGAACGCCCTGGCCGCCGCGATCCTCACGGATCCGGACGTTGAGAGCCTCTCCTCCTTCATCGGGGTGGATGGCAGCAACGTCACGCTCAATAGCGGGCGCTTTCTCATCAATCTCAAGCCGCGCGACCAGCGCAGCGCCACGGTGGCGGAGGTCATCCGCCGGCTGCGGGGCGAGACGGCCAAAGTCACGGGCATCACGCTCTACATGCAGCCTTCGCAGGATCTCACGCTCGACAACACCGTCAGCCGCGCGGAATACCAGTTCATGCTCGAGAGCGCGGACAGCAGTGCGCTTACGACCTGGACACCGCGTCTGGTGTCGGCTCTGCGCCAGTTGCCGCAGCTCGCCGACGTGACGAGCAACCAGGCGGATAACGGCCTGGCGGCCTATGTCACCGTCGACCGCGACAGCGCGGCACGGCTCGGTATCAGCGTCGGCACGGTCGACAACGCCCTCTACGATGCGTTTGGACAGCGGATCGTCTCGACGATCTTCACGCAATCGAACCAGTACCGGGTGATCATGCAGGTCAACCGAGCTTCCTTCCCCTCGGTCGACTCGTTGGCATCGCTGTACGTGCCCTCCGCCGGAGGGGGTCAGGTTCCTCTGTCGGCCATCGCGAAGATCGATGTGGAGCAGCGGCCCCTGGTCATCAATCACCTGGCGCAGTTCCCCTCGACCACCGTGTCGTTCAACCTCGCTCCCGGCGCCTCGCTCGGGGCCGCGGTCGATGCGATCGAGCGCACGGAGGGGAGCCTCAACCTGCCGGAAAGCATCCGCACGACCTTCCAGGGAGCTGCCCTCGCCTTCCGCAACAACCTCACCAACGAGCTGCTTCTGCTGCTTGCGGCCGTCGGTGTGATGTACATCGTGCTGGGCGTGCTCTACGAGAGCTTCATCCACCCGGTGACGATCCTCTCGACGCTACCCTCGGCCGGCATCGGAGCGCTGCTCGCCCTCATGCTCTTCGGCGAGGACCTCACGATCATTGCGCTCATCGGCATCATCCTGCTGATCGGCATCGTGAAGAAGAATGCGATCCTCATGATCGATTTTGCGATCGATGCGGAGCGCACCCAGAATCTCCCTCCACCCGAGGCGATCTATCAGGCCTGCCTGCTGCGCTTCCGGCCGATCCTGATGACGACCGTCGCGGCGATCTTCGGGGCTCTGCCGCTGATGTTCGGCACCGGCACCGGGTCGGAGCTGCGGCATCCGCTCGGAGTGAGCATCGTCGGCGGGTTGCTCGTGAGCCAGGTTCTCACCCTGTTCACCACCCCGGTGATCTACCTCTACTTCGATCGCCTGGCCAAGCGCGTGGCGCTCGGTGGGGAATCCGACGAGGACCACGTCCCGCTCGGCAGCGCGACATGAACATCTCCGCGCCCTTCATCGCACGGCCGGTCGCGACGATTCTGCTGACACTGGGGGTTGCCGCGGCGGGCGCGGCGGCATTCGCGCTGCTGCCCGTGGCCTCATTGCCGCGGATCGATCTGCCGGCGATCTTCGTCTTCGCATCGTTCCCGGGCGCGAGCCCCGAGGTCATGGCGAGCACCATCGCCACCCCGCTCGAGCGGCATCTCGGCGCGATCGCCGACGTGAACGACATGACCTCGACCAGCACCGTCGGCTCGACCAACATCCAGCTCACCTTCGGGATCGACCGCGACATCAACGGCGCCGCGCGCGACGTGCAGGCGGCCATCGAGGCGGCACGCCTGGATCTGCCGACGAGCCTGCCGGGCAATCCCCAGTACCGTCAGATCAACACCTCGCAGTTCCCGATCATGCAGCTGACGCTGACCTCCGACGTGCTGACGCAGGGGCAGATCTACGACGCCGCCGACGCGGTGATCTCGCAGCGCCTGGCGCAGATCAAGGGTGTGGGCGGGGTGAACGTCAATGGCAGCGCGCTCCCCGCCGTGCGCGTCGAGCTCAATCCCCTGTCGCTCTCGAAGTACGGTATCGGCCTGCAGGATGTCGTGGCCGCCATCTCCAATGCCAATGCCAACTCCCCGAAAGGCTTCATCGACGTGAAGCCGCAGCGGTACCAGATCTACACCAACGACAATGCGCGCGATGCAGCCGCTTACCGCGGTCTCATCATCGCGAGCCGCAACGGTGCGGTGGTGAGGCTGAGTGATGTCGCGACGGTCACGGACATGCAGGATGGGGCCACCCAGAACATCCGCACCTACGGCATCTACAACGGCAAGGCGGCCATCACGGTGCAAGTGCTGATGCAACCGGGGGCCAACATGATCGATGTGGTCGATCGGGTGAGGGCCTACATTCCGGAGCTGAAGGCCTCGATCGATCCGAACATCGATCTGCAGGTCACCTCGGACCGCTCGGTGACCATTCGGGGCTCGCTCCACCAGGTCGAGCAGACGTTGCTCATCTCGGTGGCCATGGTGATCCTGGTGGTCTACATGTTCCTGCACAGCTACCGGGCCTCGATCATCCCGGCGGTCGTCGTGCCCGTCTCCCTGATCGGCACCTTCGGGGCGATGTATCTTCTGAACTTCACGCTCGATAACTTCTCGCTCATGGCGGTCACGGTCGCCACCGGATTCGTGGTGGACGATGCCATCGTCGTGATGGAGAACGCCATGCGCCACATCGAGGGAGGCATGCCGCGCATGCGCGCGGCGCTTCACGGGGCGCGCGAGGTGGGCTTCACCGTCGTTGCCATGAGCCTCGCATTGTGTGCGGTCTTCATTCCGTTCGAGCTGATCGGCGGGATCATCGGGCAGCTGTTCGGCGAATTCTTCATCACGCTGACGGTTGCGATCCTCATCTCGCTCGTGCTCTCTCTCACCACCACTCCGATGCTGTGCTCGCGGCTGCTGCCCGCTCTGGCGTGGGTCCGCAAGCAAGAGGCGGCGCGCCCGGCTCGGCGACACTGGTTCGATCGGTTCTTCAACGCGCTGCGACGCGAATATGAGCTCTCGCTTCCCTGGGCATTGCGCCATCCGTGGTCGGTGATCGGGCTGCTCCTCGCGGTGGTCTTTCTCAGCATCTTCCTGATCGCCATTGCGCCCAAGGGGTTCTTCCCCCAGCAGGACACCGGCCAGCTGCAGGGCGGCCTGCGCGCCGACTCGTTTGCATCGTTCCCGCTCGTAAAGAGCAAGCTGCAGCAGGTGGCGAAGATCATCCAGGACGACCCTGCCGTGGCGAGCGTGACGGGCTCCGTGGGCGGTGGATCGTTCTGGAACGGCAACGGGGTGAGCGCGAGTGTCAACGTTACACTCAAGCCGCGTAGCGAGCGCAGCGCCTCCGCCCAGGACGTGCTGGAGCGGTTGCGGCCGCAGCTCGCCCGGGTCACGGGGGTGCAGACCTTCCTGCAGTCGCAGCAGGATATCGGTGGCGGGGGTGGTGGCCGATCCGCCAACGCGCAATACCAGTACACGCTGCTCGGCGACAACCTGACCGAGCTGCGCTCGTGGTCCAACAAGCTTCGCATCGCGCTGCAGAAAGTGCCGGAGCTCACCGACGTCGATACCGATCTGCAAACCGGAGGACTCGAGGCGGATCTGGTCGTCGATCGCGACACCGCCTACCGTCTGGGGCTCACCGAGGCGCAGATCGACGGGGCGCTGGGCGATGCCTTCGCGCAGTCCCAGGTCTCGACGATCTACAATCCGTTCAGCCCTCAGCAGTATCGCGTCGTGATGGAAGTCGCCCCGCAGTTCTGGCAAAGCCCGGAGGTGTTGAAGGATCTGTATCTGAGCACCGCCGGCGGTCCGGTGAGCGGCACGCAGCTCACTCAGGCCGTCGCCGGGACAACCGCCTTCAAGAGCTCGAATGCAGCCTCGACGAGCGCCGCGTCGGTGGCCGAGGACCTGGCGCGCAATCAGGCGCTCAACTCCTTGGCGAATGCGGGGCGAGGAAACACCTCGACCGGATCGGCGGTCAGCGTGAGCGCCGAGACGCTCGTGCCCTTCTCCGCATTCAGTCATTTCGAGACCGGCAGCACTCCGGTGAGCGTCAATCACACCGGGACCTCTGCCTCCACCTCCATCGCCTTCAATCTGCCCGAGGGCGTGTCGCTAGATCGGGCGCTGGCGGCCATCGAGCGCACGATGAATCAGATCCACGTTCCCACGAGCATCCGCGGTGGCACCTACGGCGAGGCGCTGCTGTTTCAGCAAACCACGGGGCGCTTCCCGATGATGGTCGTCGGAGCGTTGCTCGCCATCTACGTCGTGCTCGGAATGCTCTACGAAAGCTACAGCCATCCGCTCATCATCCTCTCGACGCTGCCCTCGGCCTGGCTCGGAGCGGTGCTCGCCCTGCTGCTCACCGGCACGGACGTCAACGTCGTCTCCGTCCTCGGCATGATCATGCTGACCGGGATCGTGATGAAGAACGGCATCATGATGGTGGATTTTGCGCGGGACGCAGAGCGCACGCTCGGGCTCGATCCGCGTGCCGCGATTACCCGGGCGTGCTCGCTGCGCTTTCGCCCGATCATGATGACGACCTTCGCGGCAATTGCCGGCGGCCTGCCGCTTGCGCTCGCGTGGGGCGAGGGAACCGAGATGCGCCGGCCGCTCGGCATCTCCATCGTGGGCGGCCTCATCGTGAGCCAGATCCTCACGCTCTACACGACCCCCGTGGTCTACCTCGCCGTGCAGCGCCTGCAGCGGGTGGTCCGGGGGTTCCTGCAGAGGATCCTCGGCAATCGCCACGACCTGCGGCCGCTCGCCCCGCCGCTCGCAGCCGGCAGCTCCAGCGCTCGGGGGCACCTATGACCCGGCGCATCCTCGCCATCGGCTGCGTGGCTCTGCTTGCTGCCGGATGCTCGGTCGGACCCGATTACAAGCGTCCCGTGGTCGTCACGGCCGCCGCCTACAAGGAGCAGGATGGCTGGAAGCCGAGCGAGCCTGCCGACATTCTCAGGCACGGGCCGTGGTGGGAGATCTTCAACGACTCGCTGCTGAATCAGCTCGAATCCCAGGTCAACATCTCCAACCAGACGGTCAAGTCCGCCGAAGCCGCGCTGGAGGAATCCCGGGCGATGGTTCGCGAAGCACAGGCGAGCTTCTTCCCCTCCATCTCCCTGAGCGCCTCGCATCAGCGCACGAGCGAGGGGCTGGGCGCACTCTCCTCGGGCGCGACGACTGGCGCGTCGCCTGGCTTCGCCAGCACCTCGTTCACGCAGAATCTGAACAGTCTCTCGGTGAGTGGCACCTGGAACATCGACATCTGGGGGCAGACCCGCCGCACGGTGGAGGGGGAGAAGGCCTCGGCGCAGGCGAGCGCCGCCGCGGTGGCGGCGGCGGAGTTGACTGCGCAGGCGGAGCTGGCCACGGACTACTTCGAGCTGCGCGCACAGGACCAGCTGGAGATCCTGCTCGCCGATATCGTGGCCGCGGACGACAAGGCGTACAAGATCACCGCGGCGCGCTATCGCGATGGCGTGGCATACAAGGCGGACATGCTGAGCGCGCAGACGGAACTGCTGACCGCCCAGGCGCAGCAAGTCAACGCGGCGATACTCCGCGGCACGCTCGAGCATGCGATTGCCGTGCTGATCGGCGCGCAGCCGGCGACCTTGGCGGTGCCGGTCGCATCGCTCGCCACCGTGATTCCGACGGTGCCTGCAGGGGTTCCCTCGACGCTCCTCGAGCGCCGACCGGACATCGCCGAGGCGGAGCGCCAGGTCGCCTCCGCCAACGCTCAGATCGGCGTTGCCATCTCGGCTTTCTTTCCGAGTCTCACGCTGGCAGCGTCCGACGGTTATCAGGGATCCACGATCGGCAATCTCATCCAGGCATCCAACCGCGTCTGGTCCTTCGGACCGACCCTTGCGCAGACGCTGTTCGATGCCGGATTGCGGCGTGCGGAGGTCCAGTATGCGCGTGCGGCGCACCAGGCGAGCGTCGCAAACTACCGCCAAACCGTGCTGACCGATTTTCAACAGGTCGAGGACCAGCTCGTGACGCTGCGGGTACTGGAGAAGCAGGCGGTGATCGAGACTGCGCTCGTCAAGGCAGCCCGCGAATCCGAGGTGCTCACGCTCAATCAGTACAAGGCCGGCACTCAACCCTACAGCAGCGTCATCACCGCGCAGACCACGCGGCTGAATGCGGAGGAAACCGCGCTGACCGTGCAGGAGGACCGCTTCACCGCGAGTGTTGCGCTCATCGAGGCGCTCGGTGGAGGCTGGGACTCCGCGGCGTTGAGATAGTCGGCCCGACCGAGTCCGGAAACGAGGCCTGCCCCGAGGGTATAATGCAGGCGGAGGCCCCGTGTCGCTCACCCCCTTCCACATCGCAGTCCAGGTTCGAGACATCCCCGAGGCACGTGCGTTCTACAAGGAGGTCCTCGGATGCTCCGAGGGCCGCAGCGACACCCACTGGGTGGACTTCAACCTGTACGGCCACCAGTTCGTCTGTCATCTGAACCCGCAGCTCGGAAAGCACGGCCGGATCACGTCCCATTTCAATCCGGTCGATGGGGACAGCGTTCCGGTTCCGCATTGCGGCGTGGTGCTGGAGATGGACGACTGGCGCCAGCTGGCCGAGCGGCTGCAGCAGAATGCCGTGACGTTCGTGATCGAGCCTCATGTGCGCTTCGCCGGAGCACCGGGCGAGCAGGCCACCTTGTTTCTGCTCGATCCGTCGGGCAACGCCCTGGAGTTCAAGTCCTTCCGCGATATCGCGCGGCAGCTCTTCGCAACGTGAGCGGGCCTCGCCATGAAACCCAAGCACACCTTTCGCGGCGTGGTGATGCGCACCGACCCCGCGAGGCGTCAGCCTCTCATCAAGCCGGCGGTCGCCCCGAGCGGACCTGCGCGCGTGCGAGTCGCCCGAGAGGTGGCCGGTCGCGCCGGCAAGGGTGTCTCGGTGATCCAGGGATTGCCGCTGGGCGGCGCCCAGCTCGAGGAGCTCGCTACGCGACTCAAGCGGCTCTGCGGGGCAGGCGGGTGCGTGAAGGACGGGGTGATCGAGATTCAGGGTGATCACCGTGACCGCCTGGTCGCGGAGCTATGCCAGCTGGGCTATGACGCCAAGCGCTCGGGTGGGTAAGCCGCGCACGCCGAGGACCGCCTGAGCTCTCCCCGGTCTCTTCCGCTTCTGCTGTGGCTGGTCGCAGTCGGGTTCTTCATGCAGACCCTCGACACGACCATCGTCAATACCGCGCTGCCGGCCATGGCGCGCAGCCTCGGCGAGCTGCCTCTGCGGATGCAGTCGGTCGTGATCGCCTACGCGCTCACGATGGCCATGTTGATTCCCGCCTCGGGCTGGCTCGCGGATCGCTTCGGGATTCGGCGCGCTTTCCTCGCCGCCATCGTGCTGTTCGTCGCAGGCTCGCTGCTCTGTGCGAGCTCGCGTACCCTGCTCGAGCTCACCGCATCGCGCGTCGTGCAAGGGATCGGCGGTGCGATGCTGCTGCCCGTGGGGCGCCTGGCGGTGCTGCGCGCCTTTCCGCACGAGCAGCTTCTGCCGGCCATGAGCTTCATCGCGATTCCCGGTCTTCTGGGGCCGCTCATCGGGCCGACACTCGGGGGCTGGCTGGTGGAGGTCGCCTCCTGGCACTGGATCTTCCTGATCAACGTGCCGATTGGAGTCGCGGGGTGCATCGCGACGTTCGCATTCATGCCCGAGAATCGTCAGCCGGAGGTCGCGCCCTTCGACGGCTCGGGGTATGCGCTCCTGTCCACTGGCATGGTGGCGATCTCCTTCGCGATCGATGGCCTCTCGGAGCTCAGCTTTCGCCATGCGACCGTGCTGATGCTGCTCGTGCTGGGTCTTGCGATGCTGGTTGCGTACTGGCTGCGCGCAGTTCAGGTGCCGCACCCGCTGTTTCCCCCGAGCCTCTTCGGGACCTCGACATTCAGCATCGGTCTGCTCGGCAACCTCTTTGCGCGGCTGGGCAGCGGCAGCATGCCCTTCCTGATTCCACTGCTCCTGCAGGTGAGCATGGGCTACACCCCGCTGCACTCCGGCCTCATGATGCTGCCGACCTCCGTGGGCGCGATTCTCTCCAAGCGGCTCGCGACTCCGCTCATCACGCGCTTCGGCTATCGCCGCACCCTCATCGTCAACACGCTCACGGTCGGCGCCGCCATGGCGAGCTTCGGCCTCATCTCCCCGACCGAGCCGCTGGGCATCCTCGTCCTGCAGCTGGGATTCTTCGGTATCGTGAACTCGTTGCAGTTCACGGCGATGAATACCGTGACACTGAAGGATCTGACGGGGGCCGGGGCGAGCAGCGGCAACAGCATGCTCTCCATGATCCAGATGCTCTCGATGAGTCTCGGCGTTGCGGCTGCCGCGGGGTTGCTCACGACGTTCGTCGAGCTCTTTGGCCGGGACCGCCCGCAGAGCCTCGCCGCCTTTCACGCAACCTTCGCCTGCGTGGGAGCGATGACCGCGGTGTCGGCCTGGATCTTCTGGCAGCTGTCGGGCGATACGCCGGTGATCGGGCGCGCGCAGGCGCACGAAGTGGCCGAGGCCAAGACGAGCGACTGGGGTTAGTCGACGCCCGCGTCGTAGCGGTTGGGGCCGGCCACCTTCGCTGCCGGCGGCGCAGCGCGTGCGGCTGCAGGCAACTCGTAACGCTGCGCAAGTGCGCGGTAGAGCGGTGGGGACAGCAGCCGCGCCACGGCGGTCGCCACCGCGGCGGTCACCATGAGCGGCAACACCATCTCGTGCCGCGTGGTCATCTCCATGACGATGACGAGCGATGTGAGCGGCGCCTGAGTGACGCCCGCGAGGTAGCCGCACATGCCGAGAATGGCGAAGGGAACGGCGGTGGCATGGCCCGAGAGGTCGGCGACGATCTGACCCAGGCCGGCGCCCACCGAGAGAGAGGGCGCGAGCAAGCCTGCAGGAATGCCGCTCAGGAATGCTGCGAGAGATGCGAATGCCCTGGCCGGCGCGTAGAACCAGGGCAGGTGGGCCTGCCCCTGAAGGATCGATCGCGCCTCGTCGTATCCCGTGCCGTAGGTCAACCCACCGGATGCCAGACCGATGGCTGCAACCGCAAGTCCACACGACGCCGCGAAGAGCGCCGGCCGACCCTTCTGCAGCTTTCCCAGAACGCTCGGCAAGCCGCGCACGCCTGCGAGCGTCAAGCGGCTGAATAGGCCCCCTGCGAGCCCACCGGCCAGCGCCACGATGAAAGTCCCGAGCGAGACATTCTGCGCAGCCGCAGACACGGTCGGCTGGCCGAAGTAGGTGTACTCCCCGATGAGCGCGATCGCCATGACGCCCGCGAGGACTACGGCCGTGAGCGTCGCACCGCTCGCGCGCTCCTCGAACGAGCGCGACAGCTCCTCGATTGCAAACACGATGCCCGCCAGAGGCGTATTGAATGCCGCCGCGACCCCCGCCGCTCCACCGGCGAGAATGAGTGCCCGGCGCTGCGCGCTCGTGTTGCCGTGCGGCATCCAGCGCCCGAAGATGTGCGTGATCACCGCGCCGACGTGGACCGTCGGGCCCTCGCGTCCGATCGACCCGCCGCACAGCAGCCCCGCGCCGGCGAGCGCCATGCGTCCGATCACCACGTGTGGCTTGAGAAGCCCGGCAGCCGTCTCGTCCGCCTGGGGGCGCAGCGCAAAGATCGTCTGCGGAATGCCACTGCCCTCGGCGCCGCGAAAGTACCGGCGCGTGATCCAGGCAATCGCGAAAAACCCGGCGGGGGCGAGCACCCAGGGCGCAAACGGATACGCACCGAGCAGGCGCCGGAACAGCGCCTGAGCCACATCCGCCAGACGAGCGAAGCCCACTGCAACGCCACCCACCGCCGCGGCAGCGATCCACAAGAGGATGCGAGCCTTCCAGTGGCGAACCGACAGCAGCGTGCGGCTCGCGTTTTGAATCACCGCGCGGGGGTGCGGAGGATGATGCGAGTCCTCGATGGAATCGCCGTCGGAATGCGGATCCATCCAGCGAGAATACCGAATCGTGCGCGAGGCCGCTCGCGCTGCGATCGACGCTGCTAGCGCCGGTCACCCGTTCGGCAGGTCTCGTAAAGGAACCAGGTGCGCCGCTCCGACTCGTCGATCCAGTTCTCGAGCAAGCTCGCAGTCGCCACGTCCCCGTGCTCGTCGCATGTGCCGTGCACCGAGCGCATGGACGCGGTGAGCTGCTTGTTGTCCTCGCACAGCTCCGCAAGCATGTCGAGCGGGGTGACATAGTCGGCATCGTTGTCGCGAATGCGACGCAGCCGGTCGATCTGGCCGATCGAGTGGATCGTGGTGCCGCCGATCTTGCGCACGCGCTCGGCGATGTCGTCGGTCATGTCGAATACCTGGTCCGACTGCTCATCGAGCAGCAGATGGTAATCCCGGAAGTTCGGGCCCGACATGTGCCAGTGGAAGTTCTTCGTCTTGACGTACAGCGCGAACACATCCGCAAGCAATGTATTCAGAGCGCCGCTGATGTCGCGCGTGGCCTCCGAGCTGAGGTCGGTGGGACTTGCAATCAGCGCCTTGCGCCGCGCTTTGGCATCTTCGATACTCATGGCCGGATTCTCCTCGGATCGTGCCTGGCAAGCGCCCCGGCAAGTGGGCAGCTCGGGCGAGTGAATATACGCCAAACGGCCGGCCAGTTCCCTCTCGCGTTGACGTGCGCCCGCGAGCCGACCACACTGGCTCGTTCGACCGGCCGTGGCAGGAAATCCCATGACGATCAAGCAGGACTCCGTCGTCACCATTCACTACACGCTCAAGGACGACAGCGGGGAGATCATCGACGAATCCGCCCCGGATCACCCCCTCACTTACCTGCACGGCCGCGGGAACCTCATCCCCGGACTCGAGCGCGAGCTTCAGGGAAAGCAAGCCGGCGACAAGCTCAATGTCGCGATCGCGCCGGCCGATGGGTATGGCGACTACGACGACGCGCTGGTGCAGCGCATCCCGCGGCGTGCTTTGAAGGGCGTCTCGAGCGTCAAGCCGGGGATGCAGCTGCGCACCCAAACGGAGCATGGACCTCGTACCGTCGTGGTCACACGCGTCACGGGCGACATCGTGACGGTCGACGGCAATCACCCCCTGGCCGGCAAGAAGCTCAACTTCGAGGTGGAGATCGCAGGCGTGCGCGATGCGACGGCCGAGGAGCTCCAGCACGGTCACGTGCACGGCCCCGGCGGGCATCACCACTGAGCGAATCTCAACCGACCTTGACTGAAAGCTCGGTGCTCCCTTTCAGAGGAAGCGACAGCGAACGGAAGCCGCTCGCCGGATCTCGCACATACTCGAGGTAGTCGGGCTCGGCATTGTCGTTCATCACCAGGCCGCCCAGGCGTACCTGCGGTGCAACGATCCGCATGACCTGAAGCGATAGCGACGGCTCGTCACCCGGCCAGCCATCGATCAGCACGAAATCGACGGGGCCGCCGAGATCGCGCAGAGTCTGGCGTGCATCGCCCTGGCGGATGTCCACGAAGCCTGCCAGTCCCGCATCCGCAAGGTTGCGCCGGGCGACCTCGACCTTCTGCGCAACGAGCTCCGAGCCGATGACGATGCCACCGCCGTTGTCGCGCACTGCCGCCGCGAAGTACAGCGTCGAGAATCCGAGGGAGGTGGCGAACTCGGCCACTCGTGTGGCCCGAAGCGCCCTGCAAAGCAGGTAGATGAGGTCGCCCTGCTCGGGATAGATGGAGAAACCAAACTCAGCGTACAGATGCGGGTCGCGCCGGCCGACATTGCGCCGCGGTCCCCCCGCCGATGGAAAGTTTCGCTCCCCCTGAAGTCTGGCGATCACCTCGTTCACGCGGGGGTCGATCAGCGGACCGGCTGCTTGCGACATGACGGCCTACTTGCCTGCGATCTCTTCGGCCGCGCGCCGCAGGATCGTTGCAATGCGCTTGGCTTCCTCGCGCGAGCAGGGCCACCGTGCAAACAAGGCCTTCTTCAGCGCGCGACGCGCAGCGTGCAGCTCGCGGGGGCCGCCCTGGAAGTCTGTGGCCTCATCGGGAGCCTCGCCAGCGTGCTCACCCTGGCGCTCCTCATCGCGCTGCCCCGAGGGCTCCTCACCCTCAAAGGCGCGCCGCACGTGCTCCATCTTGCGGCCGATGCGCGCAAGCTCGCTCAGCATCGCATCGACGCTCGAGCGATTCTGCTCGAGGTACTGCCGACCGCTCTCGGTGATGTGGTAGAGCTTCTTGGTGCCCTCGGGCTCGACGGTGACGTGGCCGATCTCCTCGAGGTAGGTGAGCGCCGGGTAGATCACCCCGGGGCTTGGAACGTAGAAGCCCCCGGAGCGCTCCTCCACGGCCTTGATCAGCTCGTAGCCGTG
>DATKPP010000066.1:0-40832 GCA_035524075.1 Steroidobacteraceae bacterium | reverse complement strand
CACGCTGGCCGGACGTGCGGCGGATCGCTTCGGACTGCCCGCTCCCATGTACATCGCGGCCGGCTGTGCGGTCATCGCCGCCGTGCTCACGCTCTTCCTGCGCGAGACCGCGCCCGCAAAAGTCAACGCGCAGAGCCGTGCCCCCGGAGAGGGTGTGCCGGCGAGGAGCTGAGCTCATCGACGGGTGGGCGAGCGTTACGGATGGGCTCAGGCGCGCCGTGTGAGGGAGGGCTCGTGCGGGTCGGCGGCAGGCTCACGAGGCTCGGCGGGACGACCCGAATCGCTCCGCGGGGTGGAGGGCTGGCGCCACTCGATCGCATTCCAGCCTTCCGGCAGAGGCTCCCCCGTCGTTCCATTGATCCAGGTACGCGCCCCCTCGGCTGCGGCACTGGGTGAGCACATCAGGTTGAGAATGATGGTGCGCGTGGCCCCCAGTCGCACACGAGCCTCGACGACGACCCCCGGGGGAGGCAGCTGCTCGGAGACCAGACACCACTCGGGGGGACGGTACTCCTCGCGGACCTCGCTCCAGATGGAATGGCACTGACGGTGGAAGCGCAGCGAGCTCGATGCGGCCGAAAGGTCGAACTGCACCTCGAACTCCGGCTCGCTGGCGAGGATTGCTGCATCGCACAGACTGCAGCTCGCACCCGAGCCGGGACCACCCCAGGTGCGGATGGCCTTGGTGCGCGGCAGCCTGCCCTGTGTTATTCGCTCACGGGCGCGGATGCGCAACGGCCCTAGCTCTTCCATAGACGGCTCGCCCATACGCGACGGCCGAGCGGCGACCCCTTATGAATTCTTCCGCTCCAGCTCTTCTGAATATGCACCTTGCGAGGAGAGCAAGTCCAGAGGACTAGAGCGATATATTGGCGATGATGGTGAACCCGGACTTCCTCGATCAGGCCTTCACGCGCGCGGCCGGTGCCGCGCTGCTCGCCGGCAACCGTGTCCGGCTTCTGCGGGATGCGCGCGAGAACTATCCCGCCTGGCTTGCGGCCATCGCCAGCGCCGAGCGCGAGGTGCTCCTCGAGAACTACATGTTCTGCGAGGACGACACCGGGCTCGAGTTCCAGCAGGCGCTCGCCGCGCGGGCCCGCGCCGGGGTGCGCGTTCGCGTGATCTACGACTGGCTCGGCTCGTTCGGCCGAGCATCCGCCGGCTACTGGCGCGCGCTGCGAGCGGCCGGTGTGGAGGTGCGCTGCTTCAATCCGGCACGCCTGGCGGCGCCGTTCGCCGCCCTGCATCGCGACCACCGCAAGATGCTCGCCGTGGACGGCCGGGTGGGATTCATCACCGGGTTGTGCATCGGTCGCATGTGGACAGGGGATGCCGAGCGCGGAATCCCGCCCTGGCGCGACACGGGAATCGAAGTGCGCGGCCCTGCCCTGCACGACATCGAGCAGGCGTTCGCGCAAGTCTGGGCGGCCACCGGCGCCGAGCTGCCCGATGACGAGCGGACCCCTGCCCAGTTGATTCCTCCCGAGGGCACGGTCGCCGTGCGCGTGGTGGCAAGCGTACCGGGGCTCTCCGCGGTGCTGCGCATCGATCAGCTGATCGCCTCCGCGGCGCGCCGCTCGCTGTGGCTCACGGACGCATATTTCGCAAGCATCCCGCCCTACGTTCAGGCGCTGCAGGCAGCTGCGCGCGACGGCGTGGACGTGCGGCTGCTGGTCCCGGGAGCCAGTGACATTCCGCTGCTGCGTCCGCTCTCGCAGGCTGGATACCGGCCACTGCTCGAGGCCGGGATCAGGGTCTTCGAGTGGAAAGGCTCGATGCTGCACGCCAAGACGGCGGTTGCAGACGGACGCTGGGCGCGAGTGGGCTCGAGCAACCTCAACGTGGCCAGCTGGGTCGGCAATTTCGAGCTGGATGCGCTCATCGAGGATGAGGGATTCGCCGCGCAGATGGAGCAGATGTATCTCTCGGACCTGGGGCAGGCGACCGAGATCGTTCTGCGGCGCAGGCGCCATCGGCTGGCGCGAATGTCACACCGCATGCGCGACCGGCTGACCTCCATGCCGCGCCGCATGCGCGCGTCGGGGCATGTCCGGGATCGAGCCCCCCTCGCAAACGCCATGGCCGCCGAGCGCGCCGCGAGGCTGTCCGCAGGTCGCACCGGGAGTGCCTCGCGGGCGGCCGCGGGGGCCCTGCGCATCGGCCGCACGGTGGGTGCCGCGCTGAGCGAGGAGCGAGTGCTCGCGCCGACCGAGGCGCGCCTGGTTGCCGGGTTCGCCGTGATCGCGCTGGTGCTCGCCGTCGTGATCGTGCGCTGGCCGATCGTCGCGGCGGTGCCGGCGGTGCTCGCTCTGGCGTGGATCTCGCTCACCCTCTGCGCCAAGGCGGTTGCGCTGCGACGGGAACGGCGCAGACGCGGTCTGCCGCCCTCCACGCGGATCACGCGCACCCACGTGCCTCGAGAGCAGCACGTGCCGCACGTGAGCGACGCTCACGAGGAGGCGGAGTCGGGCAGGCTGCCACCGAGCGCGAGAAAGAGCTGAGCCGTGTCGACGTACTGCTGGGCCTGGGCGCGCAGCAGCCCGAGCTGCGCCGTCAGCCGCCGGCGCTGGGCGTCGATCACCTCGAGCAGCCCCGAGTTGCCCTCGCTGTAGCTCTCGCGCGCGAGCTGCAGATCGGTCTGGGCGGCCGACAGCGCATTCGTTTGAGCGGCGAGCAGCTCGGAGTCGTGCGTCAGCGCATCGAGCAGGTCGGCTACCTGACCGAACGAGTCGAGCACCACCTGCTGGTAGCGCGCGGCGCTCGCGCGCAGCTCATCGAGCGAGGCACGACGCTCGGCGTGCAGCCTGCCCCCGTCGAAAAGCGGGGCGGTGACCCCGGAGATGAGTGTCCAGGCGGTGTTCGAGCGCGAGAAGAGCTGCTCGGCCGGGAGCGACTGAAATCCTCCGCTCGCCGAGAGGGTGATCTGCGGATAGAGGTTCGCCGTGGCGACTCCCACGGCGGCCGTGGCTGCGTGCAGCTGCGCTTCGGCCGCCAGGATGTCGGGCCGGCGATGCGCAAGCTCCGAGGGCAGGCTCACGGGCAGACGGCGCGGTAGAGTCAGATCCGTGAGCTGCAGCCTCGGTGGCTGCCACTCGCCGGGCGGCTGACCCACGAGCAGCGCCAGCGCGTGACGCGCAGCGGAGAGCTGCTGGCGCAGGGGTGGCAGCAGCGTCTGGTCGCTTGCGAGCTGGCTCTGGGCGGTCACCACGTCCACCCTCGAGACCGAGCCGTTCTCGAATGCGGTGCGTACGAGATCGAGGTTCTGGCGATCCTCCGCCAGCAGCTCCCCGAGCGCATCGACCTGCTGCTGCAGTGAAGCCGCGGTCAACGCTTGCGTGACCACACTGCCGGTCAGCGTCAGGTACGTCGCATCGACTTCGCTGCGCTCCACTTCCGCGAGTGCCTGACGCTGCTCGATCGAGCGCGCGATGCCGCCGGTGTAGTCGATCGTGTAGCTCACCGCCCCGCCGAGTGCGAGGTAGCTGAAGGGCGGTAGAACGAAGAGCGAGCCCAGAAATTCCTTGCCGTACTTCTGCCGGCCCGCCCCCGCGGTCAGGTTGACCTGGGGATAGCGCGCGCCGGAGGCGGCGCGGGCAAGCTCGCGAGCCTCATCGAGAGTTGCACGAGCGGATGCGAGCGTGTGGTTGTGAGCCACCGCAAGATGGATGATTGCATCGAGCTGTGCGCAGTGGAAGGACGCCCACCAGTTCGCGCCGGGCGATTCACCCAGCACGATCCGCTGAGCGAACGCCTCCGGTGCGGTCGGTTCCTCGGCGGGCTCGGTGTACGCCGCAGGGGCAGGCGTCTGCGGCCGCTCGAACGATGGCCCGACCTTGCAGCCGCTCAAGGCCGTGAGCGCCGCCGCAATCCAAGGAGCGATGGTCGGGGCTCGCATGCTCGCTACTCCGCGGCAACCGACGCCGCAGCGCCGCCCGCGCGTCCGGAGCGCAGGATCACCAGAAACGGAATGACGGCGAGCGTCAGGATGAGGAGCGCCTTGAAGTCATCGACGTAGGCGATCATCTGAGCCTGCTGGGTGACGAGCTGGTTGAGCGCAGCGAGGCCATGCGGGCTGGTCGCTCCAAACGGCGCGAGCGCATCGAGCCCCTGACGATACCGGCCGATGTGCTCGATGAGGCTCGCGTGAGCGGTCTGCGTGTTGCGCGTGAGCAGCGCCTGCATCAGCGAGATGCCGATGCTGCTGCCGACATTGCGCAGCAGGTTGAAGATCGATGTGCCCTCGTTGCGCAGGTGCGGCTGCAGCGTCGCGAAGCTGACCGCAGCGAGCGGCACGTACGCAAAGCCGGTGCCCACGCCCTGCAAGAAGCCGCTCCAGATCACCGGGTGCTCGTCCATCTGCGGCGAGAAGCCGCTCATGATCCACAGCGACAGCGCCGTGACGCCGAGCCCGGTTGCGATCAGCCAGCGCGTGTCGAGGCGTCCGATCAGCCGCCCGACCAGCGCCATCGTGAGAAACGCGCCGATGCCGCGCGGGGAGGTCACAAGCCCGGTGGTGGTGACCGGATAGCCCATCAGGTCCTGCAGGAGCGGAGGCAGCAGGGCGAGCGTTGCGAACAGCACCACGCCCACGACGAAGATGAACACGTTGCCGATCGCGAAATTGCGGTCCCGAAACAGCGCGGGGCTCACGAACGGATGCTTCGCGGTCAGCGTGTGCACGATGAACCAGTAGAGCGCAAGCCCGCAGACCGCCGCCTCGATGCAGATCTCGGTGGAGCTGAACCAGTCGAGCAGCTGGCCACGATCGAGCATGATCTGCAGGGCCCCGATCGCGACGCTCAAGGTGGCAAAGCCGAAGAAGTCAAAGGGCGAGTAGCGCCGCGGCGCCTCGCGCAGGAACGTGAGCACGCCGAGCATCGAGAGGATGCCGAACGGAATGTTGATGTAGAACACCCAGCGCCAGCTGTAGTTGTCCGTGAGCCAGCCCCCGAGCGCCGGCCCGATGATGGGACCGATCAGCACGCCCATCGCCCACACGGCGGTCGCCCGGCCGTGGCGCTCCGGCGGATTGATGTCGAGCAGGACTGCCTGCGACAACGGCACGAGCGCCGCCCCGCCGATCCCCTGCAGCGCGCGAAACAGCACGATCTGCGTGAGCGACTGTGCCATGCCGCACAGCGCCGACATGAGCGTGAAGACCGCGATCGAGAGCACCAGGACCTTCTTGCGCCCGTACTGCCCCGCGAGCCAGCCCGCGAGCGGCGTCATGATCGCCGAGGCCACGATGTAGGAGGTCAGCACCCAGGCCATCTGCTCGAGGGTCGCGGACAGGCTCCCGCGGATGTGCGGCAGCGCGACGTTCGCGATGGTCGTATCGAGCGCCTGCAACACCGATGCGAGCATCACGCAGACGGTGATGGGAACGCGGTGCAGCGACTCTTTGGGATCCATGAGGAACCGTGGCGGCGCGCTCGGGCGCCTCAGCGTGCGGCGCGAGCGTTCAGCGCTTGACGCCCCTCGTCGGGCGTGCCGCGAGCCTCATCGGCCAGGCGTGCGGAGCCGGATTGCGTGTCGACCTTCACCGTGGCGCTGAGCCCGGTGCGCAGCACGGGGACATCGCCCCGCAGCTGCAGGCGCACGGGCAGGCGCTGCACGACCTTCACCCAGTTGCCGGTCGCATTCTCGGGCGGCAGCAGCGAGAACTCCGCGCCGGTGCCGGGACTCACGCTCGTCACGAGCGCCTGGAACGTATGGTCCGGGTACGCATCGATCCATACCCGCGCCGCATCGCCCGGACGCATGTGCGCGAGCTGGTCCTCCTTGAAATTGGCCTCGATCCACACATCCTGCGTGGACACGAGCGCAAACGCCGGAGTGGCGGCATTGATGTAGTCGCCGACCTGCAGCTGCTCGACGCGCGCGACGATGCCATCGAGCGGGGCGGCGATGGTGGTGTAGGAAAGGTTCAGCAGGGCTCGATCGAGCTCCGCCTGGGCTTGCTCGACCGAGGGGTGCTGGTCGGCGGGAATGTTGGGGTTGCCCCCGAGACTTGCGAGCACCGCCGTGATCTGCTGTCGAACCGCGGCAACGTTCTGCAGCGCCTCGTTGCGCGCGAGGAGCGTCCGATCGGCCTGCGACTGGGAGGTGATGCCGTGCTGGAGCAGCCTCGACTGGCGCTCGTATTCGCGCTGCTGGTATTCCAGCGCGCTTTGAGCCGAGAGCAGATCGGCGAGCCGCTGGCGGTAGGTGGCCTTGAGGGATTCGACCTGCAGGCGCGCGCTTGCCAGCCGCGCGCGCGCCTCCTCGACCGCAATGCGGAAGGGGCGCTCGTCGAGCCGGAACAGCACATCCCCGCGGTGCACGCGTTGATTGTCGTGCACGTCGATCTCGCTCACGCGCCCGGAGACATTCGAGCTGATCGACGCTTGAGCTGCGCGCACGTACGCATCGTCGGTCGTTTGATAGC
This sequence comes from Steroidobacteraceae bacterium, assembly GCA_035524075.1. Taxonomy (GTDB): domain Bacteria; phylum Pseudomonadota; class Gammaproteobacteria; order Steroidobacterales; family Steroidobacteraceae; genus JASHUC01. The sequence goes on along the minus strand of DATKPP010000066.1, from coordinate 34,405 downwards.
GACCGGCGGTGAGGTAGTAGTAGAGCCCGCCGGCGGCTGCGATGAGCGGCACGCCGACCATGAGCGGCCAGCGCAGCCGCTCGCGCAAGCTGCGCGCCCGCGGCGGCGGGACATCGCGTGCAGCCCGTTCGTCCAGCTCGGGGCTCGCCGTGGCAGGCGTGGGCGCATCGTCCACGGTTGGGCTGCGGCTCAAGGGCTCGACTCTGCTGCGAAGCTCGCGGGCCATCGGGAGGCCTACCTTGCCGGGCTTGCGGACTTGCGCCCGGGCGTGCCGGAAGCGGACGCATTGGCCGCCTGGGGAAGGGGCTTCAGCCCCTGAAGGTTGGTGTGGACTCGCTCGAGCAGCTCCATGAGCGTGGTGCGCTCGGCATTGGAGAGGCCCTCGAGCACCTCCGCACGCGTTTCGGCGGCGAGCCGCCACATCTGATCGAGGAGCGGCTTTGCCTTGTCGGTGAGAATGAGGCTGCGTGCGCGGCGGTCCTCAGGGTCTGAGCGGCGCTGCACCCATCCGTCCGCCTCCATGCGATCGAGGATTCGAACCAGGCTCATGGGATCGATCTCCAGGAGCTCCGCGAGCCGCTTCTGGCTCACCCCCTCGTTCTTGGAGAGGTACGCGAGCGCCTTGCACTGGGGCAGCGTCAAGGAGAGCCGGTGCGCACGCTCCTCGAAGCGCCGGGCATACAGCCGGCTGACATCCTTGAGCAGGAAGCCGAGATTGGCGAATCGATCGGTGCGGTCCATACGTCCTCGCGGGCACAACGCATGGACAAGTCTATCATCTCAGGCGAGATAATAGAACATGTATATGATATCGGTGCTTACGATGTGAACGGGATCACGGCTTTGCGGATTGATCGAGCAGCTGCAGGCGCTGGCTGCCGTTCTTCGGGTCCTGGTACTCGCGGTTGGCCTCGCAGACGTACTCGAGCATCTTGTAGCCGCCGCGCCGCTGGTACTCCCAGGTGAACGTCCAGGGACCCGTGAGATACACCGGATCGGTGACGGTGATCCGATCCTCGAAGCGGTCGGGCGTCAAAAGATGGATGCGCTCATCGATCTGCATCTGATCGCTGTGCGGCACATCGTGAAAGCGCACGTTCTCCTTGATGCCGACGGTATTGACGATGAGCGTATCCCCATCCCAGTGACCGACGGAGTGTCCCCAGAAGCCTGGCTCCGCATCGGCGATGGGGACCTGCTTCTCACCGAGGTAGATGTAGCGCACCTGGCGGTAAGCCTCCTCGATGATCGTGATCTGCCCGGGGGTCTCGAGCACCTGCATGGGAAACATCGCCATCATCATGGCCGGCATGCCATCGGGCAGGCATTGGTCGTAGCCCGAGAAGAACGGCTGGCCGCGCAGATCCGCCTCGTGCGAGGCCTTCAGCCGGGCGCGCCACTCGGCGAGGTACTTGGGCTTGAGCGGCGGCTCGGTGGGCACCGGGATGGTCGAGGTGAAGCGCGGGTTGAGCTTCAGCCCGGCGGGGTGGTAGCGGTCCCAGGTGCCCGTGAGGGCGGCATGGTCCACGTGGGCAGGTGCACTCGGCTCATCCGCGTGCACGCTCGGGTACGCCAGGAGCGCCGCGAGCGTCATGGAGGGCGCGAGGCTCGCGCAGAGTCGCCGTGAAGGTCCGGGCCGTGAGGCGCTCGATCGCATGGCTAGTGGAGGTTCGCCTCGCCCGCTGCAGGACCATTCCCGAACTTGCGCCCGTCGGCGAGCGTGATCTGCTTGAGGAGTCCGCCCGGCTGCCCCGAGCGCAGCGGAGCGATGATGGTGACGACCCGGTCGCCCTTCTTGATCATGTTCCATTTCCAGCCGGCGCGGTCGAGGATTCCGGGGTTCGCGCATTCGATGGTGTAATGCTTGATCTTTCCGCCAGGCTGGTCGGCATCGAGCTCGATGTAGACGTGCGGGTTGGTCCACTGAAAGTACGCCACGGTCCCGGCGAGCCTCACCTGGTGATCGTGATCGAACATCGCGAAGGAGTGGTGCGCGAGCACGGCACTTGCCGCGCAGAGCGCCGTTGCACCCAGCAACGAGCTCCAGACAAGCCTTGGATTTCGCAGCAACCTCATCAATCTCATCAACCTCTCCGCTCCGGGCGGCCGGCGGAGAGCAGATCATAACTCCCGCGGTTGACCTTGCAACCGGCGATGCGCAGCGCGACCGACGGGTGAGCGCGAGCGGTGCTTGCTCGCATCACGGAGGTGCCGCGGCACCGAGCGGCGCGCTCGTCGGCTGATAGCGCGTGGCCAGATCGCGGCGCAGATTGCGCGCGGCGAGCAGGTAGTGCAGCGCGGCCCACAGTCCGAGCAGCGACATCAGCATGAGCGCGTGGCGGATGCCCGCGGCCGATGCCGTCGAGCACGCCGCGACGAGCGCCTGCGGTGCGTGGGCGGGCGCCGTGCCCCCGGGGCACGAGGCCTGGAAGGCGCCGAGAGGAAACGCCCGCGCGGCGTAAAGATCGCTGAGGAAACCCACGATCGGCGGGCCCAGACCGATCCCGACCAGGCCAAGGACGAGGGATACGAAGAATGCCGAGGAGGCGCGCATGTTGGCGCCAACCATGTTCTGCGCCAGGGCGAGGCTCGGGGCGTAGTACACGAACATGCAAAGATGCGCTGCGATGAGCACCACCACGGCGGCGGGGACACTCGGCTGATTGAAGCCGAGCAGAAAAAGGGGGGCGGCGAGTGTCATCCCGAGCGCCGGCCCCCACACGTACCAGCGCTGATCGGCGCGGCCGGCCCAGTCCACTCCGAACCCACCGACGAGCAGGCCCGAGGCCATCGCGCCACCTGCGATCAGCGCGATCAGGCGCCCGGCCGCGGCAAATCCGAGGTGGTAATTGCGCACCAGAAAGGGATGCAGCCACTGGCCGATCCCGTTCATGGAGGTGGCGGCCAGCGCGCAGCCCAGAAGCACGTGCCACATGGAGCGCTTGGCGAACAAGAAGCGGCAAACCGTCCAGATGGAGGGCGGCGGCTCGCGCGAGACCGGGTCGGGGTCGGACATGCCGCGTGGCGGCTCGCGCAGGCTCAAGAATGCGATGAGCGCCACGGCGAGCGCGCAGGCTCCGATCGTGACGAAGGTCGCTCGCCAGCTCACGAACTGGGCGAGCCAGCCCGCCCCCGTGGCGCCTGCGACCACCCCGATCGGCGCCCCGAGCCAGATGATGGACATGACCGAGGCGCGCTTGCCCATCGGGTAATGGTCTCCGATGAGCGATGCGACGGGCGTGCCGAAGCCCGCATCGCCGACTCCGACGCCGATGCGGCACAGGAGCAGCCCCATGAAGCTGCGCGCGGAGCCGCACAGGGCAACCATCGCACCGAAGAGCGCCACGCAAGCGGCGATGATCCTGGTGCGGCTGGCGTGCTCGGCGAGCCGCGCAAGCGGCAGTCCCATCAGCGTGTAGAAGAAGGCGAACGGCAGGCCCTGGATGATGCCGAGCTGCCAGTCGGTGAACCTGAGGTCGACCTTGATGGCCTGGACCGAGACGGCGACGCCCTGCCGGTCGGCCAGATTCAGCGCGTTGATCACGACGAGAAGGAGCAGCAACCAGGCCCTGTAGCGCCGGGAGAAGGCCGTTGCAGTCGCGGGCATCATGGGATTGCAGTATGCCTGCAGGCTGCTGGCGAGGCGACATGGCGGGCCGGCGCCCGGCATGGCTGTCGCCCCGCTGGCACTCCACGTTAAGATGAGTCCTCGGTCGCCCCCACTTGAGTCGCTGCCCGATGCTCAATCGACTCCCCTTCGAGCGGGGTCAGGGCCGAATGCCCTCCCGCGCCGTCGCGCTGTTGTGTGTGTTGATGCTCGCGGCATCCCTCGCCGGCATGCCCGGGCTGGCACGCGCGGATGGCACGGTGGACACCACGGCGGACAGCGCGGCAGCCAATGCGCCAGCCGCGACGGCCCCCTATTCCTGGACACCCTGGAATCCGTGCCCGCACTGCGACCTCCTGGCCGGTGTGGGTGCGACGTACTCGTTCTGGAATTTCACCGACGGCATCGTCGTGCCGATCACGCTCGAGATCGACGACAGTCGCTGGGAGCTCGGAGCGTTCCGTTTCGCGACGCCTCAGTATCTGAAGGAGTCGCAGCTGCCCTCCTCCTACCGCAGCGCGAACCCGCAGTGGGGCTTCGACGCCCTGCGCCGCTGGCAGCTGCTGCACCGCTCGTGGGGGAAGCTGTACATCGGGTTCGGCGGCAGCTACAAGACCGAATACGACGCGCTCGATCCACGCTTCGACTTCGCCTATGCGCTCGCGGTGCGCTTCAACACTCCGGGGCACTCGATCCTGGAATTCAGCGTGCGGCACTGGTCGGATGCGTGGTTCCGCATGCCCAATCGTGGCGTGAACTTCTTCATGCTGAGCCTGGGGCTGTGAGGGCTCAGTCGAGGGTGATCCAGAATATGTGAACTCTCCGCTGCGAGCGTCAAGGTGTGCGGCGCTACGCCGACGCCGCATGCACGTGCGACTATTCTCGCCAAAATGCGCCAACCTACCGTGAAGCAGCGTCAGCCTGCTGCGGCGCCCCCGGCGGAGTCGCCCTCTCTGCGGGAGAGCATCGCCCTCGTCTCGCGACAGCCGATCTACGGACGCGCGATGGAGGTCATCGCCTACGAGCTTCTCTATCAACACGACGCGGGCGACGCAGACCACGCGACGCTCAAGCTGGTCGCGGATGCGGCGCTCGAGATCGGTCTGGATCGCCTCGCGGGCGGCCTCCCGGTCCATGTGAACTATCCGCGCGAGCTGCTGCTGTCGGAATCGCCCTTGTCGGTGCATCCGGAGCGCGTGGTGATCGAGATCCTCGCCACCCCGGATCCTCGGCTCCCCGAAGGCATCAAGACGCTGCGTGCACGCGGACACCGCATCGCGATCGAGGACTTCACCCCGCCGCCCAGTGCTCAGGTGCTCGCGCTGCTAGAGGCCGTGGACATCGTGAAGTTGGACGTATCGCATCGCGCGCGGGAGGACCTCGAGCGCATGGCGCCGGGGCTGCTCGAGCGCGGCTTGAAGCTGTTCGCGGAGCACGTCGAGACGGTCGAGCAGTTCGAGTACTGCGCGCAGCTCGGGTTCCAGGGGTTTCAGGGCGACTTCCTGCATCGGCCCGAAAGCTTCAAGGCACAGCGCGTCCCGTCGAGCCGCCTGTCGACGCTGCGCCTGATCTCGGCGCTGCAGAATCCCGATTACTCGCTGCAGGAGATCGAGACCCTCGTCGCGCAGGACATCTCACTCTCGTACCGCGTCCTGCGCTGCATCAACTCGAGCTTCTACAACCTGCCGCGCAAGATCGACTCGATCCGCCAGGCGATCGTGATCCTGGGAGTGGACAACCTGCGCCAGCTCGCAACCCTCATCGCGCTGCAGGGCTTCGAGAATCGCCCGGTGAACCTGTTCCTCACGGCGATGATCCGGGCGCGCATGTGCGAGCAGCTCGCCCGCCTCGCCGGCGCGAGGGACGCGGGACCCTACTTCATCACGGGTCTCTTCTCACTGCTCGAGGTGCTGACCGGCATCCCCGCGCCGGACCTCTTCGATCAGCTGCCCCTGGCGGAGGCGGTCGAGCGGGCGCTCGTATCCCAGGAGGGGGATATGGGCGCGGCCCTCAAATGCGCGCGAGCTTACGAGCGCGCTGCCTGGCGCCGCGTCACGTATGGAGGTCTCAGCCCGGAGCTGATCCGCGCGGCATACGTGGATGCGGTGTTCTGGGCCGAGCGCGCGCAGGTGCTCACGCGCGATCCGTGAGTCGCGCCGCCGGAGGATCAGTACCGCGCGAGCAGCGCGTCGAGCTCGGAGCGCTCGGCTGCAAGTGCCTGATCGAGCCGGACATGCGGCATGCGTTGCGTCCCATTGACGATCTCGGCGAAGGCGATCCAGCCGCCATCGCGCTTGCGCAGGAAGCCCGCGATCCCGCACACCGAATAGGGATCCTGCATCGTGCCGGTCTTGAGCGCCACGCGGTCGAGCCATGCCTCACTGCCGCTGCGCAGGAACGCAAACGGCGCATCGCGCGGGACGACCAGCGTTCCATAGAACGCGGGGAAGCGCCGTGCGTCGCGGTACTCGTGCGCGAGCAGATCGACGAGATCGCTCGCCGAGAGGCGATTCTCCGGCGTGAGCCCGCTGCCGCTCAGAATGAGCGGGCGCGAAGCCGCCGTGACCGCGGAAGCCGGCTCGAGCCGCACCAGGAAATCCGCGAGCACGTGCCCTGCATCGGAGAGCCGCGCGGCGGGCTGCTCCGAGAGCTGGGAGGCCAGGTCGAGCGTGAGCACATCGGCGATGTAATTGTTCGAGAAGCGCAGCATGCGCCCGAGCTGCTCGCGCAACGCGAGCCCCTGGGTCTCGCCCAGCACGGTCATCGGCCCCGGCATCCCCGCTGCGCTCACGACAACGGGCCCGTCGATCGCGACACCAATCTCGCCCAGCGCCTGCTCGAGAAGCAGGCCGACGCCGCGCGCCGGATCCGACATCGCACGGTAGAGCCGCACCGGATCTCCTGCGGGCACATCGCCCCCGATATGCAGCCGGTCGCCGGAGGCATCGGTGACCCGCTCCACCCAGAGGCTCTCGCGGGCGCCTGCGCCGACGGTCTTGATGATGCCATCGACGGGAATCGGCAACGCCGCAACCGCGCAGCCGCGTACGAACGCCGACGCACCGGGGAGCGTCGGCCGGACCAGCACGCACCAGTTGCCGAAATCCACACCCACCGCCGAAAGGGGCGCGTTGTAGGCGTTGTCGCTGCGCTTCAAGGCATCGCAGCGGTCCTTGGTCTCGCAGGAGACGCTCCCAAAGGGTGCCGGATCGACGATGAGCCGGCCGTGGATGCGTTCGATGCCCGCGCCACGCACCTGGGCGGCGAGCGTCCAGAGGGAATGCTCATCGAGCGAGGGGTCACCGGCGCCCTGCAGGATGAGGTCGCCCTCGAGCCGGCTGCCGCTCACCCGCGCGCTCGTCACCAAGCGCGTGGTGAACATCTTGTCCGCCGGCCACGTCTGCAGGGCAACGGCCGCAGTGGTGAGCTTCGTGAGCGAAGCGGGCGTCAGGCGCGTGTCGGGGTGGTACTGCTCGAGGACTTTCCCGCTCTGCAGATCCACCGCCGCCGCACTGACCGCCGCCCCCGCGGAGACCAGCGTCGCAAGCGCGCCGGGCGCGGCGCAAGCGGGGGCTGCAAGCGCGAGCGCCGCGACCACACCGGCCGTGCAGAGCGGCAACAGCCCGCAGCCGTGCGGCCAATGTTTGCCGCTCTCCCGTGCATGCATCGAATCGTCGCTCCATCGGCTCCGCAGAGCGCCGCACTCGACACGAAACGCGTGCGATTTGCAAGACGTGGTGCACAGTTTCGCGAGGCAGCCGCGCGGGGATCTGGCCAGGATATTGCTTGTCCCTGCAGGCCCGGAGCAGGCACTGGAGATCTCCCGACCATGAGCATCGCGAACGTTTCTGATGTGAGCGCGACACTGTCGAAGCTCGGCTTGTATGGCAATGCGGCGCAGCCCGGCACGGGGTCGCTCTACGGTGGGCCGGGAAGCTCGGCTGCGGGAGCCGCCCAGGGAGGTAGCCTTGCGAGCACCGTCATCCAGGCGCTCTCGCAGGTCGGCGTGACCGGTGCGCAAAGCGCACTCGGCTCGGCCTCCTCGGGCTCGGGCTCGTCGGGCTCGGCCTCCTCGGGCTCCAGCTCGAAAGCCTCACAGGCCTTCAAGAGCTTCATGCAGCAGCTGTTCTCGGTTCTGCAGTCGCAAGCGGCTGCGAACAGCGCCACGAGCGGCGCGCGTACCGCGAGCGCCGCGAGCTCCGGCGGCAAGCATCACCACGGGCATGGACAGGGCGGCGGGCTGCAGAGCCTCATCCAGCAGCTGAGCGCCTCCTCCACTGCAGCATCATCGGCAACCTCCACCGCAGCGAGCGCAAACCTCGCCTCCCTGCAGCAGAGCTTCAACAACCTGGTGAGCGCCGTGGGAGGATCGGGCACCAAGGCCAACCTCAACAGCTTCCTCACGGCGCTTGCAAACGACCTCTCACCGGCCGCTCACACCGGCAACCTCGTGAGCACGCAGGCCTGAGGTCGGCCCAACCGGGGCCCGATCGGGCCCTGTTGATCGCGCTCGTCGCCTTGCGCCAGACTGCGCCCCATGCGAGTTCTGGTGGTCGAAGACGACCAGATGATCGCCGAGGCGATCCGGACTGCCCTGATACAGGACGGTTACACGGTCGAGTGGATCGGTGATGGAGTCGGGGCGGCGGCTGCGCTCGCCACCTCGAGCTTCGATATCGTGCTGCTCGACCTGGGTCTGCCGCGGCGCTCGGGTCTCGAGGTGCTGCGCGAGGCGCGGCGGCAGGGCACGACGACTCCCGTCATCGTCATCACGGCGCGCGATGACGTCCAAAGCCGCGTGGCCGGCCTCGACTCGGGTGCCGATGACTATCTGGTCAAGCCGTTCGACCTCGATGAGCTTGCTGCGCGGATGCGCTCGGTGCTGCGCCGGGGCGCCGGGCGGGGTGCCTCAGCCATCGAGCACGCCGGTATCCGCCTGGATCCCGCCACTCACGAGGTGTGGCGCGCCGGAGAGCCCATCCTGCTCTCGGCGCGGGAATATGCGGTGCTCGAAGCGCTCATGCTGCGTCCGGGCGCAATCCTCTCCCGGGCCCAGCTCGAGGATCGGCTGTACGGCTGGGGCGGGGAAATCGAGAGCAATGCCATCGAGGTGTACGTGCACGCGCTGCGGCGCAAGCTCGGCGCGGAGGCCATTCGGACGGTGCGTGGAGTGGGATACTGCGTGCCCAAGCGGTGACTGGAGCGATTAAGGCTGCCTTAAGCGGACCGACCCAGGCTGCTCTTCAGCAAGCCACCAGGTGAGGCATCGCGTTCCGCCGCCATGAGATCGATCCGCGCTCGCCTGCTCGTCGGACTGCTCGCGCTCGTTGCGATCACAGCGGTGTGCGCCGGCGCGATCACCTATCAGCGGATGCTGGCAGAGACATCGGGGCTGCTGGATTATCAGCTCGAGCAGATGGCGCTCTCGCTGCGCGACCAGGCGACCATAGAGCCCGGGCTGATAGCGCCATCCCATCCTTACGGCTCGGATTTCATCATCCAGATCACCAATCCATTCGGTACGCTGGTCTACGCATCGCGACCCGGCCTGGTCTTCAGTCGCGCGATTCTCGGCTACGCCGATGTGCGGCTCGGCGGGGAGCGCTGGCGGGTCTACAGCAAGTGGACCGGAGACGGCGTGATCCAGGTTGCACAGCCCTGGCACGTGCGCGAGCAGCTCGCACGCGAGGCGGCGCTGCGGGTGCTCGCGCCCCTCATCCTGCTGCTGCTCGCGATGGCGGCGGTCCTGGTCTGGGTCGTGAGCCGCGGGCTCGCGCCGCTGCGCCGGCTCGCCGCCGAGGTTCAGCGGCGCGATGCGCTCAGCCTCGCCCCGCTTGCCGCGGCCGATCTGCCTGCCGAGGCCACCCCGCTCGTCGAGCAGCTCAATCGGCTGCTCGCGCGCCTGGCGGATGCCTTCGGCAAGCAGCGCGCCTTCGTCGCCGATGCCGCGCACGAGCTGCGCTCGCCGCTCACCGCACTGTCGCTGCAGTTGCAGCTGCTCGATCGCGCGCCCGACGAGGCCGCCCGCAGCGAGGCACGCGCGAGACTCGGCGCCGCAATCGAGCGCGCGGTGCACCTCGCGACTCAGTTGCTGACGCTCGCGCGGCACGAGCCGGAGGGAGCACCCATGCAGCCTCGCGCGCTCGCGCTCGACGGTCCCGTTCGCGAGGGGATCTCCGACGTTCACGCCCTTGCGGCCGCGCGGGGGATCGAGCTCAGCCTCGAGACGCAAGGCTCGCCCCAGGTGCTCGGCGACCCCGACGCCCTGAGGATCCTGGTGCGCAATCTCGTGGACAACGCGGTGCGCTACACACCCGCGGGGGGCAAGGTACGGGTGGGTGTCCTCGGCCCGGATGCCGGACCCACGGTGACGCTGCGGGTGGAGGACAACGGTCCCGGCATTCCGGCGAGCGAGCGCGAGCGCATCTTCGATCGCTTCTTCCGTCGCCCCGGTGCCGCGGAGGGCGGCACCGGCCTTGGACTTGCGATCGTGAAGGCGGTCGCCGAGCAACATGGTGCCCGGGTGAGTCTCGAGGATGCCACCCCGACCGGGCTGCGTGTGAGCGTGGCGTTTCCAGCGGTCCCGCCGCGCGCTTGAGCGCTTAAGACTCCCTTAAGCCTCGGAGCGCACATTTGCGCCCATCGATCCCGAAGGAGCTATGAGCCATGGAATTCAAGAAAACGACCCTTGCGCTGTCGGCGTGCGGCCTGTTCGCCTGCGGCGCGGCGGCCGGCTGGGTAGGTCCCGGCCTGTTCGCAAGCGACAGCGCGCTCGCGGCCGACGCGGTGTCCACGTCGAACGCGCCCGCACCGATCCCGCTCGCCTCGGCGCCGAACTATCGCGCAATCGTCGCGCAGAATCGCGCAGCCGTCGTGACCATCACCAGCAAGAGCATGCAGCGCACGATGGGCGGTGATGAGGAGGGTGATGACCAGGGCGACTCGAACGGTCAGCAGGGCGATGACAGCCCCTTCGGGCCGAACTCGCCGTTCGGCAACGATCCTTTCTTCCGCTTCTTCCGCGAGCTGCCGATGCAGCCGCACAACGTGCCGGTCGAGAGCCTCGGCTCGGGCTTCATCATCAAGTCCGACGGCGTGATCCTCACGAACGCGCACGTCGTTCGCAACGCGACGCACGTCATGGTGAAGCTGGCCGACAATCGTGAGTACCGCGCGAAGGTCATCGGCCTCGACAAGAGCACCGATGTCGCCGTGCTGAAGATCGATGCACAGAATCTGCCGACCGTGCGGCTCGGAAACTCCAATCAGCTCGAGGTCGGCGACTATGTGCTCGCGCTGGGCGCCCCCTACGGGCTGGCGGAGACCGCCTCTGCGGGGATCGTGAGCGCGATCGGTCGCGAGCTGGAGAACCAGGACGTGCCGTTCATTCAGACGGACGTGGCAGTCAATCCCGGCAACTCCGGCGGTCCCCTGTTCGACGAGCACGGCAACGTCGTCGGTATCAACTCGCAGATCTACAGCAACACCGGCGGCTTCGAGGGTGTCTCGTTCGCCATTCCGATCGACCTGGCCGTTCATGACGAGCAGCAGATCGTGAAGTACGGCAAGGTCCAGCACGCGAGGCTCGGTGTGGAGGTGCAGGCCGTCACTCAGGCTCTCGCGCGCTCGTTCAACCTCAACGCGCCGCAGGGTGCGCTCGTTGCGCAGGTCGAGCCGAACAGCCCGGCCGCCCGGGCAGGCCTTGAGACCGGCGATGTGATCCTGCGCCTGAACGGCAAACCGGTATCCGATTCCGGATCGCTCGCCGCGCAGGTCAGTGAGATGCAGCCCGGCTCCTCCGCGACCCTCGATGTGTGGCGCGCCGGGAAGAGCCTGAGCCTCAAGGTGACGCTGGGCAACGCCGCGAGCACGCCGAGTGAGCTGCAGGCGAACAACACGAACAACCTGCACGGCAAGCTTGGGCTTGCGGTCCGACCGCTCACTCCCGACGAGCGGCAGCAGGCCGGCGTGCCGGAGGGGCTGCTGGTGGAGCGCTCGACCGGTCCCGCGGCCGATGCCGGCATCCAGCCAGGCGACATCGTGCTGTCGGCCGACGGCACTGCGCTCTCGAGCGCCGAGCAGCTTCGCAAGATCGTGGGAACCCACAAGAACACGATCGCGCTGCTGGTGCAGCACGGCAATCAAAGGATCTTCGTGCCCGTCCAGCTGGGTTGAGAAGTGAAGCGAGAAGGCTCCCCCGCTTGCGGCGGGGGAGCCTTTTTTTTGGCTACACCTTGGGCTGCACGAGAGCCACAAGCTCGGCTTGCATGGCGGCGAAGACGCCCTGCCAGTCACCATGATGCGACTGGCGAAAGACACGCACGCTGGGGTACCACGGGCAGTCGGCGCGCTCGAGGAGCCAGCGCCAGTCCGGCACGTGCTTGAGCGCAACCCAGGTCGGGCGGCCGAGCGCGCCGGCGAGGTGAGCCAGAGCGGTGTCGGAGGTGATGATCAGGTCCAGATGCATCATGACGGCCGCGCTATCGAGGAAGGCCTGCGGGCCTGCGTCGAAGGTTTCCCCGAGAAGCTCCACGCCGAGATCCTGCGACGCGGCGCGCAACTCATTCGCTGGGGCGCCCTTCTGCAGGCTGATCAAGCGCACCGTAGGGATGGTGCTCAGCCGGGCGAACATCTCGAGCGGCAGCGACCTGCCCACATCGATGTGGCTGCGGCTGCCCTGCCAGACGATGCCGATCTTGAACCCCTCCTCGCCCAGCTGCTGACGCCAGCGCGCAGCGCGGGGCGGCTCTGAGAAGAGATACGGGACGCCCGCAGGAATGTCCGCGAGCGTCGTTCCGAAGGCGAGCGGCAAGCTCATGAGGGGGCAGTGCAGATCGTGCGCTTCGGGCCGCGCGTCGCGCGCGACGATACGAATGCCGGGGCCGAGCCCCGCGAGCAGCTCGCGCAGCTGCGGCTGCGCAGCGAGCACCACCCGTGCCCCGCGCGCGGCGGCCAGCTTCGCGTAGCGGCAGAATTGAATCGTATCGCCGAGCGCCTGATCGGCGTGTATTAGGAGGGTCTTGCCGGCGATGTCTTCCGCGCCTCGCCAGGTGGGCGCCGGGCTTGCGAAGCTCGGGTAGGAGCCCAGGCGCTTGCGCCATTCATAAAGCGGAAGCCCTGCGGCGAACTCACCCGCGAGCAGCAGGCACAGACCCTTGTTGAAGCGCGCGAGCGCGCAGCTGGGGTCGAGCTCGAGCGCACGGTCGTAGCTTGCGAGGGCTTCCGTGAAGCGCGCGAGATCGAAGAGCGCGTTGCCTCGATTGCAGTGGTTGACCGCCGCGGCTGGATCCTCGCGGATCGCAAGCTCGCTCTCGGCGAGCGCCTCGCCGGGGCGCTCGAGATCGCGCAGTGCATTGGAGAGATTGCCGTGCAGCCCGCTCATGCAGGGCTGCAGCTCGAGGGCACGGCGCCAGCTCGCAAGTGCCGCGGCGGGCTCCAGCAGCTCGTATTGCAACGTGCCGAGGTTGTTGTATGCGTCGGCGTAGTCCGCCTGCAGCGCCAGCGCGCGCTGGTAGCTCGCGGCCGCCTCGTCGTAGCGGCGCAACCCCTGCAGCACGAGCCCGCGATTGTTGTAGGCCATCGCGAAGCGCGGCTGCAGCGCGATGGCCCGCTCGAAGCTTGCGAGTGCTTCGGGCAGGCGTTGCAGGCGACGCAGGATGTTGCCACGGTTGTTGTGCAGCTCCGCGGCGCCCGGCCGCAGCTCGAGCGCCCGATCGAAGCTTGCGAGCGCCTGGGACGTGCGCTGCAGATGCCGCAGAGCGATGCCGCGGCTGTTGTGCGCGTCGACGTAATCGGGTCGCAGCGCCAGGGCCGCCTCGTAGCTTGCAAGCGCCTCGTCGTAGCGGCCGAGCGCCATGAGCGCCCCACCGAGGTTGAGGTGGGCCGCAGCCGCCTCGCCGAGCCGGCCGCCACGCTGCAGCTCGGTCGCGCGGGCGCGGAGCTCCTCGGGGGTCAACTCGAGGCCGCCTCGGCTCTGGTCAACGTAACCCGAAAGCGAGCAGCACGTTCCCCGGCTTGCCCATCAAGCCGCCCGCGCCGGAGGTGACGTAAAGCATGCCTCCCGCGACGATCGGGCCCGGCCCGTCGATTCCGCCTCCGTGGGCCGGCACACCATTGACGGTTTGGTATGCGCGGTTGCAATCGTACGTCCAGAGAATCGATCCGTCGGCCGTTGAATAGGCGCGTACTCCACCATCCATCGCACCGCTCAGCACGGCGCCGGGAATCGCGGTGAGGGCGGTACCCTGCCCCACGGCGCAGCCGAGACGGCCGGCGCAGAGCGGCTTCGGAGGCGGCATGCTCCAACGGGTTGAGCCGTCGGCGAGCTTCACGGCATGCACCCCGCCTGGGGTCGCCGTGAGCAGGTCCGCGGTGCCGAAGTAAGCCGTCCCATCCTCGATGGCGGTGCCCCACTGCCCACCGAAGCCGCTGCCCTTTCCGAAGCGATAGCGCCAGGCGATGCGGCCATCCCGCGGATCGAGCGCGAACGCCAGGCCTGATTTCTGCGGCAGCACCAGCAGCTCGCGCGAGCCGACGCGCGCCAGGGCCGGTGAGGCGGAGAAGTCGAAGTCCGGGCCGAGAGTGGCCGGGCACGCTGGCTTGTCCGCGCCGTTGTGCGCGTCGCATCCCATGATCCAGATGTCCGCGGCGAGCACCTGGCGCACCCAGCGCACGGCACCGGTCTTCATATCGAGGGCCAGGATCGCATTGGTCGTCGGTTGCGGCGGACCCGCGTAGCCGTTGCCCGTGGCGACGTACACGAGCCGTCGCCTTGCATCCACGGTTGGCGCCGACCAGATGCCACCTCCTGCGGGACCGTACATCTGCACGCCGTCCTTGTTCTTGCCCCGCGGTTGGCTCTCGCCCACCGTGAACGTCTTCCAGAGGAGCTTGCCGGTGCTCGCATCGAGCGCCGAGACACTGCCCCGGAAGGTGCAACAGGCGTAATCCCCCAGTGCCCCGCGACCTTCCTCGTTGAGACCCTGCACGCTCACGAACACTCGCCCGCCATAGACCGTCGGGGCACCGGTGATCGAGGCGGAGGGATGGTGCTCGACGTTCTGCACCCAGATCTCGTGGCCCCCTTCGGCATCGAGCGCGTAGGCGTTCGCCTTGCGGTCGGCGAAGTACACGGCGTAGCGCATCGCCCCGCTCGGGGCCCGGTAGCGGCTGACCGAGAGTGCCGTGGCGACACCGGCGCGCGCCTTGTAGGTCCAGTAGGTGCAGCCGGTGGTCGGATCGAGCGCGTGCACCTGCCCGTTCTCGCTCGCGACGAACATCCGACCGCCCGCGACCGCAGGCTGGGTGCGAAGCGTCACGATGTTCGCAAAGCCGAATGCCCACTTGAGCTCAAGACGCGGAAGGTCCGCGGCGGTCAGGCCGCCCCGCTCGCGCGTCTGCGAGCGGGTGTTCGCGATGCCGTTGCCCCAACCGTTCCAGCCCGGACCCCGGTCGGGATTGGACATGGGCACGCTCGTCGGACAGGGTCTACCAGCCTCGAGCGCGGGATCGAGGGGCTTTGCGCCGAGCGGCCGGCCGCTTGCATATTCCGCGACCGCGCGACGCTCGGCCATGGTGAGCGCTGCGCCCTGGGCCTGCATCTTGCCGTTCGTGAGGGCATTCACGATCGCCTCCGGCGGGAGGTTGTGCAGGAACTCGCGCGGCGGCGCATGCGTCGCGCCCGCACCGGCGATGGGGTTGATCCCGGCCATGGGTCCCATCTGGGCAAGCCCGATGTGGCATGCGGCGCAAACCCTGCGGAAGACTGCCTCGCCATCGACCGCATGGGCCGCGGTCTCGGCCGCCCAGGCAAGGCTCGATGAGCCGGAGCCGGCAACGAGGAGCGTGGCGGTCAGCAGGAACTTGGATCGCATCGTGATACCCCCCCAGCGCGCCGCTGTGCTCGGGATGCAAGCGGCGGACACATTCGGATGCGGTCAAAATATCAGATGCCGCAGGAGTAAGCTGTAGCCGACCGCTTCCGGCGGCTTCCCAGGGGCGCAAGGAGTCAGGAGATGGGCAAGAGGATTCTGCTGATCGCGGGCGATTTCGGCGAAGACTACGAGACGATGGTGCCGTTCCAGGCATTGCAGATGGTGGGCCATACCGTGCATGCGGTGTGTCCCGAGAAGAAGGCCGGCGAGTTCGTCGCGACCGCCATTCACGACTTCGAGGGCCATCAAACCTACTCGGAGAAGCCCGGACACCGCTTCACGCTCAATGCGACCTTCGCGGATGTGAAGCCCGATCAGTACGACGCTCTGGTGTTGCCCGGGGGCCGCGCCCCGGAGTATCTACGCACCGATGCGAGGGTCATCGAGCTGGTGCAGCACTTCGCGCGCGCCGGCAAGCCGATTGCGGCGATCTGTCACGCGGCGCAGATCCTGGCGGCCGCGGGGGTCATCCGTGGCAAGCGCGTTTCGGCCTATCCAGCCTGCGCGCCCGAGGTGCGGCTTGCCGGTGCCGACTACGCGCAGATTCCGGTGGACCAGGCGGTCACGGACGGCTCGCTCGTCACCGCTCCGGCCTGGCCTGCGCATCCGGCGTGGCTTGCGCAGTTCCTGGCCGTGCTCGGGACGCGCATCACGCACTGAGCGCGGGGCAAACCACTCAGCGGTGAGCGGCCTGCTGCGGCGTGGCGCTCGCAGCCGCCGCACCAGCCTCGCTCAGCTTGCGCAGGATGCGGTCCTGCACCCACTTGGGACTCCACCAGTCGATCGGCGTGACGGCATTCCCGCCGAGCAGCATGGTGAAGTGCAGGTGGTCCCCGCCGGCGAGTCCTGTCGAGCCCGTGCGTCCGAGCACCGCGCCCTGATCGACCATGTCACCCACCTTCACGGAGATGGAAGACATGTGGCCATAGAGCGATTGCAGGCCCATGCCGTGATCGATGATCACGCAGTTGCCGAAGATATCGAGCCAGCCGGCGTGCACGATGCGGCCGCGATTGGAGGCGTGGACCGGCGCGCCGGCGACCGATGCGAGGTCGTAGCCGAGGTGTACCTGGTGATCGATCACCTCACCCTTGTAGACGTAGGTGCGCTGATCGGCGAAGCCCGCCTCCACCGCGGTGTTGACCATCTGCTTGAAGGGTCCCCGCCAGAGGATCTCCGGCGCCGAGGACGCTGCGAGCGCCGCGATGCGGACGTTATCCTCGCTGCGCAAGTCACGGTTGATCCTGAGGAAGGCGGCCAGCAGATTCGAGGGATCGGCAACCTTCAACTGCGGCGCCTGCTGCAGGATCGGAGGCACGACCTTCTGCAGGAAGCGGTCGTCGATCGGGATGCGGCTTTCCCTGAAGCTCTTCGGAGTGACGCGATAGTCGAACGTCGCACGGGCTTCGTTGCCCACATCGTCGCGTGCGAAGAGGCTGATCGGCGTGGTGGGCGGCTGATCCCAAAGCAACGCGAAGAAGGCGACCTTCAGCCCCGGATCGGCACCGGCGATGTGGGCGCCCGATGCGGGGTAGCCCCGGTATTCGTAGTTGCCCACGCGAACGCCCGAGGAAGCATCGGCCGGCGAGACGTGATAGACCACCATCTCCGAGCCGCCCTGGTTGATGAAATGGAATCTCGAGAGGACCGAGAGCACGGGCGGCGTCAAGCGCACGGCAAGATCGCGCGTGACGGTCGAGGAGACCTGCCGCAGGCCGAACAGCACGGGCCGGGAAGCCGTGACGATGATCCGCGCGTTGCCCTCCGTGAGCTGCGGATCCTGCTCCTTGCCGAGCGGGCGCGTGAGCGTCACCGCACCATTCGCCGCACGCGGGAGCTGCGCAGCGTCCGCCGCGGTGAGCGTCACGAGCGGTACGCGGCTCGCGCCCTGCTCGAGTACCACGTCCACGCTCTTGAGCTTGCCACCCGGCGTCCGGATCGCAACGGCGAGCTGGCTCGAGCGGCCGATCGCGGCCGTGGGTGAGGCGATGTCGATGCTCGGTCCGGAGGCGCGTCCGGCAGCATACCAGGCGATGCCCGCGGCAATTGCGAGCAGCACGACGAATCCGAACAGTTTTTTCATTCGCGCGATTGTACCATCCGCCCCAACGACGAAAATGTCGAAGGGTTCTCGTGCTCGCAGTCGTCGGCGCATTGCCGGAGGAGATCTCGCTCGTCGTGGCGAGCCTCACCGATGCGAGCGCGCGCGTGCTCGGCCGGCGCACGTTCCATGTCGGAGCCTTTCACGGCACGCCAGCTGTCGCGGTTTTCTCGGGCTGGGGAAAAGTCGCCGCCGCGGCGACGGTCACTCAGCTCATCGCATCCTTTCCGATCACGCAGCTGGTATTCAGCGGCGTGGCTGGTGCCGTCCAGCACGGACTATCGATCGGGGACGTCGTCATCGGGACGGGCCTGCTGCAGCACGACATGGATGCCAGACCGATCTTCCCTCGCTATGAGGTGCCGCTCATCGGGAAGTTTCTGTTCGAGCCCGACCGCGAGCTGCGCGCGGGGCTCGAGCATGCGGCACGCGAGTTCCTCCGCGAGGACCTCCATGCGGTCGTCGCGGCAAGCGAGCTTGACTTCTTTCACGTGCGCTCGCCGAAGGTCACCGGCGGGGTGATCGCAAGCGGGGACAAATTCTTCGCGAGCACCGCCGAGGTCGCCGCGCTTCGCGAGCGGTTGCCGCTCGTCGCCTGCGTCGAGATGGAGGGCGCGGCGGTCGCTCAGGTGTGCGAGGAGTACGGCATGCCCTTCGGCATCGTGCGCACGCTCTCGGACTCCGCCGATGAGAGCTCGCCGCACGATTTTCCGCGCTTTGCCCGCCAACTGGCACGGCACTACTCCGCGGGGATCCTCGCACGGCTGGTGCGGGAACTGTAATCCCGGGACACGTCGTGTCAGTGAGTCGCAAGGTGGCCCACGTTGGGCCATACTAGAGTCGGCTCGGGCGGCGCTGCGCCGAGCCGTTGGGGGCCGCGATGCAAGCGAAGAAAGGGTTGGAACAAGCCCTGCCACGCGTCTCGATCACCATTCTTGTTGCGCTCGTTGGCATCTGCACTGCGGTGCTGCCGGCGCGTGCGGAGGACTGGCTACCGGTCACGGCGGCGGAGCTCGGCATGACCGCGGAGCCGAAGGCTCCGGGCGCGCCGGCGATCATTCTCTACCGCCAGGTCGACCGCAACGATGCGGCGTTCTACGAGCAGATCTACGTTCGGATCAAGATCCTGACCGAAGCGGGCCTGAAGCAGGCGAATGTCGAGATCCCGTATGAGAAGGACTACGAATCCATTCGGGACGTCGAGGCGCGCACGATCAGACCCGACGGCAGCATCGTCGCATTCGACGGAAAAGTTTACGAGCAACCGGTGTTCAGCAGTCGTAGCACCAACATCTGGACCACGAACTTCACGATGCCCGCCGTTGCGGTCGGGAGCATCATCGAATACCGGTTTCGACACCATCTGCGAAGCTTCTGGGCATACGGCTCGAGATGGTTGCTGAACGCCGATTTGTTTACGAAGTATGCGAGGTTCTCACTCGAGCCCAATCGGTTTTTCACGGTGCGCTGGAGCTGGCCGCTCGGGTTGCCCGAAGGGACCCGGCCGCCGCAGATCGCGCACGGCTCGATCACCATGGAAGCTCACGACATTCCGGCGTTCGTGAAGGAGCCCCATATGCCGCCGGAGGCGGCGGTGAGGCTGCGTGTCGACTTCGATTATTTCAACGGTCACTTGGAGAAGAATCCGGACATCTTCTGGAGGAATGCCTCGAGAAGGGGCTCGGTGGTCGTGGATCGATTCATTGGGGCGCAGCGCTCCATGGTCCGGGCGCTCCCGCAGATCGTGCTGCCCGGGGATCCTCCGGAGGTGAAGCTGCGCAAGATCTACGCCCGCACACAGCAGATCGAGAACCTTTCGTTCGAGCGCGCGAAAACCAGCCAGGAAGTGGATCGCGAGAACCCGAAAGACATTCACGATGCCGGAGATGTCTGGAGTCGTGGTTACGGTAGCGGGTTGCAGATCACCCTGCTGTTCGTGGGGCTGGCGCGAGCTGCAGGGGTCGAGGCATATCCGGTGGCCGTCTCTTCCCGCAACGCGTACTTTTTCGACCCCCGCCTCATGAATTTCCGGCAACTCAACTCGACAATCGTCCTCGCGAAGCTGGACGGCAAGGAGATCTACCTTGCCCCGGGAGTCCCCTTCGCTCCTTTCGGCCTGCTTCCCTGGGACGAGACGGGTGTGACGGGGCTGGTACTCGACTGGAATGGAGTGCGCTGGGTCGAGACTCCCTTCCCTGACGCCTCCGTTTCCCTGGTCGCGCGGAAGGCGAATCTGCACCTGGACGAGGACGGCGCGATCGAGGGGAAGGTCGTCGTGACCTATTCAGGGCTCGAGGCGCTCTCGCGCCGCTTGCGCGAGCGCAACGAGGATGGCCCGGCCCGCACTCAGTTCCTGGAAAACGACCTGAAACGCGCCGTTCCCGCCGGAAGCGAGGTGACGCTCACCAACGAGCCCGATTGGCGCAGTTCCGATCCGCAGCTCGTAGCCGTGTACGACCTGAAGGTGCCCGGATGGGTGAGCGCCGCCGGCCAGTATCACCTGCTCCCGGTTGGATTGTTTGGAGCCGAAGAGAAGCAGGAGTTCGTATCTGCCGAACGCATCTATCCACTGTATTTCGAGTTTGCGTTCGATCATCACGATGATGTAGCCATCGAGCTGCCCTCCGGGTGGCGTGTGAGCAGCGCGCTGCAGCCTCGTCGAGCCGACTATGGAGCGCTCGTCTACGGAACGGCCGTGGAGAGTGCGAAGGGGAAGTTGCAGGTGTACCGCGACTTGACGCAGAACGCCATGATGCTGAAGACCAGCCAGTACGATGCAGTCCGAGATTTCTTTCAGAGCGTGAGAACCGGCGATGAGGAGCAGATCGTCATATCCCTCGAGACGTCCGCCGCGACACGCTGAACGCCACGGCCCGCACCGCCGGATCGCAATCGCTGCCCTGATCCTGGCGATGCTCGCCGCTCGCGCAGCGGCGGCCGGTGTGCCCGACTGGGTTCGGGCGCACCTGAGCGTGCCTCTACCGGCGCACGGTGACAAGACGAGTGCGGTGGTGCTTTATTCCGAGACGACGGTGAACGTCGAGCGCGACGGTAAGATCCGGCAGCTGCAACGCCGGGTGTTCAAGATTCTGCGGCCGGAGGGCAGGGCGCGAGGCGGGGCCGCAATCACCTTCCTCACCTCACAAACGCGCATCAGGCGCATGCACGGGTGGTGCATCCCCGCCGAGGGAAAGAACTACGAGATCGGGGACCGCGAGGCCGTCGAGACCGCTCTGGCGGGCATTCTCAACGGGGAGCTGGCCGGGGACGTCCGCACCCGGTTCCTGCAGGTTCCGGGCGCCGACCCCGGCAGCATCATTGCCACGGAGATCGAGACAGAAAGCACGCAACCCTACAACCAGCCCATCGAATGGGTGGTTCAGGATACGGTACCCGTCCGGGAGGCACGCTACACGCTCGAGGTGCCTGCCGGGTGGACCTACGAGGCGACGTGGCTTCACCACGAGCCGGAAGAGCCGACGTCGCTCGGTCGTGGCCAATGGCAGTGGACGGTCACAGACGAGCCGGCGCTGCTGCTCGAGAGGAGGATGCCGCCGGCCCAGCAGGTGCTTGGGCGCGTGGACATCGCGCTGATTCCGCCCGGCGGCAAGTTTCGCGGATTCAAGAGCTGGGATGCGGTGGCGGCGTGGTATCTCGGTCTCACGCTCGATCGGCGTGAACCTTCCGCGGCACTGAAGCAAAGGGTCGCCGAGCTCACGGCATCGGCGCCAACCCTGCTCGCAAAGATGCAGGCGCTGGCGAGCGCCGTCCAGAGCGACATCCGCTATGTCGCCATCGAGCTCGGCATCGGCGGGTATCAGCCGCATAGGGCAGCGGATGTCCTGACGCACGGCTACGGGGATTGCAAGGACAAGGCGACGCTGCTCACCACGATGCTGGCCCAGATCGGGGTGGATTCCTACTACGTGTTCATCAATTCGGCGCGGGACGCCATCACTCAGGACAGCCCGGCGAACATCGGATTCAATCATGTCATTGTCGCGATGCGGCTGCCCGAGGAGGTCCAGGACCCGGCGTTGCAGGCAGTCCTCCGGCATCCCAGGCTGGGCCGACTTCTGCTTTTCGATCCGACGGACCCGTACACCCCATTCGGCCGCTTATCAGGTGCTCTGCAGTCGAGCTACGCGCTGCTCGTCACGCCCGACGGAGGTGAGCTCGTCAAGACGCCCCTCATGCCCATCGAGGGCAACGGCATTCACCGAACGGCGCACTTGACACTGGATGGCAATGGCACTCTGCACGGAGAGGTTCAGGAGCTGTGGCTTGGCGACCGTGCTTCCGCGCAACGCGCGGCGCTCAGCTCCGCCGCAGGCGAAGCCGATCGGACCCGGCCCGTGCAGGCGGTGCTCGCGAGCTCGCTCGGCGTATTCGACATCCTCAAGGCGACCGCCGAGGATGGGCAAGCTCCCGGCCACCCGCTCGAGTGGCGCTACACGCTCGAGGCGCCGAGCTACGCAAAGCGCGCAGGCAACCTCCTGCTCGTGCGGCCGCACGTCTTCGGGAATCTCTCGAGCGATCTGATGGAGACTCCGGAGGCGCGTGCCTATCCAGTGGAATTCGGCGGACCCGAGCGCGATACGGATGAGTTCGACATCGCCTTGCCACCTTCCTACGAGGTCGATGAGCTACCGCCTCCCGTCGATGTCGATGACGGCTTCGCCTCCTATCACAGCAAGACCCAGGAGGTCGCACACGTTCTTCGCTACACGCGCACCTTCGAGATGCGCGCAGTGACCATTCCCGCGGCGAGCGCGGCAAAGCTCAAGCAGCTCTACCGTACGATCGAAGGGGACCAGCGCGCGATGGCAGTGCTCAAGTCCATCCCGTAGTCGCCTCACCGCCAGGCCAGGGCCGCTGTCGCGGTCGATCAAGGCAGCGCGAAGACCCACACCTCCGCGCCATGCTCGGGCGGATTCTGAATCTCCGGCACGAGCACCGGATAGGTGGACGGAATGGAGCCTCCCCCGCCCACCACCACCGCAAGGTACTGCTTGCCCTGCACGCTGAAGGAGATCGGGCAGGAATTCGGGATGTCGTTCAGGCGCACCTGCCAGAGGGGCTTGCCGCTCGCATCGTCGTAGGCCTTGAGGTCGCGATCCATCGAGCCTGCAAAGACGATTCCGCCTGCGGTGTCCAGCATGCAGGTGGTCTCGGGCGCACGCTGCCGCTCGATCCACACGGCCTTCCGGGTCTGCAGGCTGAACGCTTCCACGCGGCCGAACTTGCCGTCGCTTTCGGGCCGAGCGCGGATGTACCAGTTGTATCCGGAGGAGAGATTGCCGCGCTGCCCCGGGGGCGCGGGGATCAGATCCATGCAGGTCTCCTGCATCGGAACGTAGAGAATGCCGGTTGCCGCGTTGTAGGAGCCCGCGATCCAGTTGCGACCGCCGCCCGGATGCGGGCAGATGGTGTGCGGCTTGCCGTCCCCGACCACCACCGCCGGATTGATGGTCTTCTCGCCCGTGCGCGGATCGATCGAGGCAACGACGTTCTGGATGCCCAGGTCGTGGGAGAAGATGTAGCGGCCAGTCGCGGCATCCATGCCCTCGTAGATGCCCATCTTGCCGGAGGTCACGACCAGCTTGTGCGGCGCGCCGTTCACGGGCAGCTCCATCAGCTGCTGCTCGAACGCCCAGTCGAGGTCCCATTGGTCGTTGTGCACGTGCTGGAAGTGCCACACGAGCTTGCCGGAGTCCGGATCGATCGCGAGCGTCGAGTCGGTGTAGAGCCCCTCATTGGTCACGCCGGGTGCGTGGATCAAATGCAGCAATGGGCCGGTATCGTAGGTCTGTCCGACGCCGAAGTACGCAAGCTTCAGCTGCGGGTCGTAGCTGCCGGCCGTCCATACGGAGGCTCCGCTGCGCTTCTCGACCGGCAGTCCGTTCCAGCTGTTCCCGCCGGGCTCACCCGGCTGGGCGATGCTGTGGAAGTGCCACAGGACGCGGCCCGTTTGAAAGTCGAGTCCAACGATGCCTGCGCCACCGGGCGCAAGGCCCGTGATGCCCTGCATCACCTTGCCCTGTGCGACGAGCGGTCCGCCCGTCAGCCGCCAGCCTGCCTTGTAGTCGGCGATGGGCGAGTCCCAGATCACCGAGCCCGTTCGCACATCGAGCGCGACGACGTGCACATCGGAGGTGGGCACGAGCAGCCGATCGCGATAGATCGCAAGATTGCGCTTGATGGCCAGCTGCGCATCCCCAGGAAGCCTGCGCGAGTACTGCCACAGGAGGTCGCCGGTGACGGCGTTCAGTGCCTGGACGTTATCACCGTAGGCATGGACGAAGAGCACTCCGTCGTGCTCGAGGGGGGTGGCCTCGTTGGGCCCGTTCGGAAGCGACCACGCCCATACCACCCGCAGAGCTTCCACGTTGTTGCGCGTGATCTCGGCGAGCGGACTGAAGCCGTGATCGTCATACGTGCGGCGCCAGAGGAGCCATTCGCTTGCCGGTGGATTGCGCAACAGCGCATCGCTCACGCTCGTTATGCGATCGAGCGGACTGGGAAGCACGACCGGAGGCATTGGGGGCGCGAGGGGCGACAAAGGCATCATCGGCGGCGCCGGCGCCGTGGGGCCCCACGGGATGGTCAGCATCGCAAGCTTGGCGGGATCGGAGGGCAGGCTTGCCTCACCCGCCTGGCCGCCGTTCACCGCGAGGATGTACGCGACGACCTGCGCAGTGGTTTCCGGCGAGAGCGATGCGGGCTTTCCCGGAGGCATGCGCGTGTGGATGTACGTGAAGAGCGCCGCGGCGGTCTTGCCGCTCCAGTTCTGACTGAAACGGTTTCCGTCGAGAGGGGTGGCAAACTCGCTGCCGCTCAGATTCTGGCCGTGACAGCTCGCACAGGTCAGCAGGTACGCAGCCCTGCCCGCCGCAGCCTGGCTCGCAGTGAACCTCGCCACCGGGCCTTTCAAATGCGGCGTGCGGCCGGGTGCCTGTGCGGATGCGACGAAGGACTGCAACAGCGCAGCCAGGAGCGCCAGAGACACCGCCCCGGGTGCCGCGCGTGAGTGTGGGCAGGAAGACATGCATCACCCCCTCGTGACGAGCTCTCGAGGAGAGCCGCCTCGCCGGCCTGGAAGCCTACCCTAACGCAGGCGACCGCGGGGACAGGTCCGTGCCACGGCATCGCCGCGTGCACCGTTAGAACTTCCAGCGGGGCTGTGGCAGCATCTCGTCAACGCGGAACATGCGCAGCCGTTGCACCATTCACCCGCCATATGCCAATGCCCCCCCGATCAGGCGCGCAATCGCCTCGTCCTGACCGCGAGGGCGTCGAAGCGTGCGCCTGCGAGCGGCGGGCTCATGCCTGAGCCGGCGGGGAGCGCCCCGCGGCGCGCCTGCTGATCACAGGATATCGGATGACTGCCGGCATGCGGCGCGATGTGCGATGGGCGCCGAGGCTCCTCGTGTACGCCCTGTTGCTCGCCTGCAGCGCTCTGTCCGCGCGCGTCGCGCACGGGGCGGATCCGCAGCCCTACCGCATTCAGTTCGCATCCACGGGCCATGGCGCGCTCGACTCTACGATCAAGGCAACGTCCCAGCTGCAAACGCTGCGCACCTCGGCGCCGGTCAATGCGTACGGCTTGATCGCGCGCGCGCGCGGCGATGTGGATCGGTTGAAGACCGTGCTCGAGAGCTTCGGCTACTACGAAGGCTCGGTGGACATCACGATCGAGGACCTGGCGCTCGATGCACCCACCCTGGGCGATACACTGAGCGCCCTGCCCAAAGGCAAGGACGCGCAAGTCAAGATCGCGGTGGCGACCGGACCGCTGTTTCACGTCGGCAGCGTCGAGCTCAAGGGGAGCCTGCCCCCGGGAACGAAGCTCGACCTGCCCGCGGGCGCGCCCGCGGTGGCCTCCACGGTCCTGGCGGCAGGATCCGCACTGCAGACGGCCATGCAGGACGACGGCTATGCGTTCGCCACCGTCAATTCACCCGTGGCGTACGAGGATCCGCAAAAGCAGGTGCTCAACCTCGTGTTCGAGGTTGACGCCGGAAAGCGTGTGGAGGTGGGTGAGATTCGCTTCCAGGGGCTCAAGCGCACGCACGAGTTTCTGCTGCGCAGGCGACTTCTGCTGCATACCGGCGAGCAGTACAACGCCGCAAACGTGGAGCGCGCCCGCAAGGATCTGCTCAGCCTCGGCATCTTCTCTTCCATATCGGTGCGCCTCGGTCAGGAGCCCGACAAGCTGGGGCGCGTACCCGTGACGTTCGTGGTGCGGGAGCGGCCGCGACATGCAGTCGGCCTCACGGGGTCCTACTCGAGCGATCTGGGCGTGAGCGGCGGCGTGACGTGGAGCGACCGAAACATCTTCGGCAACGGCGAGGAGCTCGATCTGACCGGCACGATGATCGACCTGGGAGGCACCTCTGCGGTGGGGCTTGGATACGATACGAGCGCCAAGTACATCTTTCCGGACTTCGGTCACCGCGACCAGTCGCTGCAGCTCGCGCTCGGGGCCATCAAGCAGAACCTGCAGGCCTACGATCAGACCGCCGAGACCGCGGGCGTCACGCTCACTCGCAAGCTCTCGAGCGTCTGGAACGCGACCGCCGGGGTCACTGCCGAGACCGAGCAGATCGTCCAGGGCGGCTGCATCGGTGATGTCGCGTACTCGCTCGCCTCGCCCGAGAGTTGCGCGACGAGCGCCGAGCTCGGCGGTGTCACGCCACCGCCTCCCGCGCAGCTCTCCCACTACTACACGCTGTTCGGCCTGCCGCTCAGCGTCTCTTACGATTCGACGAACCTCAGCTCCCCGCTCGACGACCCGTTGCATGGCACGCGCGGGGCCCTCACCCTCACCCCGACGCTCTCGCTAGGGCATCCCAGCGCGCACTTCCTCATGGAGCAGGCGAGCATCTCGCATTACATCGATCTTCATGATCTGTTCGGGACAGCACCCGGGCGCACCGTGCTGGCTGCACGTGCCATGGCCGGCATTGCCGTGGGCGCCGGGGAGTTCAGCCTGCCGCCCGATCAGCGCTTCTATGCCGGCGGAAGCGGCACGGTGCGCGGATACAACTATCAGTCCGTCGGCCCGCAGTTCACCGTGCCGGGAGGCAACCCGATCGGAGGTACGAGCATGACGGCGGTCGACATCGAGCTGCGGCAACGGATCGCCACCAACTTTGGCGCCGCGCTCTTCGTCGACGGCGGCGGCGTGAGCGAGAGCCAGAGCCTCGTGCCCGTGAGCACCGGCGCGCACTGTGTCGCACCACCGCCGCTTGGCGCCGCGCCGCCCGCAGCATCGCAGAGCGGCGTCTTCTGCCTGGGGGTCGGAACGGGCATCCGTTATTACACTCCGATCGGGCCGATCCGCGTGGACTTGGCACTGCCGAGCGTGCGGCGCGAGGATGATGCGCGGTTCGAGGTCTACATCGGGCTGGGACAAGCATTCTGATGCGCAGGGACGATGAGAATGAGCCGGACGCCGAGGCGCCGCGCGTGAGCCTGCCGCGCAAGGCGCTGCGGGCGGCGGCCTGGAGTGCCGGTACGCTCGTGGGACTCGTGATCGTGCTCGCCGCCGGCGTCCTGGTTGCGGGCAACACCCCCGGGGGTCGAGCGCTCATCGAGCGCACCACCGCCCGGCTCACCAGGGGCAAAGTGCAGCTCGTGGGGCTCGGGGGACGTTTCCCCTCGCAGATCGAGCTCGGCCGATTTCAGCTGAGCGACGACGAGGGAGTGTGGCTGACCGCCGATCACATCTCGCTGCGCTGGTCTCCGCTCGCCATGATCGACTATCACGTGAAGGTCCAGAGCGTGCATGTCGTGCGGCTCGACATTGCGCGACGGCCGGTGAGTCACTCGCCCCCGCATCGCGGAGGCAGGCTGCCCGAGATCGACGTGGGGCAGCTCGGGATCGATACCCTCGTGCTCGGGCGGCAGCTCGTGGGCATGAGCGCCACGCTCTGGGTACGAGGCAGCGGGCATCTCGAATCGCTCGCGGATGCGCGAGCGCACATCGTCGCGCGTCGCTGGGGCGGCAACGGCGACTACGAGGTGCAGCTCGCCTTCGACCGCTCCCGCATGGATGCGACCGTGAAGCTCGAAGAGCCCGCCGGGGGGCCGCTCGAGCATCTCGCGCAGGTGCCCGGACTCGGAGCGCTCGAGGTGACCGGCAGCCTCTCAGGGCCGCGCCAGGCAGAGAAGGTCACCCTCACCGCAAGCGCCGGATCTCTGCAGACACACATCGACGGTACCCTCGATCTGCGGCACGCCGCGGCCGATCTCGAGTACACCCTGGCCTCGGGGGCCGTAGCTCCGCGGCCGGGCATTGCCTGGCAGCACCTGCAATCGCGCGGGAGATGGACCGGCGGGCTACGTGCGCCGCAGGCAAGCGGAGAGCTGTCGATCGATGCGCTGCAGCTGCCTGCACGGGTGAGCCTCGCCAGCCTGGATGCGAAGCTGGGTGCCATGGGTGGTGCGCTGTCCCTGGACGCCACGGCGAGTGGCCTTGCAATCCCGAATGTGGCGCGCGAGCTGCTGCAGGCCTCGCCGTTTCGGCTGCATGCAACGCTGAGCCTCGATGCGACGAGCCGGCCGCTGGAGGTGACGCTGCAGCAACGCTTGATTGCCCTGAAGGCGCGGGCGGTGACCGCCGGTGAGCGAAGCGTGACGTTCGCGCTCACTCTGCCGGACCTTGCCCCCTTTGCGGCGCTCGCCCGACAGCGGCAGGTGCGAGGGTCGGCCACGGTCTCCGGCAAGTTGGCGCAGAGCGCCGCAGCGATTCGCCTGGATGCCAGTGCGATCGCGGCTCTCGCCGCGCCGAGCATGGCGGCGGGACTGCTCGGCCGCAGCGCACGGTTGCAGCTCGGGGCGAGGATGACCGCGCAGTCGATCGACGTCGACCGGTTGACGCTCGACGGGCGGGCGTTGACGTTCGCCGCGAGCGGCAGCATGCAGCGCGCGACGGCGAGCGGCACATCGAATTCACGGCGCGCTCCGAACGATCTGCGTGCGCGCTGGTCGCTCGAGATTCCCAATCTCGCTGCGCTTTCGGCCAGTCTCCAGGGGAGGCTCAAGGCGACGGGCCAGCTCGCGGGCGCCCCGCACGCCCTGGGGGCCGAGCTGCAGGCGATGTCGACGCTTTCGGTGCACGGCTCTCCTGCAGGCTCGCTCGCGCTGAACGTGCAGGCGCACGGCCTGCCCTCCGCACCGAGCGCCGCCATCGAGGCGAAGGGCAGCTTCGCTGGCTCGCCGTTGCAGCTCGAGGCATTCTTCGCCCGCGGCGGAGCCGATGCCTATCGCCTGGAGATCCGGCGCACCGACTGGAAGAGCGCGCATCTGGAGGCCAATCTCGAGACCGGCGCAAACCTCTCGCAGGGCCGGGGAAGCTTCCACCTCGCGATCGGCCAGCTCGCCGACCTCGAGCCCCTGATCGGAAAGCCGATCCAGGGCAAGCTCGTAGGCGATCTCGCCCTGCAACCCGATGGTGGCCGCACGCACGTGCAGCTGCAGCTCGATGCGCACGACCTCACCGCGGGCAGCGTGTCCACGGATGCAAAGCTCTCCGGCTCGGGCCCCATCGATGCGGTGCGCCTCGAGCTCGCCGCGCAGTCGCACAACCTGCTCGGCAAGCCTGCGAGCCTCACGGCGACTGCGCAGCTGAACGCGCCTTCGCGAGTGCTCGAACTGCAGAGCACCGAGGCGCGCTACCACGGTCAAACCGCCCGGCTCCTGTCTCCCGCACGGCTTGCGTTCGCGAATGGGCTGCGGGTGAGCGATCTGCGGCTCGGAGTGCAACATGCCGTGCTGGAGCTCGGGGGCGAGGTGATTCCGGAGCTCGACGCACACGCGGCCCTGCGCGGAATCGATGCCCCGCTCGTGAACTCGTTCGCGCGGCAATTCCTCGCGCAGGGCACTTTGAGCGCCGATGCACGCCTGCACGGAACGCTCAAAGCCCCCTCGGGACACGCGAGCCTGCGAGTCAGCGCGTTGCGATTTGGCGACCCCAGCGCCGGGGCGCTGCCGCCGCTCGATCTACGCGCCGATGCGGAGCTCATGGGGACCACCGCCAGCGTCGATGCAGCGTTGAGCGCGGGCAGCGGATCGCAGCTGAGGATCACGGGCCAGGCACCCCTCAACGCGAGCAGCACGGTGGATCTGAAGCTCTCCGGCAAGCTCGATGCCGCCTATGCCAATGCTTTCCTCGAGGCCCACGGAGAGCGCGCCGCGGGTACCCTCACGATGGATGCGACCGTCCAGGGGCCTGCGCAGGCCGCCGAGATCGGCGGCTCCATCCAGCTCGCCCATGGGGACATTCGCGACTACGCGCAGGGAGTTCACTTCGGCGACATTACTGCCCACATCGTCGGGGGTCAGGGCACGCTGCGAATCGCAAGCCTCACCGCGCGCGCCGGCGGCGGTGATCTCTCGATGACGGGGACCCTGGGCGTGCTGCAACGGAAGATGCCGATCGACCTGAAGCTCACCGCGAAGAACGCGCAACCCATCACGAATGACATCCTGACCGCGAACCTCAACGCGGACATGACCCTGCAAGGCACGCTGCGCGAGCACATGGAAGTCGCCGGAACCGTCCGGGTGAACCGTGCACTCATCGGAATTCCAAACAGTCTTCCGCCCAACGTGCAGGTGCTGAACGTCGTGCGACCGGGGCAGGCACCCCCTGCACCCACCGCGCGGCGCCTGGTCATCGGCCTCGACATCACGCTCGATGCGCCCCGCAACATCCTGGTGCAGGGACGCGGTCTGAACGCCGAGCTCGGCGGCGAGGTGCGCATTCACGGCACCACGCGCGAGCCCGCGGTGAGTGGCGGCTTTCAGCTGATCCGGGGCACCTTCTCCCTCGCGAGCTCGCAGCTCAACTTCACGATGGGAGATGTCAGCTTCAATGGCGCGGGACTGCGCGGCCACATCGATCCCACGATCGACTTCGTCGCGCAGGCCAGCGCCGCGGACGCGACGGTCACGATGCACATCACCGGGCTCGCGGACTCACCGCGCTTTGACCTGAGCAGCACTCCCCCGCTGCCACAGGATGAGATCCTTGCTCGGCTGCTCTTCGGCGAGACGGCTTCGCAGCTCACGGCCGTGCAGCTCGCACAGATCGGCGCCGCACTCGTCAGCATGACGGGTGTCGGCGGCGGAGGGATCAACCCGCTCGAGAAGATCCAGCGCGCGCTCGGGCTCAACGTGCTGACGGTCGGCAGCGCTCCCAATACCGGCACCAATCCCAATCAGAACAATGGCGCCGCGGTGACAGCCGGGCGCTATGTCACGAGCCGCGTGTTCGTTGCTGCCACCCAGAGCACGACCGGGGTGAGTCAGCTGCAGGTCGACGTGGACCTGACGAAGCACCTCAAATTGCAAACGCGGCTCGGAAACGGTACTGCCACGGCACAGGGCATCACGCCCGAGAACGATCCCGGGAGCAGCATCGGACTCACGTATCAATTCCAGTACTGAGTTGGGGGCCGGCATGATTTCACGGGTTATGGCGCCGCGTGCGCACAGGCTGGGACGCGTTGCGGCCGCCACCGCAGCGGTGCTCATCACCGGGTCGGCACAAGCACAGCTGAACCCAAGTCTGTTTCGAGGAATGCAGTGGCGCAACATCGGACCATTCATTGCGGGCAAGGTGGATTCGGTCTCGGGAGTCAACGGGCGCCCGGGGATTGCGTACGTGGGTACCGACAATGGGGGTATCTGGAAGACCGTGAACGCCGGCGCCACCTGGCTTCCGCTTACCGATGCAGTGCACGCTGTCCGCGGCTTCACGGCACTGGCGGTCGCGCAGTCGCGCCCATCGATCGTCTATGCGGGTACCGGGAGCGTGTTTGGTTCCAGCTACGGCAGCGGCGTCTGGAAATCCACCGACGCCGGGGCACACTGGCAAAGTGCGGGGTTGCAAGATGCTGGAGAGATCGCGTGGCTGCTGGTGGACCCGCACGATCCCGACTTGGAGCTGGCTGCCACGCGCGGAGTCGATCATCGCAAGGGGGGAGCGCGCGGCGTGTTTCGCAGCGCCGACGGAGGACGAACATGGAAGCTCGTGCTGAATGCGCAATCCGAGTCCGGCGCGACTGATCTGTCCTGGGCGAGCGATGATCCGCGCGTCATTTTCGCTACGGTGACACAGACCTATGTTCCTCCGGGGACCTCGGATCGCTCGCTTTTCGACCACCCGCAGCCGACGAGCCTGTACAGGTCCACCGACGAGGGCCTGACCTGGACAAAGTGGGCGGGCCGCAATCAGCCTGAGCTCACCGGGGAGACTGCCGTCGCAGTGGGCACTCATGCCCGGCGGGTGTATTTGTTGGACCATGCAGGCCTCTATCGCTCCGATGACGGTGGCGCCAGTTGGTCGACGGCCACCCGGACGATCTATACATCGAGCAAGCAGGTTCTCGTAGATCCACGCGATCCGAACATCGTCTATACGATGGGTACCTGCGTGTACCGATCTACCGATGGGGGCCATACCCTGGTGGCCTTCAAAGGGGCGCCCGGCGGTGACGACCCGAACCAGTGGTGGATCGATCCCACCGACCCGAGTCATATCGTGTACGGCGGCGATCAAGGCGCGTCGGTCAGTCTCGATGGCGGGCAGACCTGGAGCTCGTGGTACAACCAGAAGACTGCCGAGATCGACAAGATTGGCACCGATAACCGGTATCCCTACTGGATATATGGGAGCAAGCAGGATAGCGGCACGTTTGCGATCGCCAGTCGCGGCTCGGTCGGAGAGATCACCGACCTCGACTGGTTTCCGTTGCCCGGCTGGGAGACGGGTTTCGTGACCGTCGACCCTATCGATCCAGACATACTGTTCACGAACGGTCCTTTGGGATTCCTGCAAAAGGTGTTTCGCAAGACGTGGGGCGTGCAGAGCGTCGATTTTGGCGTGGGTGCCATCAGTCGCGTTAGCGATACGGATTTTCGCCGCGCGGTTTCCGCGCCCATCGTTTTCTCACCGCAGAACCCGCGGGTGTTGTATTACGGTACCCAGAACCTCTGGAAGAGCCACGACGGTGGTGATCACTGGCAAAAGGTCAGTCCGGATCTGACCGCCCACCCCGGAAGCCCACCGTTGCCCAATCCGGAAGGAGTTCATCACGGCGACGCATTGGTGGCGCTGTCGCCTTCAACGGTGCAAGCCGGAGTGATATGGACCGGTAGCAACAATGGTGTGCTCTATGTGACGCAAGACGGCGGAGAGCACTGGCGGGACGTAACCCCACCCGGCATGTCGATCCATGGCGTCATCGACGTTCAGGCGTCGCACTTCGACCCATCTCGGGCCTATGCAGCGGTGCGTGACGATGCCATCGCAGATTATTCACCGCACCTCTATCGCACGAGCGATCTTGGCAAGTCATGGAAAGCCATCGTTACCGGCCTGCCGGCCGATGAGCCAACCGGCAGCTTCGTGCGAGCGGTGCGGGAGGATCCTCACAAACAGGGTCTGCTATTTGCGGCTACGGAAACGTCCGTGTACGTGTCGTTCGACGACGGCGATCACTGGCAGTCGCTGCGGCTGAACCTTCCAACCACCTCCTTCTATGATCTGCAAATCCACGACGGCGATCTGATTGCGGCCACCTACGGGCGTGGCGTCTGGATTCTCGACGACATATCGCCGCTCGAGCAATTGAGCGCGGACCTTGCGGATCGGCCGGTGCATTTGTTCCGCCCGCAAGCCGCAATCCGGGTTCAGGAGAACATCAACCAGGACACACCGTTCCCGCCGGAGGTTCCCCATGGGAGGAATCCACCTCAAGGCATGGTGATCGATTACTACCTGGGACAGCCTGCGCGGGAGGTGCAGCTGCAGATCTTCGATGCCAAGGGGAGCCTGGTGCGCTCGTATTCGAACGCTCCCGTTGCGCCGCTCGATCAGCCCCTCCCGCCGACGCCTGCTTTTTGGGCACGGCCGTCGCGACCACTGCCCACCACGGCCGGTGAGCACCGCGTGAGCTGGAACATGCGCTACTCGACGCCACCTGCCCTGTTCTTCGATCAGTCCTCGGCGGCAGTGCCGCAAGACACGCCATACATCCCCGAAGGACCCATGGCGCTGCCCGGCAGCTACACGGTGAAACTGACCGTGGACGGAGTTTCCTACACTCAGCCGGGACTCCTGAAACAGGATCCGCGGCTGGACGACTCACCCGCAGCGATGGACGACATGCGCCGGCAATTGGCGCTTGCGCAGCGAATCATCGTGATCATGTCGGCCAGCAGGAACGCCTACGAGCAGCGCAACGGGTTGGATGCGAAACTGTCGGCGCTGGGCGCAGGTGCGCCGAGCGGAGTGGCCCAGAGGCTGCGCAAGCAAATGGCCACACTGACCGGCACCATCGAAGATGCATCCATCGGCCTCTCGGGGGGATCGTACGCTGTGCCGCCCGTCAAGGGCATGACCAGCTTCAGCAGGATCAATGGGCAGGCGGCCGCTCTGCTGGAGATGGTTGAATCCACCAGTGACGAGGCGCCCGTGCCATCGTTGTATCAGACCTCCTCGGATCTGTGCAGGGATCTGAATGCGACCTTGGGTGCCTGGCTGTCGTTGCAAGCGGAGGTTGCGCGATTGAATGCCGGTTTGACGCACTGATCGACGCCGCGAGCCCAGCCTCAGTTCCACTGCCACTCGCGGCGCATGAGCGACACTCCGAGCGCACACACAAGCGGTGTCACGCTCAGCATGGACAGGATACTCAACGCCGGGATGCCGCGCTCGATCGCCCAGCCGCCCGCAAGAGGCGCAACGAACGC
>DATKPP010000065.1:0-44174 GCA_035524075.1 Steroidobacteraceae bacterium | reverse complement strand
CTGTATGCGCTGCGACGGCTTTCCGCGAGCACTTGCAGCGGGTTCATCGCACTCGAGCCGGTGTACGCAATCGTGCTCGCGGCGCTGCTGTTTCACGAGCCCATCTCGGCATGGACAGCCCTCAGCGGGCTGCTCATCGTGAGCGCCTCGTACGTGCTCCTGAGGTTCGAGACGGCTCCGCCCGTGACGCAGGAGGCACCCTGAGCCTATGCTTTGCGCATGCGCGACACGAGCGCCTTCGTCAACCCCTCCGCGCCGCCGGGGGAATCACAACGGTACGCCAGGCCGGAACGGGAACGGCGGTTCCTGCTCGCCGTACAGCCCCCAGGTGCCGTGGAGAAGACCGCGCGCATCGTGGATCGATACCTTCCCGGCACGCGACTGCGTCTGCGCCACATGATCGAGACGCAGGGCACGCAGACGGCCACTTACTACAAGCTCACTCAGAAGGTGCCGGCGCCGGAGGGCGGGCCGGGTCTCATCTCTACGGCGTATCTGAATGCAGACGAGTATCGGCTCCTGGCGAGCTTGCCCGCGGTCGTGCTGCGCAAGACCCGCTATAGCATTCCTCCGTTCGGGGTCGACGCGTACGAGGCGCCGCTCAACGGGCTCCTTCTGGGCGAGGTCGAGTTCGAAGCGGACGATGCGATGAATGCGTTCAATCCGCCTGCCTGGATTCGCGCCGAGGTCACTCTCGATCCGCGGTTCACGGGTGGGCATCTCGCGACACTGCGATCGCAGGATCTGATGCCGCTGCTGTCGTAGTTCGGATTGCCTCCGATCGCGAGCTAGCATGGCGCCCCGGATCTACAGCGTCTGCGCAAGCTCCAGGTACCGGCAGAACGCGTTCGCCATGCGCATCTGCTCCGGCGTGTGGCACTCGGCCTCGAACAGCGCCGGTGAGGACACCAGGATGCTGAGCGCGCGGGCGCGCGAGGTGGCGACGTTCAGCCGATTGGGGCTGTAGAGAAAATTCATCCCGCGCGGAGCGTCCGCGTGGCTCGAGGTGGTCATCGAATAGATCACGACGGGCGCCTCCTGTCCCTGGAACTTGTCCACCGTGCCGATGCGCGCCCCCGGTATGCGGTCCTGAAGCTCGAAGACCTGCGCGTTGTAGGGTGCAATGATCAGGATGTCGCGGAGGTCGAGCGCTCGCTCGGCGCCCGCCCGATCGATCCAGGAGGCCTTGGATCGCAGCAGATCCTCGACGAGCGCGCGCACCGCTTCGGCCTCCTCTGGCGAGGAGCTCTGATTGCCCTCGTGCTCGACCGGCACGTAGCGTAGACCGCTGCCGCGCACTCGGCCGCCCGAGCGGATCTCCTGCCGCTCGAGCCCGGCAACGGAGCGCAGCCGACCTTCGTAGAAAAGCTCGGAGGTGAACTCGCAGAGCTGCGGATGCAGGCGCCAGGTCTCGTTCAGGAAAAGACCTTGATCGGGCGCGATCGTCTGCTGTCCATCGAGAATGTAATCGAGCGCCGAGACGCTGGTCCCGTCGGGGTGGCTGCCCTGGATCGGCTGCTCGAGCTGGCGTGGATCGCCCAGCAGGACGAGGCCCGGGCCGGCATGGGAGACGGCAAGTACGTTCGCGAGAGACATCTGCGCCGCCTCGTCCACGAACAGTACGTCGACCGTATCGATGGCCTCCGGGCGCGCCCATAGCCATGCGGTGCCCGCGGCCACCTGGCACTCCGAACGCAAGGCGCGGAACACCTCGGCGTTGTTCTTCGCAAAGGTCAGGCTCGCTTCACTTTCCTCCGAGTCGTCGGCCTTTTGGATGCAGCGAACGCTTGCACCGAGCTCGGTCGCGGCGCAGATCACCTCATCGAGCAGACGCCGGATGACCTTGTGGCTGGTCGCGGTGATGCCCACCTTCGCGCCCGATTGAACCAGCGCGCAGATCATCCGGGCGCCGATGTGCGTCTTGCCGGTTCCAGGCGGCCCCTGGATGGGAAGCACGCCGCCCTTGAGCTGGGTCGCAATACGAGTTCCGGCCTGCAGGGTGGTCTCGCCCGCCAGGCGCAACGGCTGGTTGCCCAGGCGCGGACGCGCCCGCAGCAAGAGGTCGCGGGCGGCCGAATAGAGCCCCTCGCCCGCCACTCCGCAGCGGGCGACGAACTCGCCCACTCGCATGAGCGATTCGGCGAGCACCTCGCTGGGAACCACGTTGTGGGAAAAGACACCCTGCGGATGCACGCGCGCGGTGTCCACACGCTTCTTCACCTCGACGGTGCGCTCCTCGAGTGAGATGCGCTCGACCTTGCCGAAGTCCTCACCGCCGAGCTGGCGCAGCTGCTCCCCGCCCCGCAGCTCCGTCTCCTGCGCCGGGAAGCGATAGCGATCAACGGGAGCCCTGGCCGTGCCGCCGACGGTTGCCGAGAATGCCAGGCCCGCGAGGGCCGCACGCTCGTGCAACAGATCCTCCACGGGCAGTGCCGCGAGCCGGAAATACTCCCACCACACTGCCTTGTTCTCGCGACGGTGCCAGTCCAGAACGTGGGCGAGAATCCAGCGTGCTTGCTGCTCCGGCGTGCGCTCGCTGATCTCGGCGGGCACGTCCGGGATCAACCGCTGCACGAGCCTTGCGACGCGCTCCTGCCACGCTCCGACCGCCTCGCTCGGCTGCCCGTCGGGCGGTGCCGGCCGCTCGATCGTGGCTCCCGCTGCGATCATCTCGGACCGCAGTTGCTCGAGCCACGCTCGCAGTGCATGTACGGAGCGACAGTCGTCGCGGTTGTAGCCTGCCACGGGCTGGCGCAGCGCCTCGGTGATGGCCTCGGAATCGTCGAACTCGAGAAGCTGCTGGACGGCAGAGAGCGCGCGCCCGGCCGACTCGAGGGGCGTCGCTCGCGCAAACGCGAACAGACCTTCGAGCTGCTTGATGGAATAGCTCTCCACGCTTGCGCGAATGGCGTGGCGTGCGATCTGGTAGAGATCCACGAAGAGTCCCGCACGCAGCATGCGGTCGATCTCTTCCTCGCGCGTGACATACCGCCCCATCAGGCGCTTCAAGGCGGCCGGCTCGTAGGGCGCGTAATGGTAGATGTGAAGATCCGCGTGCTGCTTCCAGCGCGCCAGCGCGAAATCCACGAACCCCTCGAAGGCCTGCCTCTCCGCCAGCCGAGACAGCGCCCACTCGCCGCGGTAGCTGTGCGTGCCGTCGGGCTCCACGACGAGATACCCGAACAGGTACTCGAGCCCGCCGTCTGCGACGAAGGGATCCCCTTCCAGATCGAGAAAGATGTCACCGGGCGAGGGGGCTGGCAGGGCTGCGAGTCCAAACGGTGGCACGATGGCGAGCGGCTCGTAAAGCAGCCTGCCGGCCGCTCTTCCCTCGACCTGAATGCGTGCCTGCTCGCGCACGCGCTCATACGATTGAGCGGCCCCCCGCGCGGGCCTGAAGCTCAAAGGGACGGGCATGTGCCCGAGGGCGGTAGCGCTCGTGATCTCGCGCCGTACCAGCTCGCTCACCTGCAGCTTGGTGATGCCCGCGACCAGGCACAGGTGATCATCGGCGCGGCGGCGCGCATCACACGGGCGCCTCCAGACACAGATCTCGCAGTGCAGGTTAGGCTCGGGATAAGTCCGGCCCGGGCCTTCCCGCGAGAGAAACTGTTCGAAGCCGCGCTTGGCCCGGCGGTAGTAGGCCGTGAATGCCGAGGTGCGGAAGGTCTCGGGCGCGAAGCTCGCACCGGGCGCCACCACGTGCATGTGCTCGGGCATGCGTCCTTGCAGCGCTGCGACCAAATCCGAGTAGAGGCACAGCTGCAGGATCGTCGCGCCCTTGGTTCGCCGCGCGAGCTTCGTATCGATGACCTCGTAGGACCAGGATCCAAGCTCGCTCTGTGTCGCCACACGCATGAGCACATCGGCCCGACCGCTCCAGGCGCCCTCGAGCAAGGCGCCCTGGACGATGACCTCGGCGCCGGCGCGCATGGCTTCGCGGGTTCGCTCTGCGCGCGCCCGATCCACCCCTGCCCCTCCGATCTCGACGATCCCCCGCCCCTCAGCGCGCAGATGCTCGACGTAGGCTTGCTCGTGGCGCAGGCCACGCTCGAGGAGCGCCTGAAAGGACGGATCGAAGAAATGAGGCCGCTCCATCTCGCCCCGGGCGACCGCAGCATCGAGCGCTGTCAAGTGGTGGCAATCGACGTGCCCGACGAGGTCGGAGGCGCTGAAGAGAAGGTCGCTACCCGTTCGCTGCATCGGGAACCGGCGATGGGGTCGCGACCAGGGCTTGTGAACGAAGCGCGAGCGCGCCGAGAAGGGCCGCGCATACCGAGAGCAGCGCCCCAAGCCAGAAGGCCAGGTGATAGCCCGCGTTCAATGCCGCGATGGGTGGGCTGCCGGCGGCGCGCAGAACCTGCGTTCGCGCGTCCGCCCCGCTCGCGAGCGCCGCGAGTCCGAGCGCACCGCCCATCATGAAGGCCGTATTGAGCACCCCCGATGCGAGCCCGGACTCGTCGCTCGGGGCATCGCCCATGGCGATGAGCAGCAGCGGATTGAAGGTCATTCCCGCGCCGATCCCCAGAAGCAGCATCCCCGGAAGCACGCTCGTGGCAAAGCTGCCCGCGAGCGGGGCGCGCGCGAATGCTGCAAGCCCGACTGCGCTCAGGAGGATGCCGATCCAGAGGGGTCCGCGCGTGCCG
Source organism: Steroidobacteraceae bacterium (assembly GCA_035524075.1). Classification (GTDB taxonomy): domain Bacteria; phylum Pseudomonadota; class Gammaproteobacteria; order Steroidobacterales; family Steroidobacteraceae; genus JASHUC01. Next base: position 39,528 of record DATKPP010000065.1, on the reverse strand, counting down.
AAACGCACGACCATGCGGGCCGAAAGTCCGGCAGAGAAGGCGGCCATGATCACATCAGCAGGCAGGAACGCAAGGCCCACGTGTAGCGGGTCGTAGCCCAGCACGCGCTGTAGATACAGCGCGCTGGTGACGAACCAGGCGAAGAGCCCCGCCGACCACGAGATCGCGATCATGTTCGCGGTGGCGAGGTTCCGCAGACGCAGCAGTCGCAGCGGCATGAGGGGGTGCGGCACGCGCTGCTCGATGAGCAGGAACCCAAGGAACAGCGCCGACCCCAGCGCGAGCAACCCTCCGGTCTGCAGCGAGCCCCAGCCGCGCTCGCTGGTATTGACCACCGCGTAGACCATGAGCATCAGTGCGACCGTGATCGTCACGGCACCCGCAACGTCGAGCCTTTGCGACCTGACCGATGCGCGATCCGCGGGGAGCAGCATCATGCACAGCACGTACACCACGATGCCGATCGGCAAGTTGACGAGAAAGATCGAGTGCCACCCGAGGCTCTGGGTCAGAAGGCCGCCGAGCACCTCCGCGATGCTTCCCCCGGCGGCGCACACGAACCCATAGATACCCATCGCCATGGCACGCTCGGTCGGCTCCGTGAAGAGGCTCATGATCAGCGAGAGCGAGACCGCCGAGACCACCGCCCCGCCCACACCCTGCACGGAGCGCGCCGCAACCAGGTCCCATTGCGTTTGCGCGAGTCCGCACGCGAGCGAGGCGAGCGTGAACACCGCCAGGCCTGCGAGGAACAGTCGTCGCGGTCCGTACAGATCGCCCAGCCGGCCGCCCAGCAGCAGAAAGCCGCCGTAGGTAAGCAGGTATGCGTTGAGGACCCAGGTCAGCCCCGCGCGCGAGAAGCTCAGGTTCGACTGGATGGTCGGCAGTGCAACCGTCACGATGGTCGTATCCAGGACGATCATGAGCACGCCGAAGCACAGGACGTACAGCGTCAACAGGCGTTTGCGGTCGGCAGTATCTTCGCGCATATGCAGGCGCCGCGGGGGGCGTGCAGATCGTGGGCGGAGGGGATTCGCGGGCATTCTCTCCGATGCGCTTCCCGGGTGCCAGCGCGACGGCATGAGACGGCATAAAATGAGTCCGTTGATCAGACGAGCCCGCCCCTCCGCCCGATCGCTGCTTGCCCCGCCGATGCGCGGTGGCTCGCGCTCGGTCATCGATCGCAGCGCCGCCGCGCTCGAGCCCATCTGGAACGTCGTGTGCGCAATCCCGCGGGGCAGTGCATCCACCTACGGCGCCGTGGCGCGTGCCGCGGGACTTCCGGGGCGCGCGCGCCTGGTCGGCTTTGCGCTCAGGGTGGCCCCCGCTGAGCTCAATCTGCCCTGGCATCGCGTGGTGGCCGCGCAGGGCCGGATCGCCTTCCCGCGCGGCTCGCAGCATTTCCGCGAGCAGGTGCGCCGCCTGCGCGCCGAGGGAGTGCGTGTGGAGAAGGGCCGAGTGGCGGCCGCGGCGCTCGAGCTGTTCGGGCCCCCGTGAAGAAGCTCCTCATCGTCTTTCACTCGCGCACGGGTGGCGCGCTGCAGATGGCGCACGCCGCCGCAGCCGGTGCGCGCCGGGAACCGAGCATCACCGTACGCCTGCAGGGCGCGGTGGATTCGGGGCCCGCCGCGCTGCTCGAGGCGGAGGGCTATCTTTTCGTCTGCCCCGAGAACCTCGCCGCCATGTCGGGGGCGATGAAGGAGTTCTTCGATCGCTGCTACTACCCCGTGCTGGAGCGGCTGATCGGACGGCCCTACGCAACCCTCATCTGCGCGGGGAGTGATGGAACGAGCGCCGCAAGGCAGATCGAGCGGATCGCCACCGGATGGCGGTTGAAGGCGATCGCGCCACCGCTCATCGTGTGCACGAGCTCCCAGGCGCCCGAGGACATCTTGCGCCCCAAGCACATCGACGCCGCCGCGCTCGCCCGCTGCGAGGAGCTCGGAGCGACGCTCGCGGCGGGACTTGCGTTCGACATCTATTAGGCTCGGCCGCGCCTGAGGGCCTCGGCCGTGCTCTGCAGATGGCGCAACCGTCGCTTCAGGTGCTCGATCTCCCGCGCGCCGATTCCCGCGAGCAGCTGCGCCTCATACTCGAGGGCAAGCGGTGCGATGTCACCATGCAGCTGCGTCCCCACGTCCGTCAGATGCAGGCGATGCGAGCGGCCATCGCTCGCGTTGGGCTCGCGCCTGAGAAGCCTGCGCCTGACCAGCGACTGCGCGGCACGCGTGACCGTCACCTTGTCCATCACCGTGCGCTCACAAAGAGCCTGGGGTGTCAGCGGCCCTTCATCGGACAGCACGGCAATCAGACGCCACTCGGGGATCGAAAGCCCGAAGCGATCCTCGTATGCGCGCGCGATGAGCTGCGACACGGCGTTGGCTGCCACCGACAACCGGTAGGGCACATACTCCCCGAGACGCAGCTTGCCCGGCGGGATCCTCGGCCGCCGACCCGTGCGAGCGGCAGGGGCACCCGGTCTGGCCTTGCTATTCGGCATCGGGCTGCGCCGCGGGAGCCGCACGCGCAAACGCCGGCAGCCGCGTGCAGTGATCGTAGATTCGATGGATGGTCGGATACGGATGGAGCGAGCACTTCAACCGCACGGCGTTGAAGACCTGGGGCACGAGACAGCAATCGGCGAGGCTCGGTGCATCGCCGTGGCAGAACAGGCGCGCCGTGCCGCCTGCGACGAGCTGATGCTCCAGTGTGGCGAACCCAAGCTCGACCCAGTGGCGCGACCAGGCGCTGCGCGCCGGCTCGCCGGCCGCGAGCTTGGAGCCCAGATACTGCATCACGCGCAGATTGTTGAGCGGATGAATGTCGCAGGCGATCGCGAGCGCGAACGCGCGCACCTTGGCCCGCTCGGTGGGGCTGCGTGGCAGGAGCGGTGGATCGGGATAGCACTCCTCGAGGTACTCGATGATCGCGACCGACTGCGTCAGGGTGACCGGCCCGTCCTCCAGCACGGGGACCAGGCCCGCCGGATTGACCTCGGCGAATGCCGCAGAATGCTGCTCGCCACCGCCGCGCAACAGGTGCACGGGAAGCGTCTCGTATGAGATTCCCTTGAGATTGAGCGCGATGCGCACGCGATAGGCGGCGGAGCTGCGAAAGTAGGTGTGAAGCCGCACGAGATCCCCCGAAGTTCGTTAGTTCCGCGCGGGCAACACGCGCCCGGCCGCCTCGCCGAACCCGATGCGAGCGGCGCCCGCTCGCTCGCACCACGCGCGCAGGATGATGCTGTCGCCATCCTCGAGAAATCGGCGCGTCTCGCCCGAGGGCAGCGTGAGGGGCTGCGCGCCGGAGCGCGTGAGCTCGAGGAGCGAGCCCGCCTCCTGCGGTGCCGGCCCCGACTGCGTGCCGGTGCCGATGAGGTCTCCAGGCTGGAGGTTGCACCCGCTCACGGTGTGATGCGCCACCATCTGGGCGAGGGTCCAGTAGGAGTGCTTGAAGCTGCTGCGCGAGAGCCGATGCGGTGCATGAGCCGTGCGGCGCATCGCCTCCGATTGCACGCAAGCCTCGAGCTGGATGTCGAGCGCACCGCGCGAGCGCAAGTCGGGGAAATCAAGATACGGCAGCGGCTGCGGATCCGTCGGAGATCGTGACCACGGGAGCCGATAGGGCTCGAGTGCCTCGAGAGTCACGACCCAGGGGGAGAGGGTGGTGGCGAAGCTCTTGGCGAGGAAGGGACCCAGGGGCTGGTATTCCCAGGCCTGGATGTCGCGCGCCGACCAGTCGTTGAGCAGGCACAGCCCGAACAAGTGTGACTCGGCCTCACTCGCCGCGATGCGCTCGCCGGCCGCGTTGCCGCGGCCGACGAAGGCGCCGAGCTCGAGCTCGTAGTCGAGCCTGGCGCTCGGCGCAACGGTCGGGACTGCAGACCCGCCGGCGAGGATCTGTCCGACGGGCCGCGCAAAGGCCTGCCCGGAGACACCGATCGAGGAGCTGCGCCCGTGATAGGCGACCGGCACCCACTTGTAGTTCGGCAGGAGGGGATTGTCCGGGCGAAACAGCCGGCCGACCGCCATTGCGTGATGGATCGATGCGTAGAAATCCGTGTAGTCGCCGATTCGCGCGGGAAGCGCGTGCTCCGCGCCGGATTGCGGCACCAGGCATGAGCGAAGCGCAGCTTCCTGCGCCGATCCGCGACGCAATGCGCGCGACAGCATCAGGCGCAGCGCCGCAGCTGCCTCCGCGCCGCTCCCCATGAGCTCATTGAGGGTGGGTTGGGCGGCCGCTGCCACCGCCCGGGCGGCGGCGACTCCCACGGACGCCTGACCGAATGCGCCGGTCGCAACGGCGGCTCCCAGATCGAGAATCTGATCGCCGATCGCGACACCACCACGCAGGGCCTCGGCACTGCCGGCGCGGCGAAACACCCCGAAGGGCAGGTTCTGGATCGGGAAGTCCGTGCCGGGCACCTGGGCCGTCTCGACCCAGCTTCGAAGACCGGGATCGTGCGTCTCGTTGAGACTCATGCCATTCAGCGCCGGTGCGGATCGAAGCGCTTGCCGAGCCCCTGCCAGCACTCGAGGTAGTCTTGCTGGAGAAGCGGTGAGTCGAGCGCGTAGCGGGTGGGCCGGATGATGTATCGCGACTCGAACATGAACGCCATGGTGTCGGCAATGCGCCGCGGGCGCGTGGTGTCCTCACGGCTGGCCTGCTCGAACGTCGTCGCATCCGGTCCGTGGCCGCTCATGCAGTTGTGGAGCGAGGCGCCGCCGGGCACGAACCCTTCGGCTTTCGCATCGTAAACCCCCTGGATGAGCCCCATGAACTCGCTCGCGACGTTGCGGTGGTACCACGGCGGCCGGAACGTGTGCTCCATGACCAGCCAGCGCGGTGGGAAGATCACGAAGTCGATGCTGTCCACGCCGGGGGTTTCGGTCGGCGCTTGCAGCACGAGGTAGATCGAGGGGTCGGGATGATCGAAGCTCACCGAGCCGATGGCGTTGAAGCGCCGCAGGTCGTAGCGGTAGGGGACGTGATTCCCGCGCCACGCCACGACATCGAACGGCGAGTGATCCGCTTGCGCCGACCACAGCGCGCCGCCGAACTTGGCGACGAGCTCGTAGCGCTCGTCGCGATCCTCGTACCAGGCCACCGGTGAGGCGAAGTCGCGCTGACAGGCCAGGCCGTCCGAGCCCAGAGGTCCCAGGTCCGGCAATCGAAAGTGCGCGCCGAAGTTCTCGCACACGTAACCGCGTGCCGTGCCATCCGGCAGATCCACCCGAAACCGCACGCCGCGCGGGATCACTGCAATCTCGAGCGGCTGAACGAGCAGCCGCCCCAGCTCCGTGGTGAGCGACAGTCGTCCCTGCTGAGGCACGATCAACAGCTCGCCGTCGGCATCGTAGAAGGCGCGCCCGCTCATCGAGCGGTTGGCCGCGTACAGATGAATCGCGCAGCCGCTCTGGCTGTGCGGGTCTCCGTTCCCGGCCATCGTCACGAGACCCTCGAGGAAGTCCTGCGGTGCGCTCGGGATGGGAAGTGGATTCCAGCGCAGCTGATTGGGCGGGCTCTCGACCTCGTCGAAGCGGCCGGTGAGGTGCGGGCTTGCGATGCGCCGGAACGGTCGATGCGTCACCGCCGGGCGGATGCGATAGAGCCAGGTGCGGCGGTTGGCCGCGCGCGGCGCCGTGAACGCGGTGCCGGAGATCTGCTCGGCGTACAGTCCGTAAGGACAGCGCTGCGGGGAGTTCTGCTCGGGCAAGGCCCCGGGGAGCGCCTCGCTCGAGAAGTGGTTGCCGAAGCCGCTCTGGTACTCGAGCGTGCTCGACTCCGCGCTCATGCGGAGCGACCCGCGCCCGGCGGGGCATCCGCGCCGTGGGGCGACAGGACGCCGCGGCGAATCTGATCGAGCTCGAGCGACTCGAAGAGCGCCTTGAAGTTGCCCTCTCCAAAGCCCTCGTTGCCCTTGCGCTGGATGATCTCGAAGAAGCATGGGCCGACGACGTTCTGGGTGAAGATCTGCAGCAGCAGCCCCTGGCCCTGGGTGGGCGCGCCGTCGATGAGGATGCGTCGCTTGCGCAGCTGCGCGAGATCCTCGCCATGCCCCGGCACGCGCTCATCCACCGCCTCGTAGTAGGTGTCCGGCGTGTCCTGGAACTTGACGCCTCGCTCGCGCATGCGATCGACGGTTGCGCAGATGTCGCCCGTGCCGAGCGCGACGTGCTGAATTCCCTCACCCTTGTAGTCGTGCAGGAACTCCTCGATCTGCGACTTGTCGTCCTGGCTCTCATTGAGCGGGATGCGGATCTTGCCGTCCGGGCTCGTCATCGCCTTGGAGACGAGACCGGTCACCTTGCCCTCGATATCGAAGTAGCGGATCTCGCGGAAGTTGAAGATGCTTTCGTAGAAGCGCGCCCACTTCTGCATGTTGCCGCGACGCACGTTGTGCGTGAGGTGGTCGATGTAGGTGAGCCCGGCGCTCGCGCCGGCCTCGCTTGCGGACACGCCCGGAATCGCGACGAAGTCCACGTCGTAGATGTCGCTCGCACCGTAGCGATCCACCAGATACAGAATCGAGCCGCCGATCCCCTCGATCGCGGGAATGTTGAGCTCCATCGGGCCGACGAGACCCTTGACCTCGCTCGCACCGCGCTCGACTGCGAGCTCGAGCGCCCGGGCCGCATCGCGTACCCGAAACGCCATGGCGTTGATCGAGGGGCCGTGCTGCCCGCGAAACGCGGCCGCCTGGCCGCGCGGCTCCATGTTGAGAATGAAGTTGATGCTGCCCTGCTTGTAGCGCAGCACGTTCTTCGAGCGGTGGCGCGCCACGGCGGTGAAGCCCATGGCCGAGAACAGCCGTGCGAGCTGCTGCGGATCGGGACTGGTGAACTCGACGAACTCGAAGCCGTCCGTGCCGAGGGGATTGTCGTGGAGCTCCGCTGTCACGATGGGACCTCCTGCGCGAAGCGGCCGTTATGTCCGCTCCGAGGGTAGTTTCAATTGTAACTACATGGTACGGCGGGGGCCGCAGTGCGGCAAGTCGCCCCAGCTGTCTTACGCGAAGTCGATGCCCGAGTCGGCGAGCGGGAGCGAGCGCACCCGCCGGCCGGTGAGCGCGAACACGGCGTTGGCGATCGCCGGCGCGACGAGCGGCACGGCGGTTTCGCCCATGCCGCCGGGCTTGTCGCCGCCCTGCAGCACGATCACGTCGATCCGCGGCATCTGGTTCATGCGCAGCAGATCGAAATCGTTGAAGTTGCTTTGCTGAATGCGCCCGTTGGCGAGCGTGACCTTGGCGCGCAGCGCATGGATCAAGCCGCTGACCGCCCCGCCTTGGACCTGCGCCACGATCTGGTCCGGATGTACGGCAATTCCCGGATCGACGACGTACACCAGGCGCTCGAGCTTCAGGCGTGGGCCGGCCTGGGAGATCTCCGCGACCAGCGCCTGATAGGTCTCGTAGCTCTCCATCATCGCAAGGCCGCGCGCATGCCCCGGCGGCAGCGCACCACCCCAGCCCGACTCGCGCGCGACGCGCTCGAGCACGGCCTTCTGGCGCGGCTGCTTGTCGAGCAGCGCCAGGCGGAACTCGACCGGATCGCGCTGCGCCTCGTGCGCAAGCTCATCCATGAACCCCTCGATGGCGAAGGCATTGAGCGGATGGCTGACCGAGCGCCAGTACCCCGAGCGCAGGCCGTACTCCTGGATGACCACGCGCTGCATGGCGTTCGGGATGTCGTAGGTCAGGTCGACGGAGCCCTCGGTCATGAAGGAGTCCAGACCGTTCTTGACCACGCCCGGGAACATCCGATTGGTGATGGACGATGAGACCATCTTGTAGTCGAACGCAATGAGGTTGCCACGGGCATCCAGTCCGCCCGCCAGCGTGTGGTAGCTCGCCGGGCGATAAAAATCATTGCGGGTGTCGTCCTCGCGCGTCCAGATCAGCTTGACCGGCGTGCCCGGAACGGTCCTGGCGATGGCGGCCGCCTGACCGATGAAATCCACATCGAGCCTGCGGCCAAAACCGCCGCCGATGAATTGCGGCCAGATCCGCACCCTGGCCGGCGGTGTGCCGCTGCGCGCCGCCGCGATGCCCTGTGCGCCCTGCGGGAACTGCGTGCTGGCCCAGATATCGCAGCCCCGCTCGCTCACCAGCGCAAGACAGTTCATCGGCTCGAGCGCCGCGTGGGCGAGCAGCTGGCAGCGGTATTCGGCGCGCAATGTCTTGTTTGCCGTCTTGAGCGCCGCGGCGGCATCGCCCGCTTGCCTCACGATGGCGCCATCGTTCTTTGCGCCCTCCTTGAGCGTGGCCTGGATCTGCTCGGTGGTGAGGGTCGCGGCGGGCCCATGGTCCCAGGTGATCTTCAGGGCATCGCGCGCCTTCTTCGCCGTCCAGTAGCGATCGGCAATCACCGCGACGCCTTCACCGATATCGACCACACCGAGCACGCCCTTCAAGGACTTCGCGGCGCTGGCATCGACGGCGGCAACCTTGCCGCCGATCACGGGGCATTGCTCGAGCGAGGCGTACACCATGCCCGGTTGCGCGACGTCGATGCCGAAGATCGCCTGACCCCGCGCTTTCGCAGGGGTGTCGAGGCGGTGACGCTGCTTGCCGATCTGTGTGAACTCGCTCGGCGGCTTGAGCGCAACCGCCGCGGGCGCAGGCAGCCGGGCGGCCGCCCGTGCCAGCTGACCGTAGCTCAGCCGCCGGCCGCTTGCGTGGCTCACGAAGCCGTCCTGCGCGGTGCATTGGCTCACCGGGACGCCCCAGCGCTGGGCCGCCGCAGTCACGAGCAGCACGCGCGCGCTGGCACCCGCCTGGCGCAGCTTGACCCACGCATCGCGGATGCTGGTGCTGCCCCCGGTAATCTGTGCCCCGAGCATGGAATTGATGTAGACCGGATCGACGGGCGCCTGCTCTATCCTCACCCGATCCACCTGCACGCCGAGCTCCTCCGCGATGAGCAGCGCGAGCGAGGTGTGCACATCCTGGCCCATCTCGTTGCGGTGGCAGATGAGCGTGATCGTGCTGTCCGGTGCGATGCGTACCCAGGCGTTCTCTACGAGCGGCTGCAGATCGGCGGGAGAGCCGGTCGCAGGCAGATGCAGCCCGATGAGGAGGCCCCCGCCGACCGTGGCGGAGGATTTGAGGAACTCGCGGCGCGAAGCGAGCTTGGGTGTGGCATTCATGGGCTTCAGGCCTGCAGAGTCCTGGCGGCTTCGTGGATCGCGGCGCGAATGCGCACATAGGTGCCGCAGCGACAGATGTTCCCGCTCATTGCGTTGTCGATGTCCGCATCGGTGGGCTTGGGGTTCTGGGTCAGAAGCGCAGTGGCGGCCATGACCTGCCCTGACTGGCAGTAGCCGCATTGGGGCACATCGATCCTGTCCCATGCCGCTTGGACGGCCGCGCCCACCTGGTCACTGCCGATCGCCTCGATCGTCGTGATCTTGCTGCCTTGCACAGCCGCCACCGGGATGCTGCAGGAGCGCACGGCCTGGCCGTCGAGGTGCACCGTGCAGGCACCGCAGAGCGCCACCCCGCAGCCGAACTTCGTGCCCGTCATGCCCAGGTGATCCCGCAGGACCCACAGAAGCGGCGTGTCGGGCGGTGCATCCACATCGACCCGTTTGCCGTTGATGAAGAGCGTGCTCATCGCGGCAGACCTCTCTGCGGAGCCGAGTTGGCCCGCAATGCTATGCCCACCCGGGCGCCCGCGCCACTCACGGCCGCCTGGATGTTTGGGTCCGGATGGGCGCGATCAGGCGAGCCGGTGCGCGCTGATCGGCAGCGAGCGCAAGCGTCTGCTCGTCGCCGCGAAGATCGCGTTGCAGAGCGCGGGGGCAACCTGCGGCACGGCAGCCTCGCCGATACCGCCAGGGGGAGCATCGCTCGGGATGATGTGCACGTCGATCTCGGGCGTCTCGTTCAGGCGCAACACGCGAGAGCTATTGAAGTTGCTCTGCTGCACTCGGCCGTTGCGCAAGGTGATGCGGCCCCAGAGCGCGGCCGAGAGCCCGTAGATGATGCCGCTTTGGATCTGCGACTCGACGATGCGCGGATTGACGGTCTGTCCGCAGTCCACGACGCAGGTGATCCGGTGGACGATCAGGCGGCCCTGCTCGATCGAGATGTCCGCCACCTGCGCGATGAGCGAAGCATAGCCTTCCATGAAGGCAATGCCCTGGTATCGGCCCGAGGGTGCGTGGCCCCATCCCGAGCGCTCTGCGACCGTGTTGAGCACGCGCAGGTGGCGGGGTTTGCCGGCCAGCAGCTGCAGGCGAAAATCGAGCGGATTCTTGGATGCGGCGACTGCCAGCTCATCGAGGGAGCTCTCGATCGCAAAGCAGTTCGGGGTGTGACTCACCGAGCGCCAGTAGCCCACGTCGATGCCGATCTCCTGCCGCGTGAATCGCAAGTCGAAGTTGGCAACGGCGTAGGGAAAGTTCTGCACGTACTCGATCACCGAGTCGAACGGGTCCTTGTTGGTCGGATCGAATCGCGCGGTGATCGAGGGGCTCACGATGTGCAGCGACCACGCGACCAGTCGGCCGCTCTCGTCCAATCCCGCGGCGACTTCCTCGCGCGCAGGAGGGCGAAACAGGTCGTGCGTCATGTCGTCCTCGCGCGTCCAGATCAACTTGACCGGCGCGCCCACGGCTCTCGAGGCTTGAACTGCGGCGGGCACGAAGTCCGTCTCGAGTCGCCGGCCGAATCCGCCCCCGAGCAGGGTGGTGTGCACGTTGACCTGCTCGGGCTTCAATCCGGCGGCCGCCGCGGCTGCGATCTGAGTCAACTGCTGAGCCTGGGTCCCCACGTAGACGTCACACGCCTGCGCTTTGACATCGGCCGTGCAGTTCATCGGCTCCATCGTCGCGTGTGCAAGAAGCGGCACCTCGTACACCGCGGAGAGCGTCTTGGCCGCCTTCTGCAGTGCCTGCGACGCGTTGCCTCCTTTCAACGCGGCCGCAACGTCGTCGCTGCGCAACGCCGAGGCTCCCGGGCTCGCGGCCGCGTGCTCGAGCAGTGACCGGATCGCCGCCGTGTCGAGATCGGCATTCGGCCCGGCAAGCCAGTCGATCCGAAGGGCCTCGCGCGCCTTGCGCGCTTGCCAGAAGTGATCCGCAACGACGACGACCCCACTCGGGGTGGGCAGCACTCGGCGCACGCCGGGCATTGCGAGCGCGGCGGCGGTGTCGAGCGATGCAACCTTGCCGCCCAGCGTCGGGGACAGGGCGATCACCGCGTACAGCATGCCCGGCAGCCGCACGTCGAGGCCGAACTGAGCGCTGCCGTCGACCTTCGATGGCGTGTCGAGCCGCGGGAGCGGCTTGCCGATCAGGCGGAAATGGGCCGGATCCTTGAGGGGCACATCCTTGGGTACTGGCATTCTCGCGGCCGCATCCGCCAGCTGCCCGTAGCTTGCAGATCGGCCCTGAGCACTCACGATCCTGCCATCGATCGCGCGGCACGCGGAGGGATCGACGTGCCACCTCTGGGCGGCAGCCGCAATCAACATCGTGCGCGCCTGCGCGCCCGCTTTGCGCAGCTTCTCCCACGCCTCGGGAACGCTGTTGCTGGTGCCGGTGATCTGGCCTCCGTTCTGCGCATTCACGTAAGCCGGGCCGACCGGAGCCGCGGCGATCCGAACTCGAGAGGGATTGAGCTCGAGCTCCTCGGCGAGCAGCGTCGGCAACGCGGTGTACACACCCTGCCCCATCTCGGAGCGGTCCACCAGGATGGTGATGGAGTCGTCGGGTCCTATCCTGAGCCACGCATTCAACTGCGCGTGCGGCGCCGAGACGGCTCGTGCGCGTGCGATGAAGCCGGGAAGCGCGAACGCCAGGACGAGGCCGCCGCCGAGATGGGCCGCTCCGCGCAGAAAGGCCCGTCGCTCGGAGTCCACCGCGGGCGGTTGCTCGCTCGAGATCACGAGGACTCCATCCCGCGCGCGAGCTCGGCGGCACGGCGGACGGCCTTGCGGATGCGCACGTACGTACCGCAACGGCAGATGTTGCCGGAGAGCGCAGTGTCGATCTGGGCGTCGCTCGGGGAGGGATTCGATCGCAGCAATGCGACCGCCGACATGATCTGTCCCGACTGGCAGTAGCCGCATTGCGGCACATCCAGCTCGATCCACGCGCGCTGCACCGCATGATCTCGGTTCTCCGAGAGTCCCTCGATGGTGGTGATGCGCCTGCCCTCGAGCGTTCCGAGGGGCACCACGCACGAGCGCACCGCGGTGCCCTCGAGGTGCACGGTGCAGGCGCCGCAGAGGCCTGCGCCGCACCCGTACTTGGTGCCGGTCAGCGCGAGATGATCACGCAGCACCCACAGGAGCGGCGTGTCGGCATCGGCCTCGACGCTGTGTGTTTCGCCATTGACGGTGAACGTGACCATTTCGCGACCGTGCTTGCAAATATAGTCCGAACGGCCGGTCACGGTACAATCACGCCCGCGTTGCGGCCGCAATCCTCACCAGCTCGCTCCAGCCCGCCGAAGGGAGAATCAAAATGAATCCTCGTGGCATCCCAGGTTTCCGTCGTCGCGATCTGATCAAGGCAGGCTTGACGGGCGTCGCGCTGAGCACCTTGCCGTTTGCGGTGCGCATGGCGACCGCGGCGACCCACGGGGTCAAGATCGGAGTGATCGGCTCGGGCCGGGTGGGAAGCGCGATCGGACGCGTCTGGGCTCAGGCCGGACATGAGGTGATGTTCTCCTCGCTCAATCTCGACCACGACAAGAAGCTCGCCGCGGAGATTGGATCGAATGCGCGGGCCGGCACGCCACGCGAGGCGGCCGCCTTCGGGCAGGTCCTCTTGTTCGCCGTTCCTTACAAGGCTCTTCCGGCGCTCGGCCAGACGCTCGACGGATTGCTCAAGGGCAAGGTGGTGATCGATGCGTGCAATCCGTTCCCGAACCGCGACGGTGAGATCGCCAACGTGGCGCTCGAGAAGGGGGCCGGGCTCGAATCGGCGGAACTGCTGCCCGGCGCGCGCATCGTCCGCGCGTTCAATGCGATCGGGGCCGAAACCATGGGCCAGGCGCACGAGCAGCCGGGCCAAGTCGGCATGCCGATCGCGGGCGACGATCCGCAGGCGATCGCGACGGCCTCGCGTCTGATCCGGGAGATCGGCTACGACCCGGTCCTGGTCGGCGGCCTCGACATGGGCAAGTACTTGAGGCCGGGAACGCCGCTCCAGGGCGAGCACTCCCCGGATGAGATTCGCAAGATCGCGGCGACCTTGAAGCCCTGACCGGCGGGACCGCTGGGGGCGGTCGCGCCGGATCCCTCACTGGTGAAGGGCTGCCGGCGCTGCCGGCGCGGCCGTCCTGGTACCCGAGGGGGGTGAGGCCGGCGCCGAACCGTGTATCGTTGCCGGAGCCGCAGCACCCGGCGGTGCCATGCAGCCGAATCCCCCGCGACGGCCGCGACCGCCGAACGCCAGGGCCGGTGCGGGCGCCCTCTTCGCCTGGTTCGCAAGGTGCACCACGAAGGCGCGAATCGCTTCAGCGTCCTGGGGCGTGAGCTCCTTACGGAACGACACCATGCCGTTCGCCTGCAAACCGCCGTCGATCACGATGGCTTTGAACGCATCGGGACTCCAGAGCGCGCCCGCGTAACGCAAGTCCGGGAACAGGCTGGTGACACGCGCAGCGTCGCTCGCCCCGTGGCAGCTGGCGCAATGTGCGGTGTATTGCTTCTCACCCTGGCTGAGCTGTGCCGCGTTGCCGAACTCCGGGGGCGGATTCAGAACGGGAGGCGTGACGGGCGCCTTCGGAGGCAACTCGGTCTTGCCGTCCAGCTTGTAGACGAGCAGACGCGCGTAGTTCGGCTCCCAGTAACTGCCGCCGAACCCGCCCGAGCCGGCCGCCACCACCGCGATGTACTGCACGCCGTCGACGGAGTAGCTCGCCGGACCGCCTACGATCTGCGACTGCGAGTCGATGGACCAAACTCGCTGGCCGCTGTCGGCGCGAAAGGCCGTGAACATGTGCGGCGCCGCGGGCGTGCTGGTGCCCTGGAACACGAGGTTGCCGGCGGTCGCCATCGTGCCCGAGCGGCCATTGCCCTCACGCTGCGTCCAGGCGATCTTCTTCTTCACCGGGTCGAAGGCCACCAGGTACGACCCCTCGCCCTCGAGCTTCGGCGGCGGCATCTGCGGGCACTTTGCGACGTTGATCGACAGGAGCTGGTTGCCCATCTTCGCACCCGCCTCGGCCACGTACGGGAAACTGCCGTAGAACGTGGGCACATAGACGAGGCCCGTCAGCGGGCTGAAGGACATCGGGTACCAGACGTGCGACTGGAAGCCGACCAGCCACCATCCCTTGCCGGTGCGACCGTAGTCGGCCGCAGGATTCAGGATCGGTCGAAAGTTCTCGTCAAAGCCGGTCATCCAGTTGACCGACGGCACGAACAGGTTCGCAGAGAGCACCTTGCCGGTCCACGCGTCGAGCACGTAGAAGACGCCGTTCTTGGGCGCATGCATCACGACGTGCCGCATGTGCCCGTCGATGACCAGGTCGGCCGTGGTGATCTGCGCGGTACTGTCAAAATCGAAGCTCTCGGAGGGGCTCTCCTGGTAGTACCACTTGAACTTGCCTGTCCTGGCATCCAGCGCAACGATCGAAGCGGTGAACAGGTTGTCACCACCCCCCGGCGAGCGAAGCGCCGCGGGCCAGGTCGCCCCGTTGCCGGTGCCCACATACACATCGCCCGTCACCGGATCGTAGGTGATCCCGTCCCAAGGTGCGCCACCGCCGCCTTGCTTCCACCAGTCCCCGTGCCAGGTGTTGGCCGCCCATTTGAGCTCGGGCTGCTCGAACCCCTTGGAGGGGTCTCCCGGCACGGCCCACCAGCGCCACAGCTCCTTGCCCGTCTGGGCGTCGTAGCAGGCGAGGTATCCCCGCTCCTCGAACTCGGAGCCCGCCTCGCCGATGAAGATGCGACCGTCGGCGACACGCGGTGCACCGGTGATCGACAGCCATTTTTTCGGATCGGTGGCCTGGGTTTCCCAGATCTTGTGGCCGGTCTTCGCATCGACGGCGATCAAGCGCCCATCGAGCGTGCCCCAGATCACCTTGCCCTTCCACACTGCGACACCGCGATTGACGATGCCGCAGCACAATCTGACGGCTTGCGAGCCGGGCACGTGCGGGTCGTATTTCCAGAGCTGCCGACCGGTCCGCGCATCGAAGGCGTAGACCTTGCTCCACGGACTCGTCACGAAGATCTCGCCATCGACGATGATGGGCGTGGTCTCGTAGCTGCCGCCGCGCTCGGCAAGGTCGGCATACCAGGCAAGGCCCAGCCGATTGACGTTCTCCACGTTGATCTGCGCGAGCGGGCTGAAGCGCTGCTCGTTGTAGTCACGGCCGTAGGTCATCCACTGCCCGGCATTCGCCGGCGAGTCTGCCGCGAGCAGTCGTTTGGCATCGACCGCTGCGAAGGAGTGAGCCCAGGCCGGAATGGACCCGAGCAGTGAGGCCGCAACGGCCAGCGATACGGCGCCGAGCGCTGCCACGATCTGATTTCGCATGTTACGGATAACCCCTCTGGCGCTCGCGCCGCACCGTGCTACTTCCCTCTGACCGGCCGGCGGCTCCAGGATTCGCCGCACTTCGAGGGCGTCCGCTGCATGGTCATGATATCTCAACACCACCCGCTCGCGGACGGGGGACCGTACCGGACATCTCGCCGGCTGTCGAGGCACATAACCCGCTGATTCACAGAGCCGGAACGCAAAGGTCATTGGACAGACCCGATCGCGAAAACTATTTTGACGCGGGCGCAAGGGGGCACTATGCAAGAGGCGCGCGGCCTCAGCCGAGACCTGGGACTTCTGCCGGCGATTGCCGTCAACGTCGGCAACATGATCGGCACCGGCATCTTTTTGAAGCCCCGCGTCATGACCTGCAACGTGGGCGCTGCCTCGACCGTGATTGCGGCGTGGGTGCTCGGCGCACTGCTCACCCTCCTCGGGGCGTTCGCTTACTCCGAGATTGCGGCCCTCCTGCCCGAAGCGGGCGGCGAGTACGCCTATGTGCGACGCGCCTATGGGCGGCTCACGAGCTTCCTGTGCGGCTGGGCACTGTTCGCTCTACCCAAGTGTGGCGCGCAGGCCGCGCTTGCGCTCGGCTTTGCCATCTTCATGAATGTCGCGACGGGCGGAGCGCTCGCGCGGCCGGTCTTCGCGTTCACGCTCCTCGGGCATCAGATCTCGCTGACACTTCTCACCCCCGTGGCCGTCGCGAGCATCTGGGCGGTCGTGCTGATCAATGCTCGCTCCGTGACGCGCGGCGGCCAGACGGCCCTGGGGCTCACGGCGTTCAAAGTGGGCTTCCTCTTGTCTCTTGCGCTCGCGGCGCTGCTCTTCGGCCATGGCACGGCCGCGCATTTTGGTCAGAGCAATCAGGGCGGCCTGTGCGAGGGCGTCGCCGCGACAGCCCGGGGGGGCGGCGCCGGATTCGGCGCTGCGGTGCTCGGCGCGCTCTGGGCTTATAACGGCTGGAGCAACGTCGCGCCACTCATCGGCGAGTTGCGCTCGCCCGAGCGCAACGTGCCGCGTGTCTTCATCGGCGGCATGCTCGTCACTGGCATTCTTTATGTGCTCGTGACGGTCTCCTTCTTCTACGTGCTCTCGCCGACCGAGATCGCGAGCGTTGCCCCCACCTCCTCGGTCGCCACCGAAGTGCTGCGCCGCTTCGTGGGCCCCGTTGCGGTGACCGTGCTCGCCTGCGTGCTGATGCTGTCCGCCTTTGCCGCGCATCAGGCCAATGCGCTCGCGGGCGCCCGGATCGGGTTCGCGATGGCACGCGATGGTCTTTTCTTCCGCCCCCTGGCGAAGGTCTCCGCCGGCACCCGGGCGCCGGTCAATGCGCTGCTGGCGCAGGCGAGCTTTGCCACGGTGCTCGCGATCGCCGGCACCTTCGATGCGCTGACCGATACGGCGATGTTCGGAGGGTGGCTCGTCTACGGCGTCGCGGCCTCGACCGTGTTCGTCTTCCGCCGCACTGCGCCCGATGCACCGCGCCCGTATCGCTGCGCAGGCTATCCCGTGCTGCCCGCGATGTTCGTGCTGCTGGTCGCGGGGATCGTGATCAACACCTTCATCGCAACGCCTCGGCAGGCGCTGCTGGGGGCCGGGATCATCGCGCTCGGGCTGCCCTTCTATTGCTTCTGGGGATTGCCGATGGCCAGCCACGGCAAGCCGCGGTAGGACTCCGCGACCAGCCATCCGGCGATGGTCAGGATCCAGGAGGTGATGGTTTCCCTCCAGTCGGAAGGCTTCCTGGATCCTGCCAGCAGGACGGGCGCCCAGACCAGCACCGTGAACACGCCCATCTGCAATGCAGAGAGTGTCGCGGCCAGCCGCGCATACAGGCCGAGCAGTATCGCGGCTCCGGCGGCGATGTACGCATAGCCCGTGAAATAGACCCACACCTCGGGCCCCGGTACCCAGGCGGGCACCAGTGACGCGGTGTATTTGAGATAGGCGAGATGGGCCGCACCGAAGGCGATCATCGCCAGGGCGTACAGCGCCCGCGCGATGCGCAAGCCGTTCTCGCCGGTTGCAAAACCGAGTTGCTTGCGGTCCCAGTCGCCCCCGAGCCGGGCATAGAGGACCCAGACACCCGCCAGGGTCACCGCTCCCTCGCCCCAGTTCTCCCAGTAGCCGGCCATGAGCGGTGCACGCACGAGGAACGGCATCTTGAACACCAGCACGATGAACAGGAGATAGACGAGCAGCGCGCGGGCCGCAGGGGCGGACAGGCGCACCAGGAACAGGCCGATGCCCGATGCGAGGGAGACGAGCGCCCAGAGGTAACCCCAGAGCTCCCGGGCAGGGACCCACCTGGGCACAGGCTGCCACGGGGGCGCGAAATCGCCCTGGATGAGCCCGAGGACACCCAGGGCGATCAGCGTCACCGCGAACAGCAGTTGAGCCAGGCTCAGGATGCGCATTGCCCTACCTTGTCCTCGATGATGATAGATCCATCGATGTCCACGCAATCGATCTGCAACGCGGCCGGCGGGCGTGCCGCAGCGAATTCGGGGCGTTCGTGCGAGAATCCGGTCGGCGGACCATCAGGAAGCAGGGGAATATCAATGCAGCCGCTAACTCTCGTGAGGGTGGGCCTCGCACTCGGTGCTTTGCTCGCCCCGGTGCTGAGCCACGCAGAGGTTTCCTGCACCCGAGAGGGGCTGCAACAGGCCGTCGATCTCTATCTCACCGCCCAGACCCGCGGCGACATCTCCGGCCTGCCGCTCGCCAAGGGCATTGGCTACTGGGAGAACATCGCCCCCGCGGACATTCATACGGGCTTCCTCACCAAGCCGATGAAGATCGATCATCAGCGCAGCCTCCTCGATCCCGCCACATGCCAGACGTTCACCGAGGTGATCGTGACCGACAAGGCGGCGCCCTACGTCTTCGGCACGCGGCTGCGCGTCAATCACGACAAGATTGCCGAGGTCGAGATCCTCTGGACGACGACCGGTTACTGGCTATTCGATGCAGATGCGTATCTGAAGCATTCTGCGGCCGAGAACTGGGGCCCGGTCCCGCGCGGGCAGCGCGAATCGCGCGACACGCTGGTCGCGGCCGCAAATGCCTATCTGGATGCCTTCCTCGAGAAGAGAACCGACCTGGTGCCGTGGGGCTATCCCTGTCAGCGCACCGAAGGGGGTCGGGGCTACACCGGCAAAGGCTTGCCCACGGACAGCTGCTCCGTGGGTGTGCCGGCCGGAGTCAACATCGTCAATCGTCGCTTCGTCGTGGACGAGGAGCTGGGCTCCGTTCAGGTGTTCTGCACGTTCGGCGCCGGAACCCCGGGCGGGGGCAGTGGCGCGCCCGACAGCCACCTGTTCCGCCTCCAGAATGGGAAACTGCGTTACGTGCACACGATGACACACCTGCTGCAGTCCGCGTTCCGGGGCGGCCGGCCACCCTCGACGGCTCCCTCAGGGTCAAAGCCACCGGCCTAGGTCCGCTTGCTCCACGCACGCTCGTCGCCGACCCAGGGCACGTTCCGGCCGCGCCAGATATCCACGCTGAGCGACTTCAGCCGCCACTCGCCCTCGGCATCCTTGGCCGCCAGAGCGTTCCACAGGCCAAGGCCGTAGACCAAGTTCTGATCGGTGAACACGTTGTGCTGCAGGATCGACCAGAACGCGCGGATCCGCACGCCAGGGTCTTCCGGCGCCATCAACACCTGACTCATCCGATGCTGCCGGCCGAGGTAGTTCGATGAATGCTCGTACCACAGGAACTCCGTGAGCTTGCGAATGGCGTCGCGCCCTTTGCACAGCCCGGGTGGATCGTGGTGGATCCACCCATCCTCGAAGAAGCAATCGACGTAGCCCTCGACGTCGCCGGTGTCGAGCGCCCAGGAGTAGCGGGCGATGAGATCCTCGAGGTCGGCGCGGTCGTGAAGCGAGACTTTCGGCGTCGCCACTGTGAGTCAGCCCATGACGAAGGCGTTGAGCTTGTTGCCGTCCGGGTCGCGAAAGTAGCCCGCGTAGAAGCCCTCGCCCCGGGGGCCCGGAGCGCCCTCGTCCTTGCCCCCCAGCGACAATGCCAGGCGGTGGATGCGCTCGACCTGCGCCTTGTCGCGCGCCTCGAGAGCGATCATGACTCCATTGCCCACCGATGCCGGCTTACCGTCGAAGGGCAGCGTCAAGCCGATGCCGGCGCCGCCGCCGGGCTTGCCCCAGGCGATGAACTTCTCGTTCTCCATCATGCGTCCGACGCCGAGCTCCTGCGCGAGCGCATCGTAGAATTTTGCGGCGCGTGCAAGATCGTTCGTGCCCAACGTGACATACCCAATCATGATCGGTGCTCCCCAGTATTCCCGTTCGCGGACGCGCCAGACAGTAGCATGACCTCATGGCCGATCAGCAAGTCGGCCGTGGACGCGCTGTATGGATGCCCCCACAGGCACCGGCCGGCGTGCGGCTCGAGGTGTACCCTTGCAGCGGTCAAACTCCACTACTACATTGGCGCTGTGCGGCGACTCGGCGGGCAAGGTCCCGAGGCTCCCAAGGCGGCGTCCGGTGAAGTTCATACCCCTGATCTGGTCCGGCATTCGGCGCAAGGGCAGCCGCTCGGTCCTCATCCTGTTGCAGGTGATCATCGCGTTCGCGCTGTTCGGTGTGCTGCAGGGGCTTGCGGGCGCCGTGAAGCATGCGATCGCCAACACCCACGCCGATCGGCTGTACGTGGCCAGCAAGCTGAATCTGGGATTCCCACTTCCGATCTCGATCGTCGAATGGCTGAAGACGGTCCCCGGCGTTGTCAGGGTCGCCCCGCGCTATCAGTTCGGTGCGAGCTATCAGCGGCCCGAGCAGGGCGTGCCGATCTGCGCCACCGACGTGGACTCGTTCCTCGCAGTGTATCCCGAGGACAAGGTCGATCCCGCGCAGCTGCGCACCATGCGACAGCTCCGGGATGGCGCCATCGTCGGCATCGGCACGATGCACAAGTACGGCTGGAGGGTCGGTCAGCGCGTCACGCTTCAATCCTCACCGCAGGAGCTGCAGCGCAAGGACGGAACCAACGATTGGACGTTCGACATCGTCGGGACCTGGGTCGACAGCGAGGATGAGAACGAGGATAACTCGCGGCTTTTGATCACCCACTACAGCTACGTCAACGAGTCGCTACCGATCGGCCCGGGCCGCGACACGACGCAGCTCGCCGTCCTGCACATCGCCGATCCCGCGCGCGCGAACCTGGTTGAGCAGCTGGTCGACTCACACTACGCGAACTCACCGAACGAGACGCTCACCCAGTCGGAGCAGGAGCTCGTCGAGGCAGAGGTCGCAAACTTCGGCGATATCGACAGCGTCGCGAACCGGATCGTCGGCGCCACGTTCTTCGTGCTGCTCTTTGCCACGGGGGCTTTGATGATGCAGTCGATCCGCGAGCGCACCCCGGAGCTCGCCGTGCTCAAGACGGTCGGCTTCTCCGACCGGCGCGTGATGCTCATGATCCTCGCCGAGACGCTCGTGCTGTGTCTCGCCGGGGCCGCGATCGGTCTGTGGCTCGGCACGCGCCTCCTGCCCATCGCGCGCGAGGAGATCGGCACCGTGAGCGTGCCGCCGTCTGTTTTTGCCATCGGTCTCGCTTGCGCCGTGGCGCTCGCGCTTGCCGGCGGCGCGATGTCGGCCTGGCGCGGGCTGCGTCTGCGCGTGGTCGACGCGCTCGCCAACCGCTAAAGCCGTCCGCTCATGCGCCCGCTCCGTTATGCGCTACTGCTCACTCTCGCCGCGCTCCGCAGCATTCCCCAGCGGCTCGGCACCTCTCTCGTGACCGTGATCAGCATCACCACGGTCGTTGCGGTACTGGTGGCGATGCTCGCCTTGAGCGAAGGCCTGGAGAGGTTCGTCCAGGCGGGGGTGACTCAAGACAGCGTCGTCGTCCTCTCGAGCGGTGCGCAATCCGCGCTGCAGAGCTCCCTGCCAAAGACGATCCTCGGCAGCATCGCCGACAAGCCGGGGATCAAGCGCGACGCCGCGGGCAAACCCGAGGTCACCGGCACCGTCTTCATGTTCATCAACGCGGTGAATACCGCGAACCAGCGCGGTACCGTCAGCCTGTTCTCCGTCACGCCCGAATGGGTGACGATCAACCCCGAGGTCCACATCATCGAGGGACGTTACTTCAAGCCCGGTCTGCACGAGCTCGTCGTGAGCGACCTCGTCCGGCAGCGCTTCAGACACTTCGGTGTGGGCGATGAGGTCAAGGTGCGGGGCACTCCCTGGAGGATCGTGGGTGCGTACCACAGCACGGCCACCGCTCTGGAGGACTCGGTGATCGGGGACGCGGACACCGTGCTGTCGGCATTCCCTCACGCAACCTTCAATGTCGTGGACGTGGTGCTCGAATCCCCCGGCGCGTTCGCGACCTTCAAGCAGGCCGTGACCAGCGATCCGACGCTCAAGGCCGATGTGAAGACGCAGCAGGAGAGCAACGAGGACATCATCAAATCCCGGCGGCAGCTGCTCGACTTCATCAGCTACTTCCTCGGCAGCTTGATGGGGCTCGGGGCGGCTTGCGGGGCGCTCGCGAGCCTGTACGCGACCGTCGATGCCCGCAAGCTCGAGATCGCGACGCTTCGGGCGATCGGGTTCAGCGCAACTCCCGTCGTCGTCTCGGTGCTCGCCGAAGGGTTGCTCCTCGCGATTCCCGCGGCACTGCTCGGGGCGGGCATCGACTGGTACCTGTTTGCTGGACACGTCGTGGTGGCCAGGCAATCACCTTCCCGATGGCGGTCACGCCGCACCTCGTCGTGATCAGCATCTTCTGGTCGCTCAGCATCGCGTTGCTCGGTGGGATCCTCCCCTCGATTCGCGCCGCACGGATCCCCGTGGCCCTCGCGATGCGCGCGAGCTGAGCATGTCCGAGGACCTCGTGCGCGACCAATACGATTGGGCCGGTCAGCCGAGCACCGATCCCCGCGAGGTGATGCGTCAGTACGATGAGTTCGCAGCCATCTACGACGAGACCTTGCTGAGCAAATGGGGATATCGGGCGCCGGCCGAAGCCGCGGAGCTGCTCGCGCGCCACGTCCCCTTGCAGTCGGCCGTTCTGGATGCGGGCTGCGGCACGGGTCTGACGGGCAAGGAGCTGCATCGCGTGGGATTTCGCGCCGTGCACGGCGCGGATATCTCGGCGTCCTCGTTACGGATTGCCGCGAGCAAGGGCCTCTACCAATCCGTCGTGCGCACTGACCTGCTCAAGCCGCTGCCCTTCTGCAGCGACGCCTTCGGGGCTGCGATTTGCGTGGGAGTGCTCTCGTACATCACGGGCGACGGATTGTTCAGGGAGCTGTGTCGCGTCACGCGCAAGGACGGGGTGGTGGTGCTTTCGCATCGGACGGATCTGATCGCAGCCAGGTCGTTCGGCACCTCGTTGCACAGGCTCGAGGCCGAGGGTCTCTGGTCACCCTTGATGCGATCGGGCGAGGTAGCCTACCTGCCCGGACACCCGGACTTCGCGGACCGGATTCAGGTCCAGTATTTCGCACTCGCGGTGCGGTGATCAGGGCCGCCGGAGGGTGCACCTCACCTGCGCATGGCGATCCGCAGGGCTGCGAACAGGAAGGCGACGGTCAACAGCTCCAGGGGAAAGCGCAACTTGCTTCGCTCGGTCCATCGCCGGGCTGCGCGCTCATCGACCGCGTCGGCCTTCTCGAAGACGAGCGCTTTTGGAATGAAATCGAGCACCGACCAGATGCGAGTGACCAGATGGCTCGCAGCGGCCAGGAGCAGCCAGAGCCTGAGCTCCGGCACGCGCCAGGCCTCGAACAACGACACGATGAGTGCAATCTCGAAGAGCGTGTGGGTAGGAGCCCAGAATCGCCCGCGCGAGATGCCGCCTCGGCTCGACTGAATCAGATCCGGCCGCCCGGGCCAGAACGGATCGACGACCAGGTACTCGTACAGCCCTCCTCCGAGCAGCATGCAACCGAGCAGCGTTGCGAGGATGACTGCGTCGTCGAGGATCGACAGCGGCATGAGTGATCAGAGGTCGATCTGGTAGCGGATGAAGGGCGAGCGCTTGGCGATGCGCTCGTACAGACGCCGGGCGGGCCCGTTGAACTCCTCGGTCTGCCAGTAGAGCACGGCCGCGTGGCTCGCTTTGGCATCCGCCGCCGCAGCCTCGATCAGCTTCCTGCCGACGCCGCCGCCACGTTGTGCCGGACGCACGAACAGATCCTGAAGGTAGCAGTTGCCCCCGAGCGAGGAAGTGGAGGGGTGATAAAAGAAGTGCGCCAGGCCCACGGCCTCGCCCTGGTCCTCGAGCGCGAGGACGCCCTTGATCTCGCCGGTTGTCGTCAGGCGCTTCCAGGTCAGCTCGGTTGCCTCCGGGGGAATCGTCTTCTCGTAGAAGCTCAGGTACCCCTGCCAGAGGGGCTCCCAGAGCACCCGATCGGCCGCGTGAATCTGCCGGATGCGAACCTGCACTCGGGGTGGCGGTGCCGCCGGCTCGCGCTCAGGCGTGTCGTTCACGAACATCTCGGGACTCCCGAAGCGGCGCTCAGCGGGCGAAATTGACGGCGGTGGTATTGCCGCCGCACAGGATCACGCCGATGCGCTCCTGCGGTGAGGGAACGTATCGATGCGAGAGCAAGGCGGCAAAGGCGGCTGCACCTCCCGGCTCGGACACCACGCGCAGCACGCTCCAGAGCGCCTGCTGCGCGCTGCGGATGGACTCATCGGACACCAGAATCACCTCGCGCACGTAGTGTCGGGCGATCGAGAAGGGTAACTCACCCACCTTCAGCGGAGCGAGGGAGTCGGCGGCGATCCCGCCCGCCGGACTGTCCACGGGCCGCCCGGCTCGCAGTGCGTAAGTGAGCGTGGGAGCACTCTCAGGCTCGACACCGAGGATTTTGAGCGAGCCCGCGGCGATGCGCTCGGCGAACCACGCGGCCATGCCCCCGATCAGCCCTCCCCCGCCGACGGCCACCAGCACGGTGTCGAGCTCGGGAAGCTGTTTTGCAAGCTCCAGCGCGACGGTGCCCTGACCGAGCAGGGTCTCCGGCTGGTCGTAGGCATGAATTGGCAGCGCTCCGGACTCCTGCACCCAGCGCTCGCTTGCCTCCAGAGCATCCGCATAACGCTGTCCGCCAATGACCAGGTCGGCGCCGTAGGCGCGAATCCTCTCGATCTTCGCAGCGGAGGCGATCTCAGGTACGAAGATCTTGGCCGGCCGTGCCAGCTTGCGCGCCGCGAAGGCGACCGCCACACCGTGGTTGCCACCGGAGGCCGCCACCACGCCTGCTGCCGGAATCTCGCGCGACAGCAGGCTCGCAAATGCGCCGCGCACCTTGAACGAGCCGGTGTGCTGGCAGAGCTCGAGCTTGAATGCGAGCGGGAATGGCGGCAGCCCGAAATCCTCGCCGCCGACCTCGATGGCCGGTGTCCTGCGGACGTGCGGGCGTATCAGGTGCTCCGTGACGCTGATGCGCTCGGCGGTGACGGTGCGGGACGGTGTCGGCTCGGTTTGCACGGCTGATGCAGCGGCGGGGGCCGCGTGCATCATAATTCGTCACTTGGCAAAGGAGCACCTGCGGATAGCTGCGCCGCTCAGAGCGCAACGCCCGCGCGGGTAGCCAGGCGGAGCAAAGCTCCGCGGAACAGCAGCGCCACGATGGCGAAGAACGCCATCGTCGCCGCGACTCCGCCGAAGGTCGCGCTGTAACCGATGGAGTCGACCCACTGGCCCGTGACGCCGGAGAGGTATCCCCCGAGACCGAGCGTCAGGAGGTACCACGCTCCCATCGTCATCGAGACGTAGCCTGGCGGAGCGGCACGCGTGACGAACCCGTAGGTGGCAGTCCAGGCGACGATCTCACCGAGCCCGAGCAGCGAGACACCCGCGAGCGGCATCCAAAGCGGAGCCTTCGTGGCATGCGCGGCGATCAGCCCGGCGAGGTACATCAATGCGTTGCCCAGCATCGCCATGCAGAGCGCGAAGAAGTACTTCTGAACGATGTCGACGGCGCGGTTGCGCGCCGCGAGCCTGATCCAGAGCGCCGCGACCAGCGGGGCGACGCCGATCACGACGATCGCGTTGATGGAGGAGAACCACGGCACCGGCACGACGAAGGAGCCCACACTGCGATTGACCGAGCGGTCGATGAACAGCAGCCAGCTGCCGAACATCTGAAACCATCCCGTGCTGAACATGCACATGAGTCCCGCGAGCAGCAGCACGAGCACGATGCGTAGCGTCGTCGCGCGCCGATGCGCTGCGGTGGCCGCGCTCGGGGCGCCCGATGCGGACACGGGATCATCGGGCGGAGCACTCGCTGCGGCGGGCGCCGCAGCGGCGCTCACGCCGGCCGCGCTCGCTCCCTCACGCTCGCCGATGCCCTTAAGCCAGCGCGGGCCCAGCGTCAGATACAGGCTGAGCGAGACGGCCATGCCCACCGCCGCGACCGCAAACCCGTAAGCCCAGCCGAGCCAGTCGGACACGATTCCCACGGCAAATCCGGACAGCATGGCCCCGACGGAGATGCCGAGGTAGTAATAGGCGAACGCGCCTTCGCGCCTGGGGTCATCGGGCCGAAACGTCTCGCCGCAGAGCACGACGAGCGTTGACTTCATCAGTGCATTACCGAGGATGAGGAGAAAGATCGCAACGTAAAAGCCGATTCCGGATGCCGCGTACGCCTGGCTCAGCCAGCGAGCGCCGTGCGCGGCATCGAGTGTTGCGCCGTGCTGCGCGATGGCCCTCACGACCTCGGCCGAGCGATGCAGATCGCCCAAGGGCACCGGCAGGCTGCGCAGCGACTGCAGCAGTGGTGCCCCATGCCACATCCCGAGCAGCGCCGGCAGATAGGCGGGCGATGGAAGGAGTGCCTGCCCGATGAGCATCACACTTGCGCCGAGCGCAACTGCCCGGCGACGGCCGAACACGTGATCGGCGAGATACCCGCCGAAGGCCGGGAAGGCATACATGGCGCCCGAGTAGGCGCCGACGAGCGAGAGTGCGCGTGCCGAGGACCAGGCGAAGCCGCCGTGCGCCGCATCACCGGTCAGGAACAGCGCCAGGATCCCCAGCATTCCGTAGAAGCTGAAGCGCTCCCAGAACTCCACACTGATGATGAGCCAGGCGCCCCGGGGATAGCCCAGCCAGCCGAGCGGAGGGTCCTCCCGCAGCGGCGCGGACAGCGAGAGATCCCCACGCATCGAGCCGGAGCTCACGGGGAGGTCGCGTCTGTCGCGCGGCCCGCAACGCGAGCAAGCCGCGCGGCCTCCTTCACGAGCGCCGAGCGGTCGATCTTGTGGGTCCCCGAAAGAGGCAGCTGATCCAGGAACTCCACGAAACGCGGGTGTGCATACGCGGGTCCATTCTCCAGAGCGTATTGCTTGATGTCCTCGGCGGTCGCGTGAGTGCCGTGCCGCCTGACGATGAAGGCGACGGGTATTTGACCTTTGATGTCATCGGAGGCGGGCACGACGAGCGCTTGCGCAACGCTCGGGTGATGCTCCAGGAGCTTCTCCACCTCGCCGGGATAGATGTTCTCGCCGCCGCAGACGAACATGTCGTCGGCGCGACCGACGAAGTAGAAAAAGCCGCTCGCGTCGCGGCGCATGATGTCCCCGGTGATGTACCAGCCATCGCGCATCTTCTCGGCCGTGACCTCGGGGAGGTTCAAGTATCCGCTCATGAGCGCCGGCGTGCGCAGTGCGAGCACACCCTGATCGGGATTGGGCTCACCCGAGGAGCTGTCGATCAACCGCCATTGAATGTTCGCGTGAGGGTAGCCGAGCGATAACGGTGGAGTGGGCAAGCCATCGGGATGCGGCCCGAAGGTTGCGGGGCCCGCCTCGGTGGTTCCGAACCCATTGCCCACCGTCGCATTCGGAAAGAGCCGCTGAATGCGCGCGAGCAGCGCATCGGTGAGCGGCGCCGATCCGATCGAGACATCCTTGACCGAGCTCAGATCCAGCCGGGCGATCAAATCCGGCTCGCGCACCATCATCGCGAACATGGTGGGAATGCCCGAGAGCTGCGTGCAGCGGTAGCCCGAGACCGCCTGCAGGTAGCTGCGCGGCTCGAAGCGTGGCTGAGACAGAATCGTCACGCGGTTGGCAAGAGCGAGGCTCGAGAAGAACAGCCCGTTCATGTGATAGAGCGGGGCGACGACGAGCGTGCGCTCCTGCGGAGTGCTCTCGCTGAGCGGTTCGCAATACTCCGAGATCGCCCACAGCTGCCCCCGGTGCGTCAGCGGCACCCCCTTCGGCACTCCCGTCGAGCCGGATGTATAGAGGATCTCCGCAAGGTCGCCCTCGGCGGGCACGAAGGTCTGCGCCGGACCCGCATCGAGAAACTGCGCGAACGCCTGGCCGCCCGCGGCATCGAACGAGATCGTGGGCACCCCCGCAGGCACCTGTCCCGCACGAGCGTTGTCCACGAAGGCCAGTCGAATGCCGCTGTCGCGGAAGATATGGGCAATGGTCGCCGCAGGCAGCTTGAAATTGACGGGAACGGCAATCGCTCCCATGCGCATCGTGCCCAGGTAGGCCGTCATGAACTCGAGCCGATTCTCGGCCAGGATGCCCACGCGCTCGCTCACGCGTATGCCGTAGCGCTTGAGTCCGCGCGCCACTGCGTTGATGCGCTGATCAAGCTCCAGCGCCGTGACCTGCAGCGGCTGCTCCGGCCGACGCAGGTCGATGTACGCCGGACGATCCCCGAGTGCGGGCAAGCGCAGAATGTCGCCGAGGTTCACGAGCGCGCTCATCGAGTGGCCTTCACGGTCTCAAGACGATCTTGCCGAAGACCTCTCGATCCTCGAGCAGCCGCTCCCCCTCGGCAGCCTCCTCGAGCGGCAGCACACGGGCGATGACCGGCGCGAGCCGCGCGCTTGCGACCAGCTCGAGCAGCGTGCCCAGATCCTCCTGCAGCCATCCGTCCGAGCCGATCAGGGTTTGCTCGAACGTCCACCAGTAGCGCGCATCGAGCTGCAGATCAAAGCCTGCGGTCGCGCCACAGCAGAGGATGCGTCCGCCCACTTTCACGCATTTCTGCGTCGGCACGAGCGTATCCCCGCCGGTGAAGTTCACCGCGACGTCCACACCGCCCGCGCCGGTGATGCGGGGCTTGCCGTAGATTGCCTTCACCGCCTCGAGGAAGGGCTGCTCGGTATAGTTCACGACATGGTCGGCGCCGATCTCGCGCAGGCGCTGCAGCTTGGGAGCGCTGCTTGCGCAGGCGACCACCTCGCAGCCTGCGAGCTTTGCGAGCTGCACGCAGGCGACCCCCACTCCGCCGCTTGCACCGAGCACCAGCACGCGCTCTCCGGCGCGGATCGCCCCGCGCGTGATGAGCATCCGATAGGCCGTGCCATAGGCGAGCGGCAATGCTGCGGCCTGCTCGAACGTGACGCCCCGTGGCATCTCGATCAGCATCGACTGGGCCACTGCGACCAGCTCGGCGCGCCCTCCGGGCAGCGTCTCGCCGAGCATTCCGAAGCGCTCTCCCGCACGGAGGACCGGGTCGACGAGCACGCGCTTGCCCATCCATGCGCCGTCGGCGCGCGATCCGACCCCAACGACCGTGCCGGCGATGTCCGACCCCACGATGACCGGCAGCTTGATGCGCACGCCGGGCATGCCGCGCCGCGTGAACACGTCGTGATAGTTGATGGAGGTTGCAGCGACACGCACCAGGACATCCTCCGGCCCCGGCTGTGGGTCCGGAACATCGGCGCGCAACTGCAGATTCTCTCGGCCTCCGTGTGCGACCGTCAGTACCGCCCGCATCGTACGCTCCTTCGCTCCCGCCACGCCGCCGCCGGCTACCCCGGCTGCGTACCGTAGCAGCCGCGCCCAACGGCGATCAGTCGTCCCGCCTGATCCTCCACATCAACATCCACCACTCCGACGGTACGGCCGGCCTTGCGCACGCGCGCACGCGCGACGAGGTCGCTGTTGAGCGCCGGGCGCAGGTAGTCCACGCGCAGATTGATCGTCGGCACCCCGTGACCGAGCGCTGCGATCAGGGCGAAATCCCCGGCGATGTCGATGAGACTTGCGATGACTCCGCCATGATACTGGCCGCTGCCGGGGGCGCGCTCGAGCTGCGGCTGCAGACTGGAGCGGATGACGACCGTTCCGGCTGCCGAGTCGCAGGCCTCGAGCTGCAGACCGAGCAATCGATGAAACGAGCTCTCGGCGAGCACCCGCCTGAGCTTCTCGAGAGTCTGGACGCCTCCGGGATCACCGCCTGCCGGGGGTGAGGTCATAAGCTTATAGCAGACCGTTGTTGCCTCTTCGCTCGAGATGGATTAAATCCTATCTGCCGGGCGCATAGCATTTAATCCGAAGCATGAATACTGCGATCGGACCGGTATAGGGGACAGAGGCGTGCCGGCTGAACCGGGGAACATCGTCCAAGGAATCGACCACCTGATCGTGATGGTCCGCGACCTCGATCGCTCGCAGCGCCTGTGGCAGGCGCTCGGATTCGCGCCCACGCCGCGCGGCTTTCATCAGAGCGGCGGCACGGCCAATCACCTTCTGATGCTCGATCGCACCTATATCGAGCTGCTCGGCATGGCGGATCCAAATGCGACCTCCGCCTATCGAGCCATGGCGGAGGAATCCCCCGGTCTTTGGGGCGTGGCGCTGCGCGGCACCGCTGCCGCCACGTACGCCTTCTGGCGCACGCAGGGACTCGATCCCGCGGCCCCGGTCAGCCTTGCCCGAGGCCTCCGGATTGCAGGCCACGAGGAGCTCGCGCGCTTCGAGCTGACGATGCTCCCGCGCACGAAGGATCTGCCGTTTCTGCTGTTCTGCTGCCAGCACCTCACCCCGCAGTTTGTCTGGCGGCCCGATCTACCGGCCAACCCCAACGGCGCGCGCACATTGCGCGAGGTGTTCATCCTGGACCACGACGGCGTTGCGGCAGCGCAGCTCGCGCGCCTCACTGGACATGCGCCCGTCGGCCGCACGGGCAACTCTGCCCTCGAGCTGGGAGACTGCCGGGTGAGCCTCTTGTCGCCTGCGGCGCTCACGGAGCGCTTCGGAGCCGGCGCCGACGTGAGACGGGGCCCGCGCCCGATGCTGGCAGGACTTGCGCTGCTCACGAGCGATGTGGAGCGCGCGCGCCGCTGCGCCCACGAGGCGGGCTGTTCTCTGCGGACAACATCCGAGGGCGGCTTCAGTGCATATATTCCAGATGAAGGAGTGCTGATCGAATGGGCGCAGGCTCGCTGATCGTTCCCCACCGTCCGCTTCGCGCGCGGCACGGCATGCACGTCGAGGGCGCAGACGACGTGCTGGTTGCGCGTCAGCCGATCGTGGGCATGCTGCAGGACGACTTCGAGCGCACGCTCGGCGAGCTGCTCAACGCGCCATCGCCCTCGATCGACGACCTGCTGCCACCGCGGTGGGCAGCCGCCGGCCTGCGCCACCGACTGAGCGAGGCGGAGGGCAACGGCTACTGGGACTTCTACCGGCCCTGGGGTGGTCTGATCCTCTCGGTCACCGACGCCTCCTATCGCAGCGACACCTGGGTGCGGGTGGAGGGCACGGACTATTTCAAGGTGCGAATCCTGCTCTCGGGAACGCTGCAAACGCGCTCGGGCGAGACGCTCGCTCGCGCTCCCCAGGCTCTGCTGTACGTATCGCCGGGCGCGAGCCGCGAGGGCTACTTCGTCGCCGCGGGCGAGCCCATTCGCATGGTCGTGCTGCATTGCCGGCCGAGCCTCCTCAGCCGGGCACTCGGCCTCGACGTGAGCGATGTTCCCGCGCCGCTGAACTCGCTCTTCACGCCGGGGCGGGCCGCGGCGTGGCTGCGGCTCGCGCCGACCCCGGAGATCATCCACGTTGCACGACGCATCATCGATTCGCGGCGCGAGCTGTCGCGAACGCTGCGCGAGCGTCACCTGGAAACCTTGAGCATGGAGCTGCTGCTGCAGGTGCTCGGGATGCTCGAGAGCCGTGCCCATGGCAGACGTGCCGAGCAGCCGCTCAGTGCGCGCGACCTGGCCCGGGTCTACCAGGCGCGCGACTACCTGGCACAGCACTATGCCAACCCGCCGACGATTCCCGACCTGGCGCGGATGGTGGGTCTCAATCAGACGAAGCTCAAGGCGAGCTTCCGGGAGACCCTGGGAGTCACGATCTACGAGTACATCCTGGAGCGACGCATGGAGCGGGCATCGGAGATGCTGCTGGCCGGCGATTACGCGATCGCGCAGGTCGCCTATGCAGTCGGGTACGATTACCCGGCGAACTTCGCCGCGGCTTTCAAACGTTACTTCGGCCGACTGCCGAGGAACTGGAAGAGGAGTCGAGTTGGACACTGACCACAAGCGATGCGCCGTGGCGCGGGCGGGATGGGTGCTGCTGCTGCTGGCCGGCGCGGCGGTGGCTGCCGAGCAGCCGGAGCTCAGCATCACGCCGGCCTCCGGGCTGATCGATGCGCCCTTTCACGTCGTGGTGCGCCATGTGCTGCCGGGCGTGCGCGTGCGGGTGAGTGCGCGACGGCCCGACACGCACGGGCGGATGTGGACGGCCATCGGGGAGTATTCCGCCGATGCGGACGGACGCGTGGACGTGGACACGTTCCCCTCGCTCGCGGGCAGCTACAAGGGCGTCAGCCCGCATGGCCTGTGGTGCTCGGCGCTCCCGGTTGCCCCGGAAAAGATCCCGACCTATCTTGCGGAGCTGCCCCACGACCCGGGGCTCGGCACTGCGCCGACCCTCGACGCCCACACCGTCTATCAGGTGGAGTTGAGCGCGAGCGTCAATGGCAAGGTGGTGGCCACGGCAACGGCGAGGCGCACCTATGGCCACGGCATCGTCCCAGAGGAAGTGTCCGCTGCGGGTCGCGTGCGCGGGCTTTACTTTCCACCTGCGGCCGGGCAACCCCGGGGAGTCCCCGTGGTCGTGGTCGCAGGCTCCGGAGGCGGGCTGATGGACATGCAGGCTGCGCTGCTGGCAAGCCATGGACACCCCGCTCTGGCGCAGGGCATCTTCGACTACAAGGACCTGCCCTCGACGCTCGTCGGCATTCCGCTCGAGACGTTCCGCGCCGGAGCGCGCTGGCTCGAGCAGCGCACCGGCGTCAAGCGAGTGGCGATCATGGGAACGTCGCGCGGCTCGGAGGCGGCAGGACTTGCTGCAAGCTACTTCCCGCAAGACTTCGCTGCCGCCGTGGTCTACGTGCCTTCTCACCTGTGCAATGGCGCCTTCGGCCCGGGTATCACGAGCGTTGTGGCCGCATGGACCTACCAGGGCAA
This sequence comes from Steroidobacteraceae bacterium, assembly GCA_035524075.1. Lineage (GTDB taxonomy): Bacteria > Pseudomonadota > Gammaproteobacteria > Steroidobacterales > Steroidobacteraceae > JASHUC01. Next base: position 6,794 of record DATKPP010000065.1, on the reverse strand, counting down.
GCCCCTCGCCGCGGATCACGGAGAGACCGACTCCAACAACGCCGATGACGCCATGCATTCGCAAACACCGCCCGGCTTCATCGGCACGCCGTACTACCTCGACACCTGGAGCGATCCTCGGATCTCGGCTCGCCTCGGCATCCCATTCGAGCGCATGTCCGGACCGGTCCTGGCGATCGGCGCCGGGGCGGATCAGATGTGGCCTTCGTTCATCGGGGCTGCACAGATCGGGCGGCGGCTCGCCGAGCACGGCAAGGCGGAGCTTGCAGAAGTGCACATCTATCCCGGCGCCGGTCACATGGTCTCGCGCGTGGGCAGCGGAGGCCCCTTCTCCTCGTTCGTGTTTCATCCGGTCGCCAAGGACTTCGAGGCCACCGGCGGGCTGCCGAATGCCAACTGCGAGGGCTCCTACGATGCCTGGGATCACGTTCTGAGCTTCCTGGGGCGAGTCTCTTTCAACTGACTGCGGCGTCGGGAACCATGCTTTTCCCGTCGCGTCGCATGCTGCCGGCAGGCTAGAACTCCCTAGAATCAGTCGATCCATCTCCCCGCGAGAGAGCCTGCGCACGAGAGGGGTGTGCGGCGGAGCACAGGGTAGGGAGACACGGGGGAAGTGATGATAAGAATTCGATCGGTCGTCGCACCTGCGAGTGCCCTCGCGCTGCTCGTTGCTGCACTGAGCGCCGCGCCGGCGCGCGCGCAGATCGCAGCAGCTCCCACGCCAGCCGCTGATGCCGTCAATGCGCCCCAGCAGCAGCAGGCCTCCGCCTCGGGCACGGACTCCGAGGCAATCCAGGAGGTGGTGGTCACGGCCACCAAACGCAACGAGGACATCCAGAACGTCGGCATGAGCATCACCGCGCTCACGCAGGCGGACCTCGAGCAGAAAGGCGTCGAGCAGTTCATCGACTACGGAACGTCCATCCCCAATCTGTCCTTCGGCGTCGGAGCCGCCGACGGCTCGCTCGCCTCACGCGGTGTCTATCTGCGCGGCATCGAAGGGGCGAACACCACCGGGTTCTACATCGACGACACGCCGGTGCTGGAGACCCTCGATCCGCACATCGTGGACGTGGACCGCATCGAGGTGCTGCGCGGACCGCAAGGCACGCTCTACGGCGCGGAATCCATGGGTGGCACGGTCCGCATCATCACGGCGCAGCCCTCCACGAGCGGCTTCAGCGGAGAGATCCATAGCAGCGTCTCGGACACCGACCATGGCTCGTGGAATCAGCTGATCGAGGGAAGCGTGAACGTGCCGGTGAGCGATACCATCGCGTTTCGCGCCAGCGGCTTCTATCAGTACGACAGTGGCTGGTTCGACAAATGGACCGGACCGGACGCAGAGCCGGTACCGGGGCCGCCGTCGATTTCGAGCACTGCTGCCGAGAGCGCCCCGGGCGTGCCGTCGCAGATCCAGACCGACGTGGGCGGCATGACGTACTACGGGGGTCAGTTCGCCATACGCTTCCAGCCCATCGAGGGCCTGTCGGTCACGCCGCGGATCATGTTCCAGGAGACCGACCAGGATGGCGTGCCGTACGCGACCTACGCTCCGGACAATCTCCTGCAGCGCGAATACTTCGATATCCCGGAGGGCGGCCACGACCGCTGGTGGCTCGGCAGCTTCACGGTGAATTACACGGTGCCGTGGGGCTCGTTCGTGTCGTCCACGGCGGTCTTCGACCGCCGCACCTTCGAGCTCGAGGACGACTCCGACGATTTGACGTACACCTTGAGCGCGGTCACGGCTCTGCCGATCTGCCCCGGAGGGGCCGCAGCGCCTGGCTGTGTCGGGGAGGTGGAGGGTCCCATCACGCGCGCCATCGGCATGCACCGCTTCGCTCAGGAGACGCGCTTCGCATCGTCGCTGCCGGGACCCATACAGTTCCTCGTGGGCGGGTTCTACTCATTCAGCACGCGCCCGAGAAACTACGAGTGGACCTCGCCGGAGCTCTCAGCCGATACGGGCTGGCCCACCGATCTGGCGCTCGCCTTCATCGACCAGCGCGAGACGGGCGAGTACGCCGCTTTCGGGGACATCACCTACAACATTCTGAGCAATCTGTCGGCGACAGTCGGGCTGCGCTGGTTCCGCGACACCGCCACGTTCAACCAGTTCACCAATGGCCTGTTCTATGGTGGCGCGAGCACGTATATCGTGCCGACGCTCGATGAGAAGGGCTTCACGCCCAAGTACGAGCTCGACTACAAGGTCACCCCGGACACTCTCGTCTACGCGAGCGCGGCGAAAGGGTTTCGTCCGGGCGGCGACAATATCGAGCTCCCCGTGGGCCCGGCACCCTACGGCTGCACCACCGACCTGGACAATCTCGGCGTGACACCCGAGCAGATCGCCACCTACCGCTCCGACAGCCTGTGGGACTACGAGGGGGGCTTCAAGTCGAGCTTGCTCGATCGTCGTTTCACCTTGAACGCGACCGGCTTTCTGATCGAGTGGCCCAATATTCAGCAGCTGGTCGACCTGCCGCTCTGCGGCTACGGCTACACGGGCAATTCCGGCAAGGCGCAAAGCACCGGTGCTGAGGTCCAGTTCGACGGCCGGCTGTTGCCTGAGCTCACGGCCGGAATCAATTTCGGATACGAGGACGCGCGCATCACCGCGCGGGGGCTCGGAAGCCCGCAGCCGGTAGGCAGCCCCGTGCAGCAGGTTCCCGGCATCACGCTGGCAGGCAATCTGCAGTACGAGCGTCACCTCTCCGGCGAATGGTCCGGATTCGGGCGTGTGGATTACAGCCACGTGGGTGAGAGCTGGTCCTTGAACAACGCGATCGCGGATCCGGTCACGGGCCTGGCAACGCCGGTGCGGCGTCCGGCATACAACCTCACCGATCTACGCGGTGGTGTGCACAACGATCGCTGGGAGATCGCCGCGTTCGTCAAGAACCTCACGAACGAGCACGCGAACCTCGCGGATGCGATCCTGATCGGAGCGACCATCCCGGGGCAGCCTCGCTTCGAGATCAATCAACCGCGAACGGCGGGGGTGGAGCTGCGCCTGCGCTTCTAATGCCAGAGCTTGCCTTCGAGCTCTCTCAGATCCCTGCCGGTGCGCCGAATGCCGGCGACCATCTCTTGCTCCTCGCCGTTCTCGATCATCACCGAGAAGAGCTTCACCGTGGCCAGCATGCCCGCCTCGAAGGCGGCTCGGGCCACGCCGACATCACGCTTGCTCGCACCATCGGCGACGGCAAATGCGCGGTAGATTCGCCAGAGCTTGCGGGCCGTGGGATAGACCATAAGCATTCAGAATATGCCCCCGCGGCGCCACAGATTGGGATCCAGCGCACGCGGGCACTGCATTCGTTGCCAGAGCTTTGAAGTAGGTCGCAAGTTTCGTGCGCGGGCGCGTGTGCGCCGGCGGTAGCAATGCTCTTGTTGCGATGCGGTGGGTGGCTGCGCACGGCCCGGTTGCGACCTTCTCGGCACTTGGCGCATCCATGCGAGAATCGAGCTGCCTGTATATGCGCCTTTGCAGTGCATTCGTCCTGGTCGCGATCGTTGCCGGCTCGGCCCGAGCGGCCCCCCTTCCGCAGACCGGTTGCGCCGGCTGGCTTCATGCTTCCGCGATCACGCTGCAGGGCACTGTTGGAGATGGGGGCCTGAAGGGAAAGTTCCTGCTGCGTCTGGACCCACGTGATGGCCGCAACACTACCAACCGGGACTTCGGCGTTTTCTCCGACGGCAGCGGATTCGATGGGAACGTCGAATGGTCCCGCGATCGCTCCGGCGCAGCGCACGAGTTGAATGCCGCGGCAGCCCGCGCCATCAGCACGACGGAAAGCTGGCTCCTTCGCCGCGGCTGGTGCAGAGCCGACGGCATGACCCTCGAACCGTTGCCGGAGGAGTCCGACGGCCGTGTTGCAGAGCGCGTATGGCGCGCGATGCCGCAGGGTGGCATTCCGGCCATTCTTCGCTTCGATCGCCAAACCGGTCTCCTGCACCAGGCGGAATATCGTATCTGGGGCAATCGGCTGATTCGTCACTACGACGACTGGCGCGATGCCGGGCATGGCCTGATGGTCGCATTCTCCGAGCGCGACGAGGATCCCGAGGATGAAGACACGCAAACGATCGTGCTCTCTTCGGTGCGGACCACGTCGTCGCCCTTTCCGCCTTCAATTTTCGCGCGGCCACCGCGCCCGCGGGACTATGGGATCGTCACGGGCGCCGATTCGACGACCGTACCCTACGAGGACGACGGCGCCGCTCGCATCTATGTTCCAGTGTCCGTCGACGGTAAGGGACCCTATGCCTTCGAGGTCGATACGGGAGGACACCTCATCATAGGCTCCGACCTCGCGACGGAGCTTGCGATCAGCGCCGTCGGCCGGTTCGCAAGCACCGGGGCGGGTACCGCCATCACGCAAACCGGGGTCGTCGGAAATCAGGATATCCGAGTGGGTCAGGCGGCGATCGAACGGCAGGTGGCGAAGGTTCGTCCATTCGCCAACGATCGGGGCACCGGCAAGCCCCCGCGAGCAGGGCTGCTGGGTCTCGAGCTCTTCGAGCGCTTCGCGGTCCAGATCGATCGTGGCCATAAGACCGTGACGCTCACGCCGCTCGAGAAGTTCACGGGCGGCCATGGAGTCGCTCTGCCGATCCGCTTCGTAGAGGACGCGCCGCTCGTGAGCGGCGCCTTCGACGGCCATCCCGGCGATTTCGAGGTCGACAGCGGTAACGCGGGGCCCACGATCATCGAGGGCTATTGGGCACACCAGCTCGGCCTCGATGCCGCGCTCGCGACAGGCTTGCGGTGGTGGGCGGGCAGTGGCAGCGGCGGCTATCAGGAATGGCTCAGCCGCGGGGATCTCAGGCTCGGTCCGATCCAGCTGCCGCATCAGCTCGTGAGCTACGTGGGCCAGCCCGTGCGTGGCTCGGAATCCACTCGACTGCAGGCGGGTCTCGCGGGCGAATGGTCGCTGCGCTGCTTTGACACGACTTACGACTACGGGCACGGGATCCTTTGGATCGGTGCACGCCACCGGGACTGTGCGGAGCCGCCCTTCGATCGCTCTGGATTGCGCGTGACCGGGAGCGGCGGGGCGCTCCTTGCGAGCATCGTTGTACCAGGGAGCCCCGCCGACTTGGCCGGGATCACGGCCGGCGATAGGATCACCTCGGTCGGCGGCCACGACACATCCACGCTATCCGCGCGTGACGCCGGGGCTCTTCTCTCCGGCCCGATCGGTGCGCGGCTGCGCATCGTCTTCGTGCCCAAGGATGGCAATCAAAGCAGGACGGCAGTGATCAAGCTGGTCGAGCTCGTTCCCTGAGGAGCCTGCTCGAGCGCCCTCCGTCGTCCACCGCAGTCACTGGCTCTCGAGCACCTCACGGCCATTCAGAGGTTGAATGGGCCGCACGTCGTGCGGGTACAGCGCTGCGAACGCGCGAATCTGCTCCGGCGCGATCTCGACCGGTGTCTTGAGCACCAGCCAGGTGACGCCCTCGGTGCACGGGGGCGCAGTCTGTGAGCCTTCATAGCGATAGTAGCGGGTGTCGCGCGGGAGCATCCCCGCCGGGTTGAGCGTCACTCCGGTCACGGCCAGCTGGCCCTCGGTCCTGGGCATGTGCTGCCAGACCTTTTCAATGGTCGAGTTCGCACGTCCGGCCGTCAGCAGGACTGCGACGCCCACGATCTTTCCGTCCGCGGCCCGGTGCATCAGATGCAGCACCATGTCGTAGGGCTTGCCGTGAACGTACTCCTCGCTGGGACGATGGAAGTGAAACTGGGTCAGCTGATATCGCTCCTCGCCCACCACCAGGTAACTGCCGCGGCCCGGCCGGTCGTGGTAGTCGACGCGGATGGTGTGCGCGTTGTTGATCACGTGCCTCAGCGGCTCGCTCGAGTAGTCGAATTGCAGGGGCGGAAGCTGCGCCTTGCGCGCGTTGCGAATGTCGATCGGGGACTGCTCCCGGCCGCTGTTGCAAGTCCGGTAGGCGGGATCCAGCTCGCTCCAGTGCTCGGCGCCTCTGGGGCCCGAGTAATCCCAGGGCGTCTTCCACGGAGAGACGTAGCGAGAGCCGTGTGGCTGCTGCGCAGGCAACAGCGTGGCTGCCGCCCACAGGAGCATCATGCCGAGCCAGATCCTCTTCATGACACTGCTCCCCTTGTTCGAGCCGGCCGCGCGGAGTCCCGCCCGTGTCCGGCCCATTGTACAAGGCGCTCATGGCGGGGGGGGTGGCGTGACCCCCCTCAAAGTGCTCCCACGGCATATTCCAGGCGCAGCAGCGACAGCGACTCGTCGAGCGAGGCGTTGTCGCGATTGTTGACGGCAGTGATCTGCAGCGTGATGGCCTCGAGCACCTGCGTGTTCGTGGCAAGGCCGGCGCCATACAGCTCGCGTGAGGTCCGCAGGTTCTCGTTCGCTTGCGCGACCGCATCCCGGGACGTCCGTACGCTTGCCTGTGCTTCCTTGACATCCAACCAGGCCTGCCGAACCTGCAGCTCGACGACCGACCGCAGGTCGTCCATGCGATCCTGAGCGGCGCGGGAGGCGTTCCTGAGCGCAGCCGCGTGGTTGCTAGCCTGGCCCCCATCGAACAAGTTCCAGGTGACACCGACACCGACGGTCGAGAAGTTCTGACGATCCAGGATCTGATTGTCCAGATGCGTGTAGCCCCCGACCAGCGCAAGCTGGGGGAGTGTCCTGCCGGACTCGGCGCGCGATTGCGAGGCGAGCGCATCGGCACGCGCCGCCTGAGCGCGCAGCTCGCTGCGGGTCGCGAGCGCACGCCGAACGAGACCATCGATGGGCGTGCGCGGCAAGGCA
>DATKPP010000064.1:0-4369 GCA_035524075.1 Steroidobacteraceae bacterium | reverse complement strand
CGGACTCGTCACTGTCGGGCGCCAACGCCTGACGTTCGCAGAGCTCGTGATGGAGGCCTACCGCGCGCGCATCTCGCTCTCCGCGACCGGTTTCTACCGCACCCCCAAGATCGAGTGGAACAAGGTGAGGATGCAGGGGCGCCCGTTTTTCTATTATGCGTATGGCGCCGCTGTGAGCGAGGTGGCGGTGGATACACTGACCGGCGAGACACAGCTCCTGAGCGTGGATATCCTCCACGATGTGGGCCGCACGCTCAATGAGGCGATCGATCTCGGTCAGATCGAAGGCGGCTTCGTGCAGGGAATGGGATGGCTCACGAGCGAGGAGCTGTGGTGGAGCCCGGCGGGCGAGCTGCGCACCCATGCACCCTCTACCTACAAGATTCCGACCGCACACGACTGGCCGGCGCACGCGACCATCCGCTTGTTCGAGGGCGAGCCCAATTCCGAGGACACGATCTACCGCTCCAAAGCGGTTGGCGAGCCACCGCTGATGCTCGCGGTCTCGGTATTTCTGGCGATTCGCGATGCCATCGCGAGCTGTGGCGGGCCGCGCGCGTCCCTTGAGCTCATCGCACCGGCGACGCCCGAGGCGATACTGCGCGCGCTCGCGAGCGTGCGTGAAGCAGGGGTACGCGATCCCGCCTGCGCGACCGTGGAGTAGCGCGCGTGAGCACCCTGCCCGCAAGCTGGCTGTCCGGACTCCTTCGCACGCTGGAGCACGAGCCATTCGTCGTGCGCATCGTGCTCGCCGAAGTACGCGGCTCCGCACCGCGCGAGTGCGGCACGAGCATGCTGGTGTGGCCGGCAGGCGTCATGGGCACGATCGGGGGCGGCCGCCTCGAATGGGATGCGATCGCTGCGGCCCGCGAACTCCTGCAGAACCACGAAGTCTCCGCCCGCGTCTGTCGCCTCATTCTCGGTGCCGACCTCGGGCAGTGCTGCGGTGGCGTGGTCACTCTGTGGATCGAACGCTATGGCAGCTCCAACTTGGGCGAGCTGCGTGCGATGCAGACGGCAGCCGAGAGCGGACGCGCGGTGCTCGTGAGCACGATCAACACCGGCGGTACACACCATCGGCTCCTGTGCGATCCCGATGCGGCATGCGCGCCACGCCTGCCTGCGCCCGAAGCGGCAGCGGCACGCCTCGTCCGCGTCGCGAATGGAGAGCTCACGTTGCGCGAGCGTCTGGACGATGCGTTGCCGGAAGTGTGGCTCTACGGCGCAGGTCACGTCGGCCAGGCACTTTCCAGGATTCTGGTTGAGCTGCCCGTGCGGCTGACCTGGATCGATTCGCGAGCCGAATGGCTGCCGCGAGTGGGCGCGGAGCGAATGCGCGTGAGGCACTGTAGCGACCCGGTAGCAACCCTCGATGACGCTCCGGTGGGCGCCTGTTTCGTCGTGATGACGCACAGCCACGCCCTGGACTACGCGCTATGTCGCACGCTCCTGGAGCGCAATGACTTCGCCTGGCTCGGATTGATCGGCTCGATGAGCAAAGCTGCTCGCTTCCGCTCGCGGCTCGCGCGCGAGGGAGTCGCGGCGGAGGTCATCGCTCGGCTCGCCTGCCCGGTTGGCGTCCAGGGCATCGCAAGCAAGTGGCCGAGCGCGATTGCGGTGGCCATCGCCGCACAGCTGCTGCAGCAGCTCGGCGGCGCCGGCACGCGAGCTGTCCGCCGGGCTCACGAAGACTGCGATCGCGGCTGCGCGAGCTGCGGCTCGACGCAACTCGCTCACGACAGCACCGTGCTCACCCCGTGATCGACTACCTCCTCGATTGGTGCAGCCTGCTTCTGCGCTGGCTGCACGTAGTTGCCGGCATTGCCTGGATCGGCTCGTCGTTCTACTTCGTATGGCTCGACAACCACCTCGAGTCTCCGAGTGCGCCCGATGACTCCGATAGCGGCGTCGCCGGAGAGCTGTGGGCGGTGCACGGCGGCGGCTTCTATCACTCACAGAAGTACCGCGTCGCCCCGCAGAGACTGCCGCCGACGCTACATTGGTTCTACTGGGAGGCGTACACGACGTGGCTTTCGGGCTTCGCACTGCTCACGGTGCTCTATTTGTTGCGAGCCGACGCTTATCTGATAGACCCCTCGGTCGCCGCGCTCACCAAGCCGGCGGCGATTGTCATTGCCTTGGGTGTGCTCGTCGTGAGCTGGCTCGCCTACGATCTGCTGTGTCGTTCGCCGCTCGGGCGCAACGGTCGTGCGCTCGGCGCCGTGCTCGCCGCCATGGCGGCGCTCCTCGCCTGGGGACTGTGTCAGCTGTTCAGCGGCCGTGGAGCCTTCATCCTCTTCGGCGCCGCGCTCGGCACCATCATGGTCGCCAACGTGCTCTTCGTGATCATCCCCGGTCAGCGCGAGCTCGTGCGCGCCAAGCGCGAAGGCCGGGAGCCCGACCCCACCCCGGGGTTGCGCGGCAAGCAGCGCTCCGTCCACAACACCTATTTCACGCTCCCCGTCGTCTTCGTGATGATCAGCAACCACTACGCCATGACCTACGGCGGACGGTACAACTGGGTCACGCTCATCGCGTTGAGCTTCGCGGGCGCCTGTACTCGTGTCTGGTTCGTCGCGCGGCACAAGCCGGAGGGGCGCCACGGATGGCTCGCGGCATTGCCGGCCGCGCTCGCCGTCGGCACCATCGTCGCTCTCATCGCCGTGCTCGCACCCTCGCGCACCGCGACCCCGACGGAGCTTGCGGCGCGCGCGGGGGCCACACTCGGCGCCCCCGCGCAGGAGCACCTGCCCCCCGAAGTCGATGCCGCCGTCGTGAGCGCGATCGTCTCGCAGCGCTGCGTGCCCTGCCACGCAACGCGCCCGACCCAGGTGGGATTCAACGCACCGCCCAACGGCATCGTGCTCGAGAATCTCGATGAGCTGCGCGCCCACCTGCCCGAGGTACAGAAGCAGCTCGCATTGCGTACCATGCCCCTCGGCAATCTCACACGGATGACGGACGAGGAACGCGCCGCCGTGCTCATGTGGATCGGACACGGAGCGGCGCACTGACGGCTGCGGTTGCAGCGATCGGACTCCAGTGCTCACAAGAACTTCAGTGCTCAAACGAATCTTCGACCTCGAGGGCCACGGCACGACCCTGCGCACGGAGCTGTTCGCCGGCCTCACGACCTTTCTCACCATGGCGTACATCGTCGTGGTCAATCCGCTGATTCTCGGCGACGCGGGCATGCCGGTCGCGGGTGTCGCCGCCGCGACCTGTCTCGCGGCCGGCTTCGGCAGCATCCTCATGGGCCTGCTGTCCAATTACCCGCTCGCCCTCGCGCCCGGCATGGGGCTCAACGCCTACTTCACGTACACCGTCGTGAAAGGCATGGGGCTGCCGTGGCAGGTCGCGCTCGGCTGCGTGTTCATCTCGGGCATCGCGTTCCTGCTGCTCACGCTCGCCGGGGTGCGACAGCTCATCATGAGCGCGGTACCGCGCTCGCTGCTCGCTGCCGTGAGCGGCGGCATCGGACTTTTCATCGCGTTCATCGGTCTCAAGGATGCGGGTGTGATCGTCGCGAACCCCGGCACGACGGTCGGCCTGGGAAAGTTGACCGGTGCCACTCCTGCGCTCGCGATGCTGGGCCTGCTCGTCATCGCCGCGCTGCAGGCGCGCGCCGTCAAGGGTGCGATTCTCATCGGCATTCTCACGGTGGCGATCATCGCCTGGGTCTTCGGGCTCGCGAGCTTCACGCCCGCGACGTATCACCTCGCGGACCTGTCATCGACCGCGTTTCGGCTCGACGTGCCGGCGGCACTCAATCTTCGGGGCGGGGTCGGACTGTCGCTCATCGAGATCGTGTTCGTGTTCCTGTTCGTCGACATGTTCGACAACGTCGGCACGCTGATGGCGGTCACCAAGCGCGCCGGCTTCGTCGCCGCCGACGGTACAGTGCCGCGCATGAACCGGATCCTGCTCACCGATTCGATCTCGATGCTCGTCGGCGCGCTCGCGGGCACGAGCCCGGTCACGAGCTACATCGAGAGTACTGCGGGTGTCGCGGTCGGCGGGCGCACGGGTCTCACGAGCGTCACTGTCGGGGTGCTGTTCCTGGGCACTCTGTTCGTCGCGCCGTTCGTGCAGGCCATCCCGGCCGTGGCGACAGCGCCGGCGCTGATCCTGGTGGGCGCGATGATGATGGGGGCGCTCGCGGAAGTGGATTGGCTGGACCCCGTCGAGGGCATTCCGGCCTTCCTCACGGCGATCATGGTGCCGTTGAGCTATTCGATCGCAAACGGACTCGCCTTCGGAATCGTGAGCCATGCGGTGCTGAAACTCGTGCGTGGTCAGGCGCGTATGGGCGATTGGCTGGTGTACGTGCTCGCGGTGCTGTGCGTCGTTCGCTTCGCTTACCTCACTT
>DATKPP010000063.1:0-6565 GCA_035524075.1 Steroidobacteraceae bacterium | reverse complement strand
GGGTCGTGAGCCGGCGCCCGAGGACCTTGCAGATGCGGGCGATGCGCTGGCAATAGGCGCCGTTCTGCGGCACCAGCACGTGGCCGTTCTGGCGCGGCACCAGCGTCCCGAGCGCCGCCTCGACGGCGAAGGTGCCGCTGCCCTGCAGCGGGATGCACTCATGGGTGCCCGTGGCGCAGGCGATCTGCAGCAGCCGCTCGCGCACGCGCGCGGTGATGCGGTTGAAGTCGCTGTCCCAGGAGCCCCAGTCGCGCAGCATGCTCTGCTTGGTGCGCATCGAGGTGGTGAGGGGGCCAGGGGTGAGGAGTAGGGGCTCGGTGCTCATGGCAGAGGAACTCGTCAGTTTCCGGCACAGTATAGTCGCTGCTGAGAACTGTCAACAGTTGTCTGGCAGCAGTACGACAGGATAAGCTCTCGGCATGAATTCAGCCACTCCGCTGCTCGAGGTCCTGCAGACCAACTCGCTGCGCTCCGTCCTGCAGGAGGAGATCGAGCAGATGATCCTGCGCGGCGAGCTTACCACCGGGCAGCGTATCAACGAGGTGGAGCTCGCGGAGCGCTTTCGCACCAGTCGCGGTCCGGTGCGCGAGGCGCTGCGCGCACTCGAGGAATGCGGCCTGGTACGCGCCGAGCGCAACCGCGGCGTGTTCGTGCGAGAGGTGTCCGTCGCTGAGGCCGACGAGGCCTACGACGTGCGCGAAGTCCTCGACGAGCTCATCGGCCGACGGCTCGCCGAGCGCATCACGGCGCAGCAGCTGGCCGCGCTGCGCGAGCTGCTCGATGCAATGGACTCCGCGGCTGGCTCCGGGGATGTAAAGCGCTATCACAAGCTCAACCTGGATTTTCACGACGCCTTGGTGGGCTTCGTCGGCAACTCACGCCTGAAGGAAACCTATCGGCGGTTGACCAAGGAGCTGCTGCTCTTTCGTCTGCGTGGCCTGAAGGAGGGCGGGGGTCTTGCGGTGTCGAATGCGGAGCACAAGGCGATCGTGAGAGCCATCGCGGCTCGTGATCCGGAACGAGCGGGCCGAGTGCTGCGTGCTCACGCGGCCGACAGTCGCGCCCGCATGCACAAAGCTGCTGCGAAGGAGAGCCCGTGGCCATCAAAGTAAGGAGTGTCTGCCTCTGCATGGCGGCGATCGCGCTGCTCGTGGGAGCTGCAGATGCGGCGGCACAGCGGGACGAGCGTGTCTATCAAGCGGTTCAGGCAGCCCGCACCGGCGAGCTTGCGCTCCTCAAGAGCATCGTCGACATCGACTCCGGCTCCGGCGACATCGCAGGCGGTGAGCGCATCGAGTCGTCGCTGGGGGAGCGCTTGAGATCGGTGGGCGCGGAGGTGCGCTCATCGCCCGCCGAGGTCGCGGGTGTCGCCCCGAATCTCGTGGCGGTATTTCACGGCACCGGCACGGCCAAGGTGCTGATCATCGCGCACGTGGATACGGTGTTCGGGCCGGGGACGGTCGCAAAGCGTCCGTTCAGGATCGAGGGGGACCGCGCCTTCGGCCCCGGGGTCGGCGATGAGAAGGGCGGCGTGGTGACCGCCGTGACGGCGCTCGAGATCCTGCATCGTCTTGCCTTCAACCACTATGCGACGATCACTTTGCTCCTCGATGGAAGCGAGGAGCTGGGGTCGCCCGGGTCCACCCAGCTGATCAAGAGTCTAGCCCGGCACAGCGATGTCGAGTTCAACATGGAGCCGGGGGATCCGCCGGATGCGCTGACCGTCTGGCGCAAGGGCGGAGGGGACATCGTCGTGGAGGTGCGCGGCCGGGCGGCGCACGCGGGCATGGTGCCGCAGAATGGCCGGAACGCGGCGGTGGAGCTCGTGCATCAGCTCGGTGCGCTCGAGAAGGTTTTTCCGCAGAGCGGTGACGGCACGACCGTCAACCTGACTCTTTTGAAGAGCGGAGAGCGGAGCAATATCATCCCCGACCTTGCCGCCGCGACCTTCGATGTTCGTTTCCGCACGCCGGGCGAGTTCGACCGGGTGCTTGCGCGACTCAAATCGGCCGTGCTGCCGGGGGTGGTCCCGGACACGACGATCAGCGTGACGGCACGTGGCTCGACCTATCCGCCGCTGATCGAGAATGCTGCGGTCGATGCGCTGGGGTGGCGCGCTCAAGGCATCTACGCGGAGCTCGGCAAGCGCGTGACCCTCTCGGGGAACGGGGGCGCCTCGGAGTCCGCGGTCGCAATGTCGGTGGGCACCCCCGCACTCGATGGCCTCGGCGTCGTCGGCGCGGGATTCCATACCGATCAGGAATGGGTCGATCTATCGAGTGTGACCCCGCGACTGTATCTGTTCACGCGCCTCCTGATCGAGACCTGCCGGGCGCCGCACGTGGCGAGCAGCAGCTCAGGTCTCTAGAATCCGTCTGTTCGAGAGCTCGGGGGTGATCTGTGGCAGGGTACTGGACCGCGCGGCTCGCGATGCTCGTGAGCACGATGCTTCTTCTGACGGCTTTGGGTGTCGCGCCGGCGCAGGCCGCACCCGATCTGAAGATGGACCTGCCCGACTGGAGCAAGACCCCCGTCGAGGATCACAACCTCGGCCACGGCGTCCACATGCTGGAGAGCTTCGGCGGCAATATCGGCGTCATCGCCGGCGACCAGGGGGTGCTGCTCGTCGATGCCGAATGGCCCGAGCTGAACGACAAGGTGCGCGCAGCGGTCGCCCGCATCTCGGCAAAGCCCATCCGTTACGTCATCAACACGCACTGGCACTGGGATCACGTGGGCGGGGATGCGCTCTTCGCCCGCAGCGGCGCGCTCATCATCTCGAGCCAGGAGACGCACGACTGGATCGTCGCGGCGCAGCGCGAGAACACGACTGGCACGGGACAATACGTGCGCGATCCGTGGGGTGTGCCCGCGCTTACTTTGAACTCGGGAAAGGAGCGCTTCTACATCGGGGGGCAGACGCTCGAGATCATTCACGCCCCGCCCGCGCACACGGGCGGGGACCTCATCGTGCGCTTCATCGAGGCGGACGTACTGCACACCGGAGACACCTTCTTCCACGGCTTCTACCCCGACATCGACTTCGAGCATGGCGGCAGCATCGATGGGATGATCGCCTTCTACGACACCCTGTACCGGCTGTGCGGGCCGCACACGAAGGTCATCCCGGGCCACGGAGATATCGCCACTCGGGAGGATATTCGCGTGTACCAGGGAATGCTGCGCCAAGTGCGCAATCGAGTTGCGCGCGCGATCGAGCAGGGGATGTCGGAGCAGGCACTCATCGCCTCGCATCCGCTCGACGATCTCGACAAGGTGTGGGGCGGAAACCTGGTCAAACAACCCTATCTGCTCGCGATCGTCTATGAGGACCTGAAGCAAAAAGGGCTGCGAAAGCACTGACGAGGGCATCGTCGGCCGAGGCCCGAGAGCCTCAACCGGACCAGGGCGCAGGCGTCAGGCGACGCTTCCCGTCAGCCGAGCGCTTGACCTCGGAGTCGCCGAGCGCCTCGCGATCCCAGAGCTCGCATGTGACCTGTCGATGACGCTGATCGAGCGCTTCGCAGTAGTTGGTGTACAGGCACACGCGCACCTCGGCACCGCGCCCGCTGGCCACCTTTCGAAACCAGTCGGGGTCGGCGAGAGCCTGGCGGGCAAAGCCGGCGATGTCGGCCTGACCACTCGCAAGCGCCTACTCGGCTTGCTCGAACCCGTGGATACCCCCGGCTGCAACGATCGGGGTGGTGAGGCCCCTCGCGCGCACGGCGGCCCGGATGCGAGCCGTCGCCGCGAGATTACGTCCGTACGGTCCGCGCGCGTCGGAGTAATACGAAGGCATGCACTCGTAGCCGCTGCGGCCGGTGTAGGGATAGGCGGCTTGGCCCACCTTCGGCTGCTGGGCATCGTCGAACTTGCCGCCGCGGGAGAGCGAGAGGTAATCCATTCCGGCCTGCGCGAATTCGCAGCCGAAATAGCTCGCGTCCTCGACATCCGAGCCGCCCGCGATGCACTCATCGGCGAGGAACCGGCAGCCGACCACGAAATCCTGGCCGACCTCGGCTCTGACTTGCCGCAAGACCTCGAGGGCCAACCGAGCGCGGTTTGCGAGCGTGCCGCCGTAGCCGTCGTCGCGGGTGTTCAGGCGCGACAGAAAGGAAGCCATGGTATAGGCGTGCGCGAAATGCAGCTCGACGCCGTCGAAGCCCGCAGCGCGCGCGCGGCGAGCGGCCTGCGCGAACCAGCGCGGCAACGTTCGCGGCAGCTCACGGATGTGCTCGAGGTGAGTGTCGGTGACTCGCTCGCGGGCGCCGTATTCGAGTGCTTCGAGCTCGCGCGGCGCGAGCACCTGCGCAAGGGCCGGGGGCTCGAGGGAGCTCAACCAGCGGCGCACCTCGGCATCGCTGGCCTCGGTCCGGCCCATGGCACGCCGGTGCGCCGGAGAGATCGCGAGGAACTCCTGAAGATATCTTGCGGGGTCCGGGCGCCTGCGGATCGCGAGAAAATCGATGATCTGGATGAGCAGGCGCGTGTGGCCGTCACTGGCCTGGCGCATGAGGCGAACGAGCTCGCGCAGGCCAGGCACGAAGCGATCGTCGCCGATGCGCAGCAGGGGACCGCTCGGCACGTCGCGAATCCCCGTCGCCTCGACGACCAGTGCCCCCGGCTGTCCGCGTGCGAAGCACCGGTACCAGTCCTGCACGTCCTCGGTGACGAATCCCGTGTCGCTCGCGCGCCAGGGAACCATGGCCGGCACCCAGGTCCGTTGCTCGAGCGTCATTGCTCCTACGCGGATGGGCGAGAACAGGCGCGAGCGTGCCGCCTCGGCGGCGCTCGGCCATCGGCCGCTCACCGGATCGTGTCGAATGCGCTCGGGGGGCCTCCACACGGACTATTCCGCTTGCGGCACCACGGCGGTGGCTTCGATCTCGACCTTGGCGTCGGCCTCCATGAGCGAGGCGACCTGAACCACGCTCATCGGCGGGAAATGCTTGCCCATCACGGCACGGTAGGCAGCGCCGATCGCCTTGAGCTCGGCGTGGTATTCGGCGCGGCTGGTCACATACCAGGTGAGCCGCACGATGTGCTCGGCACCGGCGCCAGCCTCGGCAAGGACGGCGCAGATGTTCTCGAGAGCCTGCTGCACCTGATCGGCGAGCCGCGTGCTGCGCAGCCGGCCTTGCGCGTCCCAGCCGATCTGCCCCGCCACGTAGATCTGGCGGCCCGCGCTGACCGCCACTCCGTTGCTGTACCCACGCGGCGCGGGCCAGTCGTGCGGCTGCAGGATCTGCCGGCGCGGCGTGCTCATGAGCGCGCAGCGCAGGCGAGCAGCTCCCGCGCGATGATCAGTTTCTGCACCTCGGTCGCTCCTTCATAGATTCTGAGCGCGCGGATCTCTCGATAGAGTCGCTCCGTGATCGCACCGCGCACGAGGCCGCGAGCTCCAAGGAGCTGCACGGCTCGATCGATCACGTGCTGCGCACACTCGGTCGCGGCCATCTTCGCCATGGCGACCTCCTTGGTCACGGACTCGCCCTGGTCGCGCAGCCACGCCGTGCGGTACGTCTGAAGGCGCGCAGCGTCGATCTCGGCGGCCATCTCCGCAAGCGCCGTCTGCGTCAACTGCAAGTCCGCGAGCGTACCTCCGAACATGGCCCGTCCGCGCACGTGGCGCAGCGATTCGTCGAGCGCGCGCTGGGCAAACCCCAGGGCTGCGCCCGCAACCGAGGTGCGAAAGACATCGAGCGTGCGCATGGCGAGCTTGAACCCCTCGCCCTCGGCCCCGAGGAGCTGGGTGGCCGGAATGCGGCAGTCCTCGAATGCGAGCCTCGCCATGGGATGCGGCGCGAGCACCTCGATGCGCTCATCCGCACGCAGGCCGGGGGATGAGGCATCCACCACGAACGCGCTGATGCCGCGAGCGCTCGTGGAGCCATCGGGGCGCATCTCCGGCTCGCTCGTGCGGGCGAACACGCAGTAGAAGTCGGCGATGCCGCCGTTCGAGATCCAGGTCTTCTCGCCCTGGAGGATGTATTCATCACCGGCGCGGCGCGCGCGGCACGTGAGGGCTGCGACATCGGAGCCGGCCCCCGGCTCGGAGAGCGCAAAGGCCGCAATCGCAGTGCCTTCGATGACCCGCGGCAGATAGCGCTCGCGCAGCCCGGGGGAGCCGGACAGGCTGATTGCACCGCTCCCGAGCCCCTGCATCGCGAAGGCAAAGTCGGCGAGGCCCTCGTGCCAGGCGAGTGTCTCGCGAATGACCGTGAGAGCGCGTACATCGAAGCGCGGCTGCGAGCCGGCTGCGGCTTGGGGCACGCAGTAGCGCGTGAAGCCCGCGTGAGCCAAGGCGCGCACCCGGGCACGGCTTGCGGCATCGACGGCGGCGCGATCCTCGCCGTGCCGCTCGGCGCAGAGGTGCGCGTGCGCCCAGGCATCGACGCTGGCCGCAAGCTCGCGGTGAGCCGGCTCGAAGAAGGGCGTCGCGAGATGGCTTCGCGGCTCGATGCGACCCGATGCCACACTCACGCTCAGTTCCCTTCGAACTGCGGCCGCTGCTTCGCGACGAACGCGCGATAGGCGCGCCGGAAGTCCTCCGTCTGCATGCAGC
>DATKPP010000062.1:0-3162 GCA_035524075.1 Steroidobacteraceae bacterium | reverse complement strand
CCCGGCGCGACTGCCGCCTTCAGGCAACCGTGCAGCGCCTCGCAATCCCGCACTTGCCCGGACGCAAGCGCAGCAGCGCCCCGGCCAGAGGCTCGGCGGCGAGTTGCTCGGGACTGAGCTTGTCCCTCGCGCTCGTAACATACATCACATCCAGCGCTTCGCCGGCAAATGCGCACATTGTCGGCTGGCTCACCGGCAGCAGAATCTCCGCATCGAGTCGTCCGTCCGGGCCGTAGCGCCGCAGACGACCCGCGCCGTGTAGAGCGCACCAGTAGCCGCCCTCGGTATCCGTGGCCGCGCCATCGGGCACTCCGAGGTGCTCCGGCACCCGAGTAAAGCGCTCGCACCGGCCGAGCGTGCCAGCCCCGGAGTCGAATTCGTAGCGCAAGACCTCGTGCTCGTAGCTGTGCGCGATATAGAAGGAGATGCCGTCGGGACTCCACGCCATGCCATTGTGCAGTTCTGCAGCATCCGGCTCCGCCCGCAGGCCCCCGCGCAGGGTAAAGCTGTGCAAGGACCCCCGCTGCGGCTTGCCTGCCGCCGCGTGCAGCGGATCGAACATGACACCGACCCAGAAACGCCCCGCCGGGTCACAGGCCCCTTCATTGAATCTGAAGAGCGAGCGGTCGAAGGGGGGCGGAGCGAGGCGCTCGAGATCCCCGGAGCGAAAATCGAGCGTGAAGATACCATCGCGCAGCGCCACCACCGCGCCGGAGCCCGCCTCGCATAGCGCAAAAGCCCCGACATCACTTGGCAGGCCCCAGGTGCGCGCCGTACCGCCTCGTGGATCGAAACGATGCAGCGCCGGCTGCTTCACGTCGATCCAGTAGAGGACCTGCTCGCGCGCCGACCACGTCGGAGACTCCCCGATACACGCTCGGGCATCGAGTACCACTTCGATCGATGCAGCGCAGACGCTCACGAGAATGCCACGCAGTCCGGGTGATAGGCGCGGCAGCACGCCGCGTGCCGCGACGGGCCGCAGCCCCACAGGCGAAGGCTGCGCTGGAGTACGGGCCCACAATCTTCTAAGTTAGCGATGCGCGGGGCGTGCCCGTTCGGCAGTGCGAATCAGTGCAGGTGGATGCGATGGATCTGAAAGACAAGGTTGCCATCGTGACCGGAGGCAACAGCGGGATCGGCAAGGCGATCGCTCTCGAGCTGGCCCGCCGGGGCGCCCGAATCGTCATCGATTACGTGGCGCAACCCGAGGCCACCGAAGCGCTCGAGCAGCAAATCGCGAAGCTCGGCGATCAGTCCGTCGGAGTCGACGCCGATGTGAGCAGAATCGGCGATCTGCAAAGGCTCATCGATACGGCAGTCAGCCGCTTCGGTCGGCTGGACATCATGATCAACAACGCCGGTGTCGAATCGCGCACCTCGGTGCTGCAGACGACCGAGGAGCAGTACGATCGCGTGCTCGCCGTCAACCTCAAGAGTGCCTTCTTCGGCATCCAGCTCGCGGCCAAGCAGATGATCAGGCAGGGGGGCGGCGGCCGTATCATCAACATCAGCTCGGTCCACGAGGACTGGCCGATGCCCGGCAATACCGCTTACTGTGTCAGCAAGGGTGGCATGCGGATGTTGACGCGGACCGCAGGCGTGGAGCTTGCCCAGCACAAGATCCTCGTAGTCGGGGTCGGCCCCGGCGCGGTGGCGACGCCGATCAATCTGCAGACGATGCAACAACCGGCCCTACTGGCGAAACTGGACGCCGCGATTCCCCTCGGACGCCTGGCGCGTCCGGAGGAGATCGCGAGCGTGGTGGGGTTCCTGAGCGGAGAGGGCGCAAGCTACCTCACGGCCACCACCATCTTCGCGGACGGCGGGATCATGCAGGGCAGTATCGGTCTCTAGCGCGAGGGCATTCGCGCCGAGAATCTGGCTCACTTGGCCGCTCTATCGCTCGACCACCAGCGTGTTGCCACGATAGCCGAGGCGTCGAGAGAAGCGGCCCTTCACCCGAACGACGGCATTGATCGGTACTTGAGTTGATCGACCTCCGTCGTACGCACGCTCCAAGTCTGACGGCTCCCAGGCCACGCCCAACTTACTGAGCGCCGCGCGCGAGGCTCCTACAAAGCCGCCGCGAGCCGCGAGCGTCGGCTTTCCAGTCAGCTTCGATCTGACACTCCAGCACTCGGTCAACGAGTAGAAAACGGGTAGCGATGCGGCAACCGCCTCATTATCTCGTCGATGTTGAGTAGCAGCGGGTCGTCATTCAGGAGGTGGCGGTTTCGAGCGCAATCCGCGCACTCACGGCTGCTTGGAGCTGCGCGGCTTCGAGGCGCGCCGGCGCTGGGCGGGGAGCGCGCTCCCTTGGGGCTCGGGCCGCCAGGGTGCGCCCTGCCTCTCCTCGATGTAGGCGCGAATCAGGCGCCGTACGACCTGGGAGGGCGTCGCGTCTTCCTCGGCGCAGAGCCGCTCGAAGACGGCCTTCTTGCGGGGATCTATCAGGATCGTGAGTCGGGCGGTGCGGTCTTCAGGTGCCACGGAACGAAATCCGCTTCACATTTGAGGTGCATCAAATGATAATACGATGCACCGTCGGTTTCATCCTCTGTGACCACGATTCTCCCATCGCCATTGACGGGCTGTGCCGCACTGCTTGCGGCGTGGATTCTTATCGGCCTTGCGGGCCTGCTGCGGTCCTCCAGCGTGCGCTTTGCGGGCAGGACGCTTTTTCCGCTTGGCGCGTTGCTCGGTCTCGCGCTCGCGGCGCTTGCGGGCTCGAGCCTGCTCGCCGGTGGTACCGAACGGCTCGTTCTGCCGCTGGGTCTCCCCGACCTGCCTTTCCATCTGCGGCTCGATCCGCTCTCGAGCCTCTTCCTTCTGCTCCTCGGAGCCTCGTCCGCCGGCGTCTCCGTCTTTGCCGGAGGCTATTTCAGGCAGGGTGAGGGTACCGCGCCGGGACTGCTCTGCCTGCAATACCACCTGTTCCTCGCCAGCATGGGCTGGGTACTGCTCGCCGACGACGCCTATGGCTTCATGGTGGCCTGGGAGGTGATGGCGCTCTCTTCTTACTTCCTCGTGACCACGCAGCACCGCATCCCCGAGATCCGTCGCGCCGGCTTCATCTACCTGCTCATGGCCCATCTGGGAGCGATCGCGATCCTGCTCTCCTTCGGGGTGCTGCAAGGCGGCAGCTGGCAGTTCACCTTC
>DATKPP010000061.1:0-53152 GCA_035524075.1 Steroidobacteraceae bacterium | reverse complement strand
CCCGGCGCGTTACCTTTCCCTTCTTCTCCCAGGCGGCCGACGCGAAGGTCGTCTGCTTCATCCCTACCCCTTATTGAAGGCTATTGCTCACTGCACACAGTATCCTTCACTCATGACGACCTGTGCAGAGCTTCCCTAGCGCTTCGAGCTGGCGATCGGCGGCAGGGCGAGCGTGATGAGGTCTTGCCCTGCGACCACTGCGATCAGCTGCTGGCCGCCGATCCGGAAGGTCATGGGCGGTGCGCTGATGTGTCCGCCGGCGTTGAACGACCACAGCTGCCGCCCCGTTGAGGCCTCCAGAGCGTAGAGCTGCGGGCCATCGGAGCCGAAAAGCAGACCGCCGGCGGTGGCGAGGAGGCCTCCGCGCGGCGCACTGGTCACCGTGGAGTTGCGCCGCTCCCAGCGCACCGTCGCCGTGAGGGGGTCGATGGCTTTCACCAGGTCCGAGAACGAGTCACCGTAGGCGGTCGTGCCCGCGATATACATGCGTCCCGGCTTCGCCCCGGGGTCCTTCTTGGTGAAGAACAGGCCGCCGCCATCCTCGACGTTGACGTAGTACAAACCGGTCGATGGGCTGTACGAGGAAGGCCACCAATTGGTTGCGCCATTGACGCTGGGGTAGAGGAAGGTGCCCTGCGCGCTCGGTGAGGACTTCGGCATGCGGATCGGGCGTCCGGAGGCGGTGAGGCCCGCAGCCCACGTTTGCTTGGCAAACGGTGCCGCGCGGATGAATCGCCCCGTCCTGCGATCCAGCACGTAGAAGAAGCCGCCCCGATTGGCAACCGCCACGAGCGGCGCGACGTGCCCGTTCTCCTGCACATCGATCAATGAGGGTGTTTGAGTGGAATCCCAGTCGTGATCGTCCCCCGGCAGGAACTGGAAGTACCACACGAGCTTGCCCGTGCGCACATCGAGCGCGAGGAGACAGTTGGCGTACAGGTTGTCCCCGGGCCGAAGCGAGGCGTCGAAATCCGGTGCGGCGCTTGCAACGCCCCAGTAGAGCAATCCCAGCGCCGGATCGTAGGCGCCGATGCCCCAGGTGGCTGCGCCACCGGTCTTCCAGGAGTCCCTTCCCCAGGTCTCACTGCCCTTCTCGCCGGGCTCGGGCACCGTGCGAAATCGCCAGCGCAGGGCGCCCGTCGCCGCATCGTAGGCACTGATGAAGCCGCGGATGGGAAACTCCGATCCGGCAATTCCGGTGATGACCAGATCGCCGACCGGAAGAGGTGCTGCGGTGATGCTGTAGCCGATCTTGTAGTCGGCGACGGCCTGGTCCCAGAGCACCCGACCGGAGCTCGCATCGAGCGCAACCAGGTGCGCATCGAGGGTTCCAAAGTACACGCGCTGACCGAGCACGGCGACGCCGCGTGTGGTGGCGAGGCAGCAGACGTGAAAGTCGGAAGGGATGGCGCGGGTGTAGTGCCACACCTCTGCGCCCGAGCGTGCATCGAGCGCGTAGACCGTTGCGGGGGGCAGCGAGACGTAGAGATAGTTGCCCGAGACCACGGGAACGGACTCGTTCGGCGCGGAGGTGGTTGCGAACTGATGGATCCACTGCACCGCCAACCCGGAGACGTTGCCGACGTTGAGCTGGGTGTCGCGTGAGAAGCGCTGGCCGTCATAGCCGCCCGTGGGCAGCAGCCACTCGCCCACCTCGCTCGAGGATTGCAGCAGCCTTGCAGCCGTCGCATCCGGCGCGGGGCCCACGGTTGCGTTGACTTGCTCGGAGATGTCCGCGCGCCGCGCGCCGCGCGTCTCGCGCAGATCACGCAGGTAGGCGATGACGCGCCAGGTATCGCGCCGGTCGATCAAGCCGCCCACCATGGCGGTACCCGGCACGCCGCGCGTGATCGTCCGGTAAACGGCCCAGTCGCTGTCGCCGTGAATGAACGCGCGCCCGATGAGCGCTGGGGCGAAGCCGCCCCTTGCCAAGGGCCCGTGACACTTCACGCAGTTCTGCGCGAAGAGCTCGCGACCGCGTGAGCGGTCCGCAGCGCTGGTGTGCGGATTCTGGATGGTGGCGTAGGGGTTGCCGGACCCGGCAAGGTGTCGGAGCGCGAAGCCGGAGCCGGGGCGTGCGATATCGCCGAGGTCGCGCCAGCTCACATCCGAGAGCAGCCCGGTCAGCTTGCGCGCCGTGACGATGGCACGCCAGCGATAGTCCGGCACGATCAGGATCGCGAGCACGAGAGCCCCGAGCAGCGCCGCCGCAATGATCGCTTTCGTCACGCGCTTGAGGGAATGTGCTGGCATCAGGAGCTCGGAATTAGATTCGTACGGCATTCATACGAAGCCGCCGGGTGGGCACTGTACACGAGTCCCACCGGGCAGCACCCAGGCGAGGTCCACGTTCCATGTGTGACGCAGCGTTCACTTTCGCGTGTGACGTGCCGGAGGACTACAGGCATACTTCGCACGCATGACACCCCCACCTTGCCGCTTCTGTCGCCATCCCTTGAATCACGTCTTCGTCGATCTTGGGATGTCGCCTTTATGTCAAACTCATATCACGCCCGAGCAGCTCAACGCGATGGAGCCGTTCTATCCGCTGCGAGCCTACGTCTGCAGCAACTGCCTGCTCGTGCAGCTCGAGGAATTCGTCGCCCCCTCGGATATCTTCTCCGAGTACGCGTACTTCTCGTCCTACTCCGACAGCTGGGTCGAGCACGCCCGGCGCTACAGCGAGCAGGTCGGCACTCGCTTTGGCATCGGGCGCGCAAGCCTCGTCGCGGAGATCGCCAGCAACGACGGCTATCTCCTGCAGCACTTCGTTGCGCGTGGCGTTCCGGTGCTCGGCATCGAGCCGGCCAAGAACGTCGCGCAGGCAGCCCTTGCGAAAGGCATCCGCACGATCACGCCGTTCTTCGGGCGCAACTCGGCCACGCAGATCCGTAGCGAATTCGGCGCGCCGGATCTGCTGATCGGCAACAACGTCCTGGCGCACGTGCCCGACATCAACGACTTCGTGACCGGGCTGAAGGTATTGCTGAAGGCCGATGGCGTCATCACGATGGAGTTTCCCCATCTGATGCAGCTCATGGAGCTCAATCAGTTCGACACCATCTACCACGAGCATTTCAGCTATCTCTCCTTCACGACGGTCACGAAAATCTTTGCCGCTCACGGCTTGACGATGTTCGACGTGGAGCAGCTACCTACGCACGGTGGCTCGCTGCGCATCTACGCCCGTCATGCAGCCGACGGCACGAAGCCCGTCGGCTCGCGAGTGACCGACCTGCTCGAGCTGGAGGCCCGCAAGGGGTATGACCGGCTGGAGCGCTATTTGTCCTTCGAGGGGCAGGTTCGCGCCACCAAGCGTGCGCTGCTCGAGTTTCTCATCGATGCCAAGGGTCGCGGCAAGAAGATCGTGGGATACGGTGCGCCGGGGAAGGGCAATACCCTGCTCAACTACTGCGGCATCCGGAACGATTTTCTCGATTTCACCGTGGATCGCAATCCGTACAAGCAAGGCAAGTTCACCCCCGGGACTCACATTCCGATCCTCGCCCCCGAGCGCCTGATCGAGGCTCGTCCGGACTACGTGCTCCTCCTGCCGTGGAATCTGAAGGAGGAGATCATCCAGCAGCTCGGTGCCGAAGGGGGCGTGCGCAGCTGGGGCGGGAAATTCGTCGTGCCCATCCCGAGCGTGCAAGTGCTCGATTGACCGAAGCCGGCCGCTCGCCACGAGCGGCTAACCCGCGGCAGCGGGTGCTCGCCCCATCCAGAGCCTCACGCGGACGTAGGTCCATGCGAGCAGGATGAGCACGAGCGATGCGATGCTCAGGACGTCGCCCGCCTGCTCGATGAGCCCGCCACCGTAGACCAGCAGGAAGCTGTGAGCTCCGGGCTTCAATGAAACCTGAATCAGGTCCTCCGGGGAATGGGAGAGCGCGCTCGCAGGCGGAGCGTCGGGCCGCGAGGCGATTCTCCACAGCGGAAAGTAGAGCTGTCCGACCTGCACCCGGCAATCCGATGTGCAGCGCGCAGAGATGCGAAGCTTGCGCGGGCCGAGGCGCTCGAGTGAGGCTTGACCGGTACCGCTCACCAGCATCGCCTGCAAGCCCCTCGAGCCTTCAGCCCCGCGAACACCGCTGCCCGAGCGAACCAGCTCATCCGGCTGGTACCGATTGATCGACGCGCCGACGCGCCGTGCGAATCCCGCCAGCTCGGGTGCCGGCACGTAGGCCACGTACAGCGGATCGACCCACACGTCCGGGTGCTCGCCCGGAGGCGCGCCCAGTGCGCCGAACCGCGCATCCGCGCGCCACACCGCAGCGCCGGTTACGACGACGATCAGCGCAGCGGCGAGAATCGCGGCACGCGTGGGCTTGCCCGGGATGGGGCCCCGGCTGCGGGCATCGTCGAGGCCCGCGGCAAACACCCCGACGGCGGTGACCGCGAGAATCTCACTGATCCGCCAGGGGAACTGAATGACCTGCATCACGGGAACGGTTCTCCATAGGACGGCGCTCCACGGAAGCATCATGAAGAGCGCGACGCAGCACGCGACGACCAGCAGCCTCTCGCGCCGCAAATCCCGTGGCTCGCCGGCCAAGCGACTGTACGCGAGCAACGCGAGGCCGAGAGTGAGCAGCGCGCTGAACAGAACGTTCATCGAGTAGGAGGAGAAGCTCTCGAAGCCCGTGGTGGTAAGTCCGCTCGAGGCGATGACGCGGGGACCGAGGCCCGGTATGAGCATCGCAAGCCCCACCAGCATCATCAGCAGCAATGCGAGCCGAGCGGCCGGTTTGCCGCCGCCGCGCCAGATGTAGGCACCGCTCCCCAGAAACAGGCCGAGCGTGATCGCAGCTGCCGGGATGAACATGCCATGCCGCGCCTCATCCGAGCTGATGTAGGCCATGCTGCGCGCGAACTCCGCAAAGGCGTAGTGCGCTACGTAGGCGCGCATGTCGAAGAAATGCTCGTAGGCTGCCAGAGGAAACAGGTACGCGGCGGCGAGACAGATGGAGAGCGCAAATCCAAGCGCCACCGTCGCTGCGGCGTTCCGCCCGCAGAGCAGTGCGTAGGGCACGAGCACCGGGATGAGCAGCAGAACGTACATCAGGTTGCTGAGCCACAGGAGCGCGATCGCGACGCCCATCGCACTGACGGTCCCGAGCCGCAGCTGATCGGCGCGATCGCAAATCGCAAGGATCAGCGGGATCCACACCAGTGCGGTCAGCTCTCCGAGGCCCACGCGACTGTAGAGGATCATTCCGAGCGTATAGGGGAGGGTGATGTAGATGAGCGCACCCAGCGTTGCGGCAGCCGGGGTGCATCGGCCGCGCAGCCAGTACCGGGCGGTCAGCGCCGCGCCGGCGAACATCAGGAAGCAATAGACCCCGAGCTCGCGTGACTCGCGGATGGGTGTGTGCGCAAACGAGAGGATCGGACGCAGCAATGCCGTGACGAGGTAGGGGAGCGGGTATTGCACGAGGAAGATGGGGCTGCCATAGCCCTTGTTCGCCTCGGCGAGCCAGCGCGGGTAAAGATCCCCGTCCCAGAATTGACGGCTGAAGTAGTACTGATAAAGGCCATGCAGGCTTGCGTCGGATCCGCTCGGCACTCCGACGAGGAGAAAATGCGCGCAGAGAAGGGCCGCCGCCACGACCATGAATAGCCAGTGTGCAGCCTCCGGAGCACGGCTTGACGAGGAGCTCAACCGGTGAGGCATCTTTATGGTTTTCGGCGGCCGTCGAGCCGCCAGAGCCCGCCCTGCAGACCCTAGAGCGGGGGCAACTCGGACGCAACTTCAGGGCAGCCTTATATCCGGTCCGTGGTCGGGCGCGCAAGCTGGGCAGCAGCATGAAATTCCTTCAGCCCGGATCCACGAGCAGCCGCCCCGCAAGGGTCATACGCACATCATCGAATTATGTATTCGCAGGATCGGCTTCTGCCTCCCCGTGATGTGAGCCACATCGGATTTTGATGCGACGAACTCGGCTAGAATGATCGATCGATAATGATTCCCAACCGCGCGAGATGCGCCGGCTGGGCCAAAACGAAAAGGTCGGACGGAGGGACTTCATGCGCGTGTTCGTCACGGGAGTGCACGGCTACATCGGTGCCGTGCTGGCACCCTACCTCATCGATCGAGGCCTCGACGTGGTGGGGCTCGATACGGGCTACTACCGCGACGGTTGGCTCTTCAGCGACGATCGGCGCATGCGGGTGCAGCCGCGCACCATCAACAAGGATCTGCGCGATATCACCAGCGCGGATCTGGAGGGCTGCGAGGCCGTTGCGCACCTCGCGGAGCTCTCGAACGATCCGCTGGGCCAGAACAACCCGGCGGTGACGCACCGCATCAATCACCAAGGCTCCGTCGCGCTGGCCGAGACGGCGCTCAAGCGCGGCATTCGCCGCTTCGTCTACACCTCCTCGTGCAGCGTTTACGGCGCAGGGACGGGCGACTTCCTCGACGAGCAGACCCCCCCGAACCCACAGACGGCCTATGCCGAATGCAAGGTGCTGGTCGAGCGCGACGTGGGAAAGATGAGCGGCGCGAATTTCTGCCCGGTCTTCCTGCGCAACGCGACGGCCTACGGACCCTCGCCGCGCATGCGATTCGATATCGTGCTGAACGACCTGACGGCGATGGCGCACACCACGCACCGCATCGCCATGGTGAGCGACGGGAGCCCCTGGCGGCCGGTCGTGCACATCGAGGACATCTGCGAGGCGATCTATCGCTCGCTCATCGCGCCGGAGGATGCGGTCAGAGGCAAGATCTTCAACGTCGGACAGAACTCCGAGAACTACCGGGTGCGTGAGCTTGCGCAGATCGTCGCCGAGGAGTTCCCCGGCTGTGAGCTCAGCGTCGGACCGAGCGGCGGTGATAACCGCAGCTACCGTGTGCGCTTCGACAAGATCCATCGCGAGCTGCCGGGCTTCGAGTGCCGGCACACCGCGCGGGATGGAGCCCGCGAGCTGCGCCAGGTGTACGAGCGCATCGCCATGGCGCCCGACACGTATCAGTTTCGCGCCTTCACGCGGCTGAAGCAGCTGCGCTACCTGCAGTCCACGCACCAAATCGATTCCGACTTCCGCTGGCAGTGGAATGCTGTTTGAGAGCCTGCACATTCCGGGAGCCGTGCGGGTCGGAATAGAGAGGAAATCGGACGCACGCGGATTCTTCGCCCGCACGTTCTGCGCGGGGGAGTTCAGCGTGCACGGAATCCCGCATGAGCTGGTGCAGGCGAGCATCTCCTACAACGAGCGCCGCGGCACCCTGCGTGGCATGCATTTTCAGTGGCCGCCCTCGCGCGAGGGCAAGCTCGTGCGCTGCATCCGCGGCCGGCTGTTCGATGTGCTGCTCGACCTTCGGCCGCAGTCGCCCACATACCTGGCGCATCAGTCCGTGGTCCTCGATGAGGAGTCCCGCGATGCGGTGTTCATCCCGCCCGGGGTTGCGCACGGATTCCAGACCCTGGTGGATCGCACCGAGGTGCTCTACCAGATGAGCGATTTCTACGCACCTGATCTGGGTGCCGGTGTGCGCTGGAACGACCCGATATTCGGGATCGAATGGCCCCTCACCGAGGTCGTCATCAACGATCGCGACGCTGGGTATCCGGACTTCGATCGCCCCGCATTCGAGCAGGAGCTCGCTCGGCATGCTCTGGCGGCGCCCGAGCAGCCATGACGCTCGGATCGGGTCGCGAGCTGTACGATTTCGCGAGCAGGCTGTACCCGATCTGCCGCAGTATCACCGGGGATGGTGTGCGTCAGACGCTGCGCCTCGTGGGTGAGCGGATGCCGCTGAAGGTCCACGAGGTCCCAAGCGGCGCACGGGTGTTCGACTGGGAGGTGCCCCTCGAGTGGAACATCGAGGATGCAGCGGTCACCGACGCCCACGGACGCCGCGTGATCGACTTCAAGGAACACAACCTGCACATCGTCAGCTACTCCGAGCCCGCCGGTGTCTCCCTGTCCCGCGAGGAGCTCTTGCCGCGGATCCACACCCTGCCCGAGCACCCCGACTGGATCCCATACCGGACGAGCTACTACCGGCGCACCTGGGGATTTTGCATGCGCCACGCCGATCGGGAGCGGCTTGCCGCGGGAAGCTACCGGGTGGACATCAAGAGCCGCCTGGCGCGCGGCTCCCTGACCTACGGGGAGACTGTGATTCCCGGGCGCACGCGCGAGGAGGTCCTGCTCTTTGCCCACGTGTGCCATCCCTCGCTTGCGAACGACAACACGAGCGGTCTTTCGATCGCATCGGCACTCGGTGCGTGGCTTGCGAGCGAGCCGCGCCGCTACACCTATCGCCTGGTCCTGGCTCCCGGGACCATCGGCTCGCTCTGCTGGCTCAAGCGCAACGAGTCGCAGCTGCATCGCGTGCGCCACGGGCTGATCCTCGCCCTGCTCGGGGACCCGGGGCCGCTCACCTACAAGATGAGCCGGCGCGAGACAGCGGAGATCGACTCCGTGGCGAGCTACGTGCTGCCCCTCATCGACCCGCAATCGCGGGTCATTCCATTCTCCCCTTACGGGTACGATGAGCGCCAGCTCTGCTCGCCCGGATTCAATTTGCCGGTCGGCCGGCTCACGCGCTCGGTCAATGGAGGCTATCCTGAGTACCACAGCTCGGGGGACAACCTCTCGTTGATCAGGCCCGAATACCTCGAGCAGAGCTACGAGGCCTGCAAGCGCATCGTCACGGTGCTCGAGGAGAATGCGCGATACGTCAACCTGAGCCCCAAGGGGGAGCCGTTGCTCGGCAAGCGCGGCCTGTACGGGAGCGTCGGGGGACGCAGTCCTGCGCAACGCGAGCATGCGCTGCTTTGGGTGCTGAACCAGTCGGACGGGTCGCGGTCGCTGCTCGACATCGCCCGCCGCTCGGGCCTGCAGTTCGAGACGCTGCGCGAGGCGGCGGTAGCGCTGGAGCACGCAAAACTGCTGCGGTCGGCCGCAAGGCCGCGACGGCCGGCGGCGCATCGGAAACAGAGAAAACGCCCTAAGAGGAAATCATAACAATGAAAGTGGTGCTCTTTTGCGGGGGTCTCGGCACGCGCTTGCGCGAGCACTCCGATACCATCCCCAAGCCGCTCGTGAACATCGGCTACCGGCCGATCATCTGGCACCTGATGCGCTACTACGCGCATTACGGGCACAAGGACTTCATTCTCTGCCTGGGGTACCGCGGCGATCTCGTGCGCGAGTACTTCCTCAACTACGATGAGGCCATGACCAATGACTTCACCCTCGAGGGGGTGGGGCGGCAGGACCGGCGAGTGCAGCTGCACAGCCGGGACACCGAAGGGTGGAGGATCACGTTCGTCGACAGCGGACTGCACAGCAATATCGGCCAACGGCTGCTGCGCGCCCGCAGGCATCTCGAAGGCGAGGAGACCTTTCTCGCCAACTATGCCGACGGACTTTCGGATCTGCCGCTCGATGAGCTCATCGCGGACTTCCAGCGTCGCGATGTGGTGGGCACCTTCGCCGCGGTCCGCAGCTCGGCGAGCTTCCACGCCGTGCAAACGGCCTCCGACGGCCTGGTCGTCCACATTGGCGCGTTGCCGGAGCAGGACATGTGGATCAACGGCGGCTTCTTCGTGTTCCGGAAGGATATCTTTCGCTACATCAACGAGGGCGATGAGCTCGTGGAGAAGCCCTTCGCGCGGCTGATCGCCGAGCAGAAGCTCGCCGCATTCCGGTGGTCGGGGTTCTGGCAGGCCATGGACACCTTCAAGGACAAGATCAATTTCGACCGCATGGAAGCCCGCGGACAGTGTCCCTGGATCAAGTGGGCGCGCCATCCGGCCAACGGTGAATAGGTGCTCGACCTCGTCCTGCGATCCTCCGGCCGCGGTCCCCGGCACATCCTGTGTCTCGGGGCGCACTGTGACGATATCGAGATCGGCTGCGGGGCGAGCCTGCTGGCCTTGCAGGCATCCAGGCACGTGCGGATCCACTGGGTCGTGCTGAGCGGTACGCCGGAGCGCAGATCCGAAACGCAGGCCGCTATGGAGGCATTGGTCGCGCCGCGAGCGCGCGGGGAGCTCTCGTTCGGGAACTTTCCCGACGGGCGGTTCCCGGCGCGCTATGGCGAGGTGAAGCAGTTCGTCGAGGGCTTGAAGAGCGCCCCGCGCCCCGACCTGATCCTCTGTCACGAGCGCGATGACCGGCACCAGGACCATCGCATCGTCAACGAGCTGGTGTGGAATACCTTCCGCGACCACGTGGTACTGGAATACGAGATCCCGAAGTGGGACGGCGGCCTCGGGCAGCCTAACGTGTATATCTCGGTGAGCGTGGCGCAGGCGCGCAACAAGATCGCAGCGCTGCTGCGCTGTCACCGCTCCCAGCGCGGTCGCGACTGGTTCACGCGCGAGACCTTCATGAGCCTGCTGCGGCTGCGGGGCATCGAGTGCCGCTCGGCGAGCGGGTATGCCGAAGCATTTCACGGCCGCAAGTTGCGGCTCGGCGGGATCTGAGCGCTTACCGCCCGCCGCTCACCTGGTACGCCGCTGAGTAGCGCAGCTGCCAGTCCGCTCGGCGCTCGTTGAGGGGCTCGAGTCCCCACCATCTCCACGGCCAGTCCCGGCGCAGCGAGGGATCGCCGTCGTGAATCTCTCTCAGGAGATCGGTCACCGGGCGCCAGCCGAGCTCGCGCGCAACCTTCGCGCGCACGTCGAGATCGACGCCAACGACGAACACATAGCCACCCGGTGCGACCAGCCGCACGAGATTGCGCAGGCACTCCTCGGCCTTCGCAGGGACCATGTGGCACAGGAAATTACTGGCCATCACGATGTCCTGCGGACCCAGAGCATCGAGCAGCATCGGGTCGGCCGCATCGTCCAGGTGAAAGCTCACTCCCTCGCGGAACGCGGGTTTCACGGTGGCAACTCCCGCCTGCCAATCGAAGATCTCCGTCCGCTCGGTTTCGGTCAGCCGCTCGAAGATCGGCTGCGCGACCATCCCCGATACCGCATCGCTATAGACGGCCCGAGCGGCCACCTCGAGCACGGCGGCCGAGGTATCCACCCCGCACACCTTGACCTGCAGGTCCGGCCGCGCCGAGCGAATCGCCCATCGCACGGAGTAGACCTCGGCTCCGATGCTGCAGCCGAGAATCGCAACGCGGATCTCGGAGCCGCCGGGCCTGACCGTGATCAGGCGACGCAGCTGTTCGAGCTGGGCGCGGTTGCGCAGGAAGTAGGTGCCGAGGTACTGCCGGCGCTTTGAGCCATAGCAGACGAGCTTGTGCAGTAGGACCCCGCACCAGTAGGCCGCCGCGCTGTTGCGTCCCGCGCGCGGCCGCACCGCAGCCTCAGCGATGCGCGAGCTGGGCAGCCACAGCGCCCGCCTGCGGAAACAATGTCTCGTACTGCGCGTTAACGGCCTCCCGATAGCGCGCGACCTGCTGGCGGATGTAGGTCTCGAGCCGCTCCGCCTCGCCCTGCAGCTGCGTGAACCGGGAGATGAGGGCATCAGGCTGCGCAGCGTCCAGCCCCATCCGGTACTGCGGCAGCCCAAACTCGCTCAGCAATGCATCGACCTTGGCGAGGTCCGAGAGGGCGAGCACCGGCTTGTCGAGCAGCAGGGCCAGCACGAGGTTGTGATACCGGGGAGAGACCACCGCATCGGTCTCTTCGATCTGGCGCAGCAGTTCCTCGACCGTTGCGACCGGCTGTGAGATGACGCGCGCGCCATCGGTGGCGACACCGGTCCGCGTGAGCAGAGCGAGCAGCTCCTCCCTCACGCGCGTGTCGTACTGCGCATCTCCGATCAGCAGCCGAACCGTGTATCCATGCTCGAGAAGCCACCGTACGAAGCTCGCCATGAGGTCGAGGTATCTGCGGTAGCTTGCATCCTCCGTGCCCTCCTGGGGCACCGAGTAATCCTTGAGCCCCACGCCGATCACCCGCGTACGCGGGTGAGGCAGCTCGGGGCGCAGGTCGATGGGCGGGCCGGTGAGGCCGAAGACCAGGTCGGGGCACACCGAATCGGTGCTCACATCGAACCCCATCCGCTCGAGGTACTGCCTGGAGTCCTCGTCGCGGTAGCTGCGATAGCGAGCCAGGCCGAGGCTGCGCAGGATGAACCAGCGGCTGAGCGGGCGTTGCACCGGACCGGCTCCGACACTCAGGAACACGATTCGCGCGCCGCACACGGCCGCGAGCACGGAGAACTTGAAGAGCTCGTAGGGCCACACCCACGGTCCGCAGGAGTCCGTCACGATCCCGGTTCCCGGAACGACCAGGAGGTCGGTGCGACTGACGACCCAGAAGCTTCGAGCCCAGTGCAGGAGCTCCAGCGGAATGCGTCGGAGGAGAATGCGGCCCAGCCTCGCAAGCGCCCCCAGGAGGCCGCTGCGACGCACGACCCGTGCCGGCGGCGACTGGGGCGTCGATTCTGCGGTGGACTCGAGCGCGGTCCACGACCAGTCCGGATCGCGCGAGACGGATGGGAATGCAGCGATCCCATGACGCGAGTGAACGTCGCCGGGATCGGTGCACAGGCACGTCAGTCGCGAGTCGGGCCAGCGCCTGCGGATCTGCTCGATGGCGGTCTGGAGAGTGACCTCATTCCCCAGATTTCCGGCTCCGAAATTTCCGTAGAGCGCGATCCTGATGGGCTTCATGCCACTCCTGCGGCGATCGATCGTGCCGGCCGGCGTGATTGTGCGGCCTGCTCGGCGAGCTGTCGCAGCAGGCGTTCACGCTCGAGCATCGCCGGGGTTTGCGTCACACCCGCGGCCGCGAAGATCGAGGCGAGCCGGTGTACCCAGTCGTGATGCAAGGCGGCGTTGCAGAAATTGTCGCGCTCGATCCGGGCGAGCCGCTCGGGGTCGCTGTCGAGGTCGCGCAGCACCTGTGCCACGTCAGGACAGTCGAAGGGCATCCGGACAATCGCGTCCGGCCATCCGAACTGTCTTTCGAATTCCGGCGTGCTTGGCGGCTCGCCCAGCATCACGGCGCCTGCCGCCGCGCCTTCGTAGAAGCGGCTGGAGATCTCCTCGCCGCGGTTGGCGAAGGCCGGATCGTTGATGCGGCTGCGGGCGACGATGTAGTAGCGCGCTCGCCGCAGCACGTTCGAAAGCATCAGACGATGCTCTGCCGGGTTCGCCACGCGGAATGTGCGCTGGTTCTTGTACTGGCCCGCTCCCTCGGCGAAGGTGTCGAAGTAATAGAAGATCTTGCGTGCGCTGGCCAGACGCACGAGCGCTTCGTGCGTCACGGGCGATCGGCGTCCGATGTTGCACACATCGATGCTGCGCGCGGGCGCGTCCGGCCAGGGCGAGAAGCGCACGACATCGACCGCAAGCGGCAAGTAGCTGCACGGGCGGCCGGAGATCCGTGCCACATCCTCCACCGCGTGACGCATCCCGAGGAAGATATGGTCGAATCGACCCAGAAGCTCGACCAGATAGCGCGGCAGGAGGTGCGCCCAGACCTCGTTGATCCAGCAGACGGCCACGCGGCAGCGCTCGCGCCAGTTCGGGACGCTTGCGAGCGCATAGAGCTCATGGGTGTGGTTGAAGACCGGGCAGAACAGCTCGTAATCCCGATCGAGCAGCACCGTCGAGGGTGAGGGCGCGAGGCGCCGCGCAAGATCCTGCGAGCCGCTGGTCAGGCGGACGAGCTTGTACGCCCGCCGGGACAGCTCCAGCGACTGCTCGCCGGCAACCTCGACTCTATCGGCGCCCGTCACTTCGGCGATGAGATCCTCGAATTCGTACTGGGTGCAGTAGGCGACGAGGTTCGCCAGGCGTCGCATCGACAGCAGGAGCACCCGCCGCTCGGTTCCGGGAACGATGCGGCTGGCGTCCGCGCGCGTTGAGCTAGCAGTTGCGGTCACTGGGAAATGTCTTCAGTACGACTTGCGGGACGGGCGAATGCTCAAATCCGTGATTTCCGCCCGCGAGTTGAGCTTGAGAACCTGTAGCACCGTGGCGGCGATGTCCTCGGGCTGCAGCAGCAGCTCCGGAGTGTAGCTGCGGCCCTCCCCGGCGAAGATCCGGGCCATGCGCTGCGAGGCCGTGCGCCCGAGGTAGAGGCTCGTGACGCGTACACCCTGCGGATTGACCTCATCGCGCAAGGAGTCCGCCATCACCCGCAGCGCATGCTGAGTCGCAGAATAACCGCTCAGTCGCGGCCGATGTGAAAGACCGGCAGAGGAGTTGATGAAGATCACGTGCCCGCGCGCGCGGATGAGCCCAGGGAGCAGAGCCTGCGTCAATGCATAGGGGGCGCGCACGTTGGACTGATAGAGGTCATCCAGGTCGGCTACGGGTGCGCTTGCAATCTGCCCGGTATGATAGACACCGGAGCAGTGAATCAAGGCGGCGACCCCGCCTGACTGTGTTGCCTGTGCCACTCGCTCCAGATCGGCTGCCTCGCGCAGGTCGATGGCGTGTGTGTGCACGAGCTTCGGGAACTGCGCTTGGAGCCCCGACAGGATCTTCCGGTTGCGGCCCAGGGCCGCAACCTCATGTCCCTGCTCTGCCAGTGCGACTGCAATCGCGCGACCGATGTCGGAGGTCGCGCCCGTGATCACGTGTTGGCCGCCGGTAACCTCTGGCAACGAGCTCTCCAACAAAAGGTATCGATGGATGTTAGGTCAACCCAGGGCCCAAAATGAAGACGCCCGCATCGCTGCGGGCGTCCTCCATACGTCGCTTGCAGGACGTTCAGTGCTTGTCAGACTCTCCGGCGCCGCAGGCCCAGCATCCCGAGCGCCGCGCCGAGAATTGCGAGCGTGCCGGGCTCGGGCACTCCGGTCCCCGGCGGCGGGGGTGGGGGGGCGCCACAATTCGAGCAAGTCGTAATGGTGCCCGTCGGAACCGTGTTGATGCCGTTCAGCGCGTACACGACCGTGTCGATCTGCGGATCGTTCCAGTTGGTGCCAGAGTTGTCCGCGAGGTCGAAGCTGATGGTGTACGTGTCCCCGACCGTCGTGGCGACCGTCTGGTAAATACCATCGTACCCTTGGACCGAACCGTCACACCAGAAGAGCGAGCCCGCCGGGGGAACATTAGCGCTCCCATAGCCGCAGCCGCCGGGGAATTCCGCGGAGACGATCTGGCCAATGGCCTCCGTGTCGATCGGCTGGATCCAGCGTCCCCAGCCATCCGGCGTCGTGCTACCCACCGTAGAGCCCTGGAAGTCCGGATTCTGAATCAGGTTCGGACCCGCCCCGAGCGTGACTGAGACATCGCCGAAGGAGAAAAAGGCCGGCACTTCACGGAATGCGAAGTTGACCGTCGTATCGGCGTTCTCTGCGGTGAATGTGTAAGTGTAGGTCTCGTAGCTCGAATTGGTCGGCGTGCTGCCCGCATTGTCAGCGAGATTCTGGAGCCATCCCGAGGGTGGCGCCTGCGCATGTGCTGCGGCGGCGACCAGGAGTGCTGCGGCACCGATCCAGGCGGTGCGTTGGGCTGTCGTTCTGTAGGACATTTTTTTTAGCCTGCCAAAGTGTTTGGGTTCTTCGTTGAGCGCGGCGTTAGCCTCTGCGCCGGCGCAGCCAGATCGACCCGCCCAGGAGCGCCGCGCCGAAGAGCGCGATGGTGCCCGGCTCGGGGACGCCGCCGCCCGTGACGGAGAAGGCATCCTCGAGCTGCGAGGACATCGCAGCGGTGGTGGCTCCCGTGAACACGGTGTCGTCCTGGTCCTTGGTCGCGAAGATGGTGTACTCGGGGGCGAAGGTTGTCGTGGTGACGCCCGGCCCGCCCAAGCTCATCGTACCGACCGTGGAGCTGCCAGTGCTGAGGGTCTCCCCGAGGGTTTCGGTGGCAAACCCGGTGCCCGAGGTGCCGCCGGTCAACTCCATGTAGGCATCAACCATGGCGCCCGGCGCCGAGGTGACCTCGTAGCTCAACTGAACATCGGCCGTGCTGCCGGCCCCACCTGCGCCCGCTGCGTAGGCGAGAGAGAACCCATACTCGCCGGGGATAGAGGTGAGGGGCTGGAAGGCGTTGACCGCGTTATCGGTCACGAAGCCCGTTCCAGAGGTCGAGACGGCGATGGAGAAGTGGCTGAACGTGAGCGGACCCACGGTGCAGGAGAATCCCGTCGCGGTGTATTCGCTGACCGACCCTGCCGCGCAGGGGGCTGCCCAGGCGGACGATGCGCCGAGCAACGACGATGCAGCCAGAATCGCGACGCTTGCTCCGGCGGTCGCGGTGAGCTTCCCAACTGTCTTCATTTTCGAACTTCCTCTTTTTCGTTCAGCGCTGCCGTCGGCACGTGTGTGCGACCATCGCAATTCGCTCCGACCTCAGAGATGCAACGCCTGTGCCGTGACCATTATTCAATTTAAATTCAGCGAGTTATATCTGGCCGCTCCGCGGCGGGGCAGCCGGGTGTAAAGAGCTTCGACGGCGCTTGCGCCCGTATCGTGGCCGGGGCCCGATCCGTTACGATCCGCGCGTGCTCGGCTACCTCATCTGCGCTGCCGTTTACGCCCTGCTGCTCCTGGCTTGCCTGACCCTCTGGCGGCGCAGGCTGACCGGATCGGCGGTGGCAACCGCAGTGGGCGTACAGCTGGGCTGGGCGCTCGTCCTGGCCGCCGCGGCTGGCGGCGTGCCGCTTGCGACCGGACGGGTGATTGCCGCCGAGTACCTGCGGGATCTCACCTGGGCGTTCGTCCTGGCCCGGAGCCTGCGCAGGCCCGGTGAGCCCGCCGGTGCCGCCGGCGGCGCCCAGCGGGCGATCGCGCTCCTGGTCATTCTGGTTCTTCTGGGGTCGCTGTGGAGCGAGCCGCCCCCCTTCATCCGCGCGATCGAGCAATACTGGCTCTGGGGCGGCCTTGCACTCTCGATCGCGGGGCTGGTGCTGCTCGAGCAGGTCGTCCGCAACACCCGATCCTCCCACCGCTGGCACTTGAAGCACGTCTGGCTCGCGATCGGCGGCCTCTACGCCTGGGACCTGTGTCTCTTCTCCATCGCAATGCTGCGCGGCCGCATGGAGGACTTCTGGGTGGCGCGCGGTTTTGTGAACGCGGCGCTCGGGGGCCTGCTCGCCGTGGGTCTGCGCAGGATCGGTGCACGCGGCGGGTGGGAGTCGGCGGCGTTCCTCTCGCCGCGAGTGGTCTTCTTCAACGCGACACTGCTCGCAGCCTCGCTGTACGTCCTCGCCATGGCGGCGGGGAGCTACTTCATCCGCGAGCTCGGGGGCACATGGGGCGGGGCGGGGCAGCTCCTCTTTCTGGCCGCAGGGGCGCTCGTCCTGGCGATCGCCGTGCTGTCGGAGCAATTTCGGGCCTGGAGCCGCGTGACCCTCGCGCGTCATCTGTTCCCCTATCGCTACGACTATCGGGACGAGTGGCAGAAGCTCACCCGGGCGCTCTCGCAATCGGGCGAGCTGCCGGTTTACGAGCGCATCGTGAAGGTGATGGCCGGGTTCGTGAGCGCCGTGAATGGCGGTCTGTGGCTCCGGGACCCCGACGGGGTGTATGTGCCGGTGGGTGGGGATCTGGCTCCACCCGGGGCTCCCGCTCCTCAGGAGGCGGACTGCCGAGAGCTCTTCGACTCCCTGTTGCAGAAGGAATGGATCTGCGACCTGGAGGAGTCCCGCGGCCCGCAGTCGCGCATGCCACAGTCGCGTGCCCCGCAGGCGAACGCCCCTGCCCTGACCCCCCCGCGATGGATGATCGACAACCCCCGGATGTGGCTCCTCGTGCCCCTCATCTGCGAGCAGGCGCTCGTTGGCTTCGTCGTGGTGGGACAGCCGCTCGCCGCAGTGAGCCTGGGTTGGGAGGAGATCGGCCTGCTGCGCGCCGCGGGGCGCCAGGTGGCAAGCTTCCTCGCGTTCGAGCAGGCGGCCAAGCGCCTCGCCGAGGCTCATCAGTTCGAGGCGATGAATCGACTGTCGGCGGTCCTGATGCACGATCTGCGGCACCTCATCGCGCAGCAGGCGCTCGTGGTGCAGAACGCCGCACGCCATCGCGGGAATCCGGAGTTCTTCGACGATGCGATCCTCACCATCGACAACTCGGTCAAGCGGATGACGCGTCTGATGGACGAGCTGCGCAGCGGCGCGCTGACCGGGCAGACTCACCGCGTGGAGCTCACCGAGCTGTGTGCCGAGGCGGTGAGGCGTTGCGCCGGACGGCCCCCGGAGCCTTCGCTGCAGGCCCAGGAGCGCGGCATCGAGGTGGTCGTGAACCGCGAGCGCCTGCTGCAGGTGCTCGAGCATGTCATCCGCAATGCGCAGGAGGCCACACCGCCCGATGGATCGGTCAGCGTGCGGATCGCGCGGGCAGCGCAACAAGCCCTGATCGAGGTCGCGGACACGGGCACTGGAATGGATGCGGAATTCATTCGCACGCGGCTTTTCCGCCCGTTCGACACCACCAAGGGCGAGCGAGGCTTCGGGATCGGTGCCTTCGAGGCGCGTGAGTTCGTGCGCAAGTGCGGAGGCAGCATCACCGTGGAGAGCACCCCCGGGAAGGGCACGCGGTTTATGATCTCGATCCCCCTGGCCCCGGCGCTTGCGCCGGCGGAGTTGACGCCCGTCCATGAGCTCCAAGCGAACTAGGCTGCTCGTCGTCGAGGACGACCCCGGGCTGCAGCGTCAGCTCAAGTGGGCGCTCGATGGCTTCGACGTCGATTGTGCCGCCACTCGCGAGGAGGCGATCGCAGCGCTCCGGCGGCAGGAGCCGGCGATCGTCCTGCAAGACCTCGGGCTGCCCCCCGATCCAAACGGCGTGGAGGAGGGCTTCGCGACGATGGTCGAGGTGCTGCGCCTGGCACCGCGCGCCAAGATCATCGTGGTGACCGGCCGCGAGGGGCGCGAGCATGCGCTGCGCGCCGTGGCCCTGGGTGCGTACGACTTCTGTCAGAAGCCGGTCGAGATCGAGATGCTGCGCCTGATCATCGACCGTGCGCATCGCATCTACGAGCTCGAGGCCGAGAATCAGCGCCTGGCTGCAAACCGCTCGATCTCCGCGCTCGATGGGGTCATTGCGGCCAGCGACTCGATGCTCAAGGTCTGTCGCATGATCCGCAAGCTCGCACCCACGCAGGCGACCGTGCTGCTGCTCGGGGAAAGCGGAACGGGCAAGGAGCAGCTCGCCCGCGCGCTGCATGCCCTGAGCGCGCGGGCCGCAAAGCCGATGGTCGCCATCAATTGCGCGGCGATTCCGGAGAACCTGCTCGAGAGCGAGCTGTTCGGATACGAGCGGGGCGCCTTCACCGGCGCCGTGAAGCAAACCGTCGGCAAGATCGAGACGGCCGACGGCGGCACGCTGTTGCTGGATGAGATCGGCGACATGCCGCTGTCGCTGCAGGCGAAATTGCTGCGCTTCCTGCAGGAGCGCGTGATCGAGCGCATCGGCGGCCGCGAGCTGATCCCGGTGGACGTGCGCATCATCGCGGCCACCAACCGCAAGCTCCAGACCGTGATCGAGCAGAAAGGCTTCCGCGAGGATCTCTACTATCGCTTGAGCGAGGTGACGGTTGCGATCCCGCCGCTGCGCGAGCGCGGCTCCGATGCGGTCCTGATCGCGAGTTACCTGCTGCAGCAGGCCTGCAAGCGCCACGGCCGACCGCTGCAGAAGCTCTCTCCCGAGGCGATCGCGAGCATCGAGCGCTACGCCTGGCCCGGGAACGTCCGCGAGCTCGAGAACCGCATCAACGGCGCAGCGATCATGTGCGAGGGCAAGCTCATCACGCCCGCCGATCTCTCGCTCGAGGTGCCCGCTCAGCCCGAGCTGCTGCCGCTGCGCGAGGTGCGTCAGCGTGCCGAGGCGCAGGCCATCCAGCGCGCGCTTGCGGCCACCGGCGGCAATATGTCCAAGGCGGCCGAGATGCTCGGGGTCACCCGTCCGACGCTGTACGATCTGCTCGAGCGCACGGGTGTGCCGGAGCGGGTGGGCGAATCGCAGCAGCCTGACTGACCGCCAAGTGCGAAGCAGTTCCGGTTTCACCGGACACAGTACGGTTTAATTTTCAATGCCCGATACAACTCGCACAGAGTGGCGCGAGCCGCCCCGCGCGGCGCCGCGCTCCGAGCGGTGGGCTCTGGCGCATCTTCCCACCCGCCTGCTCATCGTGGCTGCCTTGCTGGTGGCAACCGCGCTCGTCTACTGGCCGAGCTCGGAGGCCCTCGCCGGATTCTGGAGCGACACCCAGAACCGAACCTACACGCACGGCTACCTGGTCCTCGCCATCTCGCTGTGGCTCATCGCGCGCGACCGCGGGGAGCTCGAGCGCGCCGCGCTGCAGCCGGTGGGACTCGCACTGCCTGCGCTGCTTGGGCTGAGCCTGGCATGGCTCCTGTTCTGGCGGGCGGCCGTGCAGGACCTGCACCTGCTCTTGCTGCCGCTCATCCTGCTCACGGCCATCGTGGCCGCACTTGGGTGGCAGGCCGCGCGCGTGGTGCTGTTTCCGCTCGCGTTTCTGTATTTTGCAATGCCGGTCTGGAGCGATCTGGTGGGCATTCTGCAGCACCTGAGCATCCAGGCGAACGCGCTGCTGATCTGGGTCACGGGCCTGCCGGCCTATATCACCGGGGACATCGTGCAGGTTCCGGCCGGCAGGCTCGAGATCGAGGAGGGCTGCAGCGGGCTGCACTTCCTCATCGTCGGTCTTGCCATGGCCGCGCTCTACGGGGAGGTCTCGCGAGACTCGCTCCGCCAGCGGCTCGTGTGGCTCGGCCTCATGGGTGTGCTGGCCCTGGTGGCCAACTGGATCCGCATCTTCGTGATCGTGGTGGCGGCCTATGCCACCGACATGCGCACCTTTCTCGTCACGGTGGATCACTACTGGTTCGGCTGGGGGGTGTTCGCCGCGGCCTTTGCCGGCTTCCTGTGGCTCGCGGGCCGGCTCGCGCCCGTTCTGGGGCCACCGCCGGGCGCCCACGGCGCACCGGCCACGGCCCCGGCCGAAGCGCACGCACCTGCAAGCACGCCGCAAGGATTCAACATCGCGCGCTGTGCGGCGGCGCTTGCGTGCCTGGCCATCCTGCCGCTCGTATCCTATGCGGTGGACCTGGCGCGTCCCCGGGCGGCATCCAGCATCGATATCGAGTGGCCTCGAGGGCAGGCCAACTGGACCGGCCCACAGCCGGCACGCGCCCTGGGCTGGGCGCCGAAGTTTCAGAACGCCACCGCGATGTCCCGGCGTCGGTACGTGGAGACGAGCGGCGCAACCGTCGAGCTGCTCATGGTCGCCTATGCTCACCAGGACCAGGGAGCGAAGCTTCTCGGCTACGGAAACTCGCTCCTGGGCGATGAGAGTGTCCAGGTGCTCGAGGAGCACACCCTGGATGCACCGGGTGGTCCGTGGCGGCAGATGCGCCTCGTGAACGCCCTGGGCGCGGAGTCCTTGCTTTGGGTCCGCTATCGCATTGGCCAGCGCACCTTCGCGGATGCGCGCGCCTCGCAGCTGTGGTACGGCATTGCGAGCTT
This sequence comes from Steroidobacteraceae bacterium, assembly GCA_035524075.1. Classification (GTDB taxonomy): domain Bacteria; phylum Pseudomonadota; class Gammaproteobacteria; order Steroidobacterales; family Steroidobacteraceae; genus JASHUC01. The sequence continues at coordinate 31,786 of DATKPP010000061.1, read as the reverse complement.
CACGGGCGAGCCCGTATCCTCCCTGCTTGCCATCCGCACGGCCTGCGAGCCGGGATGTGAGGCTGCAGGAGCGCGGCTCGCCTCTGCGGTGGCGACGCTGCAGCCATCGCTGCGCCTGACGGCTGACACACAGGGAGGGGGGCCATGATGTCCGTGCGTTCGCAAGTGTTGTGGAAGCCTCTGAGTGCCCTCGCGCTGAGTCTGTTGCTCGCCGGGTGCGATGCCCTCATGTCACCTCAGCATCGCCTGATGCGAGCGCGCGCCGAGCTCGATGCGGGCGACTGGGGTCGTGCAGCCATCGAGCTGCGAAAGCTGGTGCAGGCCGATCCGAACAATTCCGCGGCCTGGTTGCTGCTGGCGCGCTGGTCGCTCGATGTGGGCCTCACAGCCGATGCGCGGGTGGCGATCGAGCGAGCCCAGAAAGCCCGGGCACCGGCGCCCGAGCTCGACTCCGTCCGGGTGCAGCTGTGGCTGCAGAGCGATCCCAAGGCCCTGATCGAGGCGGCGGCGCACCCCGGGCTCGCCCTGCCCGAGCCCGAGCGCAGCGTCGCCATTGCCCGCGCTTATAACCTGCTGCAGCAGCCCGATCATGCGTTGGCGGTCCTGCAGCGACTGGGTGCTGCGCGGGCGAGCTCCATCGACGCACAGGTGACCGCCGCCGAAGCGCTCGCGCGAGAGGGCAGGACGGATCTTGCCCTGCGGCAGCTCGATTCGGCGCTGGCATCGGATCCCAACGCCTGGGCAGCCCACCTGTTGCAAGGCCAGATCTTCGAGCGCCGCGGACGTTTCCCCGATGCCGAGAGCAGCCTGTCGCTCGCCTTGCAGCGCATGCCGGCTTCGACCCCTTTGCAGAAGCGCATGGAGGCCCTGGTAGCGCTCACCGAGTCGCAGCTGTCGCAGAGCAAGGTCGAGGAGGCCACGCAGACCGAGGCGCCGCTCGAGAAGCTCGCCCCGCATGCGCCCGCCGTGGAGTTGCTGGCCGGTCGATTGCAGCTCGCGCAGGGCAACTACGTCGAGGGGATCGCCGACCTGGAGCGGGCCGTGGCTGACGCACCGACCTTCGTGCAGGCGCGCATGCTGCTCGCCACAGCCCAGCTGCGTCGGGGCAATCTCGAGCAGGCGCAGGTGACCCTCGAGCAGGTGCTGCAGCAGACACCCGACAATGCGACCGCCCGCAAGCTCCTGGCCGATGTGCGCCTGAAGCTCAACGAGCCGGAGGATGCTCTGCGGGCTCTCACCCCGGCGCTCGGCGCGCAGGTCATGGATCCGCAGCTCTACACGCTGCTCAATGCGGTGGAGAGCCGGGTCGGGGATCCCAATTCGGTTCTCCAGGCGCTCGAGCGCAGCTTGCGGGCCCATCCGGACAACCGCACTTTGCGGCTGAATCTCGCGGATGCGTATCTCTCGGCCAATCGTCCGAAGGATGCCCTGCAGCTGCTGCAGGGCACCGAGGATCAGGCGGCCGACCCGCGGCGCGACACATTGCTCCTCGCCGCGATCACCGCGGTGCAGGGTCCCGCCGCTGCCAGCGCCGAGGCCGATCGGATGCTCGCCGCGCATGCGCACGATCCGGAGATCTTGAACCTCGCCGCCGCCTTCTTCGGCTCGCACGGTCAGCCAGACCGCGCCCGGGTGCTGCTGCTGCAGGCGCTCGCTGCAAGACCCCACGATGTGACCTCGCTCGTGAACCTTGCGCGCGTGGACTCGCAGAAGGGTGATGTGCAAGCGGCGGAGGGTGATCTGCGCCGCGCGCTCGATGAGGACCCGAGCAACCTTCAAGTTCGCATCGCGCTCGCGGATGTCCTCATCCACCGCAAGGGGTTCACGGATGCTCGAGAGATCTTGCAGGCAGGCAATGCGGCGCGCGAGCCGGACTTGCAAGTGGCGCTCGCACGGGTGGCGCTCGCCCGCGCAGATCTGAAGGAGGCCAACGCCGCACTCGACCGCGCGGCTGCCCTGCAGCCCTCGAGCGGCGAGCTCGAGAACCGAGCCGGGATGCTGCTGCTCGCGGCCAAGCAGCCCGACGCGGCGCTCGTCCGCTTTCGCAAGGCCACCCAGCTGGTGCCCGACAGCGCGCTCTTCTGGTTCAACACCGCCCAAGCGCAGCTCGAGCTCAAACAGCCGGCCGCCGCACGCCAGTCTCTGGACAAGGCGAATCAGCTGCAGCCCGAGTGGGTATCCCCGGTGAGTGCGCTCACGGTGCTCGATCTTCAGGCGCGAAACTTCAGCAGCGCGCTCGAGCGCGTGAAGCAGTTCGCGGCCAAGCATCCGGATGACTCCGACGCCCTGGTGCTGCAGGGCGACACGCAGCAAGTCGTCGGACAGTTCGGCGATGCGATCGCATCCTACTCGCAGGCGCTGCGTCGCCGCCCGGAGGCCGCCATCGCCGGCAAGCTCTACGAGGCGCGCAGCCGCGCCAAGCTGCGCGATCCGGAGCAACCGCTGCAGGCGTGGCTCGCCGAGCATCCGCAGGACTATGCGATTCGCATGGTGCTCGGCAATTACTATCTCGCGCAGCGCCAGCTGCGGGAGGCGCAGCGCCAGTTCCAAACGATCGTCGAGCAGACGCCGAACGATGTGGTGGCGCTCAACAATCTGGCGTGGGTGTACGAGGAGCTGCAGGACTCACGCGCGCAAGAGGTGGGTGAGCGTGCCTACAAGCTCGCCCCCGCCTCCCCCGCGGTGGACGACACGCTCGGTTGGATCCTCGCGCGCAAGCATGCGACCGATCGCGCCCTGGCGCTGCTCACTCAGGCGACGAGCTCCGGCTCGGCCGACCCGGATATGCAATATCACTATGCCTATGCTCTCGCTCAGGCCGGCAAGCGCGCCCAGGCGCGCGCGGTCCTCTCGAAGGTGCTGGCCGGCAAGCAGACGTTTGATTCGCGCCGCGACGCCGAGCGACTGTTTGCAAACATCAAAGCGTGAATTATGTTCATAGCCTCACCCAACAGGTTCGGCTACCCTCATCCTTGCGGGGTAGGTGGGGCCCTCTACTGAGAACTCTTACATGGCGGCACCTCAAATACATGCGACCGTCCAGGACTTCCTGGATCAGCTGCGCGGCGCGCTGCGCTTTCGCTGGGCCGGGCTCGTGGTGGCGTGGTGCGTGGCGCTTGCTCTGTGGGTCGGTATTTTCATGATCCCCGATACCTACGAGGCCACCGCGCGCGTGTTCGTCGATACGCGCACCACCTTGAGCGAGGCCACCCAGGGCATCAGTCTCGCAGAGGACATCGACAGCCAGATCCAGCGCGTGCGCGAGGCGCTGATCGGCACCCCTCAATTGCAGAAGGTCGCCGAGGAGACCAACCTCTTCGCCGGCACGCTCTCGGATGAGCGGCGCCAGGCGGTGATCGAGAAGCTGCAGAAGGACATCGACATCACCGGCGGTCTGTCGCGCGAGAACCCCACGGCGGCGGTGTTCACGATCACCTACAAGAACCACAGTCGCGCGAAGGGCCTCGAGGTGGTCGATCGGCTGCTCAATACGTTCGTCGAGAGCTCGCTCGGGGGCAAGCGCCAGGGCTCCGAGCAAGCTCAGCAGTTCCTCACGACGCAGATTGCCGACTACGAGCGGCGGCTCACGGCGGCCGAGGCGCGCCTGGCGGACTTCAAGAAGCGCAACGTCGGCATGATGCCGCAGGAGCAGGGTGACTACTTCACGCGCCTGCAGAGCGAGGCGGACGATCTGACCAAGGCGCGGGAGTCCCTCGCCCTGTCCACGCGCAAGCTCGACGAGCTGCACGCTCAGCTGCAAAGTGGACATCCCTTCGTTCCCGGGGCGCTGACCAAGGGCGGCCACGACGGGGATTCAACCGATACCGCAACGCAGATCGCGAAGGCCCAGCAGGAGCTCGATCAGCTGCTGCTGCGCTATACCGATCAGCACCCGAGCGTGATCGCCTTGCGCGCCACGTTGCAGGAGCTCAAGGACCGGCAGAAGGCCGAGATCGCGGCTGCACAGAGGGGTGACCTCAGCGCCGCGGCCCGGGTGGGCCTGGAGAGCAATCCCGTCTATCAGAATCTCGAGGAGCAGTTCAATCAGGCGCAGGTCGAGGTGGCCTCGATGCAGCAGGACGTCTCCGACCGCGAGAAGAGAATCGCGGCGCTGCGAGCCATGATGAACACCGCACCCGAGGTCGAGGCGGAATTCGCCAAGCTCAATCGCGATTACGATGTCACCCGCAAGCAGTACCAGGAGCTGCTCCAGCGCCTGGATCAGGCGCGGCTCGGAGAGGACGCCGAAGCCACGGGCATCGTGAAATTCGAGGTGATCGATCCTCCCACCGCCAAATTCGAGCCGGTCGAGCCCAACCGTCCGCTCCTCATCGGGGCAGCGCTCGGCGTCGCCCTCGTGGCGGGGGGCGTTGCCGCCTACCTGCTGCACCTCCTGCGCCCGGTCTTTGTCAGCCCGCGGCAGCTCGCTGCGGTCACGGGACTTCAGGTGCTCGGTGCGGTGGGAATGGCCTGGTTTGAGCGCTACAGTGCACACCAGCGCCGCAGCGGGGTGCTCTATGCCGGCTGGACAGCGGTGCTGGTTCTCGTGGGGGCCGGCGTGTTGCTGCTGCAGGAGCACATCTCACACTTCGTCCGAGGATTCCTGGCATGAGCCTGGTCGAGCGAGCACTGCAGAAGCTGCAGCAGACATCACCGCGAGTGGCCGTTCCCGCAGGCTCCGCCGCGGAGGTGCAGGTCGCCGTGCAGGCGCCGCCCGCGCGCCCCGTGGCTCCCGGCCCGCTCGGGCAGCCGCTGGCGATGAATGTGGTGGCGCTGCGCTCGGCGGGCCTGCTGCCCCCTCAGGCGGAGGAGCATCAGCTCGCGCAGCAATACCGGCGCGTCAAGCGCCCGCTGATCGCAAATGCGATCGGCCGCGGCGCACCGCGGGTGCAGGGCGGCCAGCTCATCATGGTCACGAGCGCCCTCCCCGGTGAGGGCAAGACGTTCACCTCGCTCAACCTGGCCCTCAGCATGTCGATCGACAAGGACGTGCACGTGGTGCTGGTGGATGCCGATGTGGCCAAGCCCCACATCAGCCGCCTGCTGGGTGTGAGCGAATCCGAGGGATTGCTCGATGCGCTGCGCAACGCCGAGCTGGATATGGAGCGCTTGATCCGGCCGACCGACGTGCCGAACCTCGCCATCCTGCCCGCCGGAACGCAGTCCTCCGAGGCCACCGAGCTGCTCGCGAGCGCACGCATGGGACAGGTGACCGCCGCGCTCGCCGAGCACGATCACCAGCGCATCGTGGTGTTCGACTCGCCCCCGCTGCTGCACACGACCGAATCGCACGCCCTGGCCCAGTCGATGGGACAGGTCGTGGTGGTGGTGCGCGCGGAGTCCACCGCGCAGCCGGTCGTGCTCGATGCGCTGAAGCTGCTCGAGGGACACCGGGCGGTGTCGCTCGTGCTCAACCAAAGCGTCAAATCGGCGAGCACGGCCTACTACTATCGCTACGGCGAAGGGAGTGACGCCGCGGCAGAGCGCTAGGCGCCGGCCGCGTGCGTATCGACTCGACGAGCGCCGCGCCTGCGGACTGGGATCGCTACGTCGAGGCCGCGCCGCTGGCCACCGCGTATCACCGCGCCCGCGCCGTGGCGATCGGGGAGCGAGCCTTCGGCCTGCGCACTTCCTTCCTCGCCGCGCGGGGTGAGCAGGGGCAGCTCATCGGTGTGCTGCCGCTGGTCGAGCAGTCGAGCGCGCTCTTCGGCCGCTTTCTCATCTCGCTTCCCTTCGTCACCTACGGCGGCATCCTCGCCGATGATCCCTCCGTGGCCGCAGCGCTCGCCGAGCGGGCGGCGGCCCTCGCACGCGAGCGGCGCGCGAAGCACCTCGAGCTGCGGCACACCCAGCCCCTGCCCGGGGTGACGTTCGCCGAGCGCCTGGACAAGGTCTCGATGGTGCTGCCGCTTCCGAGCTCGGAGGAGGCGCTCGCCAAACAGCTCGGGTCCAAGCTCAGGTCGCAGACGCGCCGCGGCGCGCGCGAAGCGCTGCAGGTCGTGTGGGGTGGAGCGGAGCTGGTCGGTGATTTCTACCCAGTCTTTGCGGCGAGCATGCACCAGCTCGGCACGCCCGTGTACCCGCGAGCGTTCTTCGATATCGTGTGCGAGCAGCTGCGAGAGCTCGCCTCCGTCCTGGTCGTGCGCATGCGGGGCAAGGTGCACGCCGCAGCGATTCTGGTGCGCCATGGGCGCACGCTCGAGGTCCCGTGGGCGGCAGCCAGCGCCGAGGCCAAGAGCCTCTCGGTGAATATGAGCCTGTACTGGGAGATGCTGCGCTTTGCCATCGCGCGCGGCGCCGCGGCGTTCGACTTCGGCCGCTCGAGCATCGGCAGCGGCACCTATCGCTTCAAGGAGCAGTGGGGCGCCCAGCCGCACCAGCTGCACTGGCATTACTGGTTGCCTGCAGGCGCCCCCATCCCCACGCTCAATCAGTCCAATCCCAAGTACGCGCGCGCTGCCGCGCTGTGGCGCCGGATGCCGCTGTGGTGCGCCAATCTCGTCGGGCCTTACATCGTGCGCAACCTGCCATGATCGCGCAGTGCCCCGTTGAGCGCTGGAGCCTCGAGCAGTTCGCTGCCTGCCGCACGGCGTGGGATGCGCTGCTGCAGGCCTCCGAAGCCGATCCGCTGTTCATGTCGTGGGACTGGCAATGGCGCTGGTGGTTGCATCATGCCGCACCGCTCGCGGGGACTCTCGAGCTCCTCGCGGTGTACGACGGGCCGGCGCTCGTGGGGCTCGCGCCGCTGTATTCGCGGTCGGTGCGGGTGAAAGGTCTTCTCAAATCGCGCCGCCTGGAGCTCATTGGAAATGCCTGGCACGACCGGCGCGGGTGGTTCTCCGAGTATCTGGATGTGATTGCGCGGCGCGGGTCACAAGAGCAGGTCGTGCGCGCCATCGCAACCGAGCTCGTGCGGCAAGGGGACTGGCAGGAGCTGGTGCTGTGCTGCATCCGGCGCGACAGCGTGGCTGCGAGAGTTGCGCAGAGCGGGCTGCTCGGCCGTGCTCGCGTGCGCGAGGTCGACACCCTGGAGGCCTGGCGCACGCATCTTCCCGAGCACTTCGGCGAATATGCCGCGGCGCTCTCTTCCGGGACGCGCCGCAAGCTGCTCAACCAGCGAGGCAGAATCCCGGACGCCCGGATCGAAACGGCGGTCACGGCGGAGGAGGTGACCGAGTACCTCGCGCTCCTGGAGCGCTACTCCGCCGAGCGATGGCACGCTCAGGGTCAGCGGGAGCACCACAGAGGATTCGAGCGCGACTTCGCCCTGGGGATGGCTCAGGCCGGGCGCTTGCGGCTCACCCGGCTGGTCACCTCAGGACGCGTTCTCTCCGTCATGTGCAACGTTCGATGCGGCTCGACGATCTACTACCTGCGCTCGGGATTCCAAGAAAGTCAGGGCATCTCCCCCGGCTACCTGCACTTCGGCTACGCGCTGGAGTCGGCGTGCGCGGAGCACGCCGCGTGTTTTGACTTCCTGGCAGGGGGCGGGCGGCACCGGGAGTACAAGGAGGACTTGCTGACGGAGCCCGTGCCTCTCACCACGTACCATCTCTCCCGCGGTCATCTGGCGGTTCTGCGCGAAGCGTATGATTACCTGCGCGGCGGGCGTGGCCGGCGTCGGAACTGAGGAATCGATCCATGCAGGGACAGGGGCTTTTCGGCACGCTGGTCGCTTTGGTCGCGCAATGACGGGAGCAAAGACATCGGTGGTCTCCCTGGAGGGCCCCCTCGCCGGGCATGCCCACCACCCGGTCAGCTCGCGCGGCGAGCCGCAGTCGTACCTGTCCGAGCTGTGGTCCTTCCGGGAGCTGCTGTTCTTTCTCGTCTGGCGCGACATCAAGGTGCGCTACAAACAGACGGGGCTCGGCGTGCTCTGGGCCGTGGTGCAACCGCTGTGCACCATGGCGATCTTCACGGTGCTGTTCGGTCGCCTGGCGAACGTGCCGACGGATGGCATCCCGCGGCCGATCTTCTACTTCAGCGCGCTGCTGCCGTGGCTGTATATCTCGAACGGGGTGAGCAACGCCTCGATGAGTCTCGTGGCCAACAACACGCTGCTGACCAAGATCTACTTCCCGCGCATCATGCTGCCGGCGGGTGTCGTGCTGAGCGGACTGGTGGACTTTGCGATCGGCTGCTGCGCGCTCGTGGGCTTCATCCTGTATTACCACCTGCCGCTTGGGCCCAAGGCGCTCATCTGGCCGGCGTGCGTGGCCTTGATGATTCTGCTCACGCTCTCGCTCAGCACTCTGCTCTCGGCTTTGAACGTGAGATACCGCGACGTGAAGTACGCGGTGCCCTTCGTGCTGCAGCTGTGGATGTTCGCCTGCCCCATCATCTATCCGGCAAGTCTCGTGCCGGCGCGCTTTCAGAAGCTGCTCGCGCTGAATCCGGCCGGCGGACTCATCGACGCCTTCCGCAGCTGCCTCGTGCCGGGCGTGCCGATCCACTGGGAGTTGCTCGGCATCTCCACACTCGTCACTGCGTTCCTGCTGCTCGTGGCGGTCGCCTACTTCCGCGGCACCGAGCAGGCCTTCGCAGACATCATCTGACGCTCATGACGGCCCCCCTGAGCATCGAGATCGACTCCCTGAGCAAGCGCTACACGCTCGGCAAGCAGGTGCGCGGGCGGCAGATCCGCGAGCAACTGGTCGAGTGGCTCTCCAACCCCTTTGCCCGCAGGAAGGGTGAGGTCATCTGGGCGCTGCGCGATGTGACATTCACGGTGCCCCAGGGTCAGGTCGTGGGCATCATCGGGCGCAACGGCGCCGGCAAGAGCACCCTCCTCAAGGTTCTCTCGCGCATCACCTATCCCACCTCGGGCAGCATTCGCGTGCGCGGACGCGTCGCATCGCTCCTGGAGGTCGGCACCGGGTTTCACGACGAGCTCACGGGACGCGAGAACATCTACCTCAACGGCTCGATCCTCGGGATGCGCCGCAAGGAGATCGACAAGCACTTCGATGCGATCGTCGAGTTCTCGGGCGTTGCCGCCTTTCTCGACACCCCCATCAAGCGCTTCTCCTCGGGGATGCGCCTGAGGCTCGGCTTCGCCGTGGCCGCTCACCTCGATCCCGATGTGCTCATCGTGGATGAGGTTCTGGCGGTCGGGGATGCGGCCTTCCAGCGCAAGTGCATCACGGCGATGGAGGGGCTGCGCAGCGGGGGGCGAACCGTGCTCTTCGTCTCGCACAACATGGCGGCGGTGGAGAATCTGTGCTCGCGCGGGCTGTGGATCGACGGCGGCCGGCTGCGCATGGACGGCAACGCCACCGATGTGATCAGAGCGTACCTGGCAAGCTACACCGCCGAGGGCTCACCGGGGGAGGCACTGCAGACGGCCGCCCGCAGAGGCAGCGGAGAGCTGCGCTTCACGCGCATCGAGCTCCTCGCCCCGGACGGCGCGCCTTGCCGGATCCTGCAAAGCGGCGATGGGGTGACTCTGCGCATCCACTTCCGCGCCGAGCGGGCGATTCGCCATCCAAACTTCGGCGTGCAGCTGTTCACCGAGATGGGCACGCTCATCACCGAGACCAGCACGGATCTCTACGGACACACCGTCGCATCGATTGCATCGGGCGAGGGCTTCATCGAGCTGTCGTTCCAGGCGCTCAATCTCATGCCCGGGCGCTATGCGGTGATCCTGTCGGCGAACAGCCCCGTGGAGGCCAAGACCTTCGATGCCGACGTGCGTGCGGTGGTCGATGTGGAGGCCTCCGCCGCCGCGGGCACCACGCGCGCACTGAGCAGCCGCTTCGGGATCGTCTATTTTCGGCAGCGCTGGAACACGGATGGATGCCAGCCGGTCGGCTCGGCTCGCGATGCGGGCGCGCTGACAGGCTGACCGGAGCCCGGCGCGAGATTGGCACACCCAGCCGATCTCGACTCTCGCATGTCATGAGAATTCTGTTCCTGCCGCACCGGCTGCCCTTTCCCCCACACAAGGGGGACAAGATCCGCGCGCTCAACATCCTCAGGCACCTCGCCAAGCACCACGAGGTGCTCCTGGCCTGCCCGATCGACGATCCCGCGGACCTCGAGCACCTCGCAACCGTCCGCGCGCTGACCAGCGAGCTGGTTTACGAGCCCATCCGGCCGGCGCTGCGCAAGGCCGCGGCCCTTTTCACGGCCCTGCCGCGCGGGCGCAGCATCACGGCCGCGTGTTTCCACTGCAAGCCGCTGCAGCAGCGCGTGGACGCTCTGATCGGACGTGAACGTGTGGATGCCGTGCTGTGCTACTCCTCCTGCATGGCGGAGTACGTCTTCAGGTCGCGGCAGCGCGCGCAACTTCATGCGATGCCGAAGGTCATGGATCTGATCGATGTCGACTCGCTCAAGTGGCGCCAGTACGCCGAGCGCTGCCCCGCGTGGGCTCGCCCCATCTATCGCTACGAGGCCTCACGCCTGGAGCAGCTCGAGCAGCGCATCGCGCGCGAGTTCGATCGGATACTGGTGGTGAGCGAGCAGGAGGCGCGGCACTTCCCGCAGGATGTGGCCCGCGCAAAGCTCGCGCCCATGGGCAATGGAGTCGATCTGGAGTTCTTCGCCCCGCGCGCCCCCGCGCGCCCACATGCCACCCCGAGGCTCGTGTTCTCGGGCGTCATGGACTACTGGCCCAACATCGAGGGGATCACCTGGTTCGCCGAGAAGGTCCTGCCGCTCGTGCAACAGGAAGTTCCCGGGACCGAGCTCTGCATCGTCGGCAATCGACCCGCGCCTGCCGTTCGAAGGCTCGCGCATCGCCCCGGCGTCGTGGTGACCGGATACGTCGAGGACATGCGCGACTACGTGGCCAGCGCCGCCGTGTGCATCGCGCCGCTGCGCATTGCGCGGGGCATCCAGAACAAGGTTCTCGAGGCGATGGCGATGGCCCGTCCGGTGGTGGCCTCGACCCAGGCGCACGAGGGCCTCGTGGCGCGGCCCGGCCGCGATCTTGAGGTGGCCGATGATGCAGCGGCGTTCGCAGCCGCGACCGTTGAGCTGCTGCGCAACCCCGGGCGGGCGGCCGCGCTCGGCCAATGCGCGCGCGCCTGCGTGGAGCGGCACTACGCCTGGGGCGAGCAATTGAGGCTGCTCGATGAGATCTTCCCGCCGGATCAGTCGATCCAGGCTGGCAAGCTGGTGAGCGCGCGGAAGTAGTGGGCCGTCGTTCCCAGGCCAATGCCATGACGGCGCAACGCGAAACGATCGATCGCCGCGAGCGGATTTGCTCCGGAGATGTACGAGAGGCCCAGCCGGTAGCCCGCGCGCTGCGAGGCGGCGATCACGCGCGCATCGAAGGCGGACTGAGTGCCGATCGGATAGGCAAGCGTGCAGACGGTTGCCTGCAGGTGCTGCTCGAGCACACGCCGGGACTCGACCAGCTCCCATTCGAGCTCGGCATCGCCGAGCTGCGTGAGGTTCGGATGCGTGACGGTGTGCGAGCCGAACTCGATGCCCGAGGCCGCCATCTCTTGCACCTGCGCCCAGGAGATGGGGCGGCTGTGCTCGGAGGCGCCGTGCTCGATCTGCGCGGAGTAGCGCTGCAGCCAGTCGGAGACGATCGCGATGCGGCGCTCGTTGGGCATGGCCTTCAGCACATCCTGAACTTGCCGCAGGCTCTGCGCGCGCTCGCGCACCGAGGGGCCGCACGGGTACGAGTGGGTGTCGCCCTCGATCCTGAGCGAGTGCGGCTCCACGCGATAGAGCAGGAACGCCGCCAGCTCGAACCAGAAGGGCTTGCCGGAGTCCACGTAGCCCGTGGCCACGAAGATGGTCGCGGGGATTGCATACCGTTTGAGAGAGGGAAAGGCGTAGCGATAGGTATCGGCGAAGCCATCGTCGAAGGTGACCGCCACGGCGCCTGCGGGCAGCCTGCGCTCGCCGTCGAGATGTGCAATCACATCCTTGAGCGAGACCGGCTTCAAATAGCGCCGGATGTACTCCATCTGCCACTCGAACTGCCGGGGCGTTGCGCTGATGAGCTCCGGATCGAAGGGGTATGCCCCGAGCGCATCGGTCGGCATCACGCGGTGATACGCCAGCACGGTGAGCGAGGCTTGCAATCGGTCGTGCAGCGGACGCACCGCGCGCAGCATTCCGAAGCGCTCGGCGGTTTCGATCAGGCGCTGAATTCGACCCCGCCGCGCCGGCTTTTCGGGAAGGCGCAGGTGTCCGGTGTCCGCAGGACGCATCGAGTACGAGAATGCCATGCTGACCCCCGCGCCCATTATGCCGCATCCACCGGGCAGGGACGCCGCGAGCGGGGTCACGAACTCCGTGCGTTGCAGCACAGGAGATAGCCGCCCGTGGGGGTTCACGAAAAGCTGCTCGCCGGGCTGCGCTCCTACGCCTCGCTGCGGCTTCTCACCCAGGTCGCATCGTGGCTGGGGACGGTGTACGTCGTGCGCCACCTCGACAGCCGCGCCCTCGGAGAGTACGGCGTGGCTCTGGTCGTCTTCAATTATGTCTCCATGGCCTACGACGGCACCCTCGTCGAGGCACTGGTGCAGAGGCCGCCCGCTCACCGCGAGGAGCGTCGCGCCGTGTTCACACTGCTCGTGGGAGTGGGACTCGCGCTCGCGGCGCTGACGGCGCTGGCCTCGGGTCCCGTATCGCGCGCCGTGGGGGATGCGGCCCTCGCCCATCTGCTCGATGGCGTTGCGGTTGCGCTGGCTCTGGCGGCACTCTGCGTGCTGCCTCAAGCCTCGCTTGCGCGCGAGATGGCCTTCCCGCAGCTGGCGACCATCGGGGCATCTCAGGCGGTTTGCGTCACGATCACGACGGTCTGGCTCGCATGGCGGGGCTTCGGCGCATGGGCGCTGGTGTCGGGCCAGATCGCAGGCGTGGGTCTTCGGATGCTGCTCCTCAACGCCACGCGCTTCAGCTTGATGCGACCGACCACGCATATCCGCTCGGCACTCGCCTACGTGCGCTTCGGGGGCGTGCTGTTTGCGGACAATGTCCTGTGGCGCTGGTACACCTCGCTCGACACCTTCCTGCTCGGACGCTGGAGCGGCACCGTCGCGCTCGGCTTCTACAGCCTCGCTCAGCAAGTTGCAGAGCTGCCCCTCGAGAAGATCTCGACGGTGGTCAACGACGTGTCGCTGCCGGCGTACGCCGAGCTGCGCCACGATCGCCGCGCGAGCGTTGCGCTGTTGCTCGAGACCCTGCGCTCCCACGCCACGGTGGGCTTCCCTGTTTTCTGGGGCATCGCAGCGACGGCTGCATACCTGGTCCCCGTCATCTTCGGAGACCGGTGGGGGCTTGCGATCTTCCCGCTCATCGCACTCTCGGCCGTTGCGCCCCTTCGCTTGATGGGGAGCATCGAGACGCCTGCCATGACGGGCCTCGGCCGTCCCGGGGTGCTGGTGACGACCAAGCTCATCATCGTGCCCTGCATGACTGCCGCGCTGGTCGCCGGGTGCTGGTGGGACGGCATCCGCGGCGCAGCGCTCGCGTGGCTGTGCGTCTTCCCGGTGTGCTACCTGCCCGCGTTTCGGCTCGTCCTGGCAGCCGCGGGGATCTCCTATCGGGAGGTGGGAGCCATCGTTCGGGGCCCCGCGGCGGCGGCGGCGGTGATGGTGCTCATCGTCCTGGCCGCGGCCGCGCTGGCTGCCAGGGCGGCAGGGGGATCGCCGCTGGCGGGACTGGCCACCGGCGTCGCGGTCGGAGTTGCCGCTTACGGGGGGGCTCTGCGGGTGATCGATCCCGATGCGTTTCGGCTTGCGCAGGCTCGCATCGGGCGCTTCGTCGGGCTGCGGCAGCCCGCCTGATGAGCCTCGTGGCGGCCGTCGGAAATGTTTACGAGGTTTTTGCTACCTTAGGGGAGCACTTCACATTCGGTGCAGTAGTGCATGCACGAGCAAGCAATTTTAGGCACCGTATAGGATGCAAGACTTCCGGATTCCGATCCTCCTGGAGGAGCATTACGGCCTTGCTCGCCAGCAGGAGCCGGTTCGCCTGGGCGTGCCGCTGCCCCGAGGACTGCTGCGCGATCCCTCCCAGGCGATGCTCGTCGATGCGCTCGAGCAGCCGCTGCCGTGGCAGGGTCGGGCGCTCGCACTGTGGCCGGACGGCAGCATCAAGTGGCTGCTCATCGATCTGCTCGCAACGCTGGGGGCCCTCGAGCGCGCCAGCGTCCGGCTGCGTCCGGCGCGCCAGGAGGGCCAGGAGGGCGGCTCCGCGGGCGCCTTCTCCCTCGAGCTGCAGCCACGCGGCCTCACCTGCGGGGTTGCCACGGGCCGCGCGATCTTCGAGGTGGGGGGTGCCCGAGGCATGCTCCTTGGGAGCGCTCGGGTCGATGGAGTCGATCTGCTGGGCGCGCAGGGTGCGCGTCTGCGGCTTCTCGGATGCAGCGGGCGCGAGTACGAGGCGGTCGCCGATCGGGTGTGTATCGAGGAGCCCGGGCGCCTGTGCAGCACCGTCCTGATCGAGGGGCGCTTCCAATCCTCCGAGCAGCCCTCGCCGCTCGTGTTCAAGTCGCGCCTGAGCTTTCTTGCGGGCTCCTCGAGCGTGCGCTGCGAGATTCAGCTGCGCAACCCCCAGGCGGCGCGTCATCCGGGCGGTCTGTGGGACCTCGATGACCAGGGCACCATCCTGTTCGAGGACGTGTCGCTGTTTCTTGCGCCCGCCGGGGAGGCCCGCGAGCTTCACTGGTATGCGGAGGATCCCGCACGCATGCGCACTCAGCTGCCGGTCGACTGGTCGCTGTATCAGGACTCGAGCGGCGGGGAGAACTGGGACTCGATCAATCACATCGACGGCAAGGGCGAGCCCACGGTGACCTTCCGCGGCTATCGGGTGCAATCGCGCGATCCGGCAGGACCGATGCTGATCGCCGATGGGGATCGCGCCGCGCCCTGCCTGCTCGTCTCGAGCGAGCGCGGCTGCATCGCGGCGACCGCGCTCGAGTTCTGGCAAAACTTCCCCAAGGCGCTGCGCTGGGAGCAGGGCACCTTCAGCGTGGGCCTCTTCCCCCATGAATGCCGTGCGCCGTTTGCGCTGCAGGGCGGCGAGCAGAAAAGCCACGCGGTCGTGCTCGAGTTCGGGGCCTCGGGAGCGCAGACCACGATCCCGCAACGGCAGCGCCCGCTCGCCGCATCGGTAGACCCGGACTGGATCGAGCACTCCGGTGCGATCGAGGATTTCGTGGCCGCGCGGTGCGATCAAAACGCGGGCTACCTGCGCTACATCAACGCCATTGTCGAGGGGCCCCACGCCTTTGCGGCGAAGCGCGAGATCATCGACGAGTTCGGCTGGCGCAACTTCGGCGATCTGTACGCCGATCACGAAGGCGTGCGGCACGAGGGTTCTCGCCCGCTCGTGTCCCACTACAACAACCAGTACGACTTCCTGTACGGAGCGCTGGTGCACTTCTTGCGCACCGGGGATGATCGCTGGCGACAGCTCGCAGTGCCGGCGGCCCAGCACACGATCGATATCGACATCTATCACACCGATCAGGACAAGGCCGCATTCAATCACGGCCTGTTCTGGCACACCGATCACTACATGCCCGCGGCGACCTGCACGCATCGCACGTACAGCCGGCACAACGGCACCGCGCCCAGCTACGGCGGAGGCCCCAGCAACGAGCACAACTACACCTCGGGGCTGCTGCTGCATTACTTCCTCACGGGCGATCCCGAGGCGAAGGCCGCGGTGCTGGAGCTTGGCAACTGGGTGATCGCCATGGACGATGGGTCACGCAGCGCGCTCGGACTGCTCGATGCGAGCCCGACCGGGCTTGCGAGCCAGACGGTGGTCCCGACGTATCACAAGGTGGGACGCGGGGCGGGCAACTCCATCAATGCGCTGCTCGATGCCTATCGAGCCTCGGGCGATCGCACCTACCTGGACAAGGCTGAAGAGCTGCTGCGCCGCTGCATCCATCCGGCCGATGACATCGAGGCATTGGAGTTGCGCGAGCCCGAGACGCGCTGGTCGTACCTGGTTTTCCTGCAGGTGCTCGGCCGCTACCTGCACCTGAAGCTCGAGTGGGGCGAGCTCAACTACTGCTTCCACTATGCGCGCGCCAGTCTGCTGCACTACGCCCGCTGGATGCTCGAGCACGAGGTGCCCTACAAGGAGGTGCTGCACAAGGTGGAGCTGCCCACGGAGACCTGGCCGGCCCACGACATGCGCAAGTGCCACGTCCTGCATCTGGCGGGCGAGTTCGCCGATTCGGGCGAGCGGGATGCCTTTCACGAGCGTGCCGCGTACTTCTTCGAGCGCAGCCTTGCGGACACCGTGAGCTTCCCGACGGCATTCCTCACGCGGCCGCTCGTCATCCTGTGCGGCTGCGGGTACGTGCATGCGTACTTCCAGGCACATCAGGAGCTGCAGGCCGATTTCGGCGCCTGCCCCTACGGCTTCGGAAGCCCCGAGGCCTTCACGCCGCAGAAAGGGCGCTGGCGTGGCACGCTTCCGGCGAAGGTCCGGCTGCTGTGCGCGCAGCTCGCTCGCGCCAGTGCGGAGAAGCTCGACGTGCTCGGGCGCTACACCACTCCCTGGCGAACCTAGCCGCAGCTCGCCCATGGCAAAGCCAGTGCTGGTCTACGTGGTGAACGCGCTGCATCCGGGTGGCACGGAGAAGCTGGTCGTGGAGATGAGCTCGGCGTTCGCACCCGACTATGACGTGCAGGTCGTGTGCCTGGACGAGCCGGGCGTGTGGGCAGGCGAGCTGCGCGCGCGCGGCATCGCAGTGCACTGTCTGTGGCGCCAGCCCGGACTCGATCTGGCGATGGCGGCAAGGCTTGCGCGGCTGTTCCGCAAGTCGCGGGCCGCCATCGTCCATGCACACCAATGCACGCCGTGGTTCTATGCGGCTCTGTCGCGCCTGCTCTACGGGCGCCCGAGACTTCTGCTCGAAGAGCACGGGCGATTTTTTCCCGAGCCCGATCGGCCCCTGCGCCGCCTCGTGAACCGAGCGCTCACACGGCGGCTGACGCACCGCTTCGTCGCAGTGTCGCAGGACATCCGCAGGCGCTTGGGTCGCTACGAGGGCCTGGACACCTCCGGCGTCGAGGTGATCTACAACGGGGTGCGCGCGGAGCCGCCCCTCACCTCGACGCAGCGCGAACGGTTGCGTGCGGAGTGGGGCTTCGCGGCGAGCGACTTCGTCGTGGGCACGGTCGGCCGCTTCGACCCGATCAAGAATCTGCCCATGCTGGTGCAGGCCATTGCGGCGGCGCGCCGCACCGAGCCGCGGGTGCTCGGGCTCCTGGTCGGAGACGGTCCGGAACTCCCATCGGTTCGCTCGCTCATCGAGCGGCTCGGCTTGCAGGGCAAGGTGAAGCTCGCGGGATTTCGCGAGGACTCCCGCCGGATCCTGCAGTGCATGGACCTGTTCGTGCTCTCGAGCCTCAGTGAGGGAACCTCCATGGCGCTTCTGGAGGCGATGGCCGCGGGGGTTCCCGTCGCCGTGACCTCCGTGGGCGGCAATCCGGAGATCGTGGAGGAGGGGCGGACGGGCTGGGTCGTGCCCTCGGGCGCCATCGAGGCGCTCGCGAGCGCGATCGTGCAGGCCGCCGGCGACCCGCAGCGCTGTGAGCGGCTCGGGAAAGCAGGGCAGCGGCGATACGCTGAACGCTTCACACTCGAGGCGATGATGGCGAGTTATCGTCGCATCTACGAATCGCTCGTCTTGGCGGAGCACCCAGCGTGAGCACGCAGCTCGTGGGCGGACAAGTCGGCTCGGCCGTTCGCCTGCGTCGCGGGCTGAAGGCCCTCGCCTTCGCCTTCGCCCTGGTGCTCACCGCCCCGCTCATCATCGTCGCCTGGGTGGAAGGGGCTTTGACCCCCAGCGAGGCGCTGTTTCGCGCATGCGGGCAGTGGCTCGCGCTGCTGCCCGACTTCCCGGGACGCTCCATCCGCGGCGCCTATTACTTCGCAACCCTGGAGCGCTGCTCGTGGGAGACCCACATCGGCTTCGGCTCGGTGCTCATGCATCGCAAGGCGGTGCTGTGTGCGCGCGTGTCGATGGGCGCCTATTGCGTGATCGGGCACGCGCATCTCGGCGCGGGTGTGATGATGGGCAGCCGCGTGAGCATTCCAAGCGGCAAGCGCCAGCACCTCGACGATGAGGGCCGCCTGGCCTCGATCACACGCTTTGATTGCGTGAGCATCGGGGCGGGCTCGTGGATCGGCGAGGGCGCGATCATCCTGGCGCAGGTGGGGGAACGCTGCATCATCTCCGCCGGGGCGGTGGTCACGAAGGAGATTCCGGACGGCTGCCTGGCGGCCGGCAATCCCGCGCGCGTGGTTCGCGAGATGGAGGCAGACTCGGCCTCCACCCTGGGCTGACCGATGTGCGGCATCGCAGGCTTCGTGAGCTTCGACGGTCACCCGCGTGAGGAGGCCGCGGCGCGCGTCAGGCACATGACGCAGATGATCCTCCATCGCGGGCCGGACGAGGAGGGCTTCCACGTCGATGATCTCGCGGCGCTGGGTCATCGGCGTCTGGCAATCATCGACCTCTCCTCCGGCCAGCAACCGATGAGCGCACTCGAGGGCCGGCTGCAGATCGTCTTCAACGGAGAGATCTACAACTTCCTCGAGGTACGGGCCGAGCTCGAAGCGCTCGGCCACCGTTTCCACACCCGCTCCGACACGGAGGTCATTCTCCTTGCGTACGCGCAGTGGGGCGAGCGATGCGTCGAGAGACTCGCCGGCATGTTCGCCTTTGCCCTCTGGGATTGCACCGAGCGAGCTCTGCTCCTGGCGCGCGACCGCGTGGGCAAGAAGCCGCTCTACTATTGGCTGCATCGGAATGGAATCGCCTTTGCCTCCGAGCTCAAGGCGCTGCGGGCCGGTGGGCTCTGTCCCACCGCGATCGACCCCGAGTCGCTCGACTGCTACCTCACCTTCGGCTACATCCCGGCGCCGCGCACGATCTACGCGGGCGTGAGGAAGCTTCCGGCCGCGCACACATTGAGGGTGAGCGCTGCGCAAGCCGCCCCGCGTCGCTACTGGACTTTGAGCTTTGCCGAGCCGCGCGACCGCTCGCTCGAGCAGGCGACCGAGGAGTTCGGGGCGCTGCTGGATCGGGCTGTTCAGTGCCGCCTGATGAGCGAGGTCCCGCTGGGGGCGTTCCTCTCCGGCGGCATCGACTCATCTCTGGTCGTCTCCTCGATGGCACGACTGATGGACCGGCCGGTGATCACTCACACGATCGGCTTCGAGGAGCGCGAGTTCAGCGAGCTGCCGGCTGCTGCGCGCATCGCGCAACACCTCGCGACCGACCACCACGAGCTGATCGTGACGCCCCGAGCCTCGGATGTGATCGAGCGCATCTCCTGGCACTTCGATGAGCCCGTGGCCGATTCGAGTGCCGTGCCCACCTGGTATGTCTGCGAGATGGCGCGCCGCTCGGTGACGGTTGCGCTCTCGGGCGATGGCGGGGACGAGGCATTCGGCGGCTATACCTTCCGCTACCTGCCTCACGTTCTGGAATCGCGGATTCGCCACGCGCTTGCCCCTGCGCTGCGCAGTACGCTGTTCGGCCCCCTGGGGGCCGCATGGCCCGCATCCGCGCTGCTGCCCAGACCGTTGCGGCTGAAAACCATTCTCGAGAATCTGGCGGTCGGGGATGCGCAGGCCTTCTATCGTGATCTGGCGTGGCTGCGCCCCGAGACGCGCGAGCAGCTCTATACCCCGGAATTTCTCGAGAGCCTACGCGGCTTCACGCCGATGGAAGCGGTCGCCCCGTATTATGTCGGCAGCGATGCGCCCGATGCGCTGGGCCGGGCTCAATGCGCAGATATTCAGTTCTACATGACCGATGATGTGCTCGTGAAAATGGACCGCATGAGCATGGCGCATTCGCTCGAGGTGCGTGCGCCGCTGCTCGATCATCGGATCCTCGAGTTCGCCGCACAGCTTCCGTCGAGGCTCAAGATGAGCGGCCGGCAAGGTAAGCTGCCGCTGCGCCGGCTCGCATCGGTCCGCCTGCCGCAAGACATTCGCAATCTCCCCAAGCGCGGCTTCTCCATTCCGGCCGCGAAGTGGCTGCGCGAGGAGCTGCGGCCGATGGTGGAGCAAGCGCTGTTCGGGGATCGCCTGCCGCACGAGGCGCTCGAGGCTCCGCGCTTGCGCGCGCTCTGGCGGGAGCACCTGAGCGGTACGCGCGATCACAGTGTGCTTCTCTGGGGGTTGATGATGCTCACCTTGTGGCAGCGCACGAGCGAGGTCGAGGTGTTCTCAAAGCCGCAAGCCCCTGTCGTCGTGCGGTGTCTGGGCTGAGCTGCCGTGTCCTCCTTCGGCTCCCAGCCCATCCGAGTGCTGCACCTCGGAAGTCCGACCGGGCTCTACGGAGCCGAGCGCTGGATTCTGGCGCTTGCCAGGCACCTTCCGCCGGGCAGAGTGGAATCGTGCGTGGCCGTGATCAAGGACTCACCGGAGCTCGAGGCTCCGCTGTGCCGGGAGGCAGCGCGCTTAGGGCTGCCGACCCGCATCTTCACCGCCTACGGCAAGCTCAGCCTCCCGGCGATCGGTCAGATCCGGGCCTTCATCCGCGAGAACGGCATCGATATCGTGCATTCGCACGGGTACAAGACAGACCTCATCGGACGGCTGGCGAGCTGGGGCACACGGTGCAAGACGGTGGTGACTCCCCACGGATGGAGCATCAACGCGGGCACCGCGCTCAAGCTCTACGAGGCCCTCGATCGCATGGTGTTCCAGTTCGTCGATGCGGTCGTCCCCTTGTCTGAAGACCTGCATCGGGGGCTGGTGCGCGTGCCCGGTATGCGCAGGCGCCTGCGCTTGATCGAGAACGGTGTGGATCTGGCCGATATCGATGCAGCCTACGAGGTCCCCCCGCAGCTGCAACGCTGGCGCCGCGAGGGCGCCTTCGTAATTGGATACATCGGCCAGCTCATCACACGCAAGCGCATCGATACGCTTCTCCACGCGTTTCGCGATCTGCCCGTGACGCACAAGTATCTGTGCATCGTCGGAGACGGACCGCAGAGAGCGGAGCTCGAGCGTCTGGCCTCAAAGCTCGGGATCTCCGAGCAAGTCACGTTCTTCGGATTCCGGCAGGACCGGCTCGAGCTGCTGCGTGGATTCGATGTCTTCGTCCTGCCCTCCGAGCTCGAGGGGATTCCTCGCTGCCTCATGGAGGCGATGAGCGCCGCAGTTCCGGTCATCGCGAGTAATATTCCAGGCTGCCGGGACATCGTTGTCGAAGGTGTCACCGGATTGCTGTTTGTCCCCGGCGATGAGGGTGCCCTGACCGGCAAGCTGACCCAGCTTGCCCAGGAGCCCTCGCTGCGTGAAAGGCTCGGGCGAGCGGCGAGCAGCAAGATCCGCGAGACTCATTCCGCCGAGGCGATGGCGCGCCGCTATGTGACGCTCTACGAGGAGCTTCTCGGGGTAGGCGCGCGAGCGCAGCCGGTCAAGGAGACCGCATGAGCGGGGCGCCCAGCGCTCGATCCGAGCCGAACAAGCTGCCGGGCTTCGTCGTGTTCTCGGACGATTGGGGCGAGCATCCCTCGAGCGCGCAGCACCTCTTTCGCGAGGTGGCCCGCGAGCACTCGGTGCTGTGGGTCAACACGATCGGCATGCGCAGCCCGAGGTTGACCTTGGGCGATCTGCGAAAGGCCTCGCGCAAGCTCTCCCGAATGTGCTTCGCGCGAAGCCCCGATGCTCCCGTGCACGATCGCGCGTGCGGGGTGGAAGTCTGCCAACCCTTCATGCTGCCGTTCGGTCGGATGCAGATGGCTCGAGACTTCAACGCACGCAGCGTCCGGCGGGCGGTTCTGCATGCTCTTGGCCCGAACGGGCTCAACGACCGCGTGATCGTGACCACCGTGCCGAACGCCGGGGATTACGGCGAGCTGTTCGGCCAGGCACCCGTCGTCTACTACTGCGTGGATGACTTCTCCGAGTGGCCCGGACTGGATGCGGAGCTCGTGCGCGAGATGGAGCAGCGGCTGATCGAGCGGGCTGATGTATTCATCGCCACATCATCCCGGCTGCGCGAGCGATTGGCCGCCTTTGGGAAACCGACCCACTTGCTCACCCATGGCGTCGATGTCGCGCATTTCTCGCGCCAGGCGAGCGAGGAGCACTTGTGCTTGCGCGGCATCCAAAAGCCGCGCGCCGGCTTCTTTGGTCTCATCGATGCGCGAATGGATCAGGAGCTCCTGGGCTTGGTAGCGGACAGAATGCCGGAGATGGCGTTTGTTCTCGCAGGTCCTGTCGAAGCACCGGTGCGCGCTCTGTCAGCTCGCAAGAACGTGCATTTCACCGGTCCCATTGCCTACGACCAGCTGCCGTCTTTGATCGCGGGTTTGGACGTACTTCTCATTCCTTATGTCGCAGGGGCGCTGGGCGATAGCCTCTCTCCCCTGAAGCTGAAAGAATATCTCGCAACGGGCAAGCCGATCGTGAGTACCCCAATCGCCGAAGCGCAAGCGCAGGCTCCGCATGTGATCGCTGCCGGCTCAGCGGATGAATGGGCTCGTGAGTTGCACAAGGCGCTGCACGTTGATCTGGCCGCCCGTCGAGGGATAATCATGCCGCTGATCGAAGCGGAGTCGTGGGCCCACAAGGCGGCTATCCTCGTGGATCTATGCGCGCGGCTGCGGCGGAGGCACGGCCGGCAGGAGTTGTCTCAAATCCAGATCGACAAGGAATCCGCATGCTAATGGCGGTGAGGATATTTGCAACTCGAGCCCATCGAAACGCGAACCCGCGGGGAAGATACAGCAGGTGACAGACTGAATGGGACACGCATTTTTCATCGTAGCCCTCTCGCTCGCTGCGCTCGCGAGTCTTGTCTGCCCTTGGATCGGGGTGGTCTGTGCATACCTGCTCGTTGTGCTGGACCCGCAGGCAATCTGGTTCTGGGATTTCGCGGGTTTGCGTCCCGCCTTATGGGTGCTGATTCCTACGGGCGTCGGGATTGTTTTCGGACTTCTCCGCGGAATCTTCGATCCTCGCATTTTGTTCACGAGACGCAATCTCTTCATTCTGGTCCTATGGGTGTGCCTCGTTTTGTCCTACTACTTCGGGCCATATACGCAAGTCCAAGGACCCTGGCGTTTCGATGATCCCGATCTCGTCTTCAGCATCGTCAACAAGATGATGTTGCTTTATTTCATGGCAAGTCTCTGCATCGACACGGAATTGAAGGTCAAGACCCTATTTCTCGTGGTCTGCGGGTCTGCCGTGTACCTCATCTACTGGGGCAATCTACAATACTTCTCAGGAAAGCTGATGGGTCAGCGTCTCGCGGGGCCCACGCAATTGCAGGGCGGCGGCCTGTATCACGACGAGAACGACTTCGCGATGCTCTTCGTCGTAGCACAGCCTTTCCTGTGGTATCTGGGGTTCGCGTTCAAGAAGGTCATCTGGCGCTGGACCTGGTGGCTCATAATCCCATTTTGCTGGCACGCAGTGTTCCTGACCGCGTCCCGTGGGGGACTGGTCGGGCTCGCCGTGACGATACTTCTCATCGCCTTCCGCTCCAAGTACAGAATGCTTGGGCTCGCGTTAGTGCCTGCGTTCGTGTTCGTTTATATTTGGCAGGGAGGCGGCCTGATGAAGAGCAGGGCGAGCACCATCGTCCACTTCCAACACGAAAGCTCAGCGGAGACGCGAATTCAGTCTTGGCGCGCGGCGTCACACATGATCGCCGCACACCCCTTGATAGGTGTTGGACTGGCGTCGTATGGGCCGGCGTTTCCGGACTATTCGAAGGACCACCCACGCGAGGCTCACGATACGCTGCTCCAGATTACGGCTGAGTCTGGAATCACAGCCGGCTTGATGTATGTGTTGATTGTGCTCTCCTGCATCAGGTCACTTTGGAGAACAGCCAACGGGCTGAAGAAGCAAAACATGGGGCAGCGGGAAAACTTCCTTTACCTGATGAATGAGGCCACGTTGACCTCGTTTTGCGGCCTGGTAACGTGCTCTCTGTTCCTCTCGTTGCAGATCTTTGAGATCTTCTACTGCCTCAACGTCTTGGCGAATGGAATCCTCTACGTAGCACGAAAGTCAAAGATAGTGCCGTCGCCCTCTCCGCAACTGCCGATTGTAACTCCATCGGTGGCCGCGCCCTCGGTCTGACGACGTGAAGGTTCTTTCCTCGGACGCTTTCTTTCGGTGGGGGCTGAAGGAGTTCACGCACCTATAGTTCATTGTGCCTGTACCGCACCTGGTGCCTCCGGGACGGCGAGGCCGCCGTTGACCTTGAACACGTGGATGATCGGATTCGAGTTCGCATCTTCATTCAGCTGTGAGAGGTAGATCAGGTTATTTGTCGGATCAAATCCTGTGCCGCCGAGAAGGTGTTGGTCGGCACTCTCGAATGGTAGGTGGAAGGTCCAAACGCCGTACGGGGCGATCTGATAAGCACTCTTCGAGCCGCTCTTTACTGCAGCCAGGTCATTCGCATCGTAAGCCCATATCTGATAGACATAGGGATAGGCGTGAACACCCTTATTGCCGTTCGCAGGGTCGTAACAGGAGATGTCACCCTGACCCGTCGGCTGCCCGTTGAGGGCAGCATTGGTCGTTCCCTCTCCGTAGCAAAACGGCCCGACCCCCTGACGCCCAAAAAACAACACGCTGCGTGTTCCCGGCGGAAACACGACCCCTGTGACCTGGGTAGTGCCGTTAAAGAGGGCGCTTTGAGTTCCCCATCCGCTTCCGAGCGGCTCTGAATGAGGGTAACCGACGAGGACAGCAGCTGGTAGGGGGAGCAGGACGCCGAGCTGCGACGGGTCGAAGGTCGAAACCGACGGTCCATTGGACTGGAAGGCGATGATGTTGAGACAGCAATTGCCTGTGAATGCAGGCCCCCCAAAGGTCGCCTGCCACTCAGTCGGAACCGTCGTCATATAGCCGCTCACGAAACCTGGATAAACCGTACCAACTCGGAACGGTCCGGCTACTTGCGTTTCGTTCGAGAGATTTGGCGAGGCAACGAAGTGAGAGGTGCTCTGAGTGCCGTTGGCATCGTAGTACGAGTACACGCTAACGATTAACTTGCCGCCGAAGATAAGCTGGCCGCCTATCTTCTTGCCAACACTGCTCGCAGTGTTAACCAGGTTCCTTTCGCCGTTAGTCGGGTCGGCAAACGGTTGCAGCAAACTCGCGGTATTTAGTGCGTTCAAGGATGCGGTATTGACTACGGCAGGGATCGAGATTTCTGTCGAGAGTTGACCGTACGGGTCTCCAACTACGTAAAGGGAGTTGTCGGCCGCATCGTAGGTCAAAGCGGTTCCGCCGTAGGAAAAACAAGCGTAATTGGAACCACAATTCATCTGTGGAAGGCGAAAAGAGCCCTGATATACCAAATTCGACAGCTGCAACAGGGGCTCGGTGCTCGTCTGTGCAAGGGCGGAACATCCGACAAGGGTCCCGAGAATTGCGGCCAGCATCGCGAGAGGAATGCGTCTGGGCCGATATATCGAATCCATCGAGATCTCCCAGCGGGTTGTGATACAGCACGAGCAGGTTCGCCTACTCGCCCATCTGCAGCTCCGCCTTAACGAACCTGTGGTCGGGCAGAAGAAAGTGCATGTCGTCAGCGTTAGCCTTTATGACCGTATCCGCTCGTGCAGACGTCACAATTTTCGATGTGCGGAACGAGAAGAGCAAGGTGCGCGAATCTGGCCCCGGATCAGGCTGTCGCCTAGGAGAGTCAGCTGCCGCCTGGGAAGAACCCAAGACACCGAGTTCAGATTAAACTCGAATGTCGCGCGAAAGCACTCGTGGACGAGGCGCTCGCCTTCCATCCGGTGAAATGCCCGAGCCCGTCTCCTCCGAGTAGATGGCGTCTGCAGATCTGCAGATACATCCACGCAGCGGAACTCGCGCAGGCGGTCGGCGTAGACAGTTTTGGCCTCGACCTCCGTGGGGCCAAGAGCCCGATGCGCTGGGGGGCATTGACCAGCGGTCAGTTGGATCTATCCGCATCCGAGGTCGAGGCTTTTTGCACTCCGCGCCGCGGATTACAACGAGCCTCAATCGCCCAATGCTCCTTCGACATGCGTGATCTCGTGGGCTCCAACGTCGGGCTTAGCGGTCCGCGATCGCTCTCGCCCGTCTACATCGTCGATGAGATGCGGGATGGGTATTCCGGCCTTGACAACGCGCGGGACCGCAAAGGCGAGATGGAGGTCCCCGGTCTGCGCATTGACGAACCATTCGGGCCTGGCGGTGGTGACATTTCCAAGGATGCTCCCCGTAGCACCGCCACGCCCTGAGATCGCTCTATTAAGAAGATTGTTGGCGATAAGTAGGCCGTTGCTGCCAGGAAAGCTGTACTCGATCCCGTTCGGATAGCTGTCATAGAAAAAGACCGTATTGTTGTATACCTGCGTATTTGGACTGCTGATGAGTGCTATACCGACGTCCGAGAAGGGTGCGGAATTAGCTGAATGAAAGATCACATTATTTCGGATAATTCCGCCGTAGTTCGGGCCGGATGCAAGTCCAAATCCGATTCCACGGTCACAATTTACGATGTAGTTTCGTTCTACAGTATTGTCGGCCGAACCGTCCCAAAAGTGAATTGCAAATTCAGCTACCGAACCCCGAGGGCTTGCGATGTTTCGAAAGACATTGCCACGAACTATCCACCGCTTTGCGCCATGCGCGTCGATACCGCCGATGTAGTATTGGGGGCCGATGCCTGCTGTGTACTCAAACAGGCAATTGTCGATAGTGCCGTAGTTCGAGGTTGTCTGAGCGTGGGCGCCAGAAACGCTGATCTTGATCATCTGCTCGTAGGAGTCGCGCAGAATGCAGTCACGAATTATCGGCGCAGATGCCCCCTTTTCTCCGGCGATTTGAATCAGGTGAAACCGGCTCCGCTCTAAGGTCAGGTCACCTAGCTCGAAGTGAGCAGCGGTAACGCGTACAAGTGTGCCCACGCGCGCGCTCGGACTCATTCCGTCCCCACGAACAATCGTGTGTAGGCCGTCACCCGGGCGGCCTTCAAGGCTCACGTTGGGAGCGGTCACATCAAGGGTGTTGGTCAATTCGTATGTGCCCGGCTCAAGAATGATTCTTGTATGGCCGCCTGCCTTATCGGTCGTGGCTACCGCACCCTGAAGCGCCGCCACGTTACTCACGACGACGGTTCTTGATGTTGCGGCCGCGCTCTTGGTCGCAACAACAAGCACAAGGGCGATAAGGGCCCGTGCTCGGCATTCCGTTGGATCGGCTGACACTTCTGAGTCCTCATTGAGCGTGCGTTCTTCGGTAAGCTCGCGAGCGGGCCGTCACACACATCAGCAGGCTATGCACTTCGGTTTCGGCTGGACGACCACCTTTTGGGAGATACGGGAATCCACTCGATTTTGAGTTCCTGTGACATGAGTCTCCGCTGCTCCGCGAACCCTTGATTTGGTGCGACCTCGTGCGCAAAATAAAATCTGTGCAAGCCGTCCCCAAAATATCGCAGATGATCTTTCTGGCTGGCTTTGCCCGCTCTGGGACAACTTGGGTGTCGAGCGTCATCGATTCGCACCCGGATGTGCTGTACCGGCACGAATTTTTCGGGCGCCGATTTGCTTTGCTGGGCGACCAGTTATTCAGGAAGCTTAAGTTCGACTCGGGGCTCTCCGACGAAGACTATATCACTGCGGTTGGAATTCTAGCAGGCGCCGACGTTCAAACGGACAAGCCGCCCTTCTTTTCGAAGCGGTTTCGTTCACTAGGTCGTCCATCTATACAAAAGGTTGCCTGGCTCGTGGCAAGGACCATGCCGGTTCTGTCCCGAGCGTACGCGAGGTTCTTCACTCCGCGAGACTGTCAAGACGTGGCCCTCGTAGTGAAGGAAACTGGCGCGGCAATTTGGCTTGAATCATTCATGGCTGGGATGAGAGCCGATAAGCTGATCGTGCTCGTTCGGCACCCGTATGCGGTGATTGCTTCTCACGTGGTCGGAAGCCGAGCGGGGCTGCTTCAGACAGCCGGTGACAACTATCGGCGGTCGTGGTTCATGCACCATTCCACCAGAGCGAAGTACCTACAGGGGATTGAATGGGAGCGCGTAGCTGATATGCCGGAAGTGGAGTATCTGGCGCTGAGCTGGCGTGTTCAGAACGAAGAGTACCTACGGTTGTGCGCATCGTTTCCCCGCTCGAAGATTATGCTGTACGAGGCGTTCGTTTCGAGCCCAATATCGGAGACGACAGATATGCTCCAATTTCTGAATTTGACCCCTGATGAGCAGGTGTTCGGTTTTCTCGAGGCGAGTACGAGTGGGAAGGCCAGTGTGTATGCCCGGCTTGGAAATGCTTCATCGGAGTATTACAACGTCTATCGTGGAAAGGGATTCGATCCAGAGAAGTGGACTCGCACGCTTTCTGACGACGACCTGAAGCTCATCGACACTCACACCGCCGCCCTCGTCGGCGAATTGGGGCTCGATCGTTGGATGTCGCGCGGGTCACCGTCCGTCGGTCCCCAGAGCGGACCTGTGAGCGACCCCGTGACATCGGAACGGCTGACGTGAAGTTGAGCGGCTCACGTAAGCGCGGGCCTTGCGGGGCTGAGCCTTGCGCACGGTAGCTCCGAGCTGGAGAGCGAATCAGTCGGCGCTCCCGCCAGGGCTGATATGAAATTGTGAGGATCCTCTCTGAGCTGCCGCGAAATCGACTCGAAGATACCAAGGTTGTTTTGCACGTAACGCCACTCCATGCTCCGTGCTAGTCGCCACAGTAGGGGCAGGTTCCGAATTCGCCCTGCTATCCGGAGGGATGGGCGCGTCATATAATCGGCGTAGAATGATGGCCCGCGCGATGATGCGCCCAGGTGAAAGAAGACTCCGCCATAGATGCCCGCCATCAAGAAGTGAGGGCTGAGGTGATTTGACCTCAAGAGTTGGAGCCACGGTTCGCGGCTTCGCCAGAGGGCGTATCCATATCCAATTCCCGTATCCACCCGTTGTCCGGTCGCTCGCAGGAACGCCCGAAATGGCTCAGAGGCCAGTTCTTCGTCACTCGCCAGCAACCTTGGACGATGTTCGGTGAGGAACGCCCGGTTCATGAAATACCCACAAGGGTGGGGCAGGTAAGTGTCGAGATTCTCAAGACGTAGTACGGCCGCGATGCGGACAGTGTCCCGCATTTGAGAGAGCAACCGACGTGGCCAGTCTGGAACTATCGGGAAAGAGTCCGCGTCTATCGCGGCCACATGTGTGCAACCGTCCAGGACTGCGCTCTCTAGCAATCGATCCAAGTAGAAGGCGTGTTCACGTCCACCTACGCCGTCGTACCACGGAAGAGCGACGACTCTCACACGCGGAGTAAGCTCCAGTTGGCGCCGCATGTGCGGCGCGAGGCGATTTGCACCTGCATAGATCGTGTAGTTGTAGTCAGGAAGAGTCCGCGCGAGGTATTCAAGCTGCAGATCCAGCATCCAAGCGCTCTGCTCCTCATAGAAGTACACGCACGCGATGCCGAGCTTCATTGTTCGATCAATCCCGGCAACCTGGACTTCTCTGGGCTTTTTTTCCGAGCTGAGATCTGCGGCGCTCAAGGGGTCCTCTTCGAGTCACTAGTACGACCCAAAATTCGGCGCAGAGAGTCTCGTAGCCTTGCTAGTGAAAAGCGATAGGCAGCGCGATAGCGCCACTCAATCTCAGCGTACTCCTTGTAGAGGTGCGAGATGACGAGGTTTCGTTCGACGATTTCGTCCATCATTCGCGCGTCCGGGTTTCCGGATTCTGTGGTCGCTTCCGCGTGCCTCGTACGCCAAGACTCTTTGTCGTAGCCAAAAGCGATGAAGTCCGAGACGTAGAGCTGGTAGATTCGTTCCGCCAAATCCTCCGAGAGGGCCATGTCCGTCTTTCCAGAGCTGTTGCTGCTAGTGAGCCGTAGCCTTTCGGGAAAGCGCAGATGGTTCTGAAGGAGGTCGGCGGTCTTGTCGAGCTCTTCGATTTGTCCTATATGTGTATACGGAAGAATGGAATAAAAGAGGAGGTCCACCTGCCGCCGCCAATGGGGATTGCAGCTCGAGAGATCATTTTCGCTCGCTACGAACTGCAGGAACTGCTCGAAGCTCAGGAATCGCTTGCTGATCAATGGCGGCACATCGCCTGTCATTTTCCGATAGATGTACTCGTACCCGGGCTCGCAAGGCATGACTTTGTTCCGCCATGCCGATATCAAACGGGTATAAGGGTTTCTCACCACGCAGAAACGGAAGAAATCTGACGAAGTGAGGACATGTGCCTGAGTGGCATCATCCAGGTCAACTAGTGAGGGTAGGGGCACATTAGATCGAATGTGAATAAACATGTCCCGGCGAGTTTCAGGCTGAGTCCCGAGGCGTAGCTCGATCGGGGGGGCTGCACAAAGCCGCCTCAAAAGGCTCTTGATGGTCGTGCAAGCAGCTTTCGGTGTCTCGACATACAGAATCTTATGTTCAAGGCTTACGAAACTTCCGTATCGGAGTCGATCGGCGATCGCCAGCGCATCGAATCGGGGACATTTCGCGTGCACAAGGCGAACTGCGTACGAGTTCATGATCGCCGAGAGCTTGGCGTCCTTAGCACTCGACACTATTGCCTCTTGCCGCTCGGCAGACGCCGGGCCGATCTCATGGTCGAGCCAGCGCTCGTAGGATTGGCACAAGCCCGAAAGCAGTGCTCGACGCTAGGGCTCTAATTTCGCGTATAGCGCCCGGTCTCCTATTAAGGGGAAGCATTCTCACAAGTCGCAGGTACCGATCGCGGCAGTCCGCCGATACGGCCCCGATGTCATTGCCATGAGCCCCTAGATTCACAAACGCTCTGAACAAGGAATGGCACGTTGACGCTGCTGCGATGACTTCAGAGCGATCATCGACGACCTCGCCCATATCGATGTCTGTCGCGAGGATGCGAACAATGTTGGGGGGCACGGCAGTTCCCAAGAGTTCCTGCATATTTCGTGCGGCAATCTCACAATGCACGGCGCGCTGTTCGCACGATTTCGACCGACTGATCCCTGCGGGATCCAGACTGTAATTCAGAAGAGCAGCCGGAAGGCTTTTGATGTCAGCCACCTTCAGCAGGCGTGACCATAGATCGTAGTCCTCGGCATATTTAAATGTTTCCGAGTAGCCGCCTACTTGCATGGCGCAATTGCGGCGAAACATTGCGACGCTGTGGGCGACGGGTGTCTTGAATAGAGCTTGCCACCGTGCGGCGGTAGGGCTCAACGGGTAGCTCCAGACGTCGGATCGCGTGCCATCACGGACCAACTGCAGTGCAGCTCCCACGGCTCCGAGCCGAGGCTCCTCCGCCAAGACTGCTCGTTGCAGTGCGAATCGGATGGGCATCGATACGTCGTCTGCATCCTGACGTGCAATCAAGGCACCGGCAGCTTCCTGGAGACCGTCATTGAGCGCAGCGACCAATCCGCGGTTCGATTGGTGTTCGATGACTCTGATGCGCGGGTCTCGGAAGCTACGAAGGATCTGTCCACTACGATCCGTTGAACCGTCGTCGATTGCGATCAGCTCAAAGTCATTGAAGGACTGCTGCAGTACGCTTTCCACCGAAGCCGCAATTGTGCCTTCGGCGTTAAAGACGGGCAGGATGACCGAAATCTCCGGTCGCAACGTAGCCTCCTCGAGCTGCGCTTGTTGAGCGACTCCCGCCGAAACGTGACGCATCTTAGCGTATAACAGTCTCCGCATCGTTCCCCTTTGGACTTGACCCGGTTTGGTGGACACCTCATGGTTAGTTTTCGAGGAGTCCACAATGGCAGTCAAATCGATCCGGTACACGCCGGAGTTTAAGCGACAGATGGTCGAGCTGGTGCGCGCCGGGCGCACACCAGCGGCCCTT
>DATKPP010000060.1:0-76747 GCA_035524075.1 Steroidobacteraceae bacterium | reverse complement strand
TGCCGAACGTGCTCAGGTCGGCCTCTTCGAGGCAGGCTTCGATCAGGTGCTCCAGGGAGCGCACGAACGAGCGGTCGGAGAAGCTTCTTCGCCGGGCTCGCTTGAGCGCCGACTCGAGCAAATCCTCGGCGCGCAGCGCGCGATGGCTGCCATCGAACACGAGCTCACTGGGGTCGCTGCGGTACTCCCGAGACATCAGTGCCATCCTTCATCCGGCGCGATGCGCTCGCAAGCGGCAATCCGTTAATGCAGCGTTGCAAGAATGAGGGGCGATTTTCTCAGGCTATCTTATACATCAAAAATAGTTTATAACATTATAATAAACAAAGATAAATTTACTCTACTCCTGATGCTGGCCCCTGCGTGCCGTGTGTACGGCTCGGCTCCAGCACCAGCAAGGTTAGGATGACGAGCGATGAACGAAGAGACGAACAGCCCGTCTGCGAGGAGCCTCGGCGCAGCACCGCCACAGCCCGCCCGGTGCGCGAACTGCGGCGCGGTCTTGACCAGCCACTTCTGTGCTGACTGTGGACAGCGAGCGCAGCACTCACCGTACTCGGTGTGGCACTTCGTGCGTGAGGCGACCGAGGATCTGACCCACGCGGACTCCCGAGTGTGGCGCACACTCACGGCCTTGGTTCTTCGGCCGGGCTATCTCACGCGGGAGTTCTTCGAGGGAAGGCGGGCGCGCTACCTGCCGCCGGTGCGGCTATATCTGGTGCTCAGCGTGCTTTTCTTCCTGACATACGGCGCGAGCGGCTTGGGTCAGCATGCGCACGCGGCAACCGGCTCGCAACTTGGCCGGGGGCATGCGCAAACGCAGGAGGCGCCGCAGGGGGTTCAGCCCAACTGCGCCTGGATGCGATATGAGGGGCCCGGCAGCGGATGGCTCGACCCGTGGGTCATCGGCAGCTGTTACAAGGTCGCTGCAGACCACGGCCGAGGGTTGGAGGAACAGTTCGCCCACAATCTGCCGCGGGCCCTGTTCCTGTTTCTTCCTCTGCTGGCGCTCTTCATGAAGCTCATGTACTGGCGGCCGCGCCGCTACTATCTCGAGCATCTGCTGTTTTTCGTGCACGACCATGCAGCCGTGTTCTTGCTCCTCACGCTCTCGTGGGCCATTCAAACGATCACCCCCTGGCACGCACTCCATGCGCTCGTGGGTCTGATCGTCGGGGTGTATCTTCCCGTGTATTTCTATCGTTCGATGCGCTGCGTCTACGGGCAAGGCCATTGGCTCACGAGCCTGAAGTTCTTCATGCTCGGATGGGCATACCTGCTGAGCGGGTGCCTCATGGTCGTGCTCGTCGTGATCTACAGCTACTTGACCCTTTGACGCTCTGCCGCCTCGGTGCGGCATGACATTTGCTCCTAAGTCGGCAACCCGACATAGATGCGGGGCGATAGCGTGGATCCGACCCGGGCCGCAAAGCTCGATCACAGTTGGACACTTGCGGTGCCCCTGACCGGGAGCGGCGGCCCCTGGGCGGCCGCCGGCCTCATCTCGGCAGGCGTGATCGGGGCCAATTTTTGGGTTCAAGCGGTGACCGGCGGCCATGCGGTGTTTCTGCCGTTCTATCCGGCGTTGATGGGTGTGGGGTTCCTGTCCGGGACAGTCCCCGGGGTCTTCGCCCTGCTTGCCTTCGCGCTGGCGGCGGATTGGTTCTGGCTCCCACCGAGCAGCACTCTTGTAATCTCAGACCCCGGCGACCGTGCCGCGTTGCTGGTGTTTCTCATGCTCGGCTCCGTGGCCCTGCTCATGGCACTTTTTGCGCGTCAGACGGTGATCGCGCTGCGGCGCACCCGCTCTCGATTCGGCCTTGCCCTCGCCGCCGGGCAGATGGCCACCTGGGATTGGAACGTGCAGAGCGGCAAGACCACCTTCTCCGAGGGCGCCCGGGCGCTCCTGGGCACGCTGTGGTGTCAGAGCGGCAGCGTGTGGCCCATCACGCATCCCGAGGATATCGAGCGCGTTCGCGCAAGCGTCGAGCGGGGGCTCGCCGCGCAGCACGAATACGTCTTCACCAGCCGAATCGTGCGTCCGGACACCCGCGAGACCCGCTGGATCGAGACTTACGGGCGGGTGGAGCGGTCGATGGACGGACGGCCCCTGAGGGTGACCGGCGTGAGCGTCGATGTGACCGACAAGGAGAACGCATTGCGGGAGAGCCGCCGGACCGAGGACGCGCTGCGCCGCAGCGAGGAGGAACTGCGGCTCGAGAGCCGGCGCAAGGACGAGTTTCTTGCAATCCTCGCGCATGAGCTGCGAAATCCGCTCGCCCCGGCGCGCTTCGCGACGCAGCTCCTCGAGAAGTCACCCGCCGACTCCCCCCAGGCCGCGAACGCTCGTCGGATGATCGAGCGGCAGCTCGCCCACATGGCAAGGCTGCTCGATGACCTTCTGGATGTCTCGCGGATCAGTCGCAAGGCAGTGGACATTCGTCACGACAGCCTCGACCTGCGCTCCGTCATCGAGACTGCCGTGGACGCCGCGCGGCCACTCGCCGCGGCCGTGGATGTCGAACTGCAGCTGCGCCAGCCCGAGTCCGCGTTGCCGGTGCGCGGTGATGCGGCGCGGCTGAATCAGGTGCTCGCCAATCTGCTCAACAACGCGGTGAAGTACACCGACCCTCAGGGGCACATCCGTGTGCACTCGGTACGCTCGAACGGACACATCACCATTCGGGTCGAGGACGACGGCATCGGCATCGCACCCGAGCTGCTGCCGAGAATCTTCGACCTATTCGCCCAGGGACGCTCGAGCCCGCGAGGCTCGAGCGGACTGGGCATCGGCCTGACGGTCGCCCGGGAGATCGTCGCACTGCACGGTGGTCGCCTGGATGCTGCGAGTGCGGGCGCGGGACTCGGCAGCCAGTTCACGATCGAGTTGCCCTGTACCCACGAGCCGCCCGCTCTGCTCGAGCCGCTCGCCGAGCCGGAGAAGATCGCTGTCCTCGGGGCGGCAGGCACTCGCGTGCTGGTGGTCGATGACAATGTCGATGCTGCCGACTCGCTCGCGCAAGTACTGAGCACCGCCGGCTACCAGACCAAGGTGGCCTACGAGGGAGCATCCGCGCTCGCCCTCGCAGAGCTGCTCCGGCCGACCGTCGTCTTTCTCGATATCGGCCTACCCAACCTTTCGGGCCACGAGATTGCCCGGCGGGTGCGCAGCGAGCCCTGGGGACTCGAGGTCCGTTTGGTCGCCATCACGGGCTGGGGTCACGAGAACGACCGCAAGCGCTCCCGCGAGGCGGGCTTCGATGAGCATCTCACCAAGCCCGTGGACCCGCGGGAGCTGCTGCAGCTCATGGCCCGGTGGAGCCAGCGGGAAAGCGCGTGAATCGTGCCCGTCGAGCTGCGGTCCACACGATTCTGGATGAGCTTCCGCAGAGGATCGCCGACACCGATTCCCCTGTGTGCCGAGGGCGCACCCGGCGCGCCCCCGCGTGATCACTCGTTGCTTGCATCGACCCATCCGAGACCGAGGCTCTTCTGCAGCGAGATGTAGTCGCGGGTCAGCTCCGCAAGCCCCTGCTGATAGGCGAGCTCCGCCTGGATGCGCCGCGTGTCGGCATCGAGCACGTCCGTGGTGTCCGCTGTGCCGCCGTGCAGGCGAATCTCGGTGAGCGTGTACACCTGTTCGGCCGAGGCCTGCGCGCGGGCAAGGTCGATGACGCTATTGCGCTGCTCAGCGTAGCGGGCGAGGGAATCCTCGGCATCCTCGAGCGCCGAGAGCACCGTGCTTCGATAGTCGGCCTGGGCCTGTTCGCGCGCCGCGCGCGCCGCGCCGATGCGGGCCCGGTTGCGTCCGAAGTCCAATGGCGTCCATTGCAGGATCGGTGCAAGCGCGTACGAGAAGTTGGAGCTATCAAGGAGCGCCTGGGGTGTGAGCGAGGCAAAGCCGACCTCCCCGAGTAGGCTCACCTTCGGAAAGGACGCCGCGATGCTTTGCCCAACGCTGGCGGTGCGCGCGGCGAGCGTCCGCTCCGCCACGACGATATCCGGGCGGCGCTGCAACAGAGCCCCCGGATCCCCGATCGTCACGCGAGAGGGCGGTGGGGGAGCGGATGCGGGGGCCGCGAGCTCCGCATCGAGCGACCCAGGTACACCTCCGGTCAACACGGCGATGCGGTCGAGCTGCTCGGCCACCTCTGCGCGCAGCGGCGGAAGCGTGGCGCGGGTGGTATCGAGCTGGTTCGTCAGACGAGCGACATCGAGCTCGGATGCGGTGCCGCCAGCGCGGCGCAGCGCGTACAGGTGCAGCAAGCGTCGTTCAACGTCGATGTTCCGCTGCGTCAGCACGAGCCGCTGCTGCGCATCGCGCAGCTGGACGTACGCCTGTCCCACCTCGGCCGAGAGGCTCACGCGCACAGCAGCCAGGTTGGCCTGCGATGCACCCACGGTGGCCGCCGCCGCCTGCACGGCGCGCGCGTTGCCGCCGAACACATCGATCTCCCAGGTCGCATCGAAGCCGATCGCATACAGGTTGAGCGCGCCACTGCTTGCGCCCGAGCCCGCATTGCCGGAGCCGAGGAGGGAGGTGAGATTGCGTGTACGGACGTAAGCGCCGGAGACCCCGGAGTTCGGGAGCCCCGTGGCGCGCTGCCCGAGCAGTTGCGCCCGTGCCTGGCGAAGTCGCGCCGTGGCAGACTCGACCGTGGGACTGCTCGCGAGCGCGCTGTCGATCAAGCGATCGAGCTCGCGATCGCCCAGGGATATCCACCAGCGAGCGGCCGGCTCGGCGGAGTCCATCGTGGCAGTCGCGCGCTGGAAGGCTGCCGGATGGGTCACGGCGGGCGGCCCTTTGTAGTTCGGACCCAGCATGCAGCCGCTGAGGGCCCCCACGTACACGAGGCTCGCGATGAGATTCCAGCCGCCGGGTGCAGGGGGGCGGGTCATCTCGCGGGCCTCGGTGGTGGCGGGCGCAGGAGAAGCACGAGGGGCAGCATCAGCGCGAGGCCGACGCCGAGAATCCAGAAGCAGTCGGCATAGGTGATCACCATGGCCTGCTGGTGAATCTGGGCCGCGAGCTGCCCGAGCGCCTGTTGGCGGCCATGGGCGAGATCGCCGCCCTGCTGGGCGAACAAGGCAGCTTGCGCGCTCAGGCGCTCCTGCAACAGCTGCGAGTTTGCGTTGACGGACTCGCGTATCACGTCTGCATGCAGCTCCACTCTCCGATCGATGAAGACTCCAAGGAGTGCGAGACCGACGGAGCCCCCGAGATTACGTGCCATGTTGAACAGACCGGCGGCATCGGCCGTATCCTCACGGCTGACCGCGCCGACGGAGGCCTGATTGAGCGGCATGAACGACAGGATCTGACCGAAGCCCCGGAGCAGTTGCGAGACGACGAAGTCGCCGCCCGCGGACTGCGCAGTGAGGTGGATATCGATGAAGCAGCTCGCGGCGAAGCAGACGAGGCCGCAGGTGACCACGAGGCGTATGTTCGCCCGACCGATGATGCGGGGCAGAACCGGCATCAGGGCGAACGCCGGAATGCCTGAGAGCGCCAGCACCCAGCCGGACTGCTCGGCGTTGTATCCGGAGATGATGTTGAGGAATTGCGGCAGCACATACAGGATGTCGTACAGCACCATCCCGATCGATATGATGATGACGATGACGCTTGCGTAGGAGCGGTTCTTGAGCAACCGCAGCTTGATCACGGGGCGCCGGCTGGTGAACTGCGCGATGAGCACG
Source organism: Steroidobacteraceae bacterium (assembly GCA_035524075.1). Taxonomy (GTDB): domain Bacteria; phylum Pseudomonadota; class Gammaproteobacteria; order Steroidobacterales; family Steroidobacteraceae; genus JASHUC01. The sequence goes on along the minus strand of DATKPP010000060.1, from coordinate 71,047 downwards.
ACGGCGAGCCCCAGGATCGCAGTGACCGTGAGCACCCGGATGAGATCCGACTGGAACCACTGATCGCGCTGGCCTTCTTCGAGCACCACGGTGAGCGAGCTCAGGCCCACCGACAATCCCGCAACGCCGAGCCAGTCGGCCTCGACCCACTCGTGAGCTCTCATCGGCTCGTGTGGCATCCCGAGCAGCAGCAGGCTGACCAGGGCGACCGCAACCGGCAGATTGATGAGGAAGCACCACTGCCAGCTCCAGTTCTCCGTCAGCCAGCCACCCAGGACCGGCCCCACGAGCGGCCCGAGCAGCACAATGAGACCGAACAGAGTCATTCCCACCGGGATCTGATGATGGGGCAGGCGTGTGCGGACGATCGTCTGCGCTGTCGGGATGAGCGCCCCGCCGAAGAATCCCTGGCCGACCCGACCGATGATCATCGCGATGAGCGTGTTGCTCAGGCCGCACTGAACGGAGAACACGGTGAACAGGATGCTGCAGGCGAGCAACAGGGTGCGCAGCCCCAGCATCCGGCTGAGCCAGGCGCTCAGCGGGATCATGACCACCTCGCTCACGAGGTAGCCCGTCGAGATCCACGTGCCCTCGGTTCCGGTCGCGCCGATCTCGCCCTGAAGCTGCGGCAGAGCGGAATTGACGATCGAGATGTCGAGCGAGGCGATGAGTGCGCCGAGCGCTCCGGCGAGCACCGCGATCCAGTCCTGAAGGCTCGCACGCTCCTCGGGATATCCCGCGTGAGGCAGGCTGGCGGATGGTGCCGAGCTCATGCGCGAGTCGGCCGATCAACCGCTGGTATCGACGTATGCGGTCACCGACAGACCGGGCAGCAGCCGCTCGGCGAGCCGCGCCGGTACTTCGAGCCGCACGCGCACCGGGACGCGCTGCACGATCTTGATGAAGTTTCCCGTGGCGTTCTCGGGAGGCAGCAGAGCGAACTGCGCGCCCGTGCCGGGTGAGAAGCTCTCCACGTGGCCCTCGATCTGCTCATCGCCGAGCGCATCGATCCGCACGCGCACCGGCTGACCGATCCGCATGCGGCGCAGCTGCGTCTCCTTGAAGTTCGCCACGAGGTAGATGTTGCGGAGCGGCACGATGGACATCAGGCGCGTCCCAGGCTCCACGAACTGGCCGAGGCGCGCTGCATCGTCGCCGATCCGCCCGTCGATGCTGGCGCGAACCAGCGTGTCGTCGAGGTTGACCTTGGCAGTGCTGGCCGCAGCGCGCGCTCCTTCCAGCTGCGCCAGAGTTTGATCCATCTGGCTCCTGAGCGTTGCGACCTGACGCTCGGCGACCCGCAGGCTCGCGGCCGCCGCGGCCGCGGTTGCCTGGGTCTGGTTGCGCTCATTGGCCGCCTGAGCGTAGCGCTCGTCGGTTTCGGCTCCTTGATCGCGCAGCCTCTTGTAGCGCTCCGCTTCGCCCTGGGCGAAAGCCGCGTTCGCCCGCGCCCCCTCGAGCTGCGCCCGGCTCTGAGCAACCGTATCCTGCTGCTGCTCGATCTGGCGCTGGAGGGCCTTCACATCGGCCACCCGCGCATCGACTGTCGCGGACTGCTGGGCGAGGGCGTCGCGGTAGCTGCGCACATCGATGCGCAGGAGCGGCTGGCCGGCCACGACCTGCTGATTCTCCGCCACGTAGAGCTGATCGATATAGCCCGAGACACGCGGCGCAACCGTCACCAGATCGGCACGCAGATAGGCATCGTCCGTGGACTCGATGAAGCGCCCGTGCACCACCCAGCGGATGCCGGCATAGAGCGCTGCAACCAGGAGCAGCGCCGCGACGATGGCAAGGGCAGTGCGGATGCTCGCACGACGAAGCCCCACGGGCCGCGCTGCAGCGTCGTTCTCCACTCGATCCTGCACGGCGGCCAAGACGAGGCTCCCACATGTATTCCAGTCGGCAGATGTTGTTCATCTGGAAACTTTGTGTCAAGTGGAATACATTGCCTCCAGGAGACCACGATGCGGACCGAGGAGACAGTCCCGCGCAGGCACCCGGAGCAGGGCGGCTACCCGTGCGGGGAGATGACGCGCGCGCGAATCGTCGCTGCCGCGATCGCCGTCTTTGGCGAGGAGGGCTACGATCAGGCCTCCACGCGCAAGATCGCCGCGACGGCCGGCGTCAATCCGCCGGCGCTGCAGTACTACTTCGACAGCAAGGAGGGACTGCACCGGGCGTGCGCGGAGTACATCATCGGCCGGGTCTCGGCGATCCTGTCACCCGCGCTGGAGCGAGCCGCCGCCGCGGTGCGCGCTCGCAACGCAGCGCAGGCCGCGGATGCGCTGTGCGGCCTGCTCGAGGCGATGGTGGATGGACTGGTCGCGGCCGGCTCGGAGAGTTGGTCTCGGTTCATCGCGCGCGGCAAGGCAGACGGCGCGGGGCCGGCGATGTCGATGCTCCACGAGCGGATCGGCAGGCCGCTGGTCGATGCCGCCGCGCGCCTGATCGGCCTGGTCACCCGCTGCCCCGCCGGGGCGGAGGTCGCGCGGCTGCGTGCCTGCACCGTGCTGGCCCAGGTGAGCTCGCTCTACGCCAACCGCGACAACACGCTCGCGGCGGTAGGCTGGTCACAATTCGATGGGCGCGGCATTGCACTCATCAAGGCGGTGGTGCGCGAGCATACGCTCGGCGCCTTGCGAGCGCATGGGGGCGCAAAGACGCGCGTTGCGGGCAGGGCACCGGCCCGGCGCATGCGGCGCTAGCGCCGCAGACTGCAGAGCGTGCGAGGGGATGCCCGCCGCAGACGACGTATACTCGACGTCCCAGAAATCGGCATCGAGGGGAATCCCCATGAGCAAAGGCAAGGATCGAAAGAAAGAGTCCAAGAAGAAACCGGCGAAGACCTTCGACGAGAAGCGTGCTGCCAAGCGCGAGAAACGCCAGTTCAGAGGACGTTGAAAGCGGTTCCACCCTGCCAGGTTGGCAATAGCATCGGCGGCCCACCTGGGGGCACTCGCGCGCGACCGCTCTCGGCAGATCCGGGTGCGACTCCTAGCCCTTGATGAGTGCCTCGTGCAGCGATTCGATCTTGTCGTGGGTGTGTTCCCTGTGGAGCTCTCCCAGCAACTTCTCCTTTAGCGCCACGTGATAATGCTGCCGAAGTACACCCAACGTGCGGGGCGGCGCCACGACGAACAGCTGCGTGATCTTGCCGGTCAGCACTTCGTGGTTGAGCCACGAAGCAACTGCGGCCTCGAAGCTTTCTTCCTGGTTCTGTTTGTCGACGCGTCGGTCGTGCAGACGCTGCTGATCCTTGTTGTCCTGGCCGGTATGCTCGTGTCGGGGCGCGCTGTCCTCGTGTCCGTGCACGTCCGGCTCCGGCAGCTCCGCCAGCCGCAGGTGCAGCTCGTCGCCAGTGTTGCGGAACAGTCGCAGCTTGCGGCCGTCAGTGACAGCGATGGTCGTCCCGTGGGGGTATTGCATGAAGGATCCCTATGACACAGAAGATACAGGATACTCGGCAAACGCCCGGATGAGGTCTGGCACCATGTTCGCGCCTGTAGGCCTGCCTCGCGGTGACGCCGGGCCAAGACGCAGAATGCCTCTAGCGAGCGTTGCACCGCAAGGTGTTGCTGCATTGGACACGGGTGTCTCCCGCCACATCCGCATCTAAAAGGTGGCAATGAAACCGATCGCGAAGATGGCGAAGATCCCCAGCGTCAAGTACACGGACACGTAGGCCAGCCCTGCTGCCAGAAGCAGCAGCGGGGCCGCCCAGAAGGAGTTGCGGCGCCGGTGCCGATACCAATCCTGGAATCCGGGATCATGACGATGCTTGCCCACGGCGCCGATTCGCACCGCCGCGAGTCCCAGACCGGCAAGCAGTACATCCACTGGCAGCAGCGCCACGTTGAAACTGGCGCGGGGATGTGCAGCGATCGCGCGCAGCAGCAGCGGTACCAGGCTCACGAAAAAGACGAATACAAAATTTCCCCAGAGCATGGCACGGTTGATCTCGCGGAAGCGGACAAAATAATCGTGGTGGATGATGATGCCCATGACAATGAGTACGAACCCGATCACATAGAGAAGTAGAGAAGGTCCGATCTCGATCCATCCGGCCAGCCCCGATGAGCGCGGTGTTCGCAGATCCAGCACCATGATCGTCATGACTATGGCGAGGACCGCATCGGTCAACAGCTCCAAGCGGTGCTTCGACAAGGAAGTTGCTGTCACATGTGTCGTCATCCGGATTTCCCGGCAATTGGTGGCGTAGTGCAGAAGGTACTTGGATGGGCGGCGAAGCACTAGGGATCGGGGTAGCCGAGAGCGTTGCTTGCGGTTATAAGCGTCCAAACCGCCACTGGCATCTAAAGCAGCCATGACACTCAAACGAGCTCTGTTCGAACGGCTTTCCCGAGCCCTGACGCACGCCCGCCCGGCCCTCGCCCTATCCGCCGGCGCCGCGATCGCGCTCGCCCCGTCCGCCTGTGCGGTCGGGCCAAACTACCATCCGCCGGCCCCGCCACCGCAGCAGGGGTACACCCGCGAGGCGCTGCCGGCTCGGACAGTGTCCACCGGTGTTGCGGGGCCGGGCGGCCAGGCACAGAGCTTCGAGCTCGGCCGCGACTTGACCGGACAGTGGTGGATGCTGTTCGGCTCGCCCAAGCTCGACGCGCTGATCCGGCAGGCGATGGCGAGCTATCCCGATATCGCCGCTCAGCAGGCGGCTCTGCGCGCGGCGCGCGAGAACGTGCGGGCCGAGGAAGGCAGCTTCCTGCCGCAGGTCCAGGGGGCAGGTATCGCCACTCGGTCCCAGACGCCCGGCGAGCTGATCTTTCCGGGCTTTCCCAACTTCATCGAGAACGTCTTTGAGGCCACGGTGAGCGTCTCCTATACGTTCGACTTCTTCGGCAAGCAGCGGCGTACCGTCGAGGGGTTGCAGGCGCAGGCCGTGCAGCAGGGCTTCGTACTAGAGGCAAGCTATCTGACGCTCACGTCCAATGTCGTCACCCAGGCGATCCAGGTCGCCTCCGTGCGCGATCAGGTTGCCGCGACGCACGACATCATCGCCATCGAGGAGCACCAGCTCTCGATCGTGCAACGTCGCTACGAGCTCGGGAGCCAGACTCGCGCGGACATCCTTCAGCAGGAGTCGAACCTCGCCGCCGTGCGAGCGACGCTCCCGGGACTGCAACAGCAGCTGGCGCAGGCCCACCATCAGCTCGCCCTTCTGACCGGACGCTCCCCGAGGGACGCAACTCCGGTCGAGCTCGGGCTCGCCGATCTCGCACTGCCGCAGAACCTGCCGGTGAGCCTGCCTTCCTCGCTCGTAGCGCAGCGGCCGGATATCCGCCAGCAGGCGGCGGTCGTGCACCAGATGAGCGCCAACATCGGCGTCGCCACCGCGAATATGCTGCCCCAGGTCACCCTGTACGACACCTCGTTCGGAAATGCATCGACGAAGGCCTCCACCCTAGCCGAGGCGAGTTCCGGCATCTGGAGCTTCGGCGGACAAATCGCCGCGCCGCTGTTCGAGGGCGGAGCCCTGCGCGCCAAACGGCGAGCATCGGTCGATGCCTATGATCAGGCGGTGGCACAGTACCGCCTGGTGGTGCTCCAGGCGTTCCAGGCCGTTGCCGATGCGCTCACCGCGCTGCAGAACGACGCGCAGGGGCTCAAAGCGCAGCGCGATGCGCTCGATGCCGCTCAGGCGAGCCTCGCTCTGACTCAGAGGCAGTATGAAGTCGGCGCGGTCGACTCGGTGACACTGCTCGCGGCGCAACAGAGCTATCAACAGGCCCGTCTTAGCTATGTGCGTGCGCTGGCGAGCCGCTACACGGACACCGTCACGCTCTTCGCGGCACTCGGGGGCGGCTGGTGGAATCGCAACGATCCCGGCAGGCTGCCGGGCATCCGCTGAGGACGCTCGCTATGGATGAGAAAGCCTCGCTTCTCGAGCAGTTGCGGATCGACCGGCCGCCGCAACCCGCGAGTACCGGTGGCCGCCGCGGACCCCGAGCCGCCCTTGTCATCGGCCTCGCCGTGGTCGTGCTCGCCGCGGCCGGCGTCGTCGTCTACTGGAGGGTCTCGCTGGCCGGCGCCGTCCCCGTGCAGCCGGTCGTCGCACGAGCGATCGCATCGAGCAGCACGGGCGCACCGGTGGTCGGCTCGCTGCTGGATGCTTCGGGATACGTCGTCGCGATGCGGGACGCGACCGTCTCGTCTCAGCTCATCGACAAGGTCGATGACGTGCTGATCCAGGCGGGCGAGACGGTCAAGAAGGGCCAGATCGTCGCGAAGCTCGACGATAGCATTTACCGGGCGAACCTCGAGCAGTCCGAAGTGCAGGCCGCGCAGGCCCGCGCGCAGCTCGCCGCCGCGCGTCTCGCGGCCACTGATGCCACCCCGGTTTATCTACGCGAGAAGAAGGAGCTCGCCGAGGGGCTCATCAGTCCCGATACGTTCGATGCCGAGCAGCAAACCTACGATGCAGCGCAGGCCGCGGTCAAAGTGAACGAGGAGAATCTGGCCGCCGCCCAAGCAGCCGTCGTCATCAACCGGCGCAACATGGATTACACGATCATTCGAGCGCCATTCGACGGAGTGGTCACGGCGAAGAACGCCCAACCGGGGCAGATCGTCTCCCCGCAGTACTCGGGGGGAGGGGGCCTGGCGGAGGTCGTCGACATGAACTCGCTCGAGGTGGATGTGGATGTGAGCGAGAACTTCATCAGTCGAGTGCACGCGGGCGAGCCGGCGACGATCACCCTCGACGCCTACCCCGACTGGCACATCCCCGCCGCAGTGATCGCGATCATCCCGACCGCCGACAAATCCAAGGCGACGGTGTCGGTTCGCGTGGGCTTCAAGGTGAAGGATCCGCGCATCCTGCCGCAGATGGGCGCGCGGGTGTCGTTCCTCGCCGATGCGTCTCCGTCGGGCTCATCGGCCTCGGGCTCGTCGCCCTCCGGTTCGCCAAACACCGGCAACACGGTCGTCGGTGTGCCTTCCGCGGCCGTCCAGATCGGCGGCGACTCGAGCATGGGCACCGTATTCGTGATCGACGGCAACACGGTCAAGGAGCACTCCGTGCGCCTCGGTGCGCGCAGCGGCGACAACCAGTGGATCCTCTCGGGCCTCGATCCTGGCGAGACCGTCGCAATAGGGGATTTCAGCAAGCTCCATGACGGCGCGAGAGTTCGGATCACGCAGTAGGGCCGAGCTGCACCTCCCCCACCTCAACACGAAACGGCTCGGGGAAGCGCAAGATAGAGCCGCTGCATGAAGTACTTCCACTTCGTCTGGACCGGCCTATGGCGCAAGAAGACGCGCACGGTCTTCACAGGGCTATCGATCGTGGTGGCCTTCCTGTTGTATGGCATGCTCCAGGGAATCGACAGCACCTTCAAACAAGCGGGCGACCAGGGTCGGCTCAACGTGCTTATCACGATGAGTCCGACGGGTTTGCCGCTGCCATTCGCCGATCTTTCCCAGATCGAGGCGGTGCACGGGGTGACCGGGGTAACACCCCGGGGGGTGTTCGTCGGCGATTACCAATCAATGCGCAATTTGGTCATCGTCATGCCGGTCGATCCGGACAGCTTCTTCGCCGAGAATTCGATGTATAGCGTTTCCGCGGTCGCGCGCGCAGCCCTTCGCCGTACCCGCATCGGAGTGCTCGTGGCGCAGAGCCTCGTCCAGCGGCTGGGCTGGAAGGTCGGTGAGCAGATCCCGATTCACGCGCTCAACGCCCAGAAGAAGGACGGCACAGCGGACTGGACCTTCCAGGTCGTCGGGACCTTCGACGTCCCTAACAGCCCCGCAGCCGACGAACCGCTACTGCTGATGAACTACCCGTACTTCGACACCGCCCGGGCGACAGACACGGGCACGGTGCAGTTCTATCAGGAAACCATTGCCGATGCCTCCCAGGCGGCTACCGTCAGCAATGCGATCGACGATCTGTTCACCAATTCGGCCACGCGCACGCTGACCGAAACCGAGCGGGCGAACGCGCAGGGGCAGCTCTCCCAGATCGGGGACCTCGACTTCTTCGTGGAGGCGATCGTCGCGGCCGCCTTCGCGACCCTGCTGCTGCTCGTCGGCAGCACGCTCATGCAAGCCTACCGCGAGCGCGTTCACGAGTTCGCGGTGATGAAGACATTGGGATTCACCGACCGTGGTATCTCCGCGCTCGTTCTGAGCGAGGCCCTCCTGCTCACCCTGGGTTCTGCCGTGCTCGGCCTGCTGATTGCCCACATGATGCTGTCCGCGCTCGCCGCACTGATGCAGCGGGCGGTCGGCATAACCCCGCTCCTGCGTTTGCACTGGATCGTCTTTGCGCTCGGGCTGGGCTTTGCGCTGCTGCTCGCCCTGGCGAGCGCCCTTCCGGCGGCATGGCGCGCCCAGCGGCTCTCGATCGTCGACGCGCTTGCGGCGCGATGAGGGTCCGGCCATGAGCGCACTCCGGCAAGTCTCCGCGGTGGTCGGCATGAACCTGCGCAATCTGCCGCAGCGTATCGGCTCCTCCCTCGTGATCGTCATTGGGATCGCCGGGGTCGTCGGGGTGCTCATCAGCGTCCTGGCGATGGCGGTGGGAATCGCGCGAACGATTGCCGGCGGTGGAAGTCCCGATCGCGCCCTGATCCTCTCGAGCGGCGCGCTCCAAGAGGCCATGAGCAGCATTCCAGGCGATGAGGTGCCGAACATCCTGCAGGCTGCGGGCATCGCGAAGGACACCGAGGGTCGTCCCATCGCCGCTGCCGAGGCACTGGCACAGGTCCAGGTCAGGCCGAAAGGCGGCGGCAAGCCCACCAACGTCGCGCTACGGGGCGTCGCGAACGTCGAACCGGAGCTGCGCCCGGAGATCCATCTCATCGAAGGCCGAATGTTCCGTCCGGGCGTGCACGAGCTCGTCGTCGGTCGCACTCTGGAGGAGCGGTACGGCCTCGGCCCCGGTAGCCATCTCATGTTTCAGAACGGGGATTGGCTCATCGTTGGGGTCTTCGAGAGCGCAGGCCCGAGTCTTCTCGACTCGGAGATCTTCACCGACGCGCGGACCCTGCTCGCTGCGTATCAGCGCACCTGGTTCCAGTGCGTCACGGCCCGCCTCGCGGGTTCGGGCTCTCTTGAGCGATTGAAGCAGGCGCTCGCCGCAGATCCGACGCTGCATGTTAGTGCGTACAGAGAGTCCACCTATGCGGCGGCGCAGTCGCGTGGTTTGAATGCCCTTCTCAAGTGGATTGGGTACTTTATCGGCGGCATGATGGCCGCCGGTGCGCTGTTCGGCGCGCTCAACAGCCTGTACGCGTCGGTGAGCGCCCGATCGCTCGAGATCGCAACGCTGCGTGCCATCGGTTTCGGCTCCAGCTCCGTGGTCATCTCCGTGATGACCGAGGCGCTGCTCCTGTCGATCGCCGGCGGGCTCATGGGGGCCCTCTGCGCGTGGATCTTCTTCGATGGACATGTGTCGAGCATGATGGGCGGCGGTGTGCAGGCGCCCATCACTTTCGCGATGGCGGTGACACCCGAGCTGGTTCTCCTCGGAATCCTCTGGGCGTGCGTGATCGGATTCGTCGGTGGATTGTTTCCCGCAATCCGCGCGGCGCACCTCCCGGTCGCTCAGGCGTTGAATGCCGTGGTGTAATGGCCGCTCCTCGAGAATCGGCCCAGGGGCTATAGTAGTTAGGCGTCAAGCTCGAACAATCGCAGAAGGCCGGGGGGCAAAGCGTATGGAAGGACAACAACAGGCGCCGAGCATCGTCAACATCGTAACGAAGTACGCGCTCATTCAGGGTGTGCTTTCGTTCGTCGTATTTCTCGTGCGGGCGCTGACCGGCATCAAGCAGAATTGGGTGCCATCAGTCGTCGATGCGGCACTGCTCATCCTGCTCATGGTCTTGGCGCATCGGGAGTTCAAGAAAACCCACAACGGCATGATGACGTATCCACAGGGTCTTGGGTCCGGCACGCTGCTCGCGACTGAAGCCGCAGTGATCAGTTCCGTCCTCGTGTATGTCTACGTGAGATATATCAACACCGGATACATCGCAGCCGCGATCCAGGCTCAGAAGGTGGCTCTCCAGCAGCGGGGAATCACCGGCGCACAGGCGCAGCAGGCCATGGCGATCATGTCCGCCATCATGACCCCCGCAGGCATCGTCGTCACGTCGCTGATCACCGGAGTCATTCTGGGTTTCATCGTTGCACTGATCGTGTCGATCATCACACAAAGGGGCGATCCCAGAGTCGTGGTCTAGCAGCGTCCCAGAATGGGTTCGCGCGATGACTCGCAGGCGTGGTCTATAATGCCAAGCAGAACCAATTCTCGACGCTAGCGGCCGGGGAGCATTCCATTGGGCTGGTGGGCTTGGATGATCGGTGGCGTCATCTTGTTCGGCGCCGAGCTGGCATTCATCGATGCGCAGTTCTATCTGGTCTTCGTCGGGTCTGCGGCGATCGTGGTCGGCCTGCTCGTCGCATCCGTGTCGATCGAGCCATGGGCGCAGTGGGCGCTCTTTGCAGTGCTATCGATCGCCTCCATGGCGCTCTTCCGGGGTCGCATCTATCGCAGACTGCGCGGCCACCCACAGGAGGTTCGCGCCGGACCGAGCGGCGGCGTCTTAGCGCTGCCCATCGCGCTGGCGCCCGGGGAGTGCTGCCAGACGGAACATGCAGGTAGCTTCTGGACGGTCCGCAACGACAGCACCGCACCGCTTCCAGCCGGTACTCGCGTTCGCGTCGTGCGAGTTCAAGGTCTCACGCTTGGGGTTCACCCCGCCGGCTAGCTACTCGAGGACTCCTCATGCTTGCGTCCTACGTTTTCATCGTGGTCGCCATTGTGGTCGTCATTGTAATCGCACGCACCGCAACGGTAGTGCCGCAGCAGAGCGCCTACGTGATCGAGAGTCTCGGCAAGTACAGTCGCACCTTGCACGCCGGCTTTCATATTCTGATGCCTTTCGTCGAGCGCGTAGCATACAAGCACAGCCTGAAGGAACAGGCCCTCGATGTCGCTGAACAGGTGTGCATCACTCGCGATAACGTTCAGGTCGGTGTTGATGCAGTGCTGTATATGCAGGTGCTCGATCCGCATCTGGCCTCGTATGGCATCACGAATTACGGCTTTGCGATCGCTCAGCTTGCGCAGACGACGCTGCGCAGCGAGATTGGGAAGATCGAGCTCGACCGAACGTTCGAAGCTCGCGGCATCATCAATGCGAACGTCGTAGCCGAGCTCGATAAGGCCTCGGGCGCTTGGGGTGTCAAGGTGATGCGCTACGAGATCAAGAACATCACGCCACCGAAGGACGTTCTGTCGGCGATGGAGAAGCAGATGCGGGCCGAGCGTGAGAAGCGCGCCGTGGTCCTCGCTTCCGAGGGCGAGCGGGACGCGAAGATCAACCAGGCCGAGGGCGATAAGCAGCGTGTTATCAAGGCCTCCGAGGCCAGCCGGCAGCAACAGGTCAACGAGGCCGAGGGTCAAGCCGCGGCGATTCTCGCGGTGGCCACCGCTACCGCCGAGGGCTTACGTCGGGTCGGCGGGGCATTGAGCGAGCGCGGCGGAATCGAGGCGATGCAGCTGCGCATCGGCGAGGAGTACGTGCGCCAGTTCGGCAAGCTCGCAAAGGAGACCACAACGCTGGTGGTGCCTGGGGATCTTAGTGATCTCGCTTCCGTCGTGACTATGGCGACGAGCATCATCCGCCGCGTCCCACCTGCCCAGCCGTAGTCGCGATCGCATATGCCCGGGGCCGGACTCGAACCGGCACGGGGTTTCCCCCAAGGGATTTTCTTACCCACTACAGCTTTCGCTGCTGCACGGTCCGTGCATTTGGGGTCTGGACTTTACCTTTGCCCTGCCGCGCGCTCGAGCCGCGCGCGGGGTAGGCAGGGGCCGTCAAGTCTCTACACTTTCCACGCATTTCACGCCCGCTCGTCACGCGCGCTCGCGCGAGGCTTAGCTCGGTATTGCAGCCACCGCGACGTGCTGCTGTTCCACCGAATTTGACCCCATTCACGCCGGGGGTTTCCCCTCCGGGTGCTCAAATTGTCTCAAGTCCCTTGCGTCTACCGATTTCGCCACCCGGGCAACGGGTGCGACGGCGATTCTACAGAACTCCGGGCCGCCGTCGCAGCGCACGGACATCTACATCTTATGGCGGTAACCCCCTGAATTTGGGAAACTGTCACACCTTTGGGGGCGCTCCTCTTGCTTGCGCACGAAATACAGTCCTCACCCCGCGGGACCTCGCCTGGAAGCTGATCCGGATTGTCTCTGCAAGCCGAAAATCTCCATGTCTGGCGTGGCGAGCGTCACGTGCTCCGCGGGCTTGCGCTCGAGGTTTCCGCGGGCCAGATGCTCCAGGTCGTCGGGAAGAATGGCGCCGGCAAGACGAGCCTGCTGCGTGCGCTGTGCGGAATGCTCTACCTCGAGGAGGGTCGGGTGCTCTGGGATGGACGCGACGTGCGCGCCGATCTGCCGTCCTTTCACGCATCGCTCACCTACTTAGGTCATGAGCCCCCGCTCAAGGCCGATCTCACCGTCGATGAGAATCTGCGGTACTGGGTGGGGCTGCGTCGCCGCGTGACACTCCCGCAGCGCGCAAGCGCACTGGAAACCGCAGGCATCGCCGGCCTTGCCGAGCGGCTGGTGCGCACGCTCTCGGCCGGACAGAAGCGCAGGGTGGCACTTGCAGCCCTGACTCTCTTCGCGGCACCCTTGTGGCTGCTGGACGAGCCCACCACCCACCTCGATGCGAGCGGTCACCAGCTTGTCGCGCAGTTGATCGAGCAGCACGTGCGCGCGGGTGGGCTGGCGATCGCTGCGCTTCATCACGACATCCCCGTCAGTGCGCAGCTCGTGCGACGCCTGGAGCTATCTGCGACATGAGCATTTCACGCAGATGCTTGGACGCCGCAGACTGCAGCCCTGGCCTCAGCGTCTCTCCACCATGACCTTCTCTCCACCATGATCCTCTGTGCAGCATGAGCGCCGCGGCGGCGACAGTGGCTTCTCGGACCGAGGTGCCCCCGGCACTGGCGGTCGCCTGGCTTGCGCTTGCGCGCGACTTGCGGCTCGCGTTTCGAAAGCGTGAGCAGCTCATTCAGCCGCTCGCGTTCTTCGTCATCGTGACGGCGCTGTTTCCGCTGTCGATCACCCCCGAGCTGGGTGAGCTGCGGCCGATCGCCCCCGGGGTATTGTGGGTTGCGGCGCTGCTGTCCTCGCTCCTGGCGCTCGATTTCTTGTTTCGCGACGATGCTCAGGACGGAACCCTGGAGCAGTACGCGCTTTCGGGACGCTCGCTCACGTGGTTGCTGTTCGCCAAGACCGCGGCTCACTGGGTGCTCACCGGGGTGCCGCTCGCGCTCATCGCACCGCTCACCGGTGTTGCGCTCGGGGCCCCGGGCTACTCGCTGCTGGGCATCGTCGTGACGATCGCGACCGGAACTCTTGCGCTGAGCTTGCTAGGATCGATCGGGGCCGCACTCACCGTGGGTGTCAAACGAAGCGGGGTGCTTCTGTCGCTGCTCACGCTGCCGCTTGCCGTTCCGATTCTCATCTTCGGGGCGCGCGCAACGCAGCTCGCCATCCGCAATGAGAGCTTTGCAGCGCCCCTCGAGCTGCTCGCTGCGATAGTGGTCCTGTGCCTCACGCTCGCGCCGCTGGCTGCAGCGGCAGCCGTGCGCATCAGCCTGGAGTAGTCTTGCGCACAATGACCTGGACTTGGTTCCATCGCCTGGGTTCACCCCCGCATGTCTATCGTCTGGCTGAGCGCCTCACGCCTTGGTTCGCCTGGCCGGCCGGCCTGCTCATCGTGGGCGCGCTCTATGGTGGGCTGGTGCTCGCCCCGCCCGACTACCAGCAGGGCGATGGATTCCGGATCATGTATGCCCACGTGCCATGCGCGTGGATGTCGCTGATGGTCTACGTCACGATGGCAACAGCCTCGGCTGTGGGACTCATCTGGCGCATGAAGGTCGCCTATGCCGTGGCCGCAAGCTGCGCGCCGATCGGAGCCTCGTTCACGGCTGCGACCTTGATGACCGGCATGCTCTGGGGACGCCCGATGTGGGGAACCTACTGGGAGTGGGACCCTCTGCTCACTTCCGAGCTCCTGCTCCTGTTCCTGTATCTGGGGTACCTCGGGCTCAGGTCCTCGTTCGACGATATGCAGCGCGCCGACCGGGCAAGCGCGGTCCTGGCCGTCGTCGGGGTCGTGAACGTGCCCATCATTCACTTCTCGGTCTATTGGTGGAACTCCCTGCATCAGGCGCCGTCAGTCATGAAGCTGGGCGCGCCCACCATCGCACTGCCCATGCTCATCCCGCTGCTCATGATGTTCCTAGGCTTCACCCTGTACTTCATCGCGATCCTGCTGGTGCGCTTGCGAGGGGAGGTCCTGCGCCGGGAGCGCTCGGCAAGCTGGATCCGCGAAGTGGTGACGCCATGACAGCATTCTTGCGCATGGGGGGGTATGCTCAGTATCTCTGGCCCGCATATGGAATCGCGTTTACCGTGGTGATTCTCAACGTAATTTGGGCGCGGCGAATGCTCGCGCGAGCGCGCGCCGAGGCCCGCCGCCGGGTGGCCGTGCACGGCGAATTCGCCCTGCGGGGAGAGCAGGCATGACCCCGCGCAGGCGCCGCATGCTGCTCGTCAGCGGGATCGTCGTGGGAGTGGGCGTCTCGGCGGCGCTCGCCTTGACCGCCTTCCGGCAAAACGTGACGTTCTTTTTCGTCCCGTCACAAGTTATCGCGGGACATGTTCCGCCCGGGGAGCACTTCCGGCTCGGGGGCATGGTGGCGAAGGGCAGTGTGCACCGCACCCCAGGCAGCCTCGAGGTCCGCTTCATCGTTACGGACTTCAAGCACGACATTCCGGTCACCTACGATCGGGTCCTTCCGGATCTGTTCCGCGAGGGCCAGGGCGTCATCGCACACGGCCACCTCGATCAGAAGGGGGTCTTCGTGGCCGACGAGGTGCTTGCCAAGCACGATGAGAAATACATGCCGCCCCAGATGGCAGAGCAGATCAAGGCGGAACACGGTGGAGTGATGCCGTTTGGCACCGGGGAAGGCGCTGGACTGCACACACCGCCGGCCGCGGCGCCGAATGGCGTACCCCAGGCCTTCACGCGCGCACCCGGGAGCTCATGATGGTTCCAGAGCTTGGCCACTTCGCACTCATTCTCGCGATGCTGCTCGCGCTATTGCAGGCATTCTTCGGTATTGCGGGACCCGCTCTGGGCCGTGACCGATGGGTCGCAGCGACGCTCTCGGCGGTTGCGGGCCAGTTCGTGATGGTTTCCACAGCGGTCGGGTGCCTCATCCTCTCATTCGTGAATTTCGACTTCTCGGTCAGATATGTCGCCGAGAACTCGAACTCGGCCCTCCCGCTGTTCTACCGAATCGCGGCGCTCTGGGGGGCGCACGAGGGCTCCCTGCTCCTGTGGATCATGCTGCTCGCATGCTGGACGCTCGCCGTTGCGATTGGCACCACGCGTCTGCCGCCACGCTTTGCCGCGCGCGTGCTCGGTGTGCTCGGGTTCCTGAGCTTCGGGTTCCTGCTCTTCACGCTCGTCACATCCAACCCCTTCTTGCGGCTCGAGCCCCCCGCAGCCGATGGTATCGACCTCAACCCGCTGCTTCAGGATCCGGGCCTCGCAACGCACCCACCCGTGCTGTACACCGGGTATGTGGGGCTTGCGGTGGCCTTCGCGTTCGCTTGCGCCGCGATGCTCGAAGGGCGCACCGACCCTGCCTGGGCGCGCTGGACCCGACCCTGGGCCACGGCGGCGTGGACCTTCCTCACTTGCGGCATCACCCTGGGTGCACGCTGGTCGTATTACACCCTCGGATGGGGCGGCTACTGGGCGTGGGACCCGGTCGAGAACGCCTCCTTCATGCCGTGGCTGGTGGCCACGGCGCTCATTCATTCACTGGCAGTCACCGACAAGCGCGGCTTGTTCAAGAGCTGGACGCTGCTGCTTGCGATCGTGGGATTCTCGATGAGTCTCGTCGGGACATTCCTCGTGCGCTCGGGGGTGATCGTCTCGGTGCACTCCTTTGCGGCGGATCCCTCGCGGGGCACGGCCATCCTCATCTTCCTCACAATCGCCATCGGCAGTGCTCTGGGGCTCTATGCCTGGCGCGCGCCGACCTTGAGATCCAACGGCGGCTTCGAGCTCGCGGCGCGTGAGTCGTTCCTGCTCTTCAACAACATCCTGCTCGTGATTGCTGCCGCCACGGTCTTCGGTGGGACGATCGCGCCGCTCATTGCCGATACGCTGGGGCAGGGCGCACTGTCGGTAGGCGCGCCCTACTTCAAGCCCACGTTCTTGCTGCCGATTCTGCCTCTGCTTGCGCTGCTGTCGATCGGCATCCACGCCAACTGGAAGCGCGGCCGGCTCGGCGACAGCCGTGGTGCGCTTTTCACGACGCTCGCGCTCGCCTGCGCCTTGGGGCTCGCGGTGGTCCTCGGCGCATATTCAGGTCGCCAGATCCTCTCGTACGTCGGGGTGGCACTCGGCATCTGGATCATTCTTTCCTCGCTCGTCGATCCCATCGACCGCTGGCGGCGCAAGCTCACGCTCTCGCGTGCGGTCGTGGGGATGACCCTGGCGCACATCGGTGTTGCGGTCGTGGTGATCGCCATCTCGCTGGTTGAGTCCTTCACGGTCGAGCGCGACATCGCGCTCGCCCCCGGCCAGAGCGCGCGGGTTGGCAGCTACGACTTTCGCTTGCTCAGCGTGCGACCGGTCGAGGGTCCCAACTACAGCGCCGAGCGCGGCGCGGTGGTGGTCAGCCGCAATGGCCGGACGATCACGACGCTCTTCCCCGAGAAACGCGAGTACTGGGTGCGCCAGCAGGTGGGTACCGCAGCGGGTATCAAGAACGAATACGGCACGGATCTTTTCGTTGCGCTCGGGGATGACCTCGGCGCAGGTCGCTGGAGCATGCGCGCGCAGGTGCGTCCACTCATTGCGTTGCTGTGGCTCGGCCCGGCCGTGATGGCGCTCGGCGGGTTCTGTGCGCTCTCGGATCGGCGCTATCGCCTGGCGCGGGCAGGTGCTCAGGAGCGCGCGGGTGTGGGCCCCACGGAGCGCCCAGCGTGAGCTCCAACGAAGCTCAAACCGCTCGCGGGAGGCTCAGTTTCAATCGCTTCCTCATCCCGATCGCAGTCTTCATGCTGCTCGCGACCGTGCTCGCAGTGGGCGTCAAGCATTCTCCGGATGTGGGCGTCATCCATTCGCCCTTGATCGGCAAGCCAGCACCTGTGTGGAGCCTGCCGCTGCTTGCGGATGCTCGCCGGAGCTTCGGCTCGCAGAATCTGCGCGGTCAGTGGTACGTCCTGAATGTGTGGGGCACCTGGTGCTATGCCTGCCGTGACGAGCATCAGTCGCTGCTTGCCATCGCGCAGCACACGGCCGTCCCGATCATCGGGATCGACTGGCGCGACGACGATGCGCAGGCGCGCAGCTGGCTGGCCCAGCTCGGGGATCCGTACGCGACGGTCGCCACCGATCACGATGGTCGCCTGGCCATCGACTGGGGAGTCTACGGCGCCCCCGAGACATTCTTGGTGAATCCCTCCGGTGTGGTGCTGTTCAAGCAGATCGGACCGATGACGCCAGCTGTGTGGCAGAAGGAATTCGCCTCGCGCCTGCCGCCCGGGCTTGCGCGCGGCCACTCCTGATGCCTGCCTGGCGATCGTCACGGCGGCGGTGCTCATGATTCCACTGGTCGACGCGCACGCTCGGCGGCTCCTCATCGGCGCATGCGCTTGTGTGCTCGTCCTGCTCGCGAGCGCACCCCCGGCGCTTGCCATCGATCCGGTGCAGATGCCGACGCCGGAGCTTCAGGCGCGCTATCTGGCGCTCATCCAGGAGTTCCGTTGCCCGGTCTGTCAGAACGAGACTCTTGCGGATTCCAACGAGGATGTGGCGGGGGAGGTGCGCCGCCAGATCCGGACGATGCTGCTTCAGGGCAAAACGGACACTCAGATCCGCGACTATCTGGTGTCGCGCTACAGTGAGTTCATCCTCTTCAAGCCGGAATACTCGCTGCGCAATGCGTGGCTATGGCTCTTGCCGGTTGCGTTGCTCGCGCTTGGAACCGTGGTCGCCTTGCGGGTGATCCGGGCCCGCGCAGCGCTCGTCGGAGAGGACGATGATCAGGAGGACGGGGACCTGGGACCGCGCGTGGACTCCCGATGATCGGGTTCATCATCCTCGCTGCTGCGCTCACCTGCGCTGCGGCAGCGGCGATCGCCTTTCCCCTCCTGCGGCAAAACACCGCGACCGCGCAGGCGCCGTGGACGGCTCTTGCAGTGATCGCTCTGCTCGGTGCCGGCGGCAGCGCACTGTATGCGAAGCTCAGCAACTGGTCCTGGTCGCAGGCGCAAGCTTCCGAGGATTCTCCGCAGGCCATGGTGGGACGGCTCGCGCGCCGTCTGGAGCGCCAGCCCAACGACCTCGACGGTTGGTTGATGCTCGGCCGATCCTATACGGCGCTCCAGCAGACTCCTCTGGCCATTCGAGCCTACGAGCGGGCGGATCGGCTCGCAGGCGGCAAGAGCGCCGAGGCTCTCATCGGGCTCGCCGAGGCACTTTCCGAGCAAGACGAATCCGCCCTGGGTGGACGCGCAGGAGATCTGATCGAGCGCGCGCTGGTGCTTTCACCGCAGTCTCCCAAGGCGCTCTTCCTGGGCGCCGCGGCCGCGCTGCATCGCGGTGAGCTACCGCTCGCCCGGCAGCGCTTCGTTGCGTTGCTCGCGCTCAATCCTCCACAGAGCGTTCGCCCCCTGATCGAGCAGCAGATCGCCGCGATCGATCAGCAAGCCCCGGGCTCAGCGGCTGGCTCGTCCCCGCAAGCGGCGGCTGGCCCATCGAGCGGTGCACGGGGAGCCTCCGGCTTGGAGCCGCAGATCCGCGTGAAGGTGGCCCTGTCCCCGAAGCTGCAGGACGAGAGCACGCACGGTGCGCCCCTCTATGTGTTCGTGCGAGATCCCAAGCAACCCGGACCACCGCTCGCCGTCAAGCGCCTGGAAACACACTTTCCACAGACGGTGGAGCTCTCCGCATCCGATGCCATGATTGCCGGTCGCAGCCTCGTGCCGGGCGAGGAAGTCGAGGTCGTGGCGCGCATCGCACGCTCCGGTAGTCCAATCGCGCAGAAGGGAGATCCCTTCGGCGAAGTCGGCTACCGCGTCGGGCACGATGGTGTGGTGAACATGATCATCGATCAGGTGACCCCCTAGAGGTCGTTACCTCCGCCGATTGAACGATCCCGGTCCTCGTGGAGTCGAAGTTCGCAGTGCACCCTCGCCGGGGGCAGTGAACGGCATGGCTCTTGCTGCTTCGCGGCGAGCTTTAACGACTACGAGGAGTGAAGTAATGGCACAAGGAAGGACTCAGGAAGGCCGGACCTCCAATCGCGGCTTTGCCTCGATGGACGCAGACCGTCAGCGCCAGATCGCCAGCATGGGCGGCAAAGCCGTTCCCGACTCGAAGCGCAGTTTCTCGCAGAACCGAGAGCTCGCTGCACAGGCCGGGCGCAAGGGCGGGCAGAGCGTGCCGGGTGAGAAGCGCAGCTTCTCGCAGAATCGGCAGCTCGCTGCGCAGGCCGGGCGCAAGGGCGGCCAAAGTGTTCCGGACGAGAAGCGCAGCTTCTCCCAGAACCCCGGTCTTGCCGCCGAAGCCGGCCGCAAGGGTGGTCAGGCGAGTCACGGTGGCAGTCCGAGCACGGGCAGCGAGGGGCACTCCGGTGCCGCCGCCGCGGAACGCTCCACTACGCGACCCCCGAGCAGCACCGAGCACTGAGAAGTCCGCCGCCGACACGCGTGAGACCTGGCTCGCCGCCAGGTCGGGGCGGCTCTCCTTGGACCAGGCGCACAGCGCCCGGCTCGCTCGCGATGGCGGGATCACTGCCGCGTGGGCGAGCCGCACGTCCTTATCTCGCCGGAACCGCCTCGATCGATCGGGCGTTACCGACCACGACTTCCGCGTGGGCGGCCCGCTGGAGCGGGCGTAAGGAGGATGTGGTGTCCGCAGACAGACGCACTTCGAATCGCGGTTTTGCCTCCATGGACGAGGAGAAGCAGCGCAGGATCGCAAGCAAGGGAGGGCGCAGCGTGCCCAACGAGAAGCGCAGTTTCTCACTCAACCGCCGTCTGGCGGCCGAGGCGGGCCGCAAGGGCGGCCAGGCAAGTCACGGCGGGGCGCGCAAGCGAGCACCCAGTCCGCCCCCGGGAACGGGGTCGCGCTAAGGCGAGAGCGCTCCGGCGGACGGCTTGCGCCGAACACTCGGGTGCCTCACGGCGGGGTGCCTTGCAAAGTTTGCCCTGACCGTTGCAGAAGTTTCAGTATTGCGCAGCCCAGGGCCGCGCCAGCGGTGACGGGTCAGCCGCTCAGGGTCTGGTTGAGCAGCTGGCTCAGGGCCTCCGGATCGACCGGCTTGACGAGGTGCCGATCGAATCCTGCTCGGCGGGCGCGCTCCCGATCCTCCTCCTGTCCCCATCCGGTCAAGGCGAATAGCCGGGTTGCCTCCGCCCAGGGCCGCTCACGCAGGCGACGTGCGGTCTCGTATCCGTCGAGCTTGGGCATGCCGATGTCGAGCAGCACGAGCTGCGGCCGAAACTCCTCGGCAATAAGCAGGGCCTCGAGCCCATCGCTCGCCGTTCGCACCTCGTGGCCGTCCATTCCCAGCACCAGAGCCAGACTTTGCGCCGCGTCGTAGTTGTCGTCGGCGACTAGAATGCGCGCGCGGGGGGGTCCTTCGCGCCGCTCGCCCGCGATCGCCGCGGGGCGGGCTTCCTGGTCCGCCGGCGGCAGCAAGCCCAGGCGCACGGTGAAGCAGCTGCCGGTTCCGGGCCCCTGGCTGTGAGCCGTGACCGTGCCACCGTGCAGCTCCACCAGACGCTTGACCAGTGTGAGGCCCACGCCCAGCCCGTCGTGCGGGGAGGGGTTGGGACGCTCCAGCTGGGTGAACATGTCGAAGATGCGCTCGAGCATCTCCTCCTGAATGCCCACTCCTTGGTCGCAGACGCTGACGCTCACCACATCAGCTTCCCGCACCGCGCGCACGGTGATCTCGGCCCACGCGTCGCTGTACTTGGCGCCGTTGTTGAGCAGGTTCGCGAAGACTTGCGCAAGGCGTGTGGTGTCAGCCTCGACGAGCAGCGGCTCTGCGGGCAACTCGAGCCTCACGTGCTGCTGCTTGCTCTCGAGGAGCGGGCGATTCGTCTCGATCGCGATCTGCAGGACGGTCGCAAGCTCCACGCGCTCTTTTTGAAGTTCGAGCTTGCCGCGCGAGATGCGCGAGACATCCACCAGATCGTCGATGAGCCGCACGAGATGCTTGAGCTGACGCTCGATCATTGCGCGCGCCGCCGAGGTGGTTGCCTGGTCCCCCTCGGCCAAGCGCATGATCTGCGCAGCGCTGCGAATGGGGGCCAGTGGATTGCGCAGCTCGTGCGCCAGGGTGGCCAGGAACTCCTCCTTGCGCCGCTCCGCCTCTCGCAGAGCATGTTGCGCACGGTCTCGCTCCTTCAAAGCAACCTCGAGTGCCTGCCGCGCGCGGTCACGCTCTTCGACCATCTTTCCGAGCAGATTTTCGAGCGCCGCTTCGCGAGGCATGGATGTCGAACTGCTGCCCTTTCTCCCTGCGTTTATCCCGATCATCATGGGCGACCCCCGCCGGTGATCCTTGGTGCGATATTGGGTCGGACCAAGCAAGAAGCGGGCCGCCGCAAACGATGCGATACTGGGAGCTGCACAAGAGAATCGATTGGAGGGGGCTCGTGAGAGGTTTGCCAACACTGGCATTGCTGGCTCTGCTTGCGGCCGGCACAGCCGAGGCGCAGCAAATGCGCCCGCAGGAGGGCAATCGCGCGGCGTGGGTGACAGAGTCGCGTCTGAATCAGCCGAGTGAGGAGCCACAGAACTGGCTCACGACCGGA
Organism: Steroidobacteraceae bacterium; assembly: GCA_035524075.1. Taxonomy (GTDB): domain Bacteria; phylum Pseudomonadota; class Gammaproteobacteria; order Steroidobacterales; family Steroidobacteraceae; genus JASHUC01. The sequence continues at coordinate 49,134 of DATKPP010000060.1, read as the reverse complement.
CACGATTACGGTGAGACACGTTTCAGTCCACTCCGGGGAATCGATGTCGGAAACGTGCATCGCCTGGGGCTTGCCTGGTACTACGACCTCGACACGCATCGCGGTCAGGAGGCAACGCCGGTGGTGGTCGATGGAGTGATGTACACGACGAGCGCTTGGAGCAAGGTGCAGGCGCTCGAGGCGCAAACGGGCCGGCTGCTGTGGCAATTCGATCCCAAGGTGCCTGGGAGGACCGCAATCCGCGCCTGCTGCGATGTCGTGAATCGTGGAGTTGCGGTGTGGAGAGGTCGTGTCTATGTCGCAACTCTCGATGGGCGGCTGATTGCACTCGAGGCCCGCACCGGCAAGCCGCTCTGGTCGGTGCTCACGGTGGATCCCGAGCGCCCCTACACCATCACGGGCGCACCGCTTGCGGTCGCAGGTCACATCATCATCGGCAATGCGGGGGCCGAGTTCGGAGTGCGCGGCTATGTGAGCGCATACGATGCGGTGACCGGCAAGCGCGCGTGGCGTTTCTACACGGTGCCCGGTGATCCCGCCAAAGGATTCGAGAATCCCTTGCTGGCCCGAGCTGCCAAGACATGGCCTGCGGGGTGGTGGAAGAGCGGCGGCGGAGCCACGGTGTGGAACTCGTTTGCGTACGACCCCGAGCTCGACCTGCTGTACTTCGGAACCGGCAACGTGCAGCCCTGGGGACGAATGGCCGATGGCGAGCGGGCCGATGCATTGCTGTCCGCATCGATCATTGCCGTACATGCCTCGAGCGGACGTTACGCCTGGCACTATCAAACCACCCCCGGGGACATGTGGGACTACGACTCGACGCAGACGCTCACGCTTGCGACGCTGCACATCGCGGGTCGCCCTCGCAAGGTCATCATGCAGGCGGCGAAGAACGGCTATTTCTATGTTCTCGATCGGGTGAGCGGCGCGCTCCTCTCGGCCGACAACTTCGTTCCGGTCAACTGGGCCTCGGGCGTCGATCCGGAGAGCGGCCGTCCGCGCGTGAATCCAGAGGCCCTGTACGATGTGACCGGGAAGGTGTGGGTGGGCCAGCCCGGGGCGGCCGGGGCACACAACTGGCAGCCGATGAGCTACAGCCCGATGAGCGGTCTGGTGTACATCCCGGCGCAGGAGCTGCCGTTCCCGTATCTCCTCGATCGGCACTTCGAGCCGAAGGTGCTTGCGACCAACATGGGAATCGACCAGGTCGCGACGAGCCTGCCGCAGGATCCCAAGATCAAGGCACAGGCGCTGGCCGGCCTGAAAGGTTATCTGCTCGCCTGGGATCCCGTCGCGCGTCGCGAGGCCTGGCGCGTCAATTACAAGGGTCCCTGGAATGGTGGCGTTCTGTCCACGGCGGGCAATCTCGTCTTTCAGGGAAGCGCTGCAGGGGATTTCAACGCCTATCGCGCGAGCGATGGCAAGCCGCTGTGGTCCTTTGCCGCACAGACGGGCGTCATTGCCGCCCCGATGAGCTTCGCTGCAGGCGGCAAGCAGTACGTGAGCGTGCTGGCCGGATGGGGTGGTGTGTTTCCGCTCGTGGCCGGGGAGCTTGCGTTCAAATCCGGACGCCAGGTGAACCGCAGCCGTGTCCTGACATTTGCGCTCGATGCCGGTGCGCAGCTGCCGGCCGTGACGCCTGCCTCGCTGAGCTTTCCCGCACCGCCTGCCCGGGCGGTCGATGCAGCGCTGGCCGCCGAGGGGGCCCAGGAGTATGCGCGTCGCTGCGGCATGTGCCACGGAGATGCGGCGGTCTCGGGGGGGCTCGTGCCCGACCTGCGCTATAGCGCCGCTCTCGGGAGCGATTCGCTCTGGAAGGCCGTGGTGCAGGACGGGGCGCTCGAGAGTCAGGGAATGATCTCATTCAAGTCCGTGCTGAATGCGCACCAGCAGGCCGCGGTGCGCGCCTTTCTGATCCAGCGTGCGCAGCAGGACTATGCGGTCTACCGCAAGCAATCGGCGAGTGGCGCAGAAGGGGGTGGTGCGCAGGCGGCTCGGGCAGGGTCCGGCCCGTGAAGCGCCGACCTGTCCGCGGGCTGCGCATCCTGGCCGTCGACCTTGGCGGGACCCATGTCAAGGTGCGTCTGAGCGGCCAGTCCGAGGAGCGCAAGATGGCTTCCGGTCCGCGCATGACGCCCGCGAAGATGGTGCAGGCCGTGCAGTCCCTGGCTCGAGGGTGGCGGTACGATCGCATCTCGCTGGGCTATCCCGGCGTCGTCTGGCACGGCAAGCCCTTCGTCGAGCCTCACAATCTGGGCAAGGGCTGGGTGGGCTTCGACTTGCAGAAGGCGTTTGGCCAACCGGTGCGTGTCATCAACGATGCCGCGATGCAAGCCATCGGCGGCTACGAAGGTGGGCGGATGCTCTTCCTGGGTCTGGGCACCGGGCTGGGCACGGCGCTCATCCTAGACTACGTGGTCGAGGCGACTGAGCTTGCGCACCTGCCGTACAAGAAGGGCCGCACGTACGAGGAGTACCTCGGCAAGGATGGCCTGCGCCGCCTGGGGCGCAAGAAATGGGAGCGTGCCGTGTTTGATGTGACCGAGCGGCTGCGCACTGCCTTCGAGGTCGACTACGTCGTGATCGGCGGGGGCAATGCGGTCAAGCTCAAACATCTGCCTCCGAGCGCACGGCTCGGTGATAACGCGAAGGCCTTCGCCGGCGGCTTTCGTCTGTGGCTCGAGCCCGGATGGGTCGAGCCCGCTCGCGCGCGTGCCCCGCACGCCCGCCCACCGTCCGTCTCACGATGAGCCTGCCGCAGCAGAAGCCGGCTCCGGGAGGCCCCGGGCTTGGCCCGACGTGGTGCAGCAGCGCGAAGGAGATGGTGGGTTGCTCCCTGGGCGCCTCGCGCGTGTGGTTCACGATCGGTGGCGGCATCGTGAACGAGGTGTACTACCCGCGCGTGGATACGCCCCAGATTCGCGATCTGGGTTTCATCGTGGCAGACGGGCGCGGCTTCTGGGTCGAGGTCAAGCGGCTGCAGCAGCACGAAGTGTCTCTCGCCGACTATGGAGTGCCGGCGGTCACCGTGGTGCACCGCCATTCGCGATTCGAGTTGAGCCTGCGCATCGTACCCTGCCTGCATCGGGACGCGCTGCTCGTGCGAGTCGAGCTCGAGGGAGAGGTCGGCCTGAAACCCTACGTTCTGCTGGCGCCCCACGTCGGTGGCACCGGGCGCGACAATCTCGCCGAGGTCGATGTATCGCGCGGACGCAAGGTGCTCTGGGCGAAGCAGGGGCCCTACGCGCTCGCGCTGGCCGCGGTCGACGATCACCAGAGTGATGCCTGCTTACGCGCCAGCGCCGGCTACGTGGGGGAGAACGATGGATGGCACGACTTCTCCACCCACGGAGCCATGACGTTGGAATACTCGAGCGCCGGCCCGGGGAACGTCGCGCTCGCCGGGGAGCTCCTGCGCCGGTCGACGCTGGCGCTTGCGTTCTCCTCGGGCCGCGAGTCTGCTGCCACGCTCGCGATCACTGCGCTGCTTACGTCCTTCGAGCAAAACTGGACTCGCGAGATCGAGCAATGGCAGGAGTGGCACGTGAGGCGGCGGGAGCGCGGGGGCGCCTGGAGGCAGGTGTCACCGGCGCTGCAGCAGCAGGCGCGTACCTCGGCGATGGTGCTGCGGGCGCATCAGGACAAGACCTGGCCCGGCACCATGGTTGCGAGCCTCAGTATCCCCTGGGGCAACACGCGCGATGAGATCGGCGGCTATCACCTGGTGTGGCCTCGGGATCTGGTCGAATGTGCGGGGGCATTGCTCTCGCTAGGTGCAACCGAGGAGGCGCGCAACACATTGCGCTACTTGGTTGCGACACAACGGCTCGACGGTCACTGGAATCAGAACCAGTGGCTCGGCGGCACGAGCTACTGGAGCGGTCTGCAGCTCGACGAGACGGCTTTCCCGGTGCTGCTCGCCGCGCGACTCGCCGCCGAGGGCGAGCTCGGCGGAATAGCGGTCGAGGACATGATCCGCCGGGCGCTCGGGTTCATCGTGCGCAGCGGTCCGGCGACCGACCAGGATCGCTGGGAGGAGGACGCCGGCCTCAACGCCTTCACGCTTGCGGTGTCCATTGCAGCCCTCGTGAGTGGCGCAGCACACCTCGATGCGACCGCGGCGGAATTCGCGTGCGCCGTGGCGGACTACTGGAACGCGCGCCTGGAGGATTGGACGACGGCGCGCAACACGCCGCTCGCACGCAAGCATGGCATCGAGGCGTACTACGTCCGCGTGGCACCGCGGGCCATCCTCGGGGATCCGAGTGCGATCGAGCAGGTGCTGCCGGTGAAGAACTGGCGCAGCGACCCAAGCATGAAGGCGTGGGAGCAGGTCGGGGTGGATTTTCTGCAGCTCGTGCGCTTCGGGCTGCGCAGCGCTGACGACCCGTTGATAGTGTCATCGGTTGCGCTCGCCGATGCGCTGCTCGAGGTGCGCTTGCCGACGGGCCGCAGCTGGTATCGGTACACCTCCGACGGCTATGGCGAGCACGCGGATGGCTCGGCCTACGATGGGAGCGGCCAGGGCCGGCCCTGGCCGTTGCTCACGGGCGAGCGAGGTCACTACGAGCTGGTCGCCGGGCGCGATCCGCTCGAGTTCCTGCAAGCGATGGCCGCGATGGCCTCGAGCGGCGGCATGCTTCCAGAGCAGGTTTGGGATGCCCCCGACATTGCCGAGCGCGGACTGTTCACCGGCCGCGCGACCGGCTCGGCGATGCCGCTTGCGTGGGCGCATTCGGAATTCGTCAAGCTCCTGATCTCGCGCGAGCTCGGTTATCCGTGTGATCGGCCTGCCGCGGTCTGGCAGCGCTATGGTGGTCGGCGACCGCCGATCACCCGGGCCATCTGGTCGCAGGCGGCGCCGATCACGACGATTCCGGCGGGTGTGCCGCTGCTCGTTGCGCTTGCGGATTCGGCCAACGTCATCTGGAGCGCCGATGGCTGGGGAGCGATCAGCGATGTGCCGACCCGCAACAGTGGGCTCGGACTGCATGTCGCGGAGCTTGCGACCTCGAAGCTCGCGCCGGGTGCAAAATTCGAGTTCACGTTCCACCGCGCGAGCGGGGAGTGGGCCGGGCGCAATTTCGCAGTGCAGGTGGAGGCGCCCTGAGCGATCAGCCTTGCGCGCTCGAGGGTGCCGCCGACCCCCGCGCACTCCGGTAGATGAGCGTTGCCGGCTCGTGAGCTGCCGCGCGGCGCGCCGCCTCGATCAGATCATGCCGAGGTGCGAGCGCACAGGCAGGATCGGTTTCGGCAGCGCTGCCGGTGAGGTGATAAGCCTGACAGCGGCAACCCCCGAAATCCACGCCGCGCCGATCGCAGCTGCGGCACGGCTCGGGCATCCAGCCCTCGCCGCGAAACGTGTTGAGCGCAACCGATTCACTCCAGATCTGCCCGAGCGGGCGCTGGCGCACGCTCTCCCAGCGCAGCCCAGGAAGCGTGTGCGCGAGGTGACAGGGCAGCACGAGCCCGTCCGGGCTCACCACGACGAAGCGTCTGCCCCAGCCGTCCATGCAGGCCTTGGGTCTCTCGACGTAGTAGTCGGGCGTCACGAACAGGATCTCCATCCGGCCGGTGAGCCTGCGGCGTGCCGCGGCGGCGAGCTCGCGCGCGCGCGCGAGCTGCTCGGCAGAGGGCAGAAGCGCCCGGCGATTGAGCAGCGCCCAGCCAAGGTACTGGGTGTTGGCGAGCTCCAGTCGATCGGCCTGCAGCTGCTCCGCGAGCGCGATCATCTCGCCCACACGCTCGAGGTTCTGGCGGTGCAGGACGATATTGAGCGTGAGTGGCAGACCCAGCTCCTTGACCCAGCGTGCGGCGCGTAGCTTGCGCTCGAGCGCGTGCCGGCCGGCGATGCGATCGGCGCCCTCGGCCGTCACGTCCTGCACGGAGATCTGAACGTTGTCGAGACCCAGCTCGCGCAGCCCCGCCAGGCGCTCGCGTGTGAGCGGGATGCCGCTGGTGATGAGATTGGTGTAGAGCTGCAGGCGCTCGGCTTCGGCCACGAGCGGCTCGAGGTCCTTGCGCAGCAGTGGTTCCCCGCCCGTGAGATTGAGCTGCATCACGCCCAGCTCCTCGGCCTGGCGCAGCACAGCTAGCCACGTCTGTGTGTCGAGTCCCTCGGAATGGCGCGCGTAGTCGACGGGATTCGAGCAATAGACGCAGCGCAGTGGGCAGGCGTAGGTCAGCTCGGCAACGAGCGTGTACGGGCGAGCCTCCGGGAGAGCCCCCGAGCTCACGGGTCGTTCCCGTCGTCGAGCTGCAGCAGCGCCCGCTCGCCCAGGGCGGCGAGGAAGGCGTGCACTTCGCGCTCGATCACCGCGCGGGGCTGCGGTGCGTACTTCTGCACCAGGCGCTCGATGATGTCGGCCACGGTGTGCTCGCCCGTGCAGAGCTGAACGATGTCCGCCGCGGTTGAGTTGAGCTGCATCCCGCGCTCGGGATAAAGCAGCATGTAGCGATTGGTCTTGCGGTCGAGACGCAGTCTGGCCTTCTGCGCCAGACGCGGTCGTGCATCCGAGCCCATCACTCTCGCGGCCCTCGAGCTCCCCAGCCCGGCTCGATGTAGGCGGCATAGACGCTATCGAGCAGATGCCAGAGGATCTCGGTCTTGCGGATGAGCGCGGCCACGCAGCGCTCCTGAGCCTCGCGCGTCGTGGCGTGCTGGGTGACGTAGCCGATCGCCTCGTCCGAATCGCCTCGTGCGCGGGTCACTCGCGCGCGAAAGTAGGCGAGCATCTGCGGGTCGACCCACGGATAGTGCTGCTCCCAGGCGAGGATGCGGCGCGACATCAGATCGGGTGCGAAGAATTCCGTGAGCGAGGAGGCGACCGCCTCGAGCAGACTGTGCTCGCGGACGAACTCCACGTAGGCATCGCAGGCGAACCGCACCCCCGGCAAGACCGAGCGGCAGCTCGCCACCTCCTCGCGATCGAGCCCCACCCCGGCCGCCAGACGCAGCCACATCGCAAGGCCACCCTCGGAATCGGCCGTGCCGTCGTGGTCGTGAATGCGATGGATCCACATGCGCCGAAATGGCGGATCCTCCGACTTGGAGAGAATGAGCGCATCCTTGATCGGAATGCGTGTCTGATAGTAGTAGCGGTTGAGTACCCACTGCTGCAGCTGCAGGCGCGTGAGCTGCCCCGCATGCATCAGAACGTGATAACGATGATGGTCGTGATAGCGGCGCGCACCCTCATCGCGCAGCCGCTCGATGAGCGCCTCTCGCGTGAGAGGCGCTCCAACGTTCTGCGATCGTTGCAGGTCGTCGGTCAAACTTCGAGCTCGAGCCCATCTTGGGCCACTTCCCAGCCTGCCGCGGCTAGCGCGTCGCGCTCGGCCGAATCCTCGCGCAGGATGGGATTGGTGTTGTTGATGTGGATGTATATCCTTCGGCCGCAGCGTATGCCGGCAAGCCCGCGGAGGCTGCCGTGCGCACCCCCGATGGGCCAGTGCGCCATGTCCTCGGCGCGGCGCTCGCTCAAGCCGAGCGCGATCAGCTCATCGCTCGACCAGAACGTCCCATCGAAAAAAACGCACGCGGCGTCCCTGAGCGCATCCGCGAGTGCGGGCGTTGCGGCGGCGACGCCCGAGAAGTAAGCGAGCGTGGCTCCGGTTCGCTGGTCGCGGATCTTGAATCCCACGTTGTCTTCCGGACTGGGCCTCTGCCGCGCGCGCAGGTGCAGCGGCGGTTGCCCGGGCACCGCGACGGGCTCCACCCGAAGTCCGCTCGGACCACCGGCACGGGATGCAAGCTCGAGGGGCTCTCCGCATTGCAGGTGCCGCCACGTGACCTGTCCGGCAAAGCGCTCGAGTGTTCCGTAGAGCGTATTGGCTTCGACGAACCCCCGGCGCACGGTCTCGGTCGCGTACACCGAGATGGGCTGGGATTCACGCAGCGACAAAAGGCCAAGGCAGTGATCGAGGTCGCCGTTGGTGAGCAGAATACCTGCGATCGGCGTGTGGCGCGGGGCGCGGGGCTGCAGAGGAGGGAAGCTCTCGATGTGGGTGCGGATCTCGGGGGAGGCATTCAGCAGAAACCAGTCCTCGCCGTTTGAGCTGACGGCGACTGATTCCTGAGTGCGGGAGCGAGCGGCAATGGTTCCCTGGCGCACGCCCTGGCAATTCGAACACCCGCAATTCCACTGCGGGAAGCCACCCCCAGCAGCAGAGCCGAGGACTCGGATTCTCACTGCGAGGGTTGGATTGACGCTCCGGCCCCGGAGGAGCCGGAGCCCAAGCAGCTAGTGGTGATCGTCCCCGAAATCGTCCTGATAGGAGTTGATCTCCGCGTCCATCTTGATCTCGATGAATTCCGGTGTTTCCCAGTTCACGGCAAGTCCTCAAGCGGCCATCGAAAAGAGGTCGATGCCAAACCGTAGGGCCAACGGCGCCGTTCGTCAAGTCTTTACCCGGGCAACTGTCCTTGCTGGGCGGACATAACTGCGCTCTGGCGCGACAGTCGCGCCAGGCAGCCGGTCGCGCGTGCTTCGGCCTCGCCCCAGTCGAATGGCGCACCAAGGCCCGTAAGATACTGAGGGCCGATGATCTCGCTGCGCGGCGGACCGCTGCGAAACGCGTCGGTATCGTCGGTGCCCGAGAGGGCGATCGCGACCGCGAGTGCCGCGAGCACGTCGAACTGCGTCGCACTAGGCCGATGCGGGGCGTGGTGATGCGCGACGGCCTCGACGACCGCGTAGGGCAGCCCCCAGAGGCCCAGGAGATAGGCGCCGACCTCGGCATGGGATGCGCCTAACACCCGAGCCTCCGCGACGTGCAGCGGGAGTGCCTCGGTGATCGCCAGCTCGATCGCCTGATCGAGCTCTCCAGGGCATTCCTGAGTCAGCACCCAGTAACCGATGTCGTGCAGCAACGCTGCCAGGATCGAATCGTCGCTCCAGCGCGTGCCCGCCGTGAGCGCCCCCGCCACGGCTGCCACGCGCTGAACGTGGAGCTGCAGCAGTTCCAGGTCGAGAGCCGCATGTGCGAGCTTGCCAGGCCAGCGCGCGAAAACCTCTGCGCACAGGACGAGATTGCGCACGCCCGGGAATCCCAGGTACATGACCGCCTGCTCGATGTTGGTGATGCGCCGCGGACGGCGGAAGAAGGCGGAGTTCGCGATCTGCAACACCTTGGCCGTGATCACGGTGTCCGCGGTGATGATCCGTCCGACCTCGCGCGAGGTGACGCTCTCGTTCGCCATGACGACCTGGAGCTTGGCGAACACGCGCGGCTGCGCGGGCAGCTGCCGGATGCCGCCGATGAGGCTGCGCAGGGCAGGCTGCGACAGCACGTCCTGCAGCTTCAGGCACCGCTCGATGACCTGCTCGATCTGCTGTGGCGTGGCGTTTCTTGCCAGATGCTGGTGCGCAATCGGCAGCAACCGGATTCCGTTGCGCGGGTCCTCGACGGTCGAGAGCGCGATGCGCACCACATGGGGCCAGCGTTCGCGGATGGTCCGTAGAAACTGCACATCATCGTTCATCGGGAGGCGCAGACCGCTCACCACCACATCGGTCGCATCGCGCTCGATCAGTCCAAACGCATCCTCTGCGCTCGTCGCATACGCGACCTCCCAGCCACGCCGTGACCCCTGCAGGCGCGTGCGCAGGCTCTCGAGCAGCTGAGCGTCGTCGTCGACGAACAGAATGTGCCTCAATCGCACAGTGGTCACGGTATTGCCAAACCCGCCGAGTCGATATGTTGCATTTGACGCCAGCATCGCAAGCGTCCCTCGGCGCTGCGTCACAGTTCACCAAGGGCGCGGGCTACGCTGGGTCATAACTGCTTCCACGCGCGGAAGCTGTGACTTGGCTCGTGTGACACCTCCCACCATCGGGTGGATGCGCTGGCGAGGGCCCCCGGGAACCCCACGGATGGGGCGCTGCCCAAGAGGTGGATGCCCGGCCTCATGCCCTTGAGAGATGCCAGGTGGCACCCCATAGAGGTCGCGTCGCAGACTCTTGACGGTCCTGATGCGCTGAACCTTCCCCCCGCAGAGATCTTCCCCATGCTACGCAAGATGAGTCCGAGCTTTCTTCTCCTGGCAATGCTCAGCCTGGGTCCGGTGCTGGCTGCGCCGGCAGCTCCCACGATCCATGAGATTTACGCGGCCACGCAGGCCGGTCGGCTCGCGCAAGCTGAGCAGATGGTGACTCAGGTGCTGCAGGATTACCCGAACAGTGCCAAGGCTCACTACGTTGCCGCACAGGTGTACGCGCGTGCCGGCGATTTCGCCACGGCGCGCCGTCAGTTCACGGTCGCCGAGTCCCTTGCACCGGGGCTGCCTTTCGCAGCGCCGCAATCGGTAGCAGCTCTGCGGGCTGAGCTTGCCCAGAGCCACCTGCTGTCTCGAGTGCAGCCACCGCCAGGCTACGCTCCGTATGCGTCGCAAGCCCACGCTAGCTCTCATGCTTCCTGGGGCCTCATTCTGGTGCTCCTGGCCGGCGTCGTGATCGTCTGGGCGCTGGTGCGCCGGCGCATGCAGCCCCCCGTCTACCCGCCGTATCCGCAGCCGATGGGCGGGGTGGGTCCGATGGGCATGGGCGGTGGCGTGGTGCCGCCCTATCCCTATGGAGGTGGTCCTGGCGCCGGTCCGGGGCTCATGAGCAGCTTGGGCACCGGCCTTGCGGTCGGTGCAGGAGTCGCCGCAGGCGAGGAGCTCGTGCGGCATGCGCTCGGCGGCGGTCAGGGGGGCATCATTCCTCCGGCGAATGCCGGAGAGTTCGTCGAGCCGCCGCAGCAGGCCAATCCCGACATGGGGGGCCAGGATTTCGGAGTGTCGTCCGACGATGGGTCGTGGGACGATGGTTCCGGCGGTGGCGGCGGTGATTTCGGGACCGGAGGCGACGACTTCGGCGGTGGCGGCGGCGACTGGACCTGAGGCTGCGAGGGCCAGCTCTCAAAGATGATGTGAGCTAATGTCGCCGCCCGCGGCAGTGCGCGCTGGAAGCGCACTGCCGCAGCGCCCGTGCGCGATCAGCGTCGCGGCGGGTTCTTGGGCGGTGGCTCCTGGCGTTGCGGGTTCTGCTGCGGAGTCTCCTCACGAGGTGCCGGGTGCTGCGAACCGTGGCGTTGCGACTCCAGCTTGCGCAGCTCATCCGCATCGCGACGGTCCTCGTCGCCGCTCTTGGCGTGACGCAGCGCTTCGCGTTCCGATGCGGTCAGCTCCGATTGCGCATCCTTCGCAGAGCCCTTCATCTCCTCGCCATGGGCCTGTCTCTCCTCCACGAACTTGCGCGCCTGCTCGTCGTAGCGCTTCGCGGACTCGTAATCACCTTCACCTTGAACTTTGGATGTCATCGGCTGCTCCTTCCTGGTCTGAGGGATTGAATTTCCTCGCCACGGAGGGGCACAAAGCAACGGCCGTGCCTGCGAAACGTCAGCGTTAACGTGAAATAAACGTCGCTGGAACCGTACCTTACGTGACAGCTGCGTCGGCTCGGGGCAACGCTCGCTCCATTGCGGTGGAGGGGCACGAGGTGGATGGCGGATTCTCGAGCACTGAGCAGGCCGGAGGAGGACTCACGGATGCGGAGCTCGTAGCCCTCGCCCTCAACGGAGTCGAGCGGGCATTCGGCTGGCTCTTCGAGCGGCACAGCCGGCACCTGCGACGTCTCGTGGCCAGGCGTCTGCGAAACCGCGACGACGCGCATGATGTGCTCCAGGAGACCCGCATCGCTGTGTGGGGGTCACTGCGGCGCTATGACCGCCACAGGCCGTTCGAGGCCTGGCTCACCACGATCGCCGTGAACAAGTGCCGCGACTGGGCCCGGCACCGTCGCGTGCGCGTCGGGATGATCATGCAGATGCGCAGCCAGACCGCCGAGGCAGAGAGGCTCGCTGCCGAGCCGAGCACCGAGAGTCTCGTCATCGACAGGGAGCGGCTCCAAGATCTGGGGCGGGCCCTGGATGAGCTCACGCCGGCGTTGCGCGCGCCCCTGATCCTCACCACGCTCGAGGAGCTCCCCCAGTCCACCGTCGCGCATGCGCTCGGTCTCACCCGCAAGGCCGTGGAGATGCGCGTGCGGCGGGCCCGCCGGGATCTTGCATGTCTCATGAGTGCATGCGGCTGAGGAGCCAGAACGTGCCCAGCGCGCCGCAGCAGGCGGCGGCCGCATCAGGCAGCAGGGCACCCAAAGGGATCAGCCTTCTCGCTCGCAGGAGCGCGACTGCGCCCGCTCCCAGCCCCAGCACCAGACTGGCCGCCAGCAAGGCGCCCGCATCGTAGGCAGCCACCATTTGAACCTCCGTTCGCTGGGCAAGATGCATCGGCGCAAGCACCGCGGGCAGGGTGAAGCCATCGAGCAAGGCGAACAAGCTCGCCGGCAGCAGCCAGGCGTGCGCCGCAAGGGCGCGCCGCGGCGCAGAGCCGATGAGCATCGCGAGGACCGAGCCCGAGATGAATGCCGCGCCAAGCAGGAGCAGCGCCGCCTGGATTGCATGCACGATGAAGGCGAGCAGCGCGAGGCTCAGCAGCAACGCAGGCCAGCCGAGCGCGACTGCGGTGGTCTGTGGAGCGCGCGCATCACGCACGATGCGCGCTGCTGCGAGCAGCACGATGAGAAATCCCACGAAAGCATCCTGCAGGCCTACCCGAGGCAGGATCAGGCCCGTGGCTTGCGCGAGTACCGCGAGGGTGTATCCCACGAGCAGTGCGGCAAGCAAAACGCCGAGATCGCGCTGGCTGCGCACCAGGAGCAGCGCAGCGAGCAGCACAGCCAGCCGCTCGGCACCGCTCAGGACGTGCGCAAGGCCCAGCCGCGCGTACAGGAGCGAGCCGGCTGCGGCTATGGGTCCACTCTCCGGGATGTTCAGCCGCTCGCGGCTGGCGGTGAACAGCTGCTCGCTCGAGCTCGCATCGGTCTCGATGCGCGCGAAGTCCACGTGAGCCGGCACGCGATCGAACAGCGCGTGGTTGACGAGCGTGACGGCAGCCGGACTCGAGGGACATTGGAAGATGATCTCGAACCCGTACAGGCCGGAACCGACCTGCAGCGGATCCACCCGACCGAGGTCGTAGCCCTGATCGATTGCGGGACAATCGTGTCCGGCAGCTTGCACCGCGACGTGCTGGAGCACGTAGTTTCCGAGCTTGCTCACCGTGAGCACCGGCACATCCGAGCCGCTCAGGCGCTCGGCTTGTGCCACCGGAAGAGCATACCTGAGCGTCACTCGATCGCCGGACACGATCCAGGTCGAGTAGCTCGCGCTCGGCGTCTCGGCGCGTGCCACCTCAGCCGCGCAGACCAGGGCGCACAGTGACACAAGCATTGCCCATCTCATTCGGACTGCCCCGGCGCGAGCAGGATCTGCGCCTCCGAGCGCAGGATCTTCAGGTTCTGCTGTCTTGCCCTGCGATTCTCGGCGTCGCGATAGTCGGAGTAGATCTGATTGCGTGCCACTGCGAAATCTGCGATGCGGGGTGGCCGGCGGCGCTGCATCACCAGCACGTGCACTCCATCGGAGTCCACGATGGGCTCGGAGATCTCCCCGTCCGCCAGGATGCTCGCGGCCTCGTAGAGCTTTGCCCCGAGGTGCAGCTTCGCGGCGAAATCGAGCTGCTCGGTATCGTCCACCCGTCCGGAGTCCACGAAGCCGAAGTGCTCCTTCACATAATCGATCGAGCTTCCGGAGCGCAGCTGATAGACGGCGTCGGCGGCATCGGTCTCGGCCTGCGCGAGTGTTTGATCGGCATTCTCGTAACCCCCGATGTGCAGCACCAGATCATGCAGCGTCATCGACCCACCCGTGGTGTATTTCGCGCGGTGGCTCTCGTAAAACGCCCGCAGCTGCGCATCGGTCGGCACCACCGCACCCAGCGGCGCATCGACCTGAGCATTGACCCCGGAGGCCATGATGTCGCGCACCTCAGTGGTGGTCTCCGGCAGATCGAGCACCAGGGCTCGCTGTACGAGCAGCTCCTCGTCGATCATCTCGTGCAACACGCGTGCGCGCTCGGCCGGCGTCGCCTCGGAGAACGCCGAGCCGGTCTCCGATTGAGTCTGCGCGATGAAGTCGCTCATCAGAATGCCCTTCTGATTGACCAGCGCGACGTAGCCCGCCGGCACTGCAACGACCGCACGGGGGGCCGGGCGGAACAACCCGACGGCGGCAACGGCGAGACCCAGCGCCACGCCGCATGCCGGCAGAGCGGCGCTGCGCTGAGGCGGCCGAGCGAGCCGGCCGAGCACCGCTTTCCAAGCGGCGGGACGCTGCGCGGCAACGGTCGGCGGCATCACGGCTCTCCCATTGCGGACGCCACGGCCTGCGCGTGCCCGACCCTCAGGGCTTCAGATCGATGCGACATGGCGTAGATATACACGGCGAGGGCACGGATCTGCTCGAGGCTGAGCGTTCCGATCCAGGCAGGCATGATGCGGTGGCGGCCGAAATAAAGGCTGTCGTAGAGGGACTGCGGATCCCCGCCATTGTTCCAGACGTTCACGGTCAGGTCGGGCGCACCGTAGTCCGAGTCACCGCGCGCATCGCCCCCATGGCAGTCACCGCAATCGGGCTTGCCGTAGTAGAGCGCGCGTCCCTCCTCGGCCGCCTCGCCCTCGTAGGGATGGCCGTTGAGCTTCAACAAGTACTGCACGAGCTCACGGATCTCGCCGTCGCTCAGCATGCCGCGCTGGCCGAATGCGGGCATGTCCGTGACGTTGTGGGCCTTGCTCCGGCCCGAGCGAATGCCGTAGAGAATGGTGCGCTCGATTCCGTAGACGCTGCCGTCGCCGTACAGCCAGATGGCATCGGTCAAGTCCGGCGCACCGATCCTGGGATTGCCCTTCATGTTCTCACCGTGGCAGCTCGCGCAATGCGCGGCGAACAGCGGGCGAGCCTGGATGGTGGCAAAACGCAGCAGCGCCGGGTCCGCGGCGACCTCGTCCGGCAGCCCCGCGAGCAGGCGCGCCGCGGTGTCCGAGTGCTGCAGATGCAGGATCGCGGCACCAACGGCACCGCCTGCCAGGAGGATCACCGCCACCGCGAGCAATCCCACCCAGCTCGCTCTGCCGAGCACGCGCTGCCCAGGTGCACCGCGCACCAGAGCCGCGTGTTTGTGATCGCGTGTCATGCGCCTCGCGACCTGAGCGGCGCGCGCTCGATGCACGCGGTGGATGCGGTACCCGTCTGCAATACCACAGCCTTTGCGCTAGTATGACGCGGGCAGTCCTTCGCCAGGATTACGTGAGCGCTGTTCACATCCATTGCATCGTTCCGATCATCCGGCAGCACATCCGCCGTAGAGGCGCACCGCCTCCTGCGCCGTCGAGCTTAATGCAAACCACCCACCGGCACCTATGAGCCATCCCGACACAGATTCGTCCCTGTCGAGGGAGCCCGTGTTCCCGCGATCGCATCGTTTGGTGCGCAATCTCATGCTGCTCTACGGGGTCGCGGCGCTGGCGGTCCTGGTGTCTCTGCCTGCGGCGCTGCTCCCCGAGGGTGTCCTCGGGCAGCTCCGGTCTTTCGCGCACGAGGCCATCGCCGGCGGTCTCGCGGCGATCGCGCTCAGTGCATTGGTTGTGTCGTTCACCGCGCTCTGCGGCACGTTCTCTTTGACCACTGCGCGCTTCATGCACTCCCTGAAGGCGCAGACCTTCGATCCGGGAGTGGCCGCACGGCAAGGGCAGGCCGTGATCGTCACGATGGGCGCGGTGGTCGTGGGCCTTGCGACCTGGCTCGCCTGGCCGGCCGACACTCCGCCGCAATCCGCGACCAGCGCCAACATCGCGGCGGCGCTTGCGTTCGGTCTTGCCTTCGCGTCGCTCGTGTGCGAGCGCACGATGCACGCGTTCCCGGCTCCGCAGCTTCCAGAGGCACCGAGCCTCAGGCGCTTGCTGCTGATCACCACCGTGCTGCTCGCTGCCGCAGGGTGCCTCGAGCTGGGCCGGGCCGCCGGGCTCGCCTGGGTGCGCTGGCCGCAGATGATCCTGGCCTGCGTTCCGGCCGCCATCGCCGCCGAGCTCACCGCTCGTGCCCTGGGCCGAATGTTCCTTCCCGCACCGCCTGCCGAGGAGGCTCGTGCCGTCACGGAGAGCATTCTTGCGAGCGTGCTGACCGGTGGACCGCGCGCGCCGGCGACTTTGCTGCGCAGCCACTTCGGGCTCGACTTCGCGCGCAGCTGGGCGCTGTCGTTCTTGAGCGCGGCCGTCCTTCCTGCACTCGCGGGCACCGCGCTTTTGTGCTGGCTGCTCAGTGGCGTGAAGCTCATCGACATGGAGCATCGCGGCATCGATGAGCGCTTCGGCGCGCCCGTTGCGGTGCTGGGGCCCGGCCTTCACTTGATCGCACCCTGGCCGTTTGGCCGCATGCGCTCGGTCGAGTACGGCGCCATACACGCGGTGCCGATCGGCGTGGATCAGTCCGCCCAAGACACCGAGGCGGGGAGCGAGGAGCAAGTGGGGGCCGAAGCGACACCACCTTTGAGTCTCAACCGCCTGTGGGAAAGCGCTCATCCCGATCAGGCGCAGTACCTCGTGCCGAGCACGGGCACCGCGGAGAGCTTTCAGAGCGTGAGCACCGAGATCTACGTGTTGTATCGTGTGGGCCTTACCGACAGCGCAGCGTTGCAATCGGTCTATACGCTCGCGGACCCGGAATCCCTCATCAAGGCAGCCGCGAGCCGCCTGGTGCTGCGCTATTTCAACTCCCGCACGCTCGATGCCGTGCTCGGCGCACGCCGCGAGAACGTCGCGGATTCCTTGCGCGATGAGCTTCAGGGGCAAAGCGCCATTCGTGGTGCGGGCATCGACATCGTCTCGGTCCTCATCGAGGAGATTCACCCTCCGGCGGGGGCGGCGGCCGCGTACCACGCCGTGCAGGCGGCCGAGATCAACGCCAGCGCAAGCATCTCGAACGAGATCGGTCGAGCCAGGCGCGCCGCCGGTGTGGCCCGGCAGGAGGCACATCAGCTTGGGACCGCCGCCGATGCTCACGCGAGCGAGATCACGGATGCGGCCGAGGCCGATGCGTACCGCTTCAACGCCGATCACCGGGCTTACATCGAGGGGCGGCAGTCATTCCTGCTCGAGCGCTCCTTCAGCAAGCTCGAGGCGGCCCTCGCGCGCTCGCATCTGACACTGGTCGATCACCGCTTGAGCCCCGATCAGCGCCCGATCATCGACCTGCGTTCCGCGAGTGCGCCTGGGGCAACGCCCGCGGGTGCGGGGGCGGCTTCCCCCGCGGGTGCACCACCTCTCACGCCGGAGATCGAGCCGGACGAGCCCTACTGAGGACCCACGATCTATGTTCATCCACCCCTCTACCGATGAGCGTCGGCAGTTCGGGCCCGAGCTGCGCATCGCGGTTGCCGCGCTCATTCTGCTCGCCGCGATCGCAGCCGCGTGCATCGTCATGGTGCCTGCCGGCCAGGCGGGAGTCATCACGCGCTTCGGCAATCCGGTGCGGGTAGTGACGCAGCCCGGCCTCGCCTGGAAGCTTCCAGCTCCCTTCGAGAGCAGCATCCCGATCGATCTGCGCCTGCGGACCACCTCCACGGGATTGCAGGACGTGGGCACACGAGATGGCCTGCGCGTCCTGGTGCAAGCCTACGTCGCATGGCAGGTGCCGAGCGATCCGCAACGCGTGCGCCAGTTCCTGCGTTCCGTGCGCAACCAGCCCGACGAGGCCGCGCGCCAGCTGCGCAGCTTCGTGAGCGCCGCTCTGCACATCACCTCGAGCAACTTCGCGCTGAGCGATCTGGTCAACGTCGACTCGCACAAGGTGCGGCTCGATGCCTTCGAGCAGCAGCTGCGATCGCAGATCGCGCAGCGCATGCTGCAGGTGTACGGCATCGAGGTGCGACAGGTCGGGGTCGAGCGCATGACCCTCCCCGATGAGACCCTGGCGGCCACCGTGGCGCGCATGCGCGCCGAGCGCGAGACGGTCGCCGCCGAGCGCACCGCGGAGGGCCTGAGGCAAGCCGCGGCCATCCGGGCCGATGCCGATCGGGATGCGCGCCAGACGGTCGCTCAGGCGCGCGAGCAGGCCGCGCACACCGAAGCCGACGCGGTGCAAGCTGCGGCGCGCATCTATGCCAAGGCCTATCAGAGCGATCCGGGCCTGTACACCACGCTGCGCTCGCTGGATGCCCTGAGCCAGATGGTGGGCCGCAACGCAAGCGTCGTGCTGCGCACCGACGCCGCCCCATTTCGCGTGCTGGTCGAGGGACCCTCCGGCGGGGCGGGACTGCCGAGCGCTTCGGCACAGGACGCGAAGCGGCCACCGCGCGGGCGGGCGTCCGCCGACAGGCAGCTGGCCCGAGCGAAGGTCGACCCGTGAGCGAAGTGCTCGAGCCGGCGCGCGCAGCGCCACCCGCACCGGTCGGGCCGCCACCTCCGCCTCCGCCCGGGCCCATCGCTCAGTCGGTGGCGATCGGCTTTCGCGCGGTTTATGCGGCCGGAGTCCTCTTGGTCGTGCTGTGGCTCACGAGCAATGTGCGCGAGATCGCCTCCGACAGTCAGGCGGTCGTGCTGCGCTTTGGACGCATCGTGCGAGCCCAGGAGTCGGGCCTGCTCCTCGCCTGGCCGCGTCCCATCGAGCGCATCGAGCTGCTGCCAGGCCCGGAGCGGCAGCTGAGCCAGGAGATCACGCCTCTACCTGCCGCGAGCGAGAAGTTCCGCGCGCTCGTCGAGCCCTCGAGCGAGCAAGCGCTCCCGCAGAGCGTCTCGGCGTACCTGACCGGCGATGGGAACGTGGTGTTGCTCAGCACGACGCTGATCTACCGGATCAACGATCCGATCGCATATGCGCTTGCGCAGTCGCACGTCGCGCCGGCTCTCGATCGGCTGTTTCGCGCCACCAGCGTGCACGTGACGGCCGGCCGCAACCTCAACGACTTTCTGGTGGTACAGACGGGTGCGGATGCCGAGAGCGCGAATCAGGCCGTCATCGCGCTGCGCAGCGAGGTTCGCAGCTTCCTCCTCGACTCGATGAATGCGCGGCTCGAGGCGCTGGCCGCAGCGGGCGCCTCGCTCGGCATTCATGTGGAGCGCATCGACATGACCCCGGCATTGCCTCCGGAGGCCAAGACGGCATTCGATGCGGTGCTGCTTGCAACCCAGGCTGCCGATCGCGGTGTCGCGGTCGCGCGCACCGATGCCGAGCGGCGGCGCCAGGAGGCCAATCGTGAGCGCGACCAGCTGCTATCGGCCGCTCAGGCGACGGCGACCGAGCTGGTGAGCCGCGCGAGTGTGGACACCGACCGCATCGTCGCGCTGGCCCGGGAGGAGACCCCGGCCACACGCACCAGCCTGCTGCTGCGCGAGTATCGGGCCGGAGTTTCCCAGATTATGAACCGCGTGGGGTCCGCCGTCTTGATCGATCCGAAGACGGGCGTACGCTTCGTCCTGCCAGGTAAGCCCAAATGAGCGCAGCTCCCGAAACGCAAAACGCCTCCTGTTGCGGCCCCGATGCGGTGCTACCCGGGGATGCCTTGGCCGAGCCCGCGGGCCTGCTCGACCGCGCCGAGCGCTGGGTGCTCGGACTGCGCTTGAGCCTCGCGCTGGCCGCGCTGTGCCTGCTCATCGTCGCCTTCGGGATGCGCTTTCTGCTGCCTGCCCAGGCCGGAGTCGCAGAGCTCGTCGCGGGGGTCTCGGCAGCCCTCGTTGCGGTTCCCGTGCTCCTCGAGGCGTGGGCGAGCCTGCGCCACCCGAGCTTGCACGGAATCACCGACCGTCTGGTCGCGCTTGCGCTCATCGCAGCGTGGGCGACCGGGGATCTGATGACGGCGGCGTTGCTGCCCATTGTCATGACCATCGGGCATGTACTCGAGGAGCGCAGCATGCTGGGCTCTCACGAGGCCGTGCGCGCGCTCACGCGACTGACCGAGGTCGAGAGCCGGCGCCTGCGGCCCGACGGCACGGTCGAGATGGTCGACAGCCGGCAGCTGCGCGCCGGGGATCTCATCGAGCTGCGGGCCGGGGAGCGTGTGCCCGCCGACGGCGTCATCCGCCGCGGGCACTCGAGCCTGGATCTCGCCTCCCTCACGGGAGAATCCGTGCCGGTCGAGGTCGCCGAGGGCGCCCCGGTGATCGCCGGTGCCATCAACATCGACGGCCTGCTCCAGCTGGAGCTCACCCGTGTCGGTGAGGAGAGCACCGTTGGCCGCATCATCGCTTTGATGCGCGAGGCGGAGAACGCCAAGCCGCCTGTCACGCGCCTGCTCGATCGCTACGCGGGGCAGTACATGGCGCTGGTGCTGATGATCGCCGCCGGCGTCTGGCTCATCACTGGAAACGTCCCGGCGATGCTCGCGGTCCTCGTCGCCTCCTGTCCCTGCGCGCTGGTGCTCGCCGCACCGGCGACCGCCGTCGCCGCGATCGCCGTGGCGGCCCGTCACGGCATCCTCATCAAGGGCTCCGCCTTTCTCGAGCATCTCGCGGACGTGTCGTCGGTCATCTTCGACAAGACCGGCACGCTCACGACGGGCGAGCTGCGGCTGGCGGACGTGCGCGCGGTACCGGGCGTCGATCGGGCGTGGTTGCAGCGCTTGGGGGCAAGTCTCGGCGCGGCCAGCAATCATCCCTTGAGCCGCGCGGTGGCGGCTTCCGTCCCGAAGGATCAGCAGGTCGCGCTGGTGGACGCGCGCGAGCTCGGGGGGTTTGGCGTGACCGGCCACTGCGAGGGCAAGCTCGCCGCGCTCGGGCGTGTGGACCTGTTTGAGCGCCTGGGGATCAGCGTGGCACAGCCGCCTGCGCACAACGGTCCCGTGGCCGGGGTGAGCCTCGATGGGCACTTCCTGGGGTGGCTGCTGTTCTTCGACGAGCTGCGCAGTACGGCGGGAGCCGCCGTCCAGGACCTGAAGAGCCTCGGCATCGAGCACATGGTGCTGCTCACCGGGGATCGCCTGGCGGTGGCGCAGCAGGTCGCGCACGAGATCGGGCTCAACGACGTCTATGCCGAGATGTTGCCCGAGCAAAAGATGGACCGCGTGATGCAGGAGATCGGGACGGGCCACCGGCCGATGGTGGTCGGCGACGGCATCAACGATACCCTGGCGCTGCGCGCCGGCGCCGTCGGGGTGGCCATGGGCGCTCAGGGCTCGGGCGATGTAGCACTCGCCTCGGCGGATCTTGCCCTGATGACAAACGATCTGCGGCGCCTCGGCACCTGCATCCGCTTGAGCCGTCGATGCCGCCGCACCATCTACGTGAACGTCGGGATCGGAGTGGGGTTCACCTTCGGGCTCATCGTTCTTTCCGGAGCCGGTGTTCTCGGGATCGAGGCGCCCATCATCGCGGCGCTGCTCCACAACCTCAGCACTTTCCTCGGACTCGGCAATGCGGGTCGGTTGCTGCTCTTCGACGAGACCGCACAGCGCAGTCCGCTGCTGGAGCCCAGCGCGGTCGCCGCTGGCCCGTGAAGCTCACTTCTCCGAGCTTCTCACCTCGAGATGCTCGTAGTCCATGTAGCGGTAGATGATGACGGATGCGACCCACGTCAGAATGAAGATCCCGACGATGGCGAAGCCGAGCCCGTTGAAGTTGCTGTTCAGTCGGCCCACCCAGCCCCAGAATGCGCCGGAGAGATGCAGCTGGTCCTCGAGCAGTCCGAGCGCCTCGATTCCCCCGATGAGCAGCGCCACGATCACCGAGACGAGCGTGATCGTCATGTTGTAGAACAGCTTGCGAATAGGCTTGACGAACGCCCAATCGTAGGCGCCGAGCATGAGCACCCCGTCGGTCGTATCGATGAGGGACATACCCGCGGCGAACAGGCACGGGAAGACCATGATCGCCCAGATCGAGGTGCCCTTCGCTGCCTGCATGGCCGAAATACCGAGCAGCGCGACCTCGGTCGCCGTATCGAATCCGAGGCCAAACAGAAATCCCAGCGGAAACATATGCCAGCTGTGCCTCACCAGGCGAAACAGAGGCCGAAAGAGCCTGGCAGCGAAGCCGCGCTTGTTGAGCAGCAGGTCGAGATCCTCCTCCGTGTAGCTGCCACCCGCGCGAACGTGCCGGAAGGTCCGCCAGACCGAGAGGAAGATCGCGAGGTTCAGGGTCGCGATCAGCATCAGGAACAGCGCCGAGATCGAGGTGCTGATCACACCGCCGATGGCCCGCGCCTCCTGGAAATGTGCGCTGAGCGCGGAGGTGGTCGCGGCGATGGCGCCCGCGGCGAGAATCACGACGGCCGAGTGTCCCATCGCGAAGAAGAGCCCGACACTGATCGGACGCTTGCCCTCCTGCATGAGCTTGCGCGTGACGTTGTCGATGGCCGCGATGTGGTCGGCGTCCACGGCGTGACGCAGGCCGAACCCGTAGGCGAGCAGCGCCGTTCCGAGCAGCAGCGGCTGGCCACGAAAGATGAGCCATGCCCAGATCCACGCGAATGCGTTCAGGGCGAGGAGGAGGGCGTAGACACCCGTGATCGAGCGGCGCATCCCGGCGCGCTCGCGGCCAAAGAGGTGATGGACGATTTGGAACACTGGATGCAACGATACCGTGATCGGCCCCTACATGCTGCCCACGGGGAGGTCAGATAAGCTAATGCTCAACGTTACGCGGCGTGGGCCGCGGGGATATCCGGACTCATACGGATGAGCCTTCCCTTTCCCTCATCCTCTCGGCGATCGGGGGGGTGGCCGGGCTCCGCTTATGCCATCGCCGCGGCCATTCTGTTCGGGGCGAGCACCCCGCTGGCCAAGCTGCTGTTATCGAGCGGTCTCGCCCCACAGCTTCTCGCCGGACTGTTTTATCTGGGATCGGGGGTCGGCCTGGGCCTTGCCTTGATCGCACGCGCCGTGCGCGGCTCGATCACGGCCGAGGCGCGGCTGAGGCGGGCGGACCTGCCGCTCCTGGGCTCGGCCGTGGTGCTCGGTGGGGCTGTGGCGCCCTGGCTGCTGATGCTGGGCCTGGCACGCACCTCGGCTGCCTCTGCAGCACTGCTGCAGAACCTCGAGGGCCTCGCCACCATGGCGATCGCCTGGCTCGTGTTCCACGAGAACGTCGACCGGCGCATTATGCTCGGTGCGTTCACCATCCTCGCGGGAGCCCTGCTGCTCTCGTTGAGCTTCGGATCGGGTCGCGCAGGCAGCACCGGAGCCGGCGCGCTGCTGATCGCCGCTGCCTGCATCGCCTGGGGCGCGGACAACAATCTCACCCGTCCCCTCGCCAAGGCCGATCCCATGCAGATCGCCGCCATCAAGGGGCTCGTCGCCGGCACTGTCAATGTTTCGATTGCGCTCGCGGCCCATGCGCGCGTGCCCCACCTCGGAACGATCCTCGTGGCCGCCCTGGTGGGACTCCTCGGGTATGGGGTGAGTCTGGTGCTCTACGTGCTGGGGCTGCGCCATCTCGGCGCCGCGCGCACGGCGGCCTACTTCTCCACGGCGCCGTTCATCGGCTCGGTGCTCGCCGTCGGGCTGCTCTCAGAGCCGCTGACCTTGCGCCTGATCGCAGCCGGTGTGCTCATGGGCATCGGACTGTATCTGCACCTGAGCGAGCGCCACGAACACCTGCATCACCACGAGACGCTCGAGCATGCACACCGGCACGTCCACGACGAGCATCATCAGCATGCCCATGCGCCGGATGATCCTCCCGGCGAGCCGCACTCGCACGCGCATCGTCACGCACCGCTCGCCCACCGGCACCCGCACTTCCCCGACCTTCATCATCGACACGGCCACTGAAGGCACGAGCTCGAGCCGCAGTGAGCTTCGTCCTAGCGATCGGCCGCCGGCTTGAGCAGGCTCACGAAGAACAAGCCCCCGGCGATCATCACGATCCACGGGCCGCTGTGCTGTCCGGTCAGCATCGCGCAGGAGGTCCCGGCGAGCGCTGCCGACACGGCAGTGCCGACCGCAATCCAGAGCATGCCATTGAGACTGCGGGCGAAGCGGCGCGCGATGGCGGCCGGGATGATGATGAGCGACCCCATGAGCAGCACCCCCAGGTAGCGCAAGCCGAGGCCGATCGTCAGCGCAAACGCGAGCAGGAAATACAACTCGGTGCGCGCCACGGCGATGCCGGAGGTCATCGCAATCTCGCGCGAGACGAGCGAGATGACCAGCCGGTGCCGGCTGCTCAGGACGAATCCAATCACCGCGAGCGGCCCGAGCATTCCGAGGGCGCTCTCCCAGGGCGGCAGCGCCCCCGGGGTTCCCAGCAGCGCATCGATCAGGTCCTCGCCGGATGTGATCGTGCTGCCCACCGCGAGCGCGACGGAGAACGTCACTCCGATGATCGCCTCGGTGGAGATGCGGCTGCGGCGCTCGATGGCCCAGATCAGCACTGCGCCGAACAGCAGCATCGCGAGCGCTCCGAGGAGTGGGCTGCGATGAAGCAGCAATGCGACGCCGATGCCTGGCAGCGCGACGTGCGACATGGGGTCGGCCGCGAGCACCATGCGTCTCATGATCGCAAAGCTGCCGATCAGACCCGCGGCCGCGGCCATGCTCACCGAGAGCGCGAGCGATGCGAGGTCAGTGGACATCGTGGACATGAAAGCCGATGGGTGCACCGTAAACCTCGGAGAGCATCTGCGGCGTGAGCAACGTGCGCGGTGGTCCGATCCAGAAGCCCTGGCGCCCGAGGCACAGCACGCAGTCCGCATAGCGATAGACCACACTCAGGTCGTGCGAGACGAGCAGCACGGTCATCCCACCCGACTGCAGCGCTCGCACCTCCTCGCTCAGCTGGGCGTGACCCGGCGCATCGACGCCCGCGGCCGGCTCATCGAGCAGCAGCACGTTCGGCCGCCCGAGTAGCGCGAACGCAATCAGCAGCCGCTGGAATTGGCCTCCGGACATGCTGCCGATCGGGGTGCGCAGCACCGCAGGGTCCATTCCCACGGACCGCACCGCCTGCCCGATCTCGGCCGGGCCGCCCTTGGTCAAGGACGCTTTGGCTCGGAGGAAGTCGTGGCCGTTGAGCGGCAGGTCGCGCTCGATGTCGAGCTTCTGCGGGACATACCCGAGAATCGTGTCCGGCGCCCAGCGGATGTGTCCGGTGTAGGGCAGCGCCCCGATGAGCGCCTTGAGAAGCACGGTTTTGCCCGCGCCATTGGGCCCGATGATGGCAAGCGAGGTTTGCCGCGGGACACTGAAGGTGAGATCGCGAAGGATCTCCGTCCCTCCCAATCGCACGGTCAGATTGCGGACCTCCAGCGCGTGTATCACCGATACCACTCTTGCGAACACCGGCTGTCATTAAAGCGCGCCACGGCCCGTTGCGATAGATGCCGCAAGAGGGGGGTGCGTTGCGTGCGCGAGGACCGCCTGCACCATGCCGCGAATGTCCGGCCCACCCCCGAGCGCAGCCCTGCGGAACCATTCGGCCGCCTGGGCAGCCTGCTTCTGCTCGAGGAGGGCGGAGGCGTGGTTGAACTGGCCGCGAAAATAGCCCGATTCCGCCGAGCGGCGATACCAGTAGCGCGCTTCGTGGAGATCCTTCGGGCACCCCCAGCCCTCCTCGAGGCAGCGGCCGATGAGGTTCATTGCCCGAGCGTGACCCTGACGGGCCGCGCGCAGATACCACCCGAGCGCCTGCGCGCGATCGAGCGGGACGCCGCGCCCGTCGAACAGCATGTTCCCGAGGTTGTACTCGCCCCAGTGGTACCGGGCTTCGGCCGAGCGGCGATAGTGCTCCGCAGCGAGCCGCAGATCGATCGGCACGCCCCAGCCGTTCTCGTAGCAGCGCCCGACCATGTTCGTGGCCGGGGCGTCGCCCTTGCGCATCGCGCGCTCGAACCACTGGAATGCTTCGCGCTCGTCACGCGGAACACCCGTGCCCTCGAGCAGCATTCGGCCGAGTCGCAGCTGCGCGGCGACCATGCCGTGCTCGGCGGCGCTGCGCACCCAGCGAGCTGCCTCGGCGGGATCGCCGGTGAGTAAAGTGTGGAGCTGGTGCGCGCTCATGCGACGCAGTCGCCTCACTCGAAGCTCGCTGTCCTCCGCGGCCGCGGCGCGCGCGAATTGAGCCCGGGTGAGACTCACCCCGAGGCCCAGCGGCGGATCAGATTGTGATAACACGCGGTCAGGCGGATGAGGCTGTCGCTGTCGGCGGCCTTCGACGTGAGCTGGCGGATGCAGCTGTCGAGCTCAAAAAGCAGCGTCCGCGCGCCGTCGTCGCGCACCAGGCTTTGAATCCAGAAGAATGCGGCGAGCCGCACACCGCGGGTGACGGGCTCGACCCGATGCACGCTGCTCGCCGAATACACGATCAGATCGCCGGCCTCGAGCTTCACCGAGTGCGCCCCGTAGGTATCCTCGATGGTGAGCTCCCCGCCGTCGTACTCGTGCGGCGCGCTGAGGAACAGGGTCGCCGAGAGGTCGGTGCGCAGCCGATGCGCCGTGCCGGGGATCTGGCGCAGGGCGTTGTCGATGTGATCTCCGAAGGCCATGCCTTCCTCGTAACGATTGAACAGGGGCGGGTAGACGTGCTGGGGCAGGGCAGCGCTCACGAACAGGGCACTCCGCTCGAGCGCTCGGAGGATCAGCTCGCTCATCTTGCGAGCCACATCTTCGCTCTGCCGCAACTGCAGATTCTGCTTGACCGCCGCCGATTGGTATCCGGCCGTGAGACGCCCGTCCACCCACGGTGCATCCGCCAGCCGCGCGCGTACCGAGGCAAGCTCGGCAGGGGAGAGGAGGGTTGCGATCCGAACGAGCATCGAGGCGAAGGGCGCTCAGGGCGACCCGGGGGCCCAGCGAATCGTGAGAGAGACGCTACGGCCAGGGCCGGGAAGCACGTGATTCTCCGCGACGCTCGTGTAGTAGGGCGCGAGATAGTAGAGCTTGTCGAGCAGGTTGAACCCGTTGAGCTGGACGGAGAGGCTCCGGGTTGCCTCGTAAGAGACCATCGCGTTCAGCACCGTGTAGCCCGGCAGATAGGCCATCTCGGCATTGTCGGCGTAGCGATGGGTGAGCCAGCTGCCACCGACACCGAACTCCCAGCGACGCGTGAGCTCGTACTCGGTCCATAGGTTGATCTCATCGCGCGCCACGTTGGGAAGTGACTTGCCCACGTCCGCCGGCGTCCCGGAGGCGATGGTGCGCCCGTCGAGATAGGTGTAGCCGGCGCTGACCTCCCAGTGCTGGGTAATGCGTCCGGTCGCACCGAGCTCCAAGCCATCCACGCGCTGGTTGCCCTCGAGCAGCGTGATGCTCGGATTGTCCGGATCGTTGGTCTGTGCATTATCCACCTCCGTTTGAAACACGGCGCCGGTCAGGAGCAGCTTCCCGAGGGTCGCCTTTGCACCCGCCTCGAAGGTCTTCGCCTTCTCCGGACCCAGATCCGCGGTCTTCGTGGTGAGCGTCAGCGCCTCCGCGGAGGGGTCGAAGGAGGTGCCGTAGAACACGTAGTAGGTCTGCGCCGGCGTCGGCTTGAATTCGAGCGCCGCGCGCGGACTGCCCAGCCGATCGAGATGGCCGAGCGGCACAAGCGTGTCGGTCGCGACGGTGAGGGCGTCGTAAGCAGCCGTGAACTCATCGTAGCGTGCTCCGGCCAAGAGGTCCCAGTGCGGACCGAGCCCGATCGTGTCGGTGACATACGCCGAGTAGACATAGGCGGTCGTGCCCTGATACGCACTGACCGGCTCGATGCGGGGCGGCGGCTCGTACGGATCGGGGGCGAGCAGGGGGGTCTCGGGAATCCAGTTGTTGTCCGTGTTGAATGGATTGACGTAGCGGGCGAGGTTGTAGGTCTGACGCGAGTACTCGACGCCGGCGATGAAGTCGTGGGTCACGGCGCCGGTTGCGAGATGCCCCGAAAGATCGAGCTGATCGTCGATATTCGTCTGTGTGCCGGAGCTGTCCGGTGCATCGCGGCCCACGAGAATGTCATCGAGCGGCGTGTCCGGTGCCGGCGGGCCTTGACCTCCTGCGGCCATGCTGCCGAAGTTCGGCGCATCGAAGCGATAGTCGAACTGGTAGTGCGCGTAGCGCAGCGCGTTGGAGAGCGACAGGTTCGAGCCGAAATCGTGCTTGTAGAGCGCGGTGGCGATGTCATCCTTGGTAGTGTCGCGGTCGGTCGAGAGGCCGTAATCGGTATCGAGCGGGACAGGTGCGACTCTGCCGCTCACGAAGGGAATGCCGGTATCGGGCACGTTGTCCTCCTGTTGATGGAGATACGCGAACGTGAGCGTATCCTGCGCACCGATTCCGAAGGACACGGCCGGGGCGAGCCCCCAGCGACGATTCTTCACGAAGTCGCGCTCAGCCATGGAGGAGGACTCACCCATCGCGTTCACGCGCACCGCATCGTCCGTGCCGAACGGCTCATTCACGTCGGCGGTGCTGCGGAGCAGGTCGTTCGTGCCGAAGTCCCCGGTGAACACCTCGAGCGGCGCGAGCAGGGGCGCCTTGGTCACCTGGTTGATGGCCCCGCCCGTCGAGCCGCGACCGAACAGCACCGCCGAGGGCCCCTTGACGACTTCCACGGAGTCGAGATCGAAACTGTCGCGCGTGTAGGGGGCCGCATCGCGGATGCCATCCAGGAAGAAGTCATTGAACGCCGCGAAGCCGCGGATGTTCACTGTATCCCCGCGCGCCGCGCCCTCGCCCGCATTCAGTGTGATCCCCGGAACATTCTGCAGAGCATCCTCCAGGCGCGTGTCGGACTGCGCCTGGATCAGGTGCTCGTTCACCACGGTCACGTCTTGAGGGATGTTCTGCAGGTCCGCGGGCAGCTTGTTCTGAACCAGCGGTCTCAAGCCGGTCACGACGACCTGCTGCAGATCGTCCTCGTCATAGTCGTTGTCCGGGGATGCTGGAGGCGGGGTTCCGGTGTCGGCATGCGCGGCCGCCGCTCCCAGCACGGAGGACAGATAAACACCGCACAAGCCGCAAAGTCGCGAGAAGATCCCGCTGCTCGTGTTGGGGACCTCCTCGTGCGCCTGACCCATTCTCGTCCTCGCCAAGTTTCCGCAACTCACGGCCACCCCACCGAATACAAATGATAATGATTCGTATTTATAACATCAAATGGCAGATTATGGAGTTAAATCCTTCTGGATAAACGGTGTGTTAGACACTATTCCTACCCGACATTCGACTGATATATGCATGCCGATCGGTCAACATGGCTGCACCATGCGAGTTCTGCGTAAGGTGCCCGCCGCGCTCTTCATCCTGTTGCCCCTCATTGCGCAGGGCCGCGCCACGCACGCCGTCGATCCGGAGCTTGCCCAGGCTGTGCCGCGATGGCAGATCGAGGCGCGCGATACGACCATCACGCGTGATGATTGGGGCATCGCGCACGTCGTCGCCAAGACAGACGCAGAGGCCGTCTTCGGCGCAACCTACGCACAGGCGCAGGACGACTTCAATCGTGTCGAGACGAACTACCTCACGGCACTCGGTCGATTATCCGAAGCCGAGGGAGAGAAGGATCTCTATCGGGATCTTCGGGCACGCCTGTTCGTCGACCCCGCACAGCTGCGGGCGCTCTATGCCTCGAGTTCCGCGTGGCTTCGGCGATTGATGGATGCCTGGGCGGACGGCCTCAACTTCTACCTGAGAACGCATCCGAGCGTCGTGCCGCGCGCCATTCGCAGATTCGAGCCCTGGATGGCGCTCAGCTTCACCGAAGGTAGCATCGGCGGCGACATCGAGCGCGTGGAGCTCGGTCCGCTCGAGCGGTTCTATGGGCCACGCGCCACCGGTCCCGCGCGAAAGCACTCCACCCTGCAAGCGCGTCTATCGTCGGAGGCCCCCCCGATCGAGCCCGGCGGCTCGAACGGTATCGCCATCTCACCTGCGAACACTCGCGACGGCCACGCGCTGCTGCTCATCAACCCGCACACCTCCTTCTATTTTCGCTCCGAGCTTCAGATGACGAGCGGTGAAGGCCTCGACGCCTATGGTGCGGTCACCTGGGGGCAGTTCTTCATCTACCAGGGGTTCAACGAGCGACTCGGCTGGATGCACACGACCAGCGGGGTGAACAACGTCGACTTCTTCCTGGAGAGCATCATCGAGCGGGACGGTCGTCTCTACTATCGCTACGGACACGAGCTGCGCCCGGTCCGCGCGTCCAGGATCTGCATCCGCTATCGCACGCCCGCGGGCGCCATGGCCGAGCGAGCCTTCACCGTCTATCGGACCCACCACGGTCCGATCGTGGCGCAGCTCGGCGCAAGATGGGAGAGCATCGCACTGATGCAAAGACCCGTCGAGGCCTTGAGCCAGTCGTTCCTGCTGACCAAGGCGCGCAGCTACACGCAGTTCATGAAGGTCATGCAGTTGCAGGCCAATTCCTCCAATAACACGGTGCTCGCCGACGCGGACGGGGACATTGCGTACCTGCATCCCCAATTCGTGCCGCGTCGTGACGATCGCTTCGATTACACGCACCCCGTGGATGGCGCAAACCCCGCCACCGATTGGAAAGGGCTGCATACCCTCGAGGAAGTGCCGCATCTGCTGAATCCGCCGAACGGCTGGATCATGAACACGAACGATTGGCCCTACTCGGCCGCGGGGGCTTACAGTCCCAAGCGCGAGCGCTTCCCGCGTTACATGGATACGGCCGGCGAGAATCCGCGCGGGATACACGCCACGTTGCTCCTGCAGGGCCGCAAGGGCTTCACCGCGTCCTCTCTGCGAGCGGCCGCATTCGATTCCTACCTGCCGGCCCTGGCGCGATTGATCCCGACGTTGCTGTCAGCCTACGACCGTCCCCCTCGGAGCTCGTTCAAAGCCGAGCTCGCCGAGCCCATCGCAGTCCTGCGCGCGTGGGATGCGCGCTGGGCTCTCCAGTCCGTCGCAACGACGCTTGCGGTACTGTGGGGCGATGAGCTCTGGGGGCAGAACGAGGCGCAAGCGAAGGCTGCGGGCATGTCCGTCTATGACTACATCGCCGAGCGCACGAGCCCGGAGCAGAAGCTCGCAGCGCTTGCGGCGGTTGCGCATCGGCTGGGGCACGACTTTGGCGCCTGGAAGGTGCCCTGGGGCGAGTTCAACCGCTTCCAGCGTTTGAATGACGATATCGTGCCGCAGTTCAGCGATTCGGCCCCGAGCATCGCGGTGCCTTTCACGGGGTCGCGCTGGGGATCGCTCGCATCGTTCGCCGCCCGTCGTTACGATGGCACGAAGAAGTATTACGGCACCAGCGGCAACAGCTTCGTGGCGATCGTGGAGTTCGGCCCCACGGTGACGGCGCGCGCGGTCTCGACCGGAGGGGAGAGCGGCGATCCGCAGTCCAGGCACTTCGACGATCAGTCCGCGCGCTATGCGGCCGGGAATTTGCGTGAGGTCTATTTTTACCCCTCCCAGCTCGTGGGCCATACCGAGCGCACGTACCATCCGAACTGACCGCGTCGTGGCTGCCACGGCGAGCGATGCCGGCTCCCCCACCGGCCACGCCGGTGGCGGAGGCGAAATCGATGCATTGACGCTGGCCGTCTTTCTCGCCACTCTATTGATCGTCCGCAGGCCCCCGACCGGGGCTCGACTGAGGGTGCTGCCCCGCCGCTCCAGATGCTCGTACTGATCATCGGCCTAGTGCTCTTCCTCGGCATGCACTCGGTGCGCATGTTTGCCGACTCGTGGCGTGCGCGCGTGATCGACCGGCTGGGAGCAGGGCCATGGAAGGGTCTGTATGCGCTCGTGTCGCTCGCCGGCTTCGTACTCATCGTGTGGGGCTTCGGCGATGCGCGGCAGCGGCCGGTGCCGCTCTACACCCCGCCCCTTGCCCTGCGCCACCTCAATGCGCTCTTCACCCTGGCGGCGTTCGTGCTGGTCGCCGCCGCTTACGTTCCGCGCAACCACCTCAAGTCCAGCATCGGGCACCCCATGCTGGCCGGAGTGAAGGCCTGGGCGTTCGGACATCTGCTGGCAACCGGCATGTTGCGCGACGTGGTGCTGTTCGGCGCCTTCCTGCTCTGGGCGATCGCCGATTTTGTGGTGGCACGCCGCCGCGATCGCCGGCTTGGCACGGTCTACCCCGCCGGCACGGCTGCCGGAGATACGATCACGGTGGTGCTGGGCCTTGCGGCATGGGCAGCGTTTGCGTTCTGGCTGCACCTGCGATGGATCGGCGTGAATCCCTTCGGATAGCTCGTCGCTTGCGGCACTATCCCTTGCCGCGATTCCACCAGCCCCCACCCAGGGCCTGAAACAGCGCCGCCGTGTCGCCATAGCGGCTCACCTGCGCCTGGATGAGCGTGATCTCGGCCTGCTCATAGCTCTGCTCGGCGCTCAGCAGGGCCAGACCGTTGACGTAGCCTGCCTGGAGCTGCTTGCGGGTGAGCTCGAGCGTGACGCGCGCAGCGCGCTCGGCGGCGGTGGCCGTCTTGAGCTCGTCGCTATCGCTGTAGAGCGCGTGCAGAGTGTCCGCGACGTTCTGGAAGGCGCTCAGGACCGTGCTGCGATATTGCGCGGCCGCCTGCACGAGACCCTGCTCGGCTGCGCGCTGGCGGTGCCGCAGCGTTCCGCCGTCGAAGATCGTCTCCGAAACCCCTCCGATCACATCCCAGAACGTTCCTGAGCCCAAGAACATCTGGCTGAACTTCGTTGCGTTGCCGCCCAGATCGCCGGTGAGTGAGAACTGCGGCAGACGGTTCGCCAAAGCGATCCCGACCTGGGCGCTCGCCGCGTGGACCTGCTCCTCGGCGGCCCGCACGTCCGGTCGCTGCTCGATGAGCTTTGAAGGCAGTGACAGCGGCAGCGCCTGCGGCAGGTGCAGCTGTGAGAGCTCGAAGGTCTCAGGCACATCGTGATCCGGGGCATTACCGACCAGCACGCGCAGCAGGTCGCGCGTTTGCGCGAGCTGCTTCTCGAGCGGCGGCAACTGCGCCTGCGCTTGCGCCAGGGCGGCCTCCTGGGCGGCCACATCCAGCCGCGCCGCATAACCCAGCCGCAGCTGAGTCCGCACAATCTCTGCGGAGTGGCGATTCGCCTCGATGATCGCGCGCACGGCAGAGATCTGCGCACGGATGGAGGCCTCCTCGAGCGCCGCGGCCACGACGTTGGAGGCCAAAGTCACGTATGCGGCCTCGAGCTCGAAGCGTGCCGCATCCGCCTGGGCTTGCAGGGACTCCAGCTCGCGGCGGTTGAGGCCGAACACATCGGGGGTGAAGCCCACCGTGAGCTGCGCGGTGTGGAAGGTATAGGTCACGGGCTGGGCTGGGGCGAGCGGAGCGATCACCTGGCCGTTGCCCTGAGGACCCGGCGCCGCGGAGGTCGCGGTGTTGCCGGAGAGCTTGGTGCGCTGGGCCTGGTAGCTCGCCTGCAGCGTCGGAAAGAAGTAGCCGCGCTGAGCGTAGACGTATTCCTGCGCCTGCCTGAGAGAGGCCACCGCGGCATCGATGGTCGGATTTGCAACGAACGCACGCTGGATGAGCTCATTCAGGGCGGGCGATTGGAACAGAGTCCACCACTCAGCCGAGATGTCACGCCCCACGATCAGGCTCTGCGCGGCACCGGTCGGACACGGTGCCGCGGCGGTCGCGCTTGGAAGGGGGGCCGGCGCGTAGCTGCTCGCGGGAGGCAAGGACGGGCGCCTGTAGTTGGGACCCACCGCACAGGCGGCCAGGAGCAGAGCACTCATCGTCAGGGCAGACACCGCCAGCAGAGACAGTCTATCGCGCATGGGGGGTGCTCCTCGATTACAGCGTGTCATCGTGGTGACTCGGGAGAGCATGCGAGGGATGGGCCTTGCCGAGGAACATCATCTGCAGCGCAGGAGCAACGACCAGCAGCATGATGGGGCCCACCAGCATCCCACCGACCACCACGGTTGCGAGCGGGCGCTGCACCTGGCTGCCAATCCCGGTCGAGACCGCGGCGGGAAGCAGTCCCAGACAGGCCGACAGTGCCGCCATCAGCATCGAGCGCATGCGCTGCGAGGCGGCGTTGAACATCGCTTCCTCCGGGGACTGGCCCTCGCGCCACAGCTGCAGGAAGTAGGTCAGGACGAGGATGCTGTTCATGACCGACACCCCGAACAGGGATACGAAGCCGATCTCAGCCGAGATGCTCAGGTTCTGTCCGGAGAGGTAGAGCGCGATGACACCGCCGGCGATCGCGAAGGGTATGCCTGCAAGGGTGAGCAGGCTGTCCCGCAGCGAATTGAAAAGGCCGTAGAGCAGGACGAGGATGCAGGCCACGGCGATCGGCACGACGATCATGAGCCGCTGCCTGGCCTGGTGCAGCTCCTGGAACTCTCCGGCCCATTCGAGCCGGTATCCCTGCGGGACCTTGACGTTGCGCGCG
The DNA here is from genome assembly GCA_035524075.1 of Steroidobacteraceae bacterium. Taxonomy (GTDB): domain Bacteria; phylum Pseudomonadota; class Gammaproteobacteria; order Steroidobacterales; family Steroidobacteraceae; genus JASHUC01. The sequence goes on along the minus strand of DATKPP010000060.1, from coordinate 14,969 downwards.
ATGCGCGCCTGCGCCTCGGCAACCGTCGAGCCGAGGTCACGCCCGCGCACGCTGAACTTGACGGGAATCAGCCGCTCGTTGCGCTCGTGGTAGATGAAGGAGGCACCGGTGTCGAGAGACACGTCGGCGATCTGCCCGAGCGGTATGTAGGAAACCCCGCCCGCGCCATTCTGGTACCCGATCGCCAGGTTGCGCACCGATTGCAGTCGGTCGCGGAATGGTGGCGCAAAGCGCACCGTCAGGGCGAATTCACGGTCCCCCTCCAGCACGGTCGTTGCCTGCGTGCCGCCCATCGCCGCCTGCACCACGCTCATCACGTCGCCGGTGTTGAGCCCGTAGCGCGCGGCTTTCGCGCGGTCCACACGCACATCGAGGTTCGGCTGCCCCAGGACGTGGAAGATCCCGAGGTCCTCCACCCCCCGAACCGCGAGCATCTGCGCGTAGACATCGCTCGCAAGGCGCTCGAGAACATGCAGGTCGGGCCCGATGATCTTCAGCGCGTTGGCACCCTTGATCCCCGAGAGTCCCTCCTCGACGTTGTCCTGAATGTACTGTGAGAAATTGAATCCGGTGCCGACGAACGCGCTCGTGAATCGCCTTTGAAGCTCATCGACCAGCTTGGCTTTGCTCATGCCTCGCGGCCACTCATCGAAGGGCTTCAGGGGACAGAAGAGCTCCACGTTGTTGAATCCCGAGGCATCGCTGCCGTCATCGGGCCGACCGTGCTGGGAGGTGACCGTGATGACCTCGGGATAGCTGCGGATGATCTGCCGCATGCGCGTGACCAGGGCATCGCCCGCCTCGAGCGAGATCGTCGGCGGCAAGCTCGCTCGGATCCAGAGATTGCCCTCCTCGAGCGTGGGTAGAAACTCACTGCCGAGCTGGCTGAGCAGCACGCCCGCAACGAGCAAAAACAGGAGAGCGCCGCCGAGGGTTGCGCGACGGTTTGCCAGTGCCCAGCGCAGCACCGGGGTGTACAGGGTGCGCAGGTGGCGCACCAGCCAGGTCTCGGCCTCATTCACATGGCGCGGTAACAGCAGCGAGGTGAGTGCCGGGGTCACGGTGAATGTGCAAATGAGCGCGCCCCCGAGGGCGTATCCGTACGTCCGCGCCATCGGGCCGAAGATGCGTCCCTCGACCCCCTGCATCGTGAAGAGCGGCAGGAACGCGGCGACAATGATGAGCGTGGAGAACAGTACCGCTCGATCGACCTGAATCGCGCTCACGTAGATCAGCCGCAGCCGATCGGTCCAGCCGGCGCCACGCTCGAGCGGCGTGCCGAGGTGCGCTTCCGTATACCCTTCCAGGACTGCTCGCCGCTGCGCCGGTGGCTTTTGAAAGTTCCGAAAGACGTTCTCGACCAGGATCACCGCCGCATCGACGATGACGCCAAAGTCCACCGCGCCGAGGGACAGCAGATTGGCGGACTGACCGGTCACGACCAAGAGGATGAGGCTGAAGAAAAGCGCGAAGGGGATGGTCATCGCGATCGTCAGGGCGCTGCGCAGATCGCCGAGAAAGACCCACTGGATCAAGAACACCAGCGCGCAGCCGTAGAGCAGATTGTGCAGCACGGTGTGCGTGGTGACGTTCACCAGGCTCGAGCGGTCGTAGTACGGGACCACTTTCACCCCGGGCGGCAGAGTTCCGTCGGAGTTGATCTTGGCCACCTCGTCCTTGACGCGCGCGAGCACATCGCTCGTGTGCAGCGTTTGATTCATGACGACGATCGCCAGCACGACGTCGTCCTCGGCATCGCGACCCGCCTGGCCGAGTCGCGGCACGTATCCGATCTGGACGTGCGCCACGTCCTTGACCAGCACGGGTGTGCCGGCTTGCGCACGCAGGACGACGTTTCCGATATCGTCCACCGAGTCGATCAGCCCGAGGCCACGGACGTTGACCGACTGCTGTCCAAAGTCCACCGTCCGACCGCCCACGTTGATGTTCGCGTTGCCCAGCGCCTGGAGCACCTGCGGCACCGTGATCTGGTAGTCCTCCAGCTTGCGTGGATCGACCGTGACCTGGTACTCCTTGGTCGTGCCCCCCCAGGCGACCACCTGGACTACTCCCGGCACCGTGAGCAGGCGGCGCTGCAGCACCCAGTCCTGCAGAGTGCGCAGGTTCGTCAGCCCGAAGTGGGGCGGCCCGACCACTTGATAGCGATAGATCTCCCCGACCAGACTCGAGGCCTGGATCGTCGGGGTGACGCCGTTGGGCAGATTCACGTTCTGCTGCAGGTTCAGCGCCGCCTGGGTATAGGCGAAGTAGTAGTCCACGCCGTAATCGAAGGTCACGCGAACGAAGGAAAGCCCGTAGAAGGAGGTGGAGCGGATATTGTTCACACCCGGAGTCGCTGCGAGGCCGACTTCCATCGGAACGGTGTAATAGCGCTCCATCTCCTCGGCCGAGAGGCCCGGCGCCTGCGCGGTGATCTCCAGGATCACCGGTGCCGGGTTGGGGTAGGCCTCGATGTTGAGTCTCGAGAATGCGAGCAGCCCCGCCCCGAGGAACGCCACCAGCCCGACCAGCACGAGTGGCCGGCGCAGCAAACTCAGGGACAGGAGCGAGCGCAACATGAAGGGTTACCGTGCCTGCACGCTCGCAGTGGCGGCGTGGGCGGCACCCGTGCTCAGTCAGCCGCGCCCTGAACGGCAGCGTTACTGATGAAGAGCGCGCTGCTCGCTGCGATGCGCTCACCGAGCCTCAAGCCGGCGACAACCTGAATGAAGCCGTCTTGCTGCTGGCCGATGCGCACCGTACGGCGCGTGAAGCGGCGGTCATCCGTCGTGACCCACACGGTCATGCTGCCATCGCCTTCGCGCACCACTGCACCGTCGGGAACCGCCACCGCGGGAGTCGGGCCACCCACGTGTACGGTGAAGGTCGCGAACATCTGTGCCCGCAGCTCGTCCTTCGGATCGTCCACCTGCGAGCGGACCGTCACGCGGCGTGTGTCCGGATCGACGGCCTCGGCGATGTTGGTGATGTGCCCGCGGAAGGTGCGATCCGGATAGGCGAGCACTTTCACGTCCACCGCCTGGCCCAGGCGCAGCGCTGCCAAGTCGGCCTCCGGAGCATCGGCGAGCAGCCACTTGGACGACACGTCGGCAACCGAGTAGGGCGCCGGAGAGCCACCAGGCTGAACCAAGCGTCCGGGCGCCGCGTGACGTGCAGTCACCACGCCGTCGATCGGACTCGCCACCGGCATCTGCGGCTCGATGCGGCGGCGCGCCTCGATGCGGTCGATCTCCCCATCGCTCTTGCCGAAGATGCGCACCGCATCGCGTGCAGCCTTGTATGCGCCCTCGGCAGCCTGCTGATCCGAGACCGCCTGCTGGTAGTCCTTCTGCGCGATGCCCTGGATGGTATACAGGCCTCGGGCGCGCTCCAGAGCGGCCGTGGTGAGCTTGAGCACGCCGGCGGCCGAGATCAGCGTCGATTCGGCCTGCACGAGGTCGGGACTGTCGATGGTGAACAGCAGCTGTCCCTTTCGCACGTGGTCGCCCGCCTTTGCGAACAAGGCGGCGATCCGTCCCTGGTAGGGCGGGGAAACCTCTACCGCTCGGTCCTCGTTGAAACCGATGGTACCGACGGTCTCGCGCTCGAGACTGAAGCGGTGCTCAACGACCGCTTGTACCGTGACCGAGCGAAGCTGCGATGCGGTGAGCACGACACTCTCGGCCGTCTCGGCCGCAGAGGCAGCCGGTGTGGCCTGGCCTCCACAGCCGCAGAGTGAGCACACCAGGGATACGCCCGCTGTTAGCGTCGCCAGTCGCGCCGGCAGCGCGACCGGGGCACGCCGTCTGGCTATGAAACGCATCGGTATGTCCTCGTTGGGCGGCTGCTGTGGGCGTGAGGCAGGTGGACTGCCGCGGCCGGGCGCGCCTATCTTGCGAGGACGATGCTTTCCGCAGCCTTTCGGCGGAATTACGGATTGGAAAGGTCTACGAGGGAGGGTTGCTCACGCATTGCGGCAGGACGCTGCGGCGGGGTGGGCTGCGCTGCGCGCAAACGAATGGCGGCGCGCAGTCCCGGTCGGGCATTCGAGAGCACCAGCGCGCCGCCGTGCAGCGTTGCGATCGCCGAGACGATCGCAAGCCCCAACCCGTTACCAGGTTGATGGCGCGCCCGGTCCATACGATAGAAACGCTCGCTGAGCCGCGGCAGCTCGTGTGCGGGCACACCAGGACCGTTGTCGCGCACGATGATCCACGCGGCCTCCGTGTCGGCCGTGGCTTCAAGCTCGACGGCGGCCCCTCGCCCCGCATACTTGATGGCATTGTCGATGAGGCTCGCGACTGCGCTCGCAAGGAGGTCGTGGTCGCCATGCGCGCGGGCGGGCTCGCGGCTCAACGCTCTGAGGCTCACCCCGGCATGCTCCGCCGCCGCATCGTACAGCTCGATCATGTCGTGGACGATCCGATTGACGTCAACGGATTCGAAGGATTCGGTGCGCATCCCGGATTCGGCCTCGGCGATCTGCAGCAGCTTGTTGAGCAGCACGATGAGGTCGTCGATGCCCTCGATCGCCATGCGGGCGGCCTCGGCCAGCGCAGGCGCCGTGCGCTCGCGCCGCAGCGCATCGTCGAGCCCCGCCCGCACGCGGGCGAGCGGGGTGCGCAGATCATGTGCAATGGCATTCGAGACGTGGCGCACTCCGCTCATCAGCTGCTCAATCCGATCGAGCATGCGGTTGATATCCACGCCGAGTCGAGCGAACTCATCGTCTCCGGAGATCGAGATGCGCCGCCCCAGATTGCCCGCTTCGATCTCGGAGGCGGTGCGCCGAATCCCTCCAAGCCGCCGCTCGATCTGCGCGCGGAAGAACCAGGCGCCAAAAGCGACCAGCACGAGCGACACCGCTGCCGCGGCCTGCAGCGCGCGCAGCACCAGGTCGCGTATCGATTGCTGCTCGCTCAAGTCGCGTCCGATATACAAGAGCCCGCCCTGCGGAAGTGGCTCGACGAGCAGGCGTGCTACCGAGCGCCGTCCGTTGCGGATCACATCATCCTTGAGGAGCTTGCCGAGCGGGGGGTGGAGCGGCCACCGCGACAGATTGCCCCCGAGCGGCGCGCCGGATGCTGAGGTGACCAGGAAGATCTCCGTATCGCTGTCGATGCCGTCGGTGAGCTCCAGGTCGATCTCGCGCACGAGCTCGCTCACGGGACGGTGGCCATAGGTGGTGATCAGTCGATTGGAGATCGAGACGATCTTCCCGCCGATGGCACGATCGAGCACCCCGACAGTGCCGAAGTAGAACACGGCCGATGTGAAGAGGATGAGAAGCGCGAGCAAGGCACCGTTGCCGAGGGCCAAGCGCGTGGCAACGGAGTTCAGGCTGAAGCGTGCCATGAGGTGTTCTGAGGCTCGACGGCCCTTGCGCTCGCTCGCGTGTGGGCCTCTCACGCGGCCTGCGAGGCGCGCTCGCCCAGCAGGTACCCCACGCCGCGAATGGTATGGATCAAGGCAGGCGTGAAGCCCTTGTCCACCTTGCTGCGCAAGCGGCTGATCTGAACGTCGATCACGTTCGTCTGCGGGTCGAAGTGGCAGTCCCACACCGACTCGAGCAGCATCGTGCGGGTGACGACTTGCCCCTCGTGGCGCATGAGGTAGGCGAGCAGCCGCATCTCGCGCGGCTGCAGCACGATGGGCACCGCACCGCGGCTGACCTCGAACTTGCGCAGATCGAGCGTCAGATTGGCGACCTGGAGCCTCGTCGTGCGCTGGGAGGGCTGTGCACGGCGCAGCAGCGCCTCGACGCGGGCGAGCAGCTCCGAGAAGGCGAAGGGCTTGGAGATGTAGTCGTCACCGCCCAGACGCAGACCCCGCACGCGATCGTCGGTGCTCGTGAGCGCACTCACGATCAGAACTGGGGTGCTCTTACCCAGATCGCGAAGCTTGCCCACGATCGACAGCCCATCGACTCCGCCGGGCAGCAACCGGTCGATGATGATCAGATCGAATACCTCGTTGAGCGCGTTATGCAGCCCGTCGAGGCCATTGTCGCAAGCCGTCACAGCATAGCCTGCCTCCGCGAGGCCGTTGCAGATGTAGCGGGAGGTGTCGGTCTGATCTTCGATGACTAGGATTCTCATGCCCCGGGCTCGCAGCGGACGCGACGGAGTATTATCGCTCTCGCGATGTCCCAGCACGTCGGAATCGTCGCCTGCTCCGCCGAGGGTGCGGCCCTGTGCTATCGAACACTCTGCGAGGAGGGGGCGCAGGTGCTCGGTCCACACGGCCACCCCGAGGTCTCGCTCCACACCCATTCGCTCGCCGAGTACATGGGACACATCTACCGCGGAGACTGGGAGGGGGTCGCGGACCTCATGCTGTCATCGGCTCGCAAACTCGCCTCGATCGGGGCCGAGTTTCTCATCTGCCCGGACAACACCATTCACCAGGCATTCGGCTACCTTCACGCCCGCTCGCCGCTTCCGTGGCTGCACATCGCGGAGGTCGTCGCTGGGGAGGCGGCGCGGCGTGGCTTTCGCCGGCTCGGCCTGACGGGCACGCGCTACCTCGTCGAAAGCGGCGTTTACCCGGAGAAGCTGCAAGCACACGGGATCGAGCTCGTGCGCCCGAGCGCGGCCGAGCGGGACGAGATCGATCGGGTGATATTCGAGGAGCTGGTGTACGGTGTCTTCAGCCGCAAGGCGCTGGAGTACTTCCAGGCCGTGATCGGTCGCATGAAGGAAGCGGGAGCCGATTCGGTCGTGCTCGGGTGTACCGAGATTCCCTTGCTCATCGATGATGCGAACTCTGCGCTGCCGACGCTCGATTCCACGCGCCTGCTGGCGCGCGCCGCGCTGCACCGCGCCGTTCAGGCGCGACCGGCGCGCGATCCGCCGCTCAAGTCGGGTACTTCGTGAACAGGGCGGCAACCGCCGCGTCGATTCTCTGCTCGGCCTTCGCACCCGTGAGCCCGAAAAGATCCTGATTCACGTAGGCATGCCAGAGGGCTTGCCGCGTGCGCGCATCGTAAAGGTCCACGGCGATCACGCCCTCTCGATAGACGTAGGGTGGCCCGTACCACCCCCACCCTGGGCCCCAGCCCCAGCCCCAGCCGGGACCCCATCCCCATCCGGGTCCCCAGCCTCCTACCATCCAATCCGGATATGCGCCATCCATGACATTGCGCACTCCGATTCCGTAGCCGATCAGGCAGTCGGGATTGGCCGTCACCAGCTGTACCCCCTTTGCCGAAAGCTGTGCGGCGATGGCGGCGCGCAGCCGACTCTCGTTCACGGGATTGGCGATCGTCGTGAGTATCGGACTGTTCCCCTGGAACGAGCCCGCCCATGCGGCGGTATGGCACTGGACGTTGTGGATCAGTGGGGTGTTGACGTCGGAGTGCACGTTCAACGTCGCGCATGCCGCGAGCGTCCAGCTGAGCGCCGTCGAGAAGACAAGGGTGCGAATGGCGCGCATGTTCATCGTCATGGCTCTGGAGTTGGACAATGAGGTTGCTGACTCAACCTTCTCACAACGCACCCTGGCGTGCGCGGTTGACATGCACCGCTCGCGCACGCCGCCAGGCGGACGCAGCGACAGGTAAATAATTGTATCAATATCATGTATATACGATATATAGCGAAAGTTGTATCGAGACCTATTCATCCGTGCCTCCATGCCCGGGTGTCCCGCTTTCGCTTTCCATGCCTCGAAGCTAAGCTTCCCGCCCTCCCTAAACTCCCCGAAGGCATCGTCATGGCCCTCTCGCTCTACGCCGCCACTATTCCCTCGTACCAGCAGACCTTGGGAGCCGTCGCCGGATTGCTCTTGAAGGCGGAGGCATTCTGCAGCGAGAACAAGCTCGCACCGGAGGATCTGATCCAGGCACGCCTCGCTCCGGACATGCTGCCCTTCGCCTACCAGGTGAAGTCCACGTGCACGCATTCCTTCGGCGCGATCGAAGGGGTCCGCCGGGGGACAGCCTCTCCGGACATGACACCCCCACCGGCCACCTTTGCCGCCCTCAAGGCTCAGGTCGCCCAGACGATCGAGGCGCTCGGAAAGGTCGGGCCCGCAGAGGTGGATGGGTTCATGGGCCGGGACGTGTGTTTCGCGTTCCGCGAGCACCGCACCGACTTCACGGCCGAGAATTTCCTGCTGTCATTCGCGCTGCCCAATTTCTACTTCCATGCGACCACCGCCTACGACGTTCTACGCTGGAAGGGCGTGCCGCTCGGCAAGCGAGACTTCATGGGCCTGTTGCGCGTGAAGAAGTGAGGCGGGGCGGCTCCGCAGATCCTATGCAGTCGTGTCAGCGGAGTCTTGGCCATGGGCATGTTGATCAATGGCGAATGGGACGAGCGGGCAAGCGACACGCAGGGAAAGTCCGGGTCGTTTGACCGTACCGCGTCGACCTTTCGCCGCCGGATTAGCGCCGACGGCAGCTCCGGCCTGCGTGCCCAGGCGGGCCGCTATCACCTGTATCTCGCCTTTGGCTGCCCCTGGTGCCATCGGGTGATGATCTTCCTGAAGCTGAAGAAGCTCGAAGAGGTGATCTCGACGAGCTACGTGCATCATGCGCTGGGGGAGGGCGGCTGGAGCTTCACGCCGCCCGATCCACTGCTCGGCGTGCGTTTCATCTACGAGGTCTATCGCACAGCCAACCCGAGCTACACCGGGCGCTGCACCGTGCCCGTCCTGTGGGACAAGCAAACCCGGACGATCGTGAATAACGAGTCTGCGGAGATCATTCGGATGCTCAATCGCGAGTTTGCTGCATTCACGGAGGATGCCGCCGACTACTATCCGGCGGAGCTCGCCCCGAGCATCGATGCGGTCAACGAGCGCATCTATCAGCACGTGAACAACGGCGCGTACCGCTGCGGCTTTGCCGTACAGCAGGAACCGTACGAGCAAGCGGTGCACGGCATGTTCCACACGCTCGACTGGATCGAATCCACCCTGTCGCGGCAGCCCTATCTGATCGGGGACCGCCAGACCGAGGCCGACTGGCGTCTGTTTCCGACACTCGTGCGCTTCGATTGCGCTTACTACCCGCTGTTCAAATGCAATCTGCGTCACATCTACGAGTACCCCTCCATCTGGCACTACACGAGAATGCTGTACGCCGTCCCGGGCATTGCACAGACCGTCGACGTACGGATCTACAAGGAGAACTACTACTCCATCCGTGCGGTGAACCCGAGCGGCGTGGTGCCGGCCGGTCCGCACATCGACTTCAGGAGCTGAGGCCGCCGGATGGTCCGATCGGTGTGCTTGCTGGCCATGGCACTGGCGCTCGCCGCCATGAGCGCTGCTGCCGATTCGCAGGGGTCGCGTGGGAGCACCGGGTCGTACCGAAACTTCAAGGTGGCGATCTACGTCCCGGTGTATTCGGTGCTCGCGATGCGTGATCCGAAGGTGCGCGATCAGCAGTACCGCCGCATTGCCGGGCAGTTGCGCTTCGACAAGGTGTACCTGGAGGTCTGGCGCAGCGGTGTCTTCGCCGACGATGCCGCTCTGGAGAGTGCGAAGAAGTTCTTCGTGAGTCGTGGGATTCAGGTGGCGGGCGGGGTTGCCTATTCGGCCCCGGCGGGCAATGGACAGTTCGTCACGCTCGATTATGAGATTCCGCGCGACCGGGAGACCTGCCGTCGGGCGGCCGAGCTGGCCGCCCGGCACTTCGATGAAGTGATGCTCGATGACTTCTTCTTCTTCAACACCAAGAGCGAGCCGGACATCGCCGCGAAGTCCGGTCGCAGCTGGACCCAGTATCGCTTGGAGCGCATGCGTGAGGTTGCCGAGGATCTCGTGCTGAAGCCCGCCCGCGCGGTGAATCCACGCGTGAAGGTGACCATCAAGTACCCCAACTGGTACGAGCATTTCCAGGGCCTGGGTTACGACCTCGACATCGAGGCCAGGAAGTTCGATGCCATCTATACGGGAGACGAGACGCGCGATCCCGAGATGACCGACCAGCTTCTGCAGCAATACGAGAGCTATCTGATCTTTCGCTATTTCGACAACGTGCGCCCGCACGGGGGCAATCGTGGGGGCTGGGTGGATCCCTACGCGACGCGCTACGTGGACCGCTACGCGGAGCAGCTGTGGGACACGCTCTTCGCAAAGGCGCCGGAGATCACCCTCTTCAACTGGGGCGATCTGGCCTCCCCCGATGCCCTCGACCCAGGCGAACGCCAGGCATGGGGCTGGCAGAGAACGAGCTTCGACTGGAATGCCATGGTCCGCTACACGCCGCACGGCTCGGGCTCGGGAGTTGGCCCTCCGGGGTGGGCACGGGCGGCGGGCTACTCGCTCGAGCAAGTGGATCGCTTCCTGGGAGATCTCGGACGGCCGCTCGGCATTGCAAGCTACAAGCCCTACCAGTCGAGCGGCGAGGACTTCCTGCAGGACTACCTTGGCAACATGGGCCTGCCGATCGAGCTCATGCCGCAGTTCCCCGCGCAAGCCCCTCTCGTTCTGCTCACCGCATCCGCCGCGCACGATCCGAACATCGTGGCGAGAATCAAAGGCCAGCTCACAGCGGGCAAGGACATCGTGATCACCTCGGGCCTGCTGCGCGAGCTGCAGGGGCGCGGGCTTCAGGACATCGTCGAGCTCGAGTACACGGGCCGCAAGGTGGCCGTGCAGGACTACTACGGGGCGTTCGGGGCCGGCGCCGGGGTGAATCTGGACGAGCCCGGAAAGAGGGCGCCCTCCATCCTGTTTCCCGAGATCCGCTATTACACGAACGATGCCTGGCCACTCGTTCGTGGGGTGGCCGAGGAGCGCGGCGTCCCCATTCTGCTCATGGACCGCTATTCGAAGGGTGTCCTCTACGTGCTGAATATTCCCGACAATCCGGGAGATCTCTACGAGCTGCCGCAGCCGGTCACCCGCGCGATTCGCGGCTACCTGCAGGCTGATTTCCCCGTGCGGCTCGATGCCCCCTCGCTGGTCAGCCTGTTCGTATACGATAACGGTACCTTCATCGTGGAGTCGTTCCGCTCCGAGCCGGCCTCGATCGGGGTGTCCGTGGCCGGTGAGAAAGTTCGACTGCGAAATAGGGTGACGGGCGAAGAGCTCGCGGCATCGCCCGCCGGGCATGGCGGCGAGGCAGCGGGGGCGCGCACACAGTTCCGGTTCACGCTGCCGCCGCACTCATACGCTGTTTTCGGTCCGTAACCGCGCCCGCGAGCGAACCCCGAGGCCACGATGCGCATCGAGCTCAATCCGCTGGAGACGCGCGTGATCGGTTGTCTGATCGAGAAACAGATCACGACGCCCGATCAGTATCCGCTCTCGCTCAATGCTCTGGTGAGCGCCTGCAATCAGAAGAGCAATCGCGATCCCGTGATGAGCCTCGATGAGCCGAGCGTTCAGAGCACGATCGATGGGCTCTCGCGCAAGCACCTGGTGCTCGAGCGCTCGGGCTTCGGCAGTCGCGTGCCCAAGTACCAGCACCTGTTCTGCAACACCGAGTTCGGGAGCCTCAAGTTCTCGCCCCAGGAGCTCGCGATCGTGTGCGAGCTGCTGTTGCGCGGTCCTCAGACCCCAGGTGAGCTGCGGGGCCGCGCCAGCCGCATGGCGGCCTTCGGTGATGTCTCCGAGGTCGAGTCAGCCCTGCAAGCCCTGATGCAGCGGGATACCGGCCCCCTCGTTGCCCGCCTGGCGCGCGAGCCCGGCCGACGCGAGTCGCGCTACATGCACCTGTTCGGCGGCGAGCCGCCGGCGCACGCGCTCGTGGAGGACGCCGCGCCCGACAGCACGACCGCGCCCGACCCGCACGAGCCCCTCGTCAGCCGTCTGGCAAGGCTCGAGGATGAGGTGCGGCTGCTGCGCACCGAGCTCGAAGCGCTCAAGGCTCGAGGCAGCTGAACGTGAAGGAGACCTGACCATTAAGATCGGCATCTGCTATTTCTCGACGGACTACGGCATCGACATCGGTGAGCTCGCCCGGGCGGCCGAGGATCGCGGCTTCGAGTCGCTGCTCCTGCCCGAGCACACCCACATTCCGGTCTCGCGCCGTACGCCGTATCCGGCGGGCGGGGAGCTGCCGCGTGCCTATGCCCACACGCACGATCCGTTCGTGGCGCTGTCGTTCGCTGCAGCGGCCACCCGCAAGATCCTGCTGGGCACCGGCGTGTGCCTCATTCCGCAACGCGATCCGATCGTCACGGCCAAGTGCGTGGCGAGCCTGGATCGCCTGTCGAACGGACGCTTCATCTTCGGAATCGGCGCGGGCTGGAACGTGGATGAGATGGAGAATCACGGCGCGCGAGCCGAAACGCGCTTCAAGCTGATGCGCGAGCGAGTGCTGGCGATGCAGGCGCTTTGGACCGAGGATGAGGCTGCCTTTCATGGCGAGATGGTGAGCTTCGATCCGGTGTGGATGTACCCCAAGCCGCAGCAACGCCCCCACCCCCCGATCCTGCTCGGCGGTGCGGGTGAGCACACGCTCGAGCGCGTCGTGGAATTCTGTCAGGGCTGGTTACCCATCGCGCGCTCGGGATTCGACCCGATCAAGGCCGTCGCTGCGCTTCGTCGCGCCGCATCGCAGGCGGGGCGCGACTACTCGACGCTCTCGATCAGTGCCTTTGCGGTCCCCGCCGAGGAAGCCGCTGTGGCCCGATGTCGCGCCGCCGGCATCGATCGGGCCGTGCTCACGGTCCCGGATGTCAGCCGCGATGAGATTCTGAAGGGTCTGGATCGTTCCGCGCGCTTGCTGATCTGAGCACTCTCGATGCGCGGGGGAGCCCTTGCTCGAACCGTTCAGAAGAGGCTTGCTGCGGCCCGGGTGGCCCGGCTTGCAACGCTCGACCAAACCGGGCGACCGCACATCGTGCCAGTGTGCTTCATCTACGACGGTACGGCGTTCTATACCGCACTTGATCGCAAGCCCAAGCGAGTCTCACCGGCCCGGCTGGCGCGCGTGCGCAACATCCGCTCGCATCCTCAGGTGGCGCTTCTGATCGATCACTATGAGGAGGACTGGAGCCGGCTCTGGTGGGTTCTCGTTCAGGGGAGGGCGCAGCTCGTGCCTGCCTCGGCGCATGGCGAGCGTGCCCGCGCGGTGCGCAAGCTCAGAGCGAAGTATCCCCAGTACGCGACAGCGCTACTGGCCGCCGATGCACCGCTCATTCGTATCCGCCCGCAGCGGGCCGTGCGCTGGGATTACGCGCCGGCACAACGCGGCTAGATCTTGTCCGCGTAGATCAGGCGTCCAGGTCCGAGCTTCTCGATTACTTCATTCAAGCTCGAGCTTGCCACCGCGAGGCAGCCCTCGCTGCGACCGAGCATGCCGAAGTGCCGGATCATCTCATCGTTCACATACCACGCCGCGTGCACGACGATCGCGCGCGATGCAGCGTTGTCGTTGGTTGCATCCAGGCCCTCGAGGCGCATCGAGCGGCCATGCTCGCCCACATAGATGCTTCCGGTCCGGTAGGCACCGGCGGAAGTCGCTTGCGAGCGCGGCTCGTTGGAGAAGCGCTCGAGCCATCCGGTGCGCGAGGGATCTGAACCGCGTCCGTGTGCGACCAGGTAGGAGGTCGTCGCGCCGTCGGAGACATTGATCACATGGAATCGAGGCAGACGCGAGGGGAGAGAGAAATCCGCGACCCCGATGAAATCGCGATGCGCAATGCTGTCGCGGTGGCGCTCCAATGCGGCCAGTGCACGCTGCGCCAAGGCAGGTGCAGGCCGTCCACCGACAAGCCGGTCACGCGCTCGAGCAGAGGGCTCGCTCGTGCGGGCAGGGCAGGTCACCGCCCCGGTGAGTCCGGCCAACGTGTTACCGACAAACCAACGACGCGTGAATCCCAAAGATCACCTCATGAGCGGCGCGTCGATCGCCAATACAAAAATGACCGAGTTCGTGAGCCGCTGCAACGTCACGCTCCACGGAAAGGTAAAATAAGCAGGGCTCACGCTTGCCAGGCAGCCCCGGTTTCTTCAGTAAGACCCCGTCCAAGGCGCAAAGTTCATCTGATAATACAAGAGCTTGCAGCTGCGCCTGCAGCGCAACCGGGCGGCTCCAGGCGCGTTGGAACTTGCCTCCGAGGCGATTAATCTAATTGCTGGACTGCTCGAAGCACGCACGAGGAGCCTGGCCATGGGAAGCCGGTACCTGTTGATTGGCCTGAGTCTCGTGGCCTCCGCCGCCGTCTTTGCGGGGCCGCCGAAGAGCTCCCCGCCAGCTCAGTTCCCCAAGACCGTCTTCCTCGAGGGACCTGCGGACCTGGAACACCTGCGCCTGACGAACCCGCGGCACTACCTCCGCGTGGAACGCATCCTCGCCAGTGCCGATCAGCTGTGCAAAGCCGGTGAGCCCAAGCTACTGGCGCTGCAGCTCGGTGCTCCGGATGCAACCTGCATGCGCTCGTTCATCTTCACGAGCTATCCGCCGCAGCGGCGGCTCACGTTCCGACTCGATGACACACGCTACATCGCGATGGTCGTTCTCGAGGGAGCCGAGGGACGATTCACTCCCGTGGCGCATCCCAGCCCAAAACGCTGATCAGCAGAATCCGCAGTCACTCACTCCGGGCGTAGCCAGACGTCGATCCCGCCGTGCTTCGAGCACGCGCGCGTCCGCTCGGTCGTATTGGTGAAGAATCCATCGTGACAGCGCGCGGCCGCGTGAGGATGCGCCTTGCGATAGCGCTCGACATCGGCCGTCCTGGCATGCTCATCGTGCCCAGACTGGTCGTGCGCGGCCTCGTTCTCGTGGCGCTGCTGGTCGTGCCGGCCCTGATCCTGGTCCTGCGCATGTACGGTTGAGCCCAGGCCGCTCAGCGCGAGCGCCAGCACGCCGACGGCGAGCCCGTGACGGTTCATTCGGAACATTGAAGTCTCCTCGCGGTGGCTCTTCTGAAAGGTTGTGCCAAAGCTAGCAGTCGCCGTGCCGCACGCGGCCCGTTCGCCAGCGATCAAGAGTCGGGGAAGTTTGCCATCCATCCGGGATAGATCTGCCCGTAATTAACCATAATATACATTATGCGAAGTTCGCC
>DATKPP010000059.1:0-53291 GCA_035524075.1 Steroidobacteraceae bacterium | reverse complement strand
AAGATGGGTCGTCCTGAGGAGATTGCGACGGTCGCGCTGTTCCTGGCTTCAGACGATTCGAGCTTCGTGAATGGGGTGGAGTTGTCTGTCGACGGCGGCCTCTCGGCCATCTGAGAGGCCGGAGAATCAATATCAACACGGACGGAGAAGTATTATGAGCTACGCGATTGTGGGATTCGGTGCGGTAGGCCAGGCCCTCGCCCGAGCTTTCGCTCGCAAACACATCGAAGTCGCAGTCGCCAGTCGGCGGCCACCCGAAGCGCTGGCGCCGCAGGCGCGCGAGATCGGGCCCACGGTCGCCCCCGAGACACTGCCGGAAGCAATCAAGGCGGGCGTCATTTTTCTGGCCGTTCCATTCTCGGAACATCGCGAGGTCGCCAAGAATCTGCCGAGCTGGCAGGGGAAGACGATCATCGATGCGATGAACGGTTTTGGCGTTTCCTCTGCTGTCGTCGCCAAATCCTTTCCCGGTGCGCGGTTCGTGAAGGGCTTCAATCATCTTCCCGCCCGCATCCTGGCCGCCGACCCGTACGTCAACGGCAGCCGCCGGGTCGTGTTCCTGTCAAGCGACGACGAAGGTGCTGCAGCACCGGTGGCGGCGCTTGCCGAGGAACTGGGTTTCGCGCCGGTCCATCTCGGGAAGCTCGAGGAGGGAGGCGCGCTTGTGCAGGCGCGGGAAGACAAGAGCTGGGGGCCCCTGATCTTCCAGGACCTGTACAAGAAGGAGCCGTGAGCTGCCTCCGGCCATTGCCGCAGCAATCACGGCGCGCTGACCAACGTGGGCTTCTTCCCTATACCTCCAACGAAGGATGCATGACGTGACCAAACTGAATGGACAGACCGCCGTAATCACCGGTGGGGCTACGGGCATCGGCTTCGCTGCGGCAAAGCGGTTCATCGAGGACGGCGCCTTCGTCTTCATCTCCGGCCGCCGGCAGAAATCGCTCGACGCCGCCATGGCCAAACTCGGGCCCAATGCCCGCGCGGTGAAGGGTTCGGTCTCCGATCTGGCCGACCTCGAGCGACTCTACGCGGCGGTGAAGACCGAACGCGGAACCCTCGACATCGTCTTTGCCAATGCCGGGACGGGAAGCGCGCTTCCGCTTGGCAAGATCACCGCCGAGCACATTGATGAAACCTTCGACACCAATGTGAAGGGTACGATTTTCACGGTTCAGAAGGCGCTGCCGCTGATGGGCAAAGGCGGTTCGATCATCCTGACCGGATCGAGCGCCGGCACCACGGGCGCGCCGGCAATGAGCGCCTACAGCGCGAGCAAGGCGGCAGTGCGCAACCTCGCGCGGACCTCGGCGCAGGACCTGAAGGGCACCGGAATCCGGGTGAACGTGCTGTCGCCCGGGGCGACGGCGACCGAACTCGCGAAGGAAGCGCTGGGCGAGGAGGGCCAGAAGGTCTTCGCCTCGATGACTCCGCTCAAGCGCATGGCCGATCCGGCGGAGATTGGAGCGGTGGCTGCCTTTCTCGCGTCGCAGGACAGCAGCTTCATGACCGGCAGCGAGGTCGCCGTCGACGGCGGCCTAGCGCAAATCTAAGGAATGGAGAGGTCTGTATGAGTACTCAAGACAATGCCCGGATTGTGAAGGAGTTCTTTGCGGCAGTCGGTCGCGGCGATAGGCAAGGTCTCCTGGCGCTGGCTGCCGAAGATATTGAGTGGATCATTCCGGGCGAGGACTGGCCGCTGGCCGGCACGTACCGCGGGCACGCGGGATTGGCGAATTTGCTTGAGACGGCATCCAGGAAGATGGAAACGTCCACAGAGCCCCGCGAATACGTGGCGCAAGGAGACCGGGTTCTGGTCATCGGTTTCGCCAAGGGGAAAGTCAAAGCCACGAACAGGACGTTCGAGGACAATTGGGTCTTCGCCATCACCGTTCGAAATGGCAGACTGACGAACATCCGGGAGTATATCGACACGCAAGCACTGGCCCGGGCCTCCGGGCTGGACGCGAGCCTCAGTCCATGATCCAACGGGATAGACATCATACGAAACCATTCCGGCTCAGGCGGCTCTGGTAGCCGCTGTTCACCGCCGCCTGGAAGCGCCGCTTGAACAGGTGCACGTACCACTGCCCTTCCTCCGAGAGGCTCCCCGACACTTCGAATTCGCGCTCGTCTGAGCGAAGTGTCTCTGCGGCATCAATGAGCAGTTGAAACTGTGCTGCGGCATGAGGCACCTGCATGTGTGTCTGGGATGCGCCCTCGAAACGCCGTGCTCTGAACGCGCGGCGGGATCTGACGCGAAATGGCGCCCTGCCGTGGGTCGGGTTCTGGGGCTGCTGATGGTCATCAGTGTGGGCTGTGTGATCTTTGCCGTCATCGTCTCGGCGGAGCACCTTTTAGGCACACAGTTCGGGTATTTGATTTTGCGGCCACAACGCGACATCCGACGGTGATTTCGAAGTGCCGGATAGCGGTCAGAGGATCGTGGCGCAGTTCGCGGTCGGCAGGTCCACTCAATGCGACGGCGTTCGGGCAAGCGGCCAGTAGACCTCGGTGCGCCAATCCGCCGGATCAGGGTGCTGCGCCGGATCGGTGACGTAGGACTCCCAAGGAGCCCCACCGGCCTGGTAGCCCTGTGCCTCGATCCAACGCTCGATAGCGGCATGGGTGTCGGGTAATCGATCATACCCACCCACGTGAACTGCGAAGGCGGCGGGTCCGGCCGGCAAGCTGCCCGGTTGCATCTCACCTGATGCCGGTGCCGGGACGGCGAGGGGCATGGCGGCCTCGACCGTCCACAGTCCCGGTCCCATCGCGATGTAGCGAGCCAGCGGCCAACCGGCAACCGGCAATCCGTTCCGCTGTCCGTGCGCGAAGAGCATGCCGAAGCTTTCGGCGAGCATCTTCTGCAATTCGCTTCGCGCGATGCGGCGGCGTACGAGCAGAATGGGCTGCTCCGGGCAGTCCTTACGCATAATCGTCGGCGACATTGTCGGTGGCCTCGGCAGAGGGTTCGTTGCGAGGTGAAAGAGCCGGACACATGGGCTCGCATGCGCGAGGACCTGCGCGTGCCGGGACCAGGCGCCCCGGGGCGCGTTTGCGATCAGGCGCACACGGTAGTTGCCGGGGGGCGCACCGAATCGGCGGCGGAAAGCCCGCGTGAAGACCTCGTGGCTGCCGAAGCCAAGGTCCGCAGCAATTGACCTCACTTGCCGGCGGCTCGTCAGGAGGTCGTATGCGGCGCGCTCGAGTCGCAACCGAAGCGAGTACTGCTTCGGCGTCTCTCCGAGCAGCGTGCGAAGGGCGCGGTGGAGGTGGAAGGCGGACCATCCTGCCTTATCGGCCAGCTCGCGCAGATTGCCGGGTCGGCGGCAGATGTGCTGAACGACGGTGAGGAGTTCCTCTCGGCGCATGACTACATGATAGTCCCGGCCGATTGGGCCGCTTGATGTTTCTTGCGGATGTCACGTCAGGTGTCGATCAAAAGACGCGCCGCGGACAGTCGCCCACAAGGGTCTGATCGGCCATGACCCGCCCGGCTGCTCAGGCGCTGAGCGGTCAATCTGAATAACGGCCACGCGAGGGCCGCGACCTCGTGGCTGCCTTCCAGCGGATCAGTGCCCCGGCATCGTCTCGAATACGGTGAGGCGTGCGGGCATGGGGACCCAATCCGGCTTGTCGCGCGAGAAAAGCGCGATTGTCGGATGAAAGAGTCCGGGCTCATCGAGCGACCCCGCGTAGATCGTATGGTCGCGGTCCTTGCCGACGATCCCACCGAATACGAGCCCTCCGCACGTCGCGCAATGGTTGCGCACGGCGTCCCCGCCGCGTAAGGCCTTCGCGATGGAGTGTCTGGTCTCACCACTGAAGCGCACCGAGCTCGCGGGGAAGAAGAGAAACGGGACAAAACCGGACCCCGACGCTTTGCGGCAATCTCTGCAGAAGCAATAGCCCTGGTACGTGGGCTCGCCCCGTGCTTCATACCGAACCGCGCCACAGAGGCATCCGCCGACATAAGCCTTCGTGTTACTCATGTCCCAAGGTTACCGACCTATCGCGGCGACGACCACTCTTCTCAGTGAGGTCACCGCGGCGTCTAAATCTTGCGCGGTGAGAGAGTATCACCGCTTCTTCGCTTGAACGGCGGTTAACGGCCGAACCGTCAGACCGCTCTGGCCGTTGCGACTACCCACCGTCCCAACGGGCGCTGTCGGCCATGATCGGTCAGTCGAGCGCTCAATTCATCTTCCGTATTCCGGTCATTCATCGCAAGCAGCGCGGGGCCGTGCGAGACCCCCCGTCCCACCGCTGCGCTCGAACCGGTGGTACGTCGCGCCCTTGCCGCTCGTGACCGACTCCACCTGTTTGAGTGCCACCGGTACCGTGCCGCTGCCGAAGAGCCGCTTGCCGGAGCCGAGCACCACCGGGAAGATAAACAGCCGGTACTCATCGATCAGGTCGTTCTTCAGCAACGTCTGGAGCAGGTCAGTACTGCCCCAGCTCTGCAGGGTCCGGCCTGGTTGCTGCTGGAGCTGCCGGAGTTCGGCGACCACGTCGCCCTTGACCAGGCTGGAGTTGTTCCAGGTGACACGCTCGAGGCTGCGCGACACGTCATCGTCGACATAGGGGGCCTGCCAGCCTCCATGCAAGAAGCCACCTTCCGGATCCTCGTCGGGGCCGCCGGGAGCCTGCACGACGCCGTCCAGGGTCAGAAACGCATTCACGACGATCCTGGGCATACTCTCATCCTCCGCCAGAGCGACGAACTACACCGGCGCGAATCGACAGGCGAGGCCACGGAGAGACTGATCCAGCGACCAGATAGGCATCAGCCCCGCCGTCGTGAGGTCTAAGCAGCCATGTACTTTTTCGTCACCCAGAAAGTGATGAACATTAGGCCGCCTGACGCACTCATTAGGCCAGCAACGAGTAGGGTAATCGCGCCCCGATTCAATTCTTCGCCAAACCGGCTATAGCGTTCGGGTTGCAACCGGCAGGCCCAATATCGACGTCTGACAACGTACAACGTAGCGGCTGCGGCGAGGAGCAACGCGGCTCGAAATTCCATGGGATTCCAGATCTGAGCTACTGTTTCGGCACCAACAGCAGCTAGTGTTAACGTGAACAATCGCCCTGCTAGCCTGAACAGCGCAATAAAGGACATGAAGAGAATCGGGCTTACCTGAAGCATGCCCGCGACGCACGCCGCACCGGGGTTACCCGGATTTAATTTATATTCATCCGCGAATCGCTTCCAAAATATCTTATCGAGGACGTTCATTGCCGACTTCCATCGCCAAGGGTCTGGACGGCAAGAGAGCTCCAGGCTCTCAACTCGCGTGTCCAGGTTGAGCAGATCGACGATGCCGGCCATGGTGTGCCGTACGATCAACCGGATCGCTTCGCAACGGTCGTCAGGTCCTTCCTGTGTCAAGGACTCCCGATGAAACCATGGCCAACGACCTTTCCGTCCCCCGCGTGAATTCCAGTCACGTCAATTCTTGCGTGTCAGGGTAACGTCGCCGAATCTGTCGCTCTTCCCATCCGTGACATCATCTATCGTCAGGCGCCACGTATCGGCGCGCCGGTCGTAAGCAAACGTCGTGCGCAACAACTCGCGCTTGGATATCGTGAAGACGACAGGGATCGCATCCCCCGAACGGGGTCCACGAGCAATGCCTTCCGGCGAAAGGCCGCCACCTGCGGTGTTATCGAGCCACAGGCACATGAACTCGCTCGTCTTGACATGCCAGCTGAGAAGCACGATCGCTTCGTATGCGGGTCCACCGTCGGCGCCGCGGTCACGCGAGACCTCGTGGAACTGTACGTACTCCCGTTTGAGGACCCAGCTCGCCTCCACATCGTGGACCGCCTGCTTGCCGCCGAGTGTTCCGGCCATCGTCCAGCGACCGACCAGGTGATTCATCAAGGCCGCCGCTGCATCCGCGTTGGACTGCTGGCCCGCTGCAATCGTCGAGAACGTGAGCGCGAGCGAGGCGATGCTCAGGCCATTTGTGAGCTTGCGACGCATCGGAGTCATCGCTACTTCGCGCGCGTCCAGGAATCGACCCGGGTGTGCGGAGTGCCGTCGGGAGTGTGCCATACCACCGTTTCGATCATATGCATGCCGTCATCCAAGAGTGAGAAGACTCGCGTGTTAGCCGGATGTCCCTCAAATGCCCCGCCCATCACCAGAATCCTCGCGCTGGGCATGGTCATCGACACCTTGTCGTAGTCCGCATTGCCCACAGCCGGCGAGGGTGTACCGTCCGGGTCGAAAGTGATATCCACAGTCATCTTATATCGGTCACCACCGACGTGAGCCAGCGCCAGCGTAACGCTCCTCGGTGTATTGGGGATCGTCAGCTTCGATACATCAACCTTCCATGTTCCCGTCAGAAGGTGAGCCGGATCGGCGAAGGCCGGAACGCCACACATGAGCAGGGCAAGTACAGCGAAGAGGATGGTCGAGGTTGCTCTGGACATCGTGACTCCTCTTCCGGAAACCTACATCTGCGCTCGCGGCGGCGCTCGCAGGGCGGCCAGGAGCACGCGGGCGAACACATCTTCCCCGCTCATCCGCCGAGGAGCGCATCGATGGCACGTCGCTCCGATGCGCTCAGCTCGAACGCAAAGATCTGCAGATCCTCCTGCATATGCGTGCGCGAGCGCGTGCCGGTGAGCGGTACGACCCCGGAGCCCACGAGATAGCGAAAGAGAATCTGCGGCGCTCGGCGATGGTGCCGCGCTGCAATGGAGGTCATCGTCGGATGATCGAGGATGTGCGCGTTCGCGGTGAGCGTCCAGAAGCTCTGATAGATGATGTGCTCGGTGGCGCAGAAAGCGCGCAGCTCCAGGTCGTAGCCCGTAGCGGCGTAGAAGCGGTTCTGTAGCACTGCCGGCTTGATGCGGGCGGCGCGATGCAGCGCCTGCAGCTGCTCCAGTCGGTAGCAGTTGCTGATGCCGAGCTGCCGAACGCCACCGCGCTCCACGAGCGATTCCATGGCGCGCCAGGCTTCAGCCGTCTCGTGCGCGGTCACGAGCGGCGAGTGCAGAACCAGACCGTCGAGGTAGTCGGTGCGCAGGTTGCTCAACGAGGCGGCAAAGGATTGTGCAACCTGCTCGGCAAGGGGCGCGCTCGGGTCGTAGGGGATGCGCGCCGGATCCTGCCCGGATGCAGGCGTGTACTTGGTCTGCAGATACACATCGGCGCGCCGCAGGCTGGGACCGAGGGCCGCGGAAATACCGGCGCCCACCCCCGGCTCGTTGTAGTGCCGGGGCTGGCAGGCGGTGTCGATCCCGCGAAAGCCCTCCTGGAGCGCCAGGGTGACCAGCTGCTCGGTTTCATCCTTCTTCCACGCCGTGCCGTAGATGATGCTCGGCATGCGAACCCCGGCGGCGGAGGTCACAAAGGCGTCCATGGGCTGGCATTCTAGCCTCTAAGTCGCCGCCTCGACGATGCGGTCAGCGGCCGCGGCAGCCCCGTCGATACCTCGCAGTCGTTCCGCCATCTCGGCAGCGGTCGCCGTACATGCCGAATCCCCGAGCAGCGCCCGCAACTCTCGCACCAGACGGGCATCGCTGTGCGCGCGCTGGAACGGCAGGGCACGGCCGACGCCCAGGCGCACTGTGCGCGCTGCATTGTCGGCCTGATCGAAGCCGGCAGGTGTCAGGAGCTGTGGGCGGCCGGAGCGAAGGGCGCATGACAAGGTCCCGATCCCGGCCTGATGAACGATCGCCGCGGCCCGCGGGAACACGCGCGAATAGGGCAGGTAATCGAATGCCGCGATGCCGGCAGGCACTTGCTGCTCGAGCGGCCTGCCGGTCAGCAGCAGCCCGCGGACACCGAGCGTCTCGCATGCGCGGATGGCATGCTTCCAGTAGTCCCGCGCAAGCCAGACGGCCGAGGATCCGAGCGCAAAGACCACTGGAGGCGGCCCCGCCGATAGAAATCGCTCGAGCGCTTGGTCAGATGCCGCCGTGCTCAGCTCGGGGTCGCCGGCATCGTGCAGGGCTGCGCCACAGACGAGCGTGTGCGACGGCCAGTCCGTCTGGGGCGCGGCGAGGATGGGATCAAAGAGCGCGAGCGTGCCGAGAGGGGAGAACTGGCCGCCCATGAGCAGCGATCCTCGGATTTGCGACAGCCCCAGCTCGGCGCGCAGCGCGTGCAGCGGTCGCTCCCAGCGGCGCACTGCGACGCTCACCAGGTCGAGCAGCAAGCGGTACGGCCGGCCGCGCAAGCGCAGGAACCCATGGAGAAACTCGATATTCGGGATCACCGCAGGATCCGCCGCCGAAAAAAGGCTGTAAGGGGCAAGGACGCTCGAGAGCCATGGAATCCTCGCGCTTTCAGCGATCAGCGGCAGCGCGGGGGTGAGCGGATGCGACACCGCAAGCGTGACCCCCTCCAGCGCCGCCCGCAGGTCGGCGCAGGCACGGCGCAGCGGCCGCATCACCATCGCATCGAACAAACGCTCGGGGCCCTTCCAGCGGTCAAAGAACTGCCGTGCAATATGCTCGCGGTCACCGAGGTCGGCGATCGACGGCGCGAGCGGCGCGAACTCCAGACCGGCCGACTCGATGCGCGCGCGATAATCGGCCGAAGTCGCGAGGCGCACGTGCTGGCCGCGCGCCACGAGTGCCTTCCCCACGGCGATGTACGGGTGCAGGTCGCCCAGCGATCCGAGCGTCGCAAGGAGAATGCGGCTCATGATGGGAAGATTAGCAGGCAGAGCGCGCCGCAAGTGGCGCTGCCGAGCGGCGCACCCGTATCATTCCCGCATGGTGATCACGATCGATCCGCGCTTCTGCGGCCCGCCCACCTCTGCGAACGGCGGCTACTTCGTGGGCGTGGTCGCCGCGCTTGCGAAGGCAAGCGTCACGGTGCGGTTGCGCAAGCCCCCACCGCTTGGAGTGGAGATCGACGTCGAGGATCGCGGCGGGGATGTTCTCGAGCTACGCCACGCAGGCGAGCTCATTGCACAGACCCGGCCCGCCGAGGTGAGCGCCCCGACACTTGCGCCCCCCACCTACGTCGAGGCGATCGAGGCATCGCGCCGCTGTGTCGGATTTGCGCATCACCCCTTTCCGACCTGCTTCGTGTGCGGCCCGCAGCGGCGACGCGGCGACGGGTTGCGCATCTTCCCCGGCGCTCTGGCACGGCAGTCCGCCGCATCGGAGCGGCCGCTCGTTGCGGCGCCGTGGGTACCCGATGATTCCCTCGATGCCGGCAACGCCAAGGTGCGTCCGGAGTTCATGTGGGCGGCGCTCGATTGCCCGGGCTGGTTCGCAGCAGTGGGCGACACGCGACTGGCGTTGCTCGGAGAGCTCACGGCGCACGTGGATCGATGCGTCCACATCGGAGAGGAATGCGTGGTGGTGGGCTGGCACGTCTCGAGCAGCGGGCGCTCGCACCAGGCCGGTACCGCGGTCTTCGACGAGGACGGGGAGCTCTGCGGATACGGCCTCGCGACCTGGATCGAGCCGCGGCCCGCAGGGCCCTGAGGCTCGCAGGCTCGCAGGCTCGCAGCTTCCGTGAGCAGGCTCAGCCGGCGCCGGCCTGCTCGTGGGCGACGGTGCGTGGGGATTCCTCGTGGAGCATCATCCGCGCCTCGCGCCAGCCTCCGTACCGGTAGTACGCCATCGCCAGCAGCACCGCGACCAGGGATGAGATCGGGAAGCTCCACCAGATCGCATCCGCCTTCCACCGGTCGAGCAGCGTCAGGGCGAGCGGAAAGCGGACCCCGAGCAGAGCGAGCATCAGAATGAGGAGCGGTGCGACGACGGCGCCGTTGGCGCGCACCACGCCGAACAGCACGAGCGAGATTCCGAAGAAGACGAAGCTCCAGGCGCCGATGCGATTGAGATGGACCGCGATGCTGAGGGCCGCCGAGCCCGCCGGCAGGAACAGCCCCAGTGCGCGCGTGTTCAGCAGCTCGATGAGCACGACCAGGGAGGTGGTGAGCACCAGCTGATACAGCACGCCGAGGCGCGCCGTGGAGGCGACGCGGTCCCACTTCCGTGCCCCGATGTTCTGCGCGACCATCGAGGAGACCGCCATGCCGATCGCGAACGAGGGCATCTGCACGTAGTTCCAGACCTGAAATGCCGCGCCGAAGGCCGCCGTGGTGTCGATCCCGAAGCGATTGACGAGCGTGATCATCAGCACCATGCTCAAGGAGACGACGATCATCTGCAGCGCCATCGGCACGCCCTTGGTGATCAGCGTCGCGACGATCGTCCAGTCCACCCGCAGCAGCTTCAGCTCATTGCCGTGCAGGCACAGCGGATCCTTGCGGCGATAGAGATAAGCGATGAGGGTGACGAGACTGATTGCCTGTGCGAGCAGCGTCGCGAGCGCGGAGCCTGCGATGCCCAGGCGCGGAATCGGGCCGAGGCCGAAGATGAGGAGCGGGTTGAGCGCGATATCGAGCACCACGTTCAGGATCAGAAAGTAGAGCGGCGTCTTGGAGTCGCCCGCGCCCCGCAGCACCGAGGTGGTGAAGATGTACAGCACGAGGAACGGCAGCGCGAGGAAGATCACGCGCATGTAGGCAATGGCGAGCGGCATCGCCGCCGCCGGCGTGTGCATCGCCCGGAGCAACGGCCCGCAGATCACCCAGCCGAGGCCACCCATCGCGATGGAGACCACGATCGAGAAGCTCGTGCTGGTGCCCACTACGCGCTTGGCGTCGTGAACGCGCCGGGCACCGAGGTACTGGCCGATGAGGATGGTGGCCGCCATCGAGGCCCCGAACATCGCGCCCAGCAGCAGAAACAGAACCGTGTTTGCGTTGGAGCTCGCGGTGAGCGCTGCCTCCCCGAGAAAGCGCCCGATCCACACCGAGTTCACCGAGCCGTC
This sequence comes from Steroidobacteraceae bacterium, assembly GCA_035524075.1. Taxonomy (GTDB): domain Bacteria; phylum Pseudomonadota; class Gammaproteobacteria; order Steroidobacterales; family Steroidobacteraceae; genus JASHUC01. The sequence goes on along the minus strand of DATKPP010000059.1, from coordinate 42,469 downwards.
CAGGGACTGCAGGATGTTGCCCACCAGGATCGGGATGGCGAACACGAGCAGCCTGTGGCTGATCGTTCCTTCCGTGAGGGAGCGCGAGCTGTGCATAGGGGGAGTTCGGGACAGGAGCCCGGAGGCTAACCCACCGATGCGGTGCCGTCCACCGCTCGGGTCACAGCGCGTGCAGAGCCGCGCCGGCACCCGCAAGAGCGCATCAGCGCCACTGCGCGAGGAGAATCCAGCCCGCTCCGATCAAGAGCATCGCCCAGGCAGGCCAGTCCGCGGTGCGGCCCACCGCGAGCCATACCAGACCCCCCAGGAGAATCGCAGCTCCGACGGTGACCGCCTCGCGCCGCCGGCCCGATTGCAGCAACGAGCGCTTCAGGTCCTCGATCTCGGGGACGTCGAGCCGCATCTGCAGGCTCCCGTCCTGTGCGCGGTTGGCCGCGGCCTTCAGGAGCGGGGTGACCGAGCGCGCCGCCTCGATGAGATCGGGCAGGTGCGCCCGCACGCCCTGCAGGAGGGCGCGCCCGCTCATGCGCTCGCGCATCCACTCACGCAGGATCGGGCTTGCCGTGTGCCAAACGTCGAGCTCGGGATAAAGCTCCCGTCCCAGACCCTCGACATTGAGCAGCGTCTTCTGCAGCAGCACGAGCTGCGGTTGAATGACCATGTTGAAGCGTCGCGCGATCGCAAACAGACGCAACAGAATGTCCCCGAAGGAGATGTCCTTCAGCGGGCGATCGAAGATTGGCTCACAGACGGTGCGAACGGCGGATTCCATCTCATCGACGCGCGTTTGCGGTGGCACCCAGCCCGACTCGAGGTGCAGCGTCGCGACGCGCCGGTAGTCACGATCGAACACGGCGAGAAAGTTGTCCGCGAGGTAGCGCTGGTCGCGTGGATCCAGGGTGCCCACGATGCCGAAGTCCACGGCGGCGTACCTGGGATTTCGCGGATCGTCCACCAGCACGAAGATGTTGCCGGGGTGCATGTCCGCGTGGAAGAAGTTGTGCCGGAAGACCTGCGTGAAGAAGATCCGCACGCCGTTCTCGGCGAGCCTTTGAATGTCGGTGCCCGCCGCGCGCAGTCCTTCGGTGTCGCTGATCTGAATGCCGCGGATGCGCTCCATCACCATGACATCCGCGCGGCAGTAGTCCCAGTGGACCTCCGGCACGTACAGCAGGTCGGAGCCTGCGAAGTTGCGGCGCAGCTGCGCGGCGTTGGCCGCCTCGCGCAACAGATCGAGCTCGGCGAGCACGGTCTTCTCGTACTCGGCGACCACCTCGATCGGGCGCAGCCGCCGTCCCTCGCTCCAGTACTTCTGCGCCAGGCGTGCGAGCGCGTAGAGCACCTCCAGGTCGCGCTCGATCACGGTGCGCATTCCCGGCCGCAGCACCTTCACGACGACCTCCTTACCGCTCGGGAGCCGCGCGGAGTGCACCTGGGCGATGGAGGCCGCGGCAAGCGGCGTCTCGTCGAACTCCGTGAACACCTCGGAGAGGGGGCGCCCGTAGGCGCGCTCGATGATGTCGCGCGCCGCGGTTCCCGGAAATGGCGGCACCTGGTCCTGAAGCTTCGCGAGCTCGTTCGCAAGGTCCGCGGGCAGCAGGTCGCGCCGCGTGGAGAGGGCTTGACCGAACTTCACGAAGATCGGCCCGAGCTCGGTGAGGGCCAGGCGCAAGCGCTCGGCGCGGGTGACGGCCACGCGCGAGCGCGTGCCGCGATTGCGGCGCCGCGCGACCCAGATCCCGGGCGACAGCAGCACGAGCAGTCGCAGCCCGCGATACAGATGCGCCGCTCGGACGAAGTCATCGAGCCCGTGCTTGAGCAGCACGCGCTGAATCTGAAACAGACGCGTGAGGACGCGTACCTTCACGACGGGGGCAGAGCGGGACGTGGACGCCGAGCCAGCGCGTCGATGCGGGCCTCGAGGCGGTCCACATCCTCGCGCACGGCATCGATCCCGGCGAGCAGCTGCCGCCCCTCCGAGCGCGACACGAGGTCGCCGCTCTCGTGCGCGAGGTACTCCGCGACGTTGCGCACTGTCGTGTCCGCTGCGCTCTTGCACCAGTCGAAGGCGAGCCGCGCGAAGCGCGCGAGCTGATGAGCCGGAACGTCGCCGATCGCCAGTGCGAGCTCCTCCTCGAGGTCGGGGCGCAGCAGCAGCGCAAGCTCGCGGAACTGCTCTGCAAGCTCCACATCTCCGCTCAATTGGACATCCCCGCGGCGCAGCCCCTCGGAGCTGCGCGCGGCCAGCGCAAGCAGTGCGACCGGTCCGCCGATGATGTGAGCCTCCGCCGCTTCCGAGCTGCCGCGGCGGATCGAAAGCACACTCCCGTCCGAGGCGACGACGAACTGCGCGATGTCACGCACCTCGACCGCTACCCGGCGCCCGGCGAGCTGCGCGCACAGCTGCCGCGCGCGCGGCGAGCGCGGCAGGCCACGGTTCAACAGGTTCTCGATGAAGGAGTCGAGCATGGGGCAACCGGATGCGGCGAGAGCGGCGATTCTAGCAGTCGGGTCGCTCGCACCTGCACTCGGATGCGACGTGGGACCTGCCGGCGGTCGCTTGCTGGGATAGGATCCGGCGATGAGCTCGAGCCGCACCCATTCGCTCGCCCTGACGCCTCACCCGGCCGCCGGGCGGCTCGATGCGGTGCGGGAGATCGAGGTACGAGTCAGGCGGGACCCGAACGGGGGGCTGGCACTGAAGTACACGTTGCGCGGGGATCCCGGGCGCCTTGCGATTCCGCCCGCTCGGGCGCCGCAACGAGCCGACGAGCTGTGGCGCCACACCTGCTTCGAGGCCTTCATCGCACCCGGCGCCGGGCCCACCTACCTGGAGTTCAACTTCTCGCCCTCGGGGGAGTGGGCGAGTTACGAGTTCGCGAAGTATCGCGAGCAGCGCAGGCTCGAGCAGCTGCCGACCGGAGCGGTCGCGCCGCTCCCGGACCCCAGCTCAAGAACGCTCCGAACCGGCGAGGATCTGACACTCGAGGCGGACGTGGCGCTGGAGTGCATGCGCGGAGAGAAGCCCGTGAGGATTGCGCTCGCGAGCGTCGTCGAGGACGCGAGTGGGCAGCTGTGGTACTGGGCGCTCAGGCATCCGCCGGGCAGGCCCGACTTTCATCACCCCGACGGCTTTGCGCTGCAAATCTGACCCATGCGCTTCGGGATCGATCGCCTGTTGAAGGAGCCGAGCTTGCGCAAGCCGCTCGCGGGACAGCGTCTGGCGCTGCTCGCGCATCCGGCTTCGGTGACCGAGGACCTCACCCACTCGCTCGATGCGCTGGCGGGGTGTCGCGACCTGAATGTCACCGCCTGCTTCGGCCCGCAGCACGGCATGCGCGGGGACAAGCAGGACAACATGATTGAATCGCAGGATTTCGTGGATCCGATCCATGCAATTCCGGTGTTCAGTCTCTACGGCACCGTTCGCCGCCCCACACCGCAGATGATGGATACGTTCGATACCCTGCTCGTGGACCTGCAGGATGTGGGCTGCCGCATCTACACCTTCGTCACGACGCTGCGCTACGTTCTGGAGGAGGCGGCGCAGCGGCGCAAATCGGTCTGGGTGCTCGATCGACCCAATCCTGCCGGGCGGCCCCTCGAGGGCCTGCGGCTGCGGCCGGGATGGGAAAGCTTCGTCGGCGCCGGTACGCTGCCGATGCGCCACGGACTGACCCTCGGAGAGCTCGCTCGGTGGTTCGTGCAGAGCCTGCGTCTTGATGTGGATTGCCACGTGATCCCCATGAAGGGCTGGAATCCGGATCGCGCTCCGGGCTACGGCTGGCCGGCTGGGCGCAGCTGGGTCAACCCGAGTCCCAACGCCGCGAACGTATCGATGGCCCGCAGCTACGCGGGTACGGTGATGATCGAGGGCACGACGCTCTCGGAGGGGCGCGGCACCACCCGCCCGCTCGAGCTGCTCGGCGCGCCGGATCTCGATCCACGTGCGCTGCTCGCCGCGATGCACGGTCTCGCGCCGCAGTGGCTGCGCGGCTGCCGGCTGCGCACGCTCTGGTTCGAGCCCACGTTCCACAAGTATGCCGGCAAGCTGTGCGCGGGGCTGCAGATCCACGTGGACGATGCCGGATATGACCATCAGGCATTTCGTCCGTGGCGGGTGGTTGCGCTCGCGCTCAAGTGCCTGCGACGCCTGCGTCCGGACTACGTGCTCTGGCGCGACTTCGCGTACGAGTACGAGCGCGACCGGCTCGCATTCGACCTGATCAACGGCAGCGAGCTGCTGCGTGCGTGGATCGAGGATGCCGCGGCAACCCCTGCCGATCTGGATGCGCTCGCCACGCCCGACGAGGCGGCCTGGCGCGAGGAGCGGCGGGCCGTGATGCTCTATCCCTGAAGTCGCGGCGGCGAGCCGCTCAGTATTTGTATCCGCGGTGCACGGCGACGATGCCGGCGCTCAGATTGTGATAGCGGCAATCCTCCAGGCCCGCCGCGCGCATCATCGACAGCAGCGTCTCCTGATCCGGATGCATCCGGATCGACTCCGCAAGATACCGATAGCTCGCCTCGTCGTGGGCGACGAGCTTGCCGAGCAGCGGGAGCACGCGGAAGGAATACGCCTCGTACAGCGGACGCAGCGCAGGCAGCGGGTGCGAGAACTCGAGCACCAGCAGCTGTCCGCCGGGCTTGAGCACCCGATGCATCGAGGCGAGCGCCGCCGGCTTGTCGGTGACATTGCGCAGGCCGAACGCGATGGTCACACAGTGGAAGCTGCCATCGGCGAAGGGCAGGCATTCGGCATTCGCCTGCACATAGCGGAGGTTGCCGACGAAACCCTCATCGATCAGCCGATCGCGTCCGTGTTCGAGCATGCTCGCATTGATGTCCGCGAGCACCACCAGGCCGGCGTCGCCGACTTGGCGCGCAAGCCCCGCTGCAAGGTCACCGGTGCCGCCGGCGATATCGAGCGCTCGCTGGCCCGGACGCAGCCGCGCAAGGCCGAGCGCAAAGCGCTTCCACGCGCGGTGCAGTCCGCCCGACATCAAGTCGTTCATCAGGTCGTAGCGGTCGGCGACCGAGTCGAACACGCCGCGCACGCGGCGCGCCTTGTCCGCGCGCGGGACGCGCTCGAAGCCGAAGTCGGTCAGTTCCTCTTGCGTCACGTGAGCGCTCCTGCTCTGTTGCGGTGTGTTTCTGCGGCCAAGCTTGAAACAATCGCTTGCAATTTGCGACGTAGGCTGCGCAGAATCCCGCTGGGTTGGGCCTTCGCGATGCGAGTGGCGGGGGCCGATCCTAACAAATGGGGGTCTTGAAACGCCTGGGCCGAGCTTTCTAGCTCGGCCCTTCTTTCATTCCGCTGGCGCTCACCCGCGCGCGGTACTCAGCCCATCTGCGCTCGCGCTCACTGCCGAGCTGGTGCAGATACTTCCAGGTATAGAGCCCGGTTGAATGGCCGTCGTCGAACACGAGCTTCACGGCATACCGGCCGATCGGCTCGACGGCGGTGATCCCGACACTCTCCTTTCCGGTGACCAGCACTCCTTGACCCGGACCGTGACCCTGCACCTCGGCCGAGGGCGAGTACACGCGCAAGTACTCGAACGGCAACTCGAAGAGCGCCCCATCGTCGAATGCGACCTCGAGCACCCGTGAGCGTGTGCGCAACCTGATCGTGGTGGGAACGGGCTCGGGCATGCAGTGGTCAGTATAGAAAGTGCGGGCGCAGACGGGGTGCCCACCATGAATGTTGCCATGCAATAATACACCGCAGGGCGGTGCATCCCCGCAAACTTTGCGCCGCAGTCCTATACTTGTCGCCCGCATCGCGAAGCCCACCCGCAACCTATCCCGGATGACATGGAACCGACCGATCCGTCCCATTCCGAGTACTACCACCGCGTTGTCGATTGCCAGTGGGCCTGTCCGGCCCATACGGATGTCCCCGAATACATCCGCCTGATCGCTCAGGGGCGATTCACCGATGCCTACATGGTCAACCGGGAATCGAACGTCTTCCCGGCGATCCTCGGCCGAGTCTGCGACCGGCCCTGCGAGCCGGCGTGCCGCCGCGGTCGCGTGGAGGAGAAGCCGGTGGCGATCTGCCGCCTGAAGCGGGTGGCCGCCGATCACCGGGACGATGTGAAAGGCCGCTTGCCACGCATCCCGAAGGTCAAGAATGGCAAGCGCATCGCGTGCATCGGGGCGGGGTGTGCCTCGCTCACCGTCGCAAACGACCTGCTGCCGCTCGGCTACGAGGTGACCATCTTCGAGCAGTACGGGGAGCCGGGCGGGCTCATGCGCACGAATATCCCCTCGTTTCGGCTGCCCGCGAGCGTGCTGAACGAGGAGATCCGCATGATCCTCGACATGGGCGCCGACCTGAAGCTGAACCATCCGGTTGCGAGCATGCGAGAGCTGCTGCAGTCGGGCGGATTCGACGCCGTGTTCGTCGGCTCGGGTGCGCCGCACGGCAAGGACCTCGAGCTGCCGGGGCGCAAGGAGGCGGCCGCCCACATCCACATCGGCATCGCGTGGCTCGAGTCGGTTGCGTTCGGACATGTCGATCGCATCGGCGAGCGAGTCCTCATCATCGGCGTCGGCAACACCGCCATGGACTGTTGCCGCACCTCGCTGCGGCTCGGGGCGCGCAGCGTGAAGGTCATGGCGCGCAAGCCGCGCGGGTTCTTCAAGGCCTCCGACTGGGAACTCGAGGATGCCGAGGAGGAGAGCGTCGAGATCGTGGTGAACCGCGCGCCGAAGTCCTTCGTCGTGGAGAACGGCAAGCTCACGGGAATGCTGTTCCAGCACATGGAATACCAGCTCGACGCGCGCGGTCGCATCACCGCGGAGCGCGTGCTGGGGGAGGAGCTGTTCCCGGCGGACGATGTGATTCTCGCGATCGGCCAGGAGAACGCCTTTCCCTGGATCGAGCGCGATGTGGGCATTCAGTTCGACAAGTGGAATGTCCCGATCGTCGACCGGACGACGTTCGAGTCGACGCGCCCCGGTGTGTACTTCGGCGGCGATGCCGCGTTCGGCCCGAAGAACATCATCTGGGCGGTCGAGCACGGCCATCAGGCGGCAATCTCGATCCACAAGTTCTGTCAGGGCGAGCCGGTCGCGCAGCGTCTGGCGCCGGGCGTCAATCTGCAAAGCCGCAAGATGGGCATGCACGAGTGGTCGTATGCCAACGACTACTCGCCGGTGGAGCGGCGGCTCATGCCGCACGTCTCGCTCAAGGAGCGCTTCAAGAAGCTCAACATCGAGGTGGAGCTCGGCTTCACGGCCGAGCAGACCGCCGCGGAAGCGCACCGCTGCCTCAACTGCGATGTGCAGACCGTATTCACCGCGAAGCTGTGCATCGAGTGCGACGCCTGCCTCGATATCTGCCCCGTGGACTGCCTGACGATCACCCACAACGGGGAGGAAGCCGAGCTGCGCACGCGGCTGAAGGCGCCGGCGAAGAATCTCACGCAGGCTCTGTACGTCTCGGCGCCGCTGCCCCAGACGGCGCGAGTGATGGTGAAGGACGAGGATCTTTGCGTGCACTGCGGGCTGTGCGCGGAGCGCTGTCCCACCGCGGCATGGGATATGCAGAAATCGAGCGTCCACTGGCCGCACGTCGCGGACGAGGCGGCCGCCTCCGCCTCGCAAGAGCCGAAGATCGCCTGACCCCTCGAGCCGACCGTGCAGGAAACTCACACCGTGTCCCCCGGCATCAACGATTTCGTCATCAAGATCGCAACCGTCAACGGCACGGGCTCGGCGAGCGCGAACACGCTCCTGATGAAGGCGATCTTCCGCGCCGGCATCCCGGTGATGGGCAAGAACTACTTTCCCTCGAACATCCAGGGGCTGCCCACCTGGTACGAGATTCGGGTCTGCCGCGATGGCTATGTCGCCCGCTCCGGGCGCGTGGACATCATGGTCGCGATGAACGCCGAGACCTACTCGCGCGACGTGAAGGAAGTGGCAAGCGGGGGCTATCTGATCTACGACTCGACCTGGCCGCGCCCGGCGCTGCTCAAGCGCGAGGACGTGACGGTGCTCGGCGTGCCGCTCGCACAGCTGTGCAACGAGAACTTCAACGGGGTGCGCACCCGCATCCTCATGAAGAACATCTGCTACGCGGGCGTGCTGGCCGCACTGCTCGAGCTGGACGTGGAGCAGATCCGCACGCTACTCGCCGAGACCTACGCGAAGAAGCCCCAGCTCGTGGACAGCAACATGCGCGCCATCCAGCTCGGCTACGACTACGCGAAGCAGCACTTCAGCTGTCCGCTGCCGCTGCGCGTTGCGAAGATGAGCGCGACGGCCGGCCACATCCTGATCGATGGCAACACCGCCGCGGCGCTCGGCTGCCTGTACGCCGGCGCGACGGTCGCGGCGTGGTATCCGATCACCCCGTCGACCTCGCTCATGGATGCCTTCAAGAGCTTCTCCGACCGGCTGCGCACCGATCCGGAATCCGGCCGCAAGAACTTCGCCTTCATCCAGGCCGAGGACGAGCTCGCAGCGATTGGCATGGTGATCGGCGCATCCTGGAACGGCGCGCGGGCTTTCACCGCCACGTCGGGGCCCGGGATCTCGCTCATGAACGAGTTCCTCGGCCTCGCCTACTACGCCGAGGTGCCGGCGGTGGTGTTCGACATCCAGCGCGTGGGGCCCTCCACGGGCATGCCCACCCGCACCCAGCAAGGCGATATCCTTGCCTGCGCTTACGCCTCGCACGGGGACACACGGCATATCTGCCTGTATCCGGCCGATCCCGAGGAGTGCTTCTATCTTGCGGCGCAGGCGTTCGATCTTGCCGAGCGGCTGCAAACCCCCGTCATCGTGCTCTCCGACCTCGACATCGGCATGAACGACTGGATGTGCCGCGATCTGAGATGGGACGATGCCTATCGACCCGACCGGGGCAAGGTCCTGGGAAGCGCCGAGGTCGCAAAGCTCGACAAGTTCTACCGCTTCCTCGACCGCGATGGCGATGGCATACCGTACCGCACGCTGCCCGGGGTCGATCCCAAGGCGGCGTACTTCGCGCGCGGCTCGGGCCACACGCAGTACGGCACCTACACCGAGGATGCCGCCGAGTACCAGACGGTGCTCGACCGGCTGCTGAGGAAGTGGGATACGGCGAAGAGGCTGGTTCCCGCGCCGCGCATCGAGACTCATCCGGACGTCGATATCGCGCTCGTCTCCCTGGGCAGCTGCGAGGGGGCGATTCGCGAGGCGATCGATATTCTCAGGCAGCAGGGCACGCTGGTGGATTACATGCGCGTGCGGGCCTTCCCGTTCGGCGATGAGGTGGAGAAGTTTCTCGCCTCCCATCGGCTCGTGTTCGTCGTCGAGCAGAACCGCGACGCTCAGCTGCGCTCGCTGCTCACGCTCGAGACGGCGGTCGATAAGGCGAAGCTGCGCTCCCTCAGGCACTACAACGGGCTGCCGATCTCCTCGAGCTTCATCATCGAGGGAGTGCTCGCGGAGCTTGCGGGCGAGCGCACGCGGCCGCCCGCCGCGGCTGAAGCTGCCGCCCTGGGCCGCGCCGGTGCCGGACGGTCACGATCATGACGTACCTCGCCAAACCCAAGGTCCATCACCCGTCGCTGCCGAAGAATGCGCTCGGGCTCACGCGTCGCGACTACGAAGGAGCGCTCTCGACGCTGTGCGCGGGCTGCGGACACGATTCGATCACCGCGGCGATCGTCGAGGCGTGCTGGGGGCTCGCGTTGCGCCCGGAGAACGTCGTCAAGCTCTCCGGCATCGGCTGCTCCTCGAAGACCACGGCGTACTTCGTGAGCGGCGGCCACGGCTTCAACTCGGTTCACGGCCGCATGCCCTCGATCGCAACCGGTGCCAATGCGGCCAATCGCGCGCTGACCTACATCGGTGTCTCGGGCGATGGCGACACGCTCTCGATCGGACTCGGGCAGTTCTGCCATGCCATTCGCCGCAACATCGACATGCTGTACGTGATCGAGAACAACGGGGTGTACGGGCTCACCAAGGGCCAGTTCTCGGCCTCCGCGGATGTGGGATCCAAGGCGAAGAAGGGCGAGGTGAACCAGCAGCCGCCCATCGACCCGGTGCTGCTTGCGATGACGCTCGGCGCGACGTTCGTCGCGCGCAGCTTCTCCGGGGACAAGGAGCAGCTGGTGCCGCTGCTCGAGGCGGGCATGCGGCACAAGGGATTCGCGCTCATCGACGTGCTCTCCCCGTGTGTGACGTTCAACGATCACGAGGGCTCGACCAAGAGCTACGTGTATACCCGCGAGCACTACGAGCCGGCTGTGAACGTCGATTTCATCCCGATCGAGCGCGAGATCACGGCGCAGTACCAGCCCGGCGAGGCTCTGGCGGTGACGATGCACGATGGCAGCCGGATCGTGCTTCGCAAGCTCGACGCAAGCCACGACCCGACGGACCGCGCGGCGGCGGCAGCACACATTCAGCAGCGCATCAAGGACGGGGAATACCTGACCGGCCTTCTGTACGTGGAGGAAGCCTCGCAGCGCGACTTCCACGACATCAATCAAACGCCCGACGCGCCGCTCAATCAGGTGCCGTTCGAGAAGCTCTCCCCGGGCGCCAAGGCGCTCGAGAAGATTCTCGCGCGCTACCGATAGTCGGGCAGCCCCTCATTGGCGGATCGCCGCGGCAGGGCATACCCTCGCGATGCAGTGCGTCAGCGCCGTTCGCAGAGCGCCGCTTCGCCTCGTTACTTCGCAAGCTCGTTCAGGGCGCGGATCTGCAGGACGGTGGAGTCCGAGGCGGGCAGGAGCTGGTTCGCGCGCCTCACGAACGGCTCGACTTCCGCCACCGGCATCGGCCGGCTGACGAGGTAGCCCTGCGCGTAGTCGCACCCCAGCCGGCGCAGCAGATTCCATCCCTGCGCGGTCTCCACGCCCTCGGCGACGACCTTCAGTCCCATGCTATGGGCGAGCTCGATCGTCGATCTCACGATGGTCTCGTCGTCGCGCCGCTCGTGGGCATGCAGCATGAAGGAGCGGTCGATCTTCAGCTCATCGACGGGGAGGCGCGAGAGCTGCGACAGGGATGAGTATCCGGTGCCGTAGTCGTCGATGGCAAAGCGAATGCCGGCGGCTCTGAGCAGCTGCATGTGACGCGCGGCGAGCGGCGCATCGCGCATGGCGGCGCTCTCGGTGATCTCCAGCGCAAGGTTCTGCGGCTGGATCGAGCTCTTCTCGAGCGCTCGCAGGATCTCCTCTCCAAGCGTGGGATCGAGAATGTCGGGCGGCGACAGGTTCACCGCGACATCGAGCACCAGCCCGGCGCGGCGCCACTCGGCCATCTGCTGCACCGCGGCGCCGAGCACCCAGCTGGTCAGCCGCCGGGAACTGCCGGTGCGCTCGGCGATGGGTACGAACTCCGCCGGAGAGATGGACCCGAGCTGCGGGTGCGTCCAGCGCACGAGCGCCTCGAAGCTGCTCACCGTGCGCGTTGCGACGGACACCTTCGGTTGATAGAGGAGGCTGAGCTCTCCGCGCTCGATCGCCCGGCGCAGATCGGCGGCGAGCGCCAGACGCCGGCGATGCTCCTCGTCACGTCCCGGGCGATAGAGCGCAACGCGGCCGCGTGCCTCCTCGGAGTCCTCGAGCGCAATCTGCGCGCGTCGCAGCAGCTCGCGGGCGGCCCGGCCGTGCTCCGGGGCGCAGCAGACGCCTGCCGCCACGTGCAGGTCGAGGCTGACCGAGGGCAGATGGAAACCCATGCGTAACACGCCGGCGAGCTGCTCTGCGAAGAGCAGCCCCCGCTCGGTCGAGCAGTGTCGCGATACGACCAGGAACTGATTGGCGACCAGCCGCGCGACGAGATCTCCCGCCCCACAGTTCTGACGCAGCCGCCGGGCGACCTCGCGCACCGCCTCGTCGCCGACGTGGTGGCCGAGCGAGGCGTTGATCTCGCGCACGTTGCGAATGTCCACGACGATCAGCGCCGACGGGGGAGCCGCAGGGTCCTGCAGCAGCTCCTCGAGGTAGCGCTCGGCGTAGGCTCGATTGGGCAGCTCGGTGAGTGGATCGTGATAAGCGGCGTGCGTGATGCGCGACTCGCGCTCGGCGATGTCCGACTGCATGGCGTTGAGTGTGTCGGCGAGGCTGCGGAACTCCTCGCCGCCACTTGCCTTGACGGCGGTATCGTAGGTGCCCGCCTGGATGCGCCGCGCCGCCTGCACCAGCTGGCCGAGCGGGCGGGTGGCGCTGCGACCCAGCAGCAAGCCGATCGCGGTGGCCAGCGCCAGGGCGATGCCTCCGATCACGAACAGCGCGTCGCGCACCTGGCGATAGGGCGCCAGGACCGCGGTCATCGGCTGCTGCAGCAGCACCGCGACCGGAGTGCGCGTCGAGTCGAGCCGCCGCGCGAAGCTCAAATAGTCCTCACCGCCGACATCCTCGACCCGCGGCAGCAGCTGGGTTTGAGTGACGATGCCGGAGTCGCTCGCGAGCCGCGCTCGCTCGGCATGCGACAGCGTCGATGCGAGCAGAACGGAGCCGCGCCCGACTTGCGCGAGGAGCGACACCTGCGCACCCACCAGCTCGCGAATGCTCCTGGCGAGAGCATCGTCCACCGCAAAGCCCATCGCAGCCCAGCCGATCACCTCGGGCGCTCTCACCGGAGCAAGCACCAGCTGATAGCAGCGGCTGCCGAGCAGCACGAACGGAGTCTCGCTCGGCGAGCTCACCGCCGCGGCGATCCGCTCGCGAAGCAGAGCGCTCTCGGCCCCCGAGAGCGGCGTGTTCGAGGCCAGCACGCGCCCGCGAGGATCCATGATGAGCACCAGATCGGCGCCGATGCGAGCGGCATGATTGCGCGCGGCGGAGATGATCGTTGCGGCATCGCCGCTCGCCACCGCAGAGCGCAGCCCGAAATCCGCCGTCAGCACGGCCACGGCGCTCGCGAGCTCGGTGGCGCGCTGATGGATGAGCTGCTCCACGACCGAGCCGCCCGCGCGCAGCTGCTGCTCGGCGCGCACCTGCACGTCGCGCATGGTCCGGGCAAGCACTGCGATCAGCGTCACAGTTTGCGTGACCACGACCAGACCGATGATCAGCGCGAGAAGTCTGCTCCGAAAACTACCCATACGATCTGTTCAAATTCCGGCGCCCATCGTAGGCGCCGCCGTAGATCGGCGGCGAGAACTCGGGTGCAGGAGTGAGATCTCGCGCACGCACGCTCGGCGTGATCCTCGTGATCCTCGTGATCCTCGTGAGCCTCGTCGCGTTTGCGCTGGGTGGGCACGGTGTGCGCATCGGCAAGCACACCTTCAGCCTGCGCTACGACCAGTTCACGGTCGAGGGTGACCAGCCCTTGCCCCTTGGCAATCAGAGCGGGCACGCCACAGCCCTCGCCGACGTGTACGTGCCAAGCGGGCACTGGCGAGTGACGCTCGAGGGCGTACGGGTACGCAGCGCGCAATCGAACCGCGCGCTGTGGCTGGGCGAGGCGCCGTTTGCGACGGAGAGCGTGGTCCAGCTCGCCGTGCGCTACGCGATCGGGTCGCGCTAGGCCCCGGCGCAAGGGGCAATACGGGACTGTCCGGGCGGGTGGCCCCGCCCGGAGGAAAGCATGGCGAGCGCCAGGCGCTTACCAGCGCTTGTTGCCGCCGCCGCCGCGAGGGCCGCCGCCGCCGCTGCGCTCCTGCGCCTCGTTCACCCGCAGGGGACGGCCGCCCAGCTCCTTGCCGTTGAGATTCTGAATCGCGCGCGATGCATCGGCCCGCGGCATCTCGACGAACGCGAAGCCCCGAGGACGGCCGGTGTCGCGATCCGTGATCACGTTGACCGACTCGACCGTGCCGTGCTGCGAGAAGAGGGTACGAATCTCGTTCTCGTCCGTCGAGAACGGCAGGTTTCCGACATAAATCTTCGTCATTGAATCAAGCTCCTGAAAGAAGGCACCGCCACGATCAATCGTGGGTAAGCGGGCCGGGAATCGAGGCAGGGAGGCAGCCGAAGCGGTTTAATCGGCGGCGGCACTCTGCCACCTGGATCGACAACGATTCGGCTTTTCTCAACTCGTAAGCCGGGGGCGCGGTGAGCGCATCGCGGCAGGCGGCAGGGAAAGGGAAAGGTCACGAACCGGGGCGCACCTTACCGGAAGCAGCCTCTGCAAACAAGATATGCGCCTCACATCCCAGCGGGGGTCCGGGCCCGCAGCCACGCTCGCGGTGGAGCTGCCCGTCTGGACCCCGTCCAAGTGGCCCCCGGTGGTAGACTTCGCGCCCGAACGTTTCTACTGGAAGTGGAGCTCGCATGGGAAAAGGTGACCGCAAGACCCGTCGTGGCAAGCTGTACCGGGGCTCATTCGGCAAGTCGCGTCCGAAGGACCCCCGCAAGCACCGCAAGCAGGCCGGTCGCTCCTCGGAGCTCGCGCGGCGCAAGTAAGCCGCTCGCCTTTCCCTCAGATTCCCCCGGTGACCGGCGTCCAGCGCGCTTCGCGGCGCGCCGTCCGGTCGGCTTCCCTCTCGCCCTCGTAAGACACCGGCTGCGGTTGCGGCAGATCGGGCGGCCGGGGCTGCAGGGCATTGATATTGATGATGCCGAACCGGCCTCGGGGCGTCGCGATGGCCGCGCCGAGATACACGCCGCAGTGCGAGCAGATGAGGAACTCGGCCGTGCGCAGCCCGAAGCGGTAGCGCAGCAAGGCCCGTGCATCCTTGAGATGGAACGTGAGCGAGCCCTGGGGATCAGAGGTGCTCAACGCACCGTGGGACCGGCAAAAGGTGCACTCGCAGGCGCGCACCCCCCAGCTGGAGGGCATCAGGCTCGTGCGGTACGAGTACTCGAGAGCACCGCAATGGCACCGGCCCGCGTGAATCACGGAGGTCTCAACGGAAGGGCACGTGTGCCGCTGGCCAGCTCCGCCAGCAGGCCCACCAGGAGCGCGCGCTCGGCGGCCTGCACGCGTTGCGCGAGTGTCTCGACGGAGTCGTCGGGTTCGACCGGCACCGTGACCTGCGCGATGAGGGCCCCCGTGTCGTAGGAGCCATCCACCAAGTGAATCGAAGCGCCGCTCATGCGCTCGTGGGCCGCCAGGACGGCACGGTGGACGTGCTCACCGTACATGCCGCGCCCCCCGAATTTGGGCAGCAGCGCGGGATGTGTGTTCAGTACGCGCCCGGCGAACCTCTCGAGGGTTCGGGGTCCGAGCATCTTCATGTATCCGGCCAGGAGGACCACCTCAGCACCGTGTTGCTCGAGCGCACTGTGGATCGCCCGGTCGAGCGCGACCGGATCGGGATGGGTGCGACCCGAGAGATGCACCGTCGCGACCCCCGCCGAGCGGGCGCGGCGCAGCGCACCCGAGCCGGAATTGTTGCTGATGACGAGCGTCACCCGGCCCGCAATGGCGCCGGCTGCGCATGCATCGATCACGGCCTGCAGTGTCGTCCCCTCGCCCGAGGCCAGCACGGCGATGTTCACAGCAGATCCGCGAGCGAGGCGAGACGCGTGGCGAAGTGCTGCTCGTGCGCGGGGAGCTCGACCACCAAGCGGAAGTCCGTGAACTCGAATCCGGGCGCGACACTGCAGCCGACCAGCGTGAAGTCCCCGAGACTTCGCGCGGCCTGCCACACACCCGCGCCGATGATGGCGAGGGGCTCACGGCCGGCACCCGGGTGATCGAGAACCTGACGTGTGAGCACGAGCGAGCCTGGATCGTAAGCGAAGAGCTCCAGCGCCGCGCCGTGATAGAAGTGCCAGATCTCATCCGCGCCGACCACGTGCCAGCGGCTCCTCTGATGCTGCTCGAGCAGGTAGTAGATCGTGGTGAGCGCCGCCCGATCGCCGCCGGGGGCTGCGACGCGCATTCGCGAGCGGTACACCTCGCGATACCAGCCTCCCTCGGGATGCGGCTTCAATGAAAGCGCCTGAATGAGCTCCCGCGAATGCATGGGCTCATCCGCGGCCCATTACGAGCTGGGCTCCACCGCGAGCACCGGCGAGCGCATGCGCCACCAGCGGCTGGCCATCCGGGAACACAGATCCCAGCCACGCCACAGCACGATGCCGCCGATCACCGCGATGACCACCGCAAGGTAGGCATTGAGGCCGTGCTTGCGTGCCACCGAGACGAGCTGCATGTGACTGAGATAGATGAACAACGAGGCCGCAGCCGTCGTGTTCACCGCGGCCACGAGCTGTCGCGGCAGGCTGAGTGGCAGTCGCTCGAGCCAGACGATCGACAGACCGGTGACGAGCGGATACCAGCCGAACCATTCGTACGTGTAGCGCATCCCCAGCACCAATGCGAGAGAGCTCAGCAGCTTGCGCCGCGTCGTATTGCTGAATGCTGCGCACCAGCCGAACGCCATCATCCACAGCAGGATCTGTGGTACGCGATTGTAGAGATGATCCGTGTTCCAGACGAGCGGCACCAGACGGCTGGCGCTCCACCATGCGAACGTGAACAGCAGTCCATACAGGTAGGGGCGCTCGAGCGCGAAGCGACGCACGGGCCGCAACGCGAGCGGGGCGGCGGTCAGGCCGATGCACTGCAAGAGCAGCTCGATGTACCACGGGGACCCCACGATGCGCGGATCGACGAGGTTGTCCACGAGCAGAGCGGTCAGGGGCCTCAGAGCGTGCAGCACCACGATCCCGAGCAGCGCGGTGTACAGCCAGGTCGGAAGCGCAAGCCGCAGCGCGAAACGTCCCACCGGCGCGATGCTGTCGCGCTTGCCGATGGCCTGGAGCTGGAACCGCGCGAAGCTGTATCCCGAGACGATCAGGAGCGCCTTGATGCTTCCTTGCACGTCCCAGGCGCCCGCGTGGCCCATCACCATCAGCACGATGCTGAGCGCGCGCACCAGGATCGGGATCTCGATCTCGCTCCAGCGGTGCGGCTTGCCGTCCGGGGAGTCGAGCGCTTGCGCGCGACTTGCGATCTCCCGGATCGAGCCTCCGCAGAAGATCCCCTTTGCAGCCTCGTGCGGCACGCCGATGCGCTCCATCTCGACCAGCACCCCGACCGAGGTGAGCGAGTCTCCACCCAGGGCACCAAAGCCATCGTTGACGCCGACCGTGGGGACGCCGAGCACGCCCGCCCAGATCGCGACCAGGCACCGCTCGAGAGGTGTCGCCGCGAGATCCGCCTCGGCGATGCTGGGCGCGCCACGCGCGGGGGCGGGCAACGCGTTGAGGTCGAGCTTGCCCGTGGTGGTGAGTGGAAAGCGCTCGAGCAGCGTGAAGCTCGCGGGCACCAGATGCTCGGGCAGCCGCCGCTGCAGATCCCGGCGCAGTCGCGCGATCGCCTCGGCCCGATCGGCGGTGGCCTCGGCCAGCACGACATACGCCGCCAGAGACTTTCCGCCAGCGGCGTCCTCATGTGCCTTGACCGTCGCCTCGCGCACGCTCGGGTGCTGGCAGATCGCATACTCGACCTCGCCCGGCTCGACGCGAACGCCGCGAATCTTCACCTGATGGTCCATGCGACCCATCACCTCGAGCACGCCGTCCGCGCGATATCGGCCGATGTCTCCGGTCAGATAGATCAGGTCGTCCGCGGCCGCTGCGAACGGATTGCGAATGAAGGCGCGCGCCGTGGCCTCGGGGGAATTCAGATAGCCCAGGGTGCGGAAGGGTGTGCGGATCGCGATGTGACCGGGCTCCTCGAGTGCGCACAGCCGCTGCCGCGGATTGAGGATCAGGACCTGCGTCTGGGGCATCGGCTGACCGATCGGCTGCACGCCGGGCTGCAGCGGACCCACGCGGTGAAAGCACTTCACCATCGTGGTCTCGGTCGGGCCGTAGAGATTGACGATCTGGGTGCCGCTGCCGAAGCACTCGCGGCAGCGCTGGACGAGCACGTCGGTGACGGGCTCGCCCGAGAGAAACAGGTACCGCAGCGCCAACTGCCCGAGGTGCTCCGGCCGGAAGGTCAGCCACGTGCGCAGGAGCGAGGGCACCACGTGCAGCAGCGAGATCTGCTCACGTGCCAGCCACGACAGGATCGCTGCCGGATCGAGCAGATCTTCCTCGGCCGGAATGCACAGCGTGCCACCGGCACCGAGCACCAGAAAGACATCGCGCAGCACCGCATCGAAGGAGAGCGCGATGGTCTGAGCACCGCGATCCGTGCGTCCGACCGCGAAGGTGCGGCGCTGCCAGTCCAGAAAATGCGCCAGTCCCGCGTGGGTCCCCACGACTCCCTTGGGCGCGCCGGTGCTGCCCGAGGTAAAGAAGATGAACGCCGGCGCCTGCGGGTGGATGCCCCCCTCCGGGGCATCGTCGATGGGGGTGCCCTCGCAGACGTGCGTGCGAAGGGTCTCGAGCTCGATCGAGGGCAGCTCCCCCGGCAGGTCGGTCCCGGTGCCCGAGAAGAGCAGCAGCTTCGCGCGGGCCTCGCGGCACATCAGCCGCCGGCGCTCGCCCGGCAGCTTCGGATCGAGCGTGAGCAACACCGCACCGTGGAAGAAGATCCCGAGCATCGCGCTCACGATCTGGAAGCTGCGCGGCCCCGAGGCGGCGACGACATCTCCGGCCCGCACTCCGAGGCGCGCCAGCTCCGCGCTGATGGCACGCGCCTGCCCGACGAGCTCGGCGTAGCTGTGGTGGCGATGGGCCGTGGCGACCGCGATCTGGTTGGGGTCGCAGCGCGCCGCCTGGAGCACGAGCTGGCTGACCGTTGCGTGGTGCGGGGTGGCGATGGGCAACGCCGGATCCGGCAGGAGCTCGCGCGCAGCGTCCGTCAGGAGCGAGCAGTCGAGCACGTCCTGGCGCGGATCTGCGGCCGCCGCAACCACCAGGCACTCGAGCTGCGCACCGAGCTCCAGCACGCGCATCGCCGGTACGAGCGGCCCAGTGCCCGTGAGCACCATGTGCTCGGGTGTACCGGCAGCGTCGCACTCGATCGCGAGGGCCACATCCAGGATCGCCGCGCATTCGAGGGCAGGAGTCGCTGCACGCCAGGCGTGAGCCGCCGCTGCGATGAGCTCACCGATGCGGCAGCCGTCGCGCACGCTGCAGGTGAGCAGCTGCGGGCCGGCATCCCCGGTCGAGATCCGCACGCCTGCATCGACTTGCCGCAAGTGGCGGTGAGCAAGGCCAACCCAGCACCCGATCAGGACCTCCCGGCTCTCGAGTGCGAGTTCCACTGCGATCCGCCGCAGCGCAACGCCCGTCCGGGTCGCCGGCCCCACGCTCAACCGCATTCGAAGGCTCCGCAAGCCAAAGACGTGCGGAGCAGCAAGACTCATACCGCCGGCATGGGCCGGCGGTGCGAGCTGGAGCTGAATGCGACCCGAGCTGGATGCGACCTAGAGCGCGCCAAGGTTCGCGCGGTCACCCTGCTGCAGGTGATCGATATACGCGCCGCTCACGAGGTCGGCCTTGTCGATGCCGAGCTGCCCGAGCAGGCGCTCCGCGACGGCCTCCCCGTCCGCGGGGGATTGGTCATCGCCGAGGACCACTTCGAGCTCCGCGAAGCTGCCGAGCCCCTCCACCTCATCGAGATGAATTCGCGTCTGGCCCGCGAGGTACAGCCGGCGGCGCTTGCGCACGCGGCCCAGCACTCCGAGCGCCTCGGTCAGAAGCGCGCGCAGGAGCGCCGGTGTGGTGGTCTCCACGCGCGTGTACTCCGAGAGCTTCGGTCCGGGCACGTCCGGCCTGCGGTAGAAGATGAGCTCGCCACGATCGGGCGCAAGCTGACGCAGCTTCAGACGGCCATTCGCACACATGAAGAATGTATCGTCCTGCGCGAGGTCGAACGGCCCCTGGTCGGCGAGCGCGCGGGCGCGCAGCTCCGTCCGAGCGAGGTCCGCGGCGCGCGCCTTGATCTCGATGTTCCGGGCCATCGGACCTACAACGAATACGCGAGATTCACGGTCTCGAACTCGTCGAGACTCTTCAGGTGGGGCGGCGGCTGGGTGTTGTCCTGGATGTTATAGCCGAGCGCGAGGGACAGCTTGGTGGAGATCTTGACCGACAGCTGAAAAGTGTTGGTGATGAGCGAGTTTCCCGATCCTGCGTTGACGAGCAGCGCATCCGACAGCGTCGTGGTGGGGGTGATCTTCTGCGAGTACGTCAATCCGGCGGTTGCAACAGCGGTGTTGTCGCTGGGGAGCAGCATTCTCGCGGTCACGGCGCCCGCTGCATCCTTCGTGATGTCCTCGGGCCGCTGCCAGAGGTAGCCCGCTCCCGCCTGGACGGTGAGCGTCGTCGTGTCGGTCTTGATCACGTTGTAGCCGATTCCCGTCGCCGCCGAGGCCTGATACTCGAAGCCATCGAACAGGTCGTGTCCGTAGCGGGCGTTGCCGAACACGAAGAAGTCGGAGGTGAAGTTGAAATTGCTCTGCCACAGGGTGTCCCAGCGCTCCGCGGACACCACGTTCGCGGCCTCCCCGTACAGGAAGTCGAAGTGGAAGATGTGCTTCCACGCATCCTGCAGGTACGACATGTCGAGCACGGCGTTGGCGGACTTGGCGGGTGAGTTGCCCTGCGAGGCGACGTAGCCGAGCTGCCCGGTGCCCGTCCACACGCGCATGGGTGGTGCGGAGGACGACGAGGAAGAGGTGAAGGATCCTGGAAAGGCGGGCGGGGAGGAGCCCTGGGCACCCGCGGCGGCATCCGCCAGTGCGATCGCAGAGGTGAGGCCCAGCATCCCGCCGGCAACGACAACAGCGCTCAATGTGGTCGACGATATTTTCATGCGGGGACCCCCCTGGGCCGGATGACTGACGTGAAGGCGACTGGCAAGTATTCCGGAGCCCGCGCGCGGGCACAACGCGCGCATCGAGCGCGCAGCACGAGAGCCTCCCGCCCGCTCACTCGACCGTGACGGACTTGGCGAGATTTCTCGGCTGATCGATCGGGGTACCGCGCGCGAGCGCAACCCGGTAGGCAAGCAACTGCAGGGGAATGTTGAGCAGGATCGGATCGAGCTCCGGCTCGGATGCGGGCACTTCCATGACCCCATCCACCCCGGCGGGCAGTGGACCGGGCTGGGTGACGAGGTAGACAGGTCCGCGCCGCGCGCGGATCTCCTCGATCGTCGACAGGTTTTTCTCGTAGAGCTCATCTCGCGGCAGCACCACGATCGTGGGGGTCTGTGGATCGATCAGAGCGAGCGGTCCGTGCTTGAGCTCCGAGGCAGGATAGGCCTCGGCGTGCTGGTAGCTCACCTCCTTGAGTTTCAGCGCTCCTTCCATCGCCACGGGGAAGCCGGCCGCGCGACCGACGAAATACACGTCATGGTAGCGGGCCAGGCACTCGGCGGTGGACTGAATCGCAGGATCGCTGGCGAGGACCGACCCGATCTGCTCGGGCAGCGCTTGCAGGGCCGCGATGAGTCGCGCGCCCCGGGCGGGCGACAGATCGCGCAGCCGTCCGATGTGCATCGCCAGGAGCATCAAGGCGACAGTCGTGCATGTGAAGGTCTTGGTCGAGACCACCGCGATCTCGGGGCCGGCATGCAGATAGATGCCGCGCCCGCAGGCGCGCGCAATGGTGCTGCCGACTGCATTCACGACCCCGAGCACTCGACCGCCCTTGCGCATCACTTCTTGAACCGCGGCGAGCGTATCGAAGGTCTCTCCGGACTGGCTCACCGCGACGTAGAGCGTGTCCGGCTCGATGACCGGATTGCGATAGCGAAACTCCGACGCGGGCTCGGCGTGGGCCGGGATGCGGGCCAGCTGCTCGATGAGGTGCGCGCCGATGCACCCTGCGATGTACGCAGAGCCGCAGCCCAGGATCTTGATGCGCCTGACCTGCAGCAGCTCCTGCGCGGCCATCTCCACGCCGCCCAGATGTGTCGTGTGAAAGCGCCGCTCGAGCCTGCCGCTCAAGGTGCGCCGGACAGCCTCGGGCTGCTCGCTGATCTCCTTGTGCATGTAGTGCGCAAAGTCACCCTTGCTCAGCGCCTCGCTCTTCAGATCGAGAGTGAGAGGCACCTTCACGGTTGCCCCGCCATCGAGGGTTGCGGTCTCGTAGCGCTCCGCATGCACGACCGCGACCTCCCCATCATCGAGGTGGACGATGCTGCGGGTGTGCCTCACCAGAGCGGCAACATCGGAGGCGACGAACATCTCGCGCTCGCCCAGCCCCAGGATGACGGGACTGCCGTTGCGTGCCACGACGAGCGCATCGGGCCGCTCGGCATCGAGCACGGCGAGCCCATAGGCGCCGACAACGAGTTGCAACGCAGCGCGAACCGACTCGGCGAGGGTATCCCCGCGCATGGCAGCGATCAGGTGCGCGAGCACCTCCGAATCGGTCTCCGACCGAAACTCGACACCCTGGGCGCTGAGCCGGGCGCGCAGCGCGGCCGCATTCTCGATGATGCCGTTGTGCACGATGGCGTAACGGTTCGCCGCGTCGGTGTGCGGATGAGCATTGCGCTCGCTCGGCTCACCATGCGTTGCCCAGCGGGTGTGCGCTATCCCCGGAGTTCCACGCAGATGCTCGGGGAGCAGCCGCTCGAGCTCGCGCACCTTGCCCTTGCTGCGGTACAGGCGCAGCGCGCCGTTTCGCACCACGACGAGGCCCGCGGAGTCGTAGCCGCGGTACTCCAGCTGATGCAATCCCTCCATCAGTATCGGCGCAGCGTCTTGCCGTCCGATATAGCCCACGATCCCGCACATGCGAGGCCTCCTTCAACCGTAGATCAGACGGCGGATCTGCCGCTCGGTGTACTCGGGCGCCCGAAAGCGCCACGCCGACAGCTCCCCCGCCAGGCGCATGTAGATCGAGGTGTTCGCGAGCCCTTCGGCCTGAAGCGCACGATGACGCCGGCGGACGAACTCCTCGGGTGTCTCATCCAGAAATCCGAGTACCTCATCCACGATGCGTCGCACCTCCGCGTCCGAGAGACGGCCGGTGCGGGTGAGATAGGCGATCAGCTCATGGCGCTCTTCGAGATTCGGCATGCCTGACACACTCTGACAAGTTGAGAAAATAGGTGCTCATTTTTGCCCGAAAACGGGCAAGAAATGGCACGATCTAAGGATCATCCCACTGCCGTCGCGGAGACAGATCCGTAAATGATTTAATCTTTGGGTGATTTAGAGGATATGTCTTATATATGAAACAATTGTCGAGCTCGTGGTCGCAGCTCCCACCGCGACGCTGCAGCCAGTCCGCGTTCCCCAGTTTCGCGCGCATATATTCCCGAGGGAGTCACGAGCACGCATGTCGCTGCCCAAAGCGCTGGATTTGAGATCTGCGAGAACGCCCGCCGAGGAACGGGTGTCATGCGCAGCATTCGTGCGGAGCACTGGCGACGCGCGCGTCGCGAGTCCGGAAAGCTCCCCGAGATGCTCGCGGAGCTCGGCGGGACGGCGCCGCTGGGAGGAGAGCCGCTGGATCCCACGCCGACACCGGAACGCTCGAAGACCGAATACGATTCCACACGCCGGCGGATACGGCGCGTGCTGCTGCGAGAAGGATTGAGGTCGATCCAGCGATGAGAACTCTGCAACCCGCGTGGACGCTCGAGCGGCTGCTGGTCGCCCTGGAGCGCGAGCTGATCGAAGCCACGGACGAGGAGATACTGGCCGCGGCGAAGGAGCTCGGCATGGATCCCTCCATGAAGGGCTCGGCGGCCTTCTTCGGTATCAAATATGGCTATCTCGCGCGGATGATGAGTCTCGAGGGCCTGCGACCCTGGGTCGATTCCACCGGCACGCTGACTGACACGAGGACCCGGCGCCGACCGAAGAGCGAGCCCCCGAAGGGCTTGTGAGCGCCGAGAGGCGGAGCGGCCGCAGGGACCGCTCCACCTCATCGTGGCTAGCGACCCTCTCGAGCGGCTCGAATCGCCTCGCGCAGCTCGCGCTCGGCGCGGTGCAGGGCCTCCTCGGCCTTGACGCCATGTCCGGCCATATCGTAGTGATTGGCCGCGCGTGCGCGGTCCATCTCATTGATCGCCTCCACGACGTGCTGGTGCACCGCTTCGAGATCGTGCCAGTCTCTGACGGGCGCCTGAGCGAACGCCATGTTTGCGGCGAGCGACGCCGCGGCCGCCACGGCAAGCACTGCTATTCTCATGTGGATCCTCCTCGGAAGGGATCTTCCGCGGCGCTAAACTAGCAGAGGCTCGACCGAGGGCAATTAAGAGTTCTTCAGACTTTGTTGCATCACGTGCATTGCAAGCGAGAGTCAAATCTATGTCACCGACCCCCGTGCCTCGAATGATTCTCGCGAGCCTGATGCTCCTGGCGGGCTGCGTCTCACCGTCTGCGCAGACCGTGAGCGGTACGAGGACGACGAGCGCCACGAGCACGGCGAACGCCCCGCGGGGAGCTCCGGCGACGGTCTGGGTGTATCCGCTCATCAAAGGCCACGGCGGCGTGCACCCGCGACCGGATCTGCTCGCGGACCTTCCTGCGGGACAGGAGTACAAGGTGATTGCAGACGTGGTGCATGGGAGCACCGATCACGCTGAGGTGGCCGGCGCACTGGAGCGCCTGGGGCGGCTTCAGAATCTGTTCGCGTACGCGGGAGTGCCGCGGGAGCACGTGCACATCGCGGCGGTGATCGAGGGACAGGCGGGCTGGGCGGTCCTCAAGAACGAGGCCTACCGCAAACGTTTCAAGGTGGACAATCCCAATCTCGAGCTGCTGGGCGAGCTCAGGCGCTCGGGCGTGGAGCTGATGACCTGCGCTCAGGCGCTGGCCGAGAACGATATCTCCGACGGCGATGTGTCGCCGGATGTGAGGGTCACGCTGTCCGCCCTGGCGGATTTCGTCGCGTACGAAGCGCAAGGCTATGGCTATCTGCAGCTGTGAATCCAATGCGCCACCCTAGTGTCGTGGGATGAGTATGAGCACCGACAGCGCTTCCCTGGTCGCGCGGCTGACCTTCGTCGCGACGCTCGGCGGCCTGCTCTTCGGCTACGACACCGCGGTGATCTCCGGAGCGGTGAGCTCGATCGATGCGAACTTCATCGACCCGCTGCACCTCTCCGAGACGGCGCGCAGCAGCCTCTCGGGGTGGACCATCTCGAGCGCGCTGTTCGGATGCGTGCTGGGCTCGAGCCTTGCGGGGTGGGTGTCCAATGCCTGGGGCCGCAAGGGGGGAATGCTGCTCGCGGCGGCACTGTTTCTGGTTTCCGCCATCGGCTCGGCGTATCCCGAGCTCGGATGGGGACCGATCGGCGGGTCGGGCGCGCGCGCGCTCATACCATTCATCCTGTATCGGATCGTCTGCGGCGTTGGAATCGGGATCGCCTCGATGCTCTCGCCGCTGTACATCGCCGAGATCGCCCCGAGCCGCATTCGCGGCCGCCTGGTCTCGTTCAATCAGCTCTCGATCGTGCTGGGCATACTGCTCGTCTACTTCGTGAACTGGGCCATCGCCTCGCAAGGCACCGAGGCGTGGGTGCGAACGACGGGTTGGCGGCTCATGCTGCTCTCCGAAGCCGTTCCGGCGGCGCTGTTCCTCGCGCTGCTGCTGCTCGTTCCGGATACCCCGCGATGGCTCGTCATGAAGGGACGAGAGGAGCGCGCGCAGGCAGTGCTGAGGCGCCTGGCCGGGCAGGAGCAGGCGCGTGCAATCCTGGTGGACATCCGCAACTCATTGCGTGTGTCCCCGGAGGCCGGCACGGCGAGCCTGTTCGCGTTCGGCTCACTGGTCGTCGTTGCGGGCGTGATCCTCTCGATCTTCCAGCAGTTCGTCGGAATCAATGCGGTGCTCTATTACGCACCGCTCATGTTCAAGAATCTCGGCGCCTCGACCGACTCGGCGCTCTGGCAGACCGTCATCGTGGGTGCTGCGAATGCCGCCTTCACGATCGTGGCGATCCTCACGGTCGACCGCCTGGGTCGCAAGCCGCTGCTGATCATCGGCGGGTTGGTGATGGGGATTGCGATGACGACGCTCGGCTTCCAGTTCAAGGCCAACGCCGAGGGCACCGGCCCGCTGCTCGCAGCGCTGACCTACATCGCGGGATTCGCGATGTCCTGGGGACCGGTCACCTGGGTACTGCTCTCGGAGATGTTCCCCAACTCGATCAAGAGTCGAGCCATGCCGATCGCCGTCGCCGCTCAATGGATCGCCAATCTCTTCGTCTCGTGGTCCTTCAAGATCCTCATCGGCAACTCGACGCTCAATGCGCTGTGGAACCATGCCTTCCCGTACTGGGTGTATGGTGGCATGAGCTTTCTCGCCGCGGCCTTCGTCTATCTCTACATCCCGGAGACCCGTCACCGCACGCTGGAGGAGATCCAGAGTCTTTGGGCGCGCGGCCATGCGGGTGCGACGGCCACGTGACTGCCCGAGGCCGGTGCGATCGCGCTCATTCGCTGAACGCGATGCCGTTGAATGCGCCCACCCCGATCGGGCTGGAGGTTGCCACCGGGCTCAAGTCGCCGTAGTCGTCGATGGCGAACACCGCGACGTAGCCTGCACCGCCGGCGGTGTAGATCACGGCGAGCCACCTCTTGTCGCGCGACACCGTGATGTCGGTGGGTGCTCCCGGCAACGCGACCGACTTGTAGAACGTGCCTCCGGCACCGTCGCTGAAGAAGATCGATATCGCGCTGCCGGGTGAATTACCCGTGTACCAGATGTTGCCGGGCCCCTTGGCCACCCAGCACGGCGCGTTGCTGGGGTAGGGCGGGGCTGGTCCGGCGATCGGAAAGACGCTGCCCTCCTTGCTCACCACCGCGAAGCTGTCGGGACTATGAGCCGGAGTGAGGCCGAGGATGTCTCCCCAGAATGCCTCACCGAGCGGGGTGTTGTCCGCATCGCTCGGGAGCGGCACCGAGGTGCTGGCGCCGCTCAACGCTCCGTCCGGCACGAGAGGCAACTGCAGCAGCGAGCCCGATGTCAGCGTCACGGCTGCCCAGCTCTTGCCGACCGCGATCTGGGCCGCCGAGGTGTCGGGCAGCGCGACGAGCTCCCCGATCGAGGCCCCTGAAGGCCAGCCATGGCTCTCGGCGCAGCTCGCGCCCACCACGAACAGGTGGTCGTCGGTCAACGCAACCGAGACGGGCTTCACGCAGTGTGGAATCAGCTTGACGGTTCCTGCCACGGCGATCGAGTCGCCGTAGCGGGCGAGCTGGGTGACGGTGTTGGAGCCGAAATTGGCGACCGCGCCGAAGTCGTCCCGGAACTGCACGGCGCCCGCATTGGCGCTCGCGCCTCCGGTGCCGCCGGTGTGCAGTACCTTCAACAGCGATAAGGACGGCACAGCGGCGGTATTGAGCCTGAAGACGACGACGTCGTTGGCGCTCGTCGTGTTGGTGCTCGTGAGAATGAGCACGCTGCGCTCGTGCTCGCCGGCGAGCGCGAGCCGATCCCCCATCGCCACAGCAAGCAGGAGCGCCAAGACCGCGCGCACGAGGCGCAGTGCGGAGGTGGATCGCAGCATCGTCATCTCCTTCATCGGATGAGCCAGGGAGCGTTTTGCGAGGGAATATTCGGACCCGTGGCGCGAAAAGTTACGGGGCGGCTCGGGATGAGCCGCAAGCGATGCAGGAGCCGCGGCGTAACCTTCCCCGCCATTGCGGCGAATTCCCTGAAGTGGCCGCAGGGGTGAACCTCGAGATGCTGATGGCCCGCTACCAGGCGGGTGACATCGATGCGGCCACGGCACTGATCGATCGCGCGAGCCCGCAGCTGCAGCGATTCTTTCGCGCGCAGTTCGCAACCCGTGCCGCCGCCGATGACCTACTGCAAGAGACGTGGCTGCAGATCCATCGCGTCCGCCATACCTATCGACCCGGGGAGCCCGTGCTCGCCTGGTTCTATGCGATCGCGCGTCACGTCGGGCTCGATCATTACCGCCGGACGCGCCGCTCTGCGGACCGCGAGCGCAAGTGGGGGGAGATGTCGAGACTCGCGGCAGAGTCTCCCGTGGAGCACGACGCCGCGGACCAGCTGGAAGCGTTGCTGCGGCCGCTCACGCGCAGTCAGCGCGAGGTCATCGAGATGTTGAAGGTCGCCGGAATGTCTCTGGAGGAGGTCGCACGTGCGACCTCCTGCAGCGTCGGGGCGGTGAAGCAGAAGGCTCATCGGGCTTACACCAGCTTGCGCAAGCGCACGAGCATCGTCCAATCCGGGAAGAAACCGAGCGGGGCGCAGTCGTGAAGGACCCACGGGTCGATCGGTTGCTCGAGGAGGCGGGAGGCGCATCTGCCGCGCCGCTCGATGCGACGCTGCGCGCGCGCCTCGCCGCCGGGATCCCCTCGCCGCTGCAGCCGGTGCGGCCGCTCCCACCGGCGTGGATTCTCACTTGCGGGGTCGTGCTGATCTGTGCGGCCGTCGGGATCGCGGGAGCCGCCCGGGCGGGACTCTACGGCATCGAGAGGCTCGGTCCGTGGGCAGCGCTGCCGATCCTGGCGGTGCTCGCTCTGCTGGCGTGGCTTGCCGGTGAGAAGCTGGTCGCCGAGATGATTCCCGGCCGCGCACACCGGTTGAGCCCAGGCGCCTTGCCGGTGATCGTGAGCGGCGGCCTGCTGGCCGTCTTCGCGCTCCGTTTCACCGATTACCACACGGACCAGTTTCTCTCCGCGGGTCTCACCTGCCTGTTCACGGGTCTGGCGCACGCCGTGCCGACGGCCGTTCTCCTGGGCATCCTGCTGCGCCGTGGATTTGCAGTGAGCCCCGTCTTCGCAGGTCTCGCCGGCGGCGCGCTCGCAGGTCTGGCAGGCGTGACCATGCTCGAGCTGCACTGCGCCAACTTCCAGGCGCTGCATGTACTCGTGTGGCACACTGCCGTGGTGCCGGTGAGCGCCGCAGCCGGAGCGGCGGTCGGGTGGGCAGTGCGATGGCGGGAACACGATTCGCGATAAAGGTCGAGATTCGCAACGTACGCGCGAAGACTTTCACGTTCGCGGCGCAGAAGACCATGTACGGCGGCAAGCACATTGCGAAGGGCGACACCATCTTCGTCTTCGCAAGCGAGAACGAAGGCGGCCACGGCCTCATCGCGCGCGGGGTGGTGACTTCCGCCGCTGCCATTCCGAGGAAAGTCGGAGTCGCCCGCCAGACACCCCGTGTAAGCGTCACGGTGAAGCGCACCGCGCTTGCGAGGCGCTCCCTCGGGCGCAGCGAGCTCAAGCGCTTTGGTGACTGGGGCGACGGCAAGCCGCAGACCGAGCTCAACTTCAAGTTCTATCGCCAGGCCACCAACAAGATCGTGGGCATCTCGGACGAGGCTGCAGACTTTCTCGACGGGTGCTTTCAGCGCGGCTAATCGCGCTGCGGAATCTCGAGGCCGCACTTCACTGCGGGGCGCTCCAGGAAGGCCCTCAAGGCTCGAGTCACGTTCGGAAAATTCTCGATCCCGACCGCCAGCGCTCCGGCTCCGTTGTGCAGATGCGAGTTCGATATATTCGTTGACACGAATATTCGCATAAGATAATATTATCGCATGAGTCCGGAGATGCTCGCTGCGCTGGGCGAGCCCAACCGATTTCGCATCGTCGAGCTCCTGCGAACGGGCCCCCGCCCCGTGAGCGACATCGGTGACCGGCTGAAGCTCAGGCAGTCGCAGGTTTCCCAGCATTTGAAGGTGCTCAAGGACGTGGGACTGGTCGAGGCGGAAGCGCGTGCGCAGCAGCGCCTGTACGCACTGCGCGCCCGCCCGTTCAGGCAGCTTCACGACTGGCTCGACCGCTACCGCCGGATCTGGGACGAGCGGCTCGAGCAACTCGACCAGCTCGTGGCGGAGCTCAAGCAGAAGGAGAAAGCCGATGCCGCAGCCAGGAACAAGTAACGCTACGATGCAAAGCGCGACGACCGTGGTGGAGCGAACGTCGGAGCGGGAGCTGGTCGTCACGCGCACGCTCGATGGGCCGGCACGTATTGTCTTCGACGCGTGGACGAAGCCGGACCTCGTGAAAAGATGGTGGGCGCCGAGGTCGCTCGGGGTGTCACTCTTCGAATGCCATTCGGAGTTGCGCGTGGGAGGCACCTACCGCTATGCCTTCGGGCGCGATCCCAAGAACCCGGAGGTGTTCACCGGACGCTACCTCGAGGTGCAGCCGCCAGCGCGCCTGGTCCTCACGCAGCTTTACGAGCGGGCGCGAGGTGCGGGCGAGGCCATTGTCACGGTCACCTTCGAGGAGAGCGAAGGCAAAACGCGTCTGACCATCCATCAGCTGTTCCCCAGCAAGGAGGCGCTCGACGGCGCCGTCGGCTCGGGCATGGAGCGTGGGATGCGCGAGACCCTCGATCAGCTCGACGCGCTGGTCGCCTCGCTTGCTCAATAGGGCCTCGACGAGAGTTGCGATGCCCATGCTCGACCTACAGCCCACCCTCATCGGGAGACACATCAGCTTGCGGCCGCTGGCCGCTCACGACTTCGAGGATGTGTTCGCCGCCGCCTCCGACCCGCTGGTTTGGGCGCAGCATCCCGATCCCGGCCGGGGTTCGCGCCAGGGCTTTGCGTCCTTCTTCGAAGACGCCTTGAAGTCGCGCGGCTGCCTGGTCGCGCTCGATGCCGCCCGCCAGTGCGTCATCGGCTGGTCTCGATACAGCAACTACGTGCCGGGCGAGAGCGTCACGATCGGTTACACCTTCCTGGCGCGCAGCCACTGGGGCGGAGGAGCGAATGCCGAGATGAAGCGACTGATGCTCCGGCATGCATTCACCGACGTGCCGCAGGTGCTCTTCACCGTCGCCGAGCGCAACTTGCGCTCACGCCGGGCGGTGGAGAAGCTCGGCGCGGAGCTCGCGGGAGCCGAGGACTCGCCGCGCTGGGGACAGATCCACCTCAGGTACCGCCTGACTCCGGCGCTGTGGGCCGGGGGCGCCGCCCCGGGATACGGGCCGGAGCGCACCGGGGGTTGATACTGCAACTATACGGTTGCACATTGATGAGGCCTCGGCCATACTGCTACCAGGAGGTTGCACATGGCGGCAGCCAACAGGATCGAGAAGCAGGTGACCCTGCGCGCGCCGGTGGCGCGCGTGTGGCAAGCCATCGCCGACGCCCGGGAATTCGGCCGCTGGTTCGGGGCCGAGCTCACCGGGGACTTCGCCCCGGGCGCAACGCTCACGGGAACATTCAAGGAGGGGTTCAACGAGGCGGCGATCCACGAATATCAGAAGCAGCGCGGTCTCGAGCCCTCGAGGGTGCGAGTGCCCGAGCGCAATTTCGTCTTCTGCACCGTGGAGCACATCGACCCCCCGCGCTATTTCAGCTTTCGCTGGATTCCCTACGGCATCGATGCGGAGATCGACCCCAGGAACGAGCCCACGACGCTGGTCGAGTTTCGCCTGCAGCCAGTCGCCGAGGGGACGTTGCTCACGATCGCGGAATCGGGTTTCGATCGCGTGCCCGCGCACCGGCGTGAGCGCGCCTTCCGCATGAACGAGGGTGGCTGGGCAGCCCAGGCTGAAAATATCAGAAGGCATGTCGAGCCCGTCTAATCAAACGGTCGCCGACGTGTTCTTCGCGCTGGGCGACAAGACGCGGCTTTCGCTCGTACGCAGCCTCGGCGCAGGAGGTGCGCTCTCGGCCACCGCTCTCTCCGACGAGGCGCCGGTCACGCGGCAGGCGATCGTGAAGCATCTGCAAGTGCTCGAGCATGCAGGGCTCGTCGTCCACCACCGGCGTGGAAGAGAGGTGCTGTACGCGCTCGAACGAGAGCGGCTCGATGAGGCGCAAGCTTTCCTGGAGGCGATCTCCGCGGGCTGGGACCGCGCGATCGAGCGACTGCGCGAGATCGTGGAGAGGCCGCCGCGTCGATCGCGCAGTCGTGCGCGTCGGGTGGATTAAGTGGCGGCCGCAACCTGCGGCCGCTCCCTCGCTCCGACGATTAGCAACCACAACATGGCGACGACCTCCGCCATGAACACTGGCTGGAAGTACCTGAAGAGGACGTCGCTGACGGCCGGAGCAAGAAACCACGCGACGCTCGCGACAACCCACGCCGCGCCATCGAGCATCAGCCAGTAGCCGAGCCAGCGCGGCAGAAAGCACGAGCGCACGGCCAATGAGCCAAACGGCAGCAACCAAAGTCCCCAGAACAGCTGGTTGACGCCGATCGCCTGCCCGTGCATGCGGATGAGGAGCATTCCAATCGCCTCGCGCGTGTGCGCATCAAAGGCGGCGAATGGGCCCCCATCGCTGAAGACCACCAGGGCGGCCGCGCTGAAAATCACGCTGACGACGCCGAGGGCGGAGGAGATCAGGACCAACGCGACCAATTGTCGAGCCCGATGGCGATCGACGGTCTCGAAAAGGCGATAGAGCGCCAGGGCGAGCCCGGTGAATACGACGGGCCCGAGCGTCTCGGCGAGCATGCCCCAGCGAAACAGCGTCTGGTGAGCGAGCAGCTGGGCCGCAGTGCCCGCGGCGTCGTTGTGCACTACTGTTTTTGCAGGGACATAGAGCAGGTAGAAAGGTCCAAGCGTGAACCCCAGATACCAAAGCCCGGCTATGCGCGCCAGCTTCGTCAGCGGTCTCATATGGACCTCCGGGGAGATTGCCCGAGGGTTCCAATGTACCAAACGCGGGCAATCAAGCGATATCGGACTCACAAGCAGCATCCGGCGTAGGTTGACCTTCGCAGCGAGATAGAAGATATAGAAGATCAGCCGAACCGGATATCAAGGCGACCAAGGCGCCGCAACCAGAGCGGGATCGTGGAACCCGGAAGAGCCAGTCGAACGGCGCTCGGCGCAGCCGGTCATCGTGCAGCTCATCAAGTGCTCGAGGGCGGCTGCGTTCTGAGCGATCCGCTTGCGATCCGCATTCTGGGGACGAGCGCCGAGGAGCTGATCGAGCGGGCGCGGATGGACCCGACCAAGCGAGGACTGCGGCTCTTCATCGCCGCGCGATCGCGGTTCGCCGAGGACTCCCTCAGGCTCGCCCTGGCGCGCGGTGTCCGCCAGCTCGTCGTCCTGGGCGCGGGACTGGATACCTTGGCTTACCGAAGCGCTCTTGCCGAGCACCTGCGCATATTCGAGGTAGACCACCCCGCCACGCAGGCGTGGAAGCGTGAGAGACTCGCGGCCGAGGCGATCGAGATCCCGAGCTCGCTCTCGTTCGCACCGATCGACTTCGAGCGCCAGACGCTGGCCGCCGGGCTTTCCGCGGCGGGCTTCGAGCCCCAGCAGCATACGTTCTTCACGTGGCTTGGGGTCGTGCCTTATCTCTCCGAGGCGGCTGTCTTTGCGACCCTGGGCTTCATCGCAAGTTTGCCCAATGGCGCCCACGCCGTATTCGACTACGCGAATCCGCGCGCGAGCATCCCCGAGCAGGCGCGAGCCGTGCACGATGCGCTGGCTGCGCGCGTGGCCGCTGCGGGGGAGGAGCTGCGAACATTCTTCGAGACCGATCCGCTGCACGCGAGGCTGCGCGCACTCGGATTCGATGAGATCGAGGATCTCGGGCCGCGGCAGATTGCAGAGCGTTTCTTTCCGCACGAGGCGCGCCCGCGCTCACGAGGTGGCGGGGGACACATCATCCGCGTACGGCTTTTGCGAGACGGCCACCAGTCATCGCTTCCTTGACGCCCGTCGTGAGTGGAAAGCTGATGGGCAGGCCGCGTGCGGCGCGCACGGCAAGATACGCAAAGCACTCGGCCTCGATCGCATCGCCTCGGCAGCCGACCTGCTCGGCGCTGACGGGCACCACATTTGCGCGCACGCGTATCGCCCGCATGATCGCCGGATTCTTGCGGCCTCCGCCGCAGACGATGAGCCGCCGCGGTCGCTCGGGCAGCCGATCGAGCGCGCGGCCGACGGCGGCGCCGATCAGCGCCGTGAGCGTTGCGGCCCCGTCGGCGGGACTCAGGCCCTCGACCATCGAGGCGGAGAAGCTATTGCGGTCGAGTGACTTCGGATACGGAGCAGCGAAGTACGGGTGCTCGAGCAACCTTGCCAGGCGAGCCTCGTCCGCGATGCCCTGCTCGGCGAGCGCTCCATCGCGGTCGAGCTCCCCGAGCCGGTGACGGCCGACCCAATCGTTGAGCGGTGCGTTGGCGGGACCGGTATCGAATGCGATGACCTGCTCGCCTCCTCCCCACCAGCTCACAT
This sequence comes from Steroidobacteraceae bacterium, assembly GCA_035524075.1. GTDB lineage: Bacteria > Pseudomonadota > Gammaproteobacteria > Steroidobacterales > Steroidobacteraceae > JASHUC01. The sequence continues at coordinate 8,561 of DATKPP010000059.1, read as the reverse complement.
TCGCAACTCCGCCGAGATTGAGCATCGCGGAGTTGGGCTCCGCCCCGATTCGCCTCAGCAAGGCCGCGTGATAGATGGCGGCGAGCGGTGCCCCCTGACCTCCGGCGCGCACATCCGCAGTGCGAAAGTCATACGCGACATCGATTCCCGTCGCGTGCGCCATCCATTCGCCATCGCCGAGCTGGCGCGTATCGCCGAGGCGGTGCGGCTCGCGGGGCCGGTGCAAGACGGTCTGGCCGTGGAAGCCGATCACCGCAACCTGTCCAGGCGCGAAGCCCTGACTGCAGAGAAACCGCTGGACGGCCTCGGTCTGTGCGCGCGTCAGAGCCTGCTCGGCCTCGCGAAATATGCCCGGCTCGGGTCCCTCGAACTGCCACGCGCACGCGGCCTGCACCGCAGCCTGCAGGAGCGGTCGCAATTCCGGTGCGTAGGGCAGGAGTGCCCAGGGGCCGAGCTCCTGAATGTCCTTCCCGTCGGTTCGAATCGCCGCGATGTCGATCATGCCGTCGAGCACCGTGCCCGTCATGAGACCGAGTGCCCAGATCGGTTCCACCTCGTTCAGCTTTCCCGCCGTCGAGCGACGATGAAGAGGCGCGGGAAGGCAAGCAGTCGCGCGCCGTCGATGCGCGGTGGGTACGCAGCGTCGATGCGCCGCTCATAGTCGGCCAGAAAGGCGCGCTGCAGGTCAGGGGACAGCGCATCGAGGAACGGCTTGAGCCCGGTGGAGCGCAGCCACTCGAGGATGGCTGCGGCGTCGGTCATCCGGTGGTAGTACGTCGTTCTCCAGAGGTCGACGTCCGCCCGTGGGGCAAGCAGGTCGTAGTAGCGCTGCGCCGGTAGGATGCGAGAGCGCGCCGCCGCGGCATCGCCGATGGAGCCGGCAAACCGGGCGTCGCGCGCAACCTCGCGCATCAGAGCGTGACTCGGCTCGTCGAGGTTGTCGGGCACTTGCACCGCCAGAACGCCGCCCGGTGTGAGCGTCGAGAGCAACCGCGGAAAGACGGCTTCGTGGTCTGGAACCCACTGCAGCGCTGCGTTCGCATAGGCAAGATCGATCGGTGCAGGCGGTCGCCACCTGGCGATGTCACCCGATACGAAGGTCAGCGATGGCAAGCGCTTGCGTGCCGAGGCCAGCATCGCCTCGGAGGTGTCCACACCCACGATCTGCGCTGCAGGGTAGCGCGCGGCGAGCAGCGCCGTGGAGTTGCCCGGACCGCAACCGAGATCGACGGCCGACGTTGCCCTCTCGAGGGGGACGTGCGCGAGAAGCTCTGCGGCCGGGCGGGTGCGCTCCTCCTCGAATCGCGAGTAGAGGGTGGGATTCCAGTCGCTCAACCCACCGCCTTGATGGCCTGGATGAGCTCCGCGGCAGCTTTCTGGGCGTCCCCGTACAGCATGCGGGTGTTGTCGAGGTAGAAGAGGGCGTTCTCGATCCCCGAGAATCCGGCGCCCTGGCCGCGCTTGATCACGATGACGTTCTTCGCCTTGTCGGCATTCAAGATCGGCATGCCGTAGATCGGACTCGACTTGTCGGTCCGCGCGACGGGGTTCACCACGTCGTTGGCCCCGATGATGAGCGCGGCGTCTGCATTCTCGAACTCGGCATTGATCTCATCGAGGTCGGCGATCAGATCGTAGGGCACTCCCGCCTCGGCGAGCAGCACGTTCATGTGCCCGGGCATACGCCCGGCCACCGGGTGGATCGCGAATCGCACGGTGACGCCGCGATCGATGAGCAGCTGGCAGAGCTCCCAGATCTTGTGCTGCGCCTGAGCGACCGCCATGCCATAGCCGGGGACGATGATCACCTTCTGGGCGAAGGCGAGCATGACGCCCACGTCCGTCGCCTCGATCGGCTTCAGGCTTCCCTTCACCTCGCCGGTGGCCGGTCCCCCGGTGTCGCCGAATCCGGAGAACAGAACGTTGCCGAGGGAGCGATTCATCGCCTTGGCCATGAGCTGGGTGAGCAGGGTGCCCGCAGAGCCCACGACCGTGCCCGCGATGATCATGGCCGCGTTCTGCAGCACGAAGCCCTCGAAGCCCACCGCCAGGCCCGTCAGCGCGTTGTAGAGCGAGATGACGACCGGCATGTCCGCGCCACCGATCGGCAGAGTCATGGTCACGCCGAGCACGATGGAGAGCACGAAGAATGCAGTGACGGCAGAGGGCGTGGCATCGATGCCGAGCGCGACCGCCGCCCCGATTCCGATGGCCGCGGCGAGAATCAGCAGATTGAGCAGCTGCTGCCCCGGAAAGCGCAGCGAGCGCTTGACGAGCCCCTGGAGCTTTGCGAACGCGATGATGCTGCCGCCAAAGGAGACCGAGCCGATGATGCCGCCGATCACCGCGAGCGCGGAGCTCGCAAGACCGGGGGATTCGCCCCGGTAGAGCTCGACGGCTGCGATGGCCGCCGCCGCGCCGCCACCCATGCCGTTGTAGAGCGCGATCATCTGCGGCATGTCGGTCATCGCGACACGCTTGCCGCTCCACCATGCGATGCCACCGCCCACGACGATCGCGGCGCCGATCAGCGGGTAGTTCGTCATTCCGGGGTAGAGGAACGTGACGAGGGTTGCGACCAGCATGCCGGCGCCGGCCCACAGGATCCCGCTGCGCGCCGTGACGGGGGAGCTCATGCGCTTCAGGCCGATGATGAAGAGCACGGCCGTGACGAAGTAGCTCGCCTGGATGAGAAGCTGCACCGAGGCGATGCCGGTGCCGAAGCCGCCGAGCGCCGTCATCTAATGGCTTCCTTTGCTCGGCCGGCCGCTCGACTTGAACATCTCGAGCATGCGCTCGGTCACGACGTATCCACCGACGGCATTGCCCGCCGCGAGCAGCACGCCCACGAAGCCGATCGCCTTCTCGAGAGGGGTGTGCGCGGCTCCGAGCGCCACCATCGCGCCGACGAGCACGATGCCGTGGACGAAGTTCGATCCCGACATGAGCGGCGTGTGCAGGATCACCGGCACGCGCGAGATGACCTCGTAGCCGGTGAAGGCTGCGAGCATGAAGATGTAGAGCGCAACGATTCCGGTCATGAGCTAGCCCCTCAGCCTTCGATCGCCTTGCGGGTGGGCTCGTGCTGGATCCGGCCCTCGCGCGTCACGCAGGCACCCACGAACACCTCGTCAGTCCAGTCGATGACGAGCTCGCCCTTGTTGAGCGCAGGGCGCAGGAAGTTGAGCAGATTGCGTGCGTACATCTCGCTTGCGTTGTAGGCGAGCTGGCCCGGCAGGTTCACCGGGCCGATGATCGTCACGCCCTGATGCGTCACGTTCTCCCCGGTGCGCGTGAGCTCGCAATTGCCACCCTGCTCGGCAGCGATGTCGACGATGACCGACCCCGGGCGCATGCGCTCGACGGCGGCGCGGCTCACGATCTTGGGCGCAGGTCGGCCGGGCACGGCCGCCGTGGTGATGAGCGCATCGGCCGCGGCGATTCGCGAATCGAGCACCTCCTGCTGCTTGCGCCGCTCCTCCTCGGTGAGCTCGCGCGCGTAGCCGCCCTGGCCCTCGGCGCTCACGCCGGTGTCGACGAACTTCGCGCCGAGCGACTTGACCTGCTCGCGGGTGGCGCTGCGCACATCGTAAGCCTCGACCACGGCGCCGAGCCGGCGCGCCGTGGCGATCGCTTGCAGTCCCGCCACGCCTGCGCCTATGACGAGCACCTGCGCGGGCCGGATGGTGCCTGCGGCGGTCGTCAGCATCGGCAGGAACTTCGGCAGGTGGTCCGCCGCGATGAGCACCGCCTTGTAGCCCGCGATGGCTGCCTGCGAGGACAGCGCATCCATCGACTGGGCGCGGGAGATGCGCGGGATGAGCTCCACGGCAAAGCTCGTGATCTTGCGATCGCGCAGCGCCTTGACCTCCGGGAACCGCGCGTACGGCTGCAGGTATCCCACGAGGACCGCGGAGGGCTTCAGGAGCGCGATCTGCTCCACGCTGAGCGGCTGCACCGTCGTGAGCACGTCGGCCTGCCCGAGCACCTGCCCAGCCGAGTCGGCCCACTCGGTGCCCTTGTACAGGCTGTCAGGGAAGTTGGCCTGCCCGCCGGCGCCTCGCTCGATGAGCACGCGCGCACCGGCCTGCGTGAGCTTCGCGACCACCTCGGGAACCAGGCTCACACGGGTCTCGCGGGGCGCGCTCTCGCGAAGCGCGCCGATCGTTACGGGCATGAACAGGCGCCTCTAGGTCCCCGAGCGGGCGCTGGTCGTGGTGGACCCGCAGCACAATTTCGGAAACCGCTGTGAAATGAAGATGTTGTAACGTTGAATTCTTGCACAAAGCTGCCGTATCTTACAGCCCCGATGTTGGGTATCGATCTCGATAGAGCCGACGACGGCTTCCATACCGACCTGCGCATCATCGCAACCCCTGCAGCGCGCGGGCTCTCCCAGCTCGTGCTCCGCACGGACGTGGCGGGCATGCCGCTCGAGTGGATCGATTATCGCGAGGCCGCGCGACTGTATCACCAGGAGCAGGTGGCGTACGCCTGCGGCTCGCTTCTGTATTCGCTGTACGGTGGGGTGAATGCGCGCAGCGGCCGCCGTACCGTGTTGCGAGTCAACTCCATCGTCGCAACCGTCGGGCATACCGGTAATCCCGGCAATACCCGCCACGATTATGTCCCGCCGCTGAACAATCAGACGCTGTTCCGCCGAGACGCATACCTTTGCATGTATTGCGGCATGCGATTTCCCACGCGCGATCTATCGCGCGACCACATCCGCCCGTTCAGTCAGGGCGGCCTCGATACGTGGACCAACGTCGTGGCTGCATGCCGCCGTTGCAACAACCAGAAGGCATCGCGCACGCCGGAGCAGGCGAAGATGCAGCTCATTGCAGTGCCGTTCACGCCAACCTATGCGGAGTACATCTTCCTCAAGGGACGGCGCGTGCTCGCGGACCAGATGGAGTACCTGCTCGCGCACTTTCCACGCTCCAGCCCGCTGCACGACCGCATCCAGCGCTGGCTCGCCTGAGCAGACTTGATCTACCTGGTCGATGCGTCGGTCTACGTCTTTCGCGCCTATTACTCTGCGCTGCCGGACATCCTCGATCGTGACGGCCAGCCGGCGCACGCGGTCTACGGCTTCGCGCGCTTCCTCTCCGATCTGATCGAGCGGGTGCGGCCGGCCTACATGGCGGTGGCATTCGATTACAGCCTCTCGAGCTCGTTCCGCCACCGCATCTTTCCGGCGTACAAGGCCAACCGCGAGCCCGCCCCGCCCGGACTCGCGCTTCAGTTCGAGCGCTGCCTCGAGTTCTGCACGCTCGCCGGGATTGCCGCGCTTTCCAGTCCCGAGTACGAAGCCGACGACATCATCGGAAGCGTCGCGTGGAGGATGCGCGATGAGGACGTAAGGTCGACCGTGGTCAGCCGCGACAAGGATCTCGCGCAGCTCATTCGTGCGGGCGATGTGTTCTGGGACTACGGCGGGCGCGACCCTCTCTCGTACTGGGACGTGAAGCGTCGGTACGGCGTTGCGCCCGAGCGCTTTGCCGACTACCTCGCACTCACCGGCGATGCGGTGGACAACATACCGGGGATCCCGGGTGTGGGTCCCAAAACCGCTGCAGGACTCATGCAGGAATTCGCCTCCCTCGATGAGATCTACGAGGGTCTCCACCGTGTCACGACACTCAAGCTGCGGGGCGCTTCGAGCCTGGCTGCGCGGTTGCTCGAGCACCGCGAGGCCGCCTACCTGGCGCGCCGCCTGACCGCCATCGCCTGCGACATGCCCCTGACGATCCAAGCCGATGCGCTGCGGCGCCGCAGCCCCGACCTCGATGGCTTGACGCGCTTCTTCGATCGGCAGGCATTCGGGCCGCTGCTGCGTCGCCAGGCCGAGCGTCTGGCGCAATGCGTGCGATGATGCGGCGGAGGCTCGAATGAAGAAGAAGACGCACCGCGACCTCGATTCCATCCTGCTCGAGAAGCGTGTGTTCGCCCCCGCACCCGACTTCACGGCGCGGGCGCGCGTGAGCCCTCGGGATCTCGAGGCCATGCGCAACCGAGCGTCGGCCGACCCGGAGGCCTTCTGGGCGGAGCTTGCGCGAGCCGAGCTCAGCTGGCACACACCCTTCACGATCACGCTCGATCGCTCGCGCGCTCCCAACTTCGCCTGGTTCATCGATGGGCGGCTGAACGTGTCGGTCAACTGCCTGGATGTGCACCTGGCTGCGCGTGGACACGCAACCGCGGTCATCTTCGAGGGCGAGCCGGGGGACTCGCGGCGCCTGAGCTTCCAGCAGCTGCATGCCGAGGTCTGCCGCTTCGCCAACGCGTTGCGGGCGCAGGGCGTCAAGTGCGGCGACCGGGTGGTCATCTACATGCCGCTGGTGCCCGAGGCGCTCATCGCGATGCACGCGTGCGCACGCATCGGCGCCATTCATTCGGTGGTATTCGGCGGCTTCTCGGCGCTCTCGCTCAAGGATCGGATCGAGGACGCCGGCGCGCGCATCCTCATCACGGCCGACGGCGGCTGGCGCGGCGGTCACATCATCGAGCTGAAGGCCGCCGCGGACAAGGCACTCGCCGGCGGCTGTCCGACGATCGAGAAGGTCATCGTCTACCGCCGCACCGGGCGACCCGTCCCCATGCATGCCCGGCGGGACGTGTGGTGGCACGAGCTCGTCGAAGGCCAAGCGCCGGTGTGCGAGCCCGAGTGGGTCGAGGCGGAGCATCCGCTCTTCCTGCTCTACACCTCCGGCTCGACCGGCAAACCGAAGGGTATTCAGCACTCGAGCGCGGGATATCTGCTCGGGGCGAAGACCAGCTGCCAGTGGGTCCTCGACGTGCGGGAGGATGATGTCTTCTGGTGCACGGCCGATGTGGGCTGGGTGACTGGGCACTCCTACGTCGCGTACGGCCCCCTGGCCGCAGGCGCCGCGGTCGTGCTCTACGAGGGCGCGCCCGTGTGGCCCGACGGGGCTCGCTTCTGGAAGATCTGCGAGACGCACCGCGTAACGATCTTCTACACCGCTCCCACGGCGATTCGCGCCCTGATGAAGCTCGGCGAGGAGCTGCCCGCGCGCCATGACCTGTCGCGCCTGCGGCTGCTGGGCACGGTGGGCGAGCCCATCAATCCCGAGGCCTGGATGTGGTACCACCGCGTGATCGGCGGGCAGCGCTGCCCGATCGTCGATACCTGGTGGCAGACGGAGACGGGCTCGATTCTCATTGCGCCCATCCCGGGAGTCACGCCGACGAAGCCCGGCTCTTGCACCGTACCATTGCCGGGCATCGAGGCGGACATCGTGGACGAGCACGGCGAGCGAGTCACTCGCGCGGACACCGGCGGCTACCTCGTGATCCGCAATCCCTGGCCCTCGATGCTGCGAACCATCTGGGGAGACAACGAGCGCTATCGCGAGACGTACTGGGAGAAGTTCAAAGGCCGTCTGTACGTCGCCGGCGATGGCGCGCACCGCGATGCCGACGGGTACTTCTGGATCATGGGCCGTATCGACGATGTGCTGAATGTCTCGGGGCATCGCCTCGGTACGATGGAGGTCGAGTCGGCTCTGGTTGCCCATCCGCGCATCGCCGAGGCAGCCGTGGTCGGCAAACCTCACGAGGTCAAGGGCGAGGCCGTGTTCGCATACGTCGTGTGCCGAGGCTCCAAGCCTCTGGGGGGTGCGGCAGCGGCGCTCATCGAGGAGCTGCGCTCGTGGGTTGGCGAGCAGCTGGGAGCGATTGCGAAACCCGATGAGATTCGCCTGACGGAGGTACTTCCCAAGACACGCTCGGGGAAGATCATGCGCCGTTTGCTGCGCGCGATTGCCCGCGGCGAGGAGGTGTCGCAGGACACCTCGACGCTCGAGAACCCCGCGATTCTGGAGGAGCTGCGCGGGGTGGAGACACCGCCGCCGCAGCCGGCGGCGCGGGTGAGGCGAGTCGCGCGGCCAAAGCGCGGACCGAAGACGAAAGCACGCCGAAAAACAAAGACTTAAGTCAGCGGCGGCGCCCACGCCTGCTGCACGGCAGGGTACGGATCTTGCGAGAGAGAAGTCATGGGCGAGGTGATTCACGCCGCATTTGGCGCCGAGCGCGAGTGGGAGCAGACGCGCTCCAGGACGACCGCCGGGCTGGTCGCGATCGGTGAGCTGTTCGGTGATGACGAGGAGTTGATGCGGGCCAAGGCCGATCGCGTCTACCGGCTGTTACGCGAGATCGTCGAGGACGTCCCCTCGCTCCAGATCACCACGAGACTGCCGGACAACCTCTCCGAGGAGCAGCTGGAACAGCTCACTGCAGCCATCAAGGATGCGGCCCTCAAGGGCATCGAAGTCGCCATGACGCACTCGGTGTGCATGGTCATGAGCTCCATCTACGACCTGTGCACCTCCAAGCTGCAGGAGGGCGCCTCTTAACTTAGTGCATCCGGGCGGTGGGGCAGTTGCAAGCGCGCCGGGCCTGAGCCTAACCTAGAGCATGCTCAAGCACTCCCAGTACTGGGTGCTCAGCACCCTGGGGGCACTGTGCGCACTCCTGGTGCTGGTCAACATCGTGCTGTTCACGAGCAACCGAGCTCTGCAGAGCGAGGTGAACGGTCG
>DATKPP010000058.1:0-14685 GCA_035524075.1 Steroidobacteraceae bacterium | reverse complement strand
ACGGCCGATCAGCTCGCCGACATCGGCAGCATCATGGGCGGCAATTTCAACGCCGACACGCGCGAGAGCATCACGCAGTACCTCTATACGGTGCCCGCCGAGGACCTCGACCTGGCGCTGCATATCGAGGCGGTGCGCATGCGCGGGGTCGATGATTCCGCCAAGGAATGGTCGCACGAGCGCGGCGCGATCGAGCAGGAGGTCGCTCAGGATCTGTCCAGTCCGCCGTACGTGCTGTACGAGAAACTGCGCGCCCTGGCCTTCGCCGATACACCCTATGCGCACGACGCGCTGGGCACCCGTCCCTCCTTCGACAAGACCACCGCCCAGATGCTGAAGCAGTTCTACGACACCTGGTATGCCCCGAACGACGCCATCCTGATCATCGTGGGCGACATCGAGCTGGATGCGACGCTCGCCAAGGTGCGTCAGCTGTTCGGTGGGATTCCTCGCAAGCATCTGCCGGCCCGGCCAGCCGTCGAGCCGCGACCGATGCAGGCTCACTCCTTCACCGTGAAGACCGATCGGCCGACCGGCACACAGATGATTGCGGTACGCGTCCCGGGGCTCGACAGCCCCGACTTTCCCGCGCTCGAGGTACTGACCGACGTGCTGAGCAGTCACCGTTTCGAGCTCTACGGCTTGGTACCCGAGGGCAAGGCACTCGATGCGGATTTCGAGCTCGACCCCCTTCCGAAGGCCGGCCTAGCCTATGCCGTGGTGGCGTTCGCAAGCGATGCCGACCCCAAGACGCTCGCATCGGAGGTCAGGGCGATTCTCGCTCGAGTGGCCCGCGATGGCGTTCCGGCCGACCTGGTCGCAGCCGCCAAGCTGCAGGAGCGACGCGAGACGGAGTTTCTGAAGAACTCCATCGCGGGACTGGCTTCGGTCTGGTCGGATGCCGTCGCGCTCTATGGGCTCACCTCGCCCGAGGAGGATCTCACCCGGATCGAGAAGGTCTCGGTCGAGGACGTGAATCGCGTGGCCCGGAAATATCTCAAGCTCGACGATGCGGTCTCCGCGGTGATGCTGCCGCAGGGCTCTGGACCGCCCACGCCGGCGAGCGGGGGATTCGGGGGACAGGAGAACATCTCGCTCGGCGAGGCCAAGCCCACGAGCCTCCCGCAGTGGGCCCGCGCGGCCGTCACACGCCTGGCGGTGCCGCCTTCCACGACGCACCCCGTGGTGACGCACCTCGCCAATGGCGTCACGCTCATCGTGCAGCCCGAGGATGTGAGCGACACCGTCAGTGTATTCGGCCACATCCGCAGCCGCGCCGAGGTCGAGACCCCGCGCGGCCAGGAGGGGGTGGCTGCGGTGCTCGATGAGCTATTCTCCTATGGAACGCGCACTCTCGATCGCCTCGCCTTCCAGCGTGCGCTCGATGACATCGGGGCGCGCGAGCGCGCGGGGAGCGACTTCGTCGTGCAATCCCTCTCGGAGAACTTCGATCGCGCCGTGCAGCTGCTCGCCGAGAACGAGTTGCACCCGGCACTGCCGCTCGAGCCGATGAGGATCGTGCAGGGACAGCTCGCCGAGGTCGTCGCCGCGCGCGACAAGAGCCCTACGTTCCTCACGCAGCGCTCGCTGCGGGCGGCGCTGTTTCCGGCGACCGATCCCAGCTTGCGCGAGCCGACCCCGCTCAGCGTTCACTCCCTCACGCCGCAGGACGTGAGCGAGTATTACCGGACGACCTTCCGTCCAGATCTCACCACCATCGTCGTGATCGGGCACGTGCCGCTCGAGCAGGCCCAGGCGATCGTGTCGAAGTACTTCGGCGATTGGAGTGCGAGCGGGCCCAAGCCGCAGACCGACCTTCCCCCTGCGCCTCCCAATGCGCCGAGCATCATCAACGTGCCCGACAGCAGTCGGGTGCAGGACATCGTGACGCTCGCGCAGAGCCTGGACCTCACGCGCTCGAGTCCGGACTACTACGCGTTGAATCTGGGCAACGCAGTGCTGGGGGGAGGCTTCTATTCGACGCGGCTGAGTATCGCGCTGCGCAAGAACACGGGGCTCGTCTACAACGTCGGCTCCGACCTGCAGGCCGGGCGAACCCGCTCGGTCTATTTCATCCGCTTCGCAAGCGATCCGCAGAATGTCTCCAGGGCGGCGGCGATCGCGCTGCGGGCGGTTCGCTCGCTGCAGAACGGACCGGCGGCGCCCGATGAGCTCACGCGCGTGAAGTCGCTACTGCTCCACGAGATTCCGCTCGAGGAAGCGAGCATCGACGATATCGCCGGCGGATTCATCGAGCGCAATGACCTCGACCTGCCGCTCGATGAGCCCACCCGCGCAGCCCGGCACTACATCGAGCTCAGCGCCAAGCAGGTGCAAGCGGCATTTCGCAAGTGGATGCGCCCGGATGACATGGTGCAAGTGAGCGAGGGGCCGACGCCTCCCCCGTAGTCACACCTGGGCGGCGTGCAACGCGCGCTCGCGGTCTGCAGCAAAGGTTCGCAGAGCGGCCCAGAAGGCCGCCCCGCCGAGCACGGCGCAGAGGCTGACCAGGAGCAACGAGTAACGCACGGCGCCGCTGCCGAGGCTCGCGGCGAGCCGGTCGTTGAGAAAGCCGACGAGGAACGGCCCGACCACCTGGCCGAGGAGCCCGGAAGCCAGTACCAGCAGGGCGATCGCCACGGCGCGCATGCGTACACGGGCGACGCTCATCGCCGCGGCGAAGATGGGAGCCTGATGCAGGAGCGTGAACAGGCTCGTCAAGGCCAGCCCCGCCGTCCAGAGCAGACGGGTGTTGCCTAGCAGGAAGAGCACCTCCGCAGGTCCCGCGAGCAGGCATGCAAGCGCCGGGAGGCGCAAGCGCCAGCGGGCATCGCGACGCCCGAGCGCATCGGTGAGGATGCCGCCGAGTAGAATGCCGGTGGCTCCGAACAGGCCCTGGATCCGGCCGATGGAGCTTGCGACCTGGCCGATCCTCAGATGGTGAACCCGCCACAGGAAGGTCGCGTGCCAGGTGCTCGCGGCATAGACGCTCGCGCCCATGAACATCGCGCCGGCCAGCATCAGCAGATACGAGCGCGACCCCACCAGAAAGCGGACGCTCTCCCGGAGCGAGTGCGCATCGAGGCTCTGCGAGTTTCCCTCGGCGGCACCCCTCGCCGGCTCGCGCACGGTCAGGCGGAAGAGGATCGCGAGGGCGAGCCCCGGCAATGCGCATGCGCTGAACATCGCCCGCCATCCGTGCCGCTGCCCGATCCACCCGATGACCGGGTAGAAAAGGAACGACGAGATCGAGCTCGCGATGCCGAAGATGCCCAGCGCCAGCGGGCGGCGCGACTCTCGGAACAGATCCGATACCATGGAGTTCGAGGGGGCGATGCCGCAAGCCTCGCCCGCACCCAGGAAGAGCCGGGCAGCCGCGAGCTGCCCGATGCTCGAGATGAGCGCCGTCACCCCCGTCATCACGCTCCAGAAGGCGAATCCGATCGTGATCAGATCGCGGCGGCTGCGCCGGTCGGCGAGCGAGGCAACCGGCAGGCCGACGAGCGAATAGACCACCGCGAATGCGAGTCCGGAGACCAGCGCGAGCTGCGTGTCGGAGGCGTGAATGTCCCGCTTGATGAGCGGCAGCGCGAGACCGAAGATCCCGCGGTCGAGATAGTTGAATGCCGAGATCAGCGTGAGAAAGCCCAGGGTGTAGACCGCATAGGCGTTCCACTCCCGGGCGGCGGCGGGAGGGCGAGTCTCGCCTTGCGCCCTCACCGCTAGATCGGCCGCTCGCCCATCACGGTCGTGCGGATGAGATGGCGCCGCTCGGCGCGATAGTCGTGAATGCCGCGATGCTGCAGGAAGCGATTGTCCCAGACGATGAGGGTATCGGGCTGCCAGCGGATCCGGCAGTGATATTGAATGCGCTGCGGGAGTGATTGCAAATACACGAGCAGCGCCCGGCTCTCATCCTCCGTCCAGCCGACGAATCGCTTGAAGTAGGCCGTGGTGACGTAGAGCGACTGCCGGCCGGTGCGCGGATGACGCCGAACGGCCGGATGAATGCTCTCGAGCTGATCCTCCCGAAAGCCGTGGTGCTCGCGTAGCCGCAGCTGCCGGTCCTTGTCGAGCTTTGCGTTCCGCGACCAGATCTCCTTGCCGGAGTAGACGACTTTCAGGCCCTCGAGGGTTCTCTTGAGCCCCTCGGAGAGGTCTTCGTACACCAGGTACATGTTCGCAAAGGCGGTATCGCCGCCGTACCTCGGCACATCGAGCGCACGCATGACGATGCACAGCGGCGGGCGCTCGAGAAACGGACTGTCCGTGTGGAAATGCTCGAAGGACGGTACGACACTTTCGGGCTCGTCGGCTTCGCGCCGTACCTCCTGCATGTCCGAGTGGCCCCCGTAGGTGGGCGCCTGCGGCAGCTCGGTAATCTCGCCGAAGTAGCCGGAGAACGCCTTGTGCTGCTCCGGAGTGAGCCTCTGATCGCGGAACATCACCACCAGGAAATGCTCGAACGCCAGCATGACCTCGGCGAGTGTCTCCGGATCGAGCGCCCGTGAGGTGTCCACTCCGTGGATCTCGCAGCCGCACGCTCCCGTGAGCGGCTGCACCTCTATACGGTGGAATCGCGGCATCGGGCGCCCCGCGACAACCGTGCCCGTGGCAGGCGCGCTCGAGCGGGGTGCGGTCGTTTGCTCAGTCGTGGCAGCCATCGTCTCTCTCCTCAAGCAGAGCCTAACATCTTAGCGCAGCGCGGCGCGGATCTTCGCTGCAAGCTCGGAAGCCTCCGCACCGAGGCTCCCCGCCGGCCAGCCGATACCGAGACCTGCGCGCTCGTGGGGCTTCGGGATGATGTGGAAATGCACGTGCTGCACCATCTGATGCGCGCCGCGCCCGTTATTCTCGAGCACGTTGTACTCACGCACCCCCGTCGCCTGGATGACGGCACGGCACAGACGCGGCAACACGCGCCCGAGCGCCGCCGCGGACTCATCCGAGAGCTGATCCAGGGTCTCGGCGGGCTCTTTGGGGACCACCAGGACGTGGCCGGGGCTCAGCGGCCCGATATCCAGGAACGCGAGGATGCGCTCGTCCTCGTACACCTTGTGGGCTGGGATCTCACCCGCGATGATCTTCTTGAACACGGTATCGGCCATGGCTCACTCCGGAGGGCTGCGGCAGCTCTGCATTGTGACGCGCAGGCGTAGCCCGCTGGAAGGCCGAGCCCTGCGGAAGGGCCGTCCAGTCAGGAGGGGCCGTGTCCCTCGAATAGCCGGCAATAGATGCAATCGACGGGATGATCGGTTTCCACCCAGAACGAGCGAATCCATGGTCGCGCGTGCGCGGCTGCCGCATGCTCGAACGTCTGGCTCGAAAGATCGTGCTCGGCGACCTCGAGCGGGTGTGCGCTGCGGAGAATCTCGAGCACGCGTACCGTCTCGAGCGGACCCCGCGGGTGAATCGTGACGGCCGCTCCACCGTGCTCGATGCGATCGGCCACCCGCTCGACATAGGCTCGCTCGCGATCGCCGCGGAAGAGCGTGCAGAAGTGGCGCACGAGCATCTCGTGGGAGGAGCCGGCGGGGGCCAGGGCGGCGCGTCCTGGCTCGCACTCTGCCGTGAGATTCATGCTGCGAAGGTTAGTCCTTCTCGGGAAAACGGCAAGACCACCCGGGGAGGCCCTATACTGCCCGGGTGCACGCCACCCCGCTCAGCCGCCGGCAATTGATACGGGCAGGCCTTGCTGGCTCGCTCACCGCCGCGCTCGCGGTGTGGGTCGGACCGAAGCGAGCGATCGCGCGGCAGCCCCGTGTGCCGCTGCACGCCGTGCTGCTCGATGAGCGTTTCCCAGAGGCCCTGCGCTTCGGGGCAAGCGCGCGGCGCCACGGATTGTCAACACGCAACCTGCAGGGCGATGTGACGGATCTTTGGTACCGTGAGCTGTACCCGCTCTGGAAGGAGCGTGCGGTATCCGTCGCCGGGCTCACGACCTATGCGGCGCTATTCTGTCTCGAGCAGCTGGCATGGGATCACCGCATGCGGGTCGTCTATCGTGGCGCCCACGTATGCCGTGCCGATGGGAAGTTCGGGCACGCCCTCGCCGGTCCCCGCGCGCTCGTCGGTGCCATCCGCAGTGCCCCCTCGAGCAGCTGGCCCGCAGAGCTTGCATCTAAGATCGCGCTGATCGAGTCGCGGGGCGGATGGAGCGGGCTTGCACCGGTGCCGCTCCGTCACACGAGGCTCGTGCCGGATGGCGCGCCCACCCTGTATTCCTGGGTGATCAGCCCGCCCGCGCGCACCTGAGGTGGGGAACTGCCCGTGCACCCATCGCTTGCCGGCCAATCCGCTCTGGTCACGGGGGCAGGTCGCGGCATCGGCCGGGCGATCGCCCGCCGACTGGCTGCCGAGGGTGCCGGGGTAACGCTGATCGCGCGTACGCGTGCGCAGCTCGAGGAGGCGGTCGATCAGATCCGCCGGGATGGTGGAGATGCTCTCGCGGTCGAAGCCGATGTGACGAGCGCCCCCGCGGTGAGCGCCGCGGTAGCCGCGGCCGCGGCCCGATTCGGCTCCGTCTCCATTCTCGTCAACAACGCAGGCATCCCCGGCCCCTACGGCCCCATCGGTGTCGTGGACCCGCTCGAATGGTGGGGTGCGCAGCAGGTCAACGTTCTCGGGCCCCTGCTCCTCATGAGTGCCCTCATCCCCGCGATGCGCGCGAAGCACGAGGGCCGCATCATCAACATCGTCTCGAGCGCAGGCGTCGATCCGGTCCCGCACCTCTCGGCCTACGCCGTGAGCAAGACCACCCTCGTGCGTCTGTCCGAAACCGTGGATCTCGAGCTGCGCGAGCACGGGGTGAGGGCTTTCGCGCTGCACCCGGGCACCATCACGACCGAGATGGCGAAACTCACGATCGGCTCTCCGGAGGCGCAGCGCTGGGTGCCTCAAGGGGTGGCCATGCTGAGAGGCCGCACCCCGGAGGACTCCGCGAAGGACCTCGCGCGCTGCTGCGATGTGGTTGCGGCGCTCGCCGCCAAGCGATATGACGCGCTCGGCGGGCGCTACCTCGATCTGTGGTGGGATCTCGAGGCGCAAGCGAGGTCCTGAGGGAACGCCGATGAGCACAGCCCCCCGCGCCGCAGCGCTCTTGTCGCGGCTTGCCTTCCTCGAGGTACAAACCGCTCGGCTGCACGCCGCAAGCTGCGTCAAGCGTTTGCAGCGCGCGCTCGGCTACTACCTCGATCGCGCATTGTGGGACGAGGCTGCGCAGCTCTTCAGCGAGGATGCCACGCTCGAGATGGGCCTCGACGGGGTGTACCGTGGCAGCGAGCGCATTCGGCAGTACCTATATGCGCTGGGCGGCGGTCGCTCCGGGGTGCAGCCCGGAAGACTCCACGAGTGGTTCCAGTTGCAGCCGGTCGTGAGCGTCGCAGCAGATGCCCGCAGCGCCAAGGGTCGCTGGCGCGCATTCATCCTGGCCGGAGAGCTCGGCGGCCAGGCACTCTGGGGCGAGGGTCCCTACGAGTGCGAATACGAGAGCGTGAGGGGCGTTTGGAAGATCGCGCGACTGCACTGGTATCAAACCTTCATCGTGCCGTACGAGGGCGGCTGGTCTGCCCATCGTGATTGCACCGGCGGGAAGCTCATCGCAGCAACGCTGCCGCCGGATGAGCCGCCGAGCGAGCGCTACGAAACCTGGCCGGGTGTTCATGTGCCCTCCTTTCACTATCAGCAGCCAGCCGAAGTGCTCAAGGCTGCGGCACAGGCCGCCGCCGCCCCCGGAATCGACGGCGCCGAGGCTGACTTGCTCAGGGCGATCGCCTGGGCCGAGCGCCGTCTCATGCGTCTGCACGATGCGCAGCAGATCGAGAATCTCATCTCGGCCTACGGCTACTACCTGGACAAGCAGCAGTGGGATCAGCTCGCGGAGCTCTTCGCGACCGATGCGACGATGGAGATCTCGCAGCGTGGAGTTTATGCCGGCCGCACGAGTATCCGGCGCGCGCTCGAGCTGTTCGGTCCGCAGGGCATCGAGGCCAATCACCTCCACAACCATCAGCAGTGGCAGCCTCTGATCCATGTCGCGATCGATGGGAGCCGCGCATGGGCGCGCAGCCGTGCCTTCGGCCAGCTCGGGACTTACCAGGGCCCCGCGCTCTGGCACGGCGGCGTGTACGAGAACGAGTTCGTCAACGAGGATGGCCGCTGGAGATTCAAGCGAGACCACGTCTACACGACGTACTTCGCGCGTTACGCCGAGGGCTGGATGAGCGGACCGCGACCCGCGGCCAGACCGAGCGATCGGATTCCCCCCGACGGGCCGCCCAGCGAAGTGTACGAAGCCTTCCCTGAGGTCTACGTGCCGCCATTTCACTATGCGCATCCCGTGACGGGACGGCCGATCCAGGCGGGTGGCTCCGGTGCGAGCGAGTACCGTGCCGCGGCGAACGAAGGCACCGAGCGGTCGGGAGAGCTGCGCGCGCACGAGCTCAGTGGTGAGCTTGCGCACCTCGCCCGACGTCTCTCCAGCATCGGGGCCACGCTTGCGCGGCTCGCGGACGAGCGTGCCATCGAGAACCTGCAGCGCAGCTACGGCTACTTCGTCGACAAGGCGCTCTGGAACGAGGCAGCTGACCTCTTCGCGGCGGACGGTACGCTCGAGATCGGCGGGCGTGGCGTATTTGTGGGCCGGGAACGGGTGCTGCAGTACCTGCGCTGGCTCGAGCCTCGAGGTCTCACCCGAGGCAAGCTGTTCGAGCACATCCAGTTGCAGCCGATCGTCACCATCGCTCCCGAGGGTGAACGGGCGCAGGGGCGCTGGCGCTTCTTCGCACAGGTCGGGGAATACCAGCGATACGCGCTGTGGGGACTTGGAACCTACGAGAACGAGTACGTGAAGGAGGACGGCGTGTGGAAGCTCAAGACCCTGCACTCCTTCTTTCGCATGTATGCGCCCTACGCCGACGGCTGGGCGAAGAACCCACTGCCCAACACGCGCCCGGAGCAGGAGCTACCGCCCGATCGACCTCCCACGGTGCCGCACGAGCTTTTTCCGGCCCCATTCACCCCCGACCATCATTACCGCAATCCGGGCCTCTAGGCTCGCGCGAGCGCGAGCGGCGGTCGCGGGTCGGCCTAGGCCTTACTCGAGGCTCCCGGCTCCGGGCCCGCCTCCGTGCGGCGCTCGCGCAACGATCTGATCAGCTCCGGATTGACTTCCTTCGGCATGGCCTCCGCAATGGCCTGCGCCCGCTCCATGAAAGCCTCGCGCCATTCACCATGCGTGATGATGTAGAACTCCTCGTTGCGGATGGCGCGCAGGACCTTCTCCCCGACTGCTTCGGGATCCATCCAAAGCGGAGACACCACGCGCTGAGCGAGTTGAGCCTCCGACTCGGCAAAGCCACTCGTCCCCCGGAACCGATCGGGTCGATTGCGTCCTGCCTGATGGATGTTGCTCTTGACCGGGCCGGGGCACAGAACCGACACGCCGATGTGGTCGGGGATCAAGTCGTCACGCAGACACTCCGAGAGCGCCACGACCGCCGCCTTGCTCGTCGTGTAGATGGCCATGAACGACGGCATCCACACCAGCCCGGCGAGCGAGGCGGTGTTCACGACGTGCCCGCCCTCGCCATGCGCGCGGATGCGCGGCACGAATGTTTGAATGCCGTTGATCACGCCGCCCAGATTGACACCCAGGCCGAAGTCCCAATCATCGTACGTCGCACGACGCAGCGGTCCTTCGACGCCCACCCCTGCGTTGTTCACGAGCACATGAACCTTGCCGAATCTCTTTTCGACCTCGGCTGCGGCGCGCGCCATCCCGGAGCGATCCGAGACATCGAGCTTCAGCCCGTGGGCGCGCTCGCGCAGTCCGCGATCCCCGATCTCCTGCAGCGCGGCATCGAGATGGTCCTGGCGCAGATCTGCGATGGCCACCTTCGCCCCCGCCCCAAGCAGCGCCTTGACGATACCGAGTCCTATTCCGCTCGCCCCGCCGGTGACGAAAGCCACCTTGTCTCGCAGATCCTTCATCCAGCACCTCCGCGCCACGCCTGACGACTGAAACGCGCCGGCGCATGCATTATCCTCTATTTGAGGCCTATCCGAGCAGCGACGGCGTCTGCAGGCGTCGTGTGAACAGCGAGCGCTCGATGAGGAAATCCTGATCGCTCGCGTAGCGGCGCAGGGCTTTCAGGTCCTGCTCGAGCCTGAGCGGATCGCTCGAGTGATAGATGAGGCGCTTGTTCTCGCACGCCTGCGGGGAGGCGATCTCCCAGAAGACGCGCCGGCGCTCCTGCGAGTAGCGCTCGAGCACCTCGGTGCCGGCAGCGCGCCGGATGACCGCCGCGAGCGCCTCGTAGAGCACGAAGCAGTCGAACATCCCGGAGGTCAGACCCAGCCCGCCGGTCGGGTTGGTGACGTGGGCGGCATCTCCGGCGAGCATGACACGCCCCATGTAGAAGTGCTCCGCGGCGCGCTGGTGCATGCGATAAGGTGAGTACTGCTCCAGCTGATAGGCCGTGCCCGGAGCGAGGACTGCGGCGAAGTACGCCGGGATGCGCTCCGACACGCTCGGCTCCGGAAGGCTGGCATCCTCGCAATAGGTGCAGCGCCACAGACCCGAGTCGTCGATCTTCACGATGATGGCCCCGTAACGTGCGTCGATCTGCAACGTGGCGCGCGCCAGTCCCATCTGCTCGAAGTCGTAATGGACATTGGTGGCGACAAAGCGCTCCGGCCAGGTGGTGCCGGGGAAATCGAGGCCGAGTGCCTGGCGCACGGCGCTGCGCGCCCCGTCGGCCCCGACCAGCCAGCCGGCACGGAACTCGCGCTGGCCCTCGGGCGTGATCGCTTGCACGGTGACACCGGCGGCATCCTGCGCAAGGCCCGTCACACGGGTGTTCCATGCCACGCTCGTTCCGGGCAATCGCCGCAGGTGCTCCAGTGCAATCTCGGCAAGCTTGTTCTGCCCGAGGTGAACGTTGTAGGCATAGTCGGTGTACCTCGCAAGCGGAGCGAGGCTCCACGCGATCGTCTCTCCCGTGGCGAAGATGCGATACATGTAGTCCTGCTTGACGAGCCCGATGCGCTTCACGTCAGCGAGAATCCCGAGCCGATCGAGCCCTTCGAGCACCGACCAGTGATAGACGATTGCGCGAGGCGAGTTGACGATGGCCGGCTCGCATTCGAGCACGGTGACGGCCACGCCCGATTGCGCCAGGCCAAGCGCGGTGAGCAGCCCCACGGGACCTGCGCCCACCACGATCACGCTGTCATCGCTCATGCGGGCAAACTCTAACGCGCCGCGACGCAATTGACAGCCCCGTCCCGGCCAGCCTAACGTGCAGACCCGCCTCGCGAGCGGGCCCCCCATTCGCACGGAGGACGGAGCCATGCTCCGCAGTACCGAACGTATTCTCTCCACCCACGTGGGCAGCCTTCCTCGTCCGCAGGACGTGGTCGATTGCCTGTTCGCGGAGGATCGGGGCGAGCCGCTCGACCGGGTGCACTTCGAGACCGTCATTCGCCGCGCGGTCGATGCCATCGTGCGCCAGCAGGCAGACACCGGGATCGACGTGCTGAGCGACGGCGAGATGAGCAAGATCAGCTACGCGACCTACATCCGCCATCGCCTGACCGGCTTCGAGGGGGACTCCCCGCGCCCTACCCCGCAGGATCTCGATGAGTTCCCGGAGTATCGCGACCGACTGGTCAAGGCGGGTCATTCGGCCACCTACAAGCGTCCGGTGTGCCGCGGGCCGGTCGCGGTTCGCGATCTGAGCGGACTCAAACGCGACATCTCCAACCTGAAGGCCGCGCTTGCCGCTGCCAAGGTGGAGCACGGCTTCATGAATGCGGTCTCCCCCGGCACCATCTCCGTATTCCAGCCCAACGAGTACTACAAATCACACGAGGAGTACCTCGGCGCGCTCGCCGAGGCCATGCGCGCGGAGTACGAGCTCATCGTGGCCTCGGGACTGTTCTTGCAGCTGGACTGTCCGGATCTCGCGATGGGGCGCCACAGCCGTTTCAAGGAGCTCACGGATGCGCAGTTCCTGCGCTATGCAGAGCTGCAGGTGGAGGCGCTCAATCACGCGCTCGAGCGCATCCCCGCCGATCGTGTGCGCCTGCACGTGTGCTGGGGCAACTACGAGGGCTCGCACGTCCACGATCTCGACTGCCACAAGATCTTTCCGATCGTCATCAAGGCCAAGCCCGCCGCGCTGCTCATCGAGGGCGCCAATCCGCGGCACGAGCACGAGTGGGAAGCCTGGAAGGCGCTCAAGCTTCCCGATGACAAGGTCCTCGTTCCGGGGGTCATCGGCTCCAACACCAATTACGTGGAGCATCCGGAGCTGGTCGCGCAGCGCATCGAGCGCTATGCGGGCGTCGTAGGTCGCGAGCGGGTGATCGCCGGGACGGATTGCGGCTTTGGCACGTTCGCCGGATTCGGCGCCGTCTTCCCCCCATTTTGCTGGATGAAGCTGCAATCGCTGGTCGAAGGCGCGCGGCTCGCCACCCGCAGGCTCTGGGCCCGCGCCCATTGACCGGGCACGGCACAGCGCGAGCCGTCGCGGCCGCGAGCCGACCCTTGATGCGCAACTCAATCACCCCCGGTGGAGCACACCCATGACCCAGAGTCTCTTCGATCGTGGCCTCGCCGCGCGCAAGGCCGTACTCGGCGCCGACTACGTCGAGAAGTCGCTCGCGCAAGCCGACGAGTTCTCGCGTCCTTTGCAGGAGCTGGTGACCGAGTACTGCTGGGGAGCCGTATGGACGCGCGAGGGTCTGCCACGCAAGACCCGCAGCCTTCTCAACATCGCGATGCTGGCCGCACTCAATCGGCAGCATGAGCTGAAGTTGCACGTCATGGGTGCCCTGCGCAACGGCTGCACACCGCAGGAGATCCAGGAGACGCTGTTACAGGCGACGATCTACGCGGGCGTTCCGGCCGGCGTCGAAGCGTTTCGCACGGCGCAGGCCGGCCTCGCGGAATTCAAGGGCCCTTGAGACCGGGGAGATCGAGGATGCCAGAGCTCATCGGCTTCGTGGGAGTGGGCAACATGGGCGCTCCGATGGCCGCCCGGCTGCTCGCGGCCGGGCACTCGCTCGTCGTTCACGATGTGAGCGCGCAGGCCATGGCGCCGCTCCTGTCCCGTGGAGCCCGTCCCGCACACTCGCCCGCCGAAGTCGCCTCGCTCGCACATACGGTGTTTGCGAGCCTGCCCACCCCGCAGATCGTCGAGGCCGTGGCCCTCGGTGCCGATGGGATCTCCGCCGGCACCCGTGTCGAGCGGATGATCGATCTGTCCACCTCAGGACCGCGCACGTCCGCCAGAGTCGCCGCGGGGCTTGCGGCCAAGAACGTCTCCCTCATCGACGCCCCGGTGAGCGGTGGGGTGGCCGGTGCGCGCGCGGGCACACTCGCCGTGATGGTGGCGTGCGAGCGTGGGGAGTTCGATCAACTGCAGGCACTCCTGGCCGTGATCGGCCGCCCGTTTCATGTCGGATCGAAGCCCGGGCTCGGCCAGATGATGAAGCTCGTGAACAACCTCCTGTCCGGCACCGCCCTCGCCATCACCTCCGAGGCCATGCTGCTCGGGGTCAAGGCGGGGCTCGATCCGGACACGATGATCGAGGTGATCAACGCCGGCACCGGCCGCAACAGCGCCAGCCAGGACAAATTCCCCAAGTCCATCCTGCCGCGCCGGTTCGATGCCGGCTTCGCCACACGCCTGATGTACAAGGATCTGAAGCTCTGTCTCGAGGAGGCCGAATCGCTCGGACTGACGCTTTGGGTCGCAAGCGCCGTGCGGCAGCTCTGGCTGCAAACGTTCAACGAGATCGGCCCGGACGAGGACTTCACGACGATCATGCGTTGCGTGGAGCGCGCCGGTGGGATCGAGGTGCGCGGAGGCGCATCGACGAACGCCAAATAATGCCCGAGCTCCCGGACCTCACCGTCTACCTCGAGGCCCTCCAGCACCGCCTGCTCGGGCAGCGCCTCGAGCAGGTCTCGATCGTCTCGCCATTCGTGTTGCGAACCGTCACGCCGCCCATTCAATCCGCCGCGGGCCGCCGCGTGCGCGAGGTGCGCCGGATCGGCAAGCGCATCGCGATCGGGCTCGAGGGGGATCTCTGGCTGGTAGTGCATCTCATGATCGCAGGCCGCCTGCACTGGTTTGCCCGCGGCAGCCGCGAGTCCAAGCGCTCGTCGCTCGCTCGCTTTCGGTTCGAAAGCGGAACGCTGACGCTCACCGAGGCTGGAACCCAGCGACGCGCTGCGCTGCATCTGGCTCAAGGCGAGGACGCCCTGCGATTGCACGATCCGGGCGGATTGGAACCGCTTCAATCGACCTTACCGCAGTTCGCACAGCGCTTGCGCAGCGAGAATCACACGCTCAAGCGCGCGCTCACCGATCCACGGCTCTTCAGCGGAATCGGCAATGCCTATTCGGATGAGATCCTGCACGCCGCGCAGCTCTCCCCCGTCCTCCTGACCAGTCGCATCGATGATCAGGCGGTGGCGCGTCTGTTCGCCGCGACGCTCGAGCAGCTGCGAGTGTGGACCGAGCGGTTGCGCGGCGAGGCCGCGGATGGGTTTCCGGAAAAGGTCACCGCGTTTCGCGAGGGAATGGCGGTGCATGGACGCTTTGGCAAGCCCTGCCCGACCTGCGGCACGCCCGTGCAGCGCATTCGCTACGCCGACAACGAGACCAACTACTG
>DATKPP010000057.1:0-3678 GCA_035524075.1 Steroidobacteraceae bacterium | reverse complement strand
CAGCAGGCGCTCCTCGATGAGCATGCATCGCAATGTGGCTTCTGCACTCCCGGCTTCGTGATGTCCCTGTTCGCCCTGTACCTTAAGACGCCGCAGGCGACGCGCGAGCAGGTGCTCGAGGCGATCTCCGGCAATCTGTGTCGCTGCACCGGATACCGCCCCATCATTGCCGCGGGATGTCGGATGCACGGCTACCCTGCTCCGAGTCACTGGAGCCGCTCGGCGCCGGCCGCTCAGGCCCGCCGTGCGGCCTTGCGAGCGCTCAAGCGGGGGCAGTCGCTGCGGATGCCGGGTTTCCTGGCTCCCCGCACGATCGATGAGCTCGCGACCGCGTTTGCGGAGGAGCCCGGCGCGTTGTTGCTCGCCGGTGGGACCGATGTGGGTCTCTGGGTCACCAAGCAGCTGCGCGAGCTGCCGACGATCCTCTACATCGGGGACGTCGAGGAGCTTCAATGCCTCCGCAACAGCGCCACTGGCTTACAGATCGGCGCAGCAGTGTCGCTGACCGATGCCTGGGGTGCGCTCGTCGAGGCGTTCCCGCCTCTCGCTGAGCTCGCGCAGCGGTTCGGCTCGCCGCCTGTTCGCAACTCGGGCACGCTGTGCGGCAATCTCGCCAACGGCTCCCCGATCGGCGATGCCATCCCCGTGTTGATGGCACTCGGCGCCGAGCTCGAGCTGCGCCGGGGCGCCCACGTTCGCCGCCTGCCGCTCGAGCGTTTCTATCTCGGCTATCAGCGCAAGGATCTGCAACCCGGTGAATTCATTGCGTCCGTGCTCGTGCCGCCGCCCCGCGAGGGGGAGTTTATCGGCGCCTACAAGGTCTCAAAGCGCTTCGATCAGGACATCTCCGCGGTCTGTGGGGCCTTCGCAGTGCGCGTCGCGGAGGGACAGATCGTAACCGCACGCCTCGCCTACGGCGGGATGGCGGCCACCGTGGCGCGGGCGGTGCGCACCGAACGCGCACTGATCGGTGCCGGCTGGAGCGAGGCGAGTATCGTGCGCGCGAGTGTGTGCCTCGCGGAGGATTTCACCCCGCTCTCGGATCTGCGGGGCAGCAGCGCCTTTCGGCTGGAGACTGCGCGCAATCTGCTGCGACGGTTCTATTTCGAGCATACCCATCCGACCGTGGCGACGCGCACCGTCCATGCGCTCCCGGCGGTGCCGTCAGCGTGAGCTTCATGCCCGCAGACCCTCCACACGACAGCGCACACCTGCACGTCAGCGGTCAGGCGACATATGCCGATGACATTGCGCTGCCCTCGGGCGCGCTGCACGGGGCCTTCGGATTCTCGAGCATCGCGCACGGGCACATCCGGCGGCTGGATCTGACTGCGGTCGCGGGGATGGCGGGCGTCGCCACCGTCGCAACCGCAGCCGATGTACCCGGCGAGAACAACTATGGGAGCGCCGTGCACGATGATCCGATCTTCGCGGCCGACCTGGTGCAGTACGCCGGCCAGCCCGTCTTCGCGGTGGCTGCCGACTCCTACGCGACCGCGCGCAAGGCCGCCCGGTGTGCGCGCATCGAGTACGAGCCCCTGCCGGCGATCCTCGACATCCGCGGGGCGCTCGCGGCGGGCACTGCCGTACTGCCCTCGCAGCGGCTGGTACGCGGAACGCCGCATGAGGTCCTGACGAGGGCGCCTCACCGGCTGCAAGGCACGGTGCAGATGGGTGGCCAGGATCACTTCTACCTGGAGGGCCAGATCGCCATCGCCCTCCCTCAGGAAGACCGGGGCATGCTCGTCGTGAGCTCCACGCAGCACCCGTCCGAGGTCCAGCAGATCGTCGCACATGCCCTCGGATGGCGCGCCCATCAGGTGACCGTGCAATGCCGGCGCATGGGGGGCGGTTTCGGCGGCAAGGAGACTCAGCCCGCCCTGATTGCCGCCGCGGCGGCCGTGCTCGCGCACAAGAGCGGACGACCCGTCAAGCTGCGGCTCGATCGCGACACCGACATGATGATGACCGGCAAGCGGCACGATTTCATCGCCGATTACACCGTCGGGTTCGACGACGACGGCCGCGTGCTCGCGCTCACCGTCATGCTCGCCTCGCGCTGCGGCTATTCGGCCGATCTGTCGGGACCGGTCAACGACCGCGCGGTCATGCACCTCGACAACGCCTATTTCCTCGAGCACGTGGAAATCGTCTCCCATCGCTGCAAGACCCACACGGTCTCGAACACCGCCTTTCGCGGCTTCGGTGGACCGCAGGCCATGCTCGCGATCGAGCAGATCATCGATTCGATCGCACGCGCACGCCACCTCGACCCGCTCTCGGTCCGGCGGCGCAATTTCTACGGCATCGGCACGCGCAACATCACCCACTACGGCCAGCTCGTGGAGCAGAACCACACCCCGGCGATCGTCGATCGGCTCGCCGAGAGCAGTCGCTATCTGCAACGCCGCCGGAGTATCGGCGAGTGGAACGCGGCGAACCCGTTGATCAAGCGCGGCATCGCGCTGACACCCGTCAAGTTCGGCATCTCCTTCACGGCGACCCCCTTCAACCAGGCGGGCGCGCTCATCCAGGTGTACACGGACGGAACCGTGCTGCTCAACCATGGCGGTACCGAGATGGGCCAGGGCCTCTACATCAAGGTCGCGCAGGTGGTGGCGACGGAGCTCGGGCTGCCGCTCGCGGCGATCCGCGTTTCGGCGACGGATACCTCGAAAGTACCGAACACCTCCGCCACGGCGGCCTCCGCGAGCTCGGATCTCAATGGGAAGGCGGCGCAGGCGGCCGCACAGACCATTCGCGGGCGGCTCGTGGAGTTCGCCTGCGGCGCCTACGGCGTCGATGCGGACGCGGTGCGTTTTAACGACGGATTCGTGACCGTCGGCAGCCAACGCCTGACGTTCGCCGAGCTCGTGATTCAGGCCTATCGCGCGCGCATCTCGCTCTCCGCGACCGGGTTCTACCGCACCCCCAAAATCGAATGGGACAAGGCGAGGATGCAGGGGCGCCCGTTCTTCTACTATGCGTACGGCGCCGCGGTGAGCGAGGTCGCCGTGGATACCCTGACGGGCGAGACGCAGCTGCTGCGCGTGGATATCCTGCACGATGTCGGCCGCACGCTGAACGCCGCGATCGATCTGGGTCAGGTCGAAGGTGGCTTCGTGCAGGGCACGGGCTGGCTCACGAGCGAGGAGCTGTGGTGGAGCCCGGAGGGCGAGCTGCGCACGCATGCACCCTCGACCTACAAGATTCCCACCGCACGCGACTGGCCGGCGCGCGCAACCATCAGCCTGCTCGAGGGCGAGCCCAACTCCGAGGATACGATCTACCGCTCCAAGGCCGTGGGTGAGCCGCCGCTGATGCTGGCCATCTCCGTATTTCTGGCGATTCGCGATGCCGTCGCGAGTTGTGGCGGCCCCGGTGCATGTCCCGCGCTCATCGCACCGGCGACGCCCGAGGCGGTGCTGCGGGCGCTCGCGGGCGTGCGTGGCGCAGGCGACCGAGACGCCACGAACGCGACCGTGGAGGCGAGCGCGTGAGTTCCGCGCCCCGCAGCTGGCTGTCCGGACTCATTCAGACGCTCGAGCGCGAGGCGCTCGCCGTGCGCATCGTGCTCGCCGAGGTGCGCGGCTCTGCGCCGCGCGAGTGCGGCACGAGCATGCTCGTATCGTCGGCGGGCGTCGTAGGGACGATCGGTGGAGGCCGTCTCGAGTGGGA
>DATKPP010000056.1:0-7438 GCA_035524075.1 Steroidobacteraceae bacterium | reverse complement strand
CGGATATCAGCATGATCCATCGTCGCTTTGGCATTCCTGCGCGTCGCGTTGTCCCTCTGCCCGCTACGTTCCAAAAGCAGCATCGAACCGATGAGAACCGTCGTTGTGCCAATTGACAGGTCAAGCCATATCATCCTGCATTTCGGTTGTCTTTGCCCGGAAATGCAACGTGCGTGTCGGTTTCAGTTAATTCTGGGACCGGTGCAGAAATTTAGGGAACTGGACAGCTATTGATGGGACTGGGCATTTAATGATGGTACTGGTCCCCTGATTAACTGACCGCGGTTCCGGGTCGCGCGACGGGTTGCCTTGGCCGGCACCCCGTGGGAGCAAAGCAGGCGAGCGAACTCGTCCCGCCAGCCCCGGAGCGTCGCCTTGCGGATAGTGAGCCGCTCTTGCTGCTCGCTGACGACCTTCAAAATGACGTGTACGTGGGGATGAGGCTCGTCGGTATGCAGTCCGAGGGCGTATCGATGGTGCGAGAACTCCCCGCGAACGAAATCCCGGACGGCGAGGAGAAGCTTGTCGGGTGGGGTGCCTCGGGGCATCGAGAAGATGATCTTGTGCACCAGCTTCGGCGGCTTGGCGCGGCGCGGATCGAGGTAAATGCGGCGGCCGAGCAACGCTTCCAGGTCCAGATCCCAGTCCTCGATCAGCCTGTCCACGGCTGTCTTGCCGAGGATCGGATCGCCCTGATCGTCTTCGAGCCCCCGGTGCTTGCCCCGAGCCATGGTCTCGAGGTGCAGCCGTACCGCCGGGAGGTTGCCGCTTCCTGGACTCACCACCTTGATGAGGACTTCCGGGAGCTCGTGGGATGGACGCTGCCTGGTCATTACGGCAGCGCAGCGAGGGCCCGAAGGCGCTCCTCGATCGGCGGCTCGAAGTTGCTCGGGCCAATGGTCCATGGGTCCAGCGATGACGGACGCAGATGCCGGCAGACCCGGTTACGGTCGGCGCGGAGCCAGCGACGCAGAAGCTCCTTGGCGAGGGCCGGCCCTTCGCCATCCGGCCAGCCCGCGAGGAGCCAAGCCAGGAAGCACAGGCTGTCATGGCGGCTCGAGTAGATCTCGGACGGCTGGCGCTTCTCGTCGCGAAACGCCCGCATGTACGGCAGCCAAAGCTGCTCCTGCTCGGCGACGGTGAGATCGGTCCATGCGGTTCCAACGAGCACATCGGCGAGCGCGACGAGTTCCTTCCAGGTCCGCCGGCCCAACCTGCCGAGGTCCGTGGATCCGTGGGCCTTGGCGCTGAGGAAGGCAGATTGCGTCCGCAACACGGATGCGAATGCCGGTGTATCCGGTCCTGCGAGCAAGGTCGCGCCGCAAGCCGTGCACGTGCTGGGCGAGAAGGAAACGCGGCTGTCAAAGCGCGGCAGGCGAAGTCCCCGGCGACACTCGTTGCAACGTTCGGTGAGGATGGTGCCGTGATCCGGGCAGACCGCCACCCACCCGATGAGCCAGATCCGTCGCAGATAGGGTGTCGCGTCGGCTCGAAGGCACTGCCTACAGACGGCGATCCGGTATGCCCGGTTCTCCGGAGCTCGGTTGTCGTAGCGTCGGCCGGCAAAGCGAGCGCTCGCCTCGTCGTCGCGATAGACGGGGTGCAGCTCGTGAGAAGTCATACGGCGCAGGCGCGAAATGCTGAGGCCGGTTCGCTCGCTAATCCGAGCGAGGAGCCAGGGATGTGGACGGCACCACTCAGGAGCAGCCGTGCGTTCACCGACGCCGAAGGCTTCTGTGGCGAGGGTCTGGAGGGAAACTCTCAGTCGCGTCGTAAGACGGAGCATCCAGGAGAGGAGCGCTTCCTCGGGAGCAGGCTCGACGTAGAAGGGAAGCTGCGGACGAGTAACAGAACGAGAACCAGGAAGAGAATCGGCGCTGTCAACAGCCTCAACCCGCAGCACGGCGACGCTGCGACGGTGAGGTAAAGCCGATCTCGTCGACCATCTTTGCGGTGATCTCTTCGGCGCCCGAGCTCACGGCGCGCACCGCGGCGCGCGTCACGATCGAGATGATCTCCCCGAGGATGCCCTCGGCGGCCGAAAGGATCTTGTCGGCAAGCGCCGGCGATGCGAGGTTCGACG
This sequence comes from Steroidobacteraceae bacterium, assembly GCA_035524075.1. Lineage (GTDB taxonomy): Bacteria > Pseudomonadota > Gammaproteobacteria > Steroidobacterales > Steroidobacteraceae > JASHUC01. Next base: position 5,355 of record DATKPP010000056.1, on the reverse strand, counting down.
GTAGTCGAAGCGGCAGCACCGCTTCCAGTGTGCTCAGGAGCTGCCGATACTCCTCGCCGTGGCGCCACGGAAGCAGGGTGATCGGTTCGAAGCGGTTCGCAAGCTGATCATCGCTCTGGATGGCGTGAAGCGCCTCCACTGTCCCAACGGCTACGAGCGGGATCTGCAGCTCGTTGCCCAGCCATCGCAGCAGGTTGAGCAGGCGCCTTTGCTGTAGACGAGAGCCGGCGAGCAGGTTATGCACCTCATCGATCACGAGAATGCGAATGTTGGTCTCACGCAGAGTCCGTACGGCTGCTTCCTGCCGAGCGGCGAGGCGCTCCCTGATCATGTGGGTGAATCCGAGCCCCTCGAGGATGGCGCCGTAGAAACGCGACTCGTCGGGGCCGGCGGGCATCTGGACCTTGAGCACCGGCACGTCGGCAGCGCCATCGGGGGTAGTGCTGGCGGAGAATGCCGGATGAGCACGCCGGAACTTCTCGACGATCATCGTCTTGCCGTTGTTGGTGGGGCCGACTAGAAGGAGGTTCGGCATGCGAGTGCGCTTCGGGAAGATCAGCAACTCCTCCATCGCAGCGAGCGCGACCTCGGCCCGAGCGTAGGTGATCCACCGATCGGTGCGGATGCGGCGGATACGTGCTTCCGGGCTCTCCTCGATAAACGCGCGCGTCGCAGGTTGCAGGTGGGAGAAGTCGTTCACGTCCACTCCTCCACCGGCAGCATGCGTTGCCACGGCAGGAGCTTGTCCTTCTCATCTTCCTCCCGGGTCGGGGCGAGCGGTGCCGCTTGGGGCGCCGGTGCCGGCTCTGGCGACTTGCGCCCGCCTTCGATGACGCGCAGGCGTTCTCGATGCCGGCGAGCCGCCTTCTTGGCCACTTGGGCGTCCTCGGCGATCTTGCGCATCTCCTCGATGCTGCGGAAGATCGCGCCCTCATCGACGAAAGAACGGCCCTGCTCGCGCAGCTTCTTGCGAGCCAGCCGATGCTCCCAGAGACTGATCGGCGGGCGGCGGACATCTCGATAACCGATGTCGTAGTAGCACCCGTCAGGCGCCAGCAGGTAGATCCGGCTCAGATCCCGCGGGTCATAGCGCAGGATCATCTTCTCCCGATGTCCGATCCAGCTCTGCAGCGCATCCGACCAGTAATGGATGGAGTTGACCGAGATGCCTTCGCGGCGCACCAGGCGCCGCTCAAGCGGCAGAAAGTCAATGAGAAACCGCCTCGGGTCGGTCACCGCCACAGGCTCGCCCCGGCCCGGTGTGCGCGCATCCCCGATGATGCCCTGCTGCCAGGCAGCCAGTGGTGGCATGTTGAGCGCGCCGTGAATGTTACGGTGATAGTCGCCGGCAACAGCGTGCGTCAGCCATCGCTCGAGCTCCTCCAGCGTCATGACGGCGTACTTTTGCGGGTCGAGATCGCCCTTCACGCGCACATCGGAAAACGTCGTACCGGGCAGCAGATGAATCTTGCCCATCATCGTGCCGATGAGTCGCTCGATGTGGGCGCCGTAGTGAGGGGTGGCGACGGGGCGGTAGTCGATCGCAATCCCATACTGCTCGCAGCCGCGGCGCAGCGCTTCAGAGCGAAACTCCCGAGCGTTGTCGAGGTGCAGCCGCTCGGGGATACCGGACATCGGCCATACCTGCTCGATGGCCCGAGCGGCCAGCCACGCCTCCTTCGGAAGGGCCGAGTGGGCGATACAGAGCGCGACCGATGTCGCGGACGGGGCTTCGAGCGACAAATAAAAACCCAGGACGCAGCGCGAGCACACATCGATGCTCATGGTTAACCAGGGGCGCTGGATCGGCTCCCGCGTAATCAAATCCACGACGATCACATCGACCAGGGTGTGATCGATTTGCACGAGCGAGAGTGGCCAGAGAGCCTCGATCGAGCCCGTAGCTGGCGCAAAGCGATCACGGGCAGCCTTGCGACCCTCGCGACGGCCGATCACTTCGGCGGCTGCACGGGCGTTGAGGCGGAGTCGGACGGAACCGCGGGCGGGACTCGGAAGGCTCAGGGCTCGGCAGCGCCTGCGAATCTCAATCATCAGCGCCGCCATGCTGGGCTTTTGCCGCGTGAGATACATCTCCTCGATCGCGGCCTCGATGATCTCTTCGACCATCTCCGGCAAACGCCGATGGCCGTGCTTCGGTCCGCGGCGAGCCGGCAAGAGGCTCGTCAGCCGTGGATCCGCTCGATACCGACATAAGAGCCGGTAGGCGTGGGTGACACTGAGCTGCAGCTGCACTGCGGCAACTTCTGCGCAGAGGCGTGTGCGGGCCGGCGCTGCCGCCAGTTGTTGAATCACCTCTAGCCGTCGGCGCGCTTCCTGCCAGTCTCGGTCACTGACCTCGCTGAGGTCGGGCGTCTCAGCTTGCGCCTTCACGGCAGCGCAACCGGTGCATCCATAGCGATCGGCAGCGTCAAATCCATCCGCAATGCTCCACGGGCGATCATCCGCCAGATCGCCCCGAGTGCCACCGCACGCTCGACAGGGACGGCTGCAGCGAGCCTCGCCAAAGTCGGTTCCGAGAGCGATGCCACCGTCCGCGATACCTCCCACGCGGCCGCTGGATCGAGGTACGCGGTGCGCAGCGGGAGAAGCCGCTTGGCGTTTGCCAGCCGTGGACAGCGGATCGAGCGCTCGGTCGCAATCCGAAACCGCCTCTCGTGCTCCTGACACCAGTCCCGAGCTGCCATGAACGCAGGTCGCAAATGCTTCCAGTGCTCCTTCAGGTCAGATCGGTACTTGATCTCCACGAGCTCGGAGTGCCCGCTACTCCAATGAACGAGAAAGTCGGGCGTGTATCGTCGCGCCATCCCAGCATCGAGGAAGGCAATCGTGACGGGCTGCGAAGTGATCTTGGCGCCCGAATCGGTGAAGGTGGCCAACGTGACGAAGTCACGTTCGAGAGCACTCTCGTGCTCGGTAATCCCTGCCGGGAGTACCTGGAAGCCGGTCACGTGCGAGCGCCGGCTCAGCGGGATACGCCTCACCAAGTCATCGGACCGTTCAGCCTTACCCGGACCAAAAGGATAGCGCGCAAATGTTACAGTTGTCGGTCAGTACCCTTTTTAACTGACAGTCCCATATTTACCTGACCGAGCGACAAACGCCAACTGTTTGATTTGACCCAGAACTCGCTCCTGAGTCAGTCCCATAATTAACTGAAACCGACAGTGCGTCTTCCGCCGCCGGCCGACACGTTCCCACCGTTAGCCCGTTCGCCCGCCAGTCACCGCGCCCTCTGGCCTGGCCTCCCCCACCACCCATCCCCGGCCCCGCAGGCGTCACGGGAGCCGGAAAAGGAGTGGCTTGAGTCGCATGCAGGACACCCTCTCCACCCCGCCACGGTAAACTGCTTGAGGTTCCGCTACGCCGAAGACGGTCCCGATGTCCGCCGCATGGAATCTCCCCGAGACCTTCCTCTTTGAGGGGCAGGAAGTCCGCTTTGGCAGTCTCGGCCGGCCCGACCACCCACCCCTCGTCTTACTCCACGGGACACCGTTCTCCTCGGTCGTCTGGCGACGCATTGCCCCGCACCTCGCCGTGCATCGGCGGATCTTCTATTACGATCTCCTCGGCTATGGCCGCTCCGAAATCCGGGCCAGCCAGGACGTGTCGCTCGCCGTCCAGGGGCGGCTCTTCGCCGCACTGCTACGCCACTGGGGCCTTTCGAAACCTGACGTCGTCGCCCACGACTTTGGCGGCTGCACCGCGCTTCGCGCCCACCTACTTCATGGGTGTGAGTACGGCTCCCTGACCTTGGTCGATCCGGTGGCGCTGGCTCCCTGGGGATCGCCGTTCGTGCGCCACGTCCGGGACCATGAGGCGGCCTTTGCCGGACTCCCCGCCTATATCCATGCCGCCATCCTTCCCGCCTATATCGGGGGCGCCGCATTTCACCCCTTGCCTGCGCCGGTCCTCAAGCTCTACGTCGACCCTTGGCTCGGTGCCTCAGGCCAAGCGGCCTTCTATCGGCAGATCGCCCAGATGGATCAGCGCTATACCGACGAGATTGAGTCCCGCTATGGGGAGATGCGCTGCCCGGTGACAATCATCTGGGGCGAGGAAGACTGCTGGATCCCGATCAAGCGCGGACGGGAGTTGGCGAAGCGAATTCCGGGCTCGAGCTTTCTCGTCGTGCCAGATGCCGGGCATCTCGTTCAGGAGGATGCGCCGGAAGCGCTCGTGGCGGCGCTCTTGAGCGGCCTTCTGTTGCCGCAGTAGCCACGCTGCGCGCGCTCGGCGCCCCGGATCGGGGGTCGGCAGCTGAGTAGCGCATCGCGCGGAGAGCTCTGAGGAAGGCTCGGGGAACCCAGACGGCTGATGCCGAAAATCTGACGCGCCGACCGAGGAGCATCGGCGCGCCAGATTCTGGTGACGAACCGCTCGCCTAAATCAGTCCCGCTTCGGCGAAACTGACCACCTCATCGCCGGCGATCACCAAATGATCGAGGAGGCGGACTCCGATGAGGTCCATGGTGTCGCGCAGCCGGCGTGTGATGATCTCGTCGGCTGGCGACGGTTCGGCCACGCCGCTCGGGTGCGGGTGCACGAAGATCACGGCGGCGGCGTTCCTCGCCAAGGCCTCCTTCGCGACCTCGCGAGGGTGCACCGACGCAGCGTCAATGGTGCCTCGGAAGAGCTCGACGAACTCGATGAGCCGGTGACGGTTATCGAGGAAGAGGCAGCAGAAGGTCTCGAACTCGCGGGTCCCAAGACGAAGTCGCAGGAAATCGCGCACGGCGGTCGGTGAGGCGAGCGAAGCGCCGCGCCGAAATCGGTGGGCGATGTGCTGACGTGCAGCGGCGATGACCTGATCAGCGCTCGCCGGGACTGGCCTTCCGGCGGCATCCAGTGTGAAAAGAGAATTCGCGTGCGACATGGTCGCGCTCCTGGCCTGGGGCGGGATTGCCCGAGGCCGCGGCCCCACGCCGCAGCGCAACGGTCAAGGCCGCGCGTCCTCGCGCGCTCGCGAGCGCGTTCCTCGCGCGAGGCCTTGACCGCGAGAACGGCGTGGCACAATCGGACGAGAGGCAGACCCGTCCCGCCTACCTCTACTCCTTCTGGCCTTCGGGGCGCGCCCGCAGTGCGGCGCGTTGCCACGGCGTCGCCGCTGCTTACCGACCACAGGCCTCCACGTAACGCTCGAGCTCCGCGCGCGTGACATACGTGCGCGCTCCGTCCTTTTGGGGCTTCAAGGCTCCGTCGTGGATCCGGTTGTAAAGCTGAGCGCGGCTCATGCGCAAAATCCGGGCGGCTTCGGACACCTCAAAACGCAGTTCCAGCAGCATCCCCTGCTGCGCCTCCTCGTTGGATCTCGAATCTCTCATAAGCTGACCTCGC
>DATKPP010000055.1:0-46950 GCA_035524075.1 Steroidobacteraceae bacterium | reverse complement strand
GCGGCCGCATCCGCCGAGGTCAGGGCGGCGCAAGCAGAGCTGAAGCAATCGCGGCTGGAGCACACACGGCAGCGCGAGCTGATCGATGATGGGACGACCTCGCAGCGCGAGCTGGAAGCTGCCGAGGCGGACGATGATCGTCTGAGCGCAGCTCTCAGTGAGAAGATCGCCGACCTCGAGGCCGCAAGAGGCGTGCTGCAGGTCACTCGCGCGCAGCGTCTAGAGGCGCAGCAGGCGGTCAAGACGAGGGAGGCGGAGCTCGCCCTTGCGCGCATCGAGCTGGGCTACACCCGGATCGTGAGCCCGGTTGAGGGGCAGCTGTCCGAGCGGGCATCGTTGACGGGGGAGTACGTGACTCCGGGGACGAGAATAGGCCTCGTCGTGCCGCTGCCGCACGTCTGGGTCGTCGCCAATTTTAGAGAATCCCAGATCGCGCACATGAGCCCCGGTCAGCCGGCGGTGATCACGGTCGATAGCGTGCCAGGCACGCGGTTCCGAGGGCTGGTCGACAGCTTCGAGCCCGCATCGGGTGCATTGCAGGCATTGCTCCCGCCGGACAATGCAACCGGGAACTTCACCAAGATCGCACAGCGATTTGCGGTCAAGGTGATACTCGCGCCCGGGCAGGCCGACATCGCTCGTTTGCGTCCCGGAATGTCGGCCGTGGTCACGGTCGCCTTGCGTGCGATTCGGCCACGGCGGGGTGCCGCGCGGTGAACCAGCAGCCGCCTCGCCCAACACCGATCACCGCGCATACGATCCTCGCAAGCGCTGCCGCGTTCTTCGCCGCCTGGATGGTCATCATGGCCACCCGCTACTTCGCGCTCCAGGGAAGCGATATCAATGGTGCGCTGGGTGTCGGCGTCGACTCCGGATCGTGGCTTTCGACGGCCTATTCGGTCTGCGAGCCCATCGGTGTGATCATCGGCGCGTGGCTCGGGATCGCGCTGTCACTGCGGCGCATGTTGCTCTCGGGCGTCACGGTCTTCCTGATCGGGACCCTGGTGCCGCTGGTATGGCCGACCTATGACGCCTTGATGCTCTCGCGCATCGTCACGGGGCTTGCGGGCGGGGCGATCATGCCACAGGCGATCATCATCCAACTTCGCGAGTGGGGGCCCACGCGAGCCCCTCTAGGGATCGCCTTGTTCCTCTGTGCGCCGACCGCCGCTCTGCAGCTCGGTGGGATGATCGGAGCGTGGGGTGTGGAGCATTTCGATTGGTCATTCGTGCTCTGGGCGGCGTTTCCGCCCGGGATCCTTGCGCTCGTGGCGGGCTACATCGGATTGCACCGCGAAAGAATCCAATGGCGGCCGTTGATACATGCGGACCTGGCGGGGCTGGTCTCGCTGGCAGCCGCGGTGGGCCTTTTTGCCTGCGCAATGAGTCAGGGCGATCGGATGCGCTGGTTTGAAACTCCGACGATCCCCATCCTTTTCATGGCGTCGGCCGCTTGCCTTGCGATCTTCATTCTGCGGGACTGGAGCGAGCTGCGACACCCCATCGTCTGGGCGCATCTCTACAAGCGGTGGAACATCACGCTCGTTGCACTCGGTGGTCTGCCGCTGGGGCTCGCCATCAGCATGTCCGGAGCCCTCGTGCCGGCGGCTCTGGCGCAGCTGCAGGGCTTCAGACCCGAGCAGATGTCGCCCGCCCTGTGGAGCGTGTTGTGGCCGCAAGCGCTCTCGTACAGTGCCTGCGTCATCATCCTCATCCGCAAGATCATCGAGGTCCGCGTGATGATCATCGTGGGCCTCGCCGTCGTTGCGATGGGCGCATTCTTCAACCTGCAAATCACCAGCGAGTGGCAGGTGGGCGAGCTGTATGCGGGACAGGTGATCCAGGGCATTGGATTGCCGATGATCGCGGTGCCGCTGGTTGCTATCTTCGTGGGCAGCTTGCGGCCACCTGCAGAGAGCCTGCCAGCGGCGAGCGTCTTGAATCTATCCCGAGTTTTGTCCGGGACCATCGCGACCGCGTGGGCGACCACCTCGCTGCGTCTGAACAGTGAAGGCAAGCTCGGCGAGATGCTGGCCAATACAGGATTCTATCCCGACGGGCGGGGCACCTCTCTGGCCACCCTTGCTGCGCGGATGGCGCATGCCACTTCCGATCCCAGGGGTGCTCGAGCGCAGGCTCTGCAGATCATCGCGAATGCAGCTCACCGGCAGGCAGCGGTTCTCGGAGTCTCCTCGACGTTATCCGCTCTGGGCTGGTTGCTCTTTGCGAGCTGCCTCCTCGTCGTGCTGATGGCCGAGTTTGGCGCCGGCAGGGACCCGGTCGCGTCCCGGATACGACCATGACGAGGTGGCTCACGCTCGTGGGGATCCTCGCCCTGGCCGGATGCGTCGTGGGGCCGAACTACCAATCGCCCACGACAACAGTTCCCGCGCGGTGGAGCGCAAATCCGGGCTCCCCGCGCGCCGCAGAAGCACTCAGGTCCTTTTGGACGGGCTTTCGCGACCCCAATCTCACGCGGTTGATCCAGCAAGCGATCGCCAACAACTACGACCTGAAGATCGCAGCGGAGCGGATCCGCGAAGCGCAGGACATGGTGCGCGTCGCCGCGGCGGCTGCATTGCCTCAGATCGGTTTTGGAGCCGCCACCGAGAGCCGGCGGGAGACGCAGGCAATTGACTGGCCGCCCCCTACAAAGTATGGCGAATACCCCTACTATGCGGTGGGCTTCGATGCCTCATGGGAACTCGATCTGTTCGGGCAAGTCAAGCGCCGAAGAGAATCTGCGCGGGCGGCCGCCGATGCGGCGGTAGAAACGCGCCGCGACGTTTTGGTGAGCCTCACCGCGGCGGTCGCGAGCGACTATCTGGGCTTTCGTGCGACCCAGTTTCGATTGCAGGTGGCCCGAGACAACCTCGAGGTCGCGCGCGAGACACAAAGGCTGGCTCATCGTGCCTTCGAGTCCGGGGAGCGCTCACACCTGGATGTGAGCGAAGCGGACGGACGCGTGCATGGAGTCGAGGCCACCATTCCACCCCTGGAAGCCCACTCGGAGGAGCTCGCCCATGCCCTCGCGATTCTGCTCGCGCAGGCGCCCGCGCAGTTCATGACGCGCGAGCTGGACAGCACCGCGCCGATACCGGCGCCACCTGCATTACCACCCTCGCTTCCCTCGGAGGTGATCGCTCAGCGCCCCGATATCCGGAGGGCGGAGCGGGAGTATGCGCAATCGAACGCAAATGTCGGGGTAGCAGTCGCCGCCCTGTACCCGCACTTCTCCATTCCGTTGAGCCTTACTCCCACTGCCAGTCAGGTCCACGAGCTGTTTCAGAGCGCGAGCCTGTTGTGGCGCGTGGGTCTGGACGGCACTCAGAGCCTGTATACCGGAGGCAGGCTCACCGCGGAGGTGGACGCGGCGCGCTCGAGCAAGCAAGCCGCACTCTTCGCGTACCAGCAGACGGTGTTGCAGGCCTTCCAGGAGGTCGAGGATGCGCTCTCGAACCAGAGGGCTGAAGAGATACGGTACAGAGCGCTGACCGCACAGCTTGCGGATGATCGTCAAGCGCTACGGGAGTCGCAAGAGCGTTACAAACGGGGTCAGGTGGCGTTGCTCCCCGTGCTCGTGGATCAGCAGCAGCTGTACGCGACGCAGGATGCGCAAGTGAGCAGCTCGCTCACACGCTGCTTGGCGGATATCTCCCTCTTCAAGGCCCTCGGCGGCAACTGGCAGGAGTCGCCGTGAAGAACAGTCGCCGGCGTCCGATCAGCTTGTCTTCACGGTATCGTGTCCCAGCCGGGACGCGACGCCCACGAGCTCCGGAACCGATCGGACTTTCATCTTGCGCATCATCCGTCCGCGGTGCGCCTTGACGGTGATCTCGCTGATGCCCAACTCGGCCGCAATCTGCTTGTTGAGCCGACCACGGACCACCAGCGCCATCACCTCCTTCTCGCGGCGGCTGAGTGCCTGATGGTGATCGTTGAGAGCCTGCAAAGCGGTCCGCTGCTCCAGCAGGGCGCGACTGCGCTCCACTGCGCTCTCGATGGCCTGCGTGAGCGTGTCAGGCTCGAAGGGCTTGGTGAGAAACTCGGCCGCCCCGGCCTTCATCGCCCGCACGGTCGTCGGAACATCGCCGCGACCCGTGACGAAGATGATGGGCATTTCCGCGTGGGCGCCGGAGAGTCGTTCCTGGACCTCCAGGCCATTGAGATCCGGCAGGCCGAGATCGAGGATCAAACAGCAGGGGCGTTGCGCGCGCGGGCGACCGAGGAAATCCTGCGCCGAGGCGAACGTTTCCGCACGCCAGCCGGCATTCTCGACGAGGCACGCGATCGCCTCCCGCACCGACACGTCGTCGTCCACGATGTACACGAGGGGTGTCACGCCTGCCATGGGACGCGGTTCGACGCCTGTATCGACGGAGGTCGCGGTACGCATAGGCTATCCTCCTCGGTCCGCGCAGCGCAAGGCGCGTGTCGGTCGGTCAGCTGTCGTCTGGCAGCGCGGTGTCGAGCGCAGCCTGCAGGTCCTGATCGCTGAACGGCTTGAACAGGCACGCAATACCGCCCTGCTGAAGGACGCCGCGCGGAATGCTCTCACCCGAGCGGCCGGTGATGAATATCGTCGGAGTGCGATGCCCGCGCCGGATGAGCTCGCGATGCAGGTCCGGTCCTGACATGCCCGGTAATCCGATATCGAGAATCAAGCACTTGGCTTGCTGGACCGCGTCGGAGGCGAGGAACTCCTCCGCCGAAGCAAAGGCTCGCTCCGCGTATCCCAGCTGGCGCAGAAGATCTGGCAACGACTCGCGCACCGATTCGTCATCGTCAACGACCACCACCAACTCCCCACGGCTCATCACCAGAGAATGCGCCAATTCGCAAGGGCGAAATTGACACTTTGGTATCGGTTCTGTCGCGGGTCGGGCGAGTGCCATCCAATACCATCGTCCAATGGAGCCACCCGCCGCGGTGCTCTATTCATACGGGCAAGGGAAGAGATGCTCGCGGAGGAGTTCGGCCATGCGCCCTGACATCGTGCCGGGAGGGACCTTTCCCGACTGCCAGTTGCCCGACCATACGGGCAACCTTCAGAGGCTCAGCGAGCTACAGGGAGATGATCCGCTGATCCTCACCCTCGCTCGCGGCCACTACTGCCCGAAGGAGCACCAGCAGCATCTGGAGCTCGCGGCGTTCTATCCGAGGATTGCCGTGGCGTACACCCAAGTCGTCACGATCAGCACCGATGATCATCACACGCTCCAGGAATTTCGGGCTTCGGTCGGTGCCGAGTGGACCTTCCTTTCCGATCCCGAGCGGACCCTTCAGAAGGATCTGGCGATCCAGGAGTACACCGACCCGGAGCACGACCCGATGATTCCGCATACGCTCGTGCTCAAGCCGCGCCTGGTGATCCACAGCATCTACAACGGCTATTGGTTCTGGGGCCGGCCGTCGATCACGGATCTTTGGCACGACCTGCGCGCCGTTACCCGTGAGATTCGCCCCGACTGGGATCTGAGCGCTCCGGGACTGCGCGAGGCCTGGAACGCGGGCGATCTGTCGCGTTTCCACGGGTGGAACAGGCAGCTCAGGCGGGAATCGCGATCGCCTGCGCACGAGGGTTAGCGGAGCTCACCTCATGTCCTCGCGCCTGGTTTCGGTCAATGTTGGGCTGCCGCGCGAGCACGACTGGCACGGGCGGGTGGTACGTACCGGCGTCTGGAAGGAGCCGGTCCTCGGGCGGCGGCTGGTGCGACGGCTCAATATCGACGGCGACGGGCAGGGCGACTTGCAGGGTCACGGCGGGGAGCATCGTGCCGTCCTCGTCTATCAACTCGAATCCTACCGCTACTGGGAGCGTGAGCTCGGCCGGCCGCAGTTCGGCTCCGGCCAGTTCGGGGAGAACTTCACGGTCGAGGGGTTGGCCGACCGCGACGTATGCATTGGCGATCGATACCGCATCGGGCAAGCGTTGTTCGAGGTCAGCCAGCCGCGGGTGACCTGTTACCGCCTCGGTTTGCGAATGGACGAGCCGCGGATGGCCGCCCTGCTGGTATCCAGCGGCAGACCGGGCTTCTATTTCCGTGTGCTCGAGGAAGGTCAGGTCGGTGCGGGGGACGACATCGTCAAGGTCACCGACGGACCCGAGCGGATGAGCGTCGCCGAGGTCAACGCACTGCTCTACCTGCCGGGGCATCGGCGCGAGCACCTGCAGCGGGCATTGCGTATTCCGGCGCTCAGTCCCGGGTGGCAGGAATCATTCCGTGCCCTGCTGAATCAACGCTCGGAAGGTCGGGTGGGAGAGGGCAATGCGGGGCTTTCTGCCCAGAGCGGCCCGCCTCCCGCGTGGTCCGGCTTTCGCACGCTGCGGGTCTCGCGCATCGATCAGGAGAGCGTTGCAGTCTCCTCATTCACTCTTGCTCCAATGGATGACAGCCCACTGCAGATTCCACTCCCGGGACAGTACGTGGTGGTCAGACTGCGTCCCGACTCGGGCGCAGCGCCGCTGCTGCGCAGCTACTCCCTTTCCGGTGCGCCCGGAGCCGATCACTACCGCATCAGCATCAAGAAGGAGGAGCATGGAGCGGCCAGCCGCTACCTGCATGATCGAATCCGAGTGGGAGATTCCGTGGACGTGAGCGCGCCGCGAGGCACGTTCACGCTGGGATCGGACGAGCGGCCCGCCGTGCTCCTCAGTGCAGGCGTCGGCGTCACTCCGGTTCTGGCAATGCTGCACGCCCTGGCGGCGATGCGCTCGAAGCGCGAGGTCTGGTGGCTGTACGGGGCGCGCAACGCCACCGAGCATCCATTTGCCCAGGAGTGCGAAGAGCTCTTACGCCAGCTTCCCCGCAGCTGCAGGTACGTCACCTACAGCCAGGCACCGGCCGGCGAGCTGCCGCACGGCAGCTTCGATGGCCGTGGACATTTGACCCTGGACGTGTTGACGCGCCTTCGCGTACCAGCGGAGGCGGAGTTCTACCTGTGCGGACCCGTTGCATTTCTACAGGATTGGACCCGGGGCCTTTCGAGCTGGGGTGTCGCATCGACTCGCCTGCATTCCGAAGTCTTCGGTTCCGGAGAGTCGTCGACCCCGGGGATCAACGAGCACCGCCCCCCTCCCCATGCTCCCAGCGGCGGGGCCGGAACGGGGCCACGTGTCTCGTTTGCGCGCTCCGGACTCTCCGTCAACTGGGACGCACGCTTCCAGAGCCTGCTCGAGCTGAGCGAGGCATGCGACGTTCCAGTTCGTTGGTCTTGCCGTACCGGTGTGTGCCACAGCTGCGAGATCGCGTTGATTGGCGGAAGCGTCACCTACGAGCCGGATCCCCTGGAACCGGCTGCGCACGGGAATCTACTCCTCTGCTGTTCACGACCTCAGGCGGATGTGGTGATCGACCTGTAGCGGGTTCAGACCCGATACCTCGGTACAATCGACGCTCCGACACGACCGTGCTCTGATTGCGGCCCGAGCCTGCTGCTTGGGACAGGAGTGAGCGCATGAAGATTCTCATGGTCTTGACGTCGCCTGGGAAATTGCTGCTCGATGCTCTCCGGCAGCGAGCCGCTGCGTAACACCTGCGAGAGCTCTCGAGATGCGCGCGGACAAGGTTTGGGGACCGCTGATTGTCGTGACGGCGGTGGTCGGCCTGGGAAGCATCGCGCTGGCGCTGGCGACTCAGGATCGATCCACACTGACAGTGCCGGACGGGCTCGCGTTCTCCGAGTTCAAAGGATACGAGTCGTGGCAGGACGTCGCGGTCAGCGAAACCGAAGGTAGCGTCAAGGCGATCCTCGCAAATCCGATCATGATCGAAGCATACAAGCAGGGCATCCCTGCCAATGGGAAGCCATTCCCGGAGGGCTCCAAGATCGTGAAGATCGAGTGGGCCAAGAAAAAGAACGCCGTGTCTCCGTACTTCGTAGAGGTGCCCGGAGCGCTGAAGACGCTGGGGTTCATCGAGAAGGATTCAAAGAGGTTTCCGAAGACGCACGGATGGGCGTATGCCAAGTTCACCTACGACTCGGATTCCAAGACGCTCAAACCATCCGTGACGGGCACGGAATGCGGCTACGCATGCCACACGATCGTATCGACGAGGGATTACATCTTCACGGCGTATGCCTTCAGGTAGGCAGGGGCCGCAAGGCGGGCACGGCTCGCTCACTCGCGGATCCAGAGAGGAGACTTCCACTCGGCAAGGGCCTCGAGAAAGGCGGTCACTCTCGATGGCAAGAACTTGCGACTGGGATATACGGCAAAGACCGGTGTCTCCGTCGATGTCCATCGAGGTAGAAGACGCACCAGCTCGCCGCGCGCGAGAGCCTGCTCGCAATAGCACGTCTCGAGCAATCCGACTCCGTTGCCACGAAAGACGAACGCGCTGGCGGAGTTGCAGTCGCGAGTGGACACCGACCCGGACACACGCACGCGCACCTTTTTGCGGCCACTGACCAGGTCCCAGTCGGCCTCGTTGCTCTTACCATTGAACATCACGCAGTCGTAGCTCCTCAGGTCCTCGGGCTCGGCGGGCAGCTTGCGGCCTTTGAGGTACTCAGTGCTTGCGACGACGTAACGTACGCTCTTGCCGATCTTGGTCGCCACCACGCTGGAGTCACGCAGCTCACCGAAGCGAATCGCAACGTCGATGTTGTCCGCGACGAGATTCAGGAACAGGTTGGTGACGTAGAGGTCGATGCGGATTCCGGCGTGGTCCTTGGAGAATCTCGAGAGCAGCTCGATGAACGACGCCTGACCGAGGATCATCGGCACGGATATCCGTAGTGTTCCTTCAGGTCGCTTCTGCGTTTGCGTGAGAACCCGCTCGGCCTCCTGCAGGGTAGCCAGGGGCTCGCGACACTCGTTGAAATACTGTCTGCCCTGTGGCGTCAGGGTAAGCTGCCGTGTGGTTCGGCGCACCAGCGACACACCGAGCTCGGACTCGAGCACGGAGAGCTTGCGGCTCACGGTCGAGATGGGCATTCCGAGCGAGCGCGCGGCCTGGCTGATGCTCTCGAGCTCAGCGACCTTGACGAATACCAAGATGTTGTCCAAATGGGGCACTGCTGGGGCCTTGCGTTGCGTACTCGAACACGAGTGGGCAGCCGGAGCGATGATTCGAAGGTATCGGCCCCGTGCCTAGGCAGCCGCCAGTGCACCGCCGAGGGCAGAAAGCAGAGCTGTCTCGCTGAACGGCTTGAACAGGCACTCAACCGCACCTCGAGCGAGAAGGGCAGTGCGAAGATCCGGGTCACGTCGGCCCGTGATGAAGATCACCGGAATATTCAGCTTGCGACGAGTCACTTCATGTTGGAGCTGAGGCCCCGACATCGACGGCATCGATACGTCCGATATCAGGCAGCAAACATCCGCGAGCGCGTCCGACTGGAGAAACGCCTCTGCGGATGCGAAAGGCCGGGCGCGAAATCCAAACATCCGCAGTAGCTCCGGTAGTGATTCGCGGACCGAGTCGTCGTCGTCTACAACCGCGATCAATGCACCTTTTCGCGCGCTCTTCATTCGAAGTGGAATTATCACGCACCCCGGAGCGCTCGATTAGATATGAAAGTACGGAATCTCTTTTCCAAGAATGGCAGAGTGAGCGCGCGATCCGACACCGGCAATACCAAAGTGCAATGGAATGCAGTTGACGGCTTTCGGCATGATGTTCGGCAGCGGACTTACCGCCGCGTCGTCCAGGGGCAGTCACAATGCAAACGTTGTGGAACGTCGAGGCTTGGGCCCGACGCGCCCTGGCGATGCTCCCCGGCTTGATGCTTGCAGGTTGCATCACGCCCCCGAAGGTATCGCCCGCGACGCAGCTGATCGATCGCCCAGCGCAGCTCGGGCTCGGTTCTGCGCCGGCGCCAGCTCAGGCCGCCTGGTGGAAAGCATACGAGGACCCGCAGCTCGATCGGCTGATGGAGGCGGCACTCGCCGACAATCCGACACTGAGCGAGGCCCTTGCACGGCTGCGCAGCGCGCAGGCGGTGGTCGACGCGACGTGGGCGCAACTGTGGCCGTACCTCTCGTACGACGCCGACCTCACGCGCGAGCGAATCAGCGCCAGGGCGCCACTGCCGCCCCAATTTGCCGGTTCATCGGTGTGGCTCAGCGACGAGCAGGTTAACTTCTCGTGGGAGCTGGACTTCTGGAAGCGCCAGGCATCGATGGTACGCGAGGCGCGAAGCACGGCAAGCGCAGTCGCGCTCGATGCAGCAGCCGCGCGCCTTGCCATTCTCGGGGCGGTGGTGCGCAGCTATATCGACCTGCAGAGATCCTACCAGCTCGCCGATGTGGCACGGCGCGAGGAGCAGCAGCGCCAGCAGATACTCGATATCACCCGACGCCGTGTCCGCGCGGGGCTGGACACAAATGTGGAGCTGAGGCAAGCGGCAGGTGCAGTGCCGCAGGCTCGCGTCGAGCGCCTGGCGGACGAGGCGGCGATCACCCGGGACGTGCATCTGCTCGCTGCGCTCTCGGGCCACGGCGCGGACAAGTACGGCGAGATCGAGCGTCCCAAGCTGCAACCCGAGACGGTGCTCTCGCTGCCGAGCGCCTTGCCGGTGGACTTACTCGCGCGGCGTCCGGATATCCGCGCCGCGCGATTGCGGATCGGGTCGGCGCAGGCAGGGGTGGCGGTCGCGAAGGCTGACTTTTACCCGAATGTCGATCTGCTTGCCTTCGGGGGTACCCTTGCGGTCGGCCAGTTTCTCAATCTGTTCCACGGCCACGCGACCACCTACGGTGTGGGTCCGGCGGTTCACCTCCCGATCTTCGATGCGGGAAGGCTCAGGGCGAACTACCGCACGAGCAGGGCAGATCTGGACGTTGCCGTGAGCAGCTACAACCAAACGGTGCTGACGGCCGTGCGGGAAACGGCGGACCAGCTCAGCGACATCGCGTCTCTGAACAGCAGCCTCGTGCAGCAGCAGCAGTCGCTCGATGACGCCGAGGCGGCTTTCCGCCTGGCCACGGAACGCTACAAGGCGGGTCTCACAACCTATCTCACCGTGCTGACCACCGAGACGCAGGTGCTGGACGCGCGCCGTCAACGTGTCGATCTCGAGTCGGAGCGCGCGAGCGCACGCGTTGCTCTGCTCATCGACGTGGGCGGCGATTTCGCGCCGAATTCACGGCCCATACCGAGCGTCGCGGATCGCTGATCCATATCTCTTGGAGAGATCGCCCATGAACGACACAGTTGCGGCTCCGGGGTCACGCGCTCCTCATGATGCGCCCGCTGCGCCACCCGCGCCTGCCGCGCACGCGCCGCCCCCAGCTGCGAGCGCACCTCCCAATGCCTCGCGGCGCCGCGGACTGACCGTGCTGGCGCTCGTTGTCCTGCTGTGCGGAGTGGCCTACGGATCCTATTGGTTCCTGGATGGCCGGTACTACGAAAGCACGGACGATGCTTACGTCGACGGCGATGTGGTGCAGATCACCAGCGAAGAGCCGGGTACCGTCATTGGGCTGCACGCCGACGACACTCAGTTCGTGGCCCGCGACCAACCACTTCTGGAGCTCGATCCTGCCGACGCGCAGGTGGCAGTCAGACGCGCGGAGGCCAATCTTGGCCATGCGGTGCGCGCCGTGCGGGCGCTCTTCGCGCAAAGCGATCAATTGCAAGCCGAGATTGTCGATCGCGAGGTTGCACTCCAGCGCGCCGAGCGAGATTACCAGCGGCGCACGGGGCTTCTGAGCGACGGTGCAGTCTCGAGCGAGGAACTGCAGCACACCCAGGAGGACGTGACTGAGATACGAGCCACGCTCGTGGCGGCTCGCGAGCAGCTCAATGGCACGCGGGACCAGATCGACGGGACGACGGTTGCGACCAACCCGGAGGTGCTGGCAGCAGCCGCTGCGGTTCGCGACGCGTGGCTGGCGCTGCGACGAACGCATGTCACTTCACCTGTGAGCGGCGTCGTGGCGCGCCGGTCGGTCCAGGTGGGGCAGCAAGTTGCGGCCGGCACACCGCTCATGGGGGTTGTGCCGCTCGATGCCGTATGGGTGAACGCCAACTTCAAGGAGGTGCAGCTGGGGGACATGCGGGTGGGTCAACCCGTCACGCTGCGTGCGGACGTCTACGGAGGGAAGGCCATCTACCACGGCCGAGTGGTCGGACTTTCCGCCGGCACCGGCTCGGCCTTCGCGCTGCTGCCAGCGCAAAATGCGTCCGGTAACTGGATCAAGATCGTGCAACGTTTGCCGGTGCGCATCCAGCTCGAGGCGGCCGAGCTGCGCGCGCACCCACTGCGCATCGGGATGTCGGTGACGGCGAGCGTTGACATTCGTGACACCTCGGGACCGCTCGTTTCGAGGGACGTGCGCCGCGTGCCGATTCCCTCGCAGCCGAGTCTTGCCAACGACCCGGCCGTGGAGGCGCGTATCACTCACATCATTGATGAGAACCTCGGCCGGGCGCCAGGCATCAGCCGGCTGAGCGCAAACTGGGAATATGGAAAGCGCTAGCGATGCCGGCCAGCGCCTCTGCCGCACCCCAACCTCCTCCGCTGGTCGGAATGGCTCGCAGCGTTACGCTCGTCGCGCTTGCAATGGCCACATTCATGCAGGTGCTCGATACGACCATCGCGAACGTGTCGATCCCCACCATCTCCGGCTACCTCGGTGTCTCTTCGGATCAGGGAACCTGGGTCATCACCTCATTCGCCGTGGCCAATGGTGTATCGGTACCTCTCACCGGATGGCTGACGCGCCGGTTCGGCATCGTTCGGACCTTCGCGCTCTCGATCCTGTTCTTCACGATCGCGTCGTTCTTGTGCGGCATCGCACAGAACATGACCGAGCTGATCCTGTTCCGCGTGCTGCAGGGCGGGGTGTCAGGCCCCATGATTCCGGGCTCGCAAGCCCTGCTGCTGACGCTCTTTCCGGAGAGCAAGAAGGGCACCGCGCTTGCAATCTGGTCGGCAACGACGCTGGTGGCTCCGATCTGTGGGCCGATCCTCGGCGGCTACATATCGGACAACTATCACTGGGGCTGGATCTTCCTGATCAACGTGCCCGTGGGGCTGATCTGCTCGCTCGTGTCCTGGCGCTTCCTGAAGTCGCGCGAGAGCCCGACGCAACTGCTGAAGATGGACCGCATCGGATTGTTCCTGCTCATCGCCTGGGTCGGGTCGCTGCAGGTCATGCTGGATCAGGGCAAAGACCTCGACTGGTTCAATTCCAGCACGATCGTCACGCTCTGCATCGTCTGCGGCGTATCTCTCGCAGCATGGATCATCTGGGAGCTGACCGAGCGCGCCCCCATCGTCGACCTGACACTCTTCAAGTCACGCAGCTTCACGCTCGGCACGCTGACGCTATGCCTGGTCTATGGCATATTCTTCGGCAACCTCGTGCTCATGCCCTTGTGGCTGCAGAATAACGTCGACTACACCGCCACATGGGCCGGGGTTGCGACCGCCCCGAGCGGCATCACGGCCTTGCTGGTGGCGCCCTTCGTCGGAAGATACATCACGCGCTACGACGCGCGCTGGTTCGCGACGGGATCGTTCGTCGTCTTTGCGGTCTCGTACTTCATGCGAGCGGCATATCCCCCGGATGCGAGCTTCTGGGTATTCGCCATGCCGGCGCTGGTCCAGGGTGTCGCGATGGGCATCTTCTTCGTGGCACTCTTCACCATTGCGCTCGATGGACTGCCGCCCGAGAAGATTCCGGCGGCCTCGGGGCTGAATAACTTCCTGCGCATCACCGCCGGGGGATTCGCCACCTCGTTGGTGACGACCTACTGGGACCGGCGTGAGAGGTTCCATCAATCGCGGCTGGTCGAATCGCTCAGCGTCTTCGATCCGAAACTACGCGAGTTCACACGTTCGATCAGGGATCTCGGATTCAGCAGCCATAGCGCGGCAGCCAATGTTCTGCACGAGGTCGTCAATCAGGGGTTTCTCCTGTCCAGCCTGGATCTGTTCTATTTCTCCGGCTGCGCCACTCTCATTCTCATCGCCGCCTGTTGGCTCGTTCGTAGGCCCGCGGCGGGTACCGTCATCGCCGGCGGGGAGTAGCGATGGCTCTGGAGAAGCCCTTCGACGACGGCACGGCTGAGCAAAAAAAGGCCGTCCGTCGCTAGGGATGCGCGGGGCGTGAACCGTAGGCTCGTGGTCGGACACACTCTGGGAGCGACCCCGATGAGCGAAGCAGTCGGAACGATGAGAGCAGCACAGGTAGCTGCTCCTGGCGGGGACCTGCGCATCGTGCAGCGCGCGATTCCGAGGCCCGACGCCGGACAGGTGCGGATCAAGGTCCAGGCGTGTGGCGTGTGCCACAGCGACGCCTTTACGAAGGACGGATCGTGGCCGGGGATTGAGTATCCGCGCATTCCGGGTCACGAGGTGATCGGACACATCGACGAGCTCGGCGCACGCGTCTCGGTGTGGAGGAAGGGCCAGCGTGTCGGTGTCGGCTGGCATGGCGGGCAGGACAACACCTGCGAGTTCTGCCGGCGCGGCGATTTTCGCAATTGCCGGAGCGTGCGCGTTCCGGGCATCAGTTACGACGGGGGTTACGCCCAATACATGCTGGCGCCAGTCGAGGCGCTGGTAGCCGTACCGGACAGCCTGGACAGCTTTGAAGGCGCCCCGCTTCTGTGCGCGGGAATCACCACGTATAACGCATTGCGGCACAGCGGTGCGATGCCCGGTGACGTTGTTGCCGTTCTGGGGATCGGCGGTTTGGGCCACCTTGGAATTCAGTTTGCCAGCAAGTTCGGCTACCAAGTCGTCGCCATCGGGCGCGGTTCGAACGACACCGACCTCGCCACGAAGCTTGGTGCAGGCACGTACATCGACGGCAAGGTGACAAGCCCGGCGAAGGCATTACAGGAGCTGGGCGGCGCACAGGTGATTCTCGCGACCGCCCCCAACTCGAGGATCATGTCCGAGCTGGTGGACGGTCTGCGAGCGAACGGCAAGCTGATCGTGATCGGGGTCAGCTCCGATCCGATTGAGGTCACGCCATTGCAGCTCATTGGCGGGAGTCGAACGATTCAGGGCTGGGTGGCCGGTACGCCTGCGGACTCCGAGGATACGCTGCGGTTCGCCCAGCTGGCCGGCGTTCGAACGATGATCGAGAAGTTTCCGCTGGAGAAGGCAGCCGAGGCTTACGAGCGAATGTTGAGCGGCAAGGCTCAGTTCCGTGCCGTTCTGACGATGTGAGGCTCCGGGCGCTCGAGGCTCATCCGCTCGCGAGGACGCGATTGACGGCCGGACCCACACAGAGGGCGATGAGGAGCCACGGAACGAGGCTCCAGAGAAGCTCGGCGGTCGCTCTCGGCCGGTGCGGCCTTGGCGCACCGGCCTCGTGATGCCACGTGGCAAGGAGCATCGCTACGAAGACACCGACGCCGATTGCCAACAAGGTCCACAGAAATACGATGCGCACGAGCGCTAGCCCTGCATGCGCATCAGTTCGTCCATGGATTGCTGCGTCATATTCTGGTTCAGGTGCGTCATGACCCAGATCGATCCGAACACCACGAGACACACCATGAGCAGACCGAAGGCCAGCGCCAGGACGTTGTTGGCGTTGTCCGGATCGGTCGTGATGTGCAAGAAGAACACCAGGTGCACGCCCATCTGGGCGACGGCAAGGACCAGAAGACCAACGGCGAGCGCCGGCCCGTAGACGAGGTCGGTGCGCGCCATCCAGAAGGAGGCGATCGTGAGCAGGATCGCGATCGCGAATCCGAGCAGATAGCCGTTGACCTCAGCGCGAAGCGGATGTCCCCCGGCAGGGGGCCCGGCTCCGCGTGGGCGATCCTGGCCGACGTAGGAGCCTGCGGTGTAGTCGTACTCGCTAAGAGTCTCGGGTGATTCAGCGGTCATGGCAGCAACTCCGGGGGCAGCGTGCCGACCAGGTAGACCAGGCTGAAGATCGCTACCCAGATGATATCCAGCGCGTGCCAGAACAGTGTGAAGCAGAGGAACCGGTGGCGGATGTCCGTGCGGAAACCCTTCGCGTAGAACTGCGCCATCATGGTGCCGAGCCAGAGCACGCCTGCGGTGACATGG
Source organism: Steroidobacteraceae bacterium (assembly GCA_035524075.1). Classification (GTDB taxonomy): domain Bacteria; phylum Pseudomonadota; class Gammaproteobacteria; order Steroidobacterales; family Steroidobacteraceae; genus JASHUC01. The sequence goes on along the minus strand of DATKPP010000055.1, from coordinate 30,960 downwards.
ACACCGTGACAACCGACCAGTGTGAAGAACGAGGATAGGAAGGCGCTGCGGCTCGGACCGGCCCCGCGGGCCACGAAGCTCGCGAACTCGCGCACTTCCAGCGTGAGGAATGCGACCCCCAGCACACCCGTGCAGGCAAGGGCAATCTGTGTCCACTTCAGGTTGCGCTGGCCCACCGCGATGCTCGCAAGCCCGCAGGTGAGCGTCGAGGTGAGCAGAAGGGCCGTTTCGAGCGCCGTATTGTGCAGGTCGTAGAGCTCCCGTGCCGAAGGTCCGCCGGCCGTGTTCTTGAAGAGCACCGCGTACGCGGCGAAGAAGCTCGAGAACATGATCACATCGGACAGCAGGAAGACCCAGAAGCCGTAGCCGACCACGATTCGCTTGGGCGCAGGTCCCCCGGCCCCGTGGCCGGTGACTCGCGGTGGCGCACCGGCCAAGGCCGCCTCGTGAGGCAGCCCAGCGGGGTCCAGCGGCGCGCGCAGGATCTCGGTACTCATCAGGCAGGCTCCTCGATGTACTCGGCGCGTGCGGTGCGATTGGCGCGGTCGAGGCGCGCAACCTCCGCGGCCGGAATCACGAACTCCGTACGATCGCGCCAGGCGAAGACGACGAACGTGGCATAGGCGCCGATGAGACCCAGGATCACCAGCCACCAGATATGCCAGATGAGCGCGAAGCCGGTGACGCTCGCGAGCGCGGCCGTGACGAATCCCGTGGGCGTATTGCGCGGCATCTCGATGGGCTCATAGTCGACATCCGGTGCGACCGGCTGCTCCGTCGTGCGCGCCTGCTGTTTCATGTCCCAATAGGCTTCCCGACTGGTCACGTTCGCAAGCCTGGCGAAGTTGAAGGCGGGGGGCGGTGAGCTCGTGGCCCACTCGAGAGTGCGCCCATCCCAGGGGTCCCCCGTCACATCGCTACGCGCGGCACGCGTGCGAATGGATACGACGAGCTGGGCGACCTGCGCGGCGATGCCGGCGAGAATGATCAGCACACCCACGGCGGAGAGCAGCATCCAGGGGTGCCAGGCGGGGTTGTCGTAGTGTTGCAGCCGGCGCGTCATACCCTCGAGCCCGGCGACGTATCCCGGACCCCACGCCACCCAGAAGCCCACGACCCACAACCAGAACGCCCACTTGCCGAGCCGCTCGTCCAGCACGAAGCCGAACGCCTTGGGAAACCAGTAGGTGTAGCCCGCGAACAGGCCGAAGACCACCCCGGGAATGATGGTGTTGTGGAAGTGCGCGACCAGGAACTCGCTATTGTGGAGCTGAAAATCGGCGGCGGGCACGGCGAGGAGCACCCCGGTGAGCCCTCCGATCACGAAGCTCACCATGAAGCCGATGGACCAGAGGATGGGGGTCGTGAAGCGGACGCGCCCGCCGTACATGGTGAACATCCAGTTGAACACCTTCACGCCCGTTGGGACGCCGATGATCATGCTGGCGATGCCAAACACGGCGTTCACCTCCGGTCCCGCACCCATCGTGAAGAAGTGATGCAGCCACACGGTCATGGAAACGATGCAGATGGCCATGGTGGCGATGACCATCGATCGGTAGCCGAACAGGGGCTTGCCCGAAAAAGTCGCGACCACCTCGGAGTAGACCCCGAACGCAGGCAGGACCAGGATGTAGACCTCGGGGTGGCCCCAAGCCCAGATGAGGTTCATGAACATCATCGAGTTGCCGCCCGCCGTGTCGGTGAAGAAATGGAAGTCGAGGTAGCGGTCGAGCAGCAGCATGGCGAGCGTGGCTGTGAGAATCGGAAAGACCGCCACGATCACCAGGCTCGATGCCAGCGCGGTCCAGCAGAATACCGGCATGCGCATGTAGCCCATGCCGGGCGCGCGCATCTTGAGGATCGTGGTGACGAAATTGATTCCGGTGATGAGCGTGCCGATGCCCGAGAGCTGGATCGCCCAGCAGTAGTAGTCGATGCCGACCCCGGGGGAGTAGCGCAGCTCCGACAGGGGGGGGAAGGGCAGCCAGCCCGTGCGCGAGAACTCACCGACGACGAGCGAAAGGTTCACCAGCAGCGCCCCGACGGCCGTGAGCCAGAAGCTCACCGAGTTGAGAGTCGGGAAGGCGACATCACGGACGCCCAGCTGCAGAGGTACCGCGAAGTTCATGAGCCCGATCACCAGCGGCATGGCGACGAAGAAGATCATGATCGTGCCGTGCGCCGAGAAGATCTGATCGAAATGTGATGCCGGCAGATAGCCGTTGCCGTGGAAGGCCATGGCTTGCTGTGCACGCATCATCATGGCGTCGATGAAGCCACGCAGCAGCATGACCAGCCCAAGCAGGCAATACATGACGCCGATGCGCTTGTGGTCCACGCTCGTGATCCACTCGCGCCACAGATACGGCAGGTAGCCCTTGCGCCATACCCAGACCAGGATCGCGAGCACGATCGCGTAGACTCCGAAGCCGCTGATGAGCGGAATCGGCTCGTTGAACGGGATTGCCTGCCAGGTGAGCTTTCCCAACACGACGGTTTACCTCCGAAGCGCCGCGGCCACGGTCGGGCTCGGCGCATCCTGCTGCGGTCCATCGCCGGGCGGCAGCTTCTGAGTGACGATCGCATCGAACAATCCAGGCTCGACCTGGCGATAGGTTCGCGGGGGCACGTTGGAGCTCTGGCGCAGCAGCCCGCGATATGCGGCCTCATCGAGCACGGGCCCAGCGGCCTTGGTGGCGCTCACCCAGCGCGCGAATTCGCCGCCGGGCACGGCCCGAGTGTCGAAATGCATGTCCGCAAACCCATCGCCGCTGATCATCGCCGAGCCTCCCTGGTAGGTCCCGGGATGATCCGCCTGCAAATAGAGCGTGCCCGCCATGCCGTACATGCAGTAGAGCATGCTGCCGAGCTGCGGCACCCAGAACACGTTCCACACGCTGGCAGAGGTCATCCGCAGGCGCAGCGGAACTCCGACCGGCACCACCAGACGATTGATGCTCGCGATGTGTTGCTCGGGATAGATGAACAGCCATTTCCAATCGAGGGAGACCACCTGGACCTCGAGCGGCCTGGTGCGCGGCGCGAGCGGTCGCGCCGGATCGAGCAGGAATGAGCTGGTCCAGGCGACGCCCCCGAGGAAGAAGATGACGAGCACGGGGATCGACCACGTGACGAGCTCGATACGGCCCGAATAGGCCAGCGTAGGCATGAAGGGCGCGCGCTTGTTCGAGGCTCTGAAGCGGATGGCGACCGCGATCGTCGCGATGATCACCGGAATCACGATGCATAGCATGATGGCCACCGCATCGAAGAGGAGCGTGCGCTCTGCCGCGGCGATCGGACCGGCAGGATTCAGCACCCCACGATCGCAGCCCGAGGAGGCCGCCATGACCAGGAGCGCTGCTGTCAGTACTCCAGAGCGTTTGATGAAGCCCATCGTGTGCGGAGTGATGCGAATCACTGGGCCTTTCTCCTGCATATCCAAACCAGCTCGAAGACGGCCACCGCCGTCGGACGGAGTTGGAGCATCAAGCGCGGTGGATCTGACCAGAAGGCGAGAGCAGGAACAACGAGACGTTGGTATCGGTCGCTATGCTGGTAGCGACGCTCTCAATCCGGAGCAATCCCGTTCAAGACAGTGTGGTCGCGGGCGCTGCCTGTTTGGCGCTGGTGCGGGGTGCGGGGCTGAATGAAAGCAATATGCCGCCCACGACGGCGGCGAGCGCGGATCCTGTCAACACACCGATCTTGGCTACGGCGGAATACGCGCCACCGTGAAACGCCTGATCGGCCATGAGCAACGACAGCGGATCTCCGATGCCGCAGAGAAAGCTGGCGCCGAGAAACGCCGGGGCGCTTGCATCGGCGGGCAGCGCTGCAAATCCGAGCCTGGCTGCGGCCCAGCTGGTGAGCGCAATGCCGATCGGCTTGGCGAGCGCGAATCCCAGCACAACGCCGGCGAAGACCGTGGAGGCGTGGGCGGTTGCGAAATCCGCAACGAGGGGAATCCCGGCGGCAGTGAAGGCAAACACCGGGAGCACCACGTAGGTGGACCAGGGCTCCGCAGCGCGTTCCGCCCGCTCCGCGGGCGACCGGAGACGTTCGGCAGCCGCGGAGAGATTTCGCGTCGCCCAGCTCCAGACAGGCTCTTGCTGCAACCGCTCGCGCGCATCCTCGCGGTGAGCGAGCTCGTTCTCGGCGTGCTCGAGCGCGGCGAGAGCAGTGGCGGCCTGCGCCAGCAGTGGACCCGACAGGGGTGCCGGTCGCTGGGGGAGGAAGGCGGCCAGAGCGATGCCGCTGAGAGCGCCGCTCACGCCGGCGAGATGCAGCGCGAGCCACAACCCGACGGTTGCTACGAGGTAGGGCCAGATCGCATAAACGCGCCAGCGATTGAGCAATACGAGGGCTCCGATGGCGGCGCAACCCGCAAGCAGCCACGCTGGATGGACGCTGCGCGGATAGAAGACCGCAAGGATCAAGATGGAGAGCACGTCATCGGCGACCGCGTAGGTCGCAACGAACACCTTGAGCCCCGCAGCTGCTCGAGTGCCAAACAGCGCAAGGATGCCGAGCGTGAAGGCGATGCCGGTGTCGGCAGGCACGGACCATCCGGCGGCGGCGGAGCCGCGATTGAGCGCGAGGTAGAGTGCCGCAGGTACGACGATGCCTCCGATCGCCGCCACCATGGGCGCCGCGGCCGACTTCCAGCTCGCAAGCGACCCGGCGGTCATCTCGCGACGGATCTCGAGTCCCAGAATGAGGAAGAAGATCGCGAGCAAACCCTCCGAGCACCATTCTGCGAAGCTCAGGGAGAGCAGGTCCGTGGCGGGACCGATGTCGATCGGGGTGTTGACGAGGCTCTGGTAGTCGGCGGTCAATGGGCTATTCGCGCAGATCACCGCAGCAATCGCCGCGATCATCAGCGCGATTCCGGCCGAAGCAGGCAGGTTCGCAAAAGCTCGTGCGGTGCGCTTCAGCTGGGCAGCCACCGGCGGCTGCAAAGCCTCGAGCATGGAGTAGAAATCCCAGGCCCCGTCGTACCGCACGCCGTCGATGAAGATGGTCGGCGTCCCGCTCACTCCGTTCAGGTGACCGTCCGCAACATCCTCGTCAATGCGCGCTCGGAGAGCCGGATCGCGCAGGTCGGCGCGGAAGCGCTCCATGTCCAGGCCCAGCGATGCGGCGATCTCCAGCAGCACCTTCTCATCGATCGGCAATGGATGCCCGTAGAGCGCATCGTGCATCTCCCAGAACCGCCCTTGGCGACAGGCCGCCTCGGAGCCCAAGGACATGAGCATGGCGCCGGGGTGAGCGCGCTCGTTCGGGAAATGTCGAAACACGTACACCAGCTGCTCGCCGAGCGCACGCCGCAGTCGTTCGAGTATCTGACGAAGCCGTCGACAGTACGGACAGAGGTAGTCACCGTAGAACAAGAGCGTCAACGGGCGCTCCGGCGTATCTCCCCCACGAACGTGGTCCCTCTCGCGGTCGATCGCCCGCGCCAGGAGGCGCCCACCGCCCGCAACGCTCATGAGTGTCTCCCCGTCCTCCGATCTCGCAGAACCATCTTACCGCGATGCTCTGTGGGGCGACTTGATTCGAAAGATCTCGGGGCAGGGGCAGTCATATCTCGAACTCTTGGACAATCGCTCGGGCGGATGCCAGGCGACATTGCCGGCCGCAATGACATCACTGGCGGTGGCGCATTCGTGTGGACAGGAGCAGGCACTGCTCAAGCGGTACGAGCAGGTTCGTCGCTCCACGGGCGAGCTGGTGGCCCCCTTGTCCGACGCCGATGCCACGGTGCAGTCCATGCCGGATGCGAGTCCTGCAAAGTGGCATCTGGCGCACACGACCTGGTTCTTCGAGGCGATGGTGCTGCAGCCTCTGGCACCCCGATACGAGGTCTTCGACCCGGCCTTCGCGCTTCTGTTCAACTCGTACTACGAGTCGCTTGGCCCGCGCCATCCGCGGCCGCGACGAGGATTGATCACGCGGCCTGACCTCGAGACTGTGCATGCCTACCGGCAGCATGTCGATGAAGCCATGAGCGCGCTGCTCGAGGACGAGGCCTCTGCCGACGCTCGCGAGCTGGTCGAGCTGGGATGTCAACACGAGCAGCAGCATCAGGAGCTCATCCTGACCGACATCCTGCACCTGTTCGCGTGCAACCCACTTTTGCCGGCCTACAAGGCGCCCATGCCACGAGGCTCGACGGTTGCCCGGCCGCCCCCGTTGCGCTACGCGTATCTCCAAGGCGGTTTGCGCAAGATTGGCCAGTCACCCGGACAGGGCTTCGCATTCGATTGCGAAACGCCGCGACACCCGGTCTACGTGGCCCCATACCGACTGGCGGATCGTCTGGTCACCAATCGAGAATGGCTGGAGTTCATGCTCGATGGCGGATACGACGACCCGCTGCTGTGGCTTTCGGACGGCTGGTCAGTCGCGCGCAGCGAGGACTGGCGTGCGCCGCTTTACTGGCGCAAGGCAGAGGATGCCTACTGGACCATGACGCTGCGGGGTGCGCAGCGAGTGAATCCCGACGCGCCGGTCGTTCATGTCAGCTATTACGAGGCCGATGCGTTCGCAACCTGGTCGGGGCGCCGACTGCCCACGGAAGCCGAGTGGGAGTGCGCGGCAGCCGAGCTTCCGGCGGTAGGGCACTTCGTCGACAGCGGAGAGCTCCTACCGCGCCCGGACACTGCGCCATCGACAGGGCTGCGACAGATGTTCGGCGACGTCTGGGAGTGGACGCGCAGCGCCTTCTCGCCCTATCCAGGATTTCGCAGCGCCCAAGGTCCGGCCGCCGAGTACAACGCAAAGTTCATGTCCGGGCAGTACGTGCTCAGGGGTGGCTCCTGCGTGACTCCTCCCGGTCACGTGCGACCCACGTACCGCAACTTCTTTCCCCCCACAGCTCGCTGGCAGTTCGCCGGCGTTCGACTCGCCGAGGATGCCTGAATGTCGATCGCGCTCAATGAACGTTTGCAGGAGTCTGGGGCATTCAGCCAGGATGCGCTCTGGGGTCTCAGTCGCCATCAGAAGTCAATTCCAAGCCGCTGGCTGTATGACGATCGCGGATCGGAACTGTTCGAGAAGATCACGCAGATCGATGAGTACTATCCGACGCGGACCGAGATCTCGATCCTTGCGCGGCACGCCGAGGAGATCGCAGTATTTTGCGGCAAGAATGCGGTACTCATCGAATACGGCGCGGGCGCGGCCACGAAGACCGAGATCCTGATCGAGGCGCTCGAGGCGCCGCAGTTCTACGCACCGATCGACATTGCGGGTGATTTCCTTCATCGAAGCCTCACTCGGCTGGGCAAGCGGTACTCCCAGCTGCGCAGTCGCGGAATCATCGCGGATTTCACCGCGCTACCGAGCTTGCCCGCCTGGGTTCCCGCGGGTCGGCGCGTCGCATTCTTTCCCGGTTCCACGCTCGGCAACCTGGATGCGACCCAGGCGCTGCAGTTTCTGCGATGCATGCGGCGGCACGTCGGCGCGAACGGCTGCGCCATCATCGGCGTGGACATGAAGAAGCCGTTGAGCCTTCTGATACCTGCGTACGACGATGCAGCCGGTGTGACGGCCGAGTTCAATCTCAATCTGCTGCGGCGCATGAACCGGGAGCTCGACGCCGACTTCGCGCTCGATGCATTCGCGCACAGCGCCCGCTGGAATGTTCGGGAGTCGGCCATCGAGATGCATCTGGTCAGCCGTCACCGCCACAGCGTGGTCGTGGCCGGGCAACGATTCGCGTTCGACTCCCACGAGACCATTCATACCGAGAGCTCGCGCAAGTACGACCGCGAGGACTTCGGGAAGCTCGTGCACGCGACCGGGTGGAGCCTCGCTCGCCAGTGGAGCGACTCAGGAGGCCTGTTCTCGATATTTGGGCTCGAATGAGCTCCGGCCGATCTGCTGAGGTCAGCGGCCTGCGGTCGGCAGTGACAGCTGGGCAGCGATTCTGACCAGGGCGGCGAGGGATTCCGCCCGCATCTTGCTCATCACGCGCCCGCGGTGTGCCTTGACGGTGATCTCGCTGATGCCGAGCTCTCCGGCAATCTGCTTGTTCAGCTGACCGCGCACCACCAGCATCATGACCTCCCGCTCACGCGGGCTCAGCGATTCGAATCGACTTCGAAGTGTCCGCAACGCTGCATCCTCGGCGAGCAACGCTCGGCTTCGCTCAATGGCGCCTCGTATCGCACTCAGCAGCGTTTCCGCCCCGAAGGGCTTGGTGAGAAACTCGATGGCTCCGGCCTTCATCGCCTGTACGGTCACGCGGACATCACCATGACCGGTGATGAAAATGATGGGAATATGGTCTCGATCGACGGCGATGCGACGCTGCAACTCCAGCCCATTGAGATCGGGAAGGCTCAGGTCAAGTACCAGGCAGCTCGGCACCCGCTCCAGGGGCTCATCGAGGAAAGCCTGCGCCGAGGCGAAGCACGAGGGGCGCCAACCGGCTGCTGCGACGAGCGTCTCGAGCGACTCGCGGACCGAGACGTCGTCGTCGACGATCAGGACGAGGGCCGATGCCGTTCCCGATCTGCAGCTCAAGGAGCTCACTCGAAGGTCTTCAGGCACGGGAGCCAGAATGCGCCACTCCGGCGGCAAGCGCGCTGATACTTTGGTATGCACGGGACGCGCAACGTTTACGCACACGAAACCCTTCATTTATTGCTGCGATATTGCGCCGGGCGCGGAACCTTGGCAAAAACGCTCTTTCAGGATGGAGCGGCGATGTCGCAGACCCCTTCACCAGGACCGCTCGAAACAGGCCCCGTCGTGGCGCAGCCCGGCACTCACGCGAGCCGCGAGCCTTCGGTACTGGCCGATTTCGACACCGGCTACGTCCTGGATGCTCTGTCGTTCGCAATCATTGTCCTGGATCAGCACCTTTGTGCGATCTATGCCAATGCAATCGCCCAGGATTTGCTCGCCCTGCAACTGACCAGCATCCGCGGCCGGCCGCTCGTGCACTTCTTGCCGCAACCCCGGCGCTTCACCTGCGCCGTCAGGCGCGCGCTGCGCACCGGCGTCCCCATCGATTACGCGCTACGCGCTGGCCTCGAGCGTTGGCCGGAGAACTCCGATGCGGTCAACGTGCGGATCTGCCCGTTACGCAGCCAGATCTCCGGAGCGTACGTTCTGGTGGAGATGAGCGCACAAACGCTTGTGCCATCTTACCGGTCCATAGCGCAGTGAGCGAGTCACGCAGCGCCGCTTCGGCGGCGATCGAGCCCGAGCCGCTGGGTACGGTCATCGGAACCGACGGCGTGCATTTCAACGTCTTCTCCAGCGCCGAGCAGGTGGAGCTCGTCCTGTTCGATCGGGTGGATGATGGGCGTCCGGCGCACGTGGTGGAGCTCGAGCGGCGACCCCACTCCTGCGGGCGATACTGGCATCGCTTCGTTGCGGGCGTCGGAGCAGGGCAGGTCTACGGATATCGTGCCGACGGCCCGTTCGCCCCGCAGCGAGGCTTGCGCTTCGACCGGGAGAAGCTGCTGCTCGATCCGTATGCGCAGTGCGTGGCGTCGCCCCGCGGTCGAACACGCAGCGCGGCGAGCGCTCGCGGAGAGACCGTCGCAACCGGCTTGCGGTCCGTCGTCGTGGACTCGAGTGCTTACGATTGGGGGAACGATCGGCCCCCGCGCGTGCCCTACAGCCGGACCGTCATCTATGAGATGCACGTCGGGAATTTCACGCGGCACCCGAGCTCGGGCTTGGCGGAGGGTTTGCGCGGGACATTCGCAGGCGTCACGCACAAGATTCCCTATCTCATCGACCTCGGGGTCAGCGCCGTGGAGCTCATGCCGATATTCGCCTTCGACGAGCAGGCTGCACCGCCTACCTTGCGCAACGTCTGGGGGTACGAGCCGCTGTCGTTTTTCGCACCGCATTCCCCCTACAGCTCGCGCGGTGAGACCGGCGCAGTGCTCGATGAGTTTCGCGACATGATCAAGGCGCTCCACCAGGCGGGTATCGAGGTGATCCTGGACGTCGTCTACAACCACACGGCCGAAGACGATGTGAACGGTCCGACGCTGAGCTACCGGGGGCTCGCGAACGAGGTTTACTACATGCTCGCGCCGGACGGCTCCTATGCGAACTACAGCGGCGTCGGAAATACGTTGAACGTGAATTCGCCGGTCGTATCCCGGCTGGTCCTCGACAGCCTGCGCTACTGGGTGAGGCAGATGCACGTCGACGGGTTTCGTTTCGATCTGGCGGCTGTGCTCCTGCGCGACAGTCAGGGAGTCCCCACCGACGATGCACCTGTTCTGCGGGCTATCCAGGGCGACCCCGCATTGCAGGACATCAAGCTCATCGCCGAGCCATGGGATGCAGCCGGACTGTATGCGCTCGGCCGCATGACTCATCAGGGACTGCGCGAGTGGAATGGCCGATTCCGGGACGATGCGCGCCGGTTCGTCAAGAGCGATTGGGGTACGGTGCGCCCGCTCGCCTGCCGCCTGGTCGGCAGTCCGGACATCTACCCCGTACAACATTGCACGCCCACGTGCGGCATCAACTTTGTCACGAGTCACGACGGATTCACACTGAACGATCTGGTTTCGTACAACCACAAGCACAACGCGGTGAACCGTGAGGACAACCGCGACGGCGTCAACGACAACTACAGCTGGAACTGTGGTGTCGAGGGGCCCACCCAGGACGGTGCCGTGAACCAGTTGCGGCTGCGACAGGTGAAGAATCTTCTCGCATTGACCCTGCTTGCGGCGGGCACGCCGATGGTCCTGATGGGCGATGAGGTGCGGCGCACCCAGGCTGGTAACAACAACGGCTACTGTCTCGAGGCCGAGGTGGCCGGACTCGATTGGGGTGCGATCTCCAACCACGCAGGGGTGTACCGGTTTGCGCGCGAGCTGATTGGCTTGCGCACCGGGAGGTCACCCTCACGCGGAGCCTTGCTAGGCGAGGCCGCCGTCGCGCTGACTCCACGCAGCATGCAATGGCACGGGGTGCGCGTGGGGCAGCCGGACTGGAGCGAGGATTCTCATAGCCTTGCGGTACAGATCGAATGCGAGGGCACGGATAGGGTGCTCTACCTGCTCCTGAATGCCTACTGGGGAGCCCTGACATTCGAGCTGCCGCAACTCGCAGGTGGGCACGCATACTGGCGGCGCTGCATGGATACTGCGCGCACCCCGCCCGAGGATATCTGCTTCGACCTCGAGGCTCCCCTCGTCAGCTCACCGACCGTCCTGGTTGAGCCGCGCTCGGTGGTAGCGCTTGTTGCGGCACCCACGCGAGCCGGGGAGGGCTAGCCGGTGGCACTGCGAGACTCCTTTGTGATTCCCGGCGACAATTCAGGCGCCATGACAGTGCCTATGCTCGTGTCAGGTGTCGTATGAGCGATTTGCACAGCCCAGCCCAAGGTAATGTCTATGTCGTACGGCACGGCGAGACTGCGTGGAGCCTGACCGGTCAGCATACGGGGTTGACGGATCTGGCACTCACGCGGCGGGGTGAGGAGCAGGCGCGCGCGCTTGCCGAGTGGCTGCACAGCATGAGCTTCACGCACGTCTTGTCGAGCCCGTTGCAGCGTGCACTCAGAACGTGTGCGCTTGCGGGATTTGGCGATCGCGCCGTGCTCGATGCGGACCTGGTCGAGTGGAACTATGGCGACTACGAAGGGCGTACTCTGGCGCAGATCCGCGGCCTGGATCCCGGATGGGAGCTGTTCCGCGACGGATGTCCGGGCGGGGAGTCGGTCGCCGACATCACCGGACGGGCTGATCGGATCGTGGCGCGACTTGCGGCACTCGAGGGGAACGTCATCGTTTTCTCCAGCGGACACGTGTTGCGAGTGCTTGCCGCGAGATGGCTCGAGGCCCACACCGCATTGGGGCGCAACCTGGTGCTCGATCCGGCCGGGGTCTCGGTGCTCGGCTATGACCACGACGGAGCGGATCGAGTCATTCGAGGATGGAATCACAGAGGCCCGCCGCCGACCTCTGAGCACGCTTGAGGTGATGCGATGATGGGTACCCCGCAAACGCAGCGATCCGAGGCACGTATCCTCGAGCTTCCCGCAACCGCACCGGAGCGTGATGAGGTGCTGCGCGAGCTCGCCCAGAGCGGGCGCGACCTCTATCGACAACACCTGCTGGCCGATCGTGCGGCGGCCGTGGCTCGAGCAACCGCACGGGAGCGGTTCGAGGCGCTCGCGCGGGCGGTGCGCGACATCATCGCGCCGAGGTGGGCTCGCACACAGGAGAACTACGATCGCGCGAACCCCAAGCGCGTCTACTATCTCTCGATGGAGTTTCTGATCGGGCGCTCGCTTGGGAACAACGTGGTCAACCTGCTCCTCGATCCGCACATGCCGCGCCTGGCCGACAGCGCGGATCTCGATTGGATCGGGCTCGTCGAGCACGAGCCCGACCCGGGGCTGGGCAATGGCGGGCTGGGGCGCCTTGCTGCGTGCTATCTCGACTCGATGGCAACGCGCGCTCTACCGGCGGTCGGTTACGGGCTGCGATACGAATACGGAATCTTCCGCCAGACGATCAGCAACGGTTATCAGGAGGAGCAGCCCGACAACTGGCTGCGCCGCCCGGATCCCTGGGAGATTGCGCGGCCCGATGAGAGCGTGGAAGTGAGACTCGGCTGCTCGCTCGGCTTGCGCGATGGGCACCTGGAGCTGATACCGGGCCAGGGATCGCGTCTGATCGGTGTGCCTTTCGACCGGCCGATCGTGGGCTACGGCGGCGACACGGTCAACACGCTGCGTTTGTGGTCGGCTGCCGCGCCCGACTACTTCGATCTGCAGCGCTTCGACAGAGGTGATTTCCTGGGCGCGCTCGCCGACAGCCTCGATGCACAGCTGCTCACCAGGGTGCTGTACCCGGACGACTCCACGATCTACGGGCAGGAGCTGCGATTCGTGCAGGAGTACTTCCTGGTCGCCTGCTCGCTCGCCGACCTGACGCGTCGGTTCCGAGCCTCCAACGCCGATTGGCATCTCCTGCCCGAGAAGGCCGCGATCCAGCTGAACGACACTCATCCCTCGCTCGCAGTGCCCGAGCTGATGCGAATCCTGCTGGACGAGGCGCACCTGGGGTGGGACGAGGCGTGGGCGATCACACGGCGCACCCTCGCCTATACGAATCATACGCTGCTGCCCGAGGCGCTCGAGAAGTGGCCGCTGGCTTGGTTTGAGCTGCTGGTGCCCCGGCTCCTCCAGATCGTCTATGAGATCAACCGAAGATTCCTCGACGATGTCCGCTCGCGTTACCCCGGCGATGAGCCGCGCGTCGCGCGGGTGAGCCTCATCGAGGAAGGCCCGAGCAAGCATGTGCGCATGGCGCACGTGGCCATCGTCGGCTCGCACAGCACCAACGGTGTTGCGAAGATCCACAGCGAGCTCTTGCGAACCAGCACGGTCCGCGACCTCGCCGAGATTTTTCCCGAGCGATTCAACAACAAGACCAACGGGGTGACCCCGCGGCGCTGGCTGCGGCTTGCCAATCCGTGGCTCTCGCGGGTGATCGAGGCCGCAATCGGCCCGGAGTGGATCACCGAGCTTGCACAGCTGCGCAAGCTGCGTCCGCTGGTGGATGACCCAAGGTTGCAGCGGGCATTCCTCGAGGCCAAGCGTGCCGCGAAGCAGGATTTCGCGCAATGGCTGAGCGCGGAGAGTGGCGTCGAGCTCGACGTGAACACGATGTTCGACTGCCAGGTCAAGCGGATCCATGAGTACAAGCGGCAGTTGCTGAATGTCCTGCGAATCGTGACGGTGTACAACCGCCTGCGGACGAACCCGCAGCTGGAGGTCGTGCCGCGGACGTTCCTCTTCAGCGGCAAGGCGGCACCGGCCTATCACCTCGCGAAGCTCATCATCAAGCTCATCAACAACGTCGCGGAAGTGATCGACGCAGATCCGGTCGCCACCGGCAAGATCCGCGTCTTGTTCCTGCCGGAGTATCGTGTGTCGCTCGCGGAGCGCCTGATCGCAGCCGCCGACGTGTCCAATCAGATCTCCACCGCCGGGTACGAGGCGAGTGGCACCAGCAACATGAAGTTCATGATGAACGGCGCCTTGACGCTCGGAACTCGAGACGGTGCGACGATCGAGATGGCCGAGGAGGCGGGCGAGGAGAATCTGTTCCTGTTCGGGCTCACTGCGCAGCAGGTGGCCTCGAATCGCGCGTGGTACGACCCGCACTGGCACTACGAGCACGAGCCCGAGACCCGCGCGGCACTCGACCTCATCTGCTCGAATCACTTCAGCCGCAACGAGCCCGGAGTGTTCGCGCCGCTGCGCGCGGCACTGCTGACCGGTGGAGACTATTACATGCATCTCGCCGACCTGCATGCGTACCTCGAGGCCGACCGCAAGCTGGTCGAGCTGTATCGCAACCCGGGCGCATGGGCGAGGATGGCCCTCATCAACGTCGCGCAGGCAGGCAAGTTCTCGAGCGATCGCGCCGTGGAGGAATATGCTAGCGAGATCTGGGGTGCGCAGCCCTGTGCGCAAGCGCAATACATCGTCAGCGAGGCACCATCTGCATCATGAACGCCACCGAACGTCTTTATCGCAGCGGTCAGAGTCTCTGGCTCGACAACATCACTCGTGAGCTGCTCACGAGCGGCACGCTCGCCCGCTATATCCGGGAGCTGGCGGTGAAAGGCCTCACCTCCAACCCCACGATCTTCGACCACGCCATCAAGAAGGGGAACGCTTACGACACTGCCATTCGCGAGCAGCTGGCAGCCGGCCTCTCGGGCGAGCAGCTGTTCTTTGCGCTCGCGTTGCAGGATCTCACCGCCGCCGCGGATCTGTTTCGGGAGTTGCACGAGCGGACCGCCGGGGTCGACGGCTGGGTCTCGCTCGAGGTCTCCCCGCTGCTGGCGCGCGATGCCCGCACGACGCTCTCGGAGGCGAGAGAGTTGCATGCACGTGCCGGCCGGCCGAACCTCTACATCAAGATTCCCGGGACGCCCGAGGGCCTGCCGGCGATCGAGGAGGCAATCTTCGCGGGTGTCCCGATCAACGTGACGCTGCTGTTCTCACCTGCGCAGTACGTGGCGGCTGCAGAGGCCTACCTGCGAGGCGTGGAGCGGCGGATCCAGGCGGGGCTCAATCCCAACGTCAGCTCCGTGGCATCGGTGTTCATCAGCCGCTGGGACGTGGCGGTCGCAGAGCGCGTGCCGGCGCAACTGGTCAACGCGCTCGGGCTCGCCATCGGCCGCAGCACCTACCATGCGTATTCCAAGCTGCTCGGATCGGATCGCTGGCGTCAGGCGTTCAATGCAGGTGCCCGCCCCCAGCGCCTGCTCTTCGCCAGCACCGGAACCAAGGATCCGAAGGCATCCGACATCCTGTACGTGAAGGGACTCAATGCCCCGCTCACCGTCAATACGGTGCCCGAGGGAACGCTCAAGGCCTTCGCCGATCACGGCGAGCTCGACGCCCAATGGACCGCGGACCAGGCAGGCAGCGAGCGCGTGCTGGCTGACTTCCGCAAGGCCGGCATCGATCTCGATGCGCTCGCAACGCGGCTCCAGGAAGAGGGCGCGGCCTCCTTCGTGGCCTCCTGGAACGACCTGCTCAGCGTGATCGAGACCAAGAGCTCCTCGATCCGCACGCAGCCCCGTCGAGCGGCATCCTAGCGCCAGCCCCCAGCCTCCGCGAGAAAGGAACTGCGTCCGATGAGTACCCCGATCCCTGCCTTGCTCGAACGGCCGGCCTGGCGTGCGTTACAGGCGCACTACGGTCCGCTCGCCTCGTTGCACCTTCGGGAGCTGTTCGCCGAGGACCCCAAGCGCGGTGAACGCTTCGTGCTCGAGGCCGCCGGCATCTATCTCGATTACTCGAAGAATCGCATCACCGGGGAGACGATCGAGCTCCTCGTACGGCTCGCCGAGCAGTCGGGGCTGCGCGCACGGATCGATGCCATGTTCCGCGGCGAGCCCATCAATGTATCGGAGCGCCGCGCGGTGCTGCACGTCGCCCTGCGCGCCCCGCGCGGCTCCGCGATCGAGGTGAATGGGGCGAACGTCGTGCCGCAGGTGCATGCGGTGCTCGATCGGATGGGCGAGTTCAGTACGCAGGTGCGCAGCGGAAAGTGGCTGGGCTACAGCGGCAAGCCAATTCGCAACATCATCAACATCGGAATCGGCGGCTCGGATCTGGGACCCGTCATGGCCTACGAGGCGCTGCGGCACTACAGCCGGCGCGACCTGACGTTTCGCTTCGTCTCGAACGTGGATGGGACCGACTTCGCCGAGGCGGTTCGCGACCTGGAGCCGGCGCAGACCCTCTTCATTGTCTCCTCCAAGACCTTCACCACGCTCGAGACCATGACCAATGCGGCGAGCGCACGCGCGTGGTCGGTCGCTGGGTTCGCCGGCGATGAGAAGTCGGTTGCGCGTCACTTCGTCGCCGTGTCCACCAATGCCGCCGAAGTGAAGAAGTTCGGTATCGACACCGCGAACATGTTCGGGTTCTGGGACTGGGTGGGCGGGCGTTACTCGATGGACTCGGCGATCGGGCTCTCCACCATGCTGGCGATCGGCCCCGAGAACTTCGCGGCCATGCTCCACGGCTTTCACGAAATGGATGAGCATTTCCGCACGGCGCCCTTTGCACGCAACCTGCCCGTGCTGATGGGTCTGCTCGGCATCTGGTACACGAACTTCTTCGGAGCGCAAACCAGCGCAGTGTTCCCCTACGAGCAGTACCTCAAGCGCTTCCCGGCCTATCTGCAGCAGCTCACGATGGAGAGCAACGGCAAGCACGTGACGCTCGAGGGTCGCCGCGTGGACTACGACACGGGGCCCATCTACTGGGGTGAGCCGGGGACCAATGGGCAGCACTCGTTCTACCAACTGATCCACCAGGGCACGCGCCTGATCCCCTGCGACCTGATCGCCTTTCTTCGTCCCCTCAATCCCTTGGGGCAACACCACGATCTGCTGCTTGCGAACGTGCTGGCCCAAGGGGAAGCGCTGGCCTTCGGCAAGACCGAGGCAGAGGTCAGTGCAGAGGGTTCCCCGGACTGGCTCGTGCCGCATCGCACGTTCGAAGGCAACCGCCCCACCAATACGCTTCTGCTGGATGAATTGACTCCGGCGGCCCTCGGACGCCTGGTTGCGCTCTATGAGCACAGCGTGTTCACGCAAGGGACGATCTGGCAGATCGACTCGTTCGATCAATGGGGCGTCGAGCTCGGCAAGGTGCTTGCGAAGGCCATCGTGCCGCAGTTGAAGCCGGACTCGGTGGCGACGCTCGCCCACGATAGCTCGACGAACGCCCTCATCCGGCGCGTCGCAAGAAGCAAGGGTCAGAACGGCGGTTCGGCTCGCCGCTGATCACCTCATCGGCCGACTGTCAGGAGATACGAGTATGCAGCTGGGAATGATCGGTCTCGGCCGGATGGGCGCGAACATGGTGCGCCGGCTGATCCGCAAGGACCATGAATGTGTCGTTTTTGATGCCGCACCCGCCGCCGTGCAGGCGCTCGCGCGGGAGAAGGCAACGGGCGCCGAGTCGTTCGCCGATCTGGTGCGCCGGCTGCGCAAACCCCGTGCCGTGTGGCTCATGGTGCCGGCAGCCGTGGTGGACGAGACCATTGCGAAGCTCGAGCCGTACCTGGAGTCCGGCGATGCACTGATCGATGGCGGGAACTCGTATTACATCGATGACATGCGCCGCTCCAAGGCGCTGGCATCTCGTGGCATCCAGTACCTCGACGTCGGCACGAGCGGCGGGGTCTGGGGGCTCGATCGCGGCTATTGCATGATGATCGGGGGAGATGCCCCGACGGTGCGGCGGCTCGATCCGATCTTTGCGGCACTCGCGCCGGGGCGCGGGGAGATCGAGCGTACCCCGGGGCGCACGGATGCGAAGCAGAGCACCGCCGAGCAGGGGTACCTGCATTGTGGCACGAGCGGTGCTGGCCACTTCGTCAAGATGGTACACAACGGCATCGAGTACGGCCTGATGACCGCGTATGCGGAGGGGCTGGATGTGCTGCGCGCCGCAAACGCGGGCCGCAACAAGGGCGAGGTCGATGCCGAAACGACCCCGTTGCGTGACCCGGAGCTGTACAACTTCGATATCGACCTTGCCGAGGTCGCGGAAGTGTGGCGGCGAGGCAGCGTCGTTGCCTCCTGGCTTCTCGATCTGACGGCCGCGGCGCTGCTCGCGGATCCCAAGCTCGAGGGTTTCGCCGGGCGCGTCTCGGACTCCGGCGAGGGGCGCTGGACCATCAAGGCGGCCATCGACGAGGCGGTACCCACACCGGTGCTCAGTGCGGCGCTCTACGAGCGCTTCAGCTCGCGCGGTGATGCGCTCTTCCAGGGCAAGCTGCTCTCGGCGATGCGACGCGAGTTCGGCGGTCACGAGGAAAAGCCCGCCGCGTAGCTGCAGGAGCACATTCCATGAGCGAATCGAGCTGTGATGCCCTGGTGTTCTTTGGCGCAACCGGAGATCTCGCCTACAAGAAGATCTTCCCAGCGCTGCAGGCGATGGTGAAGCGGGGAACCTTGAACATCCCGGTGATTGGGGTGGCCAAGAGCGGCTGGACGCTCGAGCAGCTGCGGGGGCGCATGCGTGAGAGCCTGCAAAGTCATGGGGGCATCGATGCCGCAGCGAGCGCGAAGCTGAGCGCCCTCTTGCGCTACGTGGACGGAGACTATGCGGATGTCTCCACGTTCAAGAAGCTCAAGGAGCTGCTCGGTCCGGCGCAGCGCCCGGCCCACTATCTTGCGATTCCTCCGCTTCTGTTTGGGGCGGTGGTCGAGCGGCTCGACGGTGCCGGGTGCGCTCCGCCCGGCGCCCGAGTGATCGTCGAGAAGCCCTTCGGCAGGAGCCTCGATACGGCACGCGCGCTCAACAAGATTCTGCTCGCGACCTTCGACGAGGAGCGCATCTTTCGCATCGACCACTATCTCGGCAAGCGTCCAGTGCACAACATGGTGTTCTTCCGCTTTGCGAACCCCATGCACGAATCGCTCTGGAGCCGCGAGTACGTCGAGAGCATCCAGATCACGATGGCGGAGTCCTTCGGCGTCGAGGGACGCGGGGCGTTCTACGACCAGACCGGTGCGATCCGCGATGTGATCCAGAACCATCTGTTCCAGGTCCTCTCGAGTGTCCTCATGGAGCCTCCCGCGCGCACCGACAGCGAGTCGATGCGCGATGAGAAGGTCAAGGTGCTGAAGTCGGTGGTGACGCTGGCTGCCGGTGATGTCGTGCGCGGGCAATTCCGGGGCTATCGCAAGGAGCCCGGTGTCGCGCCCAACTCGCAGGTGGAGACCTTCGCCGCCGTGCGCCTGTCGGTGAACAACTGGCGCTGGCAGGGCGTTCCCGTGTTCATCCGCGCTGGCAAGGAGCTTCCCACGACTTATACCGAGGTCGTGGCGCGGCTGAAGCGGCCACCCGCCGTGCTTTTTGGCGGCGCAAAGCCCAACTACCTGCGTTTTCGGATCGGCCCGACGATGGAGATCGCATTCGGCCTGAATGTCGTGGACCAGGAGGAGACCGGAGGTGAGATCGTCGAGCTCACCGCGAGCCGGCATGCCGGCGCAAACGAGCGAGACGCCTACGAGCGGGTGCTGACGGATGCGCTGACCGGTGACAGGACCCTGTTCGCGCGTGAGGACTACGTCGAGGAGGCCTGGCGGATCGTCGATCCGATCCTGAAGGCCGGTACCGAGATCGAGTTGTACGAGCGGGGCAGCTGGGGCCCGGCCCAGGCGGCAGCGATCAGTCCTCCCGGAGGCTGGCTGAACCCCGATGCAGAAGGCGCATCGCTCGGACCTGATTGGGCATCTCAGTAACGAGCGATCGCCCATGCCCAGCCCAGAGACACTCGATCGATTCGTGGCCCGGGTGGAAGCCAACGCCCACGTCGAGGCAGTCGAGGAGTTCTATACGGAGAACTCGTCGATGCGCGAGAACCAAGGGGAGCCTCGAGTCGGGCGCGATGCCCACATTGCAAACGAGCGTCGCTTCCTCGCACGGCTGAAGTCGCTCACATCGAAATGCGTCCGTCCGATCTTCGTGAACGGAGATCGGGTGGTCATCCGCTGGAACTTTACCTTCGAGTTGCACAACGGCGCGACCGTGATGATGGATGAGCTGACCTACCAGCGTTGGGAGGGGGAGCGCATCGCCGAGGAGACGTTCTTCTTCGACCCCGCACAGCGCGTGCCGAAGCCGCGTGCCGGCTGAGAGATCAGAGGAGCGCTCGGTGAAGATACTCTTGATCGGAGCATCGGGCATTCTGGGACACAAGGTCGACGCGGCGCTTTCGGACTCCGAGCACCAGATCGTACGGATCGGACGCAAGTCGGGCGATGTCATTGCCGACTTCGCGGCGCCGCAGGGCATGGGCGCGATCTACGCTAGCCAAAAGCCCTTCGATGCGGTTGCGATCGCCGCCGGCGAGGTGGCCTTCGGACCCTTGTCCGGAATCACGCGGGAGCAGTGGCAATTCAGCTTCAACAACAAGCTGCTAGGCCAGATTTCCGCGGTTCAGCAGGCGCTTCCGTACATCAACGATGGTGGATCCTTCACGCTCATCGGCGGACTCTTGAGTGAAGACCCGATCCGAATGGGGTCCGCCGCCTCCACGGTCAACCGAGCTTTGGAGGGCTTTGTGATCGCTGCGGCGATAGAGTTACCCCGTGGCCTGAGGATCAACCTGGTCAGCCCCTATTTCCTCGAAGAGTCGATGCCCCAGTTCGGGAATCTGGTACCCGGGGTCATTCCGGTCCCGGCGGCGACCGCCGCGCAAGCCTACAAGAGGTCCATTCTGGGAGCGCACACGGGACAGATCTACAAGGTTGGGGCAAGCTTGTACAACTGATACCGACCGGAGGTCAGGGTGCCCGAGCGCTTCAGTGACGCAGTCGTGCTGGTCGCCGGTGGAACGGGTGCGTTGGGGCGCGCGGTGGTCGCGGGGTTCCTGCGCGACGGGGCGCGGGTGGTGACGACCTACCGCTCGGCCGCGAGATTCGAGGCGCTCAGGGCCGGCCTGGGTGCGACCGTGGAGCGCCTTGACGGTTGGGCGGTTGATCTATCAGACGACGCGGCGGTGCACGAGCACATCGGACAGCTGGTCGAGCGTTACGGGCACCTTGACGTCCTGGTGAACACCGTCGGTGGATATGCTGGTGGCGTGAGCAGCTGGGAGACCGAAGGCGCGGTGCTCGATCGTCTCCTGTCGCTCAACCTGCGTGCGCTGCACACGCTGGTGCGCGCGGTTGCGCCGGTCATGCTCCAGCGCAATCGAGGGTGCATCGTCAACATTGCCGCCAAGGCGGCCATCACGCATCCGCCCCATGCCGCCGCCTATGCAGCTTCCAAGGCGGCTGCGCTGTCGATGATGGCCGCGCTGAGCGCGGAGCTCGCGGCGACCTCCATCCGGGCCAATTCGATCCTGCCGAGCACGATCGATACTGAAGCCAATCGCAGCGCCATGCCCCAGGCCGACTTTTCGAAGTGGATCTCGCCTGAGAAGATTGCGGAGGTCATCCGCTTTCTCTGCAGCCCAGCCGGTGAGGTCGTGCGTGGCGCTCAGATCGTGCTCTGAACGGCGCTCAGCTATTGCGGGCTGTGTCCCGCGGTACGCTGCACCCAACCCCCACCGAGCGCTTTGTAGAGCGTCACCTGATTGGTGAGCTGCGCTTGCCTGAGACTCACGAGCGATTGCTGGGCTGCGTAGAGTGACCGCTGCGCATCGAGCGTGCTGAGGTAGCTGTCAATTCCCGAGCGAAAGCGCAGCTGAGCAAGACGGTAGGCATCCGCATCGGCGTCGACGAGTGAGCGCTGCGCCTCGAGCTGGCCGACATAGGTGCCGCGGGCACTCAGAGCATCGGAGACTTCCCGGAAAGCCGTCTGGATCACGAGCTCGTAGCGCGCGATCGCAACGTTCTTCTCGAGATGCGCAAGGTCGAGATTGGCGCGGTTCTGTCCGCCGGTGAAGAGCGGCAGAGAGAGGGTCGGCGCGAACGTCCAGGTCCCGGAGCCCTTCCCGAAGAGGGCCGATAGGCGCGTGCTGGCGGTACCCCCGGAGCCGGTAAGCTGGATGCTCGGGAGAAACGCGGCGCGCGCCGCGCCGATATCGGCATTTGCTGCACGCAGGGCGTGCTCGGCGCTCGCGATGTCGGGCCGGCGCACGAGCAGATCCGCGGGCAGTCCTGCAGGCAGCACCTCGAGCAAGCCCTCATGCTCGATGTCCCGTCCATCCGGAAGATCCTCCGGAATCTCCTGGCCCAGCACGAGTGCAAGCGCGTGTGCGTCCTGGGCGAGCTGGCGCTCGTACTGTTGCAGGGATGCGCGCGCCGCATCCACCGCGCTTTCGGCCTGACGCAGCGCAAGCAGCGTCGTCGTGTCACGGTCGTACATTGCCTTGGTGAGCTCGTACGACTCAGTTTCGTTCTGCAACGTATCTTGGGTCAACCGAACGAGTGCGCGATCCGCAAGCACTGCGAAGTAATCGGTGGCCACCTCGGCGACCAGGCTGATCTGCGTGCTGCGGCGCGACTCGTATTGCGAGAGATATTGCTCGAAAGCCTCGGTGGTCAGACTTCGTTCCCGGCCGAAGAGATCGAGCTCGTAGTTCGTGAAGCCGATCCCGGCGTTGAAGTAGCGGAATGTGCTGCTCCCGGCGCCTGTCGGCACCAGGGTACTGCCTCCACCTGAGGCGCCAAGACCACTCAGCGGGAAGGCTCCGTTCGTCGGGAACTTCTCGACGAACTCGGAGCCCGTCGCAGAGATCGACGGGAAGAGGGCACCCCGCTGAACCCTGAATTGGGCCTGGGATGCGGCGACATTGAGCACCGCAATCCGTAGATTGCGGTTGTTCTGCAGGCCGATCTCGATGAGCCGTACGAGGCGCGGATCGGTGAAGAAATCCCGCCACCCGATCTGATCCGCCGAAGCGAGGCTTGCACTGGCCGGGGCTCGCGCATCTGAGGGCCAGACACTCGGGACAGGGGATGCGGGACGCTCGTAGTGCGGCACGAGCGTGCACGCGGTCAGGAGAGCGGTCATCAGGAAGAGGGTGATCATGCGCTTCATCGGGCCTCTCCGGTTGCGTGCTGCGCGTCGGGAAAGTGCGGTGTCTGATCGCTCGCGGCGCGGCGACGCTCGAGGACCCGCAGGACCGCCACAAAGAACGCCGGTACCAGGAAGACCGCGAGCACCGTGGCGGTGATCATCCCGCCCGCCACGCCGGTGCCGATTGCGTTCTGACCGCCGGAGCCGGCTCCGGAGGCCACCACGAGCGGCATGACACCCATGAAGAAGGCGAGCGAGGTCATGAGGATCGGTCGTAGCCGCTGCTGCGCCGCATGCAGGGCGGCCTCGATGAGACTCTGCCCCCGCTCGTGGTTTTGTTTCGCGAATTCCACGATCAGGATGGCGTTCTTGATCGACAAGCCCATGACAGTGACCATGCCGACCTGGAAGTACACATCGTTGTCGAGGCCCCGGAGGAGCGTTGCGAGCACGGCGCCGACGATGCCGAGTGGTACCACGAGCAGCACCGCGGCCGGAATGGCCCAGCTCTCATAGAGCGCCGCGAGACAGAGGAACACCACCACGAGGGAGACCGTGTAGAGAGCCAGGGCCTTCGAGCCCGTCGCCTTCTCCTCGTAGGAGAGTCCCGTCCACTCGTACCCGATGCCGCGCGGCAGCTTCGCAGCCAGGCGCTCCATCTCAGTCATGGCCTCCCCGGTACTGTGTCCGGGCGCGGGGATGCCGAGGATCTCCACCGAGGACAGTCCGTCATAACGCTCGAGCTTCGGTGAGCCATAGGTCCAGTGCCCATGCGCGAAGGCGGAGAACGGAACCATCTGCCCCGAGCTGTTGCGCACGTACCAGGCGCCGAGGTCCTGCGGCAGCATGCGCGAGGCCGGATTGCCCTGGATGAACACGCGCTTCACGCGTCCGTGATCGACGAACTGGTTGACATACTCCGAGCCCCACGCGGCCTCAACGGTGTCGTTGATGTCGGCGAGCGTCAGTCCGAAGGCACTTGCCTTCTCCTGGTCGATCGAGAGTGCGTACTGCGGCTCATCGTCCAATCCGTTAGGGCGCACGCCGGCGAGGAGCGGATCCTTGCTCGCCATCCCGAGGAGTTGTGCGCGCGCCTGCATGAGCGCCGCATGCCCGAGCTCACCGCTGTCGATGAGCTCAAAGTCGAACCCCGTGGCGTTGCCGAGCTCAAAAGCAGCCGGCGGGGCAAAGCCCACCATCACAGCGTCGGGGTAGCCGGCGAAGTGGCGGTTGAGGCGTGCCGCAATCTGCTGTACGCGATTGCGAAATCCCGGCCGATCCTCCCAGGGCTTGAGCATCACGAACACCAGCCCGGAGGTCTGTCCGTGGCC
Organism: Steroidobacteraceae bacterium; assembly: GCA_035524075.1. Lineage (GTDB taxonomy): Bacteria > Pseudomonadota > Gammaproteobacteria > Steroidobacterales > Steroidobacteraceae > JASHUC01. Next base: position 6,612 of record DATKPP010000055.1, on the reverse strand, counting down.
ACCGAAGCTCTGTCCGTTCACCGTGAGCACGCCCTCGACCGCCTGCGATTCCTGATGCAACAGGTATTGCGCGAAGTCATCGAGCGCGCGTTGCACGTGCGAGCTCGTGGAGCCCGGAGGGGCGGTGATCTGGCCGAACATGAAGCCGAGATCCTCATCGGGGAGGTAGCCGGTCGGCAGGCGCAGCATGGCGGTCGCCATGATCGCGACGACGACCGCGAGCGCGACGAGCGCTCGCGCAGGGCGGCGTGTGATTGCCGACATGCGCAGGCCGTAGCCCGCCTGCAGGCGGTTGTAGAGCGCATTGAATCCGCTGAAGACTCCGCGCCGGTGCACCACGCCGGGGACCGGCGGCTTGAGCAACGTCGCACACAGTGCGGGCGTGAAGATCAGGGCCACGAGAACCGACAGCAGCATCGATGAGACGATCGTGATGGAGAACTGCCGATAGATGACACCGGCGGAGCCGCTGAAGAAGGCCATGGGCACGAACACGGCCGACAGAACGAGCGCGATCCCCACCAGAGCGCCCGTGATCTGCTGCATCGATCGGCGCGTCGCCTCCTTGGGCGAGACATGCTCCTCCTGCATCACTCGCTCGACGTTCTCCACCACCACGATCGCATCGTCGACCAGCAGCCCGATGGCGAGCACCATGCCGAAGAGCGTGAGACTGTTGATGGAATAGCCGAAGGCGGCGAGCACGGCACCGGTGCCGAGCAGCACGACGGGAACTGCGATCGTTGGGATGAGGGTCGCGCGCACGTTCTGCAAGAACAGCAACATCACCAGGAAGACGAGCCCGACCGCGATGACCAGAGTCCTGACGACATCCGATACGGCGTGCTTGATGAAGGGGGCGGTGTCGAGCGCATAGACGACTTTGAGCCCCGGGGGAAAGATCGGCTGCAAGCGTGCGATCGTCGCCTTGATTGCCGCGATCGTGTCGAGGGCATTCGCACCTGGCTCGAGCTTCACCGAGAGGGCGATGGCCGGGTGGCCATTGAACTTGGCCTGCAGGGAGTAGTTCTCGGCCCCGAGGGCAATGTGGGCCACATCGCGCAGCCGCACCTGGCTTCCGTCCGGCTCGACGCGCAGCAGGATCCGGCCGAACGCCTCGGGTGTCTGGAGGTAGGAGGGTCCGATGATCGTGGCGTTCAGCTGCTGACCGGACACCGCTGGCAGGCCACCGAGCTCGCCGGAGGCGACCTGCACGTTTTGCGCCTGGATCGCGTTGCGCACATCGACGGTCGTGAGTCCGTAGTTGTCGAGCTTGGCGGGATCGAGCCAGACGCGCATCGCATACTGAAAGCCATAGAGCTGGAAGTCGCCCACCCCGGGCGTGCGGCTCACCGGGTCCTGCACATGCGAGGCGACGAAATCGGCGATGTCCTCGCTCTTCATGCTGTCGTCGGTGGAGACGAAGCCTGCGGCGAGCAGGATGTTCTTGGCCGCCTTCCTCACCGTGACCCCCTCCTGCTGCACCTCCGGCGGCAAGAGTGGAAGGGCGAGCTGCAGTTTGTCCTGCACCTGCACTTGAGCGATGTTGGGATCGGTGCCTTGGGAGAACGTGAGCGTGATCGTGAAGCTGCCGTCCTTGTCACTCTCGGAGGTCATGTAGATCAAGTTGTCCAGGGCATTCATCTGCTGCTCGATCACTTGCACGACCGTGCTTTCAACGGTCTGGGCGGAGGCGCCCGGATAGGTGGCGGTGATGGCCACCGACGGCGGGGCGAGCGGCGGGAACTGTGCGACGGGCAGGCTGTAGAGTGAGATTCCGCCGGCCAGCATCACCAGGAGCGCGAGTGCCCAGGCGAAGATCGGTCGGTCGATGAAGAAGCGCGACATCAGGAGCTCCTCCGTGCAGTCGGAAGTGGCGGTGCGTCGTTGTAGGGGCGATGCTCGGCGGTGTGACCGAGCTCAGCGCGCGATACGCGCCAGCGTGTGCGCGTCGTCCCCCGAGGACGCCAGGGAGCGGGTCGGTGCATCGTCACGCACCTGCACTTGCATGCCCGGCTTGATCCGCTGCAGACCACCGACGATCAATCGGTCGCCTGCTGCGAGTCCGCGCGAGACGAGCCACTCATCGCCGATGGCCCGTTCGAGCTCGACGGTGCGTCGCTCAACCGTATCGTCGGCGCCCACGACCAGCGCCGTGGCCGTGCCATCCGGGGTATGGCTGATGCCCTGCTGCGAGGCGAGGATCGCGCCCTCGCGCACACCCTCCTCGATCGTCGCGTGCACGAACATGCCGGGCAACAGAAGGTCGTTGGGATTGGGGAAGATCGCTCGTAGCGTGACGGAGCCCGTTCCCTCATCCACCGTGACTTCGGAGAACTGGAGGCTTCCCGCCGCGTCGTAGGGCGTGCCGTCTTCGAGGAGCAGGCGTGCCGCAGCTTTGTTCGCGCCAGCACCGACGATGCTTCCCGCTGCCAGCTCGCGCTTGAAGCGCAAAAGGGTGGCGCTCGGCTGCGTCACATCGACGTAGACCGGATCGAGCTGCGTGACGGTGACGAGGCTTGCTGCCTGGTTGGCGGTGACCAGCGCGCCTTCAGTCACGGAGGAGCGCCCCGTGCGGCCGCTAATCGGGGAGTACACCTTGGTGTAGGCGAGGTTGATCTCCGCGGTACGAACGGCTGCCTGCCCCGAGGCCGCGTCCGCCTCGTCCTGCTGCAGCGTGGCGAGGGTATTGTCGTAGTCCTCGCGGCTTACGGCCCGCGCCTGGACGAGCGACTTGTAGCGCTCCTCGGTGAGCTTCGCGACCGTGGCCGCAGCGCGCGCATGGGCAAGCGATGCCTGAGCACTCGCAAGCGCAGCCTCGTAGGGCGCCGGATCGATCTGGTAGAGCTGCTGACCAGCGCTCACGCGATCGCCTTCGGTGAACAGGCGCCTGAGGATCACGCCGCTGACCTGCGGTCGCACCTCGGCGATGCGATAGGCAGATACACGGCCCGGAAGTTCCGTCGTGAGCGATACGGGTGAGGCGCGCAGCGTGACGACAGTGACCGTTGGTTTCGCAGCGGGCGGCGGGGCGGCGTGCCCCGCGCAGGCGCTCAGCAGCAGGGCGCCGATTCCGAGCATCGAACGGCGAGTGGCAGGTTGCAGGCGAGCCATGAGCCCCGCAGGTCGGCGCAGAGCCCATCGCGCGGGAACGATCGTTCGAGTCATCGAGCTGTCTCCCCACATGATCTTCAACGGGGAGCACGGTAGAGGGAGAGAGGGTCAGGAACAATCGGTCCGATATAGAACCAGCGTTTCGCCTCAGTGAATCGCGGGGAGCGATCCCGATGAGCTCGCGCTTCTTAGTGCGAAGGATGGGCGCCATCTCGCGATGCGGGGCGACTGCATTGAATCAGCCAGTAGATCAGAAAGGCGATTGCGGCGAGCAGCGCGATGGGCAGACCGATTGCCAGACGAAGCAGCGGGGCGCGCATGAGCAGATCTCCTCACATCCGCGCCCAGGTTAATTTCGTGCATTTGGATCGACAAGCCGTACGCAGGCGATGAAGCGTTTCGCCGCAGGCAATCTCGCCCGGCCTTTCAGCGCACGGCCTTCGATTGGCCGGGCCACGGGGTATCGTCGATCTCGCTCGCCAGCCGATCCAGGAGTGCGCGCTCGAAGTGCACGATCGCCTCGTCCGTGCCGACCGTCCCCGTCATCTCGAAGTGGGTCCGGCGGCGGGTCTCTCCGGATGCATTGCGCGGAATGAGCTCCCAGTCGGCATCGACAATTCCGGCTCCGGAGCTGGTGATATCCAGGCGATCGACGTGCACCAGCAGGCGGTAGTCCGGCGGCTGCGCTGGGGGCTCATCGGTGACCCACGCTGCGGGCAGGTGCATCGCAAGCTGCGTGGTCAACAGATCCGTCGCAGCAACGGACAGGGGGCTCGCCCAGCGGCCGCTATTGCTGCGCTCGAGCAGATCTCCGCGGCGCAGGATGAGGTCCCGCGAGTCGAGGTATTCCGGCAAGCTCACGCGAGCGATCTCAATGACTGGAGCGCCGCGGGGCGGCGCAGGGTCAGCCGCGGCTACAGAGCCCTCATGGGGTAGGGAGCCATCGGAGAGCGTGTAGAGGTTCAGCGGCGGTGCTGCCGCGCAGCCTGCGAGCACCAGGACGGTGCAGGCCCAAGCGGCTCGCTCCAGTGCGATGCCGGGTCTGATCTCCGGTGCGCGCATCATCGTCGTCGCCCCGTGAGCAGCAGCTTTGGATTCTGCTCGACATCGTTCGCGAACCCGCGAAGCGCAGCGGAGGCGTCCGAGAGGTCATTCAGAGCCGACTCGAGATTGGCTCGATCGGGCGAGCGATCGTCGGTGATGCCCTGCAAGTTACTCAGAACGGCGCGAGCATTGAAGATGGCTTGATTCGAGCTGACGAGGAGTGTGTGCAAGTCGGCACCGCGGCCGTTCAACTGCCGGTCGGCGCTCGTGGTCAGCCGATCGATGCCGGCCAACGTCGTGTTCATGCGAGTTTGCAGGTCTTGAATCGCCACTCGTGCCGCATCGAGTGCCTGCCCAGCTTTGACGGAGCTCGTCCTCGTGCTCTCGAGCACCGCGGGAAGGCTCTTACCCACCGCGTCGGTCATGTTGCGCACACTTTGCAGCGCGAGGATCGCGTTGTCGGCGATTTCCTTGAGCGGCAGCTGACCCAATTGCTGCGCGACCTGCCCCCCCGCGGCGCCGTTCACGGGAATCTCCGGCAGGTCGACGAGGTGTGGATGAAGCTTCGCGGGAACAGCGCTATCGAAATCGAGATCGATCTCGCTCTCGTCGGCGATGAGGCTGACGGGGACCACCTCGGCCCGCAGTCCGGCAGCCACCCATTCCGAGATCGGCGCCCCTGTCTCGCCATATCCCTTGGGCAGCACCACCTTGCTCTCTGCCAACTGGATCTTGACGGGAATGTGAGCCTCATGGGTCCGCGGATCGAAGGCGATCGCCACCGAGGACACCGCGCCCACCCGTACTCCGCGGAACGTGACGGGCGAGCCGACTCCGAGTCCGCTCACCGAGCCGTCGAATACGATCTCTGCCGCCCGGGTCTCGCCGAAGAGGTTGAGCTTGCCGAACAGCAGGACGGTGGCGAACGCCAGCACCGCTCCAATGAGAACGAAGAGCCCTACCGCCGCGAGCCGTGCGCTTGCCATAGCTTGTCGGTCAGGTAAGGGGAGGGATGCGCACCCGAGCTGCCGGCATACTCGCGGCGCATGAACGCCTGCACTCGCGGGTCTTCCGACTCGTCCCGCAGCTTCGCTGCGGAGCCATGAGCGATCGCTGATCGGGTGCTCGCGTCCAGAAATACCCCGTCGTCCGCGATCGCGAACAGACTCAGCAAGTCGTGGCTCACCACGATGATCGTGGCGCCGAGCGCATCCCGGAGGTCGAGGATCAGGTCATCCAAGCGCCTTGCGGCCATGGGATCGAGCCCGGCGGAAGGCTCATCCAGAAACAGAACCTCCGGGTCGAGCGCAAGCGCCCGTGCGAGCCCCGCACGCTTGGCCATGCCGCCCGAGAGCTGAGCAGGCATCAAGTCGCTGGCATCTTCAAGACCGACCAGGGCAAGCTTCAGCTCCACCAGACGCCGCATCGTGCGCTTGTCCAGATTCGTGAACATCTGCATCGGAAGCGCGACGTTCTGGCCGACCGTGAGGGAGCTCCACAAAGCACCCGATTGAAACAGAACGCCGAACCGGCGGCCGATTCGTTCGCGCTCGCGAACGGGGAGCGTCCAGTAGTTCTGCCCCACGAACGACATGACGCCCCCCTGCGGCTCGGTGAGGCCAATGAGGGTGCTCAGCACCGTGCTCTTCCCGGCGCCGCTCCCACCCATGATCGCGAACACACTGCCGCGACGCACCTCGAAGGACAGCTGTTGCTGAACGATCCTGTCAGGGTATCCGACCGTCACACCTCGCAAGGAGAGAATCGCTTCGCCCTCAGGCGACCGGGGCGGGGACCTGGACGACCTCGTCTCCGCCTGAGTGCCGTTGGGCGATGAGGTCATGGCGCTCATTGCCCGCGCGCATCCATGATGACCGCGAACAAGGCGTCGAGGGCGATGATGCCCAGGATGTTCGCAACTACCGCACCGGTGGCGGCGTCACCGACGGCTCGAGCACTGCGGGCTGCCTTGAGTCCCATCCTGCAGCTCACGATCCCAATGAGCCCCGCGAAGGCGATGCTCTTGACCGCGCCGAACACGAAGTCCGTGAGGGGGACCGCATCGAGGGTCTCGCGCAGGTACTGCATCGCGGTGAAGCCCAGCGAGAAGGTCGAGACTGCAAGTCCGCCCGCGATGGAGATGAAGCAGCCGAGGAGGTAGAGGATCGGCATCGCGATGCACAGCGAGATGACCGACGGTAGGACGAGAAACTCGCTGGTCGGGATGCCCAGCACCCGCAGCGCTGCGATCTCGTCGTTGCCGCGCATGGTTGCGATCCGTGCGGCATAGGCCCCGCCAGTGCGGCCAGCCATCACGATGGCCGTCACGACGCTCGAGAGCTCGCGGACGGAAGCCACGCCCACCAGATTGGCAACGTAGGTCTCGGCCGCATAGGCACGCAGCTCCGCTGCGCCAATGAAGGCCAGGATGGCTCCCACGAGAAAGTTGACCGT
>DATKPP010000054.1:0-6692 GCA_035524075.1 Steroidobacteraceae bacterium | reverse complement strand
CCGCCGAAGAACATGTTCAGGAACAAGGTCTCGATGATGTCGTTGCGGTGATGGCCGAGGGCGATCTTGGTGATGCCGTTCTCGGCCGCGTATCGATACAGCGCGCCGCGCCGCAGCCGCGAGCACAGCCCGCACAGGGTCCTGCCCGCCGGGATCACGCGCTTGACCACCCGGTAGGTATCCTGCTCGATGATATGAAACGGCACGCCGAGGCTCATCAGGTATCCGGGCAGCACGTCGGCGGGAAAGCCGGGCTGCTTCTGGTCGAGATTGACCGCGATGAGATCGAAACGCACCGGTGCATTGCGCCGCAAGCTCATGAGGACATCGAGCAGCGTGTAGGAGTCCTTGCCGCCCGACAGGCACACCATGACACGATCGCCCTCGGCGATCATGCGATAGTCCGCAACGGCCTTGCCGGCGGCGCTGCGCAGCCGGGCCTCGAGCTTCTTGAAGTTGCGCGAGGAGTGCCGCGCGGGCTCTCTCACGGCGCTTCCAGGTACTTGGCTTCGAGGTAGCGCAAGTAGGCGGCGGCGCTGAGCGGCTTGCCGGTGGCCTCAGCGATGAGCTCCTGGACGGGCAAGCGCGCGCCGACCCCGTGAACGTTGTCGCGCAGCCAGTCCATCACGCCGCCGAACTGGCCTGCGGCGATTTCCGCATCCAGCGAGGGTCGCGCGGCGCGCAGCGCCTCGTTGAGCTGCCCGGCAATCACGGCCCCGAGCGCGTAGGACGGGAAATAACCGAAATGCCCGACGGCCCAGTGAATGTCCTGCAGGCAGCCGTCGACGTCGTTGGTCGGGCGAATGCTCAGCCGCTGCTCGAGATTGGCGTTCCACGCCTCGGGCAGGTCGGCGACCGGCAAGGCACCGTCGAGGATGCGCTTCTCGAGGTCATAGCGCAGCATGATGTGCACGGGATAAGTGAGCTCGTCGGCATCCATGCGGATGAGGCTGCGCTTGACGCGGATCAGGTGGCGATAGAGATTCTGCTCGCTCCATTCCTCGCCGCTCACCTGCAAGTACCTGTCGAGCAGCGGCTTGAGGTAGGTCACGAAGGCGCGGCTGCGGCACAGGTTCATCTCGAAGAGCAGCGACTGGCTCTCCTCCAGGGCGAGCCCGCGGTCGCGGCCCACGGGCTGATCGCGCCAGCGCAGCGGCAGTCCGAGGTCGTACATGGCGTGCCCGGTCTCGTGCACGGCGCCGAGAAGCCCGGAGAAGGGCTCGATGGGATCGAAGCGGGTGGTCACCCGGATGTCGCCCGGCACCCCTTCGGTGAAGGGATGCTCGCTCTCATCCAGCCGGCCGCGATCGAATGGAAATCCGAGCGCTCTCAACACCTCGAGGGCGAGCTGGCGCTGGCGCGCCACGCTGAACTTTCCGGTGAACGGAATCGGCGCGCGATCGGCCTGCACCTCGATGGCCTGATTGATGAGCCCCGGGAGCTTGCGCGACAGCGCCTTGAAGATGGCGTCGATGTCGGCCGTCGAGATGCCGGGGGTGAACGCATCCACCAGGGCGTCGTAGGGCGCGAGGCCCCGAGCCTGCCCCAGCAGCGCCGCCTTGTCGCGCACCAGCTTCACCACCTCCGCGAGGTGGGGAGCCAAGACCTTGTAGTCGTTGGCCTTGCGCGCCTCGACCCAGAACACCTCGGCGCGCGCCGTGGCCTTGGCCAGTCGCGCGATCAAGGAGGGAGGGGTGGCAATGGCGTGATCGCGCTGGCGGCGCATCTCGCGCAGATTCGCGAGCGGCCAGTCCTCGAGCTGCGAGGCGCCTGCCTCGGCGCGCTCCAGGAGCCGCGCCACCTTGGGCGTCGTGAGCAGCGCATGGTGCTCGGTTTCGAGCGCCGCGAGCTGCTCGCCGCGCACATCGGCACTGCCGCGGGGCATCATCACGGCGGCATCCCAGCGCAGCAGGGAGAGCGCGCCGCGAAAGGCATGCAGACGGTGGAACTCCTGCTCGAGTTGTTCGTAGGGCGTCAGGGGCATTTCAGTCAGCCATCGGGGCAACCCCCGACATCCAACTGTATCAGATCGGCGCCTGGAAGGGGCGCCCAGGAGAAAATAATTACTTTAAATTCATATAGTTAATGACTCTGGCCGAGAGACAGCGAGCCCGATTGGTGGAACGGCAGATCGCGCAGGAACGGCAGATCGAGACTTGCCGCGCCCGTGACCTCGTAGTCGATGGAATCACCGTGGCGGTTCGCCAGCTGCAAAAGCGCCAGTGCCATGTTGGCGGTGATGGTCATGTCGAAGTCGCTCTGACCCAACGGCGGCACGATGAAAGCGCGGTTGCTCACGCCGCTCGCGATGCGCTGACCGTCCACGCTCAGCTCGGCATGCAGCCCCTGCACCGGGATGGGACGGTCGTTGGGGTTTTGCACCTGGAGCTTGACCAGGAAGTTCTGCTTGAGGAGGTTCCCGCCCTGCATCTCGATGCTGGTCACAGTGAGGATCGGGCGCTCGAACTTGGGCGTGCACGCCAGCACCCCGAGCAACATCACCCCGAGGAACGTCGTCAGCCTCAACACTCGGCGGGTCGCGTCTGGCACCATGCGCGGATGATACCGGTTATGTCCGCCAAGAGAAGGCTGCCGGCCCGTCGATGGCTGCGGGGCCGACGCGGGCCGCGCCGTGCGGTTGCGACGCCTGCCGGCCTCACGGCGGCCATGGCGCTCACGGCGGTCGCCGTGGCGAGCGCAGCCGTGCCGCCCGCCTCGAGTCCCGCCCGCGCAGCCTGCCTTGCCGGCGGCGACGGCTACCTGCGCGCGCATATCGGCGGCTCGATCGAAGCGCGCATCGACTGGCCCAACACGGGCACACGCTGCCAGGGGGAGTCGAAGGACACGCCGCCGGGGGTGCGATTGAGCTTTCAGCGATCTCCGCCGGAGAAGCCGGACCTGCTGTTCGTGTTTGGGCTCACGGGTGTGCGCGAAGGCCGGCCCGCCCGCGAGGTGCGAACGAATCTGACGGTCATCGTGCAGGGCACGGATCGGATCTACGGCACCCTCGGCGATTCGCGCTGTACGGTGGACTCGCTCAAGCAGCGGCGCCTTGGCCAAACCCGCAGCTACCGGCTCGAAGCGCGCGGCTTCTGTACCCAGCCGGCCCATGCGGTACGCGGCGAGGGTGCGGTGCTGGTCAGCACGTTCGAGTTCGCAGGGCTCGTGAGTTACGAGCCCGCTTCCGATGAGGCGGCAGGACCCTGACGCATGGGAGGACTCGCCCGGATTCACGGCTTTGGAGTTGCCCTCGCGCTTTGGCTGCTCGCGGCGCAGCCGGTCCGTGCCGCCGCGCTCCCGGCCCATGCCGCAGACCTCCCGGCCGCCGGTAGCGCGGTGCCGATCTACGGCTATGAGGTGGTGCACGTCTATCCGCACGACCCGACCGCCTTCACCGAGGGGCTGTTCTACTTGAACGGCGTTTTGTACGAGAGCACGGGCCTGGTGCATCACTCCTCGATCCGCAAGGTGCGCGTGGCGACCGGTCAAGTGCTGCAGCGCTATGACTTGCCGGGCGCATACTTCGGCGAGGGGATCGTCAACTGGGGGAGCCGTCTCATCGAGCTCACCTGGCAATCTCACGTCGGCTTCGTTTATGGCCTCGGCACCTTCAGGCGGCTGAGCGAGTTTCACTATGCGGGCGAGGGCTGGGCACTGACGCAGGATGGGACGCAGATCTACATGAGCGACGGCACGCCGGACATCCGCGTGCTCAACCCGCGCACGCTGCTCCCGACGGCGCTCATTCACGTGACCTTGGACGGCAAGCCGGTCGAGCGCCTGAATGAGCTCGAGTGGGTGAAGGGCGAGATCTTCGCCAACGTCTGGCAGACCAACTGGGTGCTGCGCATCGATCCGCGCGATGGCCGCGTGGTCGGGGCGATCGACCTGTCGGGACTGCTGGCCCCATCCGACATCGTGCAGGGGCAAACCGATGTGTTGAATGGAATCGCCTACGACGCGAAGGCCGATCGATTGTTCGTCACGGGCAAAAATTGGCCCAAGCTCTATCAGATCCGGTTGATACCGCACCCGTCCGCCACGCCCTGACCGAACCCTGCGGCACCGCCCGCGACGCCCTGATCGAACCATGCCGCGCCCGCTGCCGATGCCCTGATCGAACCGCATTTGCGGCTCGATCCGCCCCTGCCCGGTCCAGCCGATTCGCCGTGGAGAATCCAGGCTTTTCGATTTAACTAAACGGAAGTTCTTCCCCGCAGGGAGGAAGATTTTTTGATAGATCAGGTGGTTGAGGCATTTTAACGCGTTAAAAGTGTGGCTACACGGTGATGGCTTGCAGGAGCTCGAGCGCGCGCTGTTGGTGGGGACTGGGAACGGTGGTCATGGTGAAGGTGGCGCCAGCGCGCTTCACCTCACGCGCCTGGCAAGTATTGCGCACGATGGTGGAGAGGTCCTGAAGGAGCGTGCGGAAGCTGTGTACCGCTGAGCCGTCCTGCTGCACGCGCTCGGTGATTTTCTCGAGCGCCGCGGCGGAGCGCTGAGCTGCGGCGACCGGATCGCGGTGGCGCTTTCTCTCGAGATCCTCATCTGCAAAGAGGATCTCGCGCCAGGCCTCACGCATGTGCCACTCCACGTAGTAGGCGAGCATGCACAGGAAGATGTGCGCACGCACGCGCTCCTCGAGGCGATGGTGGATCGGGCGCACGTGTAGGTCGATGGTCTTCATCGAGCGAAAGGCGCGCTCGACTTCGGCAAAGGACTTGTAGCTGCGCACGGTCTCGGCGCAGTCCATGTGCTTTTTGGCAACGCTCGTTCTGATCACGTAGATGCCATCGAGTGCGGCTTCGGCGCGGATTTGCTCCTCGAGCCTTCGGAACTTAAAGTCCGACTCCCCGATCGTGAGCTCGAAGTGCTTGGCGACTTTGTACTTGTTGACGATGCGCCCCACGCGCACGCCGATCTTGTCGCTCCCGGCGAGCTTGCCTTGATCGATGCGGGAGAGAACCTTGGCGAGCTCCCGTTCGGTCGCCTCGAGGAGCGATTCACGCTTTCGGGCACGGAGCTTGGCCAACTGCGCATTGCGGCACGCAATGAGCCGCTCGCCGGGATAGTCGGGGTGCGAGAACTCCACCAAGTTCCTCTCATCAAAGAGCCCCAGCTGCAGCGTCCCGCCCTCGGCGAGCGAGCGGATCTGTGCACTCTTTAACGCCGTGATCCACTGAAGTCCCTCGAGTCCCTTGAGCCCTGCGATCGCCTTCGAGGAGATCATGCCGCGATCGCCCACAAGCACCACTCGCTCGAGATGAAACTCATCGCGCAGTTGCTCGACCTGCGGCATGAGCGTTGCGACATCGGCCGTGTTGCCCGGATATACCGAGATCGCCACCGGGCACCCCGCTCGGGAGGTCAAGAGCCCATAGTTGATCTGCAGCGTGTTGCGCTTGCCATCGCGGCTGTAGCCGATCTTGGCCAACGGACAGTGCGTGCCCTCGTAGTAGCTCGAGGATAGGTCATACAGCGCCAGCGCCCCTTGCTGCAAGTGCCGCGCGGCAAGCTTTCGCTCAATCGCCCCCTGACGCTCCAGCAGCCAGTCCATCGCCCGATACAGCTCCACCTCATCGGCCTCGCTCACCCCAAACTCCTCCGCCAAGCTCGTCGTGTGCCACCAGCGCGTGGTCGCAAGCTTGGTGTGCGGAGCAATCACTCGCGCCGCCACCATCGCACACACCCGATCGCGCTCGGGCGAGGGGCGCGAGGCGATCAAGGTGTCGAACTTCAGCCTCTGCATGGCTACCCGCAGCGCCTCAACCGCGCCGTGCGCACGGGAGTGTCGGATCTCCCAGAGCTCCTGCACCGGCCGTACCGTGTGCCCGGCGAGCACCGCACGGATCGATTCGATCTGCTCATCGGAGAGCGCGGAGAGATTTGCCAGGGTGCGTTTGCGCACCTTTTTCCCCTCCCGTACCGATTCACGCAAAAGGTAGGTGGGGCGCGAGGTACGATTGGGTACGGCATCGATGTGCATGGGCACATGATTTCATTCATCAACCTGTAATGCAAGCCACAAGATGTAGATTACATGGCTACATTATGCACCCAGCAAAATTATACACCCGCCTCGAAACGCCCTTAAATCCAGGCGCTCCTTCAACTCAACTCAAAAAAATGGGGGAGAACTTCCGACTAAATCCCTGGTGCCCTCCTACAAGAGCTCAGGTAGCGAGCCTACAGACAACTGCGAGGCGCGTTGCTCAAATGCCACATCGGCTGATGCCGGACGCGGAAGTTCCAACGTTTTCGGCCCAAATGCAGTCACCTACTGCGGCTCGACGGAATAATTCTGCGATGCGGAGCTGTTGGTTTTATACAAATCTATGGGAACGCGGGGACTGCCGAGCGGTCATGAAGCGGCGCGTCGGCGCGGGCGGCCTTTTCCAAGCGCGGCCATGAAACGCGGACAACGAAGGAGTGCGGAGCATGAAGCGACTGATGTTCGGATTGCTGGCGGCAACGGGCGCAGCGAGCGGGGCGGCGTTCGCCGCGAATCCCGCCAATCCCACCGACGATACCGGATCGGTGTACATCGACGGGTTGGCCCAATACACGCTGCTCGATCACCGGCGCGAGAGTAAGGACGATTTCGGCTACCAGCTGGGTATCGGCGACAACATCGCGCCGAATTTCGCGCTCGAGTTCAACTACGAGGACGGCGCTTTTCAGCTCAAGGGCAA
>DATKPP010000053.1:0-8513 GCA_035524075.1 Steroidobacteraceae bacterium | reverse complement strand
ATGTTACGAGCGCGAGGGACAAGCTCAGTCCCGAGCAACTCGCCGCCGAGCCTCTGGCCGGGGCGCTGCTGCGCTTGCGTCCGGGCAAGTGCGGGATTGCGAGGCGCTGCACGGTTGCCTGAAGGCGGCAGTCGCGCCGGGACGGTGCATCAGGCCCCGGGCTGCCGCTCCAGCAGGTGAAGGTGGCCGTCGGGGTCGCGCAGGATGGCATCCGCATCAGCGGCCCAGACAATACGGGTCGCCGCCACGTCGTTCACCCGTAGCGGCTCGGCCGGCCGGCCGCGCGGATGGCGGTACCCGAGCAGCTCCACATGCGGATCCCGCTGTGCGGCTCGCAGGGGCAACACATCGACGATGACCCCGGCGAGTGCGTCGAGCGCAGCCTGTGTGGGGCCGTGGTTGATCGTGCCTGGATCTGGCTCGAGACCGAGCGCGCGATAGAAGTTCTGGCTCGCGATGACGTCGGCGACGCTGATCGCCGAATGATCGATGCCGAACGCGGGAGTGTTGCGGGGCAGACGGGCGGTACCCGGCCACTGCAGCAGCTCGAGCGGGTGGCCCTCCGGATCGCGGAATTTGACGGCGACCGCTCCCCCGCTCGCGGCCGGAAGCTGCACCGGTCCATCGGCCGAGATCGGCTCGGCACCGTGCGCGCGCGCTTGCTCCCAGGCGGCTGCCATCTCGGTCGTGGGCAGTGCGAAATGCTGGAAGCAAAGATCGGCGGCATTGGCCTGCCGTGGGTACGGGCGGCCTGCCGGCTCGAAGGACTCGAGCTCCAGACGCGAGCCAGCGCGGCTCAGCGCAATGCGCACACCCCGACCCTCGAGCCCCAAGCGGTGCATTTCCTCTGCGGATATTGCTACCTGCTCATCGATCTCGAAGCCCAGAGCCGCATAGAACGCGAGCAGCGCCTGCGGCTCAGCCGTCGTCAGTCTGAACGCCTTGATGCGCAGGAGCCGCGCACTCATGGCCGTACGCATCCGCGCACGTTGGTATAGATGGCCATCAGCTTCTGAGAGACGCACAGGAAGAGCCGCGAGCGGTTGCGACCTCCGAAGTCGACATTGGAGACGGTGGCGGGAGTGAGAATCTTGCCGAGCAGCTCCCCCCCGGGACTGATGCAATGCACGCCGTCGGCGGCACTGGACCAGAGATTTCCCCGGTCATCAACACGAAAGCCGTCCGCGAAGCCCGGGCTCACCTTGTGAAACGGCGCTCCGCCGCTCAGGCGGTTGTCTTCTCCTACGTCGAAGCGGCGAATGTACTGGCGGGGATCGGCAGCGAACTGGCGCCCGGTCTCGGCCACGTAGAGCACGTGCTCATCCGGAGAGAAGGCAAGGCCGTTGGGGCCTTCGAAGTCGTCCGCCGCGATGCTCAGTGTGCCGCTCGCGGGGTCGAGGCGATAGAGCGTCGCCGGCAGCTCCGAGGTCTGCTTGCCTCCTTCGTAATCGGTGTTGATGCCGTAGAGCGGGTCGCTGAACCAGATCGTGCCATCGGACTTACAGACGATGTCGTTGGGCGAATTGAGTCGCTTGCCGCGATAGTGTGCCGCGAGCACCGTGACGGTGCCATCGAGCTCCGTGCGGGTGATACAGCGCTCGCGGTGCGAGCAACCGATGAGCCGGCCCTGCTGATCGCGTGCGTGACCATTGGCGAAGCCCGCTGGTTGGCGAAACACTGAGACGCCACCCGCCTCCGACCAGCGCAAGATGCGATCGTTGGGCAGATCGCTGACATACAGACAATCGTGGTCTGCGAACCAAACGGGGCCCTCGAGCCAGCCGAAAGCCTCGCCGAGCGTCTCGAGCGGTGCATTGGGCAGCACCATCGAGCGAAAGCGCTCATCGCAGATCTCGAGCTCGCTCATCTGCGACTCATCGCAAGTGACAGGGCTCGCGCCGCGGCGGGATGTGCAGCTGCACGGTCATGAGCACGGCGGGTGCATCGCCAAGCGTTCCGGAGCGATGGCCTTTCCTGTCCCCGCTGAGGGTGCAGCCCTGGTCCTCCCCGAAGGAAAATTCCCCCGGACCCTGCTCGATGCGCGTGCCGTCCATGCTCTCGATGAACCAGCGGCCGGAGAGCACCACGATCCACTGCGGAGCGGGATTCTCGTGCCATTCACCGATCCATCCCACAGGTTGGACCGTGAAGACAACCGTGGAGGAGTGCGTGCCCTGTCGGTCGTTCCACTGTGGGTCGGCCGGACCGATACGCTGCAGCTCGTACTGGGTGAGCCTGCACTTACGCAGTCGGCTGATGCCGTTTTCATCCACGTACAGGTGCCAGTAGGGGATGGAGGGCTGCGGGCCGGGGTCGGTCAGGGCGATGCTCCCGCGGTCGAGTACGGATGACTCGAGGAAAGGGGATGGGCCACAAAGCGCGCGAGGCCCGATCCGTCGGCACCCATCACGATGAGCAGGAAGCCCGCGCCGAGGGACAGGTTCTTCAGAAAGTCCCAGAACATGGCGCGGCCCTTGCCATCCGGCTGCGCCCAGAAGTCACCCTGCGCCCAGAAGCGCTTGAAGAGCAGGGCGGTGGCTGCGCAATACGCGCAGAGCGCCAGCGCGCAGGCACGATCGGCGATGCCGGTGACGACGCCCAGGGACATGAGCACCTCGATGCCGAGTCCGCACAGCAGCACCAGCGCCGCGATACTTCTCGCCTTGAAGACCTCCCGCGCCTGCGCCACCGCATGGCTGAAGCCCAGTACCTTGTCGAGGGCACTGAACGGCAGGAAAAGCATGACGAGTCCGCAGCGGACCACGAGCTCCACGACCGCGGAGGTGCTCACTTGAGCCGCTCGGCGATGCGATCGGCGACGCGCAAGGCATTGGCGATGATGGTGAGCGTCGGGTTCACCGCCCCGATGGCGGGAAAGAAGCTCGCATCGGCGACGTAGAGGTTATCGAGCTCATGCGCCTTGCAGTCGAGGTCGAGCACGGAGCTTGCCGGATCTCTGCCAAAGCGCGCGGTGCCTGCCTGATGCGCCGTTCCGCCGAGAGGGATGTTCTTGCCGAGATAAAGCGAGCGCTCGAGCAATACCGGTTTGCGGCCTGCGCGATTGAGCGACTCCTCGAGCTTGCGCTTGAGGCGCGCCAGCGCCTGCGGATTGGTCTCCACCAGATCGAGATGAACTTTCTGGTCGTGGTAATAGATGCGATTGTCCGGATGCGGCAGATCCTCCGCCTGCAGCCAGAAATCCATGGAATGCCGCGCCATCACGTCGAAGGGCATGTGCGGCAGCCACTCCAGCCACTGCGGCAGCGCTTCGCCCCGGATCTGCTCCGGATGGGATTTGGCACACATCTGCACGAGCCCGAGAGGGTATTCCCAATCGTCCGAGCGGAAGTAGAAGTCGCTGAATGCAAGGGTCTTCTGAAAGACGGTGTCGTTGGGCTCACGCATGATCGCCATCAGGACGCTCATGTTGTGCCGCATGTAATTGCGGCCGACCTGGTCCGAGCCGTTGGCGAGCCCTCTCGGATGCGCATCGTTCGCCGAGCGCAGGAGCAGCAGCGCCGAGGAGAGCGCCCCGCAGGCCACCACCACGATGTCCGCCGAGAAGACCTCCTCCTGTCCCGCGCGGGTGACGAGAACCCGCTCAACCACCTTTCCCGCGGGGTCGGTCTTGAGGCGCGAGACGTAAGCACCCGTGAGCAGGGTGACGTTCGGGTGTTGCGCGAGCATGGGATCGATGCAGATCACCTGGGCGTCCGCCTTGCCGTTGAGAAGGCAGGGGAAGCCATCGAAGTAGCTGCAGCGCATGCAAATGCTGGTCGGCGTCGCTCGACCTTCGCGCTCATCGAGCAGGATGCCGAGCGGCAGGTGAAAGGGATGCAGGCCGACATCGCTCAACTCCCCGGCGAGCTGCGCGATCTTCGGCTCGTGACTCACTGGCGGATACGCATAGGGGCCGCTCGCCCACGGCTCGAGCGGATCCTCACCCCGCTGTCCGTGAACGTGAAACAGTCGCTCGGCCTCGAGATAGTAGGGCTCGAAATCGGCATAGCCGAGCGGCCAGGCTGGCGAGATCCCCCCGGCATGCACGACCTCGCCGAAGTCGCGCTCTCGCAGGCGCAGGAGCGCCGCACCGTATACCTTCGAATTGCCCCCGACATAATAGTGCAGTGCCGGGCTGAAAGAGTCCCCCCGGGCGTTGGTCCATCGCTCGTGGCTCTGATAGTCCGCGTCGACGAAAACCGTCTGTGCGTCCCAGTTCTTTTCGCTCCGAGGCAGATAGTCTCCACGCTCGAGGATCAGAATGCGCTTGCCGGTCGGGGCGAGCCGGTACGCGAGCGACGCGCCCCCGGGGCCGCTGCCGATGACGATCAGATCGTAGTGGTCCGCAGACATCTATGGCCATGTAGTAGAGCAGAGATCGTGCCGCAGCAGATAGCTCGGACGGAAGCCGAGGCGTTCGGCGGCCTCAAGCGTATCTTGATTCCGCCCTGGTGGACCGCCTGTTCGCCGAGAACCCGATCGGGCCGTAGCTCTCAAACGGGTTTAACTACGGCGGACCTGCCGGACTGGCGAAGGAGCGCCAGGTCGGTCGGCCCGTCGCGGGTTGTGTCGCCCCGTGTGCGCCGAGAGCAGCTGCAAGTCACACGGGCTCAGTCGAGGTGGAATTCTGCCGCACGGGCCGCACCGAGCAACGCGGCATTTGAATTGACGATGAGCCTGGTTGGGATCGATTTCACGAATGACGAGAGTCTGCCTTTCGCCTCGAATCTCTCGCGGAACGCGCCTTGCCTGAGATAGGCCTCGATCTTTCCCGCGATCCCGCCGGCGATGAGGACCCCGCCTCGCGCTCCGTGCGAGAGCGCAATGTCGCCAGCGACCGCCCCAAAGATTGAGCAAAACCTCGACAGAGTGGCACGACAATGCACGTCTCCCTGTGAGGCGTGGTCAACGATCGCCGCTGCCGATAGGGGGCGCGCGGCGCGACCCGCGATCTCATCCTGGGCCAGCGAGAGGCTTTCCAGGCCTGGACCGGACAGAATTCGTTCCACCGACACGCGGCCGAAGCGTCGCGCAAGTGCCTCCAGGATCGCGATTTCCTCCGCACCCTGCGGCGCGAATCCAATGTGACCGCCCTCGGTTGCCAAGGGCACCGCATGGCCTCGGAAATGCGCCAGACAGGAAACTCCCAACCCCGTCCCGGCACCGAGAATCGTAATGGGAGCGCCGGGGATGGCGGGAATATCCGGGCCGATGCAGCGCAGATCGGCAGGTCCGAGAAGATCTGCGGCGCAGGCGAGGGCGGCGAAGTCGTTGACGAGGTGCGCTGCTTCAAAGCCGAACGATCGCAGCCCGTCTTCGCTGAGCTGCCAGTTGCGATTTGTGAGGCTCACTTTACCGTCAGCGACGGGGCCGGCAACTGCGAGCACGATGACCTCAGGAACCCGATGCCGACCGAAGGCATCGAGATAGTGCCTCAACACTTGCGCAAAGCTTCCAAGGTCATCTGGCACATCGAGCCAGTCTCGCAGTCGAGGTGCGGAGCCGCCACCCTCGGCGATGGCGAAACGCGCGTGCGTGCCACCGATATCGCCGACCAGGATGCAATTTTTCGCCACGGTCGTATCGCATGCCGAAGACATGAGCTTTTCTCACACCGCAGGTGTCGGGCCCGACTGCCACGCGCGGCGCCTCTCCGGTGTCCTAGAGGCGTCAGAGAGTGGAACGACTGCCACCGGATCAATTACCTCGCGACTCTACAGAGCTAGACAGCGTGTCCGTGAGACCGGCGAAGCGCTGGCGCGTGTGAGCAGGACCGCGGGGCGGCCAGAGCCGCTCGGAAGGACCACTTTGGGCACTCCGATTCACGTCCGTAGAGACTCCCTCGTTTCGGAAGGCGAAATCATTGCCGATGCGATCAATCGGCCAACCCCGCGATGATCGCATCATCGGTGCGAAGCTCGCGCGACTTCGCCGTTTGCACCATCAGGAAATATACGTAACCGCGAGATCGGGGGCGTTGGTTCGACAGCAGGAAGGCAGCTTGTGACAGCCTGTTTTTGCTTTGCTGAGGGATACGTGAAATTCCCAATGGCAACCCGCGTCGTGCGTGCGACTATGAGTTTGGCCCACGTACGCCTAAATCGTTCCTTGGGAGGTCACCGCCATGCTCGGAGAACTGCCCGCCGGCGAGGTCGACCGGCTGATACAGAGCGAGCTGATCGCTCGCATCGGTTGCCACGTCGAAGGCCGCACGTACGTCGTGCCCGTGACCTATGCCTATTCCGATGGTGCGCTCGTCGGCCATTCATTGGCCGGGCTCAAGCTCGATATGCTGCGCCAGAACCCGAAGGTGTGTATCGAGATCGATCGTGTCGACGACCTCGCGAACTGGCGCAGTGTTATCGCATGGGGACAATTCGAGGAACTCAAGGGAGAAGAGGCTGAGCGCGCCCTCAATCTTCTCATGGCGCGCTTCGTGCCGCTCATGGCGAGCGAGACCAGCCTGCCGTCGCATCTACGCGACCCTGCGACGCTCTCCCGCAGCCTCGCGGGATCCGCATCGTTCGTCTACCGCATCCTGCTGACCGAGAAGACAGGGAGGTTCGAGCGAACGCCGTGAGCGCGGGCGAAATCCCTCTCTGTGATCTGTCAGCAAGCTGGGAATGAGGCCTGCAGCGGTGAGTTGGACTCGCATCCTCTTTGCCATGTCCTCGCCTGGTGCCGGCCGCTGTGATCGATAAGGTGGCGGCCCTCGAGACCTACATCGGGCGATGCGCCGTCGAGCGCCAGTCGAAGCTCGAGCGTCACGGCACGGCGGTGTTACGACCGCTGGACCTCGCGTCCCCAGGGGGTATCGGCAGACGCTCGCAGCCGGTCGCGACCGTACCGTGAGATGAAATGCGCATGAAATCCAAGACTCGCCGTACAAAGTGCGCGGAGGCGGCTTAGGCAGAGAGCCCGGCATCAATCTGCTTTTCCGCGAGCAGCCAGTTCTCCACATCATAACCGTCGCTGAAGCCTCGTTGCTCCGCGATATAGTAGGCCGCCTCCGCGATCATCGCCCGGCGCACGTCAGCGCTCACGGGCGCTGTGGAGCGCTGCAGCAGAGAATCCGGTTTCGCGCCTGAATCCGACTTCGACTCCGCTGTCCGAGGTGGCGAATTCGGCGAGACCGATGTCATTAGCGCTTTCGCGGGGCTGGAACTGCTGGGCTTTGCTACGTTGGTGGACATGACGAGCACCTCTCGACTGCATATAGCGACAACTCACGGCAACAATCGTCAGCCTTGAGGGATACAGCTTCAATAGGTACTTGTCGTGAGGCGGGACTCTCAGGACGCCTCGGCCGAGGCCATGGAGGCGGGGTACGCTGCCCATGACGCGGATACGCGACGATAGGCTGCTCGCAAGCTGGATGGCCTCGCGGAGCGCTTTCGCCGCCGTGTCGCTGCCATCAACGGGGACGAGAATGTTCTGGTACATGGAGCTTCTATCTGGCACGTGACGGATGGGGCGCACGTGATCCTTTCAGCCCCCTCGGCTGCGCCATTACGCAGGAATACGTGGCGGTCTCTAGTACCGTATTCCTGCTCGCCTGTGCACGAGGCCAGACATCGTATTTGCGGCGAGCGCGTCTACTGTAGTGGAAAGTACGGCTTCAGTGCGGGACGAACCCGTGGAATGCTCGCACTGTATTGGATTCCGGGCTGGGGAACTCACGGCCGCCGGCATTCGCGGGCCCGTCGACTCTGTTACTGTCGCAGGTCCTGCCGGTAACTTTCCGAAACGCCAGAGGAATGAGACCATGAAAGTAGGCGATATCTGCACTCGAAACGTTGTCACCGTCCCTGAGCTCGATGACCTGACGGCTGCAGCACGCCTCATGCGCAAAAAGCATATCGGGTACCTGGTGGTCGTCGAGCCGAACGCAACTGAGGGAACTGTCATGCCGGTCGGCGTGATTACGGATCGAGACATCGTTGTTAGGGTCATTGCGCGCGAGACCGACGCCCGCTCTCTTAGGGTGGGCGATGTCATGACGCGTCAGCCGGTCATTACTCGAGAGGACTATTCCGTTTCCGTTGCTCTTCACTATATGCGCGAGATCGGGGTCCGACGCGTGCCAGTCGTTAACCAGGCCGGAGGCCTTGTCGGTGTCCTTTCCCTGGACGACGTGTTGGATGCCCTGGCGGAGGAGCTGATGGACGTTGCGAGCTCGATTCGGCGCGAGCTCAAGGTGGAGAACGCGATCGGCCCCTAACGAGAATATCCGCATCGTCATCACGGATTATCACTTGGGCAACGGTGAACTAGGGACGCAGGTCATCGATGCTGGCGTATCAACGCGCCGCTTGAACTGACGTTCTCCGTCGCGCGCGTTACGTAGTTGCCGCAATGCGCGCGATGGCCGCGTCAGGTAACGTGAGCGAACTGCGAAGGGAGATGAAAGTCATGCCAGTACTCAAGCGCATCTTGGTTGCCACCGACCTCTCTGCAGGCGGACGGCGGGCGGTGATGCGGGCGGGGCAGCTCGCTCATCAATGGGAAGCGAA
>DATKPP010000052.1:0-21230 GCA_035524075.1 Steroidobacteraceae bacterium | reverse complement strand
CGGCCCCGCGAGGTTGAGCGGCACGCCCGCGAACTGCGCGGTGGCACCGCCCTGCAGCAGCAGGATCCGGTAATCGCTCGGGATCGAGGCGAGCTCGCGCAGCAGGGCCTCGAGCTCCGCGGCGACGCCGAGGAAGGCCTTGCTGCGATGACTCACCTCCATGACCGACATGCCCGAGCCGCGCCAGTCGGTGAGCTCCGCACGAGCCTCCTCGAGCACCTCGATGGGCAGCATCGCGGGCCCCGCCGCGAAGTTGAATACGCGCACGAAATCCTACCGCTTGGAGTGGAATGGGCGAGCCTGCCATGTTAGCAATGCAGCCCCGCACCCGTCAGGACTTTTCAGGACGGGGCTGGTGAGTCAGGCGCGAGTGTTGCCTCGTCGTCGTCTGGCGACTCCCCGTTCAGCGAGGCGATGCGCTCGACGCCCGTGAGGCGCTCGCCTTCGGCGAGCCTGATCAGACGCACGCCCTGCGTGTTGCGGCCGACGATCGAGATCTCCTCCACGGGGGTGCGCACGAGGGTGCCGCTCGAGCTGATGAGCATGATCTCCTGGTCCGTGGTGACCTGCAGCGCCGCAACCAGCGCGCCATTGCGCTCGCTCGTCTGCTGCGCGATGACGCCCTGCCCGCCGCGGCCGTGGCGCGGGAACTCCTCGAGCGGGGTGAGCTTCCCGTAGCCATTCTCGGAGGCCGTGAGGATGAATCCCTCCCCGACCACGATCAGCGCGATCAGCTCCTGGTCCGGGCCGGCCCGGATGCCGCGCACTCCGGCCGCATCGCGACCCATCGTGCGTACTTCCTCCTCGTGAAAGCGGATGGCCTTGCCGCCACTGGTGCACAGGACGATCTCGCGCTGCCCGTCGGTGAGAGCCACGCCAACCAGCCGATCGTTCGCGCGCAGGTCCACGGCGATGATGCCGCTTGCGCGCGGCCGCGAGAACGCGGCGAGCGGGGTCTTCTTGACCGTCCCCTGGCTGGTCGCCATGAACACGTAGTGATTCTCATCGAACTGCTTGACCGGCAGCACCGCGTTGATCTTCTCGCCTTCCTCGAGCGGCAGCAGATTCACCATCGGCCGGCCGCGCGCGCCGCGTCCGGCCTGTGGCAGCTCGTAGACCTTGAGCCAGTAGACCTTGCCGCGATTGGAGAAGCACAGCACGGTATCGTGCGTATGCGCGACGAACAGCTTGTCGATGAAATCCTCATCCTTGACCGTGGTGGCGGCGCGCCCGCGGCCGCCGCGCCGCTGGGTCTGATACTCCGTCACCGGCTGGGACTTCGCATACCCCGCGTGCGAGAGCGTGACGACCACGTCCTGCGGCTCGATCAGATCCTCGGTGGTGAGGGCCAGATGATCGAGGCTGATCTCGGTGCGCCGCGCATCTCCGAATGCCTCCCGCACCTCGTTGAGCTCCGTGCGCACCACCTCGGTCAGGCGCGCGGGACGCGCGAGGATGTCCGCCAGGTTGCGAATGGCCTCGAGCAGCTCCTGGTACTCGGTCATGATCTTGTCTTGCTCGAGACCGGTCAGACGGTGCAGGCGCATGTCGAGAATGGCCTGGGCCTGGGTCTCCGAGAGCCGATAGCTGCCGTTCACCAGGCCGCTGTCGGCCGGGAGCCCGATCGGACGCGTGGAGAGCTCCCCGGCGCGCGCGAGCAGATGCGGCACCACGCCGGCCCCCCAGGCCCGCGCAAGGAGTGCGACACGCGCCTCGGCCGGAGAGGCGGCGCCACGGATCAGTGCGATCACATCGTCGATGTTGCCCAGCGCAACGGCGAGGCCCTCGAGGATATGGGCACGCTCGCGCGCGCGCGCCAGGTCATGGATCGTGCGCCGCGTGACGACCTCGCGGCGGTGGCGGATGAACGCCTCGAGCATCTCCTTGAGAGAGAACAGCTTCGGCTGGCCGTCCTGCAGGGCGACCATATTGATGCCGAAGACCGTTTCCATCGGCGTTTGCGCGTAGAGATTGTTGAGTACGATCTCGGGGACCTCGCCGCGCTTCAGCTCGATCACCACGCGCATGCCGTCCTTGTCCGACTCGTCGCGCAGCTCGGAGATCCCCTCGAGCTCCTTGTTGCGCACGAGCTCGGCGATGCGCTCGAGCAGCCGCGCCTTGTTCACCTGGTAGGGCAGCTCCGTGACGATGATCGACTGGCGGGCCTTGCCGTCGAGGTCCTCGAGCTGGGTGCGTGCCCGGATGGACAGCCGCCCGCGCCCGGTGCGGTAGGCAGTGGCAATCTCCTGCGCGCCATTGATGATGCCGGCGGTGGGGAAGTCGGGCCCGGGGATGTGACGCATGAGCTCCACCAGCGGGAGCATCGGATCGTCCAGCAAAGCGATGCAGGCGTTCACCACCTCGGTGAGATTGTGCGGCGGGATGTTCGTGGCCATCCCGACGGCGATACCCGCCTGGCCGTTGATGAGCAGGTTCGGCACGCGCGTGGGCAGCACCGAGGGCTCGCTCTCGGACTCGTCGTAGTTGGGGGCGAAGTCGACCGTCTCCTTGTCGATGTCCGCAAGAAGCTCGTGCGCGAGGCGCGACATGCGCACCTCGGTGTAGCGCATGGCCGCCGGCAGATCCCCGTCCACCGAGCCGAAATTGCCTTGCCCGTCGATCAGCACGTAGCGCATGGAGAACGGCTGCGCCATGCGCACGATCGTGTCGTAGACGGCCGAATCCCCGTGCGGATGGTACTTGCCGATCACATCACCGACCACGCGCGCGGATTTCTTGTACGGCTTGTTATAGTCGTTGCCGAGCTCGCGCATCGCATACAGCACGCGCCGGTGCACGGGCTTGAGGCCATCGCGCACGTCGGGCAGGGCGCGGCCCACGATGACGCTCATCGCGTAGTCGAGATACGACTGGCGCATCTCGTCTTCGAGGTTGACGGGAACGATCTCGCGTGCGATTTCGGTCATGGCAAAGAGCCCCACAAACGGGCGGCGTGGGCTCGCTAAAAAAGAGAAATTTTAGCACATCGCCCCGCCCGCTCCGGGGCCGCCGTATACTTGTGCGTCCGGGAAACGCACCTCAGGATGCCAACTCAGCAACCTTGCGATCTGCTCATCGAGGCGCGCTGGGTATTGCCGATTGCACCGGCTTCCGGCGCCCTGTACGAGCATGCCGTCGCCGTATGCGCCGGACGCATTGCCGCCGTCGGGCCCTCTGCAGAGCTCGCGCTGCGCTTCGCACCGCGCGAGCGCCTCACGCGGCCGCATCACATCGTGCTTCCAGGCTTCGTCAACGCGCACACGCGCGCCGGACGCACCCTGCTGCGCGGCCGGCCCGCGCGCGCGGCGCCGCCCGGCGCAGGAGCCTCTTCAGCAGCCGCGAGCTGGGTGAGCGCCGACCTGGTGCGCGATGGCGCTCGGCTCGCCATTGCCGAGATGCTGCGTGCGGGCATCACCTGCTTTGGCAGTCGCGACTTGTATCCCGAGGAGGTGGCTCGCGTGGCCTCCGCCGCGCGCATGCGGGCGGCCATCGGGTTGCCCGTGGAGGAACACCCCAACGAATGGGCTGACGGCCTCACGGGCCATCTTGCGAAGGCCGAGCGGCTGTGGGACGAGTACCGTTCGGATGCCTGGGTTTCGCTGCACTTCGCGCCCGAGTCGGCGCACGGTTTGAGTGACGCAACTCTGGCGCACATCCGCATGGTCGCAGACGAGCTCGACGCGCGCATTGTCATGCCGGTGCACGAGACCCTGGAGGAGACACGCGCCAGCCTCGCGCGGCATGGCATGCGTCCGCTCGAGCGGCTGCATTCTCTGGGCTTGCTGCGTCCGGGATTCACGGCTGTGTATCTGAGTGTGCTTGCGGACACCGAGCTCGAGCTGCTCGCGCGCACCGGCATCTCGGGGGTCGCCTGTCCGCAGGCGAGCGCGCGCCGCGGACTTGGATTCTGCCGCCTGAGCGAGCTTGCAGAGCGCGGCGTTGCGATCGGGCTCGGCACCGGTAGCCCCACCGCCGCATTCGCGCTCGACGTGCTCGCAGAGGCGCGCATGGCGACCCTGCTCGCAAGCGCCGCCGCCGGCGCCCGCGATGCGTTGCCTGCGGAGCGGGCGCTCGAGCTCGCCACCCTCGGCGGGGCCACGGCGCTCGGCCTCAAGTCCGTCGCAGGCTCGCTCGAGCCGGGCAAGGTCGCCGACCTCATCACGATCGATGTGGCCTCGCTCGGCTGCCAGCCCGATTGCAGCCCCGCGCAGACGGTCGTGTTTGGCGCGAGCCGCGAGCGCGTGAGCGATGTGTGGATCAACGGCGTTGCGCGGGTGGCCCAGGGCCGGCTGCTCGCCTATGACGAGGAGGAGCTCCTCGAGCTCGCGCGCGGCTGGGACGAGCGCCTCTCGGGGGCTGTGCCGCATTCCGCGACCGCGCGCCGGGGCGCGGCATGATCATGACGGGTGCGAACGCCGATGCGGCCGAGCTCGGAAAGTTCGAGCAGCTCGCGCATCGGTTCTGGAACCCGGACGGGGAGTTCCGCCCTCTGCACCTGCTCAATCCCGTGCGCACGCAGTTCGTCGCCGAGCGGGTCGCGCTCGCCGGGACACGCATGCTGGATGTGGGATGCGGCGGCGGCTTGCTGGCCGAGGCGCTGGCGCGCGCAGGTGCGGCGGTCACGGCGATCGACCTGGCACCCGGCATGATCGAGGCCGCGCGCCTGCACGCTGCCGCGAGTGCACTGGCGATCGACTACCGCATCGTGAGCGTCGCGGAGCTGGCGGCACTCGAGCCGCACGCTTTCGGCGCGATCACGTGCATGGAGCTGCTCGAGCACGTGCCCGATCCGCAGGGCATGCTCGCGAGCCTCGCCGAGCTGGTGCGCCCCGGCGGACACGTGTTCGTGTCGACGATCCATCGCACTCTCAAGGCATTCCTGTCCGCGATCGTGGCGGCGGAGTACCTGCTGGGCCTGCTGCCGCGAGGCACTCACGAGTACGAGCGCTTGATTCGTCCCTCGGAGCTCGCGCGCTGGGGACGTGCCGCCGGACTCACGCTGGTCGAGCTGGCCGGACTGCGCTTCGACCCGCTGTCGGGCCGCTGCGATCTCACGCGCGACCCGTCGGTCAACTATCTCGCACACTTCGTGAGCCCGTGAGTCCCTCGCACACCGAGCGGCGCGCGGTGCTCTTCGACCTGGACGGCACCTTGCTCGACACGGCGCGCGATCTCGCCAACGCGTTGAACGAGCTCCTGCGGCAGGAGGGTCTCGCAGCGCTGCCCTTCCCGCAGATCCGCAATCTCGTCTCCCACGGCTCGAGCGCCCTCGTCCGGCGCGGATTTCCCGAGGCGAGCGACGCGGAATTCCTCGCGCTGCGGGACCGGCTGCTCGAGATCTATCGCGGCGCGCTCGCAGTTCACACGGTGCCTTTTGACGGGATGCTCGAGCTTCTCGCGCGGCTCGAGCACCAGGCCGTGCTGTGGGGCGTCGTGACCAACAAGCCGGGGTTTCTCACCGAGCCGCTGCTGGAGCAGCTCGGCCTGCGCAGGCGAGCTGGGGTCATCGTGAGCGGCGACACGCTCGCCGAGCGCAAGCCCCATCCGCTTCCGCTGCTGCACGCTGCCCGGCAGCTCGGCGTCGCACCCTCGGCAAGCGCCTACGTGGGGGATGCCGAGCGCGACATTCTGGCGGCGCGCAGCGCGGGCATGCGGGCGGTCGTCGCCTGCTTCGGTTACATTGGACCCGAGGAAGTCCCGCATGCCTGGCCCGCGGATGCGTGGGTGCACTCGCCGCACGAGATCTATGACTGGCTGAAGGAGACACTGCTCGCATGACGATGGGATTCGTCGCCGGGGTTGCGGGCTGCGCCCTGGCGGGAGGCATCGTTCTGGGGATGCTCATCGCGCAGTTGCGCGCCGCGCGCGGCACGCAAGCTCTGGCCGTGGAGCTCGAGCGCGCTCGCGCACGCCTCGAAGCACAGATCGAGCAGCGCACCGACCGCGCAGCCTTCGCGCACGAGAGCGAGGCACGTCTGCGCAGCGCATTCGACTCGCTCGCGCACCGCGCCCTGCAGGAGCGCGAGGCCGCCATGGCGCAGCTCATCGCGCCTCTGAAGGAGGCGCTTCAGAGGGCCGAGTCCCAAGCACAGGCGTTCGAGCGAGAGCGGCGCGACGTGCTTGGGCAGCTGCGCTCGCAGATCGAGACGCTCGCGAGCGGTCAGGCCCAGCTCTCGCGCGAGACACGCAATCTCGTCACGGCCCTGCGTCGCCCGGAGGTGCGAGGTCGCTGGGGCGAGCTCACGCTGCGTCGGGTGGTCGAGCTCGCCGGGATGTCCGAGCACTGCGACTTCACCGAGCAGCTGCATGTCGCGGGAGACCAGGGCGGGTTGCGTCCCGACCTGGTCGTCCACATGCCCGAGTCGCGCGACCTCGTCGTGGACGTGAAGACTCCGCTCGATGCCTATCTCGAGGCGCTCGAGGCCCCGAGCGAGGAAACCCGTCAGGCCGCGCTGCGGCGGCACGCCCAGCAGGTCGAGTCGCGCGTACGCGAGCTCGCAAGCAAAGGCTACTGGGCACAGTTCGAGCGCAGCCCCGATTTCGCGGTGCTATTCCTCCCCGGCGATCAGTTCCTCGCAGCGGCCCTCGCCGAGCGACCGGAGCTTCTCGAGAACGCCCTGAAGCAGAGCGTGATCATCGCCACGCCCTCCACGCTGATGGCGCTGCTCAAGGCGGTTGCGTACGGCTGGCGTCAGTCGCTCGCCGCCGAGAACGCCGCAGCCATCCGCACACTGGGGGAGGAGCTGTACCGGCGTCTGGGAACCTTTGCGGGACATCTCAACCGGCTCGGTCAGCGGCTCGGTGCGGCGGTCGAGGCCTACAACGGAGCGGTCGGCTCGCTCGAAAGACAGGTGCTGCCCCAGGCGCGGCGCTTCCCCGAGCTCGGTGTCACGGCGGATGCGCCGCTCGAGAGCCTCGATCCCATCGAGGAGCTGATCCGCAGAACGAGCGCCGCCACGGGCGTCGAGCCCGCAGCGTCGGATGCGCGCGAGGCTTGAGCTTGCAACGACGGTGAATGCCTCTCCCTACGATCCGCGCGCGCATCGGGCCGGCCCCACGGAGCTTCAGGGTCGGGTGATCGCCATCACGGGTGCCAGCCGCGGCATCGGGCGCGCCCTCGCAATCGACTGCGCGCGTCACGGGGCCGAGGTGATCCTCGTCGGCCGCAGCGAGCGCAAGTTGCAGGCGGTACAGAACGAGATCGAGGCTGAGCGTCCCGGCTGCTCCACGGTTGCGGTGCTGGACCTGGAGCGTGCGCTCGCGAGCGACTACGACCGGCTCGCGGATGCAGTGCTCGAGCGCTATGGCCGGCTCGACGGACTGGTACACAACGCCGCGGTACTCGGAGTCCTCTCGCCCATCGAGCACTACGACGTGCCGACGTGGTGCCGCGTGCTGCACGTGAATCTGACCGCTGCCTTTGCCCTCACTCAAGTGCTGCTTCCGGCCCTGAAGCGCTCGGCGGACGCCTCGATCCTCTTCACATCGAGCGGCGTCGGCCGGCGTGGCAAGGCCTACTGGGGCGCCTATGCGGTATCGAAGTTCGGTATCGAGGGGCTCACGCAGGTGCTCGCGGCGGAGCTCTCGGACATCAGCTCCGTACGGGTCAATGCGCTCAATCCAGGGCGCGCGCGCACGGAGATGCGCCGCCAGGCCTACCCAGCCGAGGATCCCGAGACTCTACCGGTTGCGCAGTCGCTCACCGGGCCCTATCTCGCCCTGCTCGGCCCCGCGAGCCGCGGAGTGACGGGCGGGAGCTTCGAGGCGCAGTAGTCTCGAGCAGCTCCCCCAGCGCGTGGGAGCCGACTCTGAGGAATTGTCCACGCGCGAGCGTGCGGTCGAGCGAGACGGGGCCAAGCCGCGTGCGAAGCACCCGGCTGACGAGTGCACCCGAGCGCTCGAACAGCTGCCGGACATCCTTGCCGCGGGCCCCGCGCACGGCCACCGCGTACCAACGGTTGGAGCCTTCCCCGCCCGCGGGCGAGCAGCTCAGCACCTGAAGCTGCGAGCCATCGTCGAGCCGTCCCTCGAGGACCATCCCGAGCCGCCGCTGGTCGAGCTCCCCGTGAATGCGCACGCTGAACTCCGCCGTCAGCTCGCGCGCTGCGCGCTGCAGCCGCGCCGCCAGCTCTCCATCGGAGGTCACGAGCTCGAGGCCGCCGTCGTGGCGCGGCATTGGACTCACCGCGATGAATCGCCGTCCTCGCACGTGCGGCAGCCGATCGAGCAGCGGCGTGCGCTCGAGGTGCTCGGCGGCTTGCGCGGTGGAGGAGCGCTCCGCCGGGTATCGATCCAGCGGCTCGCCCGGGGAGCGATGGCAGACAAACACCTGCTGAGCCGCAGCCGGGCGACGGCGCACCGCGCGCCCGTCGAGCCGAATCTGGTCGGAGTCACGGACGCGCATGCCAAGCGCCGCAATCTCGCCGTTCACGGTCAACCGCCCCGCGCGTATCCAGCCCTCCACCTCGCGACGCGAGCCGAATCCGAGCTGCGCGAGCGCCTTCTGCAGACGTTGTCCGGTTGGGGTGGGGGTGGGCATCACAGGCGGCGTCCGCAGCGGACGCGAGTGCCGGTCCGGCGCGCGACTGCGTCAGCTCTCCGGTGGCCCGCGGGCGACCAGCCCGGTGGAGCTCTCGGGATCGGCATCCAGATCCCCATCCTCTTCGGAGGCTGAAGCGTCCATTCCCGGCAGCTCCTCGTCCGGCTCGTGTGGGGCGTCGGATGTGGGCATGTGCACCTCGGGCGCAGCTTGCGAGGCAGATGCGAAGTCGAGCTGCACATTGAGCTCAGCCATCGCCTTCAGCTCGGCAAGCGGGGGCAGCTCATCGAGGCTCTTCAGTCCGAAGTAATCCAGGAACTCGCGCGTCGTGCCGAGCAACTCCGGGCGACCGGGAACGTCGCGGTGGCCGACCACCCGGATCCAGTTGCGCTCGAGCAGCGTCTTGACGATGTTCGGGTTCACCGCGACGCCGCGCACGGCCTCGATCTCTCCGCGCGTGATGGGCTGGCGGTACGCAATGAGCGCGAGCGTCTCCAGCAAGGCTCGCGAATAGCGTGCGGGGCGCTCCGGCCACAGTCGCGAGATCTCGGGGGCAAGCTCCCGGCGCACCTGAATGCGAAATCCCGTTGCGGTCTCCTTCATCTCGATGCCCCGCCCATCGTAGTCGGCCGTGAGGGCCTGGAGCGCAGTGCGAATCTGCTCGGCCGTGGGACGCAAAGGACCCTCGAAGAGCTCCACGAGCTCGTTCACCTCAACCGGCCTTCCGGCGGCCAGCAGCGCCGCCTCGACGACGTTCTTCAACATCAGCTCGTTCATTCTGCGGTCGCTCCCTCAACGTCCGAATCGGGTGGCCCGTCCGCGATGGCGGCAGCGCCCGTGACCAGGCGCAAGCCGCGATTGGGGCCGGCGGCACGCACGTGCAGCGGCGCGAACGGCTCGGCCTGCACGCTCTCGATCAGACCCTCGCGCACCAGCTCGAGAATCGCGATGAACGTGACGGTGATGCCCATCCGTCCCTCCTGCGGACGAAACAGGCGGACGAACTCGACGAAGCTGGCCCGCTCGAGCGCTGCGAGAATGTCGCTCATGCGCTCGCGCACCGACAAGCGCTCCCGCTCGATGCGATGGTGCGCAAAGAGCTCCGAGCGCGCGACCACCTCCTGGAAGGCCGCGAGCACCTCCTGCAAAGTGGTCTGGGGCAGGAGTCGCACCACCTTGCGCTCCGTGAGCTCCGCACTCGCGTCCCAGACATCCCGCTCGAGGCGCGGCAACTGGTCGAGGCTCTCGGCCGCCTGCTTGAAGCGCTCGTATTCCTGCAGCCGCCGCACCAGCTCGGCGCGCGGATCCTCCTCGGTCTGCTCGCCCAGGCCATGCGCTCGGGGCAGCAGCATGCGCGACTTGATCTCCGCGAGCGTCGCGGCCATCACCAGGTACTCGCCGGCAAGCTCGAGCTGCAAGTCCTGCATCAGCTCGATGTAGCGCATGTACTGCCGGGTGATCTCCGCGATCGGAATATCGAGCACGTCGAGGTTCTGCCGGCGGATGAGATACAGGAGCAGGTCGAGCGGGCCCTCGAAGGCTTCCAGGAACACCTCGAGCGCCTGCGGCGGGATATACAAGTCGCGCGGCAGCTGCGAGACGGGCTCGCCGTTGACGACGGCGAACGGCATCTCCACCTGCTCCGGGACGGGCTGCGGAGCCGCGGCTTGCGGCTCACCGCTCGTCACGACCACCCTCAATTCCGGCTTCTTCGCCACCGATCTAGTCCGCCCTGAGATGCATCGCGCGTCTCACCTGCTCGAGCGTCTGGCGCGCGGCCTCCCGCGCTTTCTCCGCCCCCTCCGCGACTATACTGCGGACGAGGTCCGGGTTCTCCTCGAATTCCTGCGCGCGGCGGCGAAACGTGCGCACCTCCTCCACGATCCGCTCGATCACCGGCTTCTTGCAGTCGAGACAGCCGATGCCCGCGGTACGGCAGCCCGCGCTCGCCCAGGCGCGCGTCGGCTCGTCCGAGTAGATCTTGTGCAGATCCCAGACCGGGCATTTATCCGGATCGCCGGGATCCGACCTGCGCACACGCGCCGGATCCGTTTGCATGGTGCGCAGCTTCTGCGCGACCACATCGGGGTCCTCGCGCAGCCCGATCGTATTGCCGTAGGACTTCGACATCTTGCGCCCGTCGAGTCCGGGAACGCGCGGCGTCGCGGTGAGCAGCACCTGCGGCTCGGGCAGGATGGTGACGCTCGAGCCCTCGAGAAATCCGAGCAGGCGCTCCCGGTCCGCGACCGTGATGCGCGCGTTGGCCTGCACCAGCGCGCGTGCCCGCGCGAGCGCCTCGGCATCGCCGGCCTCCTGGAAGCGCCGGCGCAGCTGCCGGTAGAGCGTGCTGCTGCGGCCGCCCAGACTCTTCACGGCGCGCTCCGCCTTCTCCTCGAACTGCGGCTCGCGGCCGTAGATGTGATTGAAGCGGCGCGCGATCTCCCGGGCGATCTCCACATGCGCCACCTGGTCCTCCCCGACCGGGACGAAGGCCGCCCGGTATACGAGGATGTCCGCCGTCTGCAGGAGCGGATAGCCCAGAAAGCCATAGGTGGCGAGGTCCCGGTCACGCAGCTGCGCCTGCTGCTCCTTGTAGGTCGGCACGCGCTCCAGCCAGCCGAGCGGAGTCACCATCGAGAGCAGCAAGTGCAGCTCGGCGTGCTCGGGCACATGCGACTGGATGAACAGCGTCGCAACGCCCGGGTTGAGCCCGGCGGCGAGCCAGTCGATGAGCACCGCGCGGATGTGCTCCTGCAGATGCGAGGTGTCGTCGTAGGCCGTCGTGAGCGCGTGCCAGTCCACGACACAGAAGAAGCACTCGTACTGGTACTGCAGCTCGACCCAGTTGCGCAGGGCGCCGTGGTAGTTGCCAAGATGCAGCGCCCCGGTCGGGCGCATCCCCGAGAGCACGCGGCGGCTGTGCGGATTCGTGCTCATGGGGAATGCAGGCGGATCGCGAAGAGGCGTGCAGGCACTTGGGAATTATAGGCCCAAGCGACCGAGGTCACCTTTTCCTCGGCGCACCAGGACCGCAGGGGTGACCGCCAGATCCACGACCGTGGTCGGCTCCACGCCGCAGTTGCCGCCGTCGAGTACTGCATCGATCTCGTGCTCCAGGCGCGCACGAATCTCGAGCGCATCGGTCAGGGGCAGCGCATCCCCGGGAAGGATCAGCGTCGAGCTCATGAGCGGCTCGGCCAGCTCGGCCAGCAGCATCTGCGGCACCGCGTGGTCGGGAACGCGGATACCGATCGTGCGCCGGCGCTCGTGCTGCAGGCGCCGCGGCGTCTCGCGCGTGGCCGGGAGGAGGAAGGTGTAGGGCCCCGGCGTGCACGCCTTGAGCAGGCGGAAGTGCGGCGTGTCGATGCGAGCGAAGCGCGCGCTCTCGCCGACGCTGCGGCACACGAGCGTGAAATGATGGTGCCGGTCGGCCTGACGAATGCGACGTACCCTCTCGAGCGCGGCCTTGTCGCCGATCTGACACCCGAGGGCGTAACAAGAGTCGGTGGGATAGGCGATGACACCGCCACCGCGGATGATCTCCGCCGCCCTGCGAATGAGTCGTGGCTCCGGATTTGCGGTATGGAGCGAGAAAAACTGGCTCAAAGCACTTCCTGCGCAGTGGGTTCGCGGCAAGTCCGGCAGCTGGATATAATCACAGTGCGCACCGAGGCCTCTACCGGGGCGCGGACGGGACCTGAAATGCGCGGCGCAGGATCATGGTTGGACACTCCAATCGGCTATGATACGCGCCCTTTGTGCCGAAGCCGCACCGCTCAGACTGCCGATGCAAGCCCTGCTCGAGTTCGCGACGCTGCTCGTGTTCATCGCCGCGTACTACTGGCGCGGCCTCTACGCCGCCACCGCGGCGCTGATGGTCGCGATCGCGGTGCTGCTGCTCATCGACCTCGCGCGCGAGCGACGCGTGCCGGCGATGCATGCCTTGAGCGCCGCCCTGGTATTCGTCTTCGGCTCGGCGACCTTGCTCTTGCACAATCGTTTGTATATCCAGTGGAAGCCGACCGTATTCTACTGGCTCGTGAGCGCGACCTTCCTCGCAAGCTTCTGGGTCGGTGAGCGGCCGCTGGTGGAGCGGCTGCTGGGCCGGGCGCTCGGACCGGAGCTCCACGTGCCGGACAAGCTCTGGCGCCGTTTGAATGGACTGTGGGTCGGCTTCAGCGCCGCGCTCGGCGGTCTCAACCTTCTGGTGGCGTACTCCGCCAGCGAGCGAGCGTGGGTCAATTTCAAGGTGATCGGGGTCACGCTCGCCACGACCGTCTTCGTTGCGCTGCAGATGCTGTGGCTCACGCGGCAAGCCTCCCCTGCAGCACCGGAATCCTCCGCCACGGAGCATCGCGGCATCGCGACCAAGGGGTGACCCGCGTGGCTGTGGACACCGTTGCAAGAATCCGCACCGCAATCGAGCGCCAGCTCGCGCCGATCGAGATTCGTGTGGACGATGAGAGCGCGCTGCACATCGGGCACGCCGGCAGAGGCGAAGGCGGGCACTTTCGCGTGCAGGTGGTGTCCGAACGGTTTCGGGGTCTTAATAGAGTCGCCCGGCACCGCATGGTCTACCAGGCGGTCGCCGAGCTCATGGGCCGCAGCATCCACGCCCTTGCAGTGGATGCTCGCTCACCTGATGAATCAGCCGACAAAATCAGTTCAACCTCATGATAATCAAGGATTAATCTACTCTCATGTTTGCAACATCCAGCCGTAAGGCAGTCAGTCGCCAGGCCTTCACGACGATCCACCTCGCGCTCCTTGGGATGGTCGCCGCCGCATCCGTTGCAGGATGTCAGGGAAAGGGAGGCGCCGCGAGCGGGTCGGGTCCGCAGTCGCCGCCCGTCGCCACCGTCAACGGTGTGCCGATCAGCCGCGATTTCTTCGAGTTTTATGTGCGGGGCGTTGCGGGCCGCAGCCCCAGCGAGCTGACGGCCGCGCAGCGCGATCAGGCGCTCGATAACCTCATCCGTGGGGAGCTCGTCGTTCAGCAGTCCGAGAAGGACGGCCTCGCCCGCGATCCACAAACCGTGGATATGCTCGAGCTTGCTCGCTTCAATGTGTTCGAGCAGGCTGCCTCGCGGCGCTACCTCAAGGACCGCCGGCCCACGGAGGAGGAGCTGCGAGCCGAGTACGAGACGCAGGTCGCCCTGCTCCCCCACGAGGAATACCACGCTCGCCACATTCTCGTTGCCACCGAGCCGTACGCGAACAAGCTCATCGAGCAGCTCGACAAGGGCGCCAACTTCGCCGACCTGGCGAAGAAGGAGTCCATGGACAGCTCCAAGGACAACGGCGGAGACCTCGGCTGGTTCAGTCCCGAGCGGATGGTCCCGGAGTTTGCGCAAGCGGTCGTAGCCTTGAAGCCGGGGCAGTACACGCACAAGGCGATCCACACCCAGTATGGCTGGCACATCATCAAGCTCGAGGAGACGCGCGATGTGACGCCGCCGCCCTACGATAGCGTCCGGCAGCGTCTCGTGCAGATCGTGGAGCAAAAGAAATTCCGCGCTTATGAGGACAGCCTCATGAAGAACGCGAAGATCGAGCGCAAGACCTCCTAACGACTCGAGGGTCTGATAACTCCACCGCACGCGGTGGGGGTTATCAGACCCTGCTGCTCTCTGGCGTCTCTCAATCCGGGGGCCGCATGGCGGCCAGTGCCAGGAACCGGTCCTCGTCGATCACCTCGACGCCAAGCTCGGCGGCCTTGGAGAGCTTGGACCCCGCCTCCGGACCTGCCACGACGATATCGGTGTTCTTCGAGACGCTGCCGCTGACCTTCGCGCCCAACCGCTCCGCGAGCGCCTTGGCCTCCTCGCGCCCCATCCTCTCCAGTCTTCCCGTGAATACGATCGTCTTGCCGGCGAGCGCCGAGTCCCGCGTGGGCCGCTCCGCATCGCTGACGCTCACCTGCTGGGTAAGCCGCTCGACGATTCCGAGATTGTGCGGCTCGGAGAAATAAGCGGCCAGACTGTCGATCACGGTCGCGCCGATCTGGTCCATCGCATCCATCTCCTGGCGCGCCTCGAGCTCGCCGGTCGCGAGCTTCAGGCAGGCAGCGTGCAGCGCCCGCCAGGTGCCATAGCCACGGGCCAGCGCCCGCGCGGTGGTCTCCCCGACGTGCCGTACACCGAGGGCATAGACGAAGCGCTCGAGCGAGATCGAGCGGCGCGCTTCGATCGCGGCGAAGAGCTTGCGGACCGATACCGCGCCGAAGCCCTCCTGCTCCTCGAGCTTGATCGTGCGGTTGCGCTTGGCGAGCGTGAAGATATCCGCCGGCTCACGGATCCAGCCTTGCTCGAAGAAGAGGGTGATCTGCTTCTCCCCGAGACCTTCGATGTCGAAGGCGCGGCGCGAGACGAAGTGTCGCAGGTGTTCGATTCTCTGGAACGGACAGGCGAGCTCGCCCGAGCAGCGCGCCACTGCGCCGACATCGCCCGTCGAGGTCCGATCCCGCACGACGGCAGTTGCGAGCGGGCATGGGCATGCCTCCGGGAAGTGATAGGGGTGCGTGCCAGGCGGTCGCTTGTCGTGCTCGACCCCGAGCACCTGCGGGATCACATCCCCGGCGCGCTGGATCGTCACGGTGTCTCCGATGCGCACGTCGAGGAGCTGAATGTAGTCCTCGTTGTGGAGGGTCGCGTTCGAGACCACGACGCCTCCGACGGTGACGGGAGCGAGCTTTGCGACCGGGGTCAGCGCTCCGGTACGGCCGACCTGGATCTCGATGGCGCGCACCGCGGTCATCGCCTTCTGCGCGGCGAATTTGTGCGCGAGCGCCCAGCGCGGGTCGCGCGAGACGAACCCCAGACGCTCCTGCCAATCCAGTCGATTGACCTTGTACACGACCCCATCGATATCGTAATCGAGCGCCGCCCGCCGTCCCTCCATCTGCTGATGAAACTCGATCAGCTCCGCGAGCGAGTGGCACAGCTTTGCAAGTGGGTTGGTCTTCAATCCGTGCGCGCCGAACCACTCGAGCATCTCCCACTGGGTGCGGGCGGGTACGAGGCTCATCTCGCCCCAGGCATAGGCGAAGAATCGCAGCGGCCGCGATGCCGTCACCTGCGGGTCGAGCTGGCGCAGGGACCCTGCCGCGGAGTTGCGCGGGTTGGCGAACACGGGCTTGCCGGCGGCGGCCTGCTGCTCGTTGAGGGCGAGGAACTCGGACCGCCGCATGTAAACCTCGCCGCGCACCTCGCAGATGTGCGGAACGCCACGCCCCTTCAACGCGTGGGGGATGTCGCGCACGACCTTCACGTTCGGGGTGATGTCCTCGCCCTCGGTGCCGTCGCCGCGCGTGGCACCGCGCACCAGCGCTCCGTCCTCGTACCGCAGCGAGACCGAAAGCCCGTCGATCTTCGGCTCGGCGGTGAAGTCGATGTGGGCGCCGCTTTCGAGCTTGAGAAACCGGCCGATCCGCTCGATGAACGCGGTCACATCCTCCGGCGTCAGCCCGTTTGCGAGCGAGAGCATCGGCACCGAGTGGCGCACCTTGGGAAACTTGCCCGAGGGGGCGACCCCGACGCGCTGGGTCGGGGAGTCGGGTGAGATCAGCTCCGGGTGGCTGCGCTCGAGCGTGCGCAGCTCCTGCATCAACCGATCGTACTCGGCGTCGGAGACCTCGGGGCTGTCGAGCTCGTAATACAGCCGGTCGTGGCGGGCGATCTGACGACGCAGCTCCGCAACGCGCGCCGCCGCTCCGGCAGGAGCACTCTCAGCCGCCATGCCCCAGCTGCTCGCGGATGGCCGCGGTGCGCAGTGGCGTGAGCGGCTCGCCGCTGTCGTCCTGCAGCGCACCCTGCAAGCGCTCGCTCAAGTTGCGCGCTGCAGTCACCAGCTCGTCGAAGGCCCGCACCGGGGGGATCGGCCCTGGCAGAACCGCGAAGAGATTCAGCCCACCGAAGCGCTGGACATCGATCGTCTCCCGATCGAAGGTCCCAGGGTTCGTGAGGCTTGCGGCACTCACGACCGCGCGGCCATCGGGACCGCAGCGATGAAAGATCGCGAACTTGCCCAGCACGAAGCCCTCCGCCGTCAGCGCCTGGCGCACTGCCCGGCCCGAGAAGCGCTCCCCTGGGGCGACCACGCGCAGCGCGACGATGCGCCGCTCAGCCTCCTCGGGCCATTCGACGAGCGGCTCGCCCGGCGCCTCGGCCACCGCGCTCACCTCTGCGATCAGCGCCGCCGGGGTTTCCCGCTCGGGCGCCGGCACGATCGGCTCGATCTGCTCCGGAGCTTCCTCGGGCTCCTCCCGCGCGCCATCCGCGCGCAACCCGATCATCGAGTCGTCCACGATCTCGACCATGGGAAGCTCGTGCACCGGATCGCGGGTGCGAATCTCGGGCAACGTGATGGAAGGCTCGCGGTGCACCGGCGGCTGACCGGGCGCGGGGTGCTGTGCTCGTGTTTCGCGCCGGGCCGGATCGAGCCCGCCACGCGCCGAGGCGCGGCTGCGACGCAGCTCCCACCATGTGAGGCCGCCCAGAAACAGAACGCCAAGCAGCGCCAGCGCCCAACGCAGTTCCGGCATGCTCACCACGGCCGCTCGCCTATACGGCGGCGAGACGCATGGCTTCCTCGACGTCGACCGCGACAA
This sequence comes from Steroidobacteraceae bacterium, assembly GCA_035524075.1. Classification (GTDB taxonomy): domain Bacteria; phylum Pseudomonadota; class Gammaproteobacteria; order Steroidobacterales; family Steroidobacteraceae; genus JASHUC01. Next base: position 4,083 of record DATKPP010000052.1, on the reverse strand, counting down.
GGCGCGAGACGCCGGGCTCGCTCATCGTCACTCCGATGAGGTGGGACGAGAGCTCCATGGTCGCCTTGTTGTGCGTGACGAAGATGAACTGCACGCGGGAGGACATATCGCGCACGATCTCGCAGAAACGACCGATATTGTATTCATCGAGCGGCGCATCGACTTCATCGAGAAGGCAGAACGGGGCAGGGTTCAGGTCGAAGATCGAGAACACGAGCGCCACCGCCGTGAGCGCCTTCTCACCACCCGAGAGCAGGTGGATCGTGCTGTTGCGCTTGCCGGGAGGCCGCGCCATGACGGCGACGCCGGCCGTGAGCACGTCCTCTCCCACGAGCTCGAGATAAGCGTGCCCCCCGCCGAACAGCCGCGGAAACTTCTCCTTCAGCCCGCTGTTGATGCGCTCGAACGTCTCTTCGAAGCGCGTGCGGGTCTCCTTGTCGATGCGACGCATCGCCTCCTCGAGTGTCGTGAGCGCATCGGTGAGGTCGGTGAACTGCCGATCCAGGTAGTCCTTGCGCTCGGTCTGCTCCTTGAGCTCATCGATCGCGGCCAGATTGACCTGTCCAAGCCTCTCCACCCAGGCCCTGAGCTCGGTCAGCCGCTGCTCCCATTGTCCCCACTCGGCCTCGGCGGGCAGAGCCTGGATGAGGCTCACGAGCTCGAAGCCGGTGGCCGCAAATTGCTCGGCAAAGCCCTCACGCCGCACACGGGTCTCCTGCGCGGCGAGCCGGGCCTCCTCCATCGCCTGGCGCGCCTGCTGCACTCGCTGCTCGGCCCCCATGCGCCGCTCATCGAGCACGCGCAGCTCGGCCTCGGCTTCCTCGAGAGCGCGGCGCGCCGCCCCGAGCTGCGTTTCGGCCTCCAGTCGTTGCGCCAGAAATCCGCTCAGGCGCTCCTGCAGGACCTCGATGGGTGCATCCCCGCCCGCCAGCTCGCCCTGGAGCATCTCACAGCGCTGCAAGAGCTGAGCACGCTGCTCGAGCATGCGGGTGAGCGCCGCCGTCATCGAGGCCTCGCTCGAGCGGCGCGACTCGGCGCGCACGATCAGATCGCGCGCCGTCAGCTGCGACTGCTGGGCACGCACCCGGGCACCGGCCAGCTGCTCGCGCCGCTCGTCGCGCTCCTGCTCCAGCGCAGGACGATCCGACTCCAGGCGCTCGAGCGCTGCAAGGCCCTGCTCGTGGGCGGCGCGCGCACGACCGAGCGCCTCACGTGCCGCTGCAGTCTCGCGCGCGGTCTCACCGGACTCCTCATCCAGCCGCCCGCGGCGCACCGCGCCTTCTTCCGAGCGGGCGCGCGTACCCTCGAGCTGAGCTGCAAGCTCGGAATGCTCCCGTTGCGCGCTCTGGATCTGAGCCTGCATGCGCTCGCGTTCTCGCTCGGCATCACCGAGCGCGGCGCGCGTGGCGCTCAGGCGAGCCTCGATCTGCTCCACCCGTTGCTCCTCGGCGCTGAACTGGCCACGCTGAAGCTTCAGACGGTGCTCGCGCTCGATGACACCCGCTTGCCGGTCCGGGCCGCGGCGCACGCGAATCCAGCTTCTTCCGACCCACTCGCCTTGCCTGGTGATGAGGGATTGCGTCGCCGCGAGCATCGCCCGGCGCCGCAGCGCGATGGCGAGCGAATCGCAAGCAAATACGCCGGCGAGCTGCTGTCGCACGGCCGCCGGCCCCCGCAGGATCTTCTCCTCGAGAGGCACGAGGTCGGAGATGCCCTGCGCGTGCACCGCCCGCGCCTGCGGCGGCATCCCCTCGTTAGAGCCCTCGACCAGGGCCAGGCGCCCTCCGGAGAAACCCTCGAGTGCCGCAACCAGCTCGTCGAGCCCCTCGACGCAGACCGCCTCGAGGTCGTCGCCGAGCGCGGTCTCGACCGCACTCTCCCAGCCCTGCTCCACCTCCAGAGCTTCGGCCACCCGCGGACGGTCGCCGAGGCCGCTGCGCGCCAGCCACTCGACGGCGCTCCCGTTGTGAGCCAGAGCCGCCCGTTGCAGCGCCTCGAGCGAGACGAGCTCACCGCGCAAGCGCTCGCGATCGGTCCGCGCCGATTCCAGTTGTGTCTCGATTGCCAGCTGCTCGGAACGCAGCAGCCGAACGGACTCGAGCGCGGAGCCGAGTGCACCCACCAGCTGCTCGCTGCGCTCGCGCGCGGCGGCTTCGCGCCGGCCGAGCTCCCCGAGCTGCTCGTCTGGATTTTGCGCGGCAAGCTGCGCGCGCTCGGTCGCGAACCGATCGGCGCGTGCGGTGAGCCCGTTGATCTGATGCTCGAGCTGCTCGATGCGCACGCGCTCGATCTGCGTCGCTTGATTGGCCGCTCCGACGGAGCTCATGAACTGTTCCCATCGCTGCTGCCAAAGAGCGAGCGCGTGCTCGGCGCCGGCGAGCGCAGCGGCGGTCTCGTGCTCCTCGCGCTGCGCATCGGCAAGCTGCGGCGCGAGCCGGTCGAGCTCGGCTCGCAGCGCGGCGATCTGCTGCTCGTCGCGCTCGATGTGGGCTGCAAGCTCCGACGATGTGGTGCGAGTTTGCGCAAGCTCGCTGCGCTGCCGCTCGCGCAGCTGCCGCGTGTGCTCGATCGCCTGCTCGGTGCGCGTGACCTCGGCGCCTGCCTCGTAGTAGCGGCCCTGGGCCGCAGAGAGCACGTCGCTGCACTCGGTGTGGGCGGCGCGCTGGCGCTCGAGCACCGCCTCGGCCGAGCGCTGCTCGGCGAGCGCCGCCTGCATGGCGAGCTCTCGCTCGCGCGTTGCGCTGTCGTGCACTTCGGCACCGCGGTCGAGCTCGCGCAGCTTCAGGGCGAGTAGCTCCGCCCCGGCGCGGCGCTCCTCTTCCTTCAGGGCTTGATAGCGCCGGGCGGTTGCCGCCTGGCGCTGCAGGTGCCGGATCTGCTTCTCCACCTCGTCGCGCACGTCTTGCAATCGCTCGAGGTTCTCGCGCGTGTCCGCCACGCGCGATTCGGTCTCGCGCCGCCGCTCCTTGTACCGGGAGATCCCCGCGGCCTCCTCGAGCAGTGCCCGCATGTCCTCGGGCTTCGCCTCGATCACCCGCGAGATGGTCCCCTGCTCGATGATCGCGTAGCTGCGCGATCCGAGTCCCGTGCCGAGGAAGAGTTGGGTGATGTCCTTGCGCCGGCAGCGCGCCCCGTTGATGAAGTATCCGGAGGTGCCGTCGCGCGCGACCGTGCGCCGCAGCGAGATCTCGCTGTAGCTGGCGTACGGGCCGCCGATCTTGCCTTCGCTGTTGTCGAAGATCAGCTCGACCGCCGCGGCCCCGACCGGCTTCCTGCTCACCGAGCCGTTGAAAACGACGTCGGCCATCGAATCGCCGCGCAGATAGCGCGCAGACAGCTCGCCCATGACCCAGCGCACGGCGTCGATGATGTTCGACTTGCCGCAGCCGTTCGGGCCGACGACGCCCGTGAGAGTACCGGGGAAACTGATGGTGGTGGGATCGACGAAGGATTTGAAACCGGAGAGCTTGATCTTGATGAGCCGCATCGTGTAACTACTCACCCCCGCGGTTGCCTTGTGCATGATAGAGTAATTCTTTGTAGCCCGCCTTTGAAGTATGGCCGCTGCGCCGACCCAGGATCTCGAGACATTCGCCAACCCTCAGCCGGATGGCGACTACACCATCCGCATGAGCTTGCCCGAGTTCACCTGTCTGTGTCCGCGGACAGGCCAGCCGGACTTCGCCACCCTGGAGCTCGAGTACGTACCCGACCAGCTGTGTGTCGAGCTCAAGTCACTGAAGCTCTACATCTGGTCGTTCCGCAATCGCGGCGCCTTTCACGAAGCGGTGACGAATGAGATCGCAACCCAGCTCGCACGGGCGCTCGCACCACGGTTCCTGCGGCTGACGGCGCGCTTCAATGTGCGCGGGGGCATTCACACGACCGTGGTCGTCGAGCGCCGCCAGCCGGGCTGGCATGCCCAGCCCTCCCCGGCGCTGCCCTAGGGCCTGTTAACACTATCAAAGATGTTTGATAAGCTCACGGGATGGAAATCACTCGTGAACAATTCGCTCGCATTGAGCCCCATCTGCCTCGGCAACGCGGCAACGTGTCGCACGAGAACCTCAACGTGATCAACGC
>DATKPP010000051.1:0-13385 GCA_035524075.1 Steroidobacteraceae bacterium | reverse complement strand
CAGCGGGCGCGATGGATCACGCCCGTGCCGGGCGGGATCGGACCGATGACGATTGCGATGCTCCTCTCGAACACCGTCGACGCCGCCTACTGGCGCGCGGGCCTGTAATCGCGGCATCATCAAGAGGTGTCGGAGACTGCTGCACGGGCCGCAAAGGTCGCGCCTTTTGCGGCCGGCAACGCAGCTGCCTCCGAAAAGCGGCCGCAGGCCGGTCGTTCCCATAGATGAGGGTGCAGTCATGCTCGGACGCTTCCTCGGCATAGCGTTGGCGGTGATCGGCGCGTTCGCGGTCGGTGGCATCGCGCTGCACCGGCACGAGCCCATCAACGCGCTCTGGCTCATCACCGCGGCCGTGTGCATCTACGCGATCGGCTATCGCTTCTATGCCGCCTGGATCACCGCGCGGGTGTTCAGCGTGGACTCGAGCCGCGCAACTCCCGCCGAGCGGCTCAACAACGGCCGGGATTTCGTCCCCACGCACCGCTGGATCGTCTTCGGCCATCACTTTGCGGCGATCGCAGGTCCTGGCCCCCTCGTGGGGCCCACCCTCGCCGCGCAGTTCGGCTATCTCCCCGGCACGCTCTGGATCCTGTTCGGCTCGGTGCTCGGGGGGTGCGTCCAGGACATGACGATCCTGTTCCTGTCCACGCGCCGCGACGGACGCAGCCTCGGCCAGATGGCGCGGGATGAGCTTGGCCCCTTCGGGGGCTTCGCAGCGCTCATCGGCACGCTCCTGATCATGATCATCCTGATCGCGGTGCTCGCGCTCGTGGTCGTCAATGCGATGAAGGGCAGCCCGTGGGCCACGTTCTCCGTGGCCGCGACCATCCCGATCGGGATCCTGATCGGGTTGTACCTCAGATATTTCCGGCCGGGCCGGGTGCTCGAGGCCTCGATCATCGGCATGGCGCTGCTGGTGCTCGGGGTGGTGGCCGGTGGCTGGATCGATCAGAGCGCGAGCCTGCGGGGGCTCTTCAACTGGTCCGGGCCGGGGCTTGCGGGGTTCGTCATCGCCTACGGATGGCTCGCCGCGATCATCCCGGTGTGGCTGCTGCTCGCACCGCGCGGCTATCTCTCGACGTTCCTCAAGCTCGGCGTCATCGCGCTGCTCGCCGTCGCGATCATCGTGATCCATCCCGAGCTGAAGATGCCCGCGCTCACGCAGTTCACGAATGGCGACGGCCCGGTGTTCGCCGGCAAGATCTTTCCCTTCGTGTTCATCACGATTGCCTGCGGGGCGGTGTCGGGCTTCCATGCTCTGATCTCGAGCGGCACGACGCCGAAGATGATCGGCAACGAGGCCGACGTGCGCCTGGTCGGCTACGGCAGCATGGCGCTCGAATCCTTCGTCGCCATCATGGCGGTGATCGCCGCGACGCTGCTCGATCCGGGCGTGTACTTCGCGATCAACACGGGTGCAGGCGTCGTGGGCGCCACGCCGCAGGCGGCGGTCGCGACGATCTCCAGCTGGGGGTTCCCCGTCACCGTCGCGCAGATGCAAAGCCTGGCACAGCAGATGGGTGAGCACACGCTTTTCGCGCGCACCGGGGGTGCGCCGTCGCTCGCGGTGGGCATGGCGAGCATCTTCAGCTCGACGTTCGGCCGGGGACTGCTCGCGATGTGGTACCACTTCGCGCTGATGTTCGAGGCGGTGTTCATTCTCACGACCATCGATGCCGGAACGCGCGTCGGCCGGTTCATGCTGCAGGACTTCCTCGGCCAGGTCTGGAAGCCGCTCGGGCGCACCTCCTGGTACCCCTCGGTGTTGATGACCAGCGCGCTGATCGTCGCAGGCTGGGGATATTTCCTGTACATCGGCGTGATCGATCCGAACGGCGGAGTGAACATCCTCTGGCCGCTCTTCGGGATCGCCAATCAGATGCTCGCGGCCATCGCGCTCTCGGTCGCCACCGGCATTCTGATCAAGTCCGGCAAGCTCAAGTACTCATGGGTCACAGGTGGCCCGCTGGCGTGGCTCGCGATCGTCACGACCACCGCCGCCTGGCAGAAGGTCACCAGCAGCGATCCGCACCTCGGCTTCTTCGCCGGTGCCGCCGACCTCGCGCACAAGCTCGCAACTGGCGCCCTGTCCGCCAAGAGCGCTGCGGCGGCGCCGAAGCTCATCTTCAATCAGCAGCTCGATGCCTGGCTCACGGTGATCTTCACCCTCATCGTCTGGTTCGTGATCGCTGACATGCTGCGCTGTGCGATACGCTGCGTGCGCGGGATGCCTACCCATGCAAGCTCGGAGGCCCCGCACCAGCTGACGAGGCTGCAGGCGGCGGAAGAGGGCCGGCCATGAGGTGGCTGCGGGCGCTGTGGCGTGGCCTGAGAGCCGTGTCCGGGGACGATGCATACGAGCGCTATCTCGTGCATCATGCGCGCGCGCACCCGGGCGTCGAGCCGCTCTCGCGCCGGGCATTCTATCTCGATGAGGAGCAACGCAAGTGGAGCAGCGTGAACCGATGCTGTTGATATGGCAGAGCTGATTGAGCCGGGCGCCCCGGCAGGCTCGGAGGCAGGGGAGATCGACCCGAGCCGGCGCAAGCTGCTCCTCGGGGCCACGGCGGCGATCGGTGCGGTGGGCGCGGCATTCACCGCAGTGCCGTTCATCGAGTCGTGGCTGCCCTCGGAGCGCGCTCGCGCACTGGGCGCGCCCACCGAGGTCGATCTGTCGAAGGTCGAGCCCGGGCAGATGATCATCACGGTGTGGCGCCGCAATCCCATCTTCGTGGTCCACCGCACACCCGCGATGATGGAGCAGCTCGCCAACCACAATGGGCTGCTCAAGGATCCGGAATCGGAGGATTCAAACCAGCCGGATTACTGCAAGAACACCATGCGCTCGCGTACGGCGGAGTGGTACGTGTGCATCGGCACTTGCACCCACCTCGGTTGCCTGCCCAAGCCACATTTCGACGCGCACGATCCGGTGCTCGGCGCGTACTGGCCGGGCGGATGGCTCTGCCCGTGCCATGGCTCGCGCTTCGACCTTGCTGGGCGGGTGTTCGACGGCTCTCCGGCCTCCATCAACCTCAACATCATGCCGTATGCCTTCGCCAGTGCGACCAAGCTCATCGTGGGGGTCGATACCGCGAGCGGAGCGACCGCGGCGCAGGGCTCCTGACCCACGGCGGGCGCTCATGAGGGGCGGGCCCGATGCCGCTTGCGAAGTGCAGCGGGTCAGGCCGTCGAGGCGGTGATGCGAGCGGGGGTCTCGGCTTGTGACCGCACGAGGCACTCGGCGATCTGCACTGCATTGAGGGCCGCGCCCTTCAGCAGCTGATCACCCGCGACGAACAGGGCGATGGAGCGGCCGCTCGGGTCGCTGGTGTCCCGGCGAATGCGTCCCACGAGGATCGGATCCCTGCCGGAGGCATCGCGCGGCATCGGGAAGTAGTTGCGCTCCGGGTGGTCTACCAGCTCGACGCCGGGCGCCGAGGATACGATCTCGCGCACCTCGGCGGGGGTGATCGGGCGCTCGCACTCGATGTGGATGGCGATCGAGTGCGCGCGCAGCACCGGCACGCGCACGCAGGTTGCGGAGATGCGGATGCTGTCGTCGCCGAAGATCTTGTGCGTCTCGCGCACGACTTTCGTTTCCTCTTCGTTGTAGCCGTCCGGGTCGATCTTCGAGTTGTGGCTGAAGAGGTTGAACGCATACGGGTGCGGCAGTACCTCGTTCTGGTAGGGCCGCTCCTCGAGGAAGGCTCGGGTGGACTCGCGCAGCTCCTGCATGGCTGCAGCGCCGGCTCCGGAGGCTGCCTGATACGTCGCGACGATCATGCGGCGGATCGGATTGATCCGGTGGACGGGCCAAAGAGGCGTGATCGCGATGATCGTGGAGCAATTGGGATTGGCGATGATGCCGCGATGCTCGCGCAGCGCCTGCGGGTTGATCTCGGGGACGACGAGCGGCACGGCCGGATCCATCCGAAACGCCGAGGAGTTGTCCACGACCACTGCGCCTGCATCCACGGCGAGCGGCGCGAAGCGCCGTGAGATGCTCGCACCGGCGGAGAACAGCGCAAGATGCACCCCGCGGAAGCTCGATTCCTCGAGCGCGTGAACGGGGATGGCGGTCCCGCGGTAGGCGAGCGTGCGCCCGGCAGAGCGCGCCGAGGCGAACAGGCGCAGCTCGGACAGGGAGAAGCGTCTCTTCTCGAGACACTCGATCAGCTCGATGCCGACCGCGCCCGTGGCCCCGACGATCGCCACGACGGGTGCGGATGGAAGCCCCCCGAATCTCAAGTCGCCGCAGGCCTCAGGCAGTGGAACGGGCCGGCGAGGTGCGTGGCGGTTCGCGACCTACCATGCGGGCGCGACGCGCCTTCTTGCGTCCGGATTTTGTGGAGATCGCGGCAATCGGGGCGGCAGGAGGGACGATCGTGATCTGACGCACCAGGGAAAGGCTGCCGCAGACGGGACACCGGTCCGCCCAGCTCGGAGACTCCCGCCCGCATGATCCACATATCCGTGCGTGTTCGACTGCCATGGCCAACGCTCCTTCGAACAGACCCGATTCCGGGGGGGGTTCCCCGAAATGCAGGGGGGCCGGATTTTAGCGGATCACCCCCCTCTCCGGCGAGCTTTTCTGCTGCGGCTAGCGAAGTGCCCGTGGGGGCGCAAACCCATACTTATGGAAAATGGCCTGGGCGACCGGAGCGCTCAGAAAGCCGACGAAGCGCGCCGCCTGCGGCCCCGACCCGGCCACAGCCGCCGCGGGGTAGGTGATCGGTGGATGAGACTGCTCGGGGAACAGATCCACGATGCGTACCCGGGGCTCGATGAGCGCATCGGTGCGATACACGATCCCGAGAGGCGCCTCGTCGCGAGCCACATACTCAAGCGCTGCGCGCACGTCTTCGGCTGGCAGCAGGCGATCCTGCACGCTCTGCCACAGTCCGAGCGATTGCAGTGCGGCGCGGGCATAGAGCCCCGCGGGCACCGACCGCGGCTCGCCGACGGCCAGCCGTCCCGAGCCGAGCGCCGCTGCGAGCGGACAGCGCGGGCCGATCCTCAGCTGCAGCCGGCGCCCCGCCGGGGCGATCAGCGCCAGACGGTTGTCGGCCACGTTCCGCCGAGTGCCAGCCTCGATGAGGTGGCGGCTCTGGAGCTCGTCCATCCACTTCATGTCTGCCGACACGAAGACCGCTGCCGGCGCGCCGGCCTCGATCTGACGGGCAAGAGTCGAGCTGGCGGCAAAGGAGAACACCACCGGCTGACCGTTCTGGCTCGTGTACGCCCGCCCGATCTCCCGCAGCACATCGGTGAGGGATGCCGCCGCGAAGACCAGAAGATCCGCCCGTGGCGCGGCCACACACGGCAACGCCATCGGAAGGGCCAGAGCCCAGGCGAGCACGGTTCTGCGCTGCAGAGTCATGGGAGCGGCTCCTCGTAATACCCCGCAGAATATAACGCAAAGGGCGCAGGAGCGTGATCCCGGCTTTGCGCGCGTTGCGTTACCATCGCAGGGCATGAGTCAGCGCAGCGCCTCCTTCGGTGTACGGTTGAGGATCGATCTGGCTCCGGGAAGCTCGATCGGCCCCGGAAAGATCGCCTTGCTCGAGCGGATCGAGGCCAGCGGATCGCTCTCGCAGGCGGCGCGCGAGCTCGGCATGAGCTACCGGCGCGCATGGCTGCTGCTCGACGATCTGAATCACGTTCTGGGCGAGCCGGTCAGCACGGCCAGCGTCGGCGGAGCCGGGGGCGGGGGAGCGCGGCTGACCGAGTTTGGCCGCAAGCTGATCGTGGCCTACCGCGACGTGGAGCATGCCACCCATGATCTTGCGGCGGCCCGACTCGCCTGGCTCGCCGATGGCTCGGCGGATCCCCGGGGACTCAGAGCGATCTCGACCCGGCCCCTGTCGCGTCCGATCGCGGCCCATCCTGGGCAGCGGGCGCGTGGGGGAGAGGGCCGGCCGAATACACGCGACCGCGCAGCGAAACGGTCTTCACCAGCACCCACACTCGGCGGCCGGCGCTGAGCGCAAGCTCCGAGCTTGCGCTCGAGGTGACCTGCGCCATGAGGTGCGCGCCACCGATGTCGATCTCCGCAAGCTCGGTCTGTCCGCCCTCGGGGGTGAGGCTCGCGAGCGTCCCCTCCAGGCAGTTGCGCACGCTCAGCCCGCGAGGCGGCTCGACGGCGAGGATCAAGTCGCGGGCCAGGAGCTGAATGCGCATGCGTCGTCCGGGGGCGAGCCCCTCGCCCTGAATGCTCAGCCGGCCGCCGCCAACTTTAACGCGGGCGAGCCCGGTCGCGGCGTCCACCGATTCGATCTCGCCCTCGACCACTGCGCCCAGAGCCTCCGTTCCGATGATCGTGCGCAGCTCGCGGTGGCGACTCACGGCGACCACATCGCCCTGTGCGACCACCGCGCCGGCTCGCAGCAGCACGACGTGTGTGGCAAGCCGCAACACCTCCTCGAACTGATGACTCACATACACCATGGGGATGGAGAGCCGGTCGCGCAGACGCTCGAGGTAGGGCAGCAGCTCCTCGCGGCGCGCAGCATCGAGCGAGGCGAGCGGCTCGTCGAGCAGGAGCAACCTCGGGTTGCACAGAAGTGCCCGGCCGAAGGCAACGCGCTGGCGCTCACCCCCTGAGAGCTCGCGTGGCCGGCGGGCAAGCAGCGCCTGAAGTCCCAGCAGCTCGACGGCTTCGTCGAAGCGAATCCGGTCTGGCCCGCTCGGGGAGCGTGACTCGCCATACCGCAGGTTCGCGCGCACATCGAGGTGGGGGAACAACCTTGCGTCCTGAAAGACGTATCCGATGCGCCGTTTCTCCACGGGCACATCGATGCGACGCGCCGAGTCGAAGAGCGTGACACCTTCCAGGCGTACCAGGCCCTCCTCGGGCGTGAGGAGCCCTGCGATCAGGTTGATGATCGTCGTCTTACCGCAGCCCGAGGGCCCGAAGAGGGCGATGACCCCTGCGCCTTCCGCCGCAAAGGCCACATCGAGCGCAAATTCGCCGCGGCGCTTCTTCAGCCTGATCTCGACCATTGGGCGCCGCTCCTGACCTCAGGCTCCGAGGTACCGGCGCACACGGCGCGCGAGCAGCTCCGAGCCGGCCAGCCCCAGCAAACCGAGCGTGAACGATACCGCCGCGAGCCGCGCCGCTTCGGCATCTCCGTTCGGCAGCTGCAACGCGGTGTAGAGAGCCAGCGGCAGGGTGCGCGTCTGCCCGGGAATGTTGGAGGCAAAGGTGATCACGGCGCCGAATTCCCCGAGGCCTGCAGAGAACGCGGTGACTGCGCCGGCCAGTACTCCGGGCATCATGAGGGGCAAGGTGATGCTGAAGAATCGATCCAGTGGCGCCGCCCCGAGTGTTCGCGCGGCCTCCTCGAGTCCGCGGTCCACGGCCTCGAGAGAGATGCGAATGGCGCGCACCATGAGCGGGAACGCCATGACCGCGGTGGCCAGGGCCGCCCCATTCGTCGTGAACGCGACGCGCACATCGAAGGTTCGCAGCAGCCAGCCGCCCACGGGCCCGTGGGTGCCGAAGACCAGCAGCAGCAGGTAACCCACGACGACCGGCGGCAGGACGAGGGGCAGATGCACGAGCGCATCGAAGAGCATGCGTCCCGGAAAGCGCCTGCGCGCGAGAACCCACGCGATGACGATCGCGACCGGAAGGCTCACGAGCACGCTGCGCAGGGTGACGCTCAGACTCAGGCGCAGAGCTTCCCACTCCGCGTCGGTCAGCCACATCGGCAGGAGCCCCCCCGGACAAGTCGATCGTGACGCACAACACAGTACCTTCAGCTTGGGATAAGATAACTTAAGTCGCGTACGCACCAATCGAAGAACCCGCGGGTGCCGCCAAGCGGGGGATAGGCCGGGCGAGCCGCGAAAGCGGATGTACCGGCGACCAGCCAAACGGGGGGCAGCCAGGCTGCCCGGCAGAGGCGCCAGAAAATAAGGCACGACATGGAGTGCGCCGCCCGCGGCACGCGGGCGGCTCTCTCAATGCACTGTCGTGATAAATTGGGCAGGGGCGTGCATCCCGCGCACGCACCCTCCGAGAGGGGCGCATGAAAACCAAAGCTGCAATCGCGTACAAAGCGGGCGAGCCGCTCGAAGTGGTGACGCTCGATCTGGATGGGCCCAGAGCCGGCGAAGTGCTGGTCGAGATCAAGGCGAGCGGCGTGTGCCACACGGATGAGTTCACACGCTCGGGGGCGGACCCGGAGGGGCTGTTCCCGGTCGTGTTCGGTCACGAGGGTGCCGGCATCGTGGTCGATGTGGGTCCCGGGGTCACCTCGGTCAAGAAGGGCGATCACGTCATTCCGCTCTATACGCCCGAGTGCCGGCAGTGCAAATCCTGCCTGTCACGCAAGACGAATCTATGCACGGCGATTCGCGCCACCCAGGGCAAGGGCGTGATGCCCGACGGCACCAGCCGCTTTTCCCTCGACGGACGCATGGTGCATCACTACATGGGGTGCTCGACGTTCTCCAACTTCACCGTCCTGCCCGAGATCGCGGTGGCCAAGATTCGCGAGGATGCGCCCTTCGACAAGGTTTGCTACATCGGCTGCGGAGTGACCACCGGCATCGGCGCCGTGATCAACACCGCGAAGGTCGAGCCGGGGGCGAACGTGGTCGTCTTCGGGCTCGGCGGCATCGGGCTCAACGTGATCCAGGGCGCCCGCATGGTGGGGGCCAACCGCATCGTCGGAGTGGACGTGAACCCGCGGCGCAAAGCGCTCGCCGAGAAATTCGGCATGACCCACTTCGTGAACCCGAAGGAAGCCGGGGCGGAGCTCGTGCAGCACCTGATCGGGCTGACCGACGGGGGCGCGGACTACAGCTTCGAGTGCGTCGGAAACGTCGATCTCATGCGGCAGGCGCTCGAATGCTGCCACCGCGGCTGGGGAGTGTCGGTCATCATCGGAGTGGCCGGGGCGGGTCAGGAGATCAAGACCCGGCCCTTTCAGCTCGTGACGGGCCGCGTGTGGAAGGGTACCGCGTTTGGCGGAGCGCGCGGGCGCACGGACGTGCCGAAGATCGTCGACTGGTACATGGATCGCAAGGTCAACATCGACGATCTGATCACGCACGTCATGCCGCTCGCAAAGATCAACGATGCCTTCGACCTCATGCACCGTGGCGAATCGATCCGATCGGTCGTCACGTTCTGATTGTTCCGACTCCGCGTCAGGTTCCCACGAAAGAGGCAAACGTCATGGCTATCTCCATTCATCCGGCCGTCGACAAAGGGGTAAAGCAGGGAAGTGCGAGCTTTGCCGGCGGCACGATCTCCTGCAAGTGCAGCTCCTCGCCCGTCACGGTCAGCATCAACGGCAACGTCGCCTATGATCATGTCTGCGGATGCACCAAGTGCTGGAAGCCCGAGGCCGCTCTGTTCTCGCTCGTCGCGGTGGTGCCGCGCGACAAGCTGAGCGTCACCGCCAACGCGCAGAAGCTCAAGATCGTCGATCAGAGCGCGCCCATCCAGCGCCATGCCTGTACGGGCTGCGGCGTGCACGCCTACGGCCGCATCGAGAACAAGAATCACCCGTTCTATGGATTCGACTTCGTGCACCCCGAGCTGTTCAAGGAGCAGGGCTGGGCGGCGCCGGAGTTCGCGGCGTTCGTCTCCTCGATCATCGAGTCGGGCTTTGCGCCCGGAAAGATGAGCGAGGTGCGCCAGCGCCTGAAGGAGCTCGGGCTCGAGCCGTACGATTGTCTCGCACCGGCGCTGATGGATGCGATCGCAACCCACACCGCCAAGCAGAAGGGCGTGCTGAAGGCTTGAGGGTCGATGCAGCGCCCTCGGGATGCGCTCGCACGGAGCCCACCCCCAGGGCGCCTCAGCGCGCGACAAAATTCTGCTCGAGCAGATCGGCGATGTGCTCGATGGTCAGATCGGCGGGTGGGAACGATGCCATCGCGACCGGATCGTGCGCGTAGTGGCCCTGGCGAGGCAGCACGGTCGTCACTCGGCTGCCCCAGAATGATTTGACCGCGTAGAGAATGCGGATCTTGTCGTCGATCATGACGTAGTGAGATGCCGGGTAGCGCGACTCCACGGCATGCAGCATCTGCTCCTTGTGAACGTAGATCAGCACCCGGCCATCCACCGCGTTCCACAGCCCCGAGCGCGCCACCTTGCGCGGCTGAAAAACCACATCGCCGTCGGAGAGAATGACGGTCGTGCCCTGAGGGTCGAGATGCTCGAGCACATCGAGCGCGCCCGGATACAGGCGGTTGGCGAAGGGATAGTCCACCAGGAACGATGACATCTGCAGGACGCGCGGATCGTCGATGTGCTCCAGGCGGTATTGCTGAAGCGCACCGAGGTAGTCCACGTAGCCGAGCTGGGAGCGCACCTGCTCGAGGATCTGTGAGTAGCGCTCGCGGCTTTGCGCGCCGTACTCGCGCTCGATGTGCGTCATCAGGTCGCGAATGAGCCGGTCGTTGTCGAGCAGCGTGTTGTCGACGTCGACCAGAAAGACGAGCGGTGCGGGGGTGGCGGCCGCGCTCACCTCAGGCTCCCCGGTCGTAGACTGGATTGGAGAGGATCCAGCGAATGGACTCGGCGCGAGCCGCATCGATGGCCTCGTCCGGCACGGCTGCGAGCAGCGCCGCATGACGCGCTGCGAGCACCTCGCGAAATTCCGGATGGCTCAGAATGTAGAGCGCGTTCGCACGGATTCCCCGCAGGACGTAGCCGGCGGCGACGACCGCATCCATGGAGTGCAGCAGCATCGCAGCAGGGGGCGCGCCCTTCTCCAGCTCCGGAGTCGAATAGCCGGTTCGGGAAAGACTCGCCGGACGGCCGCTGCCACTTTCTGTGATGTGCGACTTGACGGGTCCCGGGCAGTACACCGACACGCCGATCTTGCGGCCGATCATGTCGGTGCGCAGCGCCTCGGTCAGCCCGACGACGGCAAACTTCGAGGCCGTATAGATCCCCACGGACCCCAGCGCAGCGATGCCGCCGATCGAGGAGACATTCACGATATGCCCCTCGAGTCCCGAGGCGATCATGCGAGGCAGGAAAGTCATGAGTCCGTTGACGACTCCACCGAGGTTCACGCCCAGGACCCAGTCCCAATCCTCGTAGGTTGCATGCTCGATCAGCCCATGCACCGCTACGCCTGCATTATTGACCAGCAGCTGCACGGGGCCGAGCTTGCGCTCGGTCTCCACCGCGGCCCGCACAAAGGCATCGCGGTCCACCACGTCGAGCTTTACCGGGTGAACCTGAAGGTCCGGCCGTGATCGGAAGAAGCCCAGCGCCTCCTCGAGGTGTGCCTCGCGGCGGTAGGTGAAGGCCACCCGCATGCCCTCGCCGGCGAGCACCTTGACGATTCCGAGGCCGATGCCGCTGCTTCCGCCGGTGACGAAAGCGACCCTTCCACGCAGGTTTTTCATGTGCCGCTGCCCTCGCTGTGCTGGCCTCCCTGCGCCGCTCAAGTTGCCGTCCTTCAAGGTTAAGGAACTATACCGGCTGCTGCGGCATCCGGGGGCGCCTGCCAGGCTCAAGCCGAAAATGGCGCCTGGGATGAGCCCGGGGGATGGGCGGGTGAGACGCTTCCTACACGCAGCGGGGGAGCCGGCCGATGACATTGGCAGCGCAGCTGCGCGAGGCTGTGTCTCGACCTCTCAACGGAGAGCCAGCATGCTCTATTACGCGCTCGTGTTCTTCATCATCGCGATCGTCGCGGCTGTGTTCGGGTTCGGCGGCATTGCCGCCGGCGCGGTCAGCATCGCGAAGATCCTGTTCGTGGTCTTTCTCATCCTGACGCTCGTCAGTCTGATCGCGAACTTCTCGAGAAGAGTTTAGCTTCGGTCGTTCCCCCGAGCGCGGGTGCAAGCCATCCGTGCCCGGGGGCGCGGCTGCACGGATCACGGCGCTTGCGCACGCGCAGGCGGGTGCCGTGGTCGATGTTGCGCGCACTACTGTCTGAGCGTGAACCGGATGCGGAAGGCGTAGCAGGAGGCTATCGCTCTTCGCGGGCCGGCTCGTCAAGCGCTGCCCGGGGTGAGGTAGCTGAATCCCCAGTAATATCGCCAGTCCGTGAACTGCGCCTGCTCGCCGATGCCGCGGACGAGCGAGCGAAGCTCCGGCTCGAGCAGGAAGTTCTTGAGCACACGGTGGACCGATCCATCCTTCAGCTTCCTCAGCTGATAGGTGTTCCCCTCTTCATCCTGTTCGGCGATCGGTGTGCTGGAGTCATCGCAGTAGAGGTTGTCGAGCAATACCACGCGCGAGCCCGGCTGCAGACGCTGGTGCAGCTGGCCGAAGAACTCGCGCTGACGCGCGCGCGGAACGTGCGACAGCCAGAAACCGGCGAATGCGCTATTGAAGGATCCGAGCCTATCGGGCAGCCGATATGCATCGGCCCTGGCAAACGTCACACGCTCATCGGGAACGCGCGCGCGAGCGATCTGCAGGGTTTGCTCTACGGCGTCGATCGCGACGATGCTCTGCGCGACCGGGGCCAGAAATCGCGTCCAGTAACCGGTTCCACACGCGATCTCCAGGACTCTACGACCTGCGAGAATCGGCGGCAGCCAGCCCTGCATTGCGCGGAGGTCGATCTGGCGCTCGGGTTTTGCGTAGACTTCGTCATACTCGCTCGCACGAGCGGCGTAGTACGTCTGGAGTTCATCGGGCATCGGGTCCGAGATCATCCGCCGCAGCAGCAGGCCGCTCAAGTGCGCGCTGCCAGTCGGCGCTGGGGAGGAGACCGCGGCTGGACCGCACGGAACTGTCGTTGAACGAAGCGCTCGAAGGGGATGTGCGCGATACGACCGAGTCGCCCACTTGTCTGTCTGAGGATCTGGAGGCTGCGATGCAATGCCCGAGATGTAAGCTGACGCTCGTACCCGCCGTGCGACACAAGATCCCGGTCAACTACTGTCAGAACTGCAAGGGCATGTGGCTCGAGCATCCTGAGCTCGAGCAGCTCGAGGATGAGGTGTTCGACTTCGGCGATCGCTGGAAGGGCACGCTCGTCTTTGGTTCCACTGCTACTACCGACCAGTGCCCGGAATGTGCTGCCTTGCTCCAGCGATTCAAGTACAGGTTCTATGATCTGCAGATGGAGTTCTGTCCCAACGAGCACGGCTACTGGCTCGAGGACGATGAGGACACGAGGGTGCTAGACCTGATGAAGCGCGAGGAAGCGGACCTGCAAAGAAAGCTGCTCGCCGAGGACAAGTGGTCCAGCGCATTGAAGCACATGCACTCGCGCCCCTTCTTGAGCAGGTTACGCGATCTTTTCAATCGCTAGGGAAGCTCTGCACAGGTCGTCATGAGTGAAGGATACTGTGTGCAGTGAGCAATAGCCTTCAATAAGGGGTAGGGATGAAGCAGACGACCTTCGCGTCGGCCGCCTGGGAGAAGAAGGGAAAGGTAACGCGCCGGG
>DATKPP010000050.1:0-2866 GCA_035524075.1 Steroidobacteraceae bacterium | reverse complement strand
GCCATCGCCGTCCGCATCGATCTTCCCGAACATTTCCCGTGTGAGCAGACCGCTCGCATAGCCGCCGGTGGCGAACGCAGCCACATCCGGATAGGCGCTCATGTATTCGGATTCGTCGACTTCTCCGGTCTTGTGTTTGTCCAGCATGGCGAACACCTTCCGCTGAAACGCGATCCACTCCCTGCGCGACACCATGTCGTCATGATTGACATCCATCTTGTGCATCATGGCCCTGGTTTGCAGCCCGCTTGCGTACCCTCCGGTCGCGAAGGACACCATATCCTGGGAATGCACCGTCAGCGCGGATACGAGCATGATCGCGCCGACGACCATGGACGTTGCGAGTCTATTCATGTTCCCCTCTCCCGGCAGGTGGCACTTGGATGGCATGGCTCTAATACGTGCGGCGATGGGGAATCGTTACACGCATGGGAGTCGGCTGTGCCGTGACGGTCGGTGCGCCGATCACCGGCGGGTCCTCTCGAGAGATGCGGCCTGAGCGGAAGTCGCACGATGAACTCGCTCCCGGTCCCCGGACCGGCGCTGAAGGCCTCGATGGTTCCCCCATGCAATTCGATGAGCCGCTTCACCACCGACAATCCGATGCCGAGACCTCCCTGCGCACGCTCGGAACTACGGCTCACCTGTACGAAAAGCCCAAAGATGCTTTCGAGCTTGTCGGGTGGGATTCCAACCCCCGTGTCTCTGACGCATACGACCGCCTGCCCTGCCTGGCGACTTGCCGAGAACCCGATCCGCCCACCCGGCTCAGTGTACTTGCAGGCATTTTGCAGGAGGTTGCTGAACACCTGCGTCAGCCGCGCGGGGTCCGCGTCGAGGTAAATGGCCTCGGGTGGCACCGTGACTTCAAGGGCATGATCCGCAGCGGTCACGAGTGGAGCGCACGCATCGGCTGCATGCTGCATGATTGAGCCCAGTACAACCGTCTCTCGGTGCACTTCGATCTCACCGCGCGCAACACGACCCAAATCGAGCAGATCGTTCACCAATCGGACCAACTGCTCCAGTTGCCGCTCCATCGTTCCCCGCACCTTCTCACGCAGACTCTCATCGCTCCCCCGCACCCTCAGCAACTCCAGGCAATTTCGCAGCGGCGCGAGTGGTCCTCGAAGCTCGTGCGACACCAGGGCAAGAAACTCGTCCTTCTGCCGATCGGCTTCCCTGAGCGCAACCATGATCTCGTGCTTCTGCCGCTCGATCCGCTTGCGCTCGGTGATGTCGCGCAGAATGGCCGTGAAGTGAGGTCGCGCGCCGAGCTCGAACTCGCTCACGGCGAGTTCGAGCGCGAATGTGCTTCCGTCCTTGCGCCGCCCTTCGACCTCGCGTCCCATGTCGGTGATCTTTGCCGCGGGCATGAGAACCTTGACGTTCTCACCGATGAGCTCTTGGGTCGCGTACCCGAAAAGGCTTTCGGCTGCCGGGTTCACGCTCCCGATCGTCCCGTGCTCATCCATGGTCACGATTCCGTCGACGACGTTATCGACGATGGAGCGAATACGCGCCGTTGCTCGCCGCTGCAGCAGAAGATTACGCCGGCTCAGATAAAATATGACGCCGAGGAGCGCCACCCCGATGACCGCCGCCGCGAGGAGTGAGGAAACCGTCGTCCGGTAGCTCGCCTCCGACTCGCGGGCGCGGCGGTCCAATAGCGCATGTTCGGCGCCTTGTATCACGGTCACCTGATGGCGCACCTGGTGCGTGATGCCCTTCCATCGGCTGCCGGCAACCATCGCCAGTGCGCCGGCGTGATCCCCGGCCTGGTTCATCGCGACCGTGCGGTTGAGCTCCGCCAGTTTCTGCGCGATCCTCTCCTCGAGCGCCGATAGCCGTTGCAGCTGAGCCGGCTCGCCCTTGAGCTCCCCCTGCAGGCGCACCAGCTCGTACCGCATCCGTACAACCGCCGCCTGGAACGGACGCAGGTACCCTGAGTCCCCGGTCAGGAGATAGCTCCGCTGCAGAGACTCGGCATCGCTCAATGCCGAGTATGCGGCTTCGAGATCCACTATCGCATCGTCTGTGTGGGCCACGAGCCGATCGTTCGAGACCAGGTGGCGGACGTTGTAATATCCGAGGATCCCGCCGCCGATGAGAACGGCAAGAGCGAGCGCAAAGGCGACGAGCGGAAGCTCCCGCCTGCGGACACTGAGTTTGGAGGTAATGCTCATCGGATCGAGCGAATATCTCCGCGGTGCGTTAGGCCCCCCTCTGCGATCGTAAAAGCTCGCAGAAGTTCCAGGACCGCTCCGCTCGAGCTTACGTCCGCATCGAGCTTGCGAGACGCCAGAGCGATGTCACCTCTGATGCGCGCGCTGCGTGAAGCGGGTCGGTCGCATCGGTCGCCCGAGGATGTATCGGCCGCACATCGATTCGATCCACGACCTCCAATCCTGCCGCGTCGAAGAGCGCGAGCAGCTCCGACCTCGTCCGCAGCCCCAGGTGCTCCGCGAGGTCCGACAGGATCAGCCAGCCCTCTCCCCCTGGCTCAACGTGCCCGGGCAGCGCGCCCAGGAAACCGCGCAGCATGCTGCTCTCGGGGTCGTAGATACCCCGCTCGATGGGCGAGCTCGGCCGCGCGGGCACCCACGGCGGATTACACACTACGAGAGCGGCACGCCCTTCGGGAAAAAGATCCGCCTGCACGACTTCCACTTGGGCCGACAGCCCGAGACGCTCGAGGTTCTCGCGAGCACATGCGAGCGCGCGCGGGTCCTGGTCGGTGGCAACCACACGTCTGAAACCGCGCCGCGCGAGCACGGCGGCCAGCACGCCCGTTCCGGTGCCGATGTCAAACGCCAAGCTGGATAATGACTTCGAGTCCGGCAGGGGCGCTGTGGCGACCAGATCG
>DATKPP010000049.1:0-23678 GCA_035524075.1 Steroidobacteraceae bacterium | reverse complement strand
CACGATGAGCAGCCCGCTGAGGGCTGTCCATGCCGAGATGGGCTCGTGAAACAGCAGCGCCGCGAGCACGATTGCGTACACCGGCTCGAGTGCGATGAACCCGCTGCAAGTGCTCGCGGAAAGCCGTCGCAGCGCATACAGGTAGAGCAAGGGTGCGAGCGCTGTGTTGACCACTCCGAACCATCCGAGCAACGCCCATTGCACCGGCGTCCGCGGGCCGCCCCCGACGATCGCAAGCACGGGCAGCGCGAGGAGGGCGACCACGACACTCTGATAGAAGCAGAGGGTCACGACCGGAAGGCGCCCGGTGAGAGCGCCACTGAGATGCCAGTACGCTGCATAGGCCGCTGCCGCTCCGATCCCGATGAGCACCGCAGGCACGCGCGTGTTGCCGCTTGCGGGCGCGACCAGGAGCGAGACTGCGACGATGATGGTCGCCGCCGCAACGATCTCTACCAGGAACGGCGCTCGTCGATGTCGCCACGCCTCGAAGCAGACGGTGAAGAGCGGAAAGCTCGCGAAGGTCAGCGTAGCAACAGCCACCCCACCGAGCTGGACCACGGCGAAGAAGCTGAGCCAATGCAGCGCCAGGACCACTCCGCTCGAGAGCAACGTCGGCCATGACTGCCTTGGCAGCGGCGCGAGAGGACGTCCCGGCCCGGCGATGAGCCCCCACGCCAGGAGTGCCGTGGCGGCGAACGCGGCGCGCATTCCGACGATGGCAAACGGGGACAGCGGGAGCTTGCCGAACAGCGCGGCAGTGCCGGCCAGCAAGGCCGTCACGTTGATGGCGATCAGGCCCTGGGTGCGCAAGGATGGGCCTCTGAAGCGTGGGCGTCTCGCGCTCCGATCATTACGAGGTTCATCTTCTGAGTCAATAAGGCCTAAAAGTCATATCATTGATTCACTAGGGATTTTATTGCTCGCTCCATCCTTCATCGGCTGAGGACATCCATGCACCGCTCCTCCCTGTCCGCCCTTGCAATCCTGCTGCTGAGCTGCCTGCTCCCCAGCTGGCCCTCGATCCTAGCGGCCCAGACCGTTCTGATCACGGGTGCAAACTCAGGCATTGGCCTCGAGTTCGCCAAGCAATACGCGGCGAAAGGCTGGGCCGTGATCGCCACCCACCGCCGAGCGGTCACCCCGAAGTCGCTCAGTGATCTGGCCGCTCGGTACCCGAAGGTGCGCATCGAGAAGCTGGATGTCACGGATGTGGCGGCAGCCGACCGGCTTGCAGCCGAGCTCTCGGACGTGCCCATCGACGTGCTGATCAACAATGCGGGCGTCTACAACGATCGCAGCAAGTGCCGCCCGGACGATGAGCTTTGCCCCGGAGACTGGTCGGTCGAGTCCTTTGGCAAGCTCGATTTTGCGCTCCTCGATACCATCATGGCGGTCAACATCAAGGGTCCTCTGATCGTATCGGAGGCGTTCTACGCGAACGTGAAGGCGAGCGGGCAGAAGAAGATCGTCGCGGTCAGCTCCAGTAACGGCACGTTGACGGGGGAGGCACACCCGCGGCCCGGCGCGATGTTCTACCGCATGAGCAAGGCCGCGTTGAACAGGGAGATGCAGATCCTCGCCGCCTCCACCCGCAGCGACGGCGTCACCGTGGTGATGTTGAATCCCGGTCCAACGCTCACGGAGCATCAGGAATATTTGAAGGCCTATCCAGGGATGCTCGAGACCTCCTTCACGGTGCGTCACATGATCGAGACGATCGATAAAGTGACGATCCAGGATTCCGGGCGCTTCCTGCGATACGACGGGGTCACCGAGCCCTGGTAACGTACAGCCCACGGACGATCACTCAAGGGAAACTCACGCATGGCGAGCCATGATTCAGACCCCGAGCCGCGCCTGTACTTCGAGGACCTGCGTGTCGGGCAACACTTCACGACCACGGTGACTCACACGGTGGATGAGGCACAGATCAAGGCATTTGCGGCTCAGTTCGACCCTCAGCCCTTCCATCTCGATGCCGAGGCGGGGCGAGCCACCCTCTTCGGAGGCCTCGTCGCAAGCGGGTGGCACACCGCGGCGATCACCATGCGCCTCATCCTGGAGGGTGGGCCGAGACTGGCCGGTGGAACCCTGGGACTGGGTGCGGAGCTTGCCTGGCCTAAGCCGGTCAGACCGGGGGACACCCTGATCGTGCACGGGGAGATCATCGATACGACGCGGTCGCGCACGCGGCCCACTCGCGGCCGCGTGCGCATGCGGACCGAAACTCGCAATCAGCTCAACGAGCTGGTGCAGGTGTGCACTTCGACGATCATGATCCCGTGCCGCTCGGCCTCGAGCGGCGCCTGAGCAACCCGGTAGCGGCTCACCTTCCGAGCAGACCTCGCGCCAGGAACAACCCCATCGCCGTCAAGAGCAGCGAGCCCCCCACATGCACGGCGACGGCAAGGCAGGCCCACGCGTACTGATGGCGCAGCAGCAGCGTCGTGGTCTCGGCCGAGAAGGTGGAGAAGGTCGTGAGACCCCCGAGAAAGCCCGTCGCGAGGAGAAGCCTCGTCGCCGGAGCAAGGCCGAGCGGATCGGCGGCACTCATGACGATGCCCATGAGAAAGCCGCCAAAGAGATTTGCGGTCACCGTTCCGAGCGGCACCGTGGGGAACACGGGATTCAGCCAGAGTCCTAGACCCCAGCGCATCCAGGCGCCCAGCGCGGCGCCGGAGCCCACCGCGAAGAAGCTCAACCAGGGCATGCGTAAGTCCGATCGTTCCGTACGGCAGTGAGGTGGTGCGCGTCGCACCGAAGGAGAGTGGCTGCCGGCCGCACGGATAGCCTGCCGCTGCGCCCTTCAGGGACGTTGAGCAGGCATCATCAGCCTTGCGGCGGTTCAGGGAGGGATGCCATCTCCGGTTTCTGGAGACATCTTACCATTCGGGCTGCTCGCGTCGATCGGCAAGCAGACCTACAGGAGCGCGTTGTGATGAGCGTATCGATCGTTCGATTGGATGGCTCCCCCGCCTGGGAGCCCTGCGGGCCGGCGCCGGATCGCGTCGTGGAGGGCACTCCTGCCCACCGTGCATGGAACGCCTTCACCGATCCGACCGGCCAGTTCTTCTGCGGCCGGTGGTCCTCTTCGCGTGGGAAGTGGCGCGTGCGCTATACCGAGAGCGAGCTGTGCGTGCTGACAGCCGGTCGCGTGGTGATCGAGAGCGTCTCAGGTGAGAGGCAGACCTTTGGGCCGGGCGATGTCTTCGTCGCGCCGGCAGGGTTCGAGGGGACGTGGAACGTGCTCGAGGAGTGCATCAAATTCTACGCAATCTTTGAAGCTCGCTCCTGAGCTCCGGAGGAGCGCCTGGTGAGCGCTCGCGGCACCGGGCCCGGCCGACAGGCGACGAGGTTGCCCTCGAACTCCCGCGTGCACGCCTCCCAGCTCGATTGCAACGCGCGCTCGCGACAGGTCTTCGGATCGATGCTCAGCGCCCGCTGCGCGGCCCTGGCGAGATCCGTATCGAGGGCGCCCGTCAGGCCGTCCTGGACGACATCGATGGGCCCCATGACGGGAAAGGCAGCCACGGGCACTCCGCATGCCATCGCCTCCAGGTTCACGAGTCCGAAGGTATCCGTGAGGCTCGGGAACACGAGCACGTCGGCGGCTGCGACATGGCACGCGAGATCCTCGCCGAAGCGAAAGCCCGTGAAATGCGCTCCGGGAAATTGAGCCTCCAGGCGCGCTCGCTCGGGTCCATCGCCGATCACCACCTTCGAGCCGGGCCACGGCATCGCGAGGAACGCAGCGACGTTCTTCTCGACCGCGACCCGCCCGACGCACACCGCGATTGGCCGCTGGAGCTTCAAGAAATCCTTGCTGCGCGGGCTGAACAGCTCGGTGTCCACGCCGCGCTGCCAGCGTACGAGATTCCTGAAGCCGCGCGCGGCGAGCGACTCGTGAACACCCCGCGTGCTCACCATGCAGCTGTGCGCGGCTGCGTGAAACCAGCGCAGCGCGGCATATGAGACCCACAGGGGAATCGGCCAGCGCGAGCGAAGGTACTGCGGGAACTGGGTGTGGTAGGAGGTGGTAAAGCGCAGCGCGCACCGGATGCAGTGTTTGCGCGCCGCAATTCCCAGAGGGCCCTCGGTTGCGATGTGCACCGCCTGCGGCCGAAAGTCCCGGAAGCTCTGCGCGAGTCGTCGCTTGACGCCGATGGCGATCCGAATCTCCGGATAGGTCGGGCAGGGGAGGGTGCGAAAGTCCTGCGGCGAGACGATGTGCACCTCGTGCCCCGAGCGAGCGAGACACGCCGTGGTTTGCGCGAGTGTTTGAACGACGCCGTTGGTTTGCGGAAACCAGGCATCGGTCACGATCATGACTCTCATGCGAGAATTGCACCCATCTGCAGGCCGCCATCCTCGCCTCGAAGTGTGACAAGGCAGTGACCGTCAGACACAAAAAAATTCAGTGGGCGCCTCGGGTTGTCATGTTTTTTTAATCTTCCATCTATATTTTCTTCACCTTCTCGCGAAGACCGGGTCCAGCTCCGTTCATGGGAGGTCCAATGCAGCGTTTCCTGGCTGAGCTCAAGAAGCAGCGGTGGGATGATCACCGCTATTACCACCACTCACGCATCAATCAGACATTGCATCTGGTGAGTGCGCTGAGCTTCCTCTCGTCCTATGTCCTGATATTCACCAATCCGGCCGCTGCCGCGCTCGTCGGCTGGCTCGTGGCCATGGTCACCCGTCAGGCGGGGCACTTCTTCTTCGAGCCGAAGGATTACGACACCGTCAATCAGGCGACGCACGAGCACAAGGAGGAGATCAAGGTCGGCTACAACCTCAAGCGCAAGGTGGTGCTCCTTTCGCTCTGGGCACTCTCGCCCGTGGTGCTTTGGCTGCGGCCCGGATTCTTCGGCATCTTTCCCGCCTCCAGCGGTAACCCGGACTTCCTGCGGCACCTCTGCCAGATCTGGCTCGCGCTCGGCTTGGGGGCATTGCTGTTCCGCACCGCGCAGCTGTTCCTGCAACACAGTGTGCTGACGGGGATGGTGTGGTTCACGAAGATCCTCACCGATCCGTTCCACGACGTGAAGCTCTACTGCCGCGCGCCGCTCCATCTGCTCCGCGGCGAGCTGCGCGACCCGATGGAGGACGTTCTCCACCAAGCCTGATGCAGCTCCTTCAGGATGCGTCGTCGGATGGTCTTGTTGGTCATTGCCTCGGGCGCCCACCACCAGCCGTCGCGCTGCATCGCCTCGGCCGCCGAGACGACCCGGTCGGCGACCGCCGCGAAGTCGGTATCGCTGTAGTTGAGACTGAAGATGAGCCGCGCCGTGCCTACCCAGCTCAAGGCGAGGCCCGCGGCACGCAAGTAGTACTGCAGCATCCAGTTGTAGCGCGAGGGCTTCAGGTACGTGAACGTCCAGATCGACGACAGATGCGCTATTTGAACCGGCACGCGCGCCGCCGCCAGCCGCTCGTTGAGCTGCCGGGCACGCTCGTCCCACACTCGATCGAGATCCCGGTAGATCGTCCGGATCGGCTCACTCTCCAGGCGCCTGAGAAACTCGTTCATGGCGCCCATCACATAGGGATGCGAATTGAACGTGCCGCGCGCGAAGCAGATGTCCGCGGGCCGGTCCTCGCGGAAGCGCCTCATCAGGTCGCCCCGCCCGCACACCGCCCCGACGGGCAGCCCCCCACCCAGCGACTTGCCGTAGGTCACGAGGTCGGCGCGCACGCCGAAGTACTCCTGTGCGCCGCCCGGTGCCAGGCGGAAGCCGACGAACACCTCATCGAGGATCAGAACGATGTTGCCCTCGGTGCACACCCGGCGCAGCTCCGCGAGCCACGCGGCATACGCCGCGCGGTCGAAATGCGCGCGGCGGCCGCTATCGATCAGCGCAGAGTCGGTCGGTGCACCGGCATTTGGATGCATCGCCTGCACCGGATTGACGAGCACGCAGGCGATATCGCGCCGCATGCGCAACACGCGCAGCGCCGCTGGGTCCATGTCCTTCAAGGTATAGGTGGCCTCCGCTGCCATCGGATTGCCGACCCCGGGCTGCACGTCGCCCCACCAGCCATGGTAGGCGCCGCAGAAGCGCACGACATATCTGCGCCGGGTGTGATAGCGGGCGAGCCGCACCGCCTGCATGACGGCCTCGGTTCCCGACATGTGGAAGGACACCTCATCGAGACCGGAGATCTTGCGCAGGCGCGCAACGTTGTCGGCCACGACGGGGTGGTAGGCGCCCAGGACGGGTCCGAGCTCGTGCACGCGAGCGATGCCGCAGTCGATGCACTCCTTGTAGAAGTCGTAGCCGAAGAGATTGACTCCATAGGAACCGCTCACGTCGAAGAGCCGATTGCCGTCCAGGTCCGTCACCGTCGTGCCTGCGGAGGATTGCAGGAACACGCCTGCCTGCAGGCGCTCGCGCACCACGCGACTGAAGGGAATGGGCACGCGATAGCGCGCGGTGAACTGTACGTCCGAGATCGAGCCGGAAACCTGGCGTGTGAGCGCGGCGCCCGCCGCATAGCGCTGCGCGTACAGCTCGGCGAGCTGCTCGAACCCCGCGCGTCTTCGGCCCTCGATCTCGGGCGGAGCGTCGTCGGCGCGGAAGAAAGTCGTCTCGTCGTAGTCGTAGCCCGGAATCAATCGGGCCACCCGCCGCGCCAACCGAGCATGACCGGCAAGCGAGCGGTGCTTCGCAAGCGACAGGGCCACTCGCAGCTGGATCTTTCTCGCAAGGCTCAGGAGGATCAGGAGGGTCAGGGCACCGCCCAGATACTCGAGCATGAGGATGTTCAAATGCAGCTCCCTGCAGCCTGGTGCGGCTCGCGCGCAAACTATTTCAGATCAGTGACAATCCGATGACAGTACGCTCCGTCATTGTGAGGATCGCCCAGCAGGAAGATGTCAACTTCCTGCTGACCAATCGCCTACCGCGACGCTGGATCACGCTGTTCGTCGGCTGGCTGAGCAGGCTCGAGCATCCGCTCCTGTGTCGTGCCTGCATTGCGATCTGGCGCCTGTTCACGGAGGTGGACTTGAGCGATGCGCAGAGCACGGATTTCAAGAGCCTGCACGAATGCTTCACACGTGAGCTCAAGCCTGGAGCGCGCCGCGTGGATCCCGATCCGGCCGTGGTGGTCAGCCCTTGCGATGGCATCATCGGGGCGATGGGTCGCGTGTCCGCGGGAGCCGTCTTTCAGACGAAAGGCTTTCCTTACACGCTCATGGATCTGCTCAACGACCCGGAGCTGGTCGGCCGCTACCTGCAGGGCTCCTTCGTGACGCTGCGCCTCACCTCGGGCATGTATCACCGCTTCCATGCGCCCTACGACTGTCGCATCGAGCAGGTGACCTACGTGTCCGGAGACACGTGGAACGTCAACCCCATCACGCTCGAGCGCGTGGAGAATCTCTTCTGCAAGAACGAGCGCGCGATCATCCGTTGCCGGCTCGCAGGCTCGGACCATCTCATCACGCTCGTCCCGGTTGCGGCCATCCTCGTGGCGAGCATCCGCCTGCATTGCGTGGACGTGCCGCTCAACCTCAAGTACCGCGGCCCCAACCGCATCCCCTGCGATGCGCGGCTGCGCAAGGGCGAGGAGATGGGCTGGTTCGAGCAGGGCTCGACGGTGATCGCCTTCGCCCCTCCTGGCGTCACGCTGTGCCCGGGCCTGAGCGAAGGCCGCGTCATTCGCATGGGACAGCCGCTTCTGCGCCTGACGGCGAGCGACTTTTGAGCGAAATCGCAGTCATCACCGGCACGACGCACGGCATCGGTCGCGTGACCGCTCGCGAGCTGGTGCGCGCAGGCCGCAGGGTCGTCATGCTGTGCCGCGACCCGACCGCCGCGCGCGCCGTGCGCGATGCGATCCTGGCGGAGCTGCCAGGCGGGGCGGTCGACATCGTGCAGTGCGACCTGGCATCCCTCAACTCCGTGAGGGAGAGTGCCGCCGTCATTCGGCGCAACTATTCCGCGATCTCGCTGCTCATCAATAATGCCGGCATGGTGAGCCTGCAGCATCGCCGCTCGGTCGATGGCTTCGAGCTCACCTTCGCGGTCAACCATCTCGGCCCTTTCTTGCTCACCCAGCTGCTGCTCGATCGACTTGCCGGCACCGCCCGCATCGTGAATGTCGCCTCGCGAGTGCACTTGCGCGCCACGGAGAGCTTCGAGGCTGTCGCCAATCCACGAGCTCCGTACCGCAGCGTCGCGGCATACGCCCGATCGAAGCTCGCCAATATCATGTATACCTTCGCGCTCGCACGTCGCCTTTCCGACACGCACATCAGCGTCAACTGCCTTCACCCGGGCGTCGTCGCCAGCAACCTCCTGCCATTCTGGCTGCGGCTGGTGAAGCCCCTCTTCAGCACCGTGATCGACGTGGAGCGCGGCGCGCGCACGACGCTGCACCTGGCGCTCGCGCCGGAGGTGACGGGGATGACCGGCCGCTACTTCGACGAGCATCAAAATCTCACACCTGCATCGCCGCTCGCCACCGACGTTGGGATGCAGGAGGAGCTGTGGAGAATGAGTGCTTCATGGACGGGAGCACCCAAGATCGCAACAACCGAGGTGAATCTATGCAACCCTTGACACGAGAGACCACCCTCCCGGCAAGCCCGCGACTGCGCGCGAGCGAGCTGCTGCTGTTCGCGAGCAACTTTCTTCGCGATCCCTACATGCTGGGCTCGGTCATCCCGAGCTCCCGATTCCTGGTGAACCAGGTCTTGAGGCCCGTCGAGTGGGAGCGCACGCGCGTCATCGTCGAGTATGGCCCAGGCGTTGGGACCTTCACGGCGGAGATTCTGCGACGCATGCGCACCGATGCGCGGCTGGTGGCGATCGAGACCAATGGCGAGTTCGTGGACTTCCTGCGCGAGTCGTTCCCCGATCCGCGCCTGCACGTGGTGCACGATTCGGCGGCAGCGGTCGCGAGTGTCTTGCAAAGGCTCGGGCTGCCGGCGCCGCGCTACGCCATCTCTGGGATTCCGCTCGGGAGCATGCCCGAGGTATTGCGCACGGAGATCGCCGAGCAGACCCGCAGCGTGCTCGAGCCCGGTGGCGCGTTCCTCGTCTATCAGTTCACCGCCCGGACGCTCCCGGCGCTGCGGCGCACGTTCGGCAAGGTGCGGCGCGGGTTTCAGCTGTGCAACATTCCGCCGGCGCAGCTCTTCGTATGCGCGACGGGAGAGCATTGAGAGCACCCGCACCCGCTGGCTGAGCCTCGGGGCCGGAGGTGGCCCCACTCGAGGAAGCCCCAAGTCCGCGCGTCATAGGTTACGATACGCGGCTATGCTGTACCACGGCGGGCTCTGGGGTCTCCTCGTTCTCATCGCCGATGTCTGGGCGATCGTCAACGTCATGCAAAGCAGCGACGACACGGGGAAGAAGGTCCTCTGGACCGTGCTCGTGATCGTGCTGCCCGTGCTGGGTTTCATCATCTGGCTGATCGCCGGACCGAAGACTCAGCGCATCTGAGGCAGAGGATCGGGGCCGATTGGCCGCGCAGCGCGGCCGACCGCGCCCCTGACTATGCGGATTGCTCGGCGCTGGCCTTGGCTGCAGCGTCGATCGTGCGCCGCATGATCGGCGTGATGCCGAAGATTCCGGCACGACGCGGGCGGCTCAGGGCGAGCCAATCGGCCGGGGTACGAACGTTCTCGCTCGCCAGCCGCTGGAGGATCGACACGGGGAGGTCATCCCAGGCACACGCGGGAGCCTCTTCGGGACGCGACCGGCTGATGGCGTTGGTGCTGCGCGGACTCATGCGCACAACTCAAACACAGCAGCCGCTCGCCGCACTGTGCTCGGCGTGCTGATTCTTGCACGAGCCGAGCGACGCCCATCACGCTCCAGGCCGGGCCATCGCGTTATGTAAGGATACCGTCTCGTCCTTCAGCGAAACCGCCGCAGGTCAAAGGGCGACAGATCCTGCCGCGGAGTCCGCCCGCTCATGAGGGCCGTGAGCAGCTCGGCCGTGCCCGCAGCGAGCGTGAGGCCTATGTGCTGATGGCCGATGGCATAGAACAGCGTCGTGCCTCCCACGCGTCCCATCCCGGGCAGGTAATCCGGCAGGACGGGCCTCGAGCCTACCCAGGCCGCCGTGGCCCGGTCGCATCGATAGCCGAGCTGCCGCAGGCGCGCCACGAGCCATGCAGCCTTACGCGGATCCGGCGGAGCATCGATGGCCTCGAACTCCATGAAGCTGGTCGCCCGCAATCTACCGCTCATCGGCGTCACCACCACGTGCGAATCGGAATAGGCGATCGTCGCATCGGCCAACGGCGCGTGATCGGGCAGCTCGATGTGATAACCCCGTACCGCCTCGAGCGGCACCCTCAATCCGAACGGCGTGAGGAGCCTGGCCGACCAGGCGCCCGCGCACACCACCGCAGAGTGCACGTGGCGTGACCCATCGCCGATGTGAAGTGTCAGGCCGGAGGAGGTCGCCTCGATCGCGCGCACCTCGACACGCTCGAGCGTCGCACCCTTGCACAGGGTGTGCTGCACGAGGGCCCGGACCACCTCGAGCGGGTCCTTCACGTGCGCCGTCGCGGGAAACCGCAAGGCAGCCGCGGTTCGGTCGCTGCGGGCCGACTCGTGAGCCGGAAGGGACTCGACGATCATGCGCAGCCACTCGAGGCTCACCGGTTGCGTAGGCACGCCGAGGCTTTCCATGGCACTGGCCTGCCGCGCCGCATGCCTCGTGGCCGCAACGCCGAACCACACTTCGTAGTGGCCGCTCTTGCGCAGCAGCTCCGAGCGTCCGACGCAGGCGAGCAGGCGCTCCCAGTCCGCGACTGCGGCGCGCACCAGCGGCGCGAGATGACGCGTGTTGCGTGCCTTGAGCTTTGCCGCGGACGCGAAACGTACCGCCCAGGGCGCGATCGCCCGGATGCGCCTCGGCGGGATGTCGAGCACGCCTCCCAATGCAAACAGATCGCGCCAGAACCCGAACAGCAGCTCGCGCGAGGGCAGGGGCTCGACGTGCTCGGTCGCAATGTGTCCCGCGTTGCCGAAGCTTGCGCCCGCAAGGCCCGGCTCGGCCCGATCGAGCAGCAGCACGGGCCGGCCTTCCTCCGCCAGGCGCGCGGCGATCGCCGCCCCCACGACGCCTGCCCCGATCACCGCCACCGCATTCTGGCGATCCATTCGTAGATCGTATACGATCTACGCGATTACATTCCATTCTCGGCCAAAGGGGGCTCACCCGTGACACAGCCCAGCATCTGTCCCTGGTCGGGCGTCCTGCCCGCCGCCACCACGCAGTTCAATGCGGCGCTCGAGGTGGATCTCGAGGCCACGCGCAAGGTGCAGGCCGCACTGCTGCGCGACGGTGTGCACGGCCTGGTTCTGATGGGAACCGTCGGCGAGGGCAACTCCTTGAGCGCCGAGGAAAAGCGCACCGTGCTTCAGGGTGCTGTCGAGGTGGTTGCCGGCAAGGCTCCCGTGATCGTCGGCGTGTCGGAGTTCACCACCGCGACCGCGGTCCGCTTCGTCCGCGATGCCGAGCGGATCGGCGCGAGCGGCTTCATGGTGCTGCCTGCCATGGTCTACGTACCAACCCCACGCGAGCTCGAGTATCACTTCCGCGCCATTGCGGAAGCCACGGCTCTGCCGATCATGCTCTACAACAATCCGCCCTCGTATCGTGTCAACATCGACCTCGATGTTCTCGGACGCCTGGCTGAGGTGAGCAACATCGTGGCGATCAAGGAATCCTCGACCGACCCGCGCCGCTTCACGGACCTGATCAATGCCTTCGGGGAGCGATTCACACTCTTTGCAGGACTGGACGACATCGCTTTCGAGGGGCTGACGCTCGGAGCGAAGGGATGGGTCTCCGGACTCACGAATGCATTTCCCACCGAGTCGCTTGCCCTCTATGCAGCCATCCGCGACGGAGATCTGCCGCTGGCGCGGCGAATCTACCGCTGGTTCATGCCGCTGCTGCATCTGGATTCCGAGCCCGACCTGGTGCAGTCGATCAAGCTCGCCGAGCAGGTGATGGGCCGCGGGTCGGAGCGGGTACGGCCGCCGCGCTGGCCGCTCGAGGGTGCCCGGCGCGCCGCGGTGATCGCGATGGTCGAGCGGGCAAGGACCACACGACCGCTTTCATGAGCCTGGTACGCAAGCTTCGCGTGGTGGACTCGCATACGGCCGGGGAGCCCACCCGCGTCGTGATCGAGGGGGGGCCGGATCTTGGCACGGGCTCACTGAGGCAGCGGGTCGAGCGATTTCGGGACGCAGAGGATCGGTTCCGCTCCGCGATCGTCAACGAGCCTCGTGGCGCTGACGTGCTGGTGGGCGCCTTGCTCGTCGAGCCCACCGATCGGCGCTGCACGGCCGGTGTGATCTTCTTCAACAATGTCGGCTACATCGGCATGTGTGGCCACGGCACGATCGGCGTGATCCGCACGCTCGAGCATCTGGGTCGGATAGGCCCCGGCGAATACCACCTGGAGACCTGCGTGGGGACAGTGACGGCCACGCTGACCGAGCAGGGGGCGGTGAGAGTTGCGAACGTTGCGAGCTTTCGTCGCGCTCGCGATGTGGTGTGTGAGGTTCCGGGTGTCGGCTCCGTGCAGGGAGATGTCGCCTGGGGCGGCAACTGGTTCTACCTGGTGGAGGGACACGGTGAGGAGCTGTCGCTCGCCAGGGTCGATGCCTTGACCGACTTTGCCCGGCGCGTGCGTCGCGCGCTCAACTGCGGTGGGTATCCGGATGTCGATCACATCGAGCTGTTCGGCCCCCCGGCATCCAACGAGGCAGACTCACGCAACTTCGTCCTGTGCCCCGGCGGAGCCTACGATCGTTCCCCGTGCGGCACGGGGACGAGTGCCAAGGTCGCCTGTCTGGCGGCGGACGGCAAGCTCGCCGAAGGCGAGGAGTGGATTCAGGAGAGCATCGTGGGGAGCACTTTTCGGGCGACGTATCGCCGTGCCGTCGAGGGCGTCGTCCCGATCATCGAGGGCCGCGCCCACGTGACCGGCGAATCGACCCTGCTGCTCGACGAGCGTGACCCCTTCTGCTGGGGCATCGTACCCCGATGAGCGAGCTGATCGTTCGCACCATGAGCGGCCAGGTCGCCGCTCGCGTGCGCGAGAAGATCCTGGCCGGTGAATATGCGCCGGGCGCTCCCTTGCTCCAGGACTCGATCGCCGCGGAGTTCGGCGTGAGCAAGATCCCCGTGCGCGAGGCGCTCGTGCAGCTCCGAGCCGAGGGGCTCGTGGATGTCTTCGCCCATCGCGGGTTCCAGGTGCGGCCGATCTCCGCCGAGGAGGTGCAGGAGGTATTCAGTCTGCGCATCGCGATCGAGCCCGAAGCCGTGGCTCGCGGAGCCAAGCTCGCCCGCGCGCCGGAGATCAAGACCGCACGCACCGCGCTCGCGGCGCTGAATGCCTCGCTCGCCCTGGGCGAGATCGCTCACTCGGGCGACCTGAACAGCGCTTATCATCTCGCCCTGGTCGTTCCTCACCGTCAGCCGGTCACGGCCGAGGCGCTCACGCGATTGCATGCGATGTCGCTGCGCTACATACGCATCCACTTGGGGCCGAAGGGTCGCATCCGGCGCGCCGCGCAGGAGCACAAAGCGCTGTTCGAAGCGTGGCTCGCTCGCAAGGCACGCGAGGCCCGCACGCTTGCGCAAGCGCACATTGAAGAGACGCGGGACGAGCTCGCGGCGGCACTGCGGGCATCAGTCTGAGGCGGAGCCCAATCGGAGGAGCAGGATGTTCCAAGACCGGCGACCCCTGTGCGGCAGAGCGCTGCCGCAGACATTCATCCTGAGCGTGCTCACGGTCTGGATGGCCGCTCTCGGCTCGCTCACGAGTCCGAGCCAGGCGACTGCGGGGACCGCGCCCACCGCATGCTTTCTACGGCGCGACTGGACAGGGGCGTGGCGCGTCACACCCGACGCGCGCACGATGTACATCAACGTCTCGGGCACCATCTATCGGCTCGATCTCGAGCAGTCCTATCCACTCTTGAGGTCTGCGTGGGCGGTCCTTCACGACCGCGATTCGAGCGATGCCATCTGCAGCGCCATCGATTTCAGGCTCTCGGTCTCCGATCGCATCGGCAACTGGCAAACGCCCATCGTGAGAAAGATGACGCGGCTGACTGCCGAGCAGGCGGCAGCGTTGCCGCAGAGCCTGCGGCCGTAGCGCTGCGGCGGCTCGGTGCGCCTCCGCGGCGCATCGGTCGGCCCCATTGAACTGCGCACCGCACCACGCGGTCGAATGGGCAGTGGCACCCACCTGAGGAGCGCGCGATGAACAGATGGCTCACTGCAGTCTCGGCGGGCGTACTGGTGCTCGCCCTGGGGAGCTCGGCGCTTGCCGTGCCCGAGCGGGACCAGGGCGTGATCGTCAGGGCAAACACGCAGGCTCACGCGGGGACTCGCGACGATCGGGCGATCGATGCCTGTGCGCGGAGCATGCTGAGGACGATGTTTCCCGGCCGCGAACTCATTCGAGTGCGTATTCCTCGCGGGGCGCCGCAGATCTTCGGCGACTCCGATGACGACGGCATGCCCGGCTACCAGATGGCGGTCTTGCTCGAGGCATCCGATCCTGCAAGCGGGCGGGCTCTCGGCTCCGCGGAGTGCGATGTCTCTCCGAGTGCTCGCGTGATCTCGCTGCGGCCCGGTGCAAAGGAGCTGATCCCGGACCCGGAAGTCCAATGAGGGTGCGGATCTTGCGTGCTCTGCGGCTTCACGCTCCCACGACGTTTGGATCTCGCCAGGCGCGCTCGAACGGCAGCCGCCAGGCATTGGGCGCGACCAATTGATGAATGGCGTTGGGGCCCCACGACCCTGGCGCGTACGGCCGGACCGGCGGCGGAGTCTCGAGCAAAGGCATGGAGGCTTCCCACAGGCGCTCGATGCCCTCGGCGGTCGTGAACAAGGTGTGATCACCGCGCATGGCATCGAGGATCAGCCGCTCGTAGGCTTCGAGCACGTCCCCCTCGAGTCCGGTGTCGTGCATGGCGAATTGCAGGCTCAGCTTGTCCAGACGCATGCCCGGGCCCGGGCGCTTGCCGTAGAAGGACAGGGACATCTTCGAGACATCCGCCAGATCGAAAGTCAGGTGGTCTGGCCCCTGGCCTCCGACTCCCGATCCCTGGGGAAACATGCTTTTCGGCGGCTCGCGGAACGCGATCGAGATGATCCGCTGCCCCTCGGCCATCTGCTTTCCGGTACGCAGATAGAAGGGCACGCCGGCCCAGCGCCAGTTATCGATGAAGCATTTCAGCGCGATGAAGGTCTCGGTATCCGATTCGGGCTGCACTCCGGGCTCGGTGCGATAGCCGTTGTATTGTCCGCGGACCACGTCCGCGGGCTTGATCGGTAGCAGGCTGCGGAACACCTTGTTCTTCTCCTCGCTGATCGATCCGGACTCCAGGGCCGTCGGCGGCTCCATCGCCGTGAACGCGAGGATCTGGAACAGATGCGTCACGACCATATCGCGATACGCACCTGTTGACTCGTAGAACGCGGATCGCTTCTCCAGCCCGAGCTTCTCGGGCACGTCGATCTGCACGTGAGCGATGAAGTTGCGGTTCCAGATCGGCTCGAACAGACCGTTCCCGAACCGGAACGCGAGAATGTTGAGCACCGGCTCCTTGCCGAGGAAATGATCGATGCGGAAGATGCGGTCCTCGTCGAACACCTCGTGCAGCTTCCTGTTGAGCGTGACTGCACTCTGGAGATCGACCCCGAACGGCTTCTCCATGACGATGCGGGCGCGCTCGACCAGGCCCGCCTCCCCGAGCATCTGGATTGCAGCGAGGGCTGCGCTCGGGGGCACACACAGATGATGCAGGCGGCGGGTGTCGGCTCCAAGCTCACGCTCCGCCTTCTCGACGGCTGCCTTCAGTGCCGACGGTCCCGCAGAGAGAGGTACGTAATCGAGGCAGTCGCCGAATGAGCTGCAGGCCGCATCGGC
This sequence comes from Steroidobacteraceae bacterium, assembly GCA_035524075.1. Taxonomy (GTDB): domain Bacteria; phylum Pseudomonadota; class Gammaproteobacteria; order Steroidobacterales; family Steroidobacteraceae; genus JASHUC01. The sequence goes on along the minus strand of DATKPP010000049.1, from coordinate 7,753 downwards.
CACGGGTCGCGTGGAGAATTGGCGCAGCGCCTCGGACGCGAGCTGGCGGAAGTCGTCGCGGGAGAGCTGATCGAGGGAGACTCCCACGATGCGACAGCCGGGAATGAACCCGACCCTTGCAAGGTGAAACAGTCCGGGGAGCAGCTTGCGCCGCGCGAGATCGCCCGTCGCTCCGACGAGCACCACGACCTGCGGACAGCCCGGCCCCACGCCGGCAGGAATCTTGACCACGATGGCGCGCCTCTAGGCCAGAGCCTTCTTGAAGAGCACCAGCATCCGGCTCCAGGCTTTCTCGGCCTGATCGTGGTTGTACACGCGCGAGTCGATCGCGCACCAGCCGTGCATCGCGCCGCTATACACCTCGATCTCGGCCGGCAGGTGCGCCGCGGCGAAGGCCTCGTGCAGGACGTTTTTCGCCTGGGGCTGGCGCTTGTCGTCGTTGTCCGCGATGCAGATCAGATACTGCGCCTTCATCTTGCGCACGAGCAGATGCGGACTCTCCGGTCCGTCGGTCACCAGATTGGCGCCGTGGAACGAGGCGCCCGCACCGATGCGATCGGGAAAGGCAGCCGCCGTGCGGAAAGTGAAGGGTCCGCCCATGCAATAGCCCGTGGTGGCCATCTTGCGGCGCTGGGCGACGGCGCGCTGGCCATCGAGGAAAGGAATGAACGCCTGGGCGTCGGTCACGACCCTTTCGGGCGTGAGCGAGCTCATGAGGGCCGTGAGGGCCTGGCGAGTCGCGGGGTCGTTGAAGTCCGGGTGCTCCGGTGCGGTGGGAGCCTTCTGCGTTCGGTAGAAAGGATTGACCACCAGGACGGTGTATCCCGATTCGGCAAGCCGCTTGCCCATCTGCCTGAAGGCCGGGCGCAGCCCGAAGATATCCGGCCACATGAGCACGCCGGGGTGCGCTCCCTTTGAAGGATGGACGAAGTAGGCATCCGCCGTACCGTCCGGTGTCTTGATCTCGACTTCCGATTCCGTCACGTCCATTGCATTCGCCAGCCGCGGCAGGAGTGATACGAGCCCCGTGCCCACGGTCAACGCGCCGAAGCCCCTGCGCGAGAGTGCCGTGGATTTCAGCTCGTATTCGACCGCATCGTGCATCGAGTCGTTGTCGCACATCGTTCGGGTCCTTTGCTCTTCTTAGAAGGGGTGATAGCGATACAACCAGGTCTCGGACAGGGTCTGAGCACCGCTCTTCAGATATAACCGCATGTCCACGTCGCCGCCACAATACCGGTTGTGGCTTCACACCGAAAGGCAGCCCAACTTGTGGACCACCGATGAATGCCACCACGAACTTGCGCACACCCTGCGGTCGCGGCTTGCCCGGCCGCCCGCCCGGGCCCAGGCGTGCGGCCACGGCATCGCTTTACTTTGGAGTGGACACGTCATAAAAATTTCACCGCCTCGATGGCTGCGGGAACAAGGGCGGTCCATAATTCTCACGTGCAGAACCGGGGGTGGGCCATGGAAGGGGAACTCGGTCGATGGCGTTGCGCGTGCTGATCGTGAGCGATGTGCGGCTGGTGCAGGAGGGGCTGTCCGCGCTGCTCGCAGCCGAGACGGGAGTCGACGTGGTCAGCGCTGTCGACTTGCGGAGCGCCCAGGCGCAGAGCGCGCGACTACGTCCCGATGTGGTCCTGTTGGATGCCACGCGGGCGAGAGCCACGGAGCAGGTGCGCACGCTCGTGGCATCGGCACCGGAGGCGAAAGTCGTCGCCTTCGGTGTGCGAGAGACGGGCGAGGAGATCTTTGCGCTCGCCGCCGCAGGAACCGCCGGCTACGTGACCGATAGTGCCGACAGCGCCCACCTGGTGAACGTGCTCGAGGGATTGATGCGCGGCGAGCTGGTGTGCTCGCCGCGCGCCGCAGCCTCTCTTTACCGGCGCGTCGCAGCACTGGCGCAGGCGAGCGGTGCCGCAAGCTCCGCTTCGGAGGGGCCCGATGGCATCGGTACGCTCTCGAGACGTGAGCTCGAGATCGCGCGCTGGATCGACCGCGGCCAGACGAACAAGCAGATCGCCCGCCGGCTTGGGATCGAGGCAGCGACCGTCAAGAATCACGTGCACAACATGTGCGAGAAGCTCAAGGTGCATCGGCGCGGGGAGGCGGCTGCACGCGTCCGCGCCCACCTGCAATGGTACGGGTCCCCGCTCGGCACGTCCGGAGTGGAGGACAGCTGACTCAGATCAGCCCCGCCGCACGCATCTGCACGAAGGAAGGCCACGAGCGAGCCGCAGCCGCGGCGGCCCAGTGCAAGGGGGCTGCAGAGCCGCGCTCCGCAGCGCTTTGCCCCGGCAATCCCATGGCAAGCTCCTGCGCGCCCGGCACGCGCTGCGCATCGGGAACGCCGGCGCCGCCGCGTTGCGGATCCCCGAAGTGCGACACGGCGCTCGCGCGGATCAGCTCGAACAGAGCCTGAACGCGCTGCTCCGATTTGTTCCGGAACACACTCTCCGAGAAGACCGGATGATGCCCGAGCATCAGGGCTGCGAATCCGCTCACATGGGCCGCTGCCGCCGAGGTTCCGTCCGCCGCCGCATAGCCCCCGCCCGGAACAGTGGAGACCACCGCCACCCCTGGTGCCGAGACCGCGATCTGGGGACCCGCGCCGCTGAAGCGCGCGGCGAAGATGCCATCCGCGCCGATCAGCTGCGGGATGATGCTGTAGATGTGGGAGCTATCCGCGGGGAATTCTCTGAGCTTGCCGACGGCGGCAACCGCCATCACGCCCGGCACCAGCGCGGGAAAGCCCACGGGTCCGCTCGAGTTGCCGGCCGCCGCGATGCAGGCGATGCCCTTCTGCAGCGCCTCGCGAAGCTTCTGTGTCACGAGCTCGGAGTAGCCCTCGCTCACCGCGCTGATATTGACGATGTCGAGCTGCCGCTCGATGCATTCATCGAGCGCTGCGAGCAAGTCGCTCGTGCGACCGCCCGGAAGCACCTTCAGCACGTGCAGCTCCGCCTCGGGTGCGCAGCCGATGATCCCCTGTGCGGTGCTCGCCGCGTTGAGGATTCCGGCGCAATGCGTCCCGTGCGCGATCGGATCGTGCGTCCAGCCCCCCTCCGAGCCCTCGGTCAGATCCGTGCCGCGCGTGACGTGCCTCAGCAAGGGATGCGAGTTGTCGCAGCCCGAGTCGATCAGCCCGATCCTCACCCCAGCTCCCGTCAGGCGGCGCGCCGCAGGATCGATGCGCATCAGGCGCTGCCCCCACCCGAGCAGTCGCTCTCCCGGGAAATTTGCGAACGAGTCCGAGAGGGACCGCAGCCTCACGGTGTTGACGCCCGAGCCTAGCGCGGGCGCCACGAGTTGCCGATCCCAGTGATTGGCGGCAGCCCGCACGAACAGCATCTGGATCGACTCGATCGGCCCACCGAAGAAGCTGATGTGGGCCAGGCCGGCATCGTCCGTCAGCGCCTGAGCCGGCAGCCCGCTCGCCCCTTCGACGATCACCGTCGCCTTGGCGAGGGGTTGATCGCGCTCGCCCAGCACCCGGACGGTGAGCTCGGCGGCCGTCGAGCGCAAGGGCAGCAGGTTGAGCGCGAGGGCGCCCATCATCGTCCCACGCGCCGGACTGCCGAGGTAGTCTGCGTGCTGCAGAGGCGAATCGCGCTCGATGATCAGATGAGGAGGGGCCGCAGCCCGCAGCCGCTCGGCGCGGCCCTCCTCGAGCCTCACCACCAAGACCTCGTTCACACTGTCATCGGCGGCGAATGAATGAGCACTGCGAAGCTTGATGCGCTTGACGATCTCGCCGTGCTCCTGCTGAGTCAGATAATCGGCGATGGCGTCCATCGACTGCTCGAGGTCCGCGAACGGCTGTGCCGGCGGGGCGGCTCGCTGCCCGATGAGGTAGAGCTCCAGTCGCCTGGGACGCGAAGAAGGAGTGCCGAGACCACCGTTTCCCGCGTGCGTCGACTCCCGGGCTGCAGAGCGGCCGAGGTTACCCGCGCCGCGTCTCTGCTGGTCCTCCTGAGTCTCGCTCGCTCGTCGGCCGGCGGTCGCGGACCGCTCCTCCTTCTCGTGCGCCATCGGATTTCCTCCTTCGATTCCTATTGGATCGTGGATTGACGATTCGCACCCCACCCCAGCGCTTGCGGGCCCCAGCCCTGCGCCTGCGAACCCCAGCCCTGGGTCTGCGGGCCCCAGCCCTGCGTCTGCGGGCCCCAGCCCTGCCCCTGCGGGTTGAATGCCTGCGGGATGAGCCCGCCGTACGGCTGCTGGGCATAGGGCTGAGCGTTGAGCCCCGGGTAGCCGCCTTGGTGCAGCTGCAGTCCGGCTCCAGCGGCGCCCGAGCGCTGCAAACTCTGCATCGCAAGCTGCTGCACGATTTGCTGGAGGGTGACACCGATCTGCTGAGCCAAAACGCTGTGCGCGGAGATGTGCTGCGCGAGCTGAGCGAGCACTGCGATGATCTGTTGCGTCTGGCCGGTCAGCGCAGGATTCTGGCCGAAGGCCTCCTGACCGAACCCCGCATTGCCCCCGTAAGCGCCCAGTTGACCGAAGGGATTCGAGTTCATGGGCGAGAAGCCCCCCGTGACTCCCGGAAATGAAGTCGTCAGTCCCTGTCCAGAAAACGGTGAAAGGTTTGACAGCATTGAAAACTCTCCGGTTGGTGAGATTGAGAGTGCCGCAAGTCGTTTCGGCAGGCGGCATGATCGGGGCAAGCCTGCGGATAGGAAATGGATCAAACGCTCCAGTCGGAGTAACAGAATGAGTTACAGGCGATGGATCACGCTCGTGTAGGCCGCGGCACGTACCTCCCAGGCGACGGTCGCCGGGATTTGCCATATGCTGTGCGCCAGCGCGAACTTGAACCTGGACGTGGAGGGGCCGAGAGCCGAGCGCAGGATGGACGCACCCGCAGGAACGGCGACGCCGCCGGTATCTCAGACGCGTGCCTTCAGCACGATCTTCCTGATCGAGATGTGGGAGCGCTTCGGCTTCTACGGCATGCAGGTGCTGATGGTCACCTACATGATCAAGAAGCTCGGCTTCGAGGACACCCGGGCGAATCTGGTGTGGGGCGCCGCCGCGGCTCTCATCTATGCGACTCCAGCCATCGGCGGTTGGATCGGAGACCAGCTGCTCGGCACCCGCCGCAGCCTGCTCACCGGAGCGGTCATGCTCGCCGTGGGTTACGCGCTGCTGTGGATCCCCTCGAACACGCCGCTTCTGATGTACGTGGCTCTCGGCGTCATCATCGTGGGCAACGGGCTCTTCAAGCCCAACTCCGGCAACATGGTGCGCAAGATCTACGACGGCGACGAGACGCGGATCGACAGCGCCTTCACCCTGTACTACATGGCCGTGAACGTCGGCTCGATGATCTCCATGACGCTCACGCCCTGGGTGCGTGACTTCATCGCGGCGCGCTACGGAGATACCGCCGGATGGCACGTGGCATTCGGTACCTGCGCGGTGGGTCTGGCGGCGGGCCTCGCCAACTATTCGCTGCTGCGCCGGGCTCTCGCCCACGTCGGCTCGCCCCCCGACGAGCACCGACCGAGCCTCGGGCGCGTGGTCCTGCTCGCGGTGGGCAGTCTCGCGATGGCAGTCCTATCGACGCTGATCCTCAAGAGCGAGACGGTGGCGCGCGTGTGCGTGTACGCCGCGGGCTTCGTCATCCTTGGAATCTTCGTCCATCTCATTCGTAGCAGCCACCGCGACGAGCGCGCCGGCATGACGGCGGCCCTGGTCCTGGTGCTGCAGACGATCTTCTTCTTCATCTTCTACGAGCAGATGCCGACGTCGCTCAATCTCTTCGCGCAGCGCAATGTCGATCTCGACTTCCGGCTCTTCGGCTGGCATCTGTTCACCTGGATTCCCGAGCAATACCAGAACCTCAATTCCATCTGGATCGTGGTCTTGAGCCCGGTCCTGGTGTTCATCTACAACGCCCTGGGCCGGTTCGGGAAGGACCCACAGGTGGCCGTGAAATTTGCCTGGGGGTTTGCCGCCGTTGCGGTCGGCTTCTTCATCTATGGGGTCGGCGCCCGCTGGGCCGTGAACGGCCAGGTCTCCTCCTGGGTGATGGTGTGGGGCTATGGCGTGTACTCACTGGGGGAGCTGCTCGTGAGCGGGCTCGGCCTTGCGATGATTGCCCGCTATGTGCCCGCGCGCATGGGCGGATTCATGATGGGAGCCTACTTCGTCGCCACCGGCATCTCGCAGTACCTGGGCAGCGTCGTGGCAAACTTCGCCCATGTCCCCGCCAATCTCACCAACCCCGTCGCTTCTCTGCCCATCTACACGCATCTGTTCAACGAGCTCGGCTTTGCCGGTATCGGCTGTACCGCGATCGCGGTCGCCATGCTGCCCCTCATGAGCAAGCTCTCCTCGAGGCACTCCGAGGCGAGCGCCTCGACGCCGCTGCCGGCCGTGCGCAGCGAAGAGTTCAACACGGCGCCCTAGAAATATGGAGTCGATCGCAGTCGGCGCCGAGCGCACACTCGATGTCGCCCGCCTGCTCGATGAGCGGGCGATCTCCCCGTTGCAGGCGCTGGTTGCGCTCCTGTCCGCCCTCATCATGCTGGTGGACGGGTACGACATTCAGGTCATGGCACTTGCGGTGCCGGCAGTCGCCCACGAATGGTCCATCTCTCCCGCGCATTTCAGCTACGCGCTGGCGGCCGTGCTGCTCGGTCTGTCGCTCGGTGGCGCGTTCCTCGCACCGCTGGGCGATCGGGCGGGACGGCGCACGCTGCTCATCTTCGCAATGCTGCTCGTGGGTGCTGCGACCATGATCACGGCAGCCTCGGCGAGCCCGCTGCAGTTTACCGGTTGGCGCCTGCTGACAGGGATCGGCCTGGGAGTCAGCATTCCCAACTGCAATGCGTGGACCGCCGAATACATTCCCACGCGCAGCCGCGCGACGATCCTCGTCCTGATGAACGCAGCGATCGGCGCGGGCGCTTTCTGTGCCGGATTCATCGCGCCCTCGATCTTCGCTCACTGGGGCTGGCGTGGGGCCTTCCTGCTCGGCGGCGCCGCACCGCTCGCCATTGGCGTCCTCATCTTCATGCTCGCGCCCGAGTCGCTCAAGTTCCTCGCGCTCCGCCGTCCTCTCGACCGGCGCATCGCTTCGATCCTGGCGCGCATCGCGCCCGAGGTGGACGCATCGATGCCTCTGCGTCGTCCAGACTCCGCGCAACATCTCTCGCGGCTGTCCGTCGTCGAGCTCTTCAGGCCCATCTATCGCAGGCGCACGCTGGTGCTGTGGGTGGTCCTATTTGCGAATCTGTTCACGCTTTACGTCCTGATCAGCTGGTTGCCGACGTTGCTCCAGTCGGCGGGCTGGGCCGCCGACGATGCACTCCGCGGTGCTGCTCTGATCCAGGGCGGTGGGATCGTCGGGGGCGTTCTCCTCTCGCTGCTCGTGAGCCGCGGTCTGACCATGCCCGCGCTGCTCACCGCTTACGTGATCACGGCAGCTTGCCTGGTGGTCTTTCGCTCGGCCGGTTCCAGCGCTTCCTGGGTGCTCTTGGCGCTCATCGGTGCCGGAACGAGCGGCGGTCAGCTCTGCCTCAACGCGCTGTCGACCGCCTACTATCCGCCCGCGATCAAGGCGACCGGCATGGGATGGGCGGGTGTGGTGGGGAACATCGGAGCGTTCGTTGCGCCTCTTGCGGGCGGCTGGGCGATCGAGCGCGGCATCCCGGCGTTGAGTATCCTGTCCATGCTGAGCGTGACACCGCTTGTGTGTGCGCTCGGAGTGTCGCTCATGCGCCGCGAGTGGCAGTGGAACTGA
>DATKPP010000048.1:0-2871 GCA_035524075.1 Steroidobacteraceae bacterium | reverse complement strand
GCGCAACTGCGCGCGCTGTGCGACATCCTTGGACAGGAGGGCTACCTCACCCGGGGCTTTGCGGACGGTCGCGAGGCGCTTGCGGCGCTGCGCACGGAGCCATTCGACGCACTGCTCACCGATCTCATGATGCCGCAGATCGACGGGATCACGCTGCTGCGCGCATGCCGCGAAATCGATCGCGATCTGGCTTGCATCGTCATGACAGGACACGCGACGGTTGCGACTGCGGTCGAGTCGCTCAAAGCCGGCGCCGACGACTACGTCATGAAGCCCTTCAATGTGACGCAGATCCTCGCAGCGCTCACGCGGGCCCTGGACCTGCGCCGTCTGCAGTTCGAGAACATTCAGTTGCGCGAGTCAGTCTCGATCTACGAGCTCGCGCGCGCGATCACCCAGGGTTTGAGTCGAGTCGAGGTCGTCGAACGCACGCTGGTGGCGGCCGCAGCCCTTGGCGATTGCGGGGCGGTGTACCTCCTGGAGCAGACGGAAGCGGTAACACCGGCACTGCGCCTCGCCGGCAGCGCGGGGCCCTCCGCGCGAGCGCTCACTGACGCCACTCCCTCCGAGGGTGTGCTTGCCGATTGGGTCGGACGCGCCTCTCAAGAGCTCGAGACGCTCACTGCAACGAGCGAAGCGGCGGCGCTGTTCGAGCATCCGTTCGATCAGGCGCTCGGCATCGCTCTTCCCATCATGGCAGCCGGGGAGCTTTTTGGAGTTCTCGGATTCACTTCCGCGGACACACGGCATCGTGCACGCATCGGACAGCTCAAGGCGCTCGATGTCCTGGCACGAACTGCCGCCACCGCATTCGCCCGTGCCGCCCTGGTGACGGAGCTCCGCGAGATGAACCGTGCGCTCGAGCAACGCGTCGAGGAGCGCACCCGCGAGCTCGAGGCCTTTACGCACTCCGTAGCCCACGACCTGCGCGCACCACTGCGCGGCGTCACTGGCATGGCGGAAATCCTGACCGAGACCAAGCTGTCGCAGCTCGACGCCGAGGGCCAGAAGTACCTGGGCTTGATCGTTCAGTCCGGCAACCGCATGGCGCAACTGATCGACGATCTATTGAAGCTGTCGCGTATCACCCGTGCCGATCTGATTCGTCATTCTCTCGATCTATCCGCTCTGGTACGCGAGGTGGCGCAGCAGTTGCACAATGCCGACCCCAACCGGCGGGTGGACCTGGTGATTGCGGAAGGCGTTCATGCTGCTGCTGATCCTCGCCTGCTGCGAATCGCACTCGAAAATCTCCTGGGCAATGCCTGGAAGTTCTCCAGTCAACGCCCGAGAGCGCGCGTCGAATTCGGTGTTGAACAGCAGCAGGGTGCGTCCGTCTACTACATCCGTGACAACGGCGTGGGCTTCGACATGCGCTACGCCGAGAAGCTATTCGGCGTATTTCAACGCCTGCACACCACCGAGGAATTCGAAGGCACCGGTATCGGGCTGTCGATCGTGCACCGCATCGTGACCCGGCACGGCGGCAAGGTGTGGGCGGACAGCCGCAAGGGCGAGGGCACGACTTTCTACTTCAGCCTCCCGGGGCCCGCAATCGCGCCTGGCGCAATGCCCAAGGAACGCGCGTCATGAAGCCGGCAGCAGCAACCGACAGGAGCAAACTCCGGATCCTGCTCGTCGAAGACTCGGCAATCGATGCGGATCTCGCCGTTCGGCGCCTGGAGCAGGGTGGCTACGATTGCACTCATCAGCGCGTGGTGGACGAAGCGCAGATGCGCGCGGCGCTCACCGCGCAGCTGCCCGACATCATCCTGTCGGATTTCAGCCTGCCGCAGTTCGACGGTATCTCGGCACTCGCCGTCGCACGGGAGATCGCACCCGAGGTGCCGTTCATCTTTCTCTCGGGCACCATCGGCGAGGAGCGTGCGATTGAAGCGCTGAAGAGCGGCGCCATCGATTACGTGCTGAAGTCCAATCCCAAGCGGCTGGTGCCGGCCGTACAGCGCGCCCTCGAGGATGCAGCTCTGCGCCGGCAGAATCGCCTGGCCGAGAAGCGCGTTGCGCGCTTGAGCCGCGTACTGCAAATGCTTTCTGGGATCAACTCGGCGCTCGTACGCATCCAGAACCGCGAGGAGGTAATGCGCGAGACCTGTCGCCTGGCACACCGCGTTGGCGGCTATGCCGTGGTCATGGTCGGACTCATCAACCCTGCGACACGCATGGCTCGACCGGTCGGATGGGCGGGCTATGACTTCCTCCGCGACCCGGGACGGGAGTTCCCGGTGGCGGACAATGAGGCGGGCGATACCAGCCTCATGGGGCGGGTCATCCGAACCGGCGAGGCGGTCTTGTGCGCAGACATCGAGAATCCTGCCTACGTGGTGCATGGGCGAGAGGGGTTGTTACGTACCGGTGTGCGCTCGCTGGCATGCTTGCCCTTGCGCGTCGACAACACTCCGGTCGGCAGCTTCTTGTGCGGTACCGGCGCGGACTCGATCATCGACCAGGATGAAATGAATCTCCTCGAGGAAGTGGCGGCCAACCTGTCGTTTGCGCTCCAGTATCTCGACAAGCAGGAGGCTGTGCACTTCCTGTCCTACTTCGAGCCGCTCACGGGTCTCGCCAAGCGCGCGCTGTTCTGTGAGCGCCTGACCCGGCTCCTGACCCGCGGCACCGCGCGCCTGCCGCGGCTCGCGGTCACAGTGTTTGACATCGACCATCTTGCGGTGGTCAACGACTCCTTCGGCCGACACACAGGCGATCGTCTATTGCAATGCGTAGCGGACCGGCTGAAGAGTCACTACCCCGACAGCGAGCAGCTGGCGCATCTCGGCGGCGGCACTTTCGTCTGTATGACGGCGCTCCCGGAGAATGCGGCCGAGCAGGCTCATTACCATGAGGAAATGAACC
>DATKPP010000047.1:0-32321 GCA_035524075.1 Steroidobacteraceae bacterium | reverse complement strand
TATCCGAACCGGCGCCTGTACGATACGGTGGAGAGCCGCTACATCACGCTCAGCGACGTGCGTAAGCTCGTCATCGAGCGTATCGACTTCGTGGTGATGGACAAGAAAAGCCAGGAAGACATCACGAACAGCATCCTGCTGCAAGTGATTGCCGATCAGGAGCACGGCGGCGACCCGCTCATGAGCCGGGACTTCCTCTCGCAGATCATCCGCTCCTATGGCGGGGGCGCCATGCAGGGCTTGATCGGGTGCTATCTGGAGCAGAGCTTGAAGCTGTTTGCGAACCATCAGCGCGAGGTGCGCGAGCGGGCCAAGAACGTGGTAGGAGTCGATCCCCAGGAGGCCGTCGCGGCGGTCGTGCAGAAGAACTACCAGCGCTGGCGCTCTGTGCAGGACCAGATCTTTCGCTCACTGATGGATCCGCCGCGCGCACGCGGCGAGGATGACGGGGCGCTCCCGAGCGCCTGAGTCGCACCTTCCCGGGCGGGTGCGACCTCAGGCCGCGTCGACGTTGCGCATCGACAGGCGGATACGGCCCTGCCGGTCCACCTCGAGGACTTTCACGCGGATCACGTCTCCCTCCTTGAGCTTGTCGCTCACACGCTCCACGCGCTCGTCCGAGATCTGCGAGATGTGCACGAGCCCGTCCCGTCCGGGCAATATCGTGACGAACGCCCCGAAGTCCATGAGGCGCGCCACCCGACCTTCGTACACGCGGCCAACCTCCACGTCGGCGGTGATCAGCTCGATCCGTCGCTGAGCCTCGCGTCCGGCGGTGCCGTTAACCGAGGCGATCTTCACGGTGCCATCGCTTTCGATGTCGATGGTGGTGCCCGTCTCCTCGGTGATCTGGCGGATGACCGCCCCGCCCTTGCCGATCACGTCGCGAATCTTCTCGGGGTCGATCTTGAGGGTGATGATGGAAGGCGCCCACTCGGACATCTGCGCGCGCGGGCTGGCCAGTACCTTGTTCATCTCGCCGAGGATGTGCAGCCGGCCCTCGCGCGCCTGATCGAGCGCGATGCGCATGATCTCGGGCGTCACACCCTCGACCTTGATATCCATCTGCAGCGCGGTGACCCCGTCCTGGGTGCCGGCGACCTTGAAGTCCATGTCCCCGAGATGATCCTCGTCGCCCAGAATGTCCGTGAGAACCTTGAAGCGCGTGCCCTCGAGCACCAGCCCCATCGCAACGCCCGCAACCGGCGCCTTGATCGGCACCCCGGCATCCATGAGCGAGAGGCTCGTGCCGCACACGCTCGCCATGGAGCTCGAGCCGTTCGACTCGAGAATCTCCGAGACGACGCGGATGACGTAGGGGAATTTGGCCATGTCCGGCATCACGGCGGCGACGCCGCGCCGCGCGAGATTGCCGTGGCCGATCTCGCGGCGCTTGGGCGAGCCGAGCATGCCGGTCTCACCGACCGAGAACGGCGGGAAATTGTAGTGCAGCATGAACGGCTCGCGCCGCTCGCCTTCCAGTCCATCGATGATCTGCGCATCGCGCGTGGTGCCCAGAGTCGTGGTCACGAGCGCCTGCGTCTCGCCGCGGGTAAAGAGCGCCGAGCCGTGGGTGCGCGGCAGCACTCCTGCCTTGACGGTGATCGGGCGCACGGTCCTTGCGTCGCGACCGTCGATGCGCGGCTCGCCGTTGAGAATTCTCTGGCGGACGATGTTGCTCTCGAGCCTGAAGAGTTGCGACTCGACCTGCTCCTCGCTCCACTTGCCCCCATCCGCCGCGGCAAGCGCCGCGAGCGTTTGCGCCTTGATGTCCTGGATTCGCGTACGCCGCTGCACCTTCTCGGTGATCGTGTAAGCCTGCGACAGCGCCGCCTGAGCATGGAGCGCAACACCGCTCGCAAGCTCGGCATTCTCCGCCGGCGGCCGCCAGTTCCAGCGCGGCTTGCCCGCCTCTTTGACGAGCTCGGCGATGGCTCGGATCGCGCTCTGCATCTCTCGATGCCCGAACACCACCGCTCCGAGCATCACCTCCTCGGAGAGACTCTGCGCCTCGGACTCGACCATCAGCACCGCCTGCTGCGTTCCGGCGACGACCAGCTCGAGCTCGGAGTCGGCCAGGTCGGGCGCGGTGGGATTGAGCAGGTACTGCCCGCCACGGTAGCCGACGCGTGCCGCTCCGATCGGTCCGCTGAAGGGAACTCCGGAGAGCGACAGTGCAGCGGATGCGCCGAGCATCGCGGGGATATCCGGGTCGATCTCGGGGTCGACCGACAGCACGGTCGCGACGACTTGCACATCGTTGTAGAAGGCATCCGGAAACAGCGGCCGGATCGGACGATCGATCAGCCGCGAGGTGAGCGTCTCCTTCTCGGTGGGCCGTCCCTCCCGCTTGAAGAAGCCGCCCGGAATGCGACCCGCCGCATAGGTCTTCTCGACATAATTGACGGTGAGCGGCAGGAAGTCGCGCCCCGCCTGCGGCTGCTGCTGCGCCACCGCGGTGACGAGCACGACGGTGTCGCCCATTGCGACCTTCACAGCCGCATCGGCCTGGCGGGCGAGCTCGCCGGTTTCCAGCGTCACTGGATGCGGCCCATAGGAAAAGGACTTGCTGAAGACGCTCACAATCGGCTCCTCACAAATACGAACGGCAAGGCCACGAGCTGGGCGGGTTCACCCACCGCGCGCATGAGCTGCGCGACTGCACGAGCATTCAGCGGCGCAGTCCCAGGCGCTCGACGAGCTCCTGATACTTCTGCGGCTGCGTCGCTTTGAGATAGTCGAGCAGCTTGCGGCGCTGATTGACGAGCTTCACCAGTCCCCGGCGCGAGGAGTGGTCGCGCTTGTGGGCAGTGAAATGCTCGCCGAGCCCGTTGATTCGCTCCGACAGGAGCGCGATCTGGACCTCCGGCGAACCGGTATCTGTGGGGTTGCGGCGGTACTGCGCGACGATTCCACCCTTCTTTTCGCTGCTTAACGGCATTGCGCAATATTCCCGGAGGCTTGTCTCGTTACCCTGACTTTTCGAGGCGCGGGATTCTACTCGCTAGGCTCCCCCGGGGCCAGAAGAAACATGCGCTTGGGCCTTAACTCACCATTCCACGCCTCGCCGAGTCCGAGGAAACGCCCCGTAGGGCCGTAGAGCCGGACGCGGCCCGCGAGTTGCGGCTCGGGTAAGGCGACCGTCTGACCGCGCGCCAGCCGCATTGCGCCGTCCTGGGTCACCGTTACGGCGGGCAGGCCCGGCAGGGTGCGATCGGCGGGAATCAGGCGGGGGGAAGCTCCGGCGTGGCAGCTCGCCTCGAGCGCCTCGAGGGTCTGCATGGACTCCGCCTCGAATGGCGCCACCCACAGGCGCCTGAGGACAATGACGTGTCCACACGTCCCAAGGGCACGTGCAATATCCGCCGCAAGCACGCGAATATAGGTTCCCTTCGAGCACAGCGCCTCGAGCTCCACGACCTCCGCGCGCAGGCTGATGAGGACCAGCTCGTGGATCTCGATCTCCCGCGGCGCCCGTTCCACTTCGATGCCCGCACGGGCCAGGCGATAAAGCGGCTGACCTCCGCGCTTCAGGGCGGAGTACATCGGGGGCACCTGCGGCTGGCGGCCCCGGAAGCGCGCGAGCACCGCTGCGAGGGAGGTGGCGTCGAGCTGCGGAACCTGCGCCCTCTCGACCACCGCGCCCGCACGATCGCCCGTATCGGTTGCGGCTCCCAGGGCGATCTCGAACCGGTAGCGCTTGTGCCCGCCGACGAGCTCTCCGGCGATCTTGGTCGCCTCTCCCAGACAGATCGGGAGCATCCCGGTCGCAAGCGGATCGAGGCTGCCCACGTGGCCTGCCTTCTCGGCTCCGGTCAGGCGGCGAACCCGCTGCAGCGCGCCGTTCGACGAAAGCCCTTCCGGCTTATCGAGCAGCAGTACGCCGCTGGGAGGGGCGTGCGCGAGCGCGTGCCGCTCGTGCATCGCGTGGCTCATGACTCCGCGGGTCCGCGCGGCTCGACGGCGCCCGCGATCAGATGATTGAGGCGCTCTGCCCGGTCGAAGCTGTCATCGAACACGAACTGCAGTCGCGGCGCATAGCGCAGCGCGAGCCGCCGCCCTGCCTCTCCGCGGAGGTATCCGGCGGCGTGCGTGAGCCCCTCGCGGACCTCCGCCGCGCGATCTGCCGAGCCGAACGGCACGAACAGGACACGCGCCGTCTTCAGATCCGGCGCCACGGCGACGGAGGTGATCGTGACATTGCCCACGCGCGGGTCCTTCACCTCGCGACTGACGAGCTCGGCAAGCACGCGCTGCAGCTCAGCCTCGACCTTGCGATGCCGCGATTCGCCCATCACTGCAGCGTACGCGCCACCTCGACGCGAGCGAAGCACTCGATCTGGTCCCCGACGCGCACGTCCTGGTAGTTGCGCACCCCGATGCCGCATTCGGTGCCGGCGCGCACTTCGCTCACATCGTCCTTGAAGCGGCGCAGCGATTCGAGTGCGCCCTCGAAGATGACGACATTGTCGCGCAGTACGCGAATGGGGTTGTTGCGCCGAACCAGCCCCTCGGTCACGAGGCACCCCGCCACGACCCCGAATTTGCTCGAGCGGAACACCTCGCGCACCTGCGCGATGCCCACGATCTGCTCCTTGATCTCCGGCTGAAGCAGTCCGCTCATCATCTGCTTCACATCGTCGATGGCCTCGTAGATGATGCTGTAGTAGCGCACGTCGACGCCCGTCTCCTTGAGGGCGTCGCGGGCGGCGGAGTCCGCACGCACGTTGAAGCCGATGATGCGCGCGCGCGAGGCCGCGGCAAGCTGCACGTCGGAGATCGTGATGCCGCCAATGCCGCTCGCGATCACCTTCACCTGCACCTCCTCGGTCGAGAGCTGGCCGAGCGCATCGCGCAGCGCCTCGACGCTGCCCTGCACATCGGCTTTGAGCAGGATGGCGATGACGCCGGCCTTCTCCGCCTCGAGCTGTGAGAACACATCCTCCGAGCGCGTGGTCGCCTGGCGCGCAAGCTTCACGTCGCGGGACTTTCCCTGCCGATAGAGCGCCACTTCGCGCGCCTTGCGCTCGCTTTCCACCGCGAGCAGCTCCTCACCCGCGTTCGGTGCCCCGGCCAGTCCGAGCACGGCGACCGGCATCGACGGCGGTGCCTCCAGCACCGGAGCCCCATGCTCATCGAACATGGCTCGCACGCGCCCGAATTCCCCCCCGGCGAGAATCGGATCACCCATCCGGAGGGTTCCCTTCTTCACGAGCACCGTCGCAACCGCTCCGCGGCCCTTCTCGATGCTCGACTCGATGACGACACCGCTTGCAAGTCCGGTCGCGGGCGCCTGCAACTCGAGCACCTCGGACTGCAGCAGAATCGCCTCGAGCAGCTGATCGATCCCGGCGCCGGTGCGGGCCGAGACGTTGACGAACATGTTCTGACCGCCCCAGTCCTCCGGGATCACCTGCTGCTTGGCAAGCTCGGTGCGCACCCGGTCAGGATCGGCGTCGCTCTTGTCGATCTTGTTCACCGCAACGACGATCGGGACATTGGCGGCGCGGGCATGCTGAATCGCCTCGATCGTCTGCGGCATGACGCCATCGTCGGCAGCGACCACGAGCACTACCACGTCCGTGACTTTCGCGCCGCGGGCGCGCATCGCGGTGAATGCCGCGTGGCCGGGAGTGTCGAGGAAGGTGATCGTGCCCTTCTCGGTCTTCACCTGGTAGGCGCCGATGTGCTGCGTGATGCCACCGGCTTCGCCCGCGGCGACCTTGGCGCGCCGGATGTAATCGAGGAGTGACGTCTTGCCGTGGTCCACATGCCCCATGACAGTGACCACGGGCGGCCGCGGCGCGAGCGCGGTGCCCTGCTCGACCGTGCCTTGCAGGTCGGCCTCGATGTGGTCGGCTCTTTGCACCTTGGCCGTGTGACCGAGCTCCTCCACGACGAGCACCGCGGTGTCCTGGTCGATGGGCTGATTGATGGTGGCCATCGTGCCCATGTTCATGAGGACCTTGATGACCTCCGTCGCCTTGATCGCCATCTTCTGCGCCAGCTCGCCGACGCTGATCGTCTCCCCGATGGAGACCTCGCGCTTGACGGGAGTGGTCGGCATCTCGAAGGCGTGGCGCGCATCCCCGCTCACCGCCACGGCGCGGCTCTTCAGGCGCTTCTTCTTCTTGAAGCGCGAGCTCACATCGGTGGCGACGTGCAGCTCCTCGCGACCGTAACGCGTGGGTTGGCCGGGCTGGCGATCCTCGACCTCCTCCACGACCGGCTCCTCCTCGACCGGCGCCGGGCGCTCGCGCGTTTGCTGGTCCCCCGCCGAGCGCCGCTGCTGCTCGCGCTCGCGTCGCTCGGCATCCTCGCGCGCCTGTTGCTCGGCAACCCGCCGGGCATCCTCCTGCGCGCGCTTGCGGGTCTGCTCCTCCTCGATCCGGCGGCGGTTCTCGGCCTCGATACGCTCGCGCTCGCGCCGCTCGGCCTCGAGCCGCTCATTCTCGCGGCGTGCGGCTTCCTCGGCCTCGCGCCGCTTGGCCTCCAGGTCCTCTTGCTGCAGGCGTGCCTGCTCCTCCAGCACGTCGCGCTTGATGTACCTGCGGGTGCTGCGCACCTCGACATTGACGGTGCGAGCACGGCCCTGGACGCTCGCGAGCTTCAGCTCGCTCTGGGTCTTGCGCCGGAGCGTGATCTTGCGAGGTGAGCCACCATCGCCTTCACTGCCATGGCTGCGCCTCAAGTGCGTGAGCAGCTCGAGCTTCGCCTCGTCACTGATGCGATCCTCGGGGCCCGCAACCTTGATCCCGGCCTGGTCGAGCTGCACCAGCAGCCGATCGACCGGCACCTTGAGGACCTCGGCAAATTGTGAAACCGTTACGTCAGCCATGAACTAACCTCGCAGCCACCTTGCAGCCTAGTGGCCGGCTTCGAACCAGGGCGCGCGCGCCGTCATGATGAGCCTGCCGGCCTCCTCCTGAGCGAGCCCATCGATGTCCGCAAGATCATCGACCGATTGCTCCGCCAGATCCTCGCGTGTGCGCACTCCGCGGCGCGCAAGCGCGAGCGCGAGATCCGGGCTCATGCCCTCGAGCAGGAGCAGGTCATCCGAAGGCATCGATTGATCGAGCGTCTCCTCGCTGGCGATGGCCTGGGTGAGCAGCACGTCACGCGCGCGGTTGCGCAGCTCCTTCACCATCCCCTCATCGAACTCCTCGATAGCGATCAGCTCTGCCTGAGGCACGTACGCGACCTCCTCGACCGTCGAGAAGCCTTCCTGAACGAGGATGGTCGCGACGTCCTCGTCGACGTCGAGCTGCTTCATGAACGTCTGCACCAGCTCGCGCGCCTCGGTCTCACTCTTCGCCTCGGCGTCGGACTCGGTCATCACGTTGAGGTCCCAGCCCGTGAGCTGGCTCGCGAGGCGAATGTTCTGCCCGCCCCGCCCGATTGCCTGGGAGAGCTTGTCTTCGGCCACCGCGATGTCGATGCTGTGGGAGTCCTCGTCCACCACGATCGACATGACCTCCGCAGGAGACATCGCGTTGATCACGAACTGCGCAGGATTGTCATCGTAGGGAATGATGTCCACGCGCTCGCCGGAGATCTCGTTCGAGACCGCCTGCACGCGCGAGCCGCGCATCCCGACGCAGGCGCCCACCGGGTCGATGCGTGGATCGTTGCTGCGGACGGCGATCTTGGCGCGCACGCCCGGATCGCGCGCAGCGCCCAGGATCTGGATCAAACCCTGCCCGACCTCGGGCACCTCGAGCTTGAAGAGCTCCATGAGGAACTCCGGCGCAGTGCGGGTGAGGAACAGCTGCGGTCCGCGGGGCTCGGAGCGCACCTCCTTCAAGAAAGCCTTCATGCGATCCTGCGGCTTGACCTGCTCGCGCGGAATCATGTCCGTACGCGGCACGAAGCCCTCGGCATTGCCGCCCAGATCCACGTAGATGCCGTTGCGATCCACGCGTTTGACCACGCCGCTCACGAGCTGCCCGACCCGGTCCTTGTAGGCGTCGACCACCTGCGCACGCTCGGCCTCGCGCACTTTCTGCACGATCACCTGCTTGGCCTGCTGCGCGGCGATGCGCCCGAAGGCGACCGATTCCATCGATTCCTCGACGAAGCCGCCCGGCTCGACCTTGGGGTCGAGGTCCCGCGCATCCTCCAGGCGCAGCTCGTGCTCGGGGGACTCGAGCTCGGTCGAGTCGTCGGCAAATACCTTCCAGCGACGGAAGGTCTCGTAGTCGCCGCTCTTGCGGTCGATTGCCACCCGCACATCCCACTCCTCGCCATGCTTCTTGCGGGTAGCGGATGCGAGTGCAGCTTCGAGTGCCTCGAAGATGACCTCTTTGTCGACGCCCTTCTCGTTCGAGACGGCATCGACGACCATCAGAATTTCCTTGTTCACGGGTATGGTTACCTCATGCCCCAATCATCACAGCGGCGCGAGCCGCGCCTTTTCGATCTCACGGAACGGCAGATGCACCATCTGCCGGTCCACCTCGAGCGCCACGCCCTCGTCCACGACCGAGCGCAAAGTGCCGGTGTAGCGCCTGCGCCCCTCGCGGGGCGTGAGCTCCACGAACACTCGCGAACCCACGAACCGATCGAAATGCGCCCGGGTACGCAGCACTCGGTCGTCGCCTGGCGAGGACACCTCGAGGGTGTAGGCCGCGGCGATGGGATCCTCGACATCGAGCAGCGCCGACACCTCGCGGCTCGCCCGCTCGCAATCCTCGAGACCGATGCCCTCTGGCTTGTCGATGAAAATGCGCAACGCCCCGCGCCCCCGCGCGGGGGTGAATTCCAGCTCAACCAGCTCGTAGCCCAGGTGAGCCAATAGCGGCTCAATAAGGGCGACGAGCCGCTCACGCAAGGCCCCCGCCATGAGCTCGAGCTCCCACCACAAACAAAAAAGGGCCGTAAGGCCCACTTCCACCCGAGCACCACCGCGCACGAACGCGCTCCCATCAGCGCGGCCCCGGCAGCACGCCCAAAAAAGAAAAGCCCCCTCGGGGGCTTTCCACCATCTAGCATTCGGCGGCTTCGCGCATCGCCGACGGGGTCGAGGTGCCTGCACCCCACCCACCGAGGGCGCGAATTCTACGGCAGCCGGCGCGGTGCGTAAACCTCTGCCGATTCAGGCGTCAAGTCCCCGTCTCCGATGGGGACTACAGGGGCAGTCCGACGTAGTTCTCGGCGAGTGAGGTCAGGGCGGCCGGCGAGGCGACCAGGTACTCGAGCTCCGCCTGCTGGATACGCCGCTCGAAAGCGGTGCGCTCGGGAAAAGCGTGCAGGAGCGAGGTCATCCACCACGAGAACCGCTCGGCCCCCCAGACCCGCCGCAGGGCGCGCGCCGAATAGTGCTCGAGACCGGCCTGCGAGCCCTCCCGGAAGTGCTCGATGAGCCCCTCCGACAGATAGCAGACATCGCTCGCGGCCAGGTTCAACCCCTTGGCACCGGTCGGCGGGACGATGTGAGCCGCGTCCCCGGCGAGGAACAGCCGTCCGTAACTCATGGGCTCTGCGACGAAGCTGCGCAGCGGGGCGATCGTGCGCTCGAGCGAGGGCCCAGGATCGAGCTTCGCCGCGGTCTCCGGGTCGAGCCTGCGTCCGAGCTCCTCGTAGAAGCGCTCGTCGGGCCAGGCTTCGGGCCGGTCCGTGGCGCTGCACTGAAGGTACAGCCGACTGCGGGTGGACGAGCGCATGGAACACAGCGCGAAGCCGCGCTCGTGATGGGCGTAGATGAGCTCGTGCGAGATGGGCGCCCGCTCCACCAGGATCCCCAGCCAGCCGAAAGGGTAAGCGCGCTCGAAGGTGGCGAGCTTCCCGGCGGGGATGCTCGCGCGGCTTGCCCCGTGGAAGCCGTCGCAGCCGGCGATGAAGTCACACGCCAGGGTGTGCTCGTGACCGGCGCACGTGTAGCTCACCTCGGGTTGCAGGCCGTCGATGCCATGCAGCGCAACCGATTGTGCCTCGTAAACCGTCATGGCTCCGGAGACGGCCCGCGCCGCCATCAGATCGCGGGTGATCTCCGTCTGGCCGTAGATCAGCACGCTGCGCCCGCTCAGCCGGCGCAGGTCGACACGGTGCCGCGCGCCCGCGAATGCAAGCTCGATTCCCTCGTGAACGAGGCCCTCCTGGTGCATGCGCTGACCGATTCCTGCGGCCTCCAGGAGTGCGACGGTGCCTTGCTCGACCACGCCCGCGCGTACCCGCCCCAGCACGTACTCGGCACTGCGTCGCTCGAGGATGACGTTCGAGATGCCCTGCCGGGTGAGCAGCTGCCCGAGCAGCAGGCCCGCCGGGCCTGCGCCGATGATTGCGACCTGAGTACGCATGCTTCAGGCGCGCCGCGGAGCTCTCTGGGGTGGTGCCTCAGATCGCAGGCGCAAGCCTCACCTCTCGATCTTGAGCTCCCCGAAGGCGATGCCGAGCTCCCAGCCCTGACCCTTGGCGGAGAGCGCGAGCGACACCTCGCCCTTGGTCATCGCTTGTACTTGCGCGGAGTTCACCGCGCCGGCGTGCGCCTGCGCGCTCGCATAGGAGCCGAGCAGATCGCTCATGCTGCTGACCTTGGAGAACTCGCCGTGGCCGGACTCGACGGACTTGCCGACCGTGACACCGCCACCCTTCGCGGAGAGCTTCACTTCCATGGAGCGCCCGTTGGAGCAGTGGATGGTCCCATGACCCTCCGCGGTCTGATAGAAGGCCGACCACCCCTTCATCGTGAAGGTCATCGTGCATTTGAGGTTCGCATCGGCGCGAGCCGGCGCGGCCCCCAGCACCGCCAGAGCGAGCATCATCGCGCATACCTCGAGAGCTCTACGTATCCACATCGCTGTAACCCTTTCTGTTGCCGTCCCGCTCGCTCACGCCGTGGCCCGCAGGCGCTGCTCGATCATGCTCTCGGGCTCGCCCGTGTTCACGAGAAGCGCCTGCTTGCGCATGAAGCTCGAGATCCCGGCACGCCGGCCACCCATGCCGGAGAACTTGAACGACTCCCACTCGGCAACGCCGAACCCGGCGAACGTGAGGAAGGTGTCCTGAACGCTCACCACGCCCGCGTCGATGCGGTCCGCGATGCGCCGCGCCTCCTCCTCCTCGCCGCCGATCACCGCGGCCGATAGGCCATAATAGGAGTCGTTCGCCAGCCGCACCGCCTCTTCCTCGCTACGGTACCTCATGACGGGCATCACGGGGCCGAAGGTCTCATCGCGCATGATCTTCATGTCGTGATTCACTTCGGTGAGCACGGTCGGGTGCATGTAAAGACCCCCGCCGAGCTTGACCGACTTGCCGCCCGAGCGCAGCTGCGCGCCCTTCGCGAGCGCATCGTCGATGTGCTCGTCCACGATCTCCGCCTGGCGCGCGGTGATGAACGGACCGATCTGGCCGCGGCTCGGGTCCGGGTAATTGAGCTCCACGCGCGCAGCCTCCCTCACGAGCCGCTCGACGAAGCGATCGTGCACCGATTCGTGTACGTAGATGCGCTCGATGGAGAAGCACACCTGCCCGGTGCTCGTGACGGCACCGCGCAGCACCGCGGTCGCAGCGCGCTCGAGATCTGCGTTCTGGGTGATGACCACCGGGTCCTTGCCACCGAGCTCGAGCATGGAGGGGATGAAGCGCCTGGCGCAGGCCTCGGCGACCTTGCGCCCGTTGGGCACGCTACCGGTGAAATTGATGATATCGACGTGCTCGATCAGCGCCTGTCCGGTCGCGGCATCGCCGACCACGTAGGTGAGCACCTCCGCCAGCTCGGGCACCTCGCTGATCGTCTGCATCAGGGGACGCACGAAGCGTGGCGTGAACTCGCTGGGCTTGACGATCACTGCGCAGCCGGCAAAGAGCGCCGGTACCGCATGCAGCGTGGAGAGCATGAGCGGAGCGTTCCACGGCCCGATCACCCCGAGAAGCGGATAGGGCCGCAGATTGGTGTCGAAGCGAATATGCGGCATGGCGGGGGATTTGCCCGAGCGGTGCAGCTCGCGGAAGATCGCCGGCGCGTGCGCGGCCAGACGCAGGATCGCGCCCACGATCATGTCGGGCGCAACCTGGGAGATCTGGCCATATCCGGTATCGGTCGAATCGGCCTCGACCAGCGCCGCGCGGTGGGCCCGGATGCGCTCCACCCAGCGTCGGAGCACCTCCACACGGTGCTCGACCGGCGCACGGCCCCAGCTCTCCTGGGCACGGCGCAGCCTCTGGCAGGCGGCGGCGACCTCGGGCTCGGATGCGGGCGTGATGTACAGATCGATCTCGCCCGTGCGCGGATTGCGCACCGGAAGCGGCGGACGGACGGGGATGGCGCTCATGAGGTGATCCTATCACTCCGGGCACATCACCTTGCGCGCCGGATCGCCGCCCCGCGGGTTCGATAGAATGTGTGTCGCACCATCGGATTTCGAGATCCCTCCATGGAGACTGCATTGCTGCGCAGCGTGACCGCTGCTGCGCTCCTCCTGGCGGCCGCCTGCGGGCGGGCACCGCCTGCCCCGCCTCCCTCGCCCCCGGAGGTGGGCATCGTGCGCGCGCACGAAGAGTCGGTGCCCCTCACCCGCGATGTGGTCGGACGCCTGGCGCCGCTGCGCACGGCCGACGTGCGGGCGCGTGTGGCCGGCATTCTGCTCAAGCGTCTGTATCGGGAGGGCTCGGAGGTAAAAGAAGGGCAAAGGCTCTTCCAGATCGACCCCGCGCCCTTGCAGGCTGCGCTCGATGCGGCACTCGCGGCCCTTGCGCAGGCCGACGCCAACGCGAAGAACGCCCACGTGACGGCCGAGCGCAATCGAGCGCTGCTCCCAAGTGGCCTCGTCGCGCGCTCCGATGTGGACAATAGCAATGCCAACGAGCGCTCGAGCGCAGCCTCGGTGAAGCAGGCCGAAGCGAACGTCGAGGCCGCACGCATCAACCTCGGCTATGCGACGGTCACCGCGCCCATCGCGGGACGCTCGGGACAGCAAGCCGTCACCGAGGGTGCCCTGGTCGGCCAGGGTGAGGCGACCCTTCTCACCACCATCCAGCAGATCGATCATCTGTATGTCAACTTCGACCGGCCGGCCGATGAGATCCTGCGCCTGCACGAGCAGGAGCAGACCGGCGCCGTGACACTCGTCCGGCACGACACTGCGCAGCTACAGGTCATGCTGCCGAACGGCCAGCCTTATCACGAGATCGGAACGGTGGACTTCTCCGATGTGACGGTGGATCCGACCAACGGCGCGCTGGCCTTCCGGGGAATCGTTCCCAACCCGGACCGCCTCCTGATGCCCGGCATGTTCGTCAACATCCGGGTGCTCCTCGGCCGGCTCAACCATGCCTTCCTGGTCTCGCAAACAGCTGTCCGGCGCGATGCGACCGGGGCGTACGTCGAGGTCGTGGGCGAGGACGGCCGGGTCGCGCAGAAGCGCGTCGATGCAGGCACGATGTCCGGGAGCGACTGGATCGTCACCAGTGGCCTGACCGATGGCGATCAGGTGATCGTCTCGGGCGTGGACAAGGTCAAGCCCGGCATGCTCGCCCGGGCAGTCCCCTACAACACGGGCGCGGCGATCGCAGCCGCGCAGCCGGCCTCGTAGCGCGGCATGGCGAAGTTCTTCATCGATCATCCGGTCTTCGCATGGGTCATCGCGATCCTGGTCACTCTCGGCGGGATCATCGCGATCACCACGTTGCCGATCGAAGCGTATCCAGACATCGCCCCGCCGCAGGTCAGCGTCTCGGCGAGCTACCCCGGCGCCAACGCCGACACGGTCGAGAAGACCGTGACACAGGTCATCGAGCAGCATCTGACGGGGCTCGACAACCTGCTGTACTTCACCTCGAGCTCCAACTCCCAGGGCAGCAGCGGCATCACGCTCACCTTCGCTCCCGGAACGAATCCCGACATCGCCGCCGTGCAGACCCAGGCGCGCGTACAGCTGGCCGAGCCGCGGCTGCCTGCCGAGGTCAACGCGCAAGGGATCTCGGTCTTCAAGCAAAGCGCCGGCCAGGCGTTCGTCATCGCGCTCAAGTCCGACGACGGCCGGCTCGACTCCTTCGCGCTCAACAACATTCTCTCCTCGCAGATCATCGATCAGATCGAGCGGGTGCCCGGGGTGGCCTCGGCCCAGCAGTGGGGATCCGAATACGCGATGCGCATCTGGCTCAATCCGGACAAGCTGCACGCCTACGGCCTCTCGGCTGCGCAGGTGCTGGCAACCGTCGAGGATCAGAACCTGCAGGTCGCCGCCGGCTCGATCGGCGCGATGCCCTCGGTGCCTGGCCAGCAGCTCGACCTCACCGTCACCACGCTCGGCCGCTTCAGCGCCCCGGAGCAGTTCGAGAACATCATCGTCCGTGCGGATGCCAACGGCACGACGGTGCGATTGCGGGACGTGGCGGAGGTGAAGCTCGCACCGTACTCCTACGGCAACGATCTGCGCATCGACGGTGCACCGATCGCCGGCTTCGGGGTCCAGACGCTTCCGGGCGCGGACGCGCTGGCGGTGCAGCGCGCCGTCACTGCACGCATGCGGCAGCTGCAGTCCTCCTTGCCGGCGGGCGTCACGTGGTTCAGTCCCTTCGACCAGACTCAGTTCATCACCATCTCGATCCGCGACGTGGCTTTCACGCTCGCAGGCGCCGTGCTGCTCGTCTTCCTCACGATGCTGATCTTCCTGCAGAGCTTCCGCGCGACATTGATTCCCGCGCTCGTGATGCCGGCGGCGCTGATGGGCGCGTTCATCGGCATGTACGTCGTGGGTTTCTCCATCAACATTCTCAGTCTGTTCGGAGTGGCGCTCGCGATCGGCATCGTGGTGGACGATGCGATCGTCGTGATCGAGGCCGTCGAGCGCATCATGCGCGAGGAGCAGCTCACTCCACGCGCTGCCACGCGCAAGGCGATGGAGCAGATCACCGGGGCGATCGTCGCGATCACACTGGTGCTCGCCGCGGTCTTCGTGCCGAGCGCGCTGCAGCGCGGCAGCGTCGGTGCCGTCTACCGCCAGTTCGCGCTCACCATCGCGATCTCGATGCTGTTCTCGGCATTCTTTGCGCTGTCCTTCACCCCTGCGCTCTGCGCAACGTTGCTGCGCCCCACCCACCTCAGGCCGAACGTGGTGTTCCGGGGGTTCAACTGGCTCTACGAGACGGCGCTATCCGCCTACATACGGCGCGTGGGGCAGGCCGTGCGCCACGCCCCGCGCTGGATGGCGGCATTCGCGCTGCTGCTGGCGCTCGGTGCGTACCTGCTCGTGCGGCTCCCCGGGGGATTTCTTCCGGAGGAGGACCAGGGCTACTCCTACGTGATCGTGCAAAACCCGCCGGGCACCACCATGGACCGCACGGTCGAGGTGTTGCAGCGTGTGGGGAAGATTCTGCATCAGAACCCGGCGGTCGCGACGGTGATGCAGGTCGCCGGATGGAGCTTCATCGGTCAGGGCGAGAACGTGGGGCTCGCGTTCGTGCGTCTGAAGCCCTGGAATCAGCGCAAGATCAAGGCGGACGAGTTCATCCGCTGGGCCAACATGACCTTGGGGCGAAGCATCCGGGATGCGCAGGTGTTCTCGGTGAATCTCGCAACCGTACGCTCGCTCGGCAACTTTGGCGGCTTCGACTTCTACCTCGAGGACCGCGCCGGCCTGGGCCACGCGGCCCTGATGCAGGCCGAGGCGACGCTGCTGGCCGAGGCTCGCAGATCACCGATCCTGACGAATCTGCAGCTGAACAGTCTCGCCGATGCGCCGCAGCTGCACCTGAGCGTCGACCGCGTGCAGGCAGAATCGATGGGTATGTCGGTGAGCGACATCTACACCGCGCTGCAGCTCATGCTCGCGCCGGTGTACGCGAACGACTTCTTCTACGGCGGCCGGGTGCTGCGCGTGCTCCTCGAGGCGGATGCGCCCTATCGAATGAGTCCCGAGGCACTCAATCACTTCTACGTGCCCAGCACGCTTGCCGGGGCCGGTGCGACGGGTGCCTCTGCCGCTGCGGTGAGTCCCGGCACGACGACGAGCACGGCCGCCTCGACCACCGACACGTTTGCCTCATCCGGCTCGGCCACAACGCCGAGCATCCCCACCATGATCCCCTTGTCGAGCGTCGTCCATGCCTCCTGGGAGGTGGCACCGACGACGCTCACCCGCTATGACGGTTACTCCGCCCTGGAGATCACCGGCTCGAACGCAGCCGGATACAGCTCCGGGGAGGCCATGCGCGAGATGCAGCGCCTGGTCGGCCAGTACCTGCCGAGCGGGATCGGCTTCGACTGGGCTGGACAGTCCCTGCAGGAGATCGTCTCCGGTGCCCAGGCGCCGATGCTCTTCGGTCTGTCGATCCTCGTCGTCTATCTGGCGCTGGCGGCGCTCTACGAGAGCTGGGCGATTCCGCTCGCGGTGATGCTCGTCGTACCGATCGGTGTGCTGGGGGCCATCCTCGCCGCCCACCTGCGCGGCCTGCCCAATGACGTCTTCTTCAAGGTCGGGCTCATCACGATCATCGGGCTCGCCGCGAAGAACGCCATTCTGATCGTCGAGTTCGCGGTGACCCAGCACGCGAGCGGCCACACCTTGCGCGCGGCGGTGATCGAGGCGGCGCGGCTGCGCTTCCGTCCCATTCTGATGACCTCCTTCGCTTTCATTCTCGGCGTCATGCCGCTCGTGGTCTCGAGCGGTGCGGGCGCCAATGCGCGTCATGCGATCGGCACGGGGGTAGCCGGCGGCATGCTCTCGGCGGCGCTCCTGGGAGTCCTCTTCGTCCCGGTCTTCTACGTGGTGGTGCGCCGGCTGATGGGCGACCCACTCGATGGCCCGCAGCGAGTGCGCGGCCAGCCGCCACCGGCACCCGTGCCGGCGGCGAACGAATGAGTCTCCCCGTCCCCGGCGCCGCGCGGGTTGTCGCGCGCGGCGCGGGTACCGATAATCGAGCGCGTATCCCGAACCGCTGCAACGGAGCACCGACCCATGCGCTGCATCACTGTGCTGTACCCGAACAAGGAAGGCGTGCGCTTCGACTTCGACTACTACAAGAAGAAGCACGCGACGCTCATCATGCGGCTCTATGGCAAAGGCATCAGCAAGTACGAGCTGCGCAAGGGATTGAGCGGTCCGGACGGTGGCAAGCCCACCTACGTGGCCACGGTCAATTTCTGGATTGGCGACCAGAAGCTCTTCGATGAGGCCCAGGGCCGGCATACGCAGGAGCTGATCGCGGACGTTCCGAACTTCACCAACGTGCAACCCACCATCCAGTTCGACGAGGTCGCGGACCAGCAATAAGCAACGTGGGTCGCCCGCGCGCGAGAGGGTATGAGCACAGCTTCGACTACGTGATCGTCGGGGCGGGTTCGGCGGGCTGCGTGCTCGCCAACCGGCTGAGCGAGGAGCGCGACTCGACGGTGCTGCTGCTCGAGGCCGGCGGCCCGCCGCGCGGTGTGTTCGTGGACATGCCGGTCGCCTTCCCGACCTATGCAGCCTTGCCACGGCTGAACTGGAATTTCGTGAGCGAGCCCGAGCCCGGGCTCAACGGCCGGCGCATTCCGGTTCTGCGCGGCAAGGTCCTCGGTGGCTCCTCGACCATCAATGGCATGGTGTATGCGCGCGGCCATCGGCTCGACTACGACGACTGGCGCGCCCTGGGGCTCGCGGGCTGGGGCTACGCGGATGTGCTGCCCTACTTCAAGCGTTCCGAGAAAAGCTGGCTCGGCGAGGGCAAGTATCACGGCGGCTCGGGCGAGCTCGAGGTGACCGTTCCGGATGCCTCGTGCGTGCTCTCGGACATCGTCGGCCAGGCGACTCAGGCGGCCGGCTATCCCATCACGCACGACTATCACGGCGAGCAGTCCGAGGGCTTCATGCGGATGGAGATGACCGTGACGCGACGCGGGCGGCGCGCAAGCACGCTGCGCAGCTTCCTCCGTCCCGCCCTGCAGCGGCGCAATTTGCAGGTCCATTCCCATGCGCTCGTGCATCGTGTACTCCTCGAGGGCGACCGCGCGGTCGGCGTGGAGTATCTCCGGAAGGGTCGGCCGCAGCGCGTGCGCGCGCAGCGCGAGGTGCTGCTCGCCGGTGGAGTGTATGGCTCCCCGCAGGTGCTGCTGCTCTCGGGCATCGGTCCCGCGCCGCAGCTGCGCGCCCTGGGGATCGAGCTCAAGCACGATCTGCCGGGGGTGGGCAAGAATCTCATCGAGCATCCGCTCACGTTCACGCTCAATGCGGCACGCCCGGTGACCTTTGTGTCGCAGCTGCGCATCGACCGGGCTGCAGCGTCGGTGCTGCGCTGGGCGCTCGCCGGTACCGGACCCTTCGCCACCAACGCCTGCGCCGGCAACGTCTTCGTGCGCACCGAGCCTCATCTCGACCGCCCGGACATGCAGCTCACCTGCCCCGCGGGAGGCGCGGCCGCCGAGCCGGGCGCACGGATCTGGTATCGCCTGTGGAGGCCGCCAGCCCATGGGCTTGCGGTGGCGGTGTCGATGATTCGCGAGGACAGCCGCGGCGAGGTGACGCTGCGCTCCACCAATCCGGAGGATCCGCCGCGCATTCTCTTCAATCTATTTCGCGAGCACAGCGACGTCGCGCGTATGATCCGCGGCATTCGCGCGGCGCGCGACATCTACTCGCACGAGCCGCTGAGGAGCCTCATCATTCGCGAGATGCTGCCGGGGGCCGACCAGAGCTCCGACGCCCAGCTGGAGGCACATATTCGAGCGACCGGCGCGATCACCCAGCACCCGGTCGGCACCTGCCGGATGGGGCTCGACGAGCGGGCAGTGGTCGATGCCGATCTGAAAGTGCGCGGCCTGCAGGGACTGCGCATCGCCGATGCGTCCGTCATGCCGAACGTTCCGGGCGGCAATACCAACGCACCGACGATCATGGTCGCCGAGAAGGCGGCGGATCTGATTCGCGGCCGGCAGCTGCCGCCCGCACGGCTTTAGGGGGACATGGGCATGCGTGCAATTGCAAGAGGCGCCTTGGGCGGTTCGCTACTCGCGGCGGTCAGCCTCGGGATGGCGATGACCTTTACGTTGCTCGCGCCGTGGCGTGCGGTGCACGCCGAGCACGGCGATGCTCAGTGCGGGGAGACGTGCTTGAAGGGGTTCATGGATGCCTACCTGCAGGCGCTCGCCAAGCACGATCCGTCGGCCGTTCCGGTCGCAGCGCACTACCGCTACACCGAGAACGGCGCGCAGATCTCCCTGGGCGAGGCACTGTGGGTGACGTTCAACTCCTATGGTCCGTATCGCCACGACGTTTTCGATCCCCAGACGGGCGGCGTCGCATCCTACCTGTCCATCCTGGAGAACCACGAGTTCCCCTTCCCCGACCTTCTTGCCGTGCGCCTGAAGGTGGTGCACCAGAGGATCGTGGAGATCGAGACGGTGGTCACCCGGCATGCGCGCAGCGCAGCGAACCTCCCACCGAAGGATCCGAGCTGGATGCAGATCATGGAGCGCACCGAGCCCCAGGCCACGCGCCTGTCGCGCGCGGCGCTGGAGCAAGGGGCCCTCGGGTATCTGCGCTCCGTGGCCTTCCACGATGGCAGCCTCGCCCCGTATGCTGACTCGTGCATCCGGCTCGAGAACGGCAACGTCACCGCGCTCGGGCCGCACGATACGCCACCCGTACCCCTTGGGGCTGCACCCACGCAGGTGCCCGGCGAGCCACCCCGGCCGAACCTTCTCGGCATCGGCTGTGGCAAGCAGCTCGGCTACCGGTCGTATTCGTTCATCACCGGGTACGAGGACGCCCGCTTCCCGATCGTGGACGTGAAGCGCCAGCTCGTGTTTGCCGTATTCGACTTCATGCGGCGGGGTAACGTGGAGAGCTGGACCTACCAGGGCCATTCCTTCGCGATGCCCGAGGGTATGCGCTACCCGAATGAGATTCTGAACACCGAGATGTTCAAGTTCGTGAACGGCAAGATCTCGCGCGTCGAGGCGGTCTTCGAAGGCCCGCAGGCCTACAAGCGCGGCACGGGCTGGCCAGGTGGCACGCCGGCCGAGTCGCGCCCGATCGGCCAGTGACCTCTCTGCCTGAACGATCATTCAATCCTTCGCCCCCTCCCTACCTTTCGAGGTAGGCACTCTAACTATCTGTATTTAAGAAGTTAACATCCCGTCCGCACAGCGGGTTGCATCTCGCGCCGCTTTGGGCGAAGATTTCCGTGGGGGAGTTTTCGAGGATTGAGCGTTCGTTCAACGGCATGGTCCGGTGCCGTCGGAGCGGTGCTCGCACGACAATGAATTCCAAGGTCTCATACGCGGTGGCGGTCATCCTGGGCAGTGTGCCCTGTGCTGCACTTGCCTCCACGCCGACATCCGACTCTGCCGCGGGCGATGCAACCGTAAGCGCAAGCCCCGACCCGCAGGGTGCACCCGCCACAGCGCCACCCACCCCCGCGGCCGATGCCGAAGGGGTCGCGGAGGTGGTCGTCACAGCTCAGCGCCGCTCCGAGAGCATGCAGAACGTGCCCATCTCGATGCAGGCGTTCACGGCCGAGACACTCGAGCAGCTGAACATCACGACGTTCGACGACTACGTGAAGTTTCTGCCCAATGTCACCACTGCCGACAATGGGCCCGGCCAGAACGAGGTATTCATGCGGGGCCTCTCCGCCGGCTCGCAGGCCAGTCAGGGCAGCGGCTCGACCGGCCTGTGGCCCAACGTCGCCATCTATCTGGACAATCAATCCGGCCAGCTGCCCAACCGCAATCTCGACATCTATGCAGCCGACCTCAATCGCATCGAGGTGCTCGAGGGGCCGCAAGGTACGTTGTTCGGCGCGGGTGCCGAGGCCGGCGCCATTCGCTACATCACGAACCAGCCGAATCTCTCTCAGACCACGGGAAACGTCAGCGCCGGCTACGGCGTGACGGCACACGGCGACCCGAACAACAATGTGACTGCCGTACTGAACGTTCCGCTGATCGCGAACACCTTTGCGATCCGCGCAGTGATCTATGACGATCACCGCGGCGGCTATATCGACAACGTGCCCGCGACCTTCACGCGTAACAACACCGATATGGGCATCCACTACGCGTACTATCCGGCCGTCGATGGGGCGTGCCCGAACGGGCTGCCGAACACCGGCTGGTGCGTACCGCCCGGCAGCCCGAGCATCAACAATGCCGCGCTCGTCGGCAACAACATCAACCCGGTGACCTACCAGGGCATCCGCGTGGAGGCTCTCTACCAGATCAACGACGCCTGGAGCGTGCTCATCACGCAGATGTATCAGGACATGGAAGCCCAGGGTGTGTTCTACCAGCAACCGTTCTCCTCGGATGGCTCGCCGCTCGATCCCTACGAGGTGACGCTGTTCAATCCTGCATCCGATCGGGACAAGTTCGAGAGCACGGCCTGGACCGTGAACGGCAAGTTCGCTCAGCTCAATGCCGTGTACACGGGCGGCTACCTGGTACGCAACGTGGATCAGGTCGGTGATTACACGAATTACGCACGCGGCGTATTCGCCGACTACTATCAATGCTACGGACCCGGGTCTGCCACGAATCCCCTGACCTCGACCTGCTTCTCGCCGAGCTCCACGTGGCACTCGGTCGAGCGCAACGAGCACCTGCAGAACGAGGTTCGCCTCAGCACGCCGGACGACTGGCGTCTGCGCGCGATCGCCGGTGCCTTCTACGAGGACAACAAGCTCTACGACGAGACCGACTGGATGTACAAGACGGTGCCGCCTTGCACGTCCGACGGTGCCGCGGGCACTCCGGGTAATACGGGCTGCGAGACGAACATCGGCACATTTGCCGATGCCACCGTGCAGAACCCCGGAATCCAGAGCAACAACAGCTCCTTCTACCAGGACACGATGCGCGAGACGAAGCAAACGGCAGTCTTCGCCTCGGCCGACTTCGATCTGTTGCCCAAGGTATTGACTGTCACCCTCGGCACACGCTGGTTCCGCTTCGATAACTCCTCGGTCGGCAGCGTCACCTCCACCTTCGGCTGCTTCCAGGCGGGCGCCCCGCCCTGTCTTTCGGCCTTCAGCTACGATCTCAACGATGAGCATCTTTCCGGCAGCGAATCGGGGCTCAAGAGCCGCGGGAACCTGACCTGGCACATCACCCCGGATGCGATGGTGTACTACACCTTCTCGCAGGGCTTTCGCCCGGGCGGATTCAATCAGAACGGCGGCTCGACGTACGCGCCCGGAACCGACGGAGTCGCTCAGTACATCCTTCCCAAATCGTACGAGTCGGACAAGCTCACGAACAACGAGATCGGCTGGAAGACGGAGTTCCTCGACCGTCGCCTGCAGTGGAACGGCGCGATCTACCGCGAGAGCTGGGACAACGTGCAGATCGAGTTCTTCGATCCGGGCGTGACCGGCAACATCTTCTACGACACGAACGGTCAGAACTTCCTCATCAAGGGAATCGAGACCTCGCTCGTTGCGCGCGTGACGACCGGCCTTACGCTGCAGGGCGCCGCATCCTGGAACGAGAGTCGGCAGACGAACTCACCGGCGTTGATCGATACCAATCCGATGAGCAACAACTACGGCAAGCCGATCACCCAGGTGTGCAGCGCGAGCGGCACCGACTGCGCGCCGATCACCAATCCCTTCGGCCCCGTGGGCTCTCCGAGCGCCGATGCGCCGCCGATGCAGTTCAGCTTGCGAGCGCGCTACGAATGGCACCTCGGCAGCTACAGCCCGTTCGTGCAGGTCGGTGCCACTCACAACGATCACGCCTTCACGCAGGCGGGCTCGAATCCGACCTTTGCTCCGGGCGTCATCACCACCTCGAGATTGCGGTTCGATCTTCCGGCGTACTCCACCTACGAGGCCTCGGTGGGCGTCGCGAAGGACACCTGGTACGCCACCGTCTACGGACAGAACCTGTCCAATTCGAATGCCGCCACCTTCATCAGCACCGACCAGTTCATCGAGGAGCAGACCCCGCTGCGCCCGCGCGTGATCGGGGTGACCTTCGGCTACAATTTCTAGGTGCGGGTCGATCTCGAGGTTGAGCGCATTCGGTCGCTCCTGAGGGAGCGGCGCTTCGCCGGGGCTCTGGGCGCTGCGGATGCGTTGCTGATCACGGTTCCGGAGAATCGCGATGTCCTGTACCTGCGCGCCGTGGCGCAACGCCTGCTCGGGGCGGTGCCCGATGCGCTCGCGACGCTGAGCCACCTCGAGCGGCTGCATCCGCGCTTCAGCGGCCTGTACCAGGAGCGGGGCCATTGCTACGTCGCGCTGCGGCAAGCGCCCCAGGCGATCGAGGCGTTCCTGCGCGCGGTGCAGATCAATCCCGCGTTGCCGGCGAGCTGGCGGGTGCTCGAATCGCTCTATCGCATGAGCGGCGAGTCGGCCAATGCCGCCACGGCGGCCGCTCACTCGGAAACCCTGCGAGCCCTGCCTCCGGAGGTGATCCGAGCGACGGCGCTGTTCTGCGATGGCGAGCTCGGCGCGGCCGAGGAGACGATTCGCGCCTTCCTCCTGAAGCACGGCCATCACATCGAGGCGATGCGCCTGCTCGCCCGCATCGGCATCGAGCGCAGCGTGCTCGACGATGCGCAGCTGCTGCTCGAGGCCGTGCTCGATCTGGCCCCGGATTATCACCTCGCGCGCCTGGAGTATGCGCAGGTGCTTCTCGAGCGCCATCTATACCGCGAGGCGCAGCGCGAGGCCAACAGGCTCCTGCGCGCCGACCCCTCCAACCGGAACTACCGGACTCTCTACGCAACGGCTTGCGTGGGACTGGGACAGCATGCGCACGCGATCGAGCTGTACAGGCAACTACTCCCCGGGGCGGGGCAACCGGCCGAGCTGCACCTGTCGATCGCGCATTCACTCAAGACACTGGGTCTTGCGGATCAGGCGATCGCCGAGTATCGGGCTGCGGTTGCAGCTCGCCCCGACTTCGGCGATGCGTACTGGAGTCTTGCGAATCTGAAGACCTATCGATTCGAGGACGCAGACCTCGAGCGGATGCGCACGCTCGAGGCGGACCCCACCACCTCCGCCATCGACCGCTACCATCTGTGCTTTGCGCTCGGTAAGGCGCTCGAGGATCGCGGCGAGCATGAGCGGTCGTTCGGCTACTATTCGCGCGGCAATGCGCTCAAGCGTTCCGAGACTCGCTACCGCCCGGAGGCCATCGAGCTCAACACGCGCCTGCAGATCACCGTGTGCACTCGGGCGCTGTTCGCTCGTCACGCAGCCAGCGGCTCGGCGGATGGTGCGCCGATATTCATCGTCGGACTCCCCCGCTCCGGCTCGACGCTGATCGAGCAGATCCTCGCCTCGCACTCCGCGGTCGAGGGGACTCACGAGCTGGCCGATATACCCCGGATCGTTGCGGGACTGCAAGGACGAGACGTCGATCCCGAGCATCCACGCTATCCGGCGGTGCTCGCGGACATGAGTGCGGCGGACCTCAAGCGCCTCGGCGAGAAATATCTGCACGACACTCGCAGCTACCGCACCGGCAGGCCGCGGTTCATCGACAAGATGCCGAACAACTTCCGGCACATCGGGCTCATCCACCTGCTGCTCCCGAACGCCACAGTGATCGACGTGCGACGCGAGCCGATGGCGTGCTGCTTCGGTAATCTCAAGCAGCTCTTCGCCAGGGGCCAGGAGTTCACCTACGGCGTGGAGGACATTGCCCGGTACTATCGCACCTACCTCGAGCTGATGGAGCACTGGGACAGCGTGCTGCCGGGGAAGGTGCTGCGTGTGCACTACGAGGATGTCGTGAACGATCTGCAGGGGAGCGTCCATCGGCTGCTCGAGCACTGCCGGCTGCCCTTCGAGGAGGCCTGCCTGCACTTCTACAGGACCGAGCGCAGCGTGCGCACGGCAAGCTCCGAGCAGGTGCGCCAGCCGATCTATCGCGAGGCGCTCGAGCAGTGGCGCTGCTACGAGCCCTGGCTCGCTCCGCTGCGCGATGCACTCGGCGATGCGCTCACACGCTACCGCCCATCGCGCCACCTAGCCGAAGTCGATCTCCTCGTCACCGATCCACAGTCCGTGCAGTCCCGATGAGCGAAAGGGGAGGATGACCCGCGCGATGTCGCCATCGCCCAGGTGCTGGGCGTCGGCGATGATGAGCTCCGAGCGCATCTCCGCGTAGTTGGATGCGACGCCGATCAGGTACCCGTCACCCTCGGCCCGGCTCCCCTTGCGCGGGACGAAGCACGACTCGCCGAGGCTGTGCGTTGCGCCTGCGAAATAGGAATCCACACGGCGGCTCTCCAGATCGAATCGGCAGTAGGAGTTCATCACTCGCCCGCGCAGCTGCCCCGCCTTGTGCTCGTCGAAGGGCTTGGTCGCATCGTTGTATGCCGTGAACGCGTAGCGGTTGGGCAGGGTCATGAAGCGCGTGTCGATGCGACCGATGTCCTGGACCGGGGTCTCCCAGAGAAGCTCCTCCTCATAGGTGTCCCGCCGCGAGCGAAGATCGAAGGTGTACTTGCGAATCCGGGCGCGCGCTCCGGCAGGACTCCAGGGCTTGCCGTGCACGGACTTGAAGAACGGGAAGAAAGCATCGTCGAAGAACGCCGCGTACAGCGTGACCGTGTGGCCTTCAGTCCGGGCGTTCAGGATGTGGATCATGGCGCGCGCGGGCCCCTTGAACCAGCGAATCTCCCGCGCATCGCCCTCGCGCGGCAGGATCCCGATGACGCTCGGCTGGGTCTCATCCCACCCCCAGTGCAGATTGCCCGCCTTGAGCCAATCGAGACTCGTGACGTACGGGCCGCAGGGAAAGATGAAGTGCTTCTGGGTCGCTGCCATGTCGTGAATCATGCGCACCTGAGGCACCTTCAAACGCCACTCGCGGCTGACGCGGCCGGCCCGATCGAGCGTGTAGGCCCAAAGATCGGGCGAGCACAGCCCGGTGGCCTCGTAGCCGTAGGCGAGCAGCTCACCGGTCACCGGATCGATCTTGTTGTGTGCCGAGAAGGTCTGGCTCGTGTACCCGCCGTGGAAATCCCACGGACCCAGGGTCTCGAGCGTTCTGGGATCCATGCGGTAGGGCAGCGCATCCTCCTTGATCGCGAACAGCATTCCGGCGAACGCGAGCGTGTGGGTGTTCGCGGTGGTGCGCAGCGAGGGGTGCGCGAGGGTTTGCTCGCTGATGCTGGGGTCGTCGGTGAACGGATTGCGGTACTTGCCGTAGAGCTGCCGGTGAGCGCGGCGATCGTTCTCCCAGCGAGGAGTTCGTACCCAGCGGCTCTTGTAGTTCACCACCCCGTCCTTGAAGCGGTACATGTTCATGTAACCGTCGCCGTTGATGATGCCGTCATCGGCGAACTTCTGGGGAAAGTACCACTCAGGGCCCACCCGGACATACGCGCCGGCCAGGTCGCCGGGAATCTTGCCGATCACTTCGCAGTCGTAGACATCGGCCTCGAAGCGCATCGGCTGGTCGAAACCGCTCGCGGATTGAGAGAATTGCGGCACGATCGTTACCCCTCGCTCAGCCGTACGGATGCCGGCTCAGGAACTCACTCTCGCTCAGCGCCGCGAGTGCCTGTCCCGATCGCGTTCCGGCCGGTGGGATGTACGGCTCGGCCATCCCGCTCGGGTCGAGATAGGGACGGTCCATGTGAAAGCCGACCACGGGGGTTGCGGGCACGGCAGCCCGAGCGCCCTGGCGCGCTCCCTCGCCCAGAAGGGTCGATGGACTCATCGACGCTGCCGCACCGGCCGCGGCTGCCGCTGCGACGAAGGCGCGTCGCGACAGGCGGCCACGCTCGGCCCTGTGACTTGCATCGTGCATCTTCAGACTCCTCATGAGAAGGCGAGCCGCTCCTCGGGGATCCAGTTCCCGTGCACCTGGGCTCCGAGCCGAAACGGCAGTATCACGCGGGCGACATCCCCTGCGGCCAGATTCATCGCATCCGCGATGATCAGCTCGGAGCGCATCTCGGCGAGGTTGTTCGCGACGCCGATGAGATAGCCATCCCCCTCGGGACTGCCCGGCGCGCGCGGCACGAACACCCCCTCGTTCAAGGAATGGGTGTCCCCTGCGAAGTAGGCGCTGACCGCTCCCGTGTGCATATCGAAGCGGCCGTAGCAGTTGGTCACGCGACCGCGCAAGTTGCCCGCCCGGGACTCGTCGAATGGACGCGTGGGATCGGCAAAGCCGGAGTACGCGTAGCGGTTCGGCAGCGAGATGTAGCGGTCATCGATACGGCCGAGGCCGCTGATCGAGCCCGCGTGCACGATCTCCTCGGCATACCCGTCGTGGCGCGAATCGAGCCGGAAGACGTGGCGCCGAATGTTGGTGCCGTGCTTGGCCGAGGGCGAATCCTCGTTGCCCGGATCGGCGGGAAAGAACGGGAAGGGGTTGGTTTCCGACACCGGCGACTCGAGGATCACCCTGCTCCCCTCGGTGCGCGCATTGAATGTATGCACGATCGAGCGGGTGGGTCCCTTGAACCAGCGCAGGTCCGCGGCGCCGCCGTCGCGCGGGAGGATGCCGATGTAAGTGGGCAGCCGTGCATCCCACGCCCAGTGGATCTTCCCGGCCTTCAGCCGCTCGAGGCTGGTGGTGAACGCAAACACGGGAATGACGATGTGACGCTGCGTGAGCGCAATGTCATGGATCATGCTCACGTACGGGGTCTTGAAGCGCACCTCACGCGTGACCGCGCCCGTCCTGTCCACGCTGTAGAGATAAACGTCGTTGGATGCAAGCCCCGTCGCCTCGTACCCGTAGCAGATCATCTCCCCCGAGACGGGGTCGAATTTTGGGTGAGCGCTGAAGGTTTGGCTGCGGTACTTTCCGCCGAAGCTCATCGGTCCCAGCGTTGCGAGCGTCTTTGGATCGAGCTCGTAGGGCGGACCGTCCTCTTTCATCGCGAAGAGCTTGCCGGCGTGAGCCAGGACGTTCGTATTGGCGAGCGTTCTCAGGTACGGCTGCTCGATCGTGCGCTCGCGAATGGTCGCATCGTCGGTGAATGGGTTGCGATAGTAGCCGTAGAGCTGGCGCTTGGCGGCGGTGTCCGCCTGCCAGCGCGCGGTGCGTACCCAGCGGCCGCTGAAGTCCACGACGCCGTCCTTGAAGCGAAACATCCCGACGAAACCGTCGGCATTGAAGATGGAGTCATCCGAGAACGTCGGTGGATAGAGCCATTCGGTCCCCACGCGGACGAACGCCCCGTTCATGCTGCGCGGAACCTCGCCGATCACCTCGCAGTCGTAGACGTTCGACTCGAAGCGCTCGGGCGCATAGAAGCCGCGCGCGGTGGGATCCTTGGAAAAATCGACCACGGGCTTACCCCTCCTGCACTCTCGAGACCGGATCGAGTTACGAATGTACCGCAGCGGCAGCGTCGGAGACGAGCCCCGCGCCGATGATGAACAGCTCGCAAGGCATATCGGCGCTGAAGATTGCGGCCTCGCCCGGCTCGAGCCGCGCGGCCGAATGAGCTTGCAGTCCCACCGCTGCGCAGCGGGCCGCGCCTGCGCGCACGAAGATCAGCCGCCGGGAGCGCGCTGCCGGCAGGGGATACCGGCAGCCGCTGTCGAGTGCGACGAGCTCGAGCGACAGATCGCGCTCGGCGAAGCTCGCGAGCCGCTTACGCCGAGCCCCGGGCAGCTGCGGCACCGGCTGCCAGTCGAACCCGCTCGGACGCAGGATGATCGGTGTCTTGTAGCGCGGTCTGGGGTAGGCGAGCGGCCGGCCGGTCACCGCCTGCCAGATGGCCTGGTAGGCGTCCTCATTCTTCTTGCCCTCGCCCCGCGTGCGCTTGAAGACCCCCTCCTCGAAGGCTCCCTCGGCCGAGAGCAGCTCACGGCCGCGCTGCACCTGCTTCACGCTGAGGTAGCCGAGCCCGCTCGCGCCGCCGATCTGCAGCAGCAGCACGATGCGGTTCGGGCCACCCTGCTGGGGCCCGTAATGGACCCCCTCGGGGAAGTAGCCGATCTCACCCGCATCGACCGTCAGATCGCGCGCGATGGGCACCGAGCCCTCGAGGCAGAAGCGCACCTGATCCCAGGCATGCCTGTGGCGCGGCGAGTAGTAATCGGATTGCTCGTTCGCGAGGACGAAGAGGTAGTTGTCGGGGCTGCCCTCCTCACCCTCGAAGAGCACCTTGTGCGTCATGTGCCCGGCGCGATGCGCAGTCAGAGTGCCTCCCCACTGCATGCGGTCCGCGTGTACGACATCCATCGCCGGAGACCTTCAACCCGCCGCGGCCCGGCTTCTTGCAGCGTGCGCCCCTGCAACTCGCCCGAAAGTCGCCGGGCGCAGGACGGTGCTGTCCGTGCGCACACCGCCGAAGGCGAACGTGATCGCACAGCTGAGCGGGAAGGCGATGTACGCCGCCACGGTTTTCTCGAGCGTCGCTGGATCGAGCTCAAGCTCGATCGCAAGCTGCGACAGTGTGCCTGCGGTCTCGCCCATGGTCCCCTCTTGCTCCGACCTGCACCCAGAATATAGAAGAGCCTGCGCACTCGCGAGCGGCGGGCTTGCAACGCGCGAACATCGGGAACAAGCTTGGGCGCAAGCGAGCGCCCCCCGGGTCGATGCGCAGCGCACAAAGGACGGCCACTGCGCCCTCGGGCGGCACGAGCCTTCTGTCCTCACACCAAGAACATCACGACGAGGAGATCCGACATGCCGAGCCTTCTGCAACGGGCCGCTACCGCGGCCTTCATCATCCTGAGCTGCGCGAGTATCACTGCTCTTGCACAGGATCACGCCTACAGCGAGGGACCCGTCATCAACGTTTCGTACATCCGTACCGTCGATGGCAAGTTCGACGACTACATCCAATGGCTGGACACCACGTGGAAGCAGGAGCAGGAAGCTGCCAAGCGTGCGGGCTACATCACGGACTATCAGGTCCTGCTTGCCAATCCCAAAGGGCCGGAGGACCCTGACGTGATCCTGGTCATCACGTACCCCAACTGGGCCGCGCTCGACGGCGGCCTCGCCAAGGGTGACGCCATCGCCAAGCAGATCGAAGGATCGGTCGCAGCTTCCAATCAGGGTGAGTTCGATCGTGGGAAAATACGCCGCGTGCTGGGCAGCGATTTCATGCAGGTGGCCCGCCTGAAATAGCATCGCGACGAACCGCGAGGGGCGGGGCCGGGCGCACGGCTCCGCCCCCTTCCGGATCAGATTCTGAAGACCTCGCACGAGGCGGGATGGAAGAGCTCATCCACCGAGAGCCGCCGGGGCGAGAGCCCCTGCTCGTGGTGGTAGCGTAGAAAGGTCTCGAGCGCAGCGCGGTTCGGCTCCAGGCCGTACGGCCAGAAGTCCTCCCCCATGAGCCGCTGTGCGTTGAGCAGTTGCTGATCGAGAAACGGCAGCATCACCTGCGAAGCAGACGTATCGCGCAAGCGGGCCCATCCGGCGCTTTTCGCCTCTGCGAACGCCTTCACGATCGTCGCGGGCAGCCACGGGTGGCGCTCTGCCAGATCACGACGAACGCCGACCACGTGCATGATCGGGAAGATTCCCGTGCGGCGAAAGTAGTCCGTCGCAGCCGCCATGGGATCGGGGAACAGCCAGCCGACCGGAACGCCCGGGGTGCCAAAGTAGGCGGGCAGACGCGGGCCGATGAGACCGTCGATATCGCCCTGCTCGAGCAGCTGCGGAAGCGTGCGATTCGGTGGCGCCTCCTCGACACGAACGTCCGCGGGAAGATCCAGGCCGATCTTCTCCACGCGGCCCGGCTGCTCCATCCCGCCACGCACCCAGATGACCTCCGAGGGGCTCAAACCGAATTCGTCGTGGAGCAGCCCGCGCGCCCACACGCAGGCGGTCAACTGATACTCAGGCGTTCCGATGCGCCGGCCTTTGAGGTCCGCGGGCGTCCGGATGCCGCGATCCGTGCGCACGACGATCGCCGTGTGACGAAAGGTGCGCGACGGGAAGACCGGCACGGCGATGTAGGGGCAGTCGTCTCGGGCGCATCGCAGGACCATGCTGCTGAGCGAGAGCTCGCAGACGTCGAAATCCCGATGGCGAAAGGCCCGGAAAAAGATCTCCTCCGGAGACAGCACCAGGAAGACCGGCTCGACCCCATCGATGCGTACGCCCCCATCGATGAGCGACCGCGTGCGATCGTAGTCGCCGATCGCGATGCAGAGCTGCAGCTTCATCGGTGATCGCCCCACACTTCGCGCGCCACCTCGACCACCAGCCGCAGCTTTGCGACCTGATCCTCGAACATGAGCGCATTGCCACGACCGGCGCTCGCAAAACCGCATTGCGGGCTCAGGGAGAGTTGCTCGAGCGGCAGATAGCGGGCAGCCTCATCGATCCGCCGCTTGAGATCGTCCGCGCTCTCGAGCGCTCCCTGCTTGGTCGTCACGAGCCCGAGCACGACGGTCTTACCCTTCGGAACCAGGCGCAGCGGCTGGAAATCCCCCGCTCTCTCGGTGTCGTACTCGAGGAAGTATCCGTCCGCCTCGATCGAGTTGAACAGCACCTCCGCGACCGGCTCGTAGCCACCTTCTGCCAGCCAGGCGCTCTCGAAGTTTCCCCGGCACAGATGCACAGCCACGGTCATGTCCGCCGGCCGTCCCTCGATCGCCTTGTTGATGAGCCGGGCGTACGTGAGTGGCAGCAAATCCGGATCCTCGCCCGCGCGGCGCACCTCCTCGCGCATGTTCGGATCGCAAAGATATGCGAAGTTCACCTCGTCGATCTGCAAGTAGCGGCAGCCCGCCGCGACGAGATCGGCGACCTCCGCGGCATACACACGGGCAAGGTCGGAGTAAAACTCCGCCAGGTCCGGATACGCCGCCTGATCCACGGCGCGGCGACCGCCCCTGAAGTGCAGATTGCTCGGCGAGGGTATCGATATCTTCGGCACCGCCCGCGCCACGGACTTGAGGAACTTGAAATGCTCCACGAAGATCGGCTCCGGTCGGCCGACCTTGCCCGCGACGCGCAGGGCCGAGGGTGAGCGGTGGATGTCACCCGCCTCGGTGTGGAAGCTCACGCTGATCGGCGAGGGCGACACCACGACATTCGACAGCTGCTTGAAAAAGTCGAGGTGCCAGGACTCACGGCGGAACTCGCCGTCGGTCACCGCTTTCAGGCCGAGATCCTCCTGCAGGCTCACGACCTGACGGATCGCCGCGTTCTCGATCGTGGTGAGCTCCGCGGCAGACAGCCGACCCTCGCGAAAC
This sequence comes from Steroidobacteraceae bacterium, assembly GCA_035524075.1. Lineage (GTDB taxonomy): Bacteria > Pseudomonadota > Gammaproteobacteria > Steroidobacterales > Steroidobacteraceae > JASHUC01. The sequence goes on along the minus strand of DATKPP010000047.1, from coordinate 257 downwards.
TGCTGCCGGCCTGCAGCGAGCTGCGGGGGCCGCAGCAAGCTGCCGACGTGCTCTGCACGAAAGGGCGGGCGATCAGGCTCGAGCGGCATCGGAGGTCGCAGTGGGGGGGAATGGGGCGGCCATCACCCGCGCAATCCGATCCAGACGCTCTTCGACTCGGTGTACTCGTACAGAGCTTCCGGACCGAGCTCGCGACCCACCCCGCTCTGGCGAACGCCCCCGAACGGAACCGAATAGGCGACTTGCCGGTAGCTGTT
>DATKPP010000046.1:0-12546 GCA_035524075.1 Steroidobacteraceae bacterium | reverse complement strand
CGCCCTCCTGCAGGCCTCGCAGGCGAAAGAGCAGCAACTCCTTGGTCAGGCGGCGGTAGGTCTCCGCCAGGCGTGCATTGCCGACGAAGTCGACCAGCGCCTCGTGAAAATCCAGGTTCAATTTGTGGTAGCGCTTGATATCGTGAGCCGCGGCCGCGGCATCCATCTCATCGAGCAACGCTCGCAGCGCCGCGAGCTGGTGCGTGGTGATGCGCTCGGCGAGACGCCGGCCGATGAGCTCATCGAGGACCTCGCGCACATCATAAGCCTCGTCGGCTTCGGCGACGGACACCTCGCGCACGAACACGCCGCGGTTGCGCTCGGCGCGCACCAGGCGGCACTCCTCCAAGGCGCGCAGTGCCTCGCGCACCGGACCGCGACTGGTGCGAAAGCGCTCCGCCAGCTCGACCTCGTTGATGCGCTGCCCGGTAGTCAGCTCGCCGCGCAGGATCATCTGCTCGATCTCCTCCTGCAGGACGGAGCGCAATGAGTTCGTCTGCAGGACCTCGAGCAGGGGTGTCGATGAATTCATGCGCGGTGCGGCTCGCTGAGTTCTGCGCAGTGTAGCCGACCGGCATGCACCAGTAAACTGTTGACAGTTCTCAGGACCGAGGATACTGTCACGCCTGCCGAGCCCAGACCGGAGCCCGGCGCCGATGCCGGGCCGATTGAAGGCGCACTCGATGAACAAAGATCCCCTCCTCCTCACGCCCGGACCCCTCACGACCTCCATGCGCACCAAGCAGAGCATGCTGCGCGATTGGGGCTCGTGGGACGTGGACTTCAACAGCATCACGGGCCGGGTGCGCGAGCGCCTGCTCGAGATCGTGAATGCCCGCGGTACACACGAATGCGTCCCCTTGCAGGGCAGCGGCACATTCTCAGTCGAGGCCGCAATTGGCACCCTGGTGCCGCGCACCGGCCATGTGCTGATTCCGCAGAACGGTGCGTACTGCCAGCGCATGGCGCGGATCTGCCGGGTGCTCGGACGGAGGCTCACGACGCTCGACTACGCCGAGGATACGCAAGTATCGCCCCGGGACATCGAGCGCAGCCTCGCGGCGGACCCCTCCATCACCCATGTGGGTCTGGTTCATTGCGAAACCAGTACCGGGATCTTAAATCCGCTCGAGGAGATCGCTCAGCTCGTTGCCCGTGCCGGCAAGGGTCTCATCGTCGATGCGATGAGCTCCTTCGGCGCGCTGCAGATCGATGCGCGCCGTGCCCCGTTCGATGCCGTCGTGGCGGCCTCGGGAAAATGCCTCGAGGGGCCGCCCGGCATGGGCTTCGTCATTGTGCGGCGAGAGGTGCTCGAGCGCTGCGAGGGAACCTGTCATTCGCTGGCGATGGATCTGTACGACCAATGGGTCTACATGCAAAGGACGACCCAGTGGCGCTTCACTCCCCCGACGCACGTCGTGGCCGCTTTCGATTCGGCGATCAGCCAGTACCTGGAGGAAGGCGGCCTCGTTGCTCGAGGTGCGCGCTATGCGCAAAACTGCCGCACGCTGATCGAGGGCATGGCCCGGCTCGGGCTCAAGAGCTTTCTGCCGCCCGCGATCCAGGCGCCGATCATCGTGACGTTCTATGCGCCCGACACGCCACACTACCAGTTCAAGAGCTTCTACAACGCGGTGAAGCAGCAGGGCTACATCCTCTATCCGGGCAAGCTCACCACGGTGGAAACGTTCCGCGTGGGCTGCATGGGTCAGCTCGGGCCGCACGGCATGAGCGGTGCGGTCGAGGCGATCGGCCGCGTGCTCGCCGAGCTGCGTGCGGCGGCATAGGCGCGCCATGAGCCGCATCGAGCTGAATGGACGCACCTATCGCCTGCCCGAGCAGCCGAGCGTGGTGGTTTGCGTGGATGGCTGCGAGCCGGACTACATCGCGCAAGCGGTCGCCGGCGGTCACATGCCATGGATGAAGGCCACCCTGGCACGGGGCACTGCCGTCATTGCGGACTGCGTCATCCCGAGCTTCACCAATCCCAACAATCTGTCGATCGTCACCGGAGCGCCGCCCGCGGTCCATGGAATCTGCGGTAACTATCTCTACGATACCGAAAGCGGCACCGAGGTCATGATGAACGACCCGAAGTGGCTGCGAGCCCCGACGCTGCTCGCGGCGCTCGCGGATGCCGGGCGCAAGGTGGCCGTGGTCACGGCCAAGGATAAGTTGCGCAAGCTCCTGGGCCACAAGATGCGCGGTGTGTGCTTCTCCTCGGAGAAGGCCGACCAGGCGACGATTGCCGAGCACGGCATCGAGGGCGTCCTGCGGCTGGTGGGCATGCCCGTCCCGAGCGTCTACAGCGCGGAGCTGTCCGAGTTCGTGTTTGCAGCGGGTGTGCGGCTGATGCAGACGCGCCGCCCGGATGTGATGTACCTGTCCACGACGGACTATGTGCAACACAAGCACGCCCCCGGCACACCCGAGGCAAACGCGTTCTACAAGATGATGGACCGTTACCTCCGGGAGCTCGACTCGATGGGCTGCGCGATTGCTGTGACGGCCGATCACGGCATGAACGCCAAGACTCGCCTCGATGCCTCGCCGAACGTCATCTACCTGCAGGACCTGCTCGACGGCTGGCTCGGGCCGGCAACCTCGCGCGTGATCCTGCCGATCACCGACCCCTACGTCGTGCACCACGGGGCGCTCGGCTCCTACGCGACGATCTACTTGCAGGCGGGGGTGGATGCTGCGGTGCTGGCCGCGCGTATCGCGGCCCTCCAGGGCATCGAGTGCGTCCTCACCCGCACCGAGGCGGCCACGCGCTTCGAGCTGCCCGCCGATCGGATCGGAGACCTCGTGGTGATCTCCACGCGCTCGGTCGCCCTGGGAAGCGCGGCCGCCAGGCATGATCTGTCGGGACTCGACGTTCCCCTGCGATCGCATGGTGGCCTCTCGGAGCAGCAGGTGCCCCTCATTCTCAATCGGCGCGTCGCCCAGCTCGACACCAACCATCGCTGGCGCAACTTTGATGCCTTCGATTGGGTGCTGAACCATGCCACCCACTAGTCCGCAGCGAGCCGCCCAGAGTCATCGCGCTGATGCCATCCGGCACGAGCCCTTGCGTATCGCCGGCAAGCGTATCGGCACCGAGCGCACGAGCGAGGTGCGCAATCCATATACCGGTGCCGTCATCGGAACGGTCGCGCAGGCATCCCTTGCAGAGGTGCGCCAGGCGATCACGACCGCCAAGGCCTTCCGCTCGCAGCTCACGCGATACGAGCGCTCGCGCATCTGCTTGCGCACCGCGGAGACCCTGCGCTCGCGCAGCGAGGAGATTGCCGATCTCATCACCGCCGAGAGCGGCTTGTGCAAGAAGGACTCGCTTTACGAGGTGGGCCGGGCCTGCGACGTGTTTGTCTTCGCCGGCAATGCGGCGCTGCAGGACGATGGGCAGATCTTCTCGTGCGACCTCACCGCGCATGGCAAGCGCCGCAAGGTTTACACGCTGCGCGAGCCGCTCCTGGGGGTCATCACGGCGATCACCCCCTTCAATCATCCGCTGAATCAGGTCGCACACAAGGTCGCGCCGAGCATCAGCACCAACAACAGAATGGTGCTCAAGCCTTCGGAGAAGACGCCTCTCAGCGCCCTCTTGCTCGCCGACATCCTGTACGAGGCCGGGCTGCCGCCCGAGATGTTCAGTGTGCTCACCGGGGATCCGCGCGAGATCGCCGACGAGTTGCTGACGCACGCGGATGTGGATCTGATCACCTTCACCGGCGGAGTGCCCGTCGGCAAATACATCGCGGCCAAGGCCATCTACAAGCGCCAGGTGCTCGAGCTCGGTGGCAACGATCCCATCATCGTCATGGAGGATGCGGATATGGACGAGGCCGCCGCTCTGGCAGCGGCAGGCTCGTACAAGAACTCCGGACAGCGCTGCACCGCCATCAAGCGCATGCTGGTCCAGGAGTCGGTCGCGCAGCGTTTCACGGAGCGGCTGCTCGAGAAGACCCGCGCAGTGAAGTACGGCGATCCCATGGATCCTGCAACCGACATGGGTACCGTGATCGACGAGGCGGCCGCCCGCTCCTTCGAGGGCAAGGTCAACGAGGCGGTTGCAGCCGGCGCCCGCCTGCTCTACGGGAACATCCGCGAGGGGGCACTCTACTCGCCAACCGTGCTCGACCGCGTGGACCCTCAGATGCGGGTCGTGAAGGAGGAAACCTTCGGACCCGTCTCACCGATCGTGACCTTCAAGACGATCGACGATGCCATCAGGATCGCCAACGGTACGGCCTATGGCCTCTCATCTGCCGTCTGTACCAATCGCCTGGACTACATCACGCGCTTCGTGTCCGAGCTGAACGTCGGCAGCGTCAACGTACGTGAGGTGCCGGGCTATCGCCTGGAGCTCACGCCTTTCGGGGGCATCAAAGATTCCGGGCTGGGCTACAAGGAAGGGGTGCAGGAAGCCATGAAGAGCTTCACCAATATCAAGACGTACTCTCTGCCGTGGTAGGTGCCGCTCGCGCCCGCTGGGAGCAGGCGGGCGCGCGACTGGATCGCTAGACGACCTGCAGGGCTCGTGCCACCAGAGTGTCGGGGAATTCCAATGGACGATGCTCGGGCCGAGCGCGCGGCTGCTCACGCACCAGCGCGACGAAGCCGTTGCTGCTGAGCGGCGGACTGTAGTAATAGCCCTGGTACTGATCGCAATCGATTTCCCGTAGGAAGTCGAGCTGCTCGGCTGTCTCGACGCCCTCGGCCACGACGCCGAGATGCAGGCTGTGGGCGAGCGACATGATGGCCCGCACGATGGCGGCATCGTCACGGCTCGTGACGAGCTCGCGGATGAACGTACGATCGATCTTGAGACTGTCGAGTGGCAGGCGCCGCAGGTAGCTGAGGCTCGAGTATCCGGTCCCGAAGTCGTCCACGGCGATGCGCACGCCGAGCTCGCTCAGCTCGCGCAGCGCGGCGATGGACTGCTCGGCGTCCTGCATGACCGTGCTCTCGGTCAGTTCGATCTCCAGTTGATGCGGGTGCAGTCGAGCGGTCCTCAGCGCTCGCCGCACGATCGCCACCAGATCCCTCTGGCGGAACTGCTGCACCGAGAGGTTCACCGCCACGCACGCGGGCCGCAGGCCTGCCACCTGCCATCCATAGGCCTGCTTGCAGGCCTCCGTCAGCACCCATTCTCCGATCGGGAGAATCAGTCCGGACTCCTCCGCGAGCGGTATGAACTCGCCTGGCCCGATCAAGCCACGCGTCGGGTGCTCCCAGCGGATCAGCGCCTCCGCACCTTCGATACGGCCGTTGCGGACGTTGACCTTGGGCTGATAGTGGAGCACGAGCTCGCCCTGGGAGAGCGCGCGACGCAGTCCATTCTCGAGCTCCAGGCGCTCACGCGTGAACGCGTTCATCCGGGGCGCGAAGAACTGATGCATGTTGCAGCCGCTCTTCTTCGCGTGATACATCGCCGCATCGGCGTGCCGCAGCATCGAAGCCGCATCCGTCCCGTCATCCGGCCAGACACTGATGCCGACGCTGGCGGAGATATGTATCTCGAGGCCGGAAAGTGTCAGCGGACGGGCAATTTCCGCGAGAATCCTCGCGGCGATCCGCTCCACGTCCGGTAAGCGGAGAACATCGGCGATGAGGACCACGAATTCATCTCCCCCCAGCCGCGCGACCGTGTCCGGCGCACGTAACAGCCCAACCAGGCGCGTCCCGACTTCCTGAAGCATGGAGTCGCCGCTGAGATGGCCCAGGGAATCGTTGATCGACTTGAACCGGTCGAGGTCGATGATCAAGACCGCGAACCGTGTGCCGCGGCTCTGCGCATTTGCAATTGCGAGCCGCAGACGTTCCTCGAGCAGCAGGCGGTTGGGCAGGCCGGTGAGCGGGTCGTGGTTTGCAGCATGCTGCAGCTGGGCGTTCGCATCCTGCAGCAGCTCGTTGTGCCGGTGTATCTCCGAGTCGAGATGCGCCTCGTATAGCAGCATGACCGTTGTGATGGCGAGCACGGCCAGAGCAACCAGCGCGATGGTGACGGCGAGCCAGCTGTTGTTAGCGGCGGCATGGCTCGTGCAGTAAGAGCCCGCAGCGAAGCGTGTGGCTGCCATGCCGGTGTAGTGCATGCCGCTGATGGCAGAGCCCATCAGGGTCGCAGCACCGAGCCGCTTCAGGCGGATCAGCCAGGAGCTGCCGGTGCGCAGGCGAAAGAACAGCCACAGGGCGGCGTATGACGCACCCACCGCGATCACAAACGATGCGACGAGCAGCCCCCGCACGTAGCTGATCGTCGGGAAAATCTGGATCGCCGCCATGCCGGTGTAGTGCATGGCGCAGATGCCGATTCCCATCACGAGCGCCGCGATCGCAAGGCGCGGGCAGGAAAGCCGGGCGCGGCTCGTGATCGCGAGCGCAAATCCCGAGAGTGCGATCGCGATCGTGAGCGATACGAGGGTCGTGTTGATGTCATAGGACAGGGCAATGGGGAGCGAGAAGGCCAGCATGCCCACGAAGTGCATCGACCAGATCCCGCAGCCCATGGAGACTGCGCCACCGATGAGCCACAGCCGTGCTGACGGCTTGCCCGAGCTCTCTGCAACACGCGCGGACAGTCTGAGCGCCGTATGCGAGACGAAGATCGCAACGATGATCGAGAGACAAACGAGCCAGGGATTATAGGCGCCCGTCATGGGCTGGTGACTCCAGGTCCAACATCCAGTTCGAGACCGAACCCAGTATCGGCGAGCCATGGGCACTGGCGATTGCGGAAAACCGAAATGCCCCTGTGATACGAGTTCGGCTTTCTACGGACCAGAATGCGTTATGTACGCTCGAATCAGAATCCCTTCTGGAGCTGCGCCCAGACGCGGGCACCGGAGGTCGTGCCGAGGAGCGGAGAGGTGGGGCCGAAGGGGGTTGCAGCCTGCACGCTCAGCTGCCACTGTTTGGGGCCGTCCCAGTGCAGCCCCGCCCCCACGTCCGAGACCGTGGCGGAGTCGGGGCCCGGGCTCACCGGGTGCTTGTACACCTGCAAACCGCCGTGATCGACGAACACACTCGCAAGCCACGCCCCGCGCCAGGGCAACCCTAGCGAGCGACGCCACTCGGCCGTGACCAGGTAACCATCCGCCCCCGTGAGGACACCCACGTCGTAGCCGCGTGCGTTGCTCGGGCCGCCCAGGTAGAACTGGTCGGAGGGGTCGAGATTGCGGCTTGCCAGCTGACCGGTGGCCGCCACGTAAATCCCATCGTGCTCGTCGAGCTGTTGTAGACGAGCCAGCGTGAAATCGTAGTGCTCGCTCGCCCCCTGAGTATCCGCCCCGATGCGATCGGCGATGCGGGCCGCCTGGTTCTCGAAGCTTACATCGTCGAGCGTGGCGCCGAAACTGAAGTTGGTGATGCCGCCAGCATCGCGCCGATCGCCCGCGAGAGTCACGGTTGCATCGTTCGTCTGGCGAAAATCATGAATGGAGGCGGCCTCCAGTCGATCTAGCAGGTCCTTGTGATCGTACTGCACCTGCAGATACAGATTGCCCGCAACTGTTCGAATGAGCGGCTGACTCACGGACGCACTGTCCACCTGCGCCGTGCCTCGCGCCTCGAGCGGCGCCAGCCTGCCCGAGAGCTGGTAGTACAGCTCCGAGGCCGAGGCGCCGACGACGGTCCCCTGACCGTCGGCCAAGAGGTGATAGCCGAGCTGCCCGTACGAGAGACCGCTGCCGGAGCTCAGCACATTCATGTCGAGCTGGTCCCCCTCCCCGAGTAATCCGTTCACATCCAAGCGGCCGGTGCCGCGGACGCGGCCGGTGTAGCGATTGCCGTAATCGTCGACAGCGGCGAGGCCGCTGTAGCGCTGTCCGGAGGTCACATCGACGTCCAGATCCGACGTGCCGGTCGCCGCGCCCGGGCGCAGCGTGGAGTTGACGATGACGCCGGGGATGTCCGCCATCAGGAGCAGCGTACGGTCGAGCGTCTGCTCGCTCACCGGCGAGTTGCTGGCGAGCGCAGCCAGTGTCTCGCGCAGGGGCCGATCGGACGTGGTGCTGCGGTTGTCGAGCTGAACCAGACCGTAGCGCGCCTCGAGCACCGCCAGTGTCACCTTGCCATTCACGATGCGCTGTGCCGGCACGTAGGCACGCGTCAGAGGATAGCCATGGCGACGGTAGAAGGTGGTGATGCGCTCGGCGAGCGCCTGAAGCTGTCCAAGAGTGAGGGTCTTGCCTTCCGCGGACGCCACGAGCGCGTGCAGCTGCGCGCTCGGCAGCAGCGTGTTTCCGGTGATCTCGATGACCTTCACGGGGATGGGCGCTGTGTTTGCCGAGCGCTTCTCGGAGGATAGCTCGATCTCGAGCGACGGTTTGGCTGCATTGGCGGGACCGGGCGGAAGCGTCAGCTGCTGCTGCAGCTGGCCGCCCGAGGGCGGCTGCGCCTGAGCAAATACACTCAACGGGGCCGCGCAGCCGAGCACCGCGCTCAGCAGGAGCAGAGGCACGAACGCCTGGAGACGCGCAGATCCTGAACGCAAGGGGCTCATCGGCGTCCGCCTCAGTTCACCGGCGGCGGCATGCGAATTCCGCCGTCGATGACCTGCAGGGCGAGTCCAGGCTCGAAGTCGCGACGCTCCTGGTTGGGCGCGACCGACTGATGCGCCATCTTGCGATTGCTGGTGAGCTCACCGGGCGACTCCGAGGGCGCCAAGCCGTAAGGCGTCGCGATCTCATCCTGGGAGAGCTCGAGGTAGGTCACGGCGGCGGCCGTCTGCTGCGCCCCGTCGCTCGGTGTGATGTCGGCGGTGGTCAGCGCCACATCACTCGTCAGGACGTAATTCCCGGCCGACGCACCCGTCAAGGCGATGCCGCTCACGGTCACCGTCTTGTTGTTCCCCACCGTGGGAGTCGCAAACGTCGCGGAGCTGTCCGTGAAGCTGACACTGTCGCCGGCCAGGACGCCGTTGCTTGCGAGTACCACCTGGTCGGCGGTCCCTCCGTTGTACACCTCGTTGCTGCCTGTTGCCGCCACCGTGATGGGCTTCGGCGTGATGTCGGCGGTGAGGTCCGTCGGCTGTGTGAGCGTGTAATTGCCGGCATCGGCACCGCTGACCGTCATTCCCGTCGTCACGGCGATATTCGTGCCGGCGTTCTTGGTGGCGAATGTGCCGCTGGTGTCGTTGCCGAGGGTGACACTGTCATTGCCGAGCACCCCCACCAGGGTCGCCCCGCTCAGTGCAGCCACCGTCGTGCCGTCATAGACCTTGCCCGCGGCCGTGGTGCCTGAGACCGTCAGGGTCGCCGGGGTGATCACGACCGAGTCGGTACCACCAGTGAATGTGTAGTTACTCGCAAGGGCACCGCTGTTGCCGGTGAGGGTGAACCCCGAGAGCGACGCGAAGCTCTCACTCCCAACGTTCTTGCCGCTCAGGGTGCCCGTGCCCGAGAGGGTCAAGGTCTCCCCATTGACGCCGTTGAGCACACCGGCGGTGCCAAAGAGCGCGGCTACCGCATCGGTGTTGGCGTCGTACACTCGAGTGCCCGTCAGGCTCAACACATACGGCGTGATGTTGGCGTTGAGTCCGCTGGGCTGGGTGAGCACGTAGTTGCCGGCGTCCGCGCCACTGATCGTCATCGCGGTCGTCACGCCGATATGGTTACCGACGTTGGGACTTGCAAACGTCCCGGTGGTGTCGTTGCCGAGCGTGACGCTGTCGCCGCCCAACACACCCGCAAGCGTCGCCCCGCTGAGTGAGGCCATCATCGTGCCGTCGTAGACCTTGCCCGCTGCAACCGTGCCTGCGACGGTGAGGGTTGCCGGAGTGATCGCGACCGAGTCCGTGCCACCGGTGAAGGTGTAGTTGCTCGCAAGGGCACTGCCGTCGCCGGTGAGGGTGAAGCCTGCGAGGGAGGCGAAGCTTTCGGTGCCGACGTTCTTGCCGCTCAGGGTGCCTGTGCCCGAGAGGGTCAAGGTCTCCCCGTTGGTCCCGTTGAGCACACCAATGGTGCCAAAGAGACTCGCCGCTGCATCGGTGTTCGCATCGTACACACGCGTGCCCGTCAGGCTCAACACATACGGCGTGATACTCGCCGTGACGCCACTGGGTTGCGTCAGGGTGTAGTTACCGGCACCGGTGCCACCGATCGTCATCGCAGTGGTCACAGAGATGTTGTTGCCTGCGTTGGGACTTGCGAACGTCCCGGTGGTGTCGTTGCCGAGCGTGACGCTGTCACTGCCAAGCACACCGACCAGCGTCGCGCCGCTCAACGAGGCGGTGGTGGTGCCGTCGTACATCTTGCCCGCGGCCGTGGTGCCTGAGACCGTCAGGGTCGCCGGGGTGATCACGACCGAGTCGGTGCCGCCGGTGAGGGTGTAATTGCTCGCAAGAGCGCTGCCGTTGCCGGTGAGGGTGAAGCCTGCGAGGGAGGCGAAGCTCTCGGTGCCGACGTTCTTGCTGCTCAGGGTACCGGTGCCCGAGAGGGTCAAGGTCTCCCCGTTGACGCCGTTGAGCACACCAGTGGTGCCAAAGAGTGCAGCCACCGCATCGGTGTTGGCGTCGTACACTCGAGTGCCCGTCAAGCTCAGTACGTAGGGCGTGATGTTGGCGTTGAGTCCGCTCGGTTGGGTGAGCGTGTAGTTGCCGGCGTCCGCGCCACTGATCGTCATCGCGGTCGTCACCGCGATGTGGGTACCGACGTTGGCACTTGCAAACGTCCCGCTGGTGTCGTTGCCGAGGGTGACGCTGTCACCGCTGAACACACCCGCAAGCGTCGCCCCGCTCAATGCGGCCATCGTCGTGCCGTCATAGACCTTGCCCGCGGCCGTGGTGCCTGAGACCGTCAGGGTCGCCGGGGTGATCACGACCGAGTCGGTGCCCCCGGAGAACGTGTAGTTGCTCGCAAGGGCACTGCCGTTGCCAGTGAGGGTGAAGCCTGCGAGGGAGGCGAAGCTCTCCGTTCCGACGTTCTTGCTGCTCAGGGTGCCCGTGCCCGAGAGGGTCAAGGTCTCCCCGTTGACGCCGTTGAGCACACCGGAGGTGCCAAAGAGTGTTGCCACCGCATCGGTGTTCGCGTCGTACACTCGCGTGCCCGTCAGGCTCAACACATACGGCGTGATGCTCGCGGTGATGCCGCTGGGCTGGGTGAGGGTGTAATTGCCGGCATCGGCACCGCTGACCGTCATCCCCGTCGTCACGGCGATATTCGTGCCGGCGTTCTTGGTGACAAATGTGCCGCTGGTGTCATTGCCGAGCGTGACACTGTCGCTGCCGAGGATCCCGACCAGCGTCGCTCCGCTCAACGAGGCGGTGGTGGTGCCGTCATAGACCTTGCCCGCGGCCGTGGTGCCTGAGACCGTCAGGGTCGCCGGGGTGATCACGACCGAGTCGGTGCCGCCGGTGAGGGTGTAATTGCTCGCAAGCGCGCTGCCGTTGCCGGTGAGGGTGAAGCCTGCCAGGGAGGCGAAGCTCTCGGTGCCGACGTTCTTGCTACTCAGGGTACCCGTGCCCGACAGGCTCAGGGTCTGCCCGGCAACCCCGTTGAGGGTGCCTGCGCTACCAAAGAGCGTCGCCACCGCATCGGTGTTGGCATCGTACACACGCGTGCCGGTCAGACTCAGCACGTAAGGGGTGATGTTCGCGGTGGTGGTCGCAGTGGTGTTGCTGAGCGTGTAGTTGCTCGCACTCGCGCCGCTCGCCGTGATGCCGCTCGCCGTGACGGTGATGCCGTTGCCTGCGTTGGGGCTCGCAAAGGTCGCAGAGCTGTCCGAGAAGTTCACTGTGTCCCCGGAGTACACCCCGCTGCTGGCCAGGGTCACCCCCGGGTCGGCCGTGGTGCCGTTGTACACCTTGTTCGGCGCCGTCGCGGCGACCGTGATGGCAAGCGGCGTGATCGTGACCGAGTCGGTTCCGCCGCTGAAGGTGTAATTGCTCGCCAGCGCGCTGCCGTTGCCGGTGAGGGTGAACCCCGAGAGTGAGGCAAAGCTCTCGGATCCGACGTTCTTGCCGCTCAAAGTCCCCGTGCCCGAAAGCGTGAGGGTCTCCCCGTTGGTCCCGGTGAGCACACCGGCGGTGCCGAACAAAGTGGCCGCCGCATCGGTGTTGGCGTCGTACACTCGCGTGCCACTGAGGCTCAGCACGTAGGGTGTGATGTTGGCCGTGGCGGTCGCGGTGGTATTGCCGAGGGTGTAGTTGCCCGCGCTCGCGCCACTGTCGGTGATCCCACTTACTGTGACCGTCTTGCCGTTGCCCACATTCGCGTTGGCAAACGTCGCGGAGCTGTCCGAGAAGCTCACCGTGTCACCGGAGATGATCCCGCTGCTCGCAAGTGTGACGGTGTCATTGACGCCGCCGTTGTAGACGATGTTGGTACCTGTGGCCGTGACGGTGATCGACTTGGGTGTGATGTTCGCCGAGGTGGTCGCAGTGGTATTGCTGAGCGTGTAGTTGCCCGCGCTCGCACCGCTGTCGGTGATGCCGCTCACCGCGATGCTGATCCCGGTACCCACGTTCTTGCTGGCAAAGGCCGCCGAGCTGTCCGAGAAGTTGACGGTATCCCCCGAGAACACCCCACTGCTGGCCAGGGTCAGCCC
>DATKPP010000045.1:0-411154 GCA_035524075.1 Steroidobacteraceae bacterium | reverse complement strand
CCCCGTCATGGTGTGGATATACGGGGGCGCGTTCGTCGGTGGGGCGACCAATTGGCCGCTCTACGACGGCGCGCACTTTGCCAAGAAAGGTGTGGTTCTCGTATCGGTCGCATATCGGGTGGGTGCCTTCGGGTTCCTGGCTGCCCCGGAGCTGAGTCGTGAGAGCGGTCACGGCTCAGGCGACTATGGGCTCGAGGACCAGATTGCAGGCTTGAGCTGGGTGCGCAAGAACATCGCGCGGTTCGGGGGTGATCCACACCGGGTGACGATCTTCGGCGAGTCGGCGGGTGGCATCTCGGTGAGCATGCTGGCCGCCTCACCGCGGGCACGAGGTCTCTATCAGCGTGCGATCTCCGAGAGCGGAGGCTCGCTGACTCCGCCCCACAGTCGGGCCGGGCAGGGTGTGCCGACCCTCGAGCTTGCCGAACAGACCGGCAACTCATTTCTCGCATCGCTCGGAGCCAAGGACATCACGACCGCCCGGCAACTGCCTGCAGAGACGCTCCTGAAGGCGGAGCGAGCCGTTCGCGGGGGATTCTGGCCGACACTCGACGGCTATGTGATCGTGGGCGATGAATACGCGCTCTACCAGGCGGGTCGCTTCAACGATACCCCGGTTCTCATCGGCACCAACTCCGACGAGGGTGCGGCGTTCACACCTCCCAAGGTGAGTCCGGCCGAGTATGAAAGGCAGATTCGCGGCGAGTACGGCGAGAAGGCCGACCTCATCCTCGCGGCCAACCCCCATGCTACGGATGCCGAGGCACACACGGCGGCCAAGAACAACTTCAGGGACTCGGTGTTCGCCTGGTCCACGTGGAGGTGGGCGAGCCTTCAGTCCGAGCACCCGGGAAGCCGCAAGGCGTATCTCTACTACTTCGACCACCGCACGCCCGCATCACCCGAGGGCTCAAGTCACGCATCCGAGATCGCTTTCGTGTTTGGCAACCTGGGCCGCCCCGGCATGCAGCCAAGCGCGGCCGACCAGGAACTGTCGGACCTCATGAGCAGCTACTGGGTGAATTTCGCCCGGACCGGCAACCCGAACGCGCCGGGACTGCCACCCTGGCCCGCCTTCAGTGACGCACACCCGAGCGTGATGCACTTCGACGCCAGACCGAGCGCACGGCCGGGCGTGCCGAACCTCGAGCAGCTCATCGCGCTGGACAGGTATTTCGCTTGGCGCCGCAAGGAAGCGCCTCGGTAGCAGCAGGCATTGGGGGCATTGGGGGCGTTGCGATGCCACTGGACATACGCCGCGTCAGGGCCCATGCTTGCCTCGTTCAAGGGCAAACCCGTCGAAAGACGGGGACGCAAAGCTACCGGTCTAAGGGCATGACTGCCTAAGACAGCGGGGTCGCCTCCTCACGTCCCAGGCGTGAGAGTGCAAGCTCGACTGCTTCGGTCTCGTGCTCTCCCGGCAGCGATAGGTCTGCATATTTCCCGGGGAGAGCCTATGACAGCGACGTCAGCCACACCCAGCGGGCCTTCGCGCCCTGAGTCCTCGAGCATCGATACGGACGGCGGGCCGACCCCTACCGGGCCGTTCATCCTCACGCTCTGCACGCTGGAAGGTCCCGCGACCCTTCGGCCCCCGCAGGCTCCAGAGCTCAAGCAGTTCCGGTTTTTTACTACCCGTGCTCCTCAGTGCGACGGTAGCGAGCGGATATACCTGCACATGGGGTACTTCCAGACGCTCGCGCACGCGCAGCGGTTGTTGCAAGCGGTGCATCGGCGCTTTCCTCGCGCGATCGTGAATCGGGCTCCGACCGCCGATCCCCCGGCTACCGGGCTGCAGCCTCGTGGGCCCGCGGCCGAGCAATTGACCGACACTCAGGTGATGAAGATCCTCGAAGGGCGCGGTGCCGCTCCCGGGCAGAACGACACCAAGCGGGGACACGGCGCGCAGATCGGGCTGCTGCGTCCCGAGGATACGACGACACGTCGCGCCTTGAAGGAAGCGGTCGTCCAGGGTGAGCCGGTCTTCTTTGCCGTACAGCTTCACTGGTCGATGCAGCCCATCGACCCGGGTCGCGTTCCATCGCTGCCCCTCTTCAAGATTCACACCCTCTACGCGACGGAGAGTCGCCGCGATGGTCGCTCCCGTTACTTTCTCAGGATGGGATTCTTTCCCGATGCAGCCACTGCAAAGGAGGCTGCCTCCCAGGTGCGCGCCAAATTCGCCGCCGCAGTCGTGGTGCCGGTCACCGATGAGGAGATCACACGCGCTCGTGAGGCCTCGACCGACACCTTTGCATTTCCGCTCGTGAGCGTCCCCCTCGAGGACATTCCACAGAGCAGCCCGGCGCCGCGCGCGGCAGCAGAGCCAAAACGCCGAGCCAGCTCGGGATCCAAGGGCGTCCGCGATGGCACCGAGACGCTCGAGGAGACACTGGAGATGCTCGCCGAGCGGGAGATCTGGAATGGGCGCGACTCGCTGAGTCAGTCGGGCGTGCGGCACCTGAGAATCGAGGTCCTGGAGCGCAAGCCGTAGGGACTCCGCCGCCGCCCGCTGAGCGGCGATCAGCCTCTCTCCGAGGGCCCGCACCATCCCGGCAGATAGCTTGCCTCGGCGCTTTGCGAGTATTTCAACGCAAGCCGCAGCGCGCGTGGGAAGTCATCGGCCACCGCTTTGCGCTTGATCCGTCGGCGCAGGAAGTCCGCCCACAGGAATTCGTTGAAGGGCGTCGTGTCCTTGGAGAACCCGCCTCGCAGGCGCAGCTCGCCCGCGAGACTTCGGTAGGGATCGTCGATCAGATCGGTGAGCCGCCTGGGCACGTCAGCGTAGTCGCGCCGCTGCCCCTCCGCATCGAAGGGGTGCAGCCATCCTCGGTTGTCGAGATAGATCCAGAACGCATCCTTGGGCAGGAGGCGCAGGTCGGCAACGATGGTGGTCGCCACCTCTCTGACGCCTTCGCGGTGCAGCGCGAGCGCAAGATGATGATGGTCGATGACGTAGAGCTGCTCTTTCGGCCCCCAGACCACGGGGATGAGATGTCTGCCGAGGAAGTCGGCCTTCTTGCGCTCGGAATGCAGCCGCCAGCTTCGCCGCTTGGCATCCACCTCGCGCATGCCCACGGTGATCTGAGTCGGCCGGAGGCTCGTGATCGTAACGCTGTGTAGGCGTGGCTCCCTGGCGAAGCGCATGCGGGCTCCTGGCGCAGAGGGCTTGCTGCTCTACGGCTCGGCGAGCCGCTCCTGCGCGGACGCAGCGCTCTTCGCCGGCAGGGGTGCGCAGAAGACCAGTGGAAGGCACGTCAGCAGGCCGCCGAGTGATCGGGTTTTCATGGGCGGCAATCCTAGCAGCTGTTCGCTATGTCGGGATGCCGGTCGGCCGCGCCCACGGATGGTGCTTGCGGATGTACCAAAGAGCTCCCGAGACGGTCAGCCAACTCCCCAGTGCCGAGGCAAGGGTGGCAAGCAGGCTGCAATGGAGCACGAGTCTCCAGGTCACCACGGCAAAGGTCATCAGACCCAGGGCCCCCATCGCAGCACCTCTCGCATCGAGGGCAGCGGCCAGCCGGCCCCGGAGCGTAAAGGGAATGCCTGCGCGCCGTTTCCTTTCCAGCTCGTGCTTTTCCACGAGTGTGGCGCTTGCGGGGAAGATCACCGGGAATGCCAGGAGCAGACCCCCCACGGCCGGGCCGAATCGATTGGCGACCCACCCGGTCGCGACCGTCATCATCCCGCCGAAGGCAAACCGAATGAGGTACTCGTGCCATCGAGTCCTCTTGAGAGCTCCGAGGTCGGCCTTGATCATCATTTGCGCAGGATCCCGATGTACAGACCGCCCGCCGCGAGCGCCCATAGCGCGAGCATCAAAGCGGCGGTGGGCAGGGATTTCGTGTGCCGGACGCCCAGGAAGTACACGCAGCCGATCGAATACCCGACGAACGCTGCGGCGCCGGCGATCATGGAGCGCGCCTCGAGGGAAGCGTAGTCGGCACCTTGGGTGAACGCCGTCAGCGCGAGAGTCGCCAGTGCGACCGATGGGGCGGCTGCGAAAAGCCCGGCGAATCCCTTGGGACGCAGGAGATCGCCCAGGAGCGCGAACAGGCTCACGATCGTCCCGCCGACGAGGAATCGCACGATGACTTGCAGCATGAGCTCCCCCAGTGGTGGTGCCTTCAAAACGTCCCGGTGGGCCAGGGGATCCTCCCGTGCACCTGCGCGCTTGGAGGGGTGTATCATCGACGGCCGTCGTTTGGGGGAGTCATGAGGACGACCATCGGCATCGCGGCAGCCTGCGTCGCGCTGCTTCCTGGGGCGCAGTGCCTCGGCGCAGCCGCGCTGCAGCCCGACCCGGCAGGTCAGGTGGCATCGCTGCCTGCGACAGCCTCACCCCACTGGGTCTGGGTCAACGACATGGTCTTCGATCACATGTCGGACGGCCAGGCACGCCTGATCGACGGCGATACCGGAAAGTTCCTGGGTCTGCTCAGCACCGGATTTGGGTTCGAGCGAGTGGTGCTCGCCCACGACGGCCGGGTGATCTTCTCGCCCGAGACCTACTTCTCGCGCGGCACGCGCGGTACGCGTACCGATGTGGTCTCGCTCTACGACCCCGTCCACCTGTCCGTGCTCGGGGAGATCGCGATCCCGCCCAAGCGGGCGTCGGCCATACCCATGATGGCGGAGTCCGAGCTGACCGACGACGGGCGCTTCCTGCTCGTTTACAACTTCACTCCGGCTCAATCCGTGAGCGTGATCGATACTCGGAGTCGCCGGTTTGTGGGGGAAGCAGAGACTCCCGGATGCGCCCTGGTCTATCCCACGGGACCGCGTTCGTTCTTCAGCATCTGCGCCGATGGCGCGCTGCTGCAGGTGCAGCTCGACGAGCTCGGACACGTGGCCTCGCGCACGCGGTCGGCGCGCATGTTCGATGTGACCGGCGACCCTGTCACCGAGAAGGCCGTTCGCGTCGGCAACACGTGGCTGTTCGTCTCGTTCGGCGGCACGATCTACCCGGTGCAGATCACCGCAGCCGGTCTGCAGGCGGGCAAGCCTTGGTCATTGCTCACCAGCGCGGAGCGCCAGCAGGGTTGGCGGCCGGGTGGGCTGCAGCAGCTTGCCGTGCACACGGGCTCCGGTCGGCTGTACTCGATCATGCATCAGGGGGGTCCTGAGACTCACAAGGCTCCTGGCAAGCAGGTCTGGGTTTATGATCTCGCGCAGCGGCGTCGCGTCGCCCGGATCGCGTTGCAGAGCCTCGCCGCATCGATTCAGGTCACTCGGGATGCCAAGCCGCTCATGTTCGCCGCGTTCATGGATAGCACGGTGCTCGATGTGTACGACGCAGTGAGCGGCCGTCACCTGCGCTCGGTCGAGGACGCAGGCAGTACCCCGATGTTGCTGGTGACCCCATGAGCTGGCTCGACCAGGTCGCCGAGCGGTCTGCGCGCGCCGTGGCGCGTCGCTCCTCGCGTCGCTCGCTGCTCGGCGCGCTCGGTGCAGTCCTCGTCGGGGCCGGTGCGTTGCCGCTGCTGCCGGTCGCGCGCGGCGCGCGCGGTGCGCAGGCCAGTCCGGTCGGGGCCTCACAAGACCCCACGAGCTGTCAGTACTGGCGCCATTGTGCGATCGATGGCTTTCTGTGCGCGTGCTGCGGAGGCTCTCCCGGCGCGTGTCCTCCGGGTACGCAACCCTCTCCCGTCACCTGGGTGGGCACGTGCCACAATCCGACCGAGGGTGTGGACTACGTCATCTCCTACAACGATTGCTGCGGTAAGAGCAGCTGCGGCCGTTGCTTCTGCAACCGCAACGAGCGGGACACCCCGCTTTATATGCCTTTCCAATCGAACGACTACGATTGGTGCTCGGGCATGAGCAAGGCGAACATTCCGTACAACTGCTCCACCGCGCGCATCATCGCGCCGGCGCGCTAGGGCTGCCGGCCATGTGCGTACGCCGGCGGGTGCAGCGGCTCGCGGCCGCAGGGGTCGTCGCGTTGACTTGCACGACGGTCGCCGCGTTCGAGCCGCAGACCAACTACATGCTGCAGTGCATGGGCTGCCACACGCCGGATGGTTCCGGAGAGCCCGGTCATGTGCCCTCGATCCGGGAGACGCTCGCGCCTTTCGCGCGCCTGGCGGCGGGTCGGCGCTACATTCTGCAGGTGCCTGGGGTTGCGCAGTCGCGCCTGTCCGATGCGGACCTTGCGATGTTGCTCAACTGGATGATGCGCAATCTGGCACAAGACTCACATCCGCAGCCCGCGCCCTTCACGGCAGCGGAGGTGGCGCGCTACCGGCGCACACCGCTTCTGCAGGTGAACGCCACGCGTGCGCGGCTGCTCGAGGAGGTCCGTCGATCCTCAGAGCCTCCTCATGACCGGGCACATTGATCCGGTCCCCGCGCTGATCCTCTCGCTCGCATTGGCGGGGCTTTGGGCCGCAGCCGGCCTGCACAAGCTCCTAGACCTGCGAGCGTTCTCGGACGCACTGTCCGCGTATGCGCTGCTCCCCCGGCGAGCGGCCCCCATCGTGGCGCGGGCCCTGCCGCTCGTCGAGATCGGCGTTGCCTGCGGCATTCTGCTCTCTGCCACACGGTCTGCGGCTGGCCTCGCAAGCGCATTGCTTCTGGGTGCATACGCACTGGCGATCGCCGTCAACCTGCGCCGCGGGCGGCGCCAGCTCGACTGCGGCTGCGTGGGCTTCGGTGCGCGCACCAGCCTCTCCGTGGCGCTCCTCTGGCGCAACGGTGCGCTCCTCCTGGTGTCTCTCGCAGCGGGATTTCTGCCGCGAGGCGTGCGCACGCTGGATTGGATTGACGTGTTCACGGTCGCCGCGGGAGTCGCGGCGGCTGCGTTGCTCTACGCAGTCGCGGATGCACTCGCCAGCAGCGCAGAACGGCTGCCCCGGCACGTCGGAGACGAGGCTCATGGTTGAGGCGTTGATCGTCTCGAACACGGTGCTGTGGATCGTCGTGCTCGTGCTGTGCGCCGTCGTGCTTGCTCTCGTGCGCCAGATCGGAGTCCTGCACGAGCGCATCGGTCCCGTGGGTGCGTTGATGCTCAAGCGAGGCTTGAAGGTCGGGGAGCCGGCCCCCGCACTGAGGCTCACCGATCTGGGCGGGCGCGCCGTCGAGATCGGCATCCCTGCCGCAGGTGGCAAGAGCATGCTGCTCGTGTTTGTGTCGCCGACCTGTCCGGTTTGCAAGACCTTGCTGCCCGTGCTCAAGTCCAGCCGGCTCGCCGAGGGTGCATGGCTCGAGATCGTGCTTGCGAGCGATGGCGCCGAGGAGGAGCAGCGGCGCTTCATCGGCGCGCACGGGCTGAAGGAGTTTGCGTACGTGCTTTCCACGGCGCTGGGGCTCGCGTTCCAGGTCGACCGGCTGCCCTTCGCAGCGCTGGTGGATGAGGCGGGGATCTTAAGAGCGCGCGGCATCATCAACTCACGCGAGCACCTCGAGAGCCTGTTCGAGGCCAAGCGGCGCGGTGTGGCCTCGCTGCAGGAATACCTCGAGTCGCATCGGGACTCGCAAGTGGCATAGACGAAGCGGGCGCGCTCGCATGACTTCCAGCATCGCGCGGCTCGAGCCGATCGAACGGGCCAGCCCCGAGGAGCTGCGCGCCCTGCAGATCGAGCGGCTGCGGTACAGCCTGCAGCACGCCTACTCTCAAGTCGAGCATTACCGCCGCAGCTTCTCCGCGGTGGGAGTTCACCCGGATGATCTGCGCACGCTCGAGGATCTGGCGCGCTTTCCCTTCCTCACCAAGCAGGACTTCGCCGAGCAGTATCCATGGGGATTGCTCGCCGTGCCCCGCAGCGAGGTGGTGAGGGTTCATGCCTCGAGCGGTACTACGGGCAAGGCCAAGATCGTGGCTTACACGGCCCACGACATCGAGACGTGGACCACCCTCATGGCGCGCTCGATCCGTGCCGCTGGCGGGCGTCCAGGCGACATCGTTCACATCGCCTACGGCTACGGCCTGTTCACCGGAGGTCTGGGTGCGCACTACGGGGCCGAGCGGCTGGGATGCACCGTCATACCGGTCTCGGGCGGCCAGAGTCAGCGCCAGGTGCAACTCATCGAGGACCTGCGTCCCGACATCATCATGGTGACGCCCTCGTACATGCTCAACATTGCCGAGGAGTTCGAGCGTCAGGGTCTGGATCCGAGAGCGAGCTCGCTACGCATCGGGATCTTCGGGGCCGAGCCCTGGACGGAGTCGATGCGCGCCGAGATCGAGCGGCGCTTCGAGCTCGATGCGCTGGACATCTATGGGCTATCCGAAGTGATGGGTCCGGGTGTTGCCTGCGAATGTCTCGAGAGCAAGGACGGAGCGGTCATCTGGGAGGATCATTTCTTTCCAGAGATCATCGACCCGGAGAGCGGGAGAGTCCTCCCCGACGGTGAGCCGGGCGAGCTTGTGCTCACCTCCCTCACCAAGGAAGCCCTGCCCGTCATCCGCTACCGCACGCACGATCTGACGCGGCTGCTGTCCCCCAGTGCCCGCGCCATGCGGCGCATGGAGCGTATCACCGGGCGCAGTGACGACATGCTCATCGTCCGCGGCGTCAACGTCTTTCCCTCGCAGGTCGAGGATCTCGTGCTACGCATTCGAGGGCTGGCCCCCCACTATCAGCTGGAGCTGACGAAGGAGGGTCACCGCGACAACCTCATCGTCCACGTGGAGTGCACCGAGGAGATCTACGCCTCGGAGGAGCACCGCGCTGCGGCGCAGGGCGAGCTCGCCCGCCACGTAAAGTCGATGATCGGTATCACCGTCGCCGTGCAGGTTCATGCCCCCGGAGGCATCGAGCGCTCGGGCGGCAAGGCGAAGCGCATCCGCACCCGCTAGAAGGAGGCACGAACCTCCAAACCGAGCGTGCGCGGGGGGGTCATGAGGAGCCGCGGGCGGCCGGGAACCTCCGCCGCGATCGAGCGACTGTCGGCGAGGTTTGCCAGCGTATCGGTCAGATTCTTGCCGACCAGCGCGAACTCCCAGATCCCATGGTCGAGCGCAACGCGGCTATCGACGAGCTCGTACGCCGGGCGCAGACGCGTCAAGGGCTCCAGGGCGTTGAGATTGTTGGCGCTGTAGCTGTTGCCGACGTAGGAGTAGCTCGCGGTGGCGAGCAAGCTCCAACCCGTCCAGACCGGCTGTGTCCAGGTCGTCGTCTCGTTCACGGTCCAGTCGGGCACCTCGAACACCGGCGAGCCCGGCTGCTGCGGAGAATCTGGCCCCGTGCCGGTGATCTTCGCATCCTGATAGCCAACGCCGGCGGCGAGCGAGAGGTGATTGAGAGGCTTGGCGTCGAGCTCGATCTCGCCGCCCTTGCTCTGCGCCGCACCCGCGTTGGCCTTGTACTGGAACCCGCAGGGCAGCAGGATCCATTGCTGAATGTCCTTCCAGTCGATCCAGAAAGCCGCCGCGTTGAGGATCAAACTGTGGTCCAGCCATTCGGTCTTGGTGCCGATCTCGTAGTTCCAGAGTGAGTCGGAGTTGTAGCTTCGGGTGTCATCGACCGTGACACCGCTTGGCAGCTCGCCGGCGCACAGTGCCGGGGGCACCGAAGGGACCAGACCGCCCGGGCGGAAGCCCTTGCCCACGAGCGAATAGACCATTGCATCCGGATCGATCTGGTAGTTGACCTGCAGCTTTGGCGTCCATGCCGTCTCACGCGTGGTCTCATCGGGATTGACGATCTGCGCTGCAGCTCCCGGGGATTGCGTCACGCTGCCTTCCTGGTACCCGCCCGCGGTCGTCGTGACCTGGCTCCAGCGCATGCCCACGGTGCCCTTCAGCTGGTCGGTCGCCTGGTACGAGAGCTCGCCGAAGAATGCGGGCTCCTTCTGATCCGTGTGATAGTGCTCACCGAAGATCTCATCGGGATCGTTGGGATTGACGCACAGCCCCACGAGAGCGCAGGTGTTCGCGCTGGTGAGCTCGGCTCCGTATCCCGGTGCGAGCGCCGGGGGATAGATCGCCGCGAACGGGATCGCCCCGTGCAGGTCGGAATAGAAGAATCCAGCCACGTACTGAAAGGGCCCGCGCAGCTGGGAAACGAAGCGCAGCTCCTCCATGAACTGCTGGTAGTCCTTCTCCTCGCTGATCGCGCTTGCGATCGGGAGCGGAAGCCCCGTCGTGGGGCTGATCGCGCCGGCGGGAAAGCCCGGGATGTTCGGATACAGCGGGTTGGCCGACACCGCCGGAAGCAGCTCATCGTAGATGAAGTCCGTCTCGTCCTCGGTCTCGAGCACGACGCGGTCGAAATATGAGCTCGCAGAGACCAGCTCGCCAAGGCCGCTCTGCCACTTCAGCGTCAGGCTGTAGAGATCCCAGCTGTCATAGCCCCCTTCGGGAATATTGAAGAAGCGCCCCTGCGTGAGATTGTCCGGCTTCAGTGTCGGCAGCGGGACGACGCCGCCCGGATAGGGATACGGGTAGCCCCACGCATTGCTGGTCGAGTCCACGTCCGACATCGGAAAGCCGCTCATGTCCGTACGTTGCTGCATCAGGCGCGGAGTGACCGTGACGCTGTCGGAGAGCTTCACGTCGAGCTCGGCGTTGCCGCCATACGTATTCGTTGCGCCCACGTTGCCCACGGTCGTCGTGAGGCTGGGCGAGGTGGTCAAGGGAAAGCAGGTGACCCCCGCGGTGGCCGGATCGGTGCAGTAGCGTCGCTTGAGCCATCCGGCCTCGGCGTCGTAGAACCCCGAGAGCCGCAGCGCAATGCGGTCGGTGATCAGCGGAATATTCACGACGGCATCACCCTCGTAATCCCCCCGATCCGAATGATCGGTATCGCCCGCGAAGCCGTGGATGGTCGCGCTGAATTCCTCGTAATTGGGGCCCTGAGTGATGATGCGCACGGTGCCTCCCATCGAGCGCGCACCGAAGAGCGTGCCCTGTGGACCGCGCAACACTTCGATATGATCGATGTCGAGGATCCGTGGATCGAGAGAGTCGGGCAGCGGGGTGTCGTCGATGTAGAAGCCCGTGGTGCCGTCGCCGGAGATTCCGCGAATGGAGATGGTGCGCGAGGTGCCCACACCATCGCCGGTGTACGCGAATCCGAGGTTGGGAATGCGCGTGCCGTAATCGAGGAAGTTGTTGATGTCCTGCTGCTGCAGAGTCGCCGCGGTGAGCGTGGTGATCGACATCGGCACGGTCTGCGCGCTCTCGGCGCGCTTCTCGGCGGTGACGATGACCTCCTGCAGCTGCGTGCTGTCGGATTGGGCCTGATCCGCGGAGTGCGCGAGCGGCAGCCCGTTGCACAGCGCAAAAACGGCCGTGATCGATATGCGCTTGAGACCACCCATGAGACCCCCAATGCGGCCGCATGTGCCCGCGGCTCGTCATTGCGATGCGCCCATGCTGACACAGTGAAATGGGAGAGACAATGTCGCGCGTGCCGCAGGCACCGCGATGCTCACACGGCGAGCGGCAGGGAGGAGAATCCGCGGAAGCGCACGCGCGGGCTGCGCCGGGGCTCACCAGCGAGCCGCAGGCGTGCAAATCGCGCCACGATGCGCGCGAGCGCGATCTGCCCTTCCAGGCGCGCGACCGACATTCCGGCGCACGCGTGAGCACCTGCAGCAAAGGCGAGGTGCGGATTGGGGCTGCGGGCGATATCGAAGCGGTCCGGGTCGGCAAAGACCGCGGGATCGCGGTTCGCCGCGCCGATGCATAGATGCAGATAAGCTCCCGGCTCGAGGCTTTTGCCGCCGATCTGCACCGGGGCGATGACCAGGCGGTTGCCGAGTTGATTGGGACTTTCAAACCGCAGGCACTCCTCCACGCACGAGGCCACGAGCGAGGGTGCACAGCGCAGGCGCTGCAGCTCGCTCGGATGCGTGAGCAGCAGGTGCAGGCCGTTCCCGATGAGGTTGGTCGTCGTCTCGTGGCCGGCATTGAGCAGAAAGACACAGTTCTGCAGCAGCTCGGTTTCGGCGAGCGGCTCGGTGGCCCGCTCCTCGCGCAGCAGCCGCGCGAGCATGCTCTCCTCATCGAGTGGGTCGCGCCGTCGCCTGGCAAGCAGATGCTTCAGATACGCGACGAACTCGCGTACGGCCGCATCCCCGCGTGCCTGTTGCTGCGGCGTCAGGGTGGGCTCGAGTGCTCCGAGGATCGCGAGCGACCACTCCCGCAAGGGTCCACGCTCCTCGCGCGGCACGGTGAGCAGGTTGCCGATGACCTCGACGGGAATCGC
The DNA here is from genome assembly GCA_035524075.1 of Steroidobacteraceae bacterium. Taxonomy (GTDB): domain Bacteria; phylum Pseudomonadota; class Gammaproteobacteria; order Steroidobacterales; family Steroidobacteraceae; genus JASHUC01. The sequence continues at coordinate 398,999 of DATKPP010000045.1, read as the reverse complement.
GGCAGCGAAGTCGCTGATCCCGTCGAACTCGCCACGTGCCTCGATCTGATCGAGCAGGCCATCGATGACGCGGGCGACCGCGGGCGCCATGTCGCGCAGCACATGCGGGGAGAGTGCGCCGACGATCGCCCGGCGCACCCGCGTGTGGTAGGGCGGGTCGTTGAACACGAGGCTCGTGGTGTGGTGCTCGAAAAGGGGCGAGCCGGCGCCGAACTTCGGTGCGAACGCGGCCTTCTTGTCCGAGCTCAATGCATTGCGGTCGCGATAGATCCGGTCGAGATGAGCATGGCGCGTCAGGAACCAGCTCCCATCGGGACAGCGGTGCAGCGGGTCGTGCTCGCGCAGGGCGCGATACATCGGGTACGGATCCGCGTGAAAGCCGGCATCGACCGCTGCGGGATCGAACGCCAGGGCTGCGGAGGCATTGAGCACATCACCCACTGAGCCAGTCACGGACCCCGCCCTTGCAACCGCCAAGGCGCAGATTCTAGCGCCGCCGCGGGACGGTGCTGGCACGGTGAGCGGATGCCGTATGATGGGTCCCGGGAGGAGGACTCACGTGCTCAATCCGTTGCCGGAGCTGGGCGTATGGCCGGAGCTTGCCTGGGAGCAGTGGCGCGATACTGCGGAGACGCTGCACATGTGCACGCAGATCGTGGGAAAGACCCGACTCGCCCTGACTCCGCTGCAAAACCACTGGTGGAACGTACCCTTCTATCTGAGTGCGCGAGGCTTGACGACCTCTGCCTTGCCGATCCCTGCAGGCGCGCTGCTCGACATCGAGTTCGATCTGGTCTCGCACGAGGTGGTGTGCCGGGTGAGCGGCGGGGCGATCGGGCGAGTCCCGCTACGGGCGGTGCCGGTCGCGCAGTTCTTCGAGGAATACTTCGAGACCCTCACTCGGCTGGGGGTGACCGTGCACATCAATCCGATGCCCGTCGAGGTCGCGAACCCCATCCGCTGCGACCTCGATACGACGCATCACAGCTACGACAGCGATGCGGTCGGGCGGTTCTGGCATGCTCTGCGCATCGCCGACACGCTGCTCAAGCGCTTCTCGACGAATTTCTACGGCAAGATCAGCCCCGTGCACTTCTTCTGGGGCTCCTTCGATCTGGCCGTCTCACGGTTCAATGGCAAGCGCGCGCCGCGCAGGCCTGGCGCCGATGCCATTCAGGCCGAGGCGTACTCGCACGAGGTGATCAGCGCCGGATTCTGGCCGGGCAACGGCGGTTACGGCCGCCCGGCATTCTATGCTTACGCGGCCCCCGTGCCGGCGGGCCTCGACAGCCGGACCTTGCCGGGCAAGGGTGGATTCAACCGCGACCTCGGTGAGTTCATTCTCGATTACGAGGACGCGCGCTCGTCGGCCGATCCCGCCGCGACCGTGCTCGAATTTCTGCAAGAGACCTATTCGCTCGCGGCAGAAGTCGCGGGGTGGGATCGCCGGACTCTGGATCGGCAGCAAGGAGACAGACCATGACCGAGCGACGCAAGCCTCTGCGGGGAATCAATCCGGCGGCGAAGCCGAGCGGCGAGGGCTGTGTCGAGTGCCTCGCCTCGGGTGGGTGGTGGCTGCACCTGCGTCGGTGCGCCGAGTGCGGCCACATCGGCTGCTGCGACAGCTCCCCGAGCCAGCACGCCTCGAAGCACGCGGCCGCCACGGGTCATCCGGTCATCACGAGCTTCGAGCCTGGCGAGGACTGGTTCTACGATTACCAACGCGGCGACGCCGTGGAAGGAGCCGAGCTCGCGCCGCCCCATTCACATCCGGAGGATCAACCGGTGCCCGGCCCGCGAGGGCGTGTTCCACGGAACTGGCAGTCGCTTCTGAACGAGTAGGTGCGACTCCTACAGACCTCCAGGAAGAACGCCCACAAGGCAGTTCGCGCTTCACTCGCGCATCCCGCCCCGCGCAGCTTCGGCGATGACGCGGGCGCCGGCGCGGTATGTGGCTTGCTTCGCCACAGCTCACCGAGCAATTGCGAATCCAACTACGGATTCCAAGGAGGTGGAAGTGAAGACGAATACAGGAGTCATGTGGGTGGCGCTGGTCGTGGCTGCAACGCTTGCGGGCTGCGAGACGCGACCCGCCTACGAGTCGAACGCTGCGGCGGTCGACGATGCGACCATCACGGCGAACGTGAAGTCTGCCTTGGTGCAGGATCCCGAGACCCGCGCCAGCAACATCTCCGTGAACACCATTCACGGCCGGGTCGAGCTGACCGGCTTCGTGCGCACGCCGGGGGAGGGCATCGAGGCTGCACGGGTGGCCGGCGGGGTACCGGGCGTGGGCTCGGTGAACAACGAGCTGCAGGTCAATGGGGGCGGTCCAGTGGGTGGCCCGGTGGTGGGCAGCACGCTCGATGACCGGACGATCAGCGAGAACGTCAGAGCGGCGCTCAATTCGAATCCCGCTACGCAAACCCCGCGGATCAAGGTCACCACCTCCAATGGTGTCGTGCAGCTGGCCGGCTTCGTCGACTCGAACGAGCAGCGGGAGACCGCCGGGAACATCGCAAGCTCCGTGCAGGGCGTGCGAGGCGTCGATAACGACTTGCGCTTGAATCCGGCCGACTAGGCCGGCGGTCGCGATCGCAGCAGGGGCCGGGTGCCGCTCACGCGCGGCTTGGAGCCGTCGCGTCGGCGAGCGCCCGGCGCCGCGCAGCCCGGCGCGCTACGATCGCACCATGGCAGAGTACGATTTCGTCATCGTCGGGGCGGGCTCTGCAGGCTGCGTGCTCGCCAACAGATTGAGCGCAAGCGGCGCGCACCGCGTGCTGCTGCTCGAGGCAGGTGCAGGCAATCGGCGGCTGGTGACCTCCCTGCCGGTCGCATGGCTTGCGGCTGCGAGCACGCCTGCGCTCGGGTGGGGTTATCAAACCGAGCCCGAGGCTGCAACGGCCTTCCGCAGCCTGCCCCAACCGCGCGGCAAGCTCCTCGGTGGCACCTCGGCGATCAACGGGATGATGTACAGCCGCGGCAATCCCGGCGACTACGATCGGTGGCGCGATCTGGGTCTGCGCGGCTGGGGATTCGCCGACGTGCTGCCCTACTTCAAACGCATGGAGAGCAGCTGGCGCGGCGCGGGCGCCTTTCACGGCGCCTGCGGTCCACTCGTGGTCTCGCGCCAGCCGGCGGACGCCTTCCTCACGCCACGCATGGCGCAGGCCGCCCGGGCCCTCGGCTATCGTGAGCTGGCGGATTTTCACGGTTCGGAGGCCGAAGGCTTCGGGCTTCCTGATTTCACCATTCGGCGCGGCAGACGCGCGAGCACGGCGACTGCTTATCTAAAGCCCGCTCTGCGCCGTCGCAATCTGACGGTGCTCACCGGTGCGCACGCCACCCGGGTGGCTATCGAGCGGCATCGCGCGCTGGGCGTGGAGTACCGGCACGCCGGGCGCCTGCAGGTGGCGCGCGCGGCGCGCGAGGTGATCCTGTCCGCAGGTGCGTTCAACTCTCCGCAACTGTTGCTGCTCTCCGGGATCGGGCCGCCGGATGAGCTCAGGACGGCGGGGATCGAGCCGCGGCACGCGCTCCCGGGTGTGGGCAAGAATCTGCAGGACCACCCGCTCGTCGTCGCCGTGTACCAGGCTGCAAGCCCCTGTACGTTCGAGCGTATGCTGCGTCTGGACCGCTTCGCGCTGGCGCTGCTTGCGTGGCAGCTCAACGGCTCGGGGCCGCTGGCGGCGAATCCAGTCTCGTTGCAGGCCTTTCTACGCCTGGCACCCGAGGCGCGCTGGCCCGATGTCCAGTTCCAGGTTTCGCACGTGTCGATGCTCGCGCGGTTGTGGTGTCCCGGCTGGCGGGCGGGGGCGGGGCACCAGTTCACGGCCGTTGCGTTGAGCCTGCGGCCCGCGGGCACGGGGGAGGTGACGCTGCGCTCATCGGACCCCCTCGCCGCGCCCCGCATCCGGCTTGGGCTGCTCGCGGCGGAACCCGACCGGCGAATGGCGCGGGAAATGCTGCGGTTTGCGCGGCGCTTCTTCGCGACCGAGCCCGTGGCTGCGCTCGTGCGCGGGGAGCTCGCGCCCGGTCCGACAGTGCGCACCGACGAGGAGCTGGATGCCTACATTCGTGCCACGATTCAAACGGGGGCGCATCCAACCAGCACCTGCGCCATGGGCACCGATGAGCGCGCGGTGCTCGATGAGACGTTGAAGGTGCGGGGCATCGATGCCTTGCGAGTGGTCGATGCATCCGCGATGCCGGATGTCGTGAGCGGCAACACGAATGCGCCGGCCATCATGATCGCCGAGAAGGCCTGCGATCTCATTCTTGCCGAGGCCGGATCCGCCGTTGAGCACCCCTCAGCCACTGCGCAGAGCGCGCCGGTGCGCTAGGAGGTGCGGGCCTGCCTTGCGGGCTCCAGGGCGAGGCCCTGCAGCGCGCTCGCCACCCGCTGCCGCTCTGCCGCGATGCGAGCCACCTGCCGCATCAGCTCGATCTCATCCAGCGTGGGGGCCTGCGTCTCGGTCTCGGCGCACAGCTGGCGCAGCGCTTCGGCGTGGATATTGGCGCTGGCCCCTTTGAGCGAATGCGCGGCGCGCGCCAGCCGCTCGCGCTCGCCTCGACCGGCGCAGTGAGTGAGCTCTGCGAGGAGCTCTTCGCTCGTGTTGACGAACGTGTGGGCGAGCTCGCGCAGGAACGCTGAATCGTCGCCGACGAGCGCGCGCAGGGCGGCCACATCCAGCGGCGCATCGGGCTCGGAGGCGACGAGCTTCCCGACAGCGGATTCGTCGAGCACGCCCGCCGAGGCTGTGGCTCGATCTGCCGCCCCCGCGCGCAGGCCGAACCGATCGAGGGTGAGCTGCAGGCGCTTCACCTCGAGCGGCTTGGTGAGCAGATCGTCCATCCCGGCCTCGAGGCAGCGCTCCTTCTGCCCGGTCATGGCGCTCGCCGTCAGAGCGACGATCGGAGTGCGACGGCGCCCTTCCTCGAGCTTGCGCAAGCAGCTCGTCGCCGCGTAGCCGTCCATGAGCGGCATCTGCAGATCGAGCAGGACCAGATCGAACCGACCTTGCGCGAAGGCCTGAACGGCTTCCAGGCCGTTGGCGGCCACGCAGACCTCGCAGCCGAGCCGCTCGAGCACGCTCTTGGCAACCTTCTGATTGATGAGGTTGTCCTCGACCAGAAGTACCCTGCCGCCATAGACCTCCATGAAGGGCAGTGGCAGCGTGCCCGCCTCGGCGCCCGCACCGTCGAGCGCACCGGGCGTCGCACGCTCCTCGAGTCCGGGCCGCTGCTCGAGCGTGGACAGCGGCAGCGTGAACCAGAAGGCGGAGCCTCGTCCGGGCTCGCTTTCGACGCCCACCTCGCCGCCCATCAGATCAACCAGGCGACGCACGATCGACAGTCCGAGGCCCGTGCCGCCGAAGTGGCGCGTCGTGGAGGAGTCGGCTTGCACGAATGGCTGAAACAGGGTGGGAAGGGTCTCCCGAGCGATCCCGATTCCGGTGTCGCGCACCTCGAAGCGCACGCGCGCCTGGCGCTTGCCGTGCTCGGCAACCATGACACGCACCAGCACACTGCCGGCATGGGTGAATTTGATCGCATTGCCGGCGAGGTTGACCAGGCACTGCCGAATGCGCTGGCGATCCCCCCTCACCCAGCGCGGAACGTCGGGCTCGATACTCACCTCGAATCGCAGGCCCTTCGCGGCGGCCTGGAATCCGAGCAACGTGCGAACCTCGGCGATGCTGGCGGGCAGGTCCAACTCGATGCACTCGATGTCGAGCCTTCCCGCCTCGATCTTGGAGAGATCCAGGATGTCGTTGATGACCGTGAGCAGCGAGTTGGCGCTCGCGTGAATGGTGTCGGCGTACTCGCGCTGCGCGCGGTCGAGCGGGGTATCGAGCAGCAGGCTCGTCATCCCGATGATGCCGTTCATCGGCGTGCGGATCTCGTGGCTCACGTTGGCGAGGAATGCGCTCTTGGAGCGGCTGGCCGCTTGCGCCGCCTCGGACGCTTCAATGAGCGAGTCGCGCGCGAGGCGCGCCTCGGTCACATCCTGCATCGAGCCGGAGAGGCGCAACGGGCGGCCGCGCGGGTCTCGTTCGGCCTCGCCGCGCAACCGCACCCAGCGATACTTGCCGGATCGTGTGCGCATGCGAACTTCCACGTCGTAGGGCACGCCCCGCTCGAAGTGCGCACCTTGTGCCGCGCGACACGCCTCCAGGTCATCCGGATGGACGAGGCTGTCCACGGTCGGCAGCGCCCCCGATACTTCGCCTTCGGCGAACCCGAGAATCGCCTCGTAACGCGGTGAGACCCAGAAGGACTGGCGCAGGAGATCCCACTCCCACAGTCCGTCCTGTGTGCCTCGAATGGCGCGCTCGAAGCGGTGGCGCGCATCCTCCAGAGCGTCCTCGGCGAGCTTTTGCTTGTGAATATCCTGGACGGAGCCGGACAGTCGAACGGTGCGGCCGGCGGCATCCTGCTCCCCGCGTGCGCGCACCTGGAACCAGCGGTAGCTCCCGTCCTTGTGCAGCATCCGCGTCTCGTGCGTGTACGGCGTGCCGCTCACTCGATGGCGATCGCTCAGCTCGCGCCCGATGGGCTCGTCGTCGGGGTGAAACAGCCGGCGCACCTTGGCGATCGTGCCCAGATCGAGCTCCTCGGGTGCGTAGCCGAGCAGAGCGTAATAGGACGATGAGGCCCAATGCTTCTGGGTCAGAAGATCGAGCTCCCAGTGGCCCTCGTGGATCGACAACGAGGCCCGCTCCAGACGGCGCTGCGCATCGCGCAGCGCCTCCGCCTGAGCACGAAACCGCTCGGTCGCCTCGACCTCGACCGTGATGTCGCGTACGGCCCCGAGCGCTCGCAGCGGGCGGCCCTGCGCATCGCGAACGAATCGTTGATAAAGCTGGCAGTGACGCACCTGTCCGTCGGGCTCGCGACGCCGCATGCGGATCGTCATGCTGGCCAATCCGTCGGCGAGAGCCTTCTCGGTCGCAGCCCGCACGGTCGCCGCGTCCTCGGGCAGCACGCTTGCGAGCGCTCGCCGGGAGATCTCCTGCGTGTCCGTGCCGTGTTCCGCCAACCCCTCGCGAGAGCCGTGATACCAGGTGATCCGATCCTGCACGTAGTCGTACTCGAAGCATTCCAGGCCCGTCGCGCTGCTTGCGAGGCTCAGGTGCTCCAGGAGCTTGCTCTGTTGCTCGGCGGTCTCGACCTCGCCGGTGATGTCCCAGCTCACCCCGATCGAGTGCACGGGGCGGCCATCCGCATCGGTGCTCGTGCGGGCGTAGGCTTGAATATGGCGGATGGAGCCGTCGGCCAGGCGCAAGCGGTAGCGGAACGAGGCATCCGGATTCCCGCGTGCGAGCCCCTCCCGGATCACCCGATGGCCGGTGTTGAGGTCCTCCGGGTGCACCCACCGAAACAGGTCGCTGCCGAGCTCCTGACCGTAGTGGCGGTTGCCTGCAGCGCGGCTCAGGCGGCTTTGGTCCCAGGAGATCTTGTTGGTGAGCCAGTCGAGCTGCCAAACGAAGATACCTGCCGCCTGGGTGGCAATGCTCAGCCGCTCGAGAAGCTGACGCTCGCTCAGCGAATCGTTATCCATCCTCGCACCGCAAGCGCACGCTCCCGCGCGACCCTCCACCGTTCGTACTCTAGAGAGGTGGGGCTGCGGGGACAGAGACGCATGTACCGAAAAGGTGCACGGCGGAGGGGAATGAGAGACCAATCACAGAATCCGCAGCCCAGCCCGGAACGTTCCCGCCCTGCTCGAGCGTTATCAGAGGCAGGAGGAACACACCCGTGTCAGCTGCCTGGAAATGGAGCATCGCTTCGCTCGGCGCCGTGGTCGTCGCGGTCGTGCTGGTGCTTGCGCTCTTCGATCTGAACTGGCTGCGCGGCCCGATCGCGCGAGCGGCCTCGGCTCGCATCGATCGCCCCGTGAGCATCGCCGCGCTGCACGGCGCACTGATCTCGGCACATCCTCACGTTGAGGTGACCGGCCTGCAGATCGGCAACCCCGCCTGGGCGGGTGGGGGCCAGATGGTGAGGATCGATCGGCTCGAGATCCAGTTCCGCTTCTGGCCGCTGCTCGCGGGCAGGCTCGTGTTACCGCGGGTGTCTATCATGCGCCCCGAGGTACGGCTGTATCGCGCATCCGACGGCCGAGCGAACTGGGACTTCGGAGCGAATGCCACGAGCCCCGGAGCCCGTAGCGCGACCGGCCCGATGCACCTGCCGCTCGTGCACGAGCTGCTCATCGAGTCCGGCAAGCTCAGCGCCCGCGATCAGATCCGCAAGCTCACCTTCGAGGGCACGGTGGCTGCGCAGGCAGCGAGGAAGAGCGCCCCGACATCGGCTCCCTCGCGCACGGCGAGCGCCGCAAGCGCAAGTGCTGCCAGCCGCGGCGCGAGCCCTGCAAATGCGCAGCAGGAGGGCAGCGCGGTGGCAGCCGCGACCGGAACCGGATTCCTGCTGAGCGGCAAGGGAGAGCTCAACGAGAAACCCTTCAAGCTCGAGGTGAGCGGCGGACCGCTCGTCTGGGCCGAGAGCCACAAGCCCTATCCGTTCGAGGTGCAGATGACAGCCGCGGACATCCGCGCCAGCCTCCGTGGCGTGGTGCCGCACCCCTTCGATCTGGGGCACCTGGAGGTGACTCTATCGCTCGCGGGCCAGGACCTCGCGGACGGCTATTACCTGACCGGGCTGGCGCTGCCGAACACACCTCCGTACTCGATCTCGGGCCACCTGCGGCGCGTGGGTAGCCGGTTCGAGTTCACCGACGTTCAAGGCCGGCTTGGGGGTAGCGACATCCACGGAAAGGTCACCGTCCAGGTGCAGTCGGCTGGTCCGGTCCTGAGCGCCGACCTGCTTTCCCACACACTCAATCTTGCCGATCTGGGCCCGACATTCGGTGGTGCGGCGCCCACTGCAATGCAGGAAGCGCAGTCGGCTCACGCGACGGGGCATCCGACCAAGCAGGCGACCCACCGCACGGTCGCACACGCGCTCACCCATGGCATCACGGGCAAGACCCCGGCGGCGGCCGCGAGTCCCTTCCTCATGCCCACCGCGAAGCTGCAGGTGGAGCGTCTGCGCGGGATGAATGCGACGCTGCACTACCGCGCCGAGGAGATCAAGGCGCAGAGCATGCCGCTGCGGCAGGTGGATCTCGAGCTGCATCTTGCAAACAACGTGCTCACGATCGATCCATTCACCTTCACGCTGCCACAGGGCAAGCTCGCGGGCAGCGCCGTGATCGATGTACGCGAGCGCGTTCCCGCCGAAGCGCTCGACATGCGCCTGACGAACGTGCAGCTCGCCGAGTTTCATGCCAGGAGCAGCACGCGCCCACCCATGGAGGGCACGCTCGTCGGGCGGCTGCGCGTACGCGGCACGGGCGACTCGATGCACGCGTTTGCGTCGACCGCCGATGGCATCCTCTCGATCGTGATTCCGCACGGTGATCTCGAGCAGGCGTTCGTCGAATTCGCGGGCATCGATGTGGTGCACGGCCTGGGACTCGTTCTCACGAAGAAGCATCAGCAGACGGCGCTGCACTGCGGAGTTGCGGATTTCGAGGCGCACCGCGGAATCGCGACCGTCAAGCAGGTGGTCTTCGACACTCCGGTCGTGATCATCACCGGGAAGGGTGATGTGAACCTGCGTGACGAGCACCTCGACCTGCAGCTCAACGGCGAGCCGAAGAAATTTCGCATTGGCGTGCTGCGCACGCCGATCGAGATCCGGGGAACACTGCGTCACCCGGCGATCGGGGTGAAGGCGAGCAAGCTCGCAGCGCAAGGGGCTATTGCCGCCGCGCTGGCCGTTGTCGGGACGCCCCTGGCCGCCATCGCTGCGTTCGTCGATCCTGGGCTCAACAAGAGCGCGGACTGTCAGGCGTTACTCGCCGACGCAAGGTCGATGGGAGCGCCGCTGCGTACGGCGGTGGCAAAGCCGCCAGAGTCCAAAGCGCAGGCCAGGCACCGCTAGGTTCGAATGAAGGGGCGCTCAGGGGGCCTCGGACAGGCTGTGCAGCACATAGCCGCCTGACTTCTCATCGCGCTCGAGCGTCAGCAGCCGCCGCGTGGCGGCCTCCTCGAGCAGCCGGTTGAAGGAGCGGAAGCCGTAGTAGCTCTCGTTGAACCCGGGGCGTACGCGCTTGAGCGCCTGCTTCACCATCGAGCCCCAGACCCTGCCGTCCTCGCCGCGCTCCGCCATGAGGGCATCGAGGGTCTGCAGCACCAGATCGAAGGCCTCCTGCTTCTTCTCCTCTTCACCGCGCTTGTCCTCATCACGCTCCTTGCCCTCACCCGTCGCCGAAGTCGGGCCGGCCGACTCTCCGGCGGGCTTGCGCCGGGCGCCGCGGCGCGCCTTCTGCTCGCGCACCAGATCGTCGTAGTAGATGAACTCATCGCAGCTCGCAATCAGCAGATCCGAGGTCGAGTTCTTCACGCCCACACCGATGACGCCCTTGTCGTTCTCGCGCAGCTTGGCGACCAGCGGGGAGAAATCCGAATCGCCGCTGATGATCACGAAGGTTTCCACGTGCGGCTTGGTGTAGCAAAGATCGAGCGCGTCGACGACCATGCGGATGTCGGCGGAGTTCTTGCCGGACTGCTTGACGTGAGGAATCTCGATGAGCTCGAACCCCGCCTGGTGCATGCCGGACTTGAATTCCTTGTAGCGCTCCCAGTCGCAGTAGGCCTTCTTCACGACGATGGAGCCCTTGAGCAGCATCCGCTCCAGCACCCGATTGATGTCGAACTGCGCATAGCGCGCATCGCGCACTCCGAGTGCGATGTTCTCGAAGTCGCAAAACAGCGCGAGGTTGGCCGTGCCAGGTTCGCCGCTCACGCGAGTCACCGGCTGAGCGGGGCGAGCGCCGGAGCTTCCCCGATATCGAGTCGCTTGTCGAGCGGCACGCAATAGATGTCGATCTGGGAGGAGCGGCCGCGCAAGGTCATCGGCGGCAGCTCGATTGCGTGCAGGGCGAGACCCTTCGCATCGAGGGAGCGTTTGATGGTTCCCGAGAACACCATCTCGCCCGCGCGCGCGCGCTGACACAGGCGCGAGGCGATGTTCACGGCGTCGCCGATGAGCGTGTAGTTCATGAACACGGCGGAGCCGACGTTGCCGGCGACCACCTCTCCTTCGTTGATGCCGATGCCGAGACCGGTCTCGATCTGATGGCGCTGCCGCCACGACTCCGCGAGGCCGCTGAAGCGCTCGAGCATCTCCTGCGCAGCCAGCACGGCCCGCGCCGAGCTGTCGCTCTGCTCGAGCGGCACACCGAAGCCGACCATCAAGCAATCGCCGGCCATGTGAAACACGGTTCCCTCGTGGTGAAAGGTGATCTCGACGAGCAGAGAGAAATACTCGTTGAGCAGCGGCACCACCTCGTGCGGACTCAGCCGCTCCGAGATGCCGGTGAAGCCGCGCAGGTCGGCAAACAGCACGACCGCCCGCGTGCGGATGTCGGAGGACGCGAGAATGCTGTCTCGTAGCTCCGAGTTGCCGAGGATCCGGTCGGCGAGCTGCGGGGAGACGTAGCGGCGGAATGTGCGACGAATCTCCTCGCGGCGCGTGACCTCGGCTTGCAGCGCCTCGCCGGCCGCCTTGCGCCGCACCGAGCTTTGACGCGCGAGCGATTCGAGCCGCGTGATGAGGACCTCACGGGGAATCTGCCGCGTGATGAAATCGTCCGCGCCCGCGGAGAACGCCTCGATGCGCATCTTCGAGCTGCGGCTCACGACGATGACGGGCAGCAGCATGGTCGCAGGGTGCTCCTTGAGCGCCTTGCACAGCTCGAGTGCGTCGGGCTGTGGACAGTCGGCGTCGACGAAGATCAGATCCGGAGCGTAGTCGTCGAGCCGGGCCACGACCTCCCCGGTCGTGGCGAAGGGCTGCAGCTCGAAGCTGAGCCCGGTGCTCGCTTCGGCAACCAGGGGAAGCACCGCGGCGCAGTCCCCTGCGGCAAGCACGCGGAATCGTGCCTCGCGCCGCACCAGCCGGCTCTTCTCGATCTCGTTCTTCATCTTGTAACGCGTTCCACAGTTGGGGATTATACGTCGCGACCGGATCTGCGCGAACTATGCAGCCGAGATTCACGAACAAAGTGGTCCTCGTGATCGGGGGCAATAGCGGCATTGGCCTTGCCTCGGCACAGGCTTTCGCGCGCGAGGGCGCCCGGGTGGTCGTGACCGGGCGCGATACGCTCACGCTTGCTCGTGCGGCGGCAGCCATCGCGGGCGCGCCGCTGACGGTGACCTGCGACGTCGCCGATCTGCGGCAGATCGACCTGCTGATGACTCAGATTCGCGAGCAGCTGGGTCGCATCGATATCCTCTTCGTCAATGCCGGGGTCGGGGCTTTCATCCCGATCGAGGCCGTCACTGAGCAGGACTGGGATCGATTGATGGCGGTCAATCTGAAAGGGGTGTTCTTCACCGTTCAAAAGGCGCTGCCGCTCCTGCAGCAAGGATCGGCGATCGTCCTGAATTCCTCGATCGGCTGGAGGAAGGGCATTCCTACCGGCTCGGTCTACGCGGCGAGCAAGGCGGGGGTGCGTGCGCTCGGGCGCAACTTCGCCGCCGAGCTCGTCGGGCGGGGCATCCGCGTGAATGTCGTGAGTCCCGGCCCCATCGAGACGCCGATCATCGGACGCACTGCGGGCTTGAGCACGGAGATGATCCCGGAGCTGCGCAAGCAGATGATTGCAAACACCCCGATGAAGCGCATGGGTGAGCCGGAGGAGGTGGCGCGCGCCACGTTGTTCCTGGCCTCCGACGAGGCCTCCTTCATCACCGGCGTCGATCTGCTCGTCGACGGCGGCGCAGCGAGTTTCTAGCGCCGGGCCGGCGGAGCGCCCGTGCCGCAGCGCCACGCCCCGCCAGGTGTTCTCATGAGGCTGAAAACATCTTGCGGAGTATGGTCTTTTGGACCTTGTCGCTCGCGTTGCGGGGCAGGGCGTCGAGAAATTCCACGCGCCGCGGGCGCTTGTAGCCTGCGAGCTGCCCCCTGCAATGCTCCTCGATCTGCTGCACCGTGACGCTCTGTCCCGGCCAGAGACTGATCGCCGCGCAAACCTGCTCGCCGTAGAGGGGGTCTGGAATGCCAAACACCGCGACCTCGCGCACTGCGGGGTGGGTGGCAAGCGCATTCTCCACCTCCTTCGGGTAGATGTTCTCGCCACCGCTCACGATCATGTCCGTGCGGCGATCGACGAGCGTGAAGAAGCCATCGGGCTCCACCCGCGCGAGGTCTCCCGTGTGAATCCAGCCCTCCCGGATGGTGTCGCGCGTCGCCTGCGGGTTGCGCCAGTAGCCGATCATCCCCATGGTACGTTGATCGACGATGATCTCGCCGACGCCTCCGACCGGAACTGCATTGCCCCGCTCGTCCACGATACGACTCTCGGTGAGCAGCGCCTGGCGTCCGGTGGTTTGTGACCAGCGCTGGTGGTCCTCGGAGCGCAGGACGCCCACCATGCCCGCCTCGGTCGAGCCGTACAGTTGATTGAACCGCGCAGCGGGGAAGACCTGTCGAGCCTTCTCGAGAGTGGGTGGCGTGATGGGCATCGACCCGTAGAAGATCCTATCGAGGCTCGAGAGGTCGTACTTGCCGATGAGCGGATGGAACGCGAGCATCGCGAGGGTGGTTGGCACGAGGATCGCGAGGGTGATCCGGTGCGCCTCGATCAATCGAAAGATCGTCTCGGGCTCGAACGGGCCGCGGTGGATGATGCCGGTGGATCCCATGAACAGGCACTGATGCAGCGCCATATTGAGACCTGCGGCATGAAAGAGCGGCACGGCCATCAGATAGACATCGTCGTGACGCAGGCGAGTCTCGACGGCGGTCGCGAGGTACATCTTGAAATATGTCGCATGCGAGACGAGCACACCCTTGGGCGTTCCCGTCGTGCCGCTCGTGTACATGATCACGCACGGGGACTGGGGATCCACGATCCGTGAGGGGTCGAGCTCCGAATGGCCCTGAGTGAACGTCTCCGCATCGAGGATCTCGCCGGTGTCCGGGCCGCCCACGGCGGGCATGCGCTGCCCGGTGGCATTCGCTGACTCGGGCAGGCGAATGAGATGCGGCGCGGGGGCGCCGCGGGCAACGGCCTCGCGCACCGGGCCTACGAAGCTCGACTCGAGCAGCAGCACCCGCGGCTCGGAGTCGGCCAGGACCTGGCGGATCTCCGGCGCACCGAAGCGAAAGTTCATGGGCACCAGCAGCGCCCCGCATTTGGCGACCGCCTGGGTGACGACGGCGTAGTCGAGCCGGTTGTACGCGAGCAGCGCCACCCGATCGCCGGGCTCGACCCCGCTCGCAGCGAGCGCATGGGCCAGCCGGTTCGCGCGCCGGTTGAGCTCGGCGTAGGTCAGCACCTCCCCGCTCATGATCAGCGCAGGCTTGGCCGGATAGCGAACGGCGTTGAGGCGTGCGAGGTCGCCGACGACGAGCATGGCGATTCAGACGAGCGTGGGCCGACTCAAAGGAGGGACATGACGGCGCTTGCTCTGGCGAAGCTCTCGCCGCCCTCGGAGGTCAGATCGGCCTCGGCGAACATGAGTCTCGTGCCCGCGCGCAAGATGCGCCCGCGTGCCAGATACCGGCCCGGCGGTGCGGCACGCAGCAGGCTCACGGTGAGCGTCGCCGTAGAGAACGCGCGCTCCTCGGGACCCAGCCGTGCGTGCGCGGCAAACGCCATCGCAAAGTCGAGCAGCGTCGCGACGATGCCTCCTTGCAGCACTTGCGCGCCCTGCACGAAGCGGGCGGGCGGTGCGAAAGCGAGCAGCGCGACACCCTGCTTCGCGTCGAGCTCGATGAGCTCCGCGCTGAGCTCTCGCGCGAGTGGATTGCTCGTGATGGCGGCCGGCTTGCCGTCGCCGCGCAGGAACTCGAGCACGAGAGCACGATCGGTATTCACCCGCCGGGGATTATTGGCCAAGGAGCGAGGAGAAACAATTGCCGCGGACGTTCTGGTACGATCGCTCGCGGAGCTCAGGCGCAGTGCAGGAAGTATTCATCATCGGCGTTTCGATGACGCCCTTCGGACGTCATCTGGAGAGATCCTGTGCCGATCTCGGGCGCGAGGCGGCGCAAGCCGCGCTGACCGATGCGGCGATCTCGGTCGGAGACCTCGATATCATCTTCTACGCCAACACGGTGCAGGGCGCGATCGAGGGACAGTATGGGATGAAGGGTCAGCATGCGCTGCTGCCCATGGGTGTCGATGGCTGCCCGATCGTCAACGTCGAGAACGCCTGCACCGGCGGCAGCACCGCTTTCAATCTCGCGGTCGCGCAGGTGGCCGGCGGCTGTGCGAGCGTCGCGCTTGCCGTGGGTGCCGAGAAGCTCAACACGCAGGACAAGGCACGCCGGCAGGCCTCGTTCTCGCAGCCCGGGGACCTGGCGCAAATCACGACCTTCCTGAATCAGTACGCCGGGCTCGTCGAGGATGTGAGGCCGCCAGCCTCGGCCGTCATCGACGAGGCGCTGCGCAGCCCGTTCATGGACGCGTATGCGCTGCAGGCGAAGCTGCACATGAAGAGGTACGGGACGAGCTGGCGGCAGCTCGCCGCGGTCAGCGCGAAGAATCATCAGCACTCCGCGCTGAATCCACTCTCTCAGTACCAAAAGGCCATGAGCATTGAAGAGGTCCTCGCCGCCCGCATCATCGCCTGGCCGCTCACTTTGCCGATGTGCGCCCCCATCAGCGATGGGGCTTCGGCGGCGGTCGTATGCTCGCGCGAGGCGCTCGGGCGCAGCGGGGCGGCCAGGGCCGTTCGTGTCTGCGCGAGCGTCATTCGGGGCAACCACCGCCGCGCTATCGACCAGCCCATGAGCGGCGCACTGCACGCCGCAGCACAGGCCGCTTACCGCCAGGCCGCCGTGGGACCGCGCGACATCTCGCTCGCCGAAGTTCACGATGCGACCGCCTACGGGGAGATTGCGCACCTCGAGCTCACGGGTCTGTGCGAGCCCGGTCAGGGTGGGCCCATGACCGAAAGCGGCGCCACCACGCTCGGGGGGCGCATCCCGGTCAACGTCTCCGGCGGTCTCGAGTCGAAAGGTCATCCGGTTGCAGCGACCGGACTCGCACAGATCTTCGAGCTCACTCAGCAGCTGCGCGGCGAGGCGGGGGATCGCACCGTGGCGGGGGCTCGGTACGCTCTTGCCTCCTGCGGCGGCGGATTCTTCAACGTCGAGGAGGGCCTCTCGGCCGTCACCATCCTCGGACGGCGGCAGTGACCGCCCGACGCGGGCACTTCCGTGCGGCTCATTGATTTCTTCGACAAGGGCGTCGAGGTCGATCCGGACAGGCCCTTCCTCATCGATGACCTGGAGCGACGCACCTATGCGCAGACGCAGGCGCTGTCGCATCGTATCGCCAATGCGTTTCGCAGGGCCGGCATTCGGCCCGGCACCAAGGTCGCGGTGCTGAGCGGCAATGCGGCGCGCGCGTTCGAATGCGTGATCGGTCTGCTGCGCGCCGGATGCGTGTGGGTGCCGATCAACGCACGCTTCACGGTCGAGGAGTCGATCTATGCCCTCGAGCATACCGATACGGAGGTTCTGTTCTACAGCCGCGCGTTTCGCGATGCGGTGCGTGCCTTGCGCTCGGCCTGCGCGCGCATCGCGCACGCGATCTGCATCGAGGAGCCCGACTCGCCACACCCCTCACTCGAGAGCTTCACCCGGGGCGAGTCCGATCAGTCCGCGGAAGTGCGTGTCGCGATCGATGATGTCGTCACGCTCTTCAGCTCCGGAGGCACCACGGGTGCTCCCAAGGGCGTGATGATGACGCACCTCGCGTGGCTCACCTGGATTGCCGCCTCGCAGCGTCTGCTATGGCACGACCACGCCATCCACCTCGTCGTTGCGCCGATGACCCACGCGGCCGGCGGCGTGACGTTGATGATGTCGGCGATGAGCGCGACGAACGTGATCCTCCCGGGCTTCGATGCGGAGCGGATCATGAGCGCGATCGAGCGATACCGCGTGACGCATCTGTTCCTGCCGCCGACTGCCGTCTATCGCCTGCTTGCGCATCCCGAGGTGCGCAATCACGACTACTCTTCGCTGCGCTACTTCAACTATGCCTCCGCGCCGATGGCGCCGGAGAGGATCAAGCAGGCGATCGATGTTTTCGGTCCGGTGATGATGACGGGCTTCGGGCAGACCGAGATCGGTCCCAACGCGACGTTCTTCTCGCCGCAGGATCACGCGCAGGTGCTCGCCGCGGGTGATGAGCGCAGGCTCGCGAGCTGTGGCCGCCCGACGCTTTTTGCGCGTGTCGAGGTGATGGACGAGCAGGGCGCGCTTTTGCCTGCCGAGACCCCCGGCGAGATCGTCATCCGCTCGAGCGCCGTGATGAAAGGCTATTACAAGAATCCCGAGGAGACCGCGCGCGCCGGCGCGCACGGCTGGCACCATACGGGGGACATCGGCTTCAAGGACAGCGACGGCTGGGTTTACCTCGTGGACCGCAAGCGCGACCTGATCATCTCCGGTGGGTTCAACATCTTTCCGTCGGAGATCGAGAAGGCGGTCATCGCCCATCCCGCAGTGCAGGACTGCGCAGTGATCGGTGTCCCGCACCCGGAGTGGGGCGAGGCCGTCAAGGCGGTCGTCGAGCTCAAACCGGGCGCGCAGGTCGATCCGGCGGAGCTTGCGGGATTCTGTCGGGCGCGCCTGGCCGGCTACAAGGCGCCCAAATCGTTCGAGATCTGGTCCGAGCTACCGCGCAGCGCCGCCGGTAAGGTGCTGCGGCGCAAGGTGCGTGAGCGCTTCTGGCAGGGGCGCGAGCGCGCGATCTGAGGTATCCCTATGTCCTTCAAGCATTTGCTGCTCGAGCACCGCGGCCGCGTGAGCTGGGTGTATCTGAATCGTCCCCAGGCACTCAATGCGATCTCGTACGAGTGCATGCGGGAGCTGCGAGAGCTATGGGCGCAGCTGCGCGATCGGGACGAGACGCGCGTCATCGTCGTGTCGGGCAAGGGACGGGGGTTTTGCGCGGGGGCCGATCTCACCGATGCGCCGAGCCCCGAAGAGCGCCCCGGCCCACAGGCGCCTTTCCTGGAGGAGGGCGCGAAGATGGAGGAGGTCCTGCTCTCGATGCCCAAGCCGGTCATCGCGGCGATCAATGGCGTGTGCTGTGGCGGGGGACTGGAGCTTGCGATGATGTGCGATTTCATGATCGCGGCCGCCTCTGCGAAGATCGGCGATGCGCACGCGAATTTCGGCGCGCTCCCCGGAGGCGGCGCAACGGTGCGCTTGCCGCGCATCGTGGGTGTCAACTGGGCCCGCTACCTCATGTACACGGGAGAGCTGTATCCGGCGGCGGAGATGGCGGCGATCGGGCTCGTCAATCGTGTGGTCGAGGACGCCCAGCTCGAAAGCGAGGTACAGGCGATCGCCGAACGGATCGCGAGCAAGAGTCCGCTGGGCCTCAAGCGCATGAAGATGCTCATCAATGACGGGCTCGACATGCCTCAAGCCCTCGCCATGAAGATGGAAAAGCTCGTCTCCGCCGAGCACATGCGCTCGAACGACGCCGCCGAGGGCGGCCGCGCGTTCAAGGAGAAGCGCAAGCCCGAATTTCGAGGCAACTAGGAGAGCTCGGACGATGGAAATCCAGAACAGAGTGGCCGTCGTGACGGGCGGCGCGTCGGGCCTCGGGGAGGCCACGGTCGAGCGGCTGCTCGCTGCGGGCGCACGCGTGGGCATCCTCGATCTGAACGAGGAGCGTGGCCGCGCCCTCGCGGGAAAGCATCCAGGCCGTGCGCTGTTTGCGCGCGTGGACGTGTCGGATGAGTCCTCGGCGGTCGCCGGCATGGGCGCCGTGAAGAGCGCGTTCGGTGCGCTGCACATCTGTGTCAACTGTGCCGGCATTCCGGGCTTCGTGGGCCGGACGGTGAGCAAGAAGGGACCGTTCCCCCTGGCCGAGTTCGTCAAGGTGATCCAGATCAACCTCATCGGCACCTTCAACGTCGCTCGGCTCGCGGCGGCCGAGATGCTCAAGAACGATCCCATGGGCGTGAGCGGCGAGCGCGGCGTGATCATCAACACCGCATCGCTGGCCGCTTTCGACGGCCAGATGGGCCAGACCGCATACTCGGCGAGCAAGGCCGGCATCGTCGGGCTGACGCTGCCGATGACGCGGGATCTGTCCCAGTTCGGCGTGCGCGTCTGCGCGATCGCCCCGGGGCTTTTCGAGACGCCGATGGGCGCCGGTGTGCCCCCGGAGGTGAAGACCCGGCTGGTCGATACGCTCGAGTTCCCCAAGCGCATGGGCGAGCCTGCCGAGTTTGCCGCGCTGGCCGCGCACATCATCGAGAACTCGTATCTGAACGGCACCGTCATCCGCATCGACGCCGGCACGCGCGCACCGCCGCGCTAGGATGCAGACATGAGACTGGCGAGCTTCCACGCCGCGGGCCGAGACCGCCTCGGAGCGGCGGTGGACGAGCAATCGCTCATCGACCTGGCCGAGGCGGCTGCCGCAGCCGGTCTCGAGGCTGCAGAGGTGCCTCCCCCGGACATGATTGCCCTGATCGAGCGGGGCGACAGGGGTCTCGCCGTGGCACGTCGCGCGCTGGAGCACGCCCGGGCACACCCCGGAAGCATCCCGCGCTATGGCACGGATGCGGTTCGGTGGCATCCCCCGGTGCGGCGCCCCTCGAAGCTGGTCTGCCTGGCGCTGAACAACAGCGCGAACGCCGATCGCATTCTGAGCGGACCCAAGCACCCGGCGACATTCATCAAGGCGGCCAATGCGCTGGTCGGCCACCTGGAGCCCATCGTCGTGAAGCCGGCGTACGGACGGTGCCATCCCGAGCCCGAGCTTGCGGTGGTGATCGGGCATCGTATCAAGGAGATCCGCGCCGACGAGGCCGAGGATTTGGTCTTCGGCTATACCATCCACAACGACATCACCTCGCCAACGATGCGGGGCGAGGACACCTTCCACTATCGCGCGATCCATCCAGCCCGGGACGACCCGTCGCGGATCGAATACGTGGATACGTGGGTGAGCTACCCGGGACGCTACAAGGGAAGTGATACCTTCTCGCCGCTCGGGCCGTGGCTCGTCACCCGTGATGAGATTGCCGATCCTCATGCGCTCACGGTCAGCTGCCGTCACAAGGACGAGCTCGTCACCGAGGACAGCACCGCGAACCTCTTCTACAAGATGCCCGAAGTGCTCGCCTTCCTCTCCCAGTACATGACGCTGCTGCCCGGGGATGTCGTCTCGCTCGGTACGGCGCTCAAGCGCTCTGCACCGGGCACGCGCGCCGTGCAGAACATCGAGCTCGACAAGCTCGGTGGGCCTGTGTCCGTATCGATCGCAGGCCTTGGGACCCTGACCAACCCGGTCGAGATCGTGAGATGAAGCCCTCGGAGCGCCAGTTCGCCAACCCCTCACCCGGTACGTACCTGCTCACCGTGTCGCTCGCCCAGCAGGGCTACCGCTTGAGCGCGTTCTGCCGCAGTCTCATGAGCCCGGCGAGCCGGGCCGCGTTCAAGGCCGACGAGGAGCGCTACATGCGCGAGCTCGGTCTCGACGCCACCGAGGCGGCGCTGGTGCGGGCGCGCGACTGGCTCGGCATGGTGCGCTACGGGGTGAACCATTTTCTGGTGTTCCGCGCCGCGGGCGTGTTCGGAGTGGGCCTGGTGGGCGCGGCCGCGCAGATGCGCGGGGAGACTCTCGAGCAGTTCAAGAGCACGCGGCGCGTGTGGGAGGGGCGCTGATGGCGCGCATCCTCGCCGGGCTCGGCTCGCCGCATGCTCCGGCCGTGGGCGCGGCGGTGGACCGCCACGACGAGCAGTCCCCGTACTGGAAGCCTCTCTTCGATGGCTATCGCCCGATGCGCGCCTGGCTCGAGCGCGCCAGGCCCGACGTGGTGATCCTGTTCTCCAACGATCACTTCACGTCCTTCTTTCTCGATGCCATTCCGACCTTCGCGATCGGCGTCGCGAGCTTGCACGAGATCGCCGACGAGGGCTGGGGCAAGCGTGCGCTGCCTGAAGTGCCTGGAGACACCGAGTTTGCCTGGCATCTCAGCAAGTCGCTCGTGGATGAGGAGTTCGATCTCACGGTGTGCCACCGCATGCCCCTGGATCACGGCTGTCTTTCACCTCTCAGCGCGCTCTTCGACTGGACTCCACGGTGGCCCGTGCGTGTCGTTCCCATTCTGGTGAACGTGCTGCACTTCCCGATTCCCACTCCCGGGCGCTGCTTCCAGCTCGGGCAGGCTGTGCGGCGCGCGACGCTCAGCTACGAGGACGACGCGAAGGTCGTGGTGCTCGGCACGGGCGGCCTGTCTCATCAGCTGGTCGGCGAGCGCTTCGGTTATATCAATCCGGACTGGGACGCGGAATTTCTCGACCGGCTCGAGCGCGATCCGGAATCGCTCGCGGCGCTCAAGCACCAGGACTTCATCGAGCGTGGCGGCAGCGAGAGCGTGGAGGTCATTCTGTGGCTCGCCATGCGCGGCGCCCTCTCGCGCAACGTGCGCTGCGTCCATCGCAACTACTATCACGCGACCCTGACCGGCTATGGGCAGGCGATCTACGAGGACACCCTCGAGCTCACGGCTCGTGCGGGCTCGTGAATCCGCGCCGTGCGAGCCACGCGATCATGATCTGCGGGTACCCCGGCACGAACCGCTCGGGGGCTGTCGCATCTCCATTGTATCCGCTCTGCGACACGATCAGCTGATGTCCGGCATGCTGGTAGGTCTTGATCGTGACATCGCGATCCCCGGCGCGCATCAGGTACTTGCGCAGGTGCACCGCTGAATCGGCCGCATCGACGTTTCGATCGAGCGCGCCATACAGCGCGAGCGTCGGAGTCGAGGAGACGCGGAGCAACGTGCGCTCCGGGTCGAAGGTGACGAATCGGCGCAGTCCCGCGATCGTCGCCGGCGGCGGCGGAATGGAGACCCCCAGATCCGGCATGAGCGAGTACTGGAACCACGGTTGCTTCGCGTCGGCCTCGTACAGTCGTTTGGTTTGCGTCCACGGCATGGCGCCGTCGAGTGACTGCTCGAACGCGTGCCACAGGGCCACCGCCTGCGGCGATTCAGAATCCATATGGTGCCGCCGCATCGTCTGGTCGACTTCGTAGTCGATGTTCTGCGCCAGCGACTCGGTCGGTGCGCTCTTGAGGATCATGAAGGCGAGTGGGCGATTCAGTGCCACCAGCGGGGCGCTCCAGCCGCCATTGCTGAAGGCCCAGATGCCGATCCGCCGCGGGTCCACGCGAGGGTCGCTGCGCACCGCGTCGTAGATTGTGGCAACGTCCGCGGCTCTCTGGCCGGGGCCGTCGCGAAACCAGTTGCCGGTGGATTCACCGACGCCGCGCTGATCGTAGCTCACGACGTTGATTCCGTTGCACACGAAATAGGGGATGATGAAGCCCATCTCGCGCGCCTCTGGATCGTTGCCGTGGATCAGGATGACGGTCGCACGAGGCCGCCTGTCGCCCGCATGATAGAGCGAGAATCCGATCCGTCCTGGTGCCGCCTCGATCACGCGCCGCTCCTCGGAGATTGCGCTGCGCAGGCGCAGGTCGTGCGCGGCAGCCAGGTCGCCCGTGCGCTGCGAGGTTGGATCGAAGAAGTCGTTTGATGCCGGATCGGGCAGCTCGTGCTCGACACCGACGTATGTCGCATGTCCGGAGTCGATGTACAATCCGGGAGTGAGTATTGAAGCGTGCGCTGCGGCCGTGAGCGACAGCGAGCTTGCCAGCACGACGATCGTTTTCCTCATAGAGCCTATATACCCTCCATGCAGCCCACCGGTTTCGTTGCCGGGCATCGATGAAGATCAGCTCCGAACGCATCCTCACCACGCACGTCGGCAGCCTGCCGCGCTCGGGGCCGATCACGGAGCTGTTGCTGAAGAAGGAGCGGGGCGAGCCCTACGATCCGACCGAGCTGGACCGGGTGGCACGTCAGGCGGTCGCGCAGACCGTCGCACGGCAGGTCGAGGTGGGCATCGACGTGGTGAGCGATGGTGAGACCTCGAAGATCGGTTATGCCACCTACATCAAGGACCGGCTGTCGGGCTTCGGAGGCGAGGCGACGGCCAGGCCGCACCTGGATTTGCGCGATTACCCCGACCTGCGCCGCCGCATGACGGCGTTCACCGGTCCGCAGACCTTCCGGCGGCTGTGCTGCATCGGACCGGTCGCGGTGCAGGACACTCATGCGCTCGAGCTCGACATCGCAAACTTTCGCGCCGCCCTCGAGCTCACGCCAGCGACCGATGCGTTCATGAACGCGGCCTCTCCGGGGGTCGTCTCATCCTTTCAGCCGAACCGCTACTACCCCACTCACGAGGCCTACGTCCAGGCGGTCGCCGAGGTCATGCGGACGGAATACGAGGCGATCGTGGCGGCGGGCTTTGTCCTGCAGGTCGATTGCCCCGACCTCGCGATGTCGCGGCATACGGGCTTTCAGGAGCTGACGGAGGAGGAGTTCCTGCGACGCGCCGAGCATCATGTCGAGGCACTGAACGCCGCGCTGCGGAACATTCCGGCGGATGCGGTGCGCATGCATGTGTGCTGGGGCAATTACGAGGGGCCGCACGACCATGATATCCCGCTGGAGAAGATCATACGCATCCTGCTGAAGGCGAGGCCCCGGGCGATCTCCTTCGAGGCCTCCAATCCACGCCACGCCCACGAGTGGACGGTGTGGCGCGACGCCGGCCTTCCGGAGGACAAGGTGCTCATTCCCGGCGCACTCGACTCCTCGACCAACTTCGTCGAGCACCCCGAGCTGGTGGCACAGCGCATCTGCACCTTCGCCGCCATCGTGGGCCGCGAGCGCGTACTCGCCGGCACCGACTGCGGATTCGGCACGTTCGCAGGCTACGGCAAGGTCGATCCCGAGGTGGCGTTCAAGAAACTGAGCTCGCTGGTGCAGGGCGCGCGGATTGCAACCGCGCGATTGTGGCGGTGAGCGCCACCGAGATCGAGCGGGCTCAGGTCGAGCGGGCCTGCACGCGGCTGATACTGCATTCCATTCGCGTGTTCGACGAGCGAGACTGGCCCGCCTACGCGCGGTTGTTCACCGAGGATGGAGTGTTCATTCGCGCCAACGAGCCGGGCGAGCCGCTCATGGGCCGGGCCGTCATCGAGCGCGTGCTCTGCGCCCGGCCGCCCAATCGGCTCACCATGCACCTGTGCACGAACATCGAGATCGAGGTGCTCGATGCCGAACACGCGGAAGGCCGCTGCTACCTGCTGCTCTACAGTGGCGATTCCGGACGCGCGCCCGAGGGCGGCCGACCGGCAGAGCCGGTCCAGCGGCTCGGGGAGTACCGCGACCGTTTCGTGCGGACACCGGAAGGCTGGAGGATCGCGCTGCGCGTCGGCAAGCTGATCTTCCATACCGGTCACTGAGCCGGAACCGTCCGCTCCTGCGCCCACGCTCGAAGGGCTGCGACCCTTTCCGCCATGACCACCGCGAGCGGCCGCGTCGCGGCCAGCTCGTTGCGGATCGTTTGGGCGTCCGGACTCACGCCACGCGCATGCGCGGTGTACAGGGCGGCGACGATTGCCTGCTCGATCTCCCCGCCCGAGAAGCCCTCGCTCGCCTGCGCCAGCATGTCGAGCGCGGCCCCCTCCAGAGCGATGCCGCGCTTGTGCGCATGGATCTGCAGAATGTCCCGGCGCGTGGCGAGCCGCGGTAGGTCCACGAAGAACAGCTCGTCGAATCGGCCCTTGCGAACCAGCTCCGGGGGCAGCTCCTCGATGTCGTTCGCGGTGGCCACCACGAAGACTCGAGTGCGCTTCTCCGCGAGCCAGGTCAGGAATCCGCCCAAAACGCGGCGCGCCGCGCCTCCGTCGGATTCGCCCGAGGCAAAGCCCTTCTCGATCTCGTCGATCCACAGCACGCACGGGGACATGAGATCCGCCGACTCGAGGGACTCGCGCAGGTTGCGCTCCGACTCACCGATGTACTTGTCATAGAGCGAGGAGCACTCGAAGCTCAGCAGCGGCACGTTGAAGATGCCGGCGGTTGCTCGCGCAGCAAGGCTCTTGCCGCAGCCCTGAACGCCGAGCAGGAGCACGCCCCTCGGCACGTCGAGCCCGGGGGCGGACCCGTCAAAGGCGACGGTGCGCTTGCGCAGCCACTCCTTGAAGTGCTCGAAGCCGCCGAGGTCTGCCATCCCCTGCTCGATCGGCTCGTAGCGCAGGATTCCATGACGGTTGAGCAGCTGGTACTTGGCCTGGATCACCGCGGGAATGTCGGTGGCGCGCATCGTGCCGTGGGCGAAGATCGCCTGCCGTGCGAGCTGCTGCGTCTCGCTCACCGACAGACCGTTGGTGTTCTCGACCAGCATGTCGAGCGCATGGCGATCCGCCTTGACGGGCTCGCTCGGATGCGCGCGCGCCCACTCGCGGGCGACCTGCTCCACGATCTGGCGCCGCTCTTCCCCATTCGGCAGCGCAAGCGCACCGCGGGCGCTGAGCGGCTCGAGCTCGCGCGGGATGGTCAGCTGACCGCTCA
Source organism: Steroidobacteraceae bacterium (assembly GCA_035524075.1). Taxonomy (GTDB): domain Bacteria; phylum Pseudomonadota; class Gammaproteobacteria; order Steroidobacterales; family Steroidobacteraceae; genus JASHUC01. The sequence goes on along the minus strand of DATKPP010000045.1, from coordinate 373,503 downwards.
CGAGGACCAGGGTGCGCGCGCAGGTCGAGTATTCCAGTGCGATGTCCTTCAGCAAGCGCACGATCAGCGGATCGGTGAGGTACGGATGAAAGTCCAACAGGACATAGGCTCCGGCGACATTGCTCGCACGAATGTGCCTGAGAATCTCCTCCGGCTGCGTCGCGGTGCGCTGAGGTGCGCCTGCAATCGGCACATCGAGCCGTCGGAGCCCGTCGGTGACGGTCCATTTGAACACCGCAAGATCGCTTCTGGGTCGCGCCGGCGCAGGCACGGGACCGGGGACGACCGGATCGTTTGCGTGGCCGCAGGCACGCAGCAGCGCCTTGAGCACCTCGCTCTCGTCATCCGACTCGATGACGAGAATCGGTACTCGCGAGCGGATGAGGAGACCCAGGTCTCCGGTGTTGAGGCTGGCCATTGCTGCTTCGGGAGGAGGTCGCGCCGGCGCTACCGTAGCCGGAGGGCCGAGGAAGCGCCAGCTGCCGTCCGTCGAACGGCGCAGTGCCTCACAGGATCGCGCGCCCCGAGGTGACTGCAGGAACGAGCGCGGCATCCATGCCCCATCTCGCCAGCAGCTCCGCAGGCTCGGGCCCCTGCTTCGGAGCGTGATTGGTCACCGTGACCGAGAAGCGAGGTGCCGCGGCGGGCGTCGGCTTCTCGCCCACGAATACGCCGCGCGCCCGGTTGTGCGGGTGCTCGGGCGCCTCGGCCATCGTCAGCACGGGTGTGACGCAAGCTTCCGTTCCCTGCAGCAGTCTGGTCCACTCCTCGCGAGTCCGCGATCTGAAAGCCGCGGCGAATCTCTCCCGCAGCAACGGCCACGACGAGCGGTCCTCGCGTGCCGGAAGCTCGCGCTCGGAAAGGCCCAGCGCCTGGACGAAGGCGCTGTAGAACTGCGGCTCCAGTGCGCACACGACCACGTATTTTCCGTCCGCCGTCTCGTACGTGCTGCCGAAGGGACAGCCCCCGTCGAGCAGGTTCGAGCCGCGCTGGTCGGTCCACAGACCGTGATTGCGCAGCGTGTAGACCATGCCCATCAGCGCAGCCGCGCCATCCACCATGGCGGCGTCGATCACCTGTCCAGCCCCGCCGCTGCGCACGTGCAACAGAGCCGCCAGCAGGCCCAAGCCGAGAAAGAGCGCACCGCCGCCGAAATCCGCCACCAGATTCAGCGGCACGCAAGGTGCTCGGTCGCGGTAGCCGATGGAGTGCAGCGCGCCCGTGAGCGCGAGGTAGTTGGGATCGTGGCCCGGTGCCCGCGCGAGCGGCCCGGTTTGACCCCATCCGGTCATGCGGCCGATGACGAGGCGCGGATTCGCCGCGAGGCACACCGCAGGTCCAATCCCCAGCCGCTCGAGGACGCCCGGTCGAAAGCCTTCGATGAGCGCATCCGCGTGCGGCAGAATCCGGAGAAAGCGCGCGCGATCGTCGTCGACCTTCAAATCGAGGGTCAGGCGGCTGCGTCCACGCCAAACCGGATCGTCACTTTCCGGGACCGGAAAGGGTGGTGCCCCCTGCGGGGGCGGGGCGATCCGCAGGACCTCGGCGCCCATGTCGGCCAGCAGCATGGTGCAGAAGGGCGCGGGGCCGAGCGCAGCAAGCTCCACCACGCGCAGGCCCTGCAAAGGCCCACTCGCGTGGCTGGGGCGGCCCTCACCTGTCTGGACGGTCATCGCACCTTCTCCTCATGTTGCCTGCTCTTGCGCGCTCACTTGAGACGGGTCGAGCGTTCTAGTAGCGTCCTCCAACGTGACGGTCAAGTTCTCCAGAGGTTCACCGTGGCGCGCAAGAAGAGCTTGACTATCCGGGACCGCCTGGCTCTGAACGATCTGCTGGCGCGGTACGCCTGGGCGCTCGACACCGGGGATGTCGATGGGTTCGTCGCGTGCTTCACGGCCGATGGCGTCGTGATCGAGGAGGTCTTCGAGGAGCCGGACCGCTGGGAGGGGCGCCAGAATCTGCGCCGGCTGGCCGAGCACTACAAGTCGGTGCCCGACTTCCCGGGTCGCCAGCACCATGTGAGTCAAGTGCTGATGGACGGAGATGCCACGGGCTGCGCCATCCGCTCCTTCACGTTCGTCACCGAGTGTCGTGGGGAGCCGCCCTACCTCACGCGCTTTGCCGGCTACTATGAGGACCGCGCCGTGAAGAGACGCGGCTCCTGGCTCTTCGCGCAGCGAATCATCAGACTGTGGGATGGCCCGGTCCTGGCCCGCTTTGCGGGCCATGACGGCACGCGCACGCCGCGGAAGCGCCCCCCGCAGCTCATCATCAGGCGTTAGGTAAGACTGACATGCAAAGATCGGCTCGATCTCGCGTCTCGCGTCGCGCAGCGGAGGAGGCGGTGCGCACACTGCTGCGCTGGGCGGGTGATGACCCCAGCCGCGAGGGCCTCCTCGACACGCCGAAGCGTGTGGTGAACGCCTACCAGGACTGGTTCTCGGGTTACGCCGTGGATCCTCGCGACTACATGCAGCGTACCTTCGAGGAAGTCGAGGGCTACGACGAGCTGGTCGTACTGCGCGATATCGCGTTCGAATCCCACTGCGAGCACCACATGGCGCCGATCATCGGCCGGGTTCATGTGGGCTATCTGCCATCGAACAAGGTCGTCGGGATCAGCAAGCTCGCACGCGTGGTCGACGGCTACGCCCGGCGGTTCCAGGTCCAGGAGAAGCTCACCGCACAGATCGCCGGATGCATCGATGAGGTCTTGAAGCCGCGCGGTGTCGGGGTCGTCGTGGATGCCGTGCATCAATGCATGACCACCCGCGGCGTGCACAAGCGCGGCGTCTCGATGGTCACGAGCCGAATGGTCGGACTCTTTCGCAGCGATGCTCGAACTCGCGCCGAGTTCCTGCAGTTCATCGACATCCGTGGCGCCGAGGCTTGACGCCGAGGCTTGAGCCCCCCGCCCATTCTCAAAATGGATAGTTGAGGCCGGTGAAAATGGCGGTCCCCTCGGTCCCGTAGCCCACATCGAGGTAGCCCACGACGTAGGGCAGCGCGAGCGCGCGCAGTCCAACCCCGGTGTCCTTGTGGAGCTGCGAGAGCGGATCGTCACCCATCAGGTCGAACACCCGTCCCATGTCCACGAAAGGTGTGAGCTCGACGGAGACCTGGGTCGAGAAGGCATCGATCGTGGCGATGCGGTAGCGGTACTCGACCGACATGGAGGACATGTTGCGGTCCACCCAGCGCCCCGTCCCGTAGCCTCGCAGCGGCTGATCGCCTCCGACGATGGATTCGTCGCCACCGATGCTGCCGAGCGCCCAGAACGGAATCGCGCGCGTGCGGTCGTTGCCCGGCATGTAGCGCAGCGCGAAGTGCACGGCGAGCACGGCGTTGTCGCCGAGCGACCAGAAGTTCCGGCCGTCGATGCCGGCCTCGCTATAGAGGGTCGCGTTGAGCAGGCCCTCGTCGCTGGCGGCGCCCGCATAGAGGACCCATTCCGCGCCTCGAGTCGGGGCGGTCAGGCTGTCGCGCGAATCGTACGTGATCGAGACACGGTTCAGGATCTCCTGGCGGTCGCCGCGGTTGATGGCATCCGGGAAGAGCGCCTGGATGGAGGGAATTGCGGTGATGTGGCCGGGCGTGATCTCCACCTGACGAGCGCGGAATGTGTAGCCGATCTGCCAGGCGTGAGTCACATTGAAGCCCAGGATGCTCTGCAGGTATTTCTGCTGATACGTGAAATTCGTGGCATGCCACTCCGGGGCGTTGTTCCCGAGCCCATAGTAGCGGGGGCTGCCGTCGCGGTCGTAGACGAGGCTCAGATCGAAGGACAGGAGGTCTTGCCGCAGGAGTCCGGCCGCATACTCTCCGTCGAATTCGCTCTCGACGCGCTCCTTGGCGCCGCCGACGATGGACCATTGCGTGTTGTCGGATGGGTAGGAGTAGACGCGCCCGCGCGCTCCGTAGCCGAAGTACTGGTTGTAGATCGCATCCGGGGCGATGATCTGATGGATCTCGTTCCGATCGTCGGTCACGAGAAAGGTCGGAATCAGGCCGACCGTCGTGCCGCTGTAGGGATCCTCATCGATCTCCGGCACCGGAATGAACGGGGCAGTGGCAGGATCGAGCCAACGTGCAAGTCCGGTCGGCGGAGTCGGCGGTGCAGAGCTTGCCTTTGGAGGCCCCGCTGGCGACTGCGTAGCGGGTGCTTGCGGTTGCTGCGGGGGTGCCTGCGTCTGCGGATCGGGGGGTCGCGGCTCAGGCGCAGCTTGAGCGTAGCAGCGCGTGGCACCGATCGCGGCCGCCAGCACGAGGGCCGCGCCGCATCGAGGGGGTCGCCTCGCGATCGAGGGCGGCACGCACATGTGAAAGAGAGGGCTCCCCGTGCCGCAGGACGCCACGGAAAACGCCGATCATAACCCAATGGTGCCAATCCGACTTGCTCGAGCAGGCACCCGGTCCGGCGGTGCGTGAGTTGCGCGATAATCAGCCGCCGAAGCAGGCACATTGAGCGAGGAGAAGCACCATGGCCGCTCACCCCGATGCGGAAGTCGATGTGCGTGTCGAGCTCGAGCGGCTCGCCGCCCGAGTACGACAGCTCGAAGATGTCCTCGCTATAGAAAAAGTGCAGGCCAAGTACGCCCATTACTTGTTCACGCAGCGCTATAGCCGCATCGTGGACGAGTGCTTCGCGCGCGAGGCCCCGGATGTCACGCTGGAGTTCTCCGACAGCGGCGTGTATCGCGGTCACGAGAAGCTGCGCGCGGTGTATCGGGACTTCGAGGCCGCCAAGGCGCGGATCCCGGGTTTCTTCATCCTGCACATGGCAGTCAATCCATACATCGAGGTGGCGCAGGATGGGCGCTCGGCGCGCAGTCACTGGCTCTCCCCGGGCGCCGTGGGGAGCAACTCCTCGGCCGCATGGGTGTGGGGTCCCTACTACATCGACTATGTGAAGGAGCGCGGAGAATGGCGCATCCTGCATACCAATCTCGCGCCGTTATTCCGTAACCGCTACGAGGTGAGCTGGGCGGAGGCCAAGGATCACGGGACGGTGCGCAGCGCGCTCACCGCACGACCGGACGCCGACTCCACGCTCTACCGGCCCTACAACGAGGTGAAGGGCGGGGCGGACATCTTCAAGGATCATCCCGATCTGCCGCCACCCTATTGAGGCGCCCCGCGGGCTCCTGCGCTCTTGTGTCGCTCTTGTGCACTGCCAACCAAACTGGGACGGCGCTCACACTGCATCCCTAAACTGCACCCGGCAGCCGGCCGAAATAGCAGGCGGGGCAATCCGTCTCGTCGTTCCGCAAAAGCGTGCGTACCCGATCACTCATCCTGTGCGGCGTCGGCGCCTTTGCGCTCGTGGCGACCCTGCGAGTCTCGCCTCACCTTGCGGCGGGTCGGGTCGATTGGGCGTTCGCCGCGCTCTGTGGAGTGACGGTGGTGGCGGTGATCCTGCTGCGCTCGCTGGTTCGGGCGCAGGCACGGGTGCGGCGCTACCGAGCGGTGAACAACCAGCTCATCGATTGCGTGCTGCTCGCCGATGCCCAAAGCGGGGAGATCGTGGAGGCCAATCCTGCGGCGGCGCGCGCCCTGGGGCTCTCCGAGCGCGAGCTGCGGGGGCGCAACCTTCGTGACCTGAGTCGCGCTCTGGCGCCGGAGCGCCTGGCGCGGTTGCGCGCGCACTGGGCTGCACGCGGGCGGGTGCTGCAGGTGTGGGGCTCGGAGGAGCGGCGCGTTCCCCTGCAGACGACCTTGAGCTGGATTCGCATCGGGCACGAGGAGCTGGTGTGTCTGGTCGGCCGAAATCTCACCGCACTGCGCGCGCTCGCCGCGCAGAGACGGGCCCGATGGCCACAGCTCACGCGCCGCAGTCAGTGCGACTCGCTGACCGGGTTGCCCAATCGCGCCTATCTCGAGGCGAAGCTACCGCGCATCGTCAGCGCGGCCATGCGCGAGGAGTCGCTGATCGCGCTGCTGTACATCGATCTCGATCACTTCAAGGACGTGAACGATTCCCTCGGGCACCGCTGCGGCGACCGTCTGCTGCGGGCCGTCGCCCGGCGGCTGCGCGGCTGCCTGTCCTCCGAGGACCTGGTCGTCCGCATGGGTGGCGATGAGTTCATCGTGGTGGCCCTCGGTCTGCCATCCCCGAGCACCGCCGACTACATCGCGGGGCGCATCCAGGAATCACTGAGCGCACCCATCGAGATCGATGGGACACGGCTCAACGTCCTCGCCAGCATTGGTGTCAGCATCTGTCCCACCGACGGCACCACTCTCGAGCAGCTTCTCAAGCGTGCCGACCTCGCGCTCGCGCGGGCCAAGGCACGCGGCCGCGGGCAGCATCAATTCTTCACGAGCGAGCTGCAGGCGCAGCTCTCGCAGCGCCTGGAGCTCGAGCACGCGCTGCGCCGTGCGCTCGGAACCGAGCAGCTGTTCATCGAGTACCAACCCTGCGTCGATCTCGCCACGCATCTGCCGTCAGGGTTCGAGGCGCTCCTGCGCTGGCGCCACCCCGAGCTCGGGCTGATCTCCCCCGAGCGCTTCATCCCGATCGCCGAGCAGGGCAATCTGGTTCTGGAGCTCGGCGCCTGGGTATTGCGCCAGGTGTGTGGGCAACTGCGCGAGTGGCAGCGCGCGGGCCTCAACATCATCCCGGTCTCGGTGAATCTGAACCCGCGGCAGTTCGAGCACGGCCGCCTGCCCGAGCTCATTGCAGGGCTCGCGCGCGAGTTCGCGATCGAGGCGGGCTGGCTGCAGTTCGAGATCACCGAGAGCGCAGCCATGAAGAACTCCACGACCTACCTGCCGGCCCTGCAGGCCTTGCGCCGGCTCGGATCGCGGATCCTGGTGGACGATTTCGGGACCGGATACTCCTCGTTGAGCTACCTGAAGAATCTGCCCGTGGATGCGCTCAAGATCGACAAGGCCTTCGTGCACGACATGACGACCGATGCGAACGATGCCGCGATCGTCAGCGCGGTCATGGCCATCGCTCGCAGCCTGAAGCTCAAGGTGGTGGCCGAAGGCGTCGAGACCGCCGAGCAAGTGGCCTGTCTTGCGAAGCTCGGGTGCGATACAGCGCAGGGCTTCTTCTTCAGCCGCCCCCTGCCGGCCGCGGAGGCGCGGCTCCTGCTCGAGGGTCTGGGAGAGGCCGGCGATGCCGGCGATGCCGGCATCCGTCTTGCTGAAGCGTCCCGCTGAGACAGCGGGAGACCGACACTCATGGATGTTCAACCTCAGGGTACGACAGGCATGCAGAAGCTCGCGGAGGTGGTCGGCGAGGCACAGATCGCCATGCTCACGACGGCCGAGCCCAATGGGCAGCTGCGCAGCCGCCCCCTCGTGACGTTGCAGCTCGACTCGGACGGGCGGCTGTGGTTCTTCGTCTCGCTCACCTCCCCGAAGGTCGACGAGATCTCGCATCACCGGCAGGTGAACCTCTGCTACTCCGATCCCGACAAGCAGGACTACGTTTCGATCTCGGGCGACGCGGAGATCGTGCGCGATCGCGCGAAGATGCGCGAGCTGTGGACCCCGTGGGTCGAGCCGTACTTCCCGCGCGGCCTCGACGACCCGAATCTCGTGCTTCTGCGAGTGCAGGTGGGTCAGGCCGAGTACTGGAACGCCCCGGAGAGCAGCGTGCAGAGGCTGTACGGCTTTGCCAAGGCGATCGCCACCGGGGACACCAAGGCGCTCGGAGAGCACGAGCGCGTGCAGGGCCCGGCTCACTAGCGGTTGGCGACCGCGCGGCACCTCCAGCGACCGGGCCGTTGCGCGCTCGAGCTGCGCCACTGCACACTTGAGGGCCCATGGCGGCCCAACCTCCTGCGGGACACGCGGCGCGCCGCGCGCCCGCGACACCCCTCGCCAGCGCTCAGTCCTTCACGGTGCGCGGATTTTTCGGCGTCTTTCGGTACAGCCGCCGGGCGCTCGAGATCGTTTGGAGCACCAGCCGGGGCCTCACGGTCGCTCTGGCCGCTTTGACCGTGGTCGCGGGAATCCTGCCGGCGGCGGTTGCCTTCGTGACCGGCCTCATCGTCGATGCCGCGGTCGCCGCCATTCGCGCCGGCGGGACCGATGCCGTCAGAGTCGTGGACCTCGTCGTGCTCGAGGGTGTGCTGGTGGCCTCCATCGCCGCCGCGCAGCGGGGCATCACGTTCTGCCAGTCGCTGCTGCGTGCGCAGCTCGGGCAGCGGGTCAACGAGATGATTCTCGAGAAGGCGCTCACGCTCACGCTCGCTCATTTCGAGGACTCGGAGTTCTACGACAAGCTCACGCGCGCGCGGCGCGAGGCCTCCAGCCGGCCACTCTCGCTCGTCACCCGCACCTTCGGGGTGCTGCAGAACGGGATCTCGCTCGTGAGCTACGGGGTTCTGCTCGTGCGCTTCTCGCCATGGGCCGTCGCGGTGCTGCTGCTTGCGGGGCTGCCCGCCTTCGTCGCGGAGGCGAAGTTCTCGGGGGACGCCTTTCGGCTCTTTCGCTGGCGCTCACCCGAGACCCGCATGCAGACTTACCTCGAGACCGTGCTCGCGCGGGAGGATCACGCCAAGGAGGTCAAGCTCTACGGCCTGGGTGCTCGCTTGCTCGAGCGGTATCGGGACATCTTCCGCAAGCTCTACAGCGAGGACCGCGCGCTCACCATCCGCAGAGACCTGTGGGGGTTCGTGCTCGGGCTCATCGCCACCGTGGCGCTCTACGGCGCCTATGCGTGGACCGCCCTGAGCACCGTGCGCCGCGCAATCACGCTCGGTCAGATGACGCGCTACTTCATCCTCTTCAAGCAAGGCCAGGCGGCCGTCACGGCAATCCTCTCCGCGATCGGAGGCATGTACGAGGACAACCTGTATCTTTCGACGCTGTACGAGTACCTCGAGACCCCGGTGGCGCCGGCCACGGGAGCTGCGGTGCATGGGCCGAATCCCCAGGACGGCATTCGCTTCGAGGATGTGAGCTTCACCTACCCCGGGGCCCGAGAGACGGCTCTCGAGCACATCGATCTGCACCTCGCGCCCGGCACCAGCCTCGCCCTCGTCGGAGAGAACGGCTCGGGCAAGACGACGCTCATCAAGCTCCTGACACGGCTGTATGCACCTTCGGGCGGGCGCATCCTGCTCGATGGGAAGGATCTCGCGGAGTGGGACGAAGGGGCGCTGCGCGGGCGCGTCGGGGTGATCTTCCAGGACTTCGTGCGCTATCAGATGCTGCTGGGCGAGAACGTGGGAGCGGGGGACGAGCGCTACTTCGAGGACGAAAGCCGCTGGCGCGAGGCTGCCACGAAGGGCAGGGCGAGCGAGTTCGTGGAGACGCTGCCGGAGGGTTACTACACCCAGCTCGGGAAGTGGTTTCGCGACGGGCGGGAGCTCTCCGGGGGGCAGTGGCAGAAGATCGCGCTGTCGCGCGCCTTCATGCGCACCCGGGCCGACATTCTCGTGCTCGATGAGCCGACCGCGGCGATGGACGCCCAGGCGGAAGCCGAGGTCTTCGAGCACTTCCGCCAGATCGCACGCGAGCGCATCACGATCCTGATCTCGCACCGCTTCTCGACGGTGCGCATGGCGGATCAGATCGTCGTGCTCGATGGCGGCCGGATCGTGGAGCGCGGCACCCACGCACAGCTGATGCAGCTCGACGGGCGCTACGCGCACCTCTTCACCCTGCAGGCACGCGGCTACCGCTGATTTGCGAGCAACCGCTCGAGCTGGCTGCGGATCGCCGTGGTCTCGCGCTCGACGACCTGGCGGAGCTCTTGCAGGTGCGATTCCTGCACGATCTCGGAGCGCGCGCGCAGCTGCTCGATCTCCTGAGCAAGTCCGCGGCGCTCACGTCGCCAGGCGTAGCGGGCGAGGCCGTGCGCCACGAGCGCGATCGCGCCGATGGCCGCCGCAACCAGCAGGATGAGCACTCCGACGGGCGCGTGGATCCGAGCGAAAAAGAAGTTCAGGTCGGTTGGATTGCTGATCGTGCGCCAGTTATCCAGCAGGAACGCCAGAACGATCAGCAGCACGAGGATGTAGACGACGGTGCGGACTCTCATACGTTCGTCGCTCAGGTCAATCGGCCGACCAGAAGCGCCACCGGAAAGCTTGCCAGCGCATCCACGGCGAGGATCCCGTGACGCCCGGCGAACTCGCGGACGGGTACGCCGACACCGTCCAGATCGTTGGTGAGCATGCCCGCTTGCCCGGCGCGAGGCAACTCGATCCAGGTGTCGCCCCAGACCGCGGGCCCGAGCGGCAGCGCCGACCCCTCCGTGAGGAGGCGCGCATACAGCCGCGGGGCGATCGTGATCGCTGCCTGGCCTGCGTGATGGCGCATGAAGGCGATGATCGAGCTCGCGTGCGCGCCTCTCACCCGCAGGGCGAGGTAGCCCCCGCGGGTGAACAGGGGCTCGAGCGCAGCTCTGACCTGCAATGCGCGCCAGATCAGAAACAGCTTCGCACGCCCATCCTGGAGCCGATCGAGGAGCCCGCCGAGCAGGGCGCGCCGAGCATTGCAATCCTGGGCCGGCACGCTCGTCTCGCGCAGCAGGCGGCCACGGTGCGCGTAGTCGACCGGCCGGCGATTGTCGGGATCGACGAGCGAGAAATCCCAGAGCTCGGTGCCCTGGTAGATGTCGGGAACCCCCGGTGCGGTGAGCTTGCACAGGGTCTGCGAAAGCGAGCTGAAGAGCCCGATGCGCGCGATGCGCTGTGCCAGCGCCTCGAGGTCGGCGAGAAACACGTTTCCTGCTCTGGGCTCGAGCACCTCGCGCGTGAACCCCTGCACGGCCTCCTCGTATGCGCCATTCACGTTCGCCCAGCTCGAGCGTACCTTCGCCTCGCGCACCGCCTTGACCATGTATGCCGCGAGGCGCTCTGCGTAATCGGCGGCGCTTGCGCCCTGCGCGAGCGCCGCAGCGCCCTGGAGGGGAAAGGTTCCGACCAGCGTCTGATAGAGAAGGTACTCATCGTTGGCCGAGGGGGCGGGCTCTCCATCGATCATCCGCCTGCGCGGCCGGTTGATTCGGCTCCAGCGCTCGAGTGCCCGGCGCCACTCCCCAGGCAGCTCCGACAGCACATTGATGCGCGAGCGTACGTCCTCGGAGCGTTTCGTGTCGTGCGTCGAGGTGGCCAGGAGCTCGTGCGGCCAGCGGCGCGCCCGGTAGCGCGCATCGGTATGGAACTCGCGCACGCTCGTCCCGAAGTGTTCCGGCTCGCCACCCACCTCGTTGAGCGAGACCAGGCGGTCGAAGCGATAGAGCGCGGTGTCCTCGATGCCCTTCGCGGTGACGGGAGCGGTCACCTGCTGGAACTTCATGGCAAAGCGGCGTGCGGCGGCCGCGATCTCCGGCAGCTTCGCGGGCCCCTCGCCCAGGAGGATGGTCCCCACGAAGTCGAACACCGCAGTATCGGTCGCGCTTTTGCGCCGGCGCGCCTGCGCCACCGCCCAGTCGATGTACTTGCGGTCCTCGGCGGATACGGAAGCGGCGATATACGTGCGATACACCGGGAAGCACGCGATCACCTCGGCGAGTGCCTGGCGCAGGCTGCTCTGGGTGAAGTCGCGCGTGCTGCGGGCCGCGCGCGCGATGGCCCGCAGCTCGCTCGCCAGCACGTTCACCTCGGCGGCGAGCGAGGTGTCCTCCACGAGCCGCTTGGTCTCGTGGACCACCTCGCGCCACTCGAGCGCGCTTCCGGTGAAGGATCGATAGATGCGATCCAGCCGCGCGCGGCCGCTGTGGTCCACCATCACCCCGCTCACCACGTTCGCAAACCGATAGCCGGTGGCGCCATGAACCGGCCAGTCATCCCGCAGAGGCTCGAACCGCGCGGTGATCTTCTCGACGACGAGGTACAGGGGTAGATGCGCAGCATCGCCATCGGTCCCCGGGAGCTGACCGACGCGGGCTTGCAGGCGCCGAAAGTACTGCGCCGGATCGTACAGCCCATCGGGATGATCGATGCGCAGGCCATCGACTTTTCCTGCCGCGATCAGCTCGAGAACCAGGCGGTGGGTCGCATCGAACACCGTCTCGTTCTCCATGCGCAGCGCCGCCAGATCGTTGATGTCGAAGAAGCGCCGATAGTTGATCTCGTCGGAGGCAACGCGCCAGTACGCCAGGCGGTACGCCTGCGACTCGAGAAGCTCGTGCAACGCATCGAAGCTTGCCGGATCCGATGCGCGTCCATTCAAGTCGTGAATCGCCGCGGCAATGGCCTCGGGGAGCAATGCAGCGCGCGCGCAAAGCCGCACGAGCCGGCGCTTGTGAACCTCCTTGTCCCGATTGCGCTCCTCGAGGGCGGCGGTCGCGCGGCTGGTGCGGTCGGGCAGATGGCCGAACGCGGCAATGAGGCTCGAGAAATCGGCGCGGTCCTCCTCGCCGAGCTGCGCGAGAAGGGGCTGGGCCAGGGCGCGCTCGAGGATGCGGGGATACTCGCGCGGATCGACCGGGAAGCGATGCTCGTGGTAGAAGATCGCAAACGATCCCGCCTCGGGCTCGAACCGTAGCGCGAGCTCGCCGCGCTCGAGAATGTTGCCGTAATAGTCGCCCAGCACCGGCACGAGCAACCTGCCGGCGAGGGCTGGATCGACGTTCTCCCAGGCGATGTCGAAGAACTGCGCGTAGATCGAGGCGGGGCCGTTCTCGAGCACATCCATCCACCAGCTGTTGTCCGCACCCATCACGCCGACGTGATTTGGGACCCAATCGAGAATGTGGCCCATGCCCTCAGCGCGCAGCGCACGCACGAACTGCTCCAGATCCTCCGGCGTGCCGATCTCCGGGTTGATGCTGTTGTGGTCCACGACGTCGTATCCATGCGAGCTGCCAGGGCGGGCGCGCACGTACGGCGAGCAATACAGATGGCTCACCCCGAGCCGGGCGAAATAGGGCACCAGCGCCGTGGCATCGCGCAGCGTGAACCCGCTGTTGAGCTGTAGCCGGTAGGTCGCCCGGGGGATGCGCGCGCCGCGCTCAGCGTCGGGCATGACGGCGCGAGAGCAGCCAGGTGACGCTCCATGGCTCGAGCCTGTTGCGCGTCACCGTCGCGCGAATGTGGGGATGCGTCGCGAAGATCAGGCGGCCGCTCATCCGGCCGACGCCCTGCACGGGATGGTCGGTCAGATTGGCGAGCAGATGCAGCGTCGAGCCATCGGTGAGCGCCCAGTCGACGGCGAACGCGCCCTCCTCCTCGAGCCGCACGCAGGTGCCCGCGGGGATCTTCGGGATTCGCGGGGCGATCTCGCGCTTGCGCAGCGCGAGCAGCCGGCGATAGTGGTCGAGCGTCGCCGCGTGCGGGGGCTCGCTCAGCTCGTGCCAGTCGAGCCGAGCTGCGTGCATCGTGGCGCGATCCACCGGATCCGGAAGCCTGTCCAGGGCCGCAGCCGAGAATCTCTCGAAGCGCGCGAACTCACGGCGCCGTCCCTCGCGGACCTTTTCCGCGAGCTCGGAGCCGAAATCGCAGAAGTACGGGAAGGGCTGCGAGGCGGCCCACTCCTCACCCATGAACAGCATGGGCATCGAGGGGGCGAGCAGCACAATCGCGACCGCCGCGCGCAGCGCCGCGGCGTTCTCGACCAGCCGCGCCAGTCGCTCTCCCAGGGCGCGGTTGCCGATCTGATCGTGAGTCTGCAGCGAGTTGACGAAGGCGGTGGGAGGCAGGTGAGCGCTCGGCTCGCCGCGCGCTGCGCCGAGGTGGGCCGAGCGGTCGCCCTGGTACGCGAAGCCCTCGGCGAGCGCCCGGCACAGCAGGGCGTGCGCGTGCCCGATGTAGTCCTCGTAATAGCCATCCGCCTCGCCCGTCAGGATCACGTGCAAGCAGTGATGAACGTCATCGTTCCATTGCGCGTCGAAGGCTCCCGCGCCCCCTGCCGGACCGAGCCAGCGAGCCTCGTTCCCCGCGTTCTCGAGCACGAGATAGATCGGCCGGTCGCGCCCCGGCCCGCGGCGCACCGCGCCCGCAATCTCCGTCAGGATGTGCGGCGTGCTCGAGTCGCGGATGGCGTGCACGGCGTCGAACCTCAACCCGTCGAAGCGGTACTCCGTGAGCCAGTACAGGGCGTTGTTGAGGTAGAAGTCCCGTACCGCGCGACTTCCCGGGCCGTCGAAATTGATCGCGGCGCCCCACGGCGTGTGATGCCGCTCGGTGAAGAACTGGGGAGCGTAGAGCGCGAGGTAGTTTCCCTCGGGGCCGAAGTGGTTGTACACGACGTCGAGCATCACGGCGAGGCCGCGCTGGTGAGCCGCGCAGATCAGGTGCTTGAGCTCATCGGGCGTGCCATAGCTCGAGTCGGGTGCGAAGGGCAGCACGCCGTCGTATCCCCAGCCTCGCGAGCCTGGAAAGTCAGCGAGCGGCATCAGCTCGATGGCCGTGACGCCCAGCTCGGCGAGGTAATCGAGCCTGCGCTCGACGCCGGCGAAGGTTCCCTCGGAGGTGAACGTGCCCGTGTGCAGCTCGTAGACGACGGCCTGGTGCCAGGGCGGGCACTGCCAGCTCGCATCACTCCACTGGAAGGCGGTGGGATCGACCACCTGGCTCGGCCCGCTCACATCGTGAGGGTTGAAGCGCGAGGCCGGATCGGGCACTTCCACTGCACCGTCGATGCGGTAGCGGTACAGCGTTCCGGGGCCTGCCTCGCGCGTGGTCAGCTCGAGCCATCCTTCTTCGCCGGCGGGCATGTCGATGTAGCGCCCGCGGGCACCGCTCGCATCGCTCGCCTGGTACAGCACGAGCTCGACCCTGCGAGCACCTGGTGCCCACAGGCGGAACCGCACGGCGCCCTCCGGCGTGATTTCGGCGCCGAAGGGCATGCGGTGAATGCACGTGTGCGCGGCGGAGCTCGAGCACACGGGTGCGCGGCCGATCCGGGGAGCCTCAGGCATCGTGCCCCTCGGTGAGCAGCGCAAGGGAGCGCCCCTGCAGTGCATAACGCTCGCCCGCCGCGAGGGCCTCCCGAGCCTCGGTTCTGGGCCGCGACGTGTCGAGCAGCAGCAGCCAGCGCTGGGTTTCGTGGAATTGCGGCAGCACAAACGGCACCGCATCGTAGTGCGCGTTGAACAGCAACAGAAAGTCATCGTCCTTGAGCGCGCGCCCACGTCGGTCGAGGCGCTCGAGCGCCGCCCCCCTCAGGTACACCCCGAGCGCGCGTGCGAACGACTGGTCCCATTCTCCTTCGGTCATCTCCGTGCCGTCCGGGGTGAGCCACGCCACATCCTTGGGGCCACCGCCTGCGATGGGGCGGCCGGAGAGGAACCGGCGGCGCGCGAAGACCGGATGACTCCGGCGCATGGCGATCGTGCGCCCGACGAAGTCGAGAAACTCGCGCTGCTCGGGCGAGAGCCCCCAGTCGAGCCAGGAGATCTCGTTGTCCTGGCAGTACGCATTGTTGTTGCCGTTCTGGGTGTGCCCGAGCTCGTCTCCGGCCAGGATCATGGGGACGCCCTGCGACAGCAACAGGGTGGCGATGAGATTGCGCTTCTGCTGCGCGCGCAGGGCGCGTACCGCCGGATCGTCACTGGGCCCCTCGGCGCCGCAGTTCCAGGAGCGGTTGTTGTCCGTGCCGTCGCGGTTGTCCTCGCCATTCGCCTCGTTGTGCTTGCCGTTGTAGCTGACGAGATCCTCGAGCGTGAACCCATCGTGCGCCGTGATGAAATTGATGCTGGCGTGCGGCTTGCGGCCGCTCGCCTCGTACAGATCCGCAGATCCGGAGAATCGCCGGGCGAACTCCCCGATCAGCCCGCCATCGCCCTTCCAGTAGGAGCGCATGCAATCGCGATACTTGTCGTTCCACTCGTTCCAACCGGGAGGAAAGTTTCCGACCTGGTAGCCCCCGGCGCCAACGTCCCAGGGCTCGGCGATGAGCTTCACCTCGGAGAGGATCGGGTCCTGGCTGATCGTGTCGAAGAACGAGCCGAGCCGGTCCACGTCGAAGAGCTCCCGGGCGAGAGTCGAGGCGAGGTCGAAGCGGAAGCCGTCCACGTGCATCTCGCTCACCCAGTAGCGCAGCGAGTCCATGATCAGCTGCAGCACGCGCGGGTGCTGCAGGTTGAGCGTGTTGCCCGTGCCCGTGAAGTCCATGTAGTAGCGCGGGTCCTGGGGGCTCAGGCGGTAGAAGCTCGCATTGTCGATGCCGCGAAAGGAGAGCGTGGGTCCGAGCTGGTTGCCCTCGGCGGTGTGGTTGTAAACCACATCGAGGATCACCTCGATCCCGGCCGAGTGCAGCGTCTTCACCATCGTCTTGAACTCGTTGCTGTGGCCGCTCGCGCTGTAGCGCATCTCCGGAGCGAAGAAGCCGATCGTGTTGTAGCCCCAGTAGTTCCTGAGTCCCCGATCGAGCAGATGCCTGTCATCGATGAATGCGTGGACGGGCATCAGCTCGACCGCAGTGACCCCGAGTCGCAACAGATGCTCGATGACGGGCGCGGTGGCGAGAGCTGCATACGTGCCGCGCAGCTTGGGCGGCACCTCGGGGTGGCGCATCGTGAAGCCGCGCACGTGCAGCTCGTAGATGACGGTGTCGTGCCAGGGGGTGCGCGGCGGGCGATCGCCGCCCCAGGTGAACGCCGGATCGATCACGCGGCACTTGGGCATGCCGGGCGCGTTATCGCGCTTGTCGAAGGACAGATCGGCCCGCGAGTGGCCCACGCGGTAGCCGAAATTCGCATCGCTCCAGCGCAGTCGCCCCTCGAGCTGCTTCGCATACGGCTCGATGAGCAGCTTGTTTGGATTGAAACGCTGACCCTTCTCCGGCTCGTAGGGACCGTGGACGCGGTAGCCGTAGAGCAGCCCCGGGCGGGCCTCCGGCAGATAACAGTGCCAGATCAGGTCGGTGCGCTCGCCGACCTCGATACGTTGACGCTCGTGCCGTCCCGTCGCATCGAACAGGCAGAGCTCCACGCGGGTTGCGTGCTCGGAGAAGAGGGCGAAGTTGACCCCTTCGCCGTCCCAGGTGGCCCCGCGCGGATAAGGTGCGCCGGGCCACACGGCCGTGATCTCGTCGTCGTTCGGGGTGCGCCCGCGCGAGTGGCCGTGGGGAGGCACAGACTCCTGAATGTCACGATCCGCGACGGCCATGCCTAATCTCCTGCAAGCTCGAGCAGACTGCCGAGCGGGATCCCCACCCAGTCGGGGCGGTTGCGCAACTCGTAGCGCAGCTCGTAAAGGGCCTTCTCGAGCTCGAACAGCCCGATGAGCGGACGCGCATCCTCGAAGCTCGAATACAAGGCGCTGCCGCGGACAGTCGCCGAATAGGCGCCGAGAAACTGGGCTCGCACCTCGCGTTCCCAGGCGTCCAGGAGCGGCTCCCAGCGCTTGCAGTCCTCGTGGGACTCGAGCATGCAGCGACGCCGCGCGACCGACCGTGCGTAGAAGAACGAGCGCAGCAAGCCTGCGACGTCCCGCAACGGGGAGCTCTTGTCGCGGCGTGCAACGAGCGGGCGCCCCGGCTCGCCTTCGAAGTCGGCGATGATGAAGTCGTTGCGTTGCAGCAGGATCTGGCCCAGGTGAAAGTCGCCGTGATGGCGGATCCTGAGGCCCTGACCCGCCGAGGCCGGCACCTCATCCGCGCGTGCGATGAGCTGCTCGCGCCGGGTCGCCAGTACGGATGCTTGCTCGCGCACGGTGTCGGGCAGCCTCTCGGCGCGCGCCAGCAGCTCGAGCGTGGTCAGCGCTTCCTCGCGTACGCGGTTGCGCCACAGCTCCACGTCATGGGGCGTGATGGTCTCGGCGGCGAAGGCAGGATCCTCCGTGGGCGTTGCCAGGGCGAGATGCAGCTCCGCGGTGCGCTGCCCGAGCGTGTGGATCAGCGCCAGATACGCGCCATGCACGTCGGTCGTAACCGGAGCGGCCGTGCGGCGGTCCTCCAGAAAGCGCACGAGATAATTGACCGTGTAGTCCCAGCCGTCACCCTGGTTCTGTACGAACGCCTGCAGCAGGACGAGCGTCGCGAGCGTACCGTCGCCGGCGATGTACTCCACCGCACCGGCGAGCGGCACCACATTGGGGAAGTGCGCCACTTCGGTCAGGAAGCGACCCATCTCGAGCTCGGGGCTCACGCCGGGCTCGATGCGCCTGAAGGCTTTGAGGAACAGCCGCTCTCCGACACGCAGCGCCGTGTTGCTGCTCTGCGCAAGGGGCAGTCCAGCCGTGAGCTGCGCCCCCGGGTCGCCGCGCAGCTCCGCGTAGGCCTTGGTGGGCGCGAACCTCAGGCGGCCATGCGCGAGCGGTTGCTCGCCGGCGCGCCCGATCTGCTCGACGATTGCGCGGCAGAAGTCCTCGTCCGCGAAAGCATCCGCCAGGACGCCCGTGCGCGCCTGCTGTCGAGCACGAGCCACGGCCGCCGCCTGGAGCCGCGCCCAGCGCGGCTCCTCACGATCCTGGAACGCGAGCGTGAGGGGAATGAAGTATCGGGCCGTCTCGGCCGCGCCCTCCACATCGAACAGGGCGACGAGCCACTCCCCGCCCGGCGCGCTCCAGATCGCCTGATCACTCATGCGCGCACGGGAGATGCGCGCACCCTTGCCGCCGTACCAGCGCTGTGTCGCAAGGTACTGCGGCAGGGCTCGCTCCTCGAACTGCGAGCGCAGCCGCGCCGCAAGGCCGCCGCGCCACAGTGCCACGTGCTCGGGAAAGAAGCTGTGCCAGCCGTTGATGAGCACCAGCACGGGCGCATCCTCGCGCGCCAGACGCTCCTCGTGCCACGCCGGAG
Organism: Steroidobacteraceae bacterium; assembly: GCA_035524075.1. Classification (GTDB taxonomy): domain Bacteria; phylum Pseudomonadota; class Gammaproteobacteria; order Steroidobacterales; family Steroidobacteraceae; genus JASHUC01. Next base: position 354,852 of record DATKPP010000045.1, on the reverse strand, counting down.
CCTCGGCCTCGCGGCTGAGCCGAAACCAGTAGAACGCATGGCCGGGGAGCGTCAGCAGGTAGGGCAGATCGCCGATCGGTGGAAAGGACGTTCGTCCGATCATCTCGATCGGCACGCGGCCCTTGAACTCCGCCAGATCGAGCTCGACCGGCTGGGCAGAGCGTGCGAGGTTGACGACGCAGAGGATCGTGTCGTCGGAGTACTCGCGCACGTAGGCGAGCACTTTGCGATTGCCGGGGCGGATGAACCGCAGCGTGCCGCGACCGAAGGCCTGCGAGCTCTTGCGCACCTGAAGCATGCGCTTCATCCAGTTGAGAAGGGAGGAGCGGTCGCGGGTTTGCGCCTCGACGTTCACCGCCTGGAAGCCGTAGATCGGGTCCATCACCGGGGGCATGTACAGCTGCTGCGGATCCGCGCGCGAGAAGCCGCCGTTGCGATCGGGGCTCCACTGCATCGGCGTGCGCACCCCGTTGCGGTCGCCGACGTAGATGTTGTCGCCCATGCCGATCTCGTCGCCGTAGTAGATGATCGGCGAGCCTGGCATCGACAGCAGCAGCCCGTTCATCAGCTTGATGCGATCGGGATCGTTGTCGAGCAGCGGCGCGAGCCGCCTGCGGATGCCGAGATTGAGCCGGGCACGCGCATCCACGGCGTACATCTTGTACATGTAGTCGCGCTCCTGACTGGTCACCATCTCCAGGGTGAGCTCGTCGTGATTGCGCAGGAAGATGGCCCACTGGCAGGTCGGCGGGATATCGGGTGTCTGGTCGATGATCTCGGTGATCGGATAGCGGTCCTCCTGGGCGATCGCCATGTACATGCGCGGCATCAGCGGAAAGTGATACGCCATGTGGCACTCGTCGCCGTTGCCGAAGTAGTCGCGCACGTCCTCGGGCCACTGATTCGCCTCGGCGAGCAGCATGCGATCGGCATAGCGCTCGTCGATCACTTTGCGGATGCGTTGCACCACCTCGTGAGTCTCGCGCAGGTTCTCGTTGCTCGTGCCCTCGCGCTCCACCAGGTAGGGGATGGCATCGAGTCGCAAGCCGTCCACGCCCTGATCGAGCCAGGATTTCATGATCCGGGTGATCGCCCGCTCGACGTGCGGATTGTCGAAGTTCAGATCGGGCTGGTGGCTGAAGAAGCGGTGCCAGAAATAAGCCTTGGAGAGCGGGTCCCACGCCCAGTTGGACGTTTCGGTGTCGGTGAAGATGACCCGCGTGCCCGAGTAGCGATCCGGCGTATCGCTCCAGACGTAGTAGTTGCGCTTGCGCGAGCCCGCAGGTGCGCGCCGTGCCGCCTGGAACCACGGATGCTGGTCGGAGGTGTGGTTGATCACCAGCTCGGTGATCACCCGAATGCCGCGCCGGTGCGCTTCCTGAATGAAGAGCTTGAAATCCGCCCGCGTGCCGTACTGAGGATGCACATCGCGATAGCTCGCGATGTCGTAGCCGTCATCCTTGCCCGGTGAAGGGTAGAAGGGCAGCAGCCAGATGGTGTTGACGCCGAGGTCCTGGATGTAATCGAGCTTCTGGGTGAGACCGGGGAAATCCCCGACGCCATCGTTGTTGCTGTCGTAGAACGCGCGAACGTGCGCCTCGTAGATGACGGCGTCCTTGTACCAAAGCGTGTCTCTGGCGGGCGCCGGGCCGGGCGGAGGTACCGGGATCTCCGGGACGGGCGTTCGCTCGACCTGGTCGTTCATTCAGCGGCGCGTTGCTTACTGGAAATAATCGAAGTCCCTCTCGGTGCGCATGCGGCGGCGCATTCGCAGGACGTGAGCCGGCCCCCGCTCGGGATCGAGCAGCACAAAATTTCGGGCGCCGCGCCACAGGAATCTGGCTCCTGAAAGCAAGTCGTGTGCCTGGAATGGCTGATCCGTCTTGAGACCGAGCGCCGCCAGATCGAGCTCGAGCCAGCCGGACTGACCGTGGTAGGGATCGAGATTGACAATGACGAGAATTGCATCGGCATGCTCGGGGGTCGATTTGCTGTAGGCGATCAGCATCTCATTGTCGGTGCGGTGAAAGGTGAGGTTGTGATCCTGCTGCAGTGCCGGACTGTCGCGCCGGATGCGATTGATTCGCGCGATCAGGTCGCGCAAGTTCCCGGGCCGCTCGAGGTCCCAGGCACGAATCTGATACTTCTCCGAGTCGCGATACTCCTCCGAGCCCGGCTCCCGCGGCTCGTGCTCCCCGAGCTCCAGTGCGGGCCCATAGATTCCGTAGCTTGCGCCGAGCGTTGCCGCCAGCACGAGCCGCACGATGAAAGCGGTGCGGCCGCCGAACTGCAGATACTCGGTGAGAATGTCCGGAGTATTCGGCCACAGATTGGGACGGAAGAAGTCGCGCACGCGGGCGAGCTCGCGAAAATACTGCGCGAGCTCCCAGCGAGTGTTGCGCCAGGCGAAGTAGGTGTAGGACTGGGTGAAGCCCAGCTTCGCCAGACGGTACATGACCTTGGGACGCGTGAAGGCCTCGGCCAGGAAGATGACCTCGGGCCAGCGGCGCTTCACGCGCGCGATGAGCCATTCCCAGAAGGCGAACGGCTTGGTGTGAGGGTTGTCCACACGGAAGATGCGCACGCCCTGGTCGATCCAGAATTCGACCACGCTCGCCAGCTCCATCCACAGCTCCCGCCGGGCCGGGGTCTCGAAGTGGAACGGATAGATGTCCTGGTACTTCTTGGGAGGGTTCTCCGCGTACTGGATCGTGCCGTCGGGACGCTTGAGGAACCACTCCGGATGCTCGCGAACGTAGGGGTGGTCCGGGCTGCACTGGAAGGCGATGTCGAGTGCGATCTCGATGTGCAGCTCGCGCGCCCGCGCAAGCAGGCGGCGAAAGTCCTCGAGCGTGCCCAGCTGCGGATGCACTGCCTTGTGGCCGCCCGCCTGGCTGCCGATGGCCCAGGGACTGCCCGGGTCGCCCGGTGAGCGGGCGGGCTCGTTGTTCGGCCCCTTGCGGTGGGTGGTCCCGATCGGGTGGATCGGGGGCAGATACAGCACATCGAAGCCCATCGCGGCGATGCCGGGCAAACGCGCCTCGCAGTCGCCGAAGGTGCCGTGGACGCCGGGCCGGGCGCTCGTCGAGCGCGGGAACAGCTCGTACCACGTCGAGTAGCGCGCCCGTTCCCGGTCCACGATCACCTCGAGGGGCGGCTCCCGCTGCAGCAACTGCTCGGGGTCGGGGTAGTGCCACGCGAGCTCGTGCAGCTCCTCGCGCTGGGCGAGCGCGACACGCGCTGCATCACTCACGCTCTCGTCCGTGAGCTCTCGGGACCAGTCGAGGAGGCGCTGCGCATGCGCGGGGCTGGCGCGGCCGGCGATGCCGCGGATCAGCTCGGCGCCACGCTGGAAATCGACGCTCAGGTCCTGCCCGGCCGCATGCTTTTTCGCAAGGTCGCCCCGCCAGGTCTTCAGGTGATCCACCCAGCCGCACACCGTATAGAGATGGCAGCCGAGCGCGGGGACCTCAAACTGCGCGCGCCAGCGGTCGTTGCCAAGGGGTGACATGGCTACACGCCGCCAATCGGAGTCGGCGGCTGGACGGTGCAGGAGCGCGCAGCTCACCGCATCGTGACCGTCCGCAAAGATATCCGCCTCGACGCACAGGCTCTCGCCGATCACACGCTTGACCGCAAACCGGCCCCCGTCGATGCAGGGGGTCAGGTTCTCGATCACCACGCGCACGGCGGTGCCGAGCTCCGCGACCGGCGCGCAACCTTGCGCTGACTCGTGCGGTGCCGTGGGCATCCTGGTCGCTCCTAATCCGGTTGCAGGAACAGGACCCCAAGCGGCGGCAGGCGCAGGCTGAGCGAGTGGAAGCGACCATGCGAGGGCAGCGGCGCGGCCTCCACCCCTCCGAGATTGCCCTGCCCACCGCCACCATAGATCGTCGCGTCGCTGTTCAGGCGCTCACGCCAGAATCCGCCGCGCGGCACGCCCACGCGGTAGTTCTCACGCACGACAGGCGTGAAGTTGCAGACGACCAGGACCTCGCGACCCGGGGTGCGCGACTTGCGCAGGAACGCGATGACGCTCGCCTCCCAGTCGTTCGCATCGATCCATTCGAAGCCGTCCTGCGAGAAGTCGAGCTCGTAGAGGGCGGGAGTATCACGATAGTAGCGGTTGAGGTCGCGCACCCAGCTCTGCACGCCGGCGTGCAGGGGATGCTGCAGCACGTGCCATTCGAGGCTTTCCTCGTGCTGCCATTCGCGCCGCTGGCCGAACTCGCAGCCCATGAACAGCAGCTTCTTGCCGGGGTGGCCCCACATGTATCCGTAGAGCAGGCGCAGATTGGCGAACTGCTGCCACTCATCGCCGCTCATCTTGCCGATCAGCGAGCCCTTGCCGTGCGTCACCTCGTCGTGCGACAGCGGCAGGATGAAGTTCTCGGTGAAGGCGTACCAGATCGAGAACGTGAGCGCGTTGTGCTGGTACTTGCGGAAGATCGGATCGGTCTGAAAGTACTTGAGGGTGTCGTGCATCCAGCCCATGTTCCACTTCAGTCCGAAGCCGAGGCCGCCGAGGTAGGTCGGACGGGAGACCATCGGCCAGGCGGTGGACTCCTCCGCGATGGTCTGCGCGGCGGGATGCGCGCCGTAGACCGCGGCGTTGATGTGCTTCAGGAACTCGACCGCATCGAGATTCTCGTGGCCGCCGTAGCGGTTGGGTATCCACTCGCCGGCCCGCCGGCCGTAATCGAGGTACAGCATGGAGGCCACGGCATCCACCCGCAGCGCATCCGCGCGATACACCTCGAGCCAGAAGAGCGCACTGCTGCCGAGGAAGTCGCGCACCTCGGCGCGACCGTAATTGAATATCGAGCTGTTCCACTCGGGGTGGTACCCCTGGCGCGGGTCGGCATGCTCGTACAGATGCGTACCGTCGAAATAGGCGAGCCCGTGCTCGTCGCTCGGAAAGTGCGAGGGCACCCAGTCGAGGATCACGCCGATGCCGCGCCGGTGCAGATGATCGACGAGATACATGAAGTCCTGTGGGGTGCCATAGCGGGCGGTGGGGGCGAAATAGCCGGTGACCTGGTAGCCCCAGGAGCCGTAGAAAGGATGCTCCATGATGGGCATCAGCTCGACGTGGGTGAACCCCATGTCGATCACGTAGTCCGCAAGCGCTGTGGCGAGCTCGCGGTAGTTGAGCGGGCGATTCTGCTCCTCCGGCACACGCCGCCAGGAGCCCAGGTGCACCTCGTACACCGACCATGGAGAGTCCAGCGCGTTCAGGCGCGAGCGATTGCGCTGCCACTCGAGGTCGTTCCACTCGTAGCTCAGATCCGCCACGACCGAGGCCGTTCGAGGCGGCCTCTCGCAGCGAAGGGCGAAAGGGTCACTCTTGTCCACCCGATACCCGCCGAGCCGGGAGCGGATGTGATACTTGTACAGCGCCCCCGGCGCCACATCGCCGATGAATCCTTCCCAGATCCCGGATTGGTCCCAGCGCGCCTGCAGAGGGTGGCGATCGGGATTCCAGCCGTTGAAATCACCGACCACGCTCACGCCTTCTGCATTCGGCGCCCACACGGCGAAGCGCGTGCCCGCGCGTCCCCCCACCACGGCGGGGTGGGCTCCGAGCTTCTCGTAGGCACGGTAAAGCGTGCCTTCCTTGAAGAGATAGACGTCGTTCGGGGTAAGCTCGGACATGGGGGGTTACTCGAGAGAACGCCGCAGCGTCAGGGGGGTTCCGCGCTTGCGCATCGTACACGAGCGCATCCGCGTAACAGTGACGCGCCTCGGGGAATGCTCAGCAAGGAGCATCCCCGGGAGCATCAGAACGGGTCGCCGAGCACGAGCCGCCACCCCGAAAGAGCCCCTGCGAACTGGTAGCCGATCCCGATCCGCGGCAGCGGGATGCCGAAGATCTGCCACATGGGATTCACGCCGAGCATGAGCCCCACCTGTAGCTGCAGGGTCTGGGTGCTGATGCCGGATTGAGGTCCCGAGGGAGGCTTGAGATAGACGTCCACTATGCCGTAGGGTGCGATCTGCACGGCGCGTGAGCCGAGCGGCAAGCCGACGTTGTGGCGCAGCTCCGCCCCGTCACGCAAGCGCACGAAGGCATCATTCGGGACATCGGTGAGGTAGTTGACCCCGGCATAGGTGAGCTCGGCACGCCACAGTCCGTCTCCTGCAAGCTGCTCGAAGGTGTAATCGCTGCGAAGGCCGAAGCCGTAGATGACCGCATTGACTTGCGCGGACGTGGCAAAGCTCGTGCCGGCCTTGGCGTAGGGATACAGATGCCACGCATCGCTCATCCAGTAATCGAGCTCGACTCCCGGCTCGAGGCTGACCGCCCCGATGTGGGTCGGAACGTCCAGCCGCAGCAGATCCGTGGACTGGAAATTGAAGAAGCCGAAGGTGATCGGCAGCAGCAGATTGATTCCGGGCGGCGGGTGATGGCGCTTGGCAGGCCGCAGCTGAATTCCGAGCGGAATCTGATAGACCTGGATGGTACGCCCGGAGATATCGTAGATGCCCGAGCCGAGCTCGCTCGCGAAGGCGTAATTGGTGACGTAGATGTCGGTGCTCGCTGCGGCGGTGTCGCCGGGGAGAGCCTGCGCGGCGGGCGCCAGGACACACAGCAGCGCTGCGAGCGCCAGTTGAAGCGGGAGCGCGGGTGTTGGGAAGTGCCTGGGCGGTGCTGCGGAGTCGCTCTTGCGGGGGGTCTCTTTCACTCAGGCATCCATGCGCTCGAAAGACCGCAGCGGGCTCTATTGCCATGAGCGGCGGGGGTTGTCCACCGTGAGCGAAGCAGCACGCGAGGCGATGCCCATCGTGATCGGGCACCGCGGCGCAAGTGGCTATGTCCCCGAGCACACGCTCGCGTCCTATTTTCTCGCGATCGAGCAGGGAGCGGACTACATCGAGCCGGATCTCGTGAGCACGCAAGACGGGGTCCTGATCGCACGGCACGAGAACGAGATCGGAGGCACGACGGATGTGGCCCAGCATCCGGAGTTCGCGGCGCGCAAGGTGCGCAAGACGATCGACGGCACCTCTCACGAGGGCTGGTTCACCGAGGATTTCACGCTCGCGGAGCTCAAGACGCTGCGCGCTCGCGAGCGCATCCCCGAGCTGCGCCCGGCCAACCGCCGATTCGACGGTCAGTTCGAGGTGCCAACGCTCGCGGAGATCCTCTCGCTCGTACGGGCCGTGGATGTGCAGCGCGCAGCGGCGGCGCGCGCCCGAGGGCTTCCGCAGCCGCCGCAGATCGGTGTGTATCCGGAGACCAAGCACCCGAGCTACTTCAGCGCCTGCGGACTTGCGCTCGAGGCTCCGCTGCTCACGTGCTTGCAAGAGCACGGCTATGCCGCGCGCGCTGCCCCGGTGTTCATCCAGTCCTTCGAAGTGAGCAATCTGCGGGCACTGGCGAGCGCCACCGAGCTTCCCCTGGTGCAGCTCATCGAGCTCTCCGGCGCGCCATACGATCTGGTGGCGAGCGGTGATGCGCGCACGTATCGCAGCCTGATCGCTCCGGATGGGCTCGCGGATATCGCCTCCTACGCGGATGCGATCGGCGTCGAGAAGCTGCTCGTCATCCCGCGCCGCAAGGACGGCTCCCTGGCGCGCGAGACCTCCCTCGTGCGGGACGCGCACGCTGCCGGGCTCGCGGTGCATGCATGGACTTTTCGCGCCGAGAACCAGTTTCTGCCGGTTCCGCTGCGCTCGGGCGACGACCCGGCGCAGTTCGGCGACGTGGAGGCGGAGCTGAGCGCGTACTTGCGCGCCGGAATCGACGGATTCTTCATCGATCAGCCCGTGCTCGGCGCGCGTGCGCGCGAGGCGTTTCGCGCCCGCCGCCGCGGCTGAAGCGCCGCAGGGGTGTGCGCCGCCCCTCAGCCCGGAACGCTGCGTCGCGGCGCGACGAACACGAGCGCGTCGCGTTCCGAGCCGGGGGATTCGGCCGCACGCTGCAGCAGGGTGCGCGCGCGCCGGGCGGCCGCTTCGGCTTCGGCCGGCAGAGTATCCAGCTCCACCGCCGGGGCCAGCAGGAAGCCTTGAACACTCACGGGCCCGCATCGCGCGAGCAGCTCGAGCTGCGCGGGCCGCTCCACACCTTCGGCAACCACATGAAGCCCGAGCCCGTGGCAGAGCGCGATGACCGAGCGCGCGATCGCGGCGGAGCGCGAGCTCGTATCGATCGCCTCGATGAGGGTCCGGTCGAGCTTCACGCGCGTGATCGGCAGCTGCTCGAGCGAGGTGAGCGAGGAGTAGCCGATGCCGAAGTCATCGAGCGCGATCTGCACGCCGAGCTTGCGCAGCTCCTGCAGCGCATGGATCGTCGCGGGCCCGGTTTGCATCACGGTCTCCGTGAGCTCGAGCTCCAGAGCGCTCGCGGGGAGCCCGGCGATGCGCAGCGCCTCGCCGACGTGCGCGACGAAATCGCTCTCGAAGAACTGCGGGGCCGACACGTTGATCGCGACACAGGCGCGCGCCCACCCCATCGCGCGCCAGCGCGTGACCGCGGAGGTAGCCGACCTCAGTACCCAGCTGGTCAGCTCGCGCATGATCCCGGTCTTCTCCGCGACCCCGATGAATTCCGCCGCGGTCGCTATGCGACCGTCGGGCGTGCGCCAGCGAAGCAGCGCTTCGACGCCCGCCGGCTCGAGGGTGTGCAGCGCAACGAGCGGCTGATACATCAGCAGAAGCTCACCGCTGTCGACCGCACGGCGCAGTGATTGCTCCAGGCGGAAGTGCTGTGCCGCGGCGGCCGACAGTGCGGGGGTGAACAGGGCGAAGCGATTGCGGCCGAGATCCTTCGCGCGAAAGAGCGCCACGTCGGCGGCGCGCAGCAGCGTGTCGGGATCGGTGGCGTGCTCCGGATACAAGCTCGCGCCGACGCTCGCGCTCGTGGACAGCACGCGCCCATCGACCATGAGCGGCTGCTGAAGTGCATCGAGCAGCGCGCTCACGCGCGTGGTCACGGCCTCCGCGGATTGCGCGTTCTCGAGCAGGACCGTGAACTCGTCGCCTCCCAGCCGTGCGATGAAGGACTGTGGGCCGGCTGCAACCTGCAACCGCTCACCGATCGCCTGCAGCACCCGATCGCCGAACGTGTGGCCCAGCGTGTCGTTGATCGACTTGAAGTTGTCGAGGTCCACGAATAGCAGCGCGAAGCGCTCGCGGGAGGCGGCCGCGCGCGCGATGGCCGCCTCGATCTGCGCGCCGAGGTTGCGACGGTTGGGCAGCTGCGTGAGTGGGTCGTGATGCGCGAGGTGATGCAGCTGCCGCGTACGCTCGGCGACGTGCTGCTCGAGCTCGGATTGGTGCGTCAGCAGCTCCTTCTCGGCCGCCGCGATCTGGTCCGCCATTGCATTGAACGATTCGGCGAGCTCATCGAGCTCGGTGAGCCCGGCGCGGCGCGCGCGCGCATCGCGCTCCCCGGCCGCCAGCCGGCGGGTGGTGGCAATCAGGCGTCTGACGGGCAGGATGATGCGCAGAGCGAGCACGGTCGACACGAGCATCACCACGGCGATCACGGTCAAGCCCGTCACGGCCAGGGTGTGCTGCGCGTCGGCGGCGGCCATGGCAGCGCGCTGCGCGGCTTGCGCGAGCTCGGTGCGCGCAGGCTCTTGCAGGTGCGTCTCCGCGAAGGCGACCAATGCGGCGCCCTCTTGCAGGAATGAGCGCACGGCGGACCCATCCTCGGCATCGAAGGCCGAGATGTTGCGGCGCAGCCGAACGGCCTCGTGGAAATCATCCTGGACCAGCTCGAGCCATGCCGGCCCCGGCGAGCGGGCAAGCTCCGTCGCATTGGCGCTCAGCACCCGCTCGAAGGCCTGTTCGGCACCCGCCACCCCCGCGCCGGCGACTGCTTCGGCACGCAGCGCGTTGATGGCGGCATCCAGATCGGCGAGGGAGCGTCTTGCGAGCACCTGGTTGCCGCCGATCACCAAGCCTTCCCCGCCCGCGGAGCGAACACGGCGGCCGATCGCATCGAGCAGGGTGCGGCGTCGCAGCTGCCATTCGCGCCGATCGGCGGCGCGCATCGTCAGGCTGCGTCCAGTCTCGATGTGATGGGTGATGGGCGTGGAGATCGCCGACCTCGTGACGGAAGCCGTCGCCACGACGGGAAGCGAGAAATACGCATCCACAGCTGCGGTGAGGTGGGACTCGGCTGCGGAGAGGGTGTCCGCGTCGCTCGAGCGATTGCGCTCCGCGCCCGCACCGGTGATGTCGGACTTGTCCACGCTTGAATGCTCGGCGCCCTGGGGTCCCAGGTACTCCCCGACGGTGCGGTCGTAGGCGACCAGCTGGTCGATCAGGGTGCCCGCGCTGCGGACGAGCGGCTCGTAGCGCCCCTGCATGCTGCGCACGGCTTCCACCGCGCCGCGGGTGGTCCGATCCGCAATGACCTGGCCGGCGAGCACCACCGTGCCCACCAGGGCAAGGCCGAGCGCAAGGTGTCCACCCACCCCGAGTCGGGAAGGCCGGCGTTCTCGAGGAACCCCTGAGCCAGGTATTGGGGCGCGGCCTGAAACCGTTGGCACGGGGTCTCCGGGCATGCAACATAAGCGGAAAGGGGGATGCCCCTTCTCTCGAGGCCGAAATGCTGCGCTGGCCTCGACTTGGCCGTCCGCCGACAGCGTCCCAGAACCTTCGTTCCCTGGGGCACAGGCGACGCTGCCGGTGGCGAAACGGCGTCTGGGACTTGTTTTATACTGCCCGCATGACAGAGCTCGCTGATAGCTTCGATTCGGCCTTTGCAAAGGCCGTGGATCTCGGCAATCGGCTGGCCGACAAGGACAAGGACGCGGACCTGTGGGACATCGCGGACGGCCTGCTCGCCGGTGCGTTGCAGTACTGGCTGTACTCGCGTCAGCCGTGCGGCGACCCGCGCTGTCAGGACTGCATGCCGATCAGCACCGCCGAGGGTCGTATGGCGGAGCTGAAGCGTCTCGTAGAGCAGCTCGCCTCCGAGAGTGAGTATTTCCACACGCCGACCGACGCCAACGCCGGGCGCGCTTGAATATCGAAGCTCCCCAAAGCGAGCCCATTCTCGCGGAAGTCGTCGTCATTGGAGCGGGTCCCTGCGGCCTGTTCCAGGTCTTCGAGCTTGGGCTGCTCGGCATCGGGGCACAGCTCGTCGACTCGCTGCCACATCCCGGTGGCCAGTGCGCCGAGCTCTATCCGGACAAGCCGATCTACGATATCCCGGGAATCCCGGTGTGCTCGGCGCAAGAGCTCATCGATCGGCTGCTGCAACAGATCAAGCCGTTCAACGCTCCCATGCATCTCGGGCACGAGGTCTCCGAGGTCACACCGCGGGAGGGGCGATTCCTGGTGCGCACGCGGGGAGGCAGAGCCTTCGATGCCGGCGCGGTCGTCATCGCAGGCGGGGTGGGCTCCTTCCAGCCTCGACGCCTGGGCCTCGAGGGCGCCGAGCCGTTCGAAGGGCTCTCGATTCACTATCGCATCCGCAACGCAGCCGACTTCCACGGCAGACAGATCGTCATCTTCGGCGGCGGTGACTCGGCGCTCGATTGGACGCTGGCGCTCGCACCGGTCGCTCGCAGCCTGACGCTCGTGCACCGGCGGCCGGAATTCCGTGGTGCGCCCGCCACGGTCGTGAAGATGCGCGAGCTGGTGACCGCCGGGCGCGTTCGTCATATCGAGGGGCTTGCGCAGTCGCTCATCACCGCCGAGGGCAAGCTCGCCGGCGTTCACGTGAAGCAATCCGATGGGACGGCTCATGCGCTGCCGGCCGAGCACCTGCTCGCCTTCTTCGGCCTGCATCCGAAGCTCGGCCCGATTGCCGAGTGGGGCCTCGAGCTCGACCGCAAGGCGCTGAAAGTGGACACCGAGAAGTTCCAGACGAGCGTCCCGGGGATCTTCGCAATCGGCGACATCAATACCTATCCGGGCAAGAAGAAGCTGATCCTGTCGGGCTTTCACGAGGCGGCGCTCGCGGCTTTCGCCATCCAGCATCACCTGTACCCGCAGAAGAAGCAGTTCCTGCAGTACACGACGACCAGCCCCGTCATGCACAAAAGGCTGGGAGTTCCCGATACGTGAGCACCCTGAAGGCGCTCCGGCGCATGAGCGCCGTGCTGATCGCGGCTGCACCGCTGCTGCACCCGGCACCCGGGCAGGCGGCGGGTGGGGTCTGCAAGCTGCAGATCTCCGCCAACGACCTGATGCAGTACGACAAGAAGGAGCTCACCGCCGGTTCCGGCTGCGCGCAGATCGAGGTAACGCTCAGCCACGTGGGCAAGCTTCCCGCCTCGGCGATGGGCCACAACTGGGTGCTGGTGAGAAGCTCGGATCTCTTCGGCGTCGCCAATGCGGGCTCCGCTGCCGGCCTCTCCAATAACTATCTCGAGCCCGGGGACCTGCGGGTGATTGCCGCGACCAGGATCGTCGGCGGCGGCGAATCGGCGAGTGTCACTTTCCCCGCATCGAAGCTCGTGAAGGGCGGCTCGTACATGTATCTGTGCACGTTTCCGGGTCACAATGCGCTCATGCGAGGCACCTTTCACTACGACTGAGCGCCCATGGACCAGCGCATCGCCGACCTGCTCGCGCTGCTCGAGCTCGAGCCGCTCGAGCTGAATCTGTTTCGTGCCGAGAGCCGCGATATCGGTAGCCCGCAGGTCTTCGGCGGTCAGGTCCTGGGGCAGGCTCTCATGGCCGCCTCGCGCACGGTCGAGGGCCGCATCGTGCACTCTCTGCACGCGTACTTCCTGCGCCGTGGCGACTTCAATGCACCGATCGTCTACGACGTGGATCGCAGCCGCGACGGGCAGAGCTTCTCCAATCGCCGGGTGATCGCCATCCAGCACGGGGAGCAGATCTTCAACATGACGGCGTCCTTCCAGGTGCCGCAGCCCGGGATCGAGCACCAGATCGCGATGCCGCCAGTGCCACCCCCGGAGTCGCTTGCGGACAGCTCGCGAGTGGAGCCGGAGCTGCTGGCCAGGCTGCCCGAGCGGGTGCGGCGCCTGCTCGAGACCCCGCGTCCCTTCGAGTTTCGCACCGTTCAGCCGGAGTCGCGGCTGTCCAGGGCGGCACCGGTACGGCAGATCTGGTTTCGTGCCGTGAGCGCGGTGCCCGACGATGAGACCCTGCAGCGCTGCCTGCTCGCCTACGTGTCGGACTTCTACCTGCTCGAGACGGCAACGCTCCCCCACGGCATCTCGACGCTGAGCGGACGGGCCATCGTCGCCAGCATCGATCACGCGATGTGGTTTCACCGGCCGCTGCGCGTGGATGAGTGGCTGCTGTACGCCGTCGAGAGCCCGAGCGCCTCGGGATCGCGCGGCTTTGCGCGTGCGAGCGTGTTCGCACGCGACGGTCGTCTGGTTGCCAGCACGGCCCAGGAAGGCCTCGTGCGGCTCGTGAGCGAGACGGCGCAAGATCCACGTGCTTGAATAGCCACACCGCTCGAGGCTGGGGTGGCGCCGGTTGACTCCTTTCTGCCGCTTGCTCGCTTGGGGATTGCTCGCGCCGATCGTGCTGGCTCGCGCCGGCACGCCCCCGCAGGACGACTCGCAGGCTCTCCTGAGCGCGCTCGTCGAGAGCTGGTCGGGTGACTACGACGATCTCCAGCAGGTGATCTTCGACGAGCGCGGCTTCTCGCCGCTGCTCTTCGAGGATGATGAGCGGATCCGAACCATTGTCTCCCCCGTCGAGCTGCCCTGGCTCGGACCCTACGTGCTGTACCTCGAGGAGTTCCCTCAGGACGACCCCGACGATCCGCGACGCGAGGAGCTGCTGTGGCTCGCGCCTGCCGGCAGCAGCGGGGGCGGCGTGGTGCGCGTCCGGCAGCTGACCTTTCGCGATCCCGAGCGCTGGCGCGGACTGTACGAGGATGAGGAGCTTGCCAATCGCCTGCGCCGGGGTGACCTCGCGGCCGTGCCCGGGTGTGATCTGCTCTTCACGCGCGACGGGGACCTGTTTCGTGGCGGTACGGTGGGCCGCAGCTGCCTCGATGCGGTGGTGACTCCACGGCATTACGTGGACTATCAGCTGCTGGTGGGCCATGGCCTCAACTGGTATCGCAAGCGGCTCTTCCGGGCCGATGACGATGAGCTCGTCAGGGAGACCGTCGGCTATGACTGGTACCAGCCCCACCAGGCGCGCCTGTTTGCGTGCCGGGTACGCTGGTCGCGCTCGGGGCGCCCGGCGAACCTCGAGCCGCTGACGATCGTCGAGCTGCACGATCAGGGCGGCCGCGCGCGCTTCACCACACCCGACGGCCGCGGCTTCGAGCTGCAGCTGCACAGCGCGGATTGGCCCTTCGACGCCAATCGCGATGCGCTGATTCTGGTGCTGCAACAGCTCGGTGCGGCAGAGCCCGTGGCATCGAGCTGGGCGGCCCTCGATGCGGAGGAAGTCACCGTGTCGGTGGGTGCAATGGATATTCGATGCGGGCCGATCGCCCCTGTGTGGGGCGTGACGAGCTGATGGAGCAGGGCCGTCAGCGGCTCGAAGAGGCGAGCGAGGCGATCGCCCGGATGAGGATCGGGTTGAAGCGGTGCGGGTCCTCGAGCATCACGAACTGGCCGGAGCCCTTCACGACGACCAGGCGGAAGCGGGGCACGCTCTTGCGCACCAGAGCCTCGTTCACGATTTGCCCCGTATCGGAGTCGATCGCGATGATCGGGACGTGAACGTGCGGCAGCAGTGTTGCGAAATCCACCGAGTTGAGCCCGAGAAGCGTCGCGATCGCAATCGGAGGCGATGTGCGCGACATGTCGTCGGCGACCTTGCGCACGAAAGCGGGGTCGGTGTTGTGAGTGAACAGAAGCGGCACGAAGCGATGCATCTCGCCGATGAAATCGGCCCGAAACGGTGCGACCTCCTTCTCCAGGACCGGCCGTGGAAGGGGCGGCTGACCGAGACTGGTGAACGTATCGACGCCGATGATCCCGATGACTCGCGGACCGATCAGCGGCGCCGCCTCGAGCGCGACCGGGCCACCCATCAGATGACCGACCAGCACGACCTGCCGGTTGGGCAGCTTGCGGACCACGGCGGCGACGTCATCACCGTAACGAGCCAGTGACCAATCGCTACGATTGCTGCCCGAGGCACCGTGCCCTGCCAGGTCCAGCGTGACCGTCGTGTACCGCGAGCTGAGGTCTGCGAGCTGCGCTCTCCAGTAGCTCGCATTGCAGGCCCAGCCGTGGATCAACACCACCGCTGGCTCGCCGTGCCCGTACACGTTGTATTCGATGTGCACACCGTCGGTGGAGTCCGCCAGCAGCGGCCCGCTTTGGGCCTGGGGGGGCGCCGCGGCCGGATAGCTCGTAGCCGGAGCGTGTGTGGGAGCCACCCCGGGGAGGGCGGCTTGCGCCGCCTGCGACTGCTGCGGGCGCGAGCCTGGCACGGGCGAGTGGCCACAGGCCGCGACCACGATGCAGAGCAACACGGCGGCGGTGAGTCGGAAGCTCATGCTCATCACGCGCTCTCCTGCGCCGGCGAGTGCTGCTCGCGCAATACCTTGCCGGGATTGAGAATACCCTGTGGATCGAAGGCTCGCTTGATGGAGCGCATCAGATCGAGCTCCACCGATGAGGCATAGCGCTCGAGCTCCGCCACCTTCAGCCGTCCAATGCCGTGCTCGGCACTGAAGCTTCCCCCGAACTCCCGAACCAGATCGTGTATCGCCCGCATCACCGCCGGGCCCCGAGCACCGAACGCAGCTGCGTCCGCACCGGGGAGCTGACTCACGTTGAAGTGCAGGTTGCCGTCGCCGAGATGACCGTACGCGACGAGTCGGCCGTCCGGCACATGCGCGTGCACCCATTCGCCGCCGCGCGCGACGAACTCCGGCAGCCGTCCGACTGGCACGGAGACATCGTGTTTGAGACTCGCCCCCTCCAGGCGTTGCGCCTCGGGTATGTTCTCGCGCAAGCGCCAGAACTGCGCGCGCTGACGCTCGCTCTGCGCGACCACGGCGTCGAGCACACGCCCGCGCTCGAGTGCAGAGGCGAGGACCTTCTCGAGCCCCTCCGCCAGGGGCTCCTCGCCGCGCGAGGCGGCGAGCTCGCACAGCACGTACCACGGATACGGGGCGCCGAGGGGATCGACGACGCCATGAATGTGGCGCACTGCGAGCTCCACCCCGATCCGGGGAATCAGCTCGAACGAGCTGAGAAGATCGGCGCTTGCCTCGCGCAGCTCGCCCAGGAGCGCGAGCGCCGCGCTCACGTCGGGCACTGCCAGGAACGCGGTGGCGACGTTGCGCACCTTGGGGTAGAGCTTCAAGCTCGCCGCGGTGATGACTCCGAGGGTGCCCTCTGCGCCCAGGAACAAGGATTTTACGTCGTAGCCCGTATTGTCCTTGCGAAGGGGGCTCAAGCTCGACAGCACGCGACCGTCGGCGAGCACGACCTCCAGTCCGAGCACGAGGTCGCGCATCATGCCGTAGCGCAGCACATGCACACCGCCGGCATTGGTCGAGAGATTGCCGCCGAGCTGGCAGCTGCCCTCCGAGCCGAGGCTCAGAGGAAAGTATCGCTCAGCCTCGTCCGCCGCCCGCTGCAGGCTCTGCAAGAGGCAGCCGGCCTCGGCGATCACGGTGTAGCCGGCAGAGTCCAGCGAGCGGATTTGATTGAGCCGCGCGAGTGCGAGGACCACCTGGCGACCCGACTCGTCGGGTGCGGCACCTCCGCAGTAGCCCGTGTTGCCGCCCTGAGGAACGACGCCGATCCGGTGCTCGTTGCAGAAGGCGAGCGTCCTCGAGACCTGCTCCACGGTATGCGGCAGGACGACGGCAGCCGCGCGTCCGTGATAGAGCGCGCGATAGTCCGTCAGATAAGAGGCCATCTGTGCCGGCGCCACGAGGACGCTCTCGGCCCCGAGCCGCTCGCGCAATTGATCGCTGATGCTCGGCAATGTCGCTTGCGACGGCTGACTAAAGCGGTCGGGGCCTGCGCGTGCGTGCCGGCTTCAGGGCGCCGCGCGCAGCGCAGCGATGCGCTCATCGAGGGGCGGATGGCTCATGAACAGCCGTTTGAGACCGCCTGCAACGGGGCCGGAGGCGATCCCGAACGCGGCGAACTGCGTGGACGGCAGAGGCTCGTGCGCAGCCTTCAGCCGCTCGAGCGCCGCGATCATGCTGTCCTTGCCGGCGAGGCTCGCTCCACCCCGGTCTGCGCGGAATTCCCGCCAGCGCGAGAACGCCATGACGATCATGCTAGCGAGTATCCCGAGCACCAGCTGCGCCACGATGACCGTGGCGAGGTAGGCGATCCCGCGGCCCTCCCGGTTGCCGAACACCGTGCGGTCAACGACGTTCCCGATGATGCGCGACAGAAAGATCACGAACGTGTTCACGACGCCCTGGATGAGTGTGAGGGTGACCATATCGCCGTTTGCAACGTGTGTGATCTCGTGGCCGAGCACGGCGCGGATCTCTTCCTGGCTCATCCTCTGCAGCAGTCCCGTGCTCACGGCCACCAGCGCGTGATCGCGCCGCGCCCCGGTTGCGAACGCATTGGGTTCCGGTGACTGGAAGATACCGACCTCCGGCATGCCGACGCCCGAGGCTTGAGCGTGTGCGCGCACGGTGCTGACGAGCCACTGCTCGGCCGGACTGGTCGGCTGCTCGATGACCTGTACACCCATCGCTCGCTTGGCCATCCATTTCGAGGTGGCCAGGGAGATGAAGGCCCCGCCAAAGCCAAAGAATGCGGCAAATACCAGCAATGCGCCCAGGCTGCTGCCAGCCCGCGCAAGATAGGCATCAAGGCCCGTCACGCGCGCGATGATCGTGAGCACGACCAGGACGGCCAGGTTCGTCGCAAGAAACAATAAGATGCGCTTCATAGGGTGTTTCCGACTGCCGGCCGACACTTTACCGGTCCGTGTCCCAGGCGGCTACACTGGGGACAAGCGCCTGATTTACAAGGTTCAGCTGAGCGCATCCCAGGCCCAGGGCTCCATCAGGCGTGTGTAGGTGACATGCATCACCTCGTAGCACTCGCAACAGGCTGCAGCCTGCAGCTTGCGTCGATTGGCGATGGTCATGAAGCCGCGGCGGTACTCGATGAGCCCCGCGCGGCGCAGCTCTGCCGCCACCTCGCTCACGGACTGGCGGCGCACCCCGAGCATCTCCGCCAGTACCGACTGCGGCAGCTCGAACTGCGCGCCGCCGGCCCGATCATGCACCGTCAGCAGCCAGCGGCACGCGCGCTGCCGCAGGGTGTGCAGAGCATTGCATACCACGGTCTGCTGCGTGCAACGAATCGTGTACGCGGCGTAACGATGCATCAGCTGCTGCAGCGCGGGAGCCTTGCGAATGCAATCGAGAAAGGCGGGCGCGGCAAGTCGATAGGAGCGCCCTTCGATCTGTTGCATCACCGTGTTTGGACTCGTGCTCAAGCCGAAGTAGATCGCCAGTCCGAGCAGACCCTCGTTGCCGATCGCTGCTGCCTCGCACGTCGCGCCATCCTGTGTCCCGATCGTCACGGCGAGCGAGCCGGTGAGCGGAAAGTAGGCATGCGACATCGGTCTGTCCTGCCGATGGATGATTTGTCCCGCAGAGTGAGTGACCAGCTGCAGCGCGGATGACAGGCCCGCGTGCTCGCGCAGGAATATGCTCAGTAAACGGTTTCCCGAAAGCGCTGCCTGGACCGCTTTCATGCGTCCATCCGCCATGGCAAAGCGTCCCCTTGTTGCGACCCCCAGCAGCACCCATAGTCAAGCAATCGCCGTGCCTCGGTGTGTCACCTACCGGACAGACGGCAACGGATTCAACTTGTTAGAAGGACAACTCGGCTTTTTGGAACGATTGCCGCGCCCGCTGCGCGGCTGACAAACCCAGGGGGCTCCTTCCTTGTCGATCTCCGATACGCCGGTGCTCACGGGACGAGTGCTGATTGCGGACGACTTGCCGGATGCGGCGCGGAGCCTCGCGGTGCTGTTCGAGATGTACGGCGCCGAGGTACGTATCAGTTTCGACGGCGCGGAGACCGTGCGCATCGCGCAGGAGTTTCGGCCCGACATCGTGCTGATGGACCTCAGCATGCCGGGCATGAGCGGCTACGAGGCGGCGCGGGCTCTGCGTCGGATGCCCTGGGGACGCGCGATGATCCTCGTGGCGCTGAGCGGCTGGGGGCGTACGACCGACCTGGAAGCGGCGCGCAGCGCAGGCTTCGACGATCATCTGCTGAAGCCGTTCGACGTGGAGAGGCTTCTCGAGGTGATCGCGCGCTTGCGCGGCACGCGCGGCTAGCCGAGCAGGGCGCCCAGCAGCCGGCCGACTGCGAAACTCACGATTCCGGCTCCGCCCCCAATGAGGCTCATACGCACGGCTCCGCGCCAGGCGGCGCGGCCGGTGAACAGGCTGAGCGCAAGCCCCACGCCGAACAAAGCCATGAGGGTGACGGCCGCCGCGGTGCCAATGCCTCTAACGCCGCGCAGGCCACACAGAAAGGGCACAAGCGGCACGGCCGCGCCACCGGCGAACGACAGGAACGAGAACGCCGCGGCGTGCAGCGGCGAGCCAAGATCGTCCGGATTGAGACCGAGCTCCTCGCGTGCGAGCACATCGAGCGCCTGCTCCGGCCGCGCGAGCAGCGCGCGGCTCATCTCGCGCGCCTGTTCGAGCGGGACACCGCGCGCCTCGTAGATCAGCGCGAGCTCCTCGGCCTCCTCTTCTGGATAGGCGGAGACCTCCGCGCGCTCGAGCGCAATCTGGTACTCGTACATGTCGCGCTGGGAGCGCACCGAGACGTACTCGCCGGAGGCCATCGACAGCGCTCCGGCGAGCAAGCCGGCAGCGCCGGTGGTCAGGACATATTTGCCGCTCGCGCCTGCGCCCGCGATCCCCATGACGAGACTCGCGTTGGAGATGAGACCATCGTTGACTCCGAACACGGCCGCACGCAGATTCCCGCCGACCGTGCTGCGATGACGTGCCCCGACTTCGCTGGCCGAGGTGGGCATGGCATGTCCGCCGACGGGCGCCGCGCCGTACGTGGACAGGCCGCGCAGCTTCATGGCCGCCAGCACGCCGCGCAACGAGCGGGGGCCGAGCCGGTGTACCAGGGCGGCGACGATGCGCGCCCGGAGAGAGGGCCGGAATGAGGGGAATGCGGATGCTCGAGCATCCTTGGCATCCGCGCCCGCGCGCAGGCGCCACTGCTCGGCCTGCTCTTCGGCGGCCGCTGCAAGCTTGCGAAACAGCGCGCCGCGGAGTGGATCGGGCTCGGCGCGAGCGACCTGCAGATACAGCCACGCCGATTCCTTCTCGTGGAACCAGCTGTCGAATTCGGAGCTCAGGGAGACATCTCGTGGCAGGCAGAGGCGGCGCGCGGCGCGACGCCCGGCGACTCCTCAATACTCGTCGCGACCCTCCTCTTCTTCTTCATCGTCGTCCCAATCATCATCCTCGTCGTCGTCATCGTCGTCCCAGTCGTCATCGTCGTCTTCGTCGTCCTCCTCCTCTTCCTCTTCCTCTTCCTCTTCGGCTGGTTCTTTCTCTTCCTTCGCCGATCCGGCCCAACCTTCCGGCTGCTCCGTCGGCTCGAGGTCCATCTCATGCCAGGTTTCCAAATCGATCTCCTCTATGTCTCCGTCAAGGTACTCGATCTCGACGAGCTCGGAGTCCTCATCGACCGACAGGACGCGGAAGGACTCCTCCTCCTCGACATTCTCGTACCACTGGCCTGCGACAGGCTCGTAATCTCTGCTCACCGCTAACTCCCCGGGAATCGGCTCGCACGCTGCACAAGTTTAAGGGGGTGCTCAAAACCAGTCTATCCCGTATAGTTTTTCCATGGTTGCGCGCCGCTCCAGCTCCGACAGCCCGCTCCTCGCTGCGCGGCGGATCGTGGTGAAGGTCGGGTCGGCGCTCCTGGTCGATCAGGACACCGGACGGCTCAACCGCGGCTGGCTCGAGACCCTCATCGACGATCTGGTTCGATTGCGCAAGCGAGGTCAGCAACTGCTGCTCGTCTCCTCGGGGGCCATCGCACTGGGCCGGCGACACCTGGGCCTCCCCCGGGGCGTTCTGCGGCTGGAGGAAAGCCAGGCTGCCGCGGCCGTCGGCCAGATCAGGCTCGCGCATGCCTACAAGGAGCTGCTCGAGGGTCGCGAGGTGACGGTCGCACAGGTGCTGCTGACGCTGGAGGATAGCGAGCGACGCCGGCGCTTCCTGAACGCCCGGGCGACCCTGGAGTCGCTGCTCGCGCTCGGGGCGTTGCCGGTCATCAACGAGAACGATACCGTCGCGACCGCCGAGATTCGCTATGGCGACAACGACCGCCTCGCGGCACGCGTCGCGCAGATGACGGCCGCCGACTGCCTGGTGTTGCTCTCGGATGTGGACGGGCTTTACACGGCCGACCCGCACAAGGACCCCGCCGCCGAATTCATCGAGCGCGTGCTGCGGGTTTCCCCCGAGATCGAGGCCATGGCGGGCCGCTCGGCGTCGGAGACCGGCTCCGGCGGGATGGCGACAAAGCTCCTGGCAGCCAAGATCGCCGTGTCGGCCGGTTGCCATATGTGCATCGCCGCGGGGCATCACCGCCATCCCGTGCGGCGGATAGAAGAGGGCGCGCGTTGCACCTGGTTTGTCCCGAGCGCCAGTCCGATCGCGGCGCGCAAGCAGTGGATTGCGGGAACCTTGCGTCCCGCCGGCGCGATCGCGATCGATGCGGGCGCCCTGCGTGCTCTGGAGGAGGGCAAGAGCCTTCTGCCGGCGGGGGTGATTGGAGCGGTGGGCCGATTCGACCGCGGCGACACGGTGAGTGTGATCGCCGCCGACGGCATCGAGGTCGCGCGCGGGATCGTCGCCTATTCGGATGCGGACGCGGCGCGCATCATGGGACGCAGATCCTCCGAGATCGAGAGCATTCTCGGATTTCGCGGACGCGACGAGATGATTCACCGCGACGACCTCGTGATCCTCCGTCCTCTCGGAAGATCTCCTCCAGAGGTCGAGGCAGCCTCGTGAGCATCGGCGCGCTGATGGAGCAGATGGGCGCTGCGGCATGCCAAGCCGCGGCGGTTCTGGCGCGTGCCAGCAGCGCCCAGAAGAACCGGGCACTCGCTGCAGCGGCGCAGAGCGTGCGGGAGCACGCCCGCCAGATCGAGCGCGCCAACGGCGAGGATCTCGAGGCGGCATCGGCACCGAAGCTCGGCACCGCGCTCATCGATCGCTTGCGCCTGGATGGGGCGCGGATTGAGGCCATCGCGCGCGGCCTCGAGGAGGTGCTCGCGCTACCCGATCCGATCGGTACCGTCGCAGCCGAGTGGCAGCGGCCCAATGGACTGGTCATTCAGCGGGTGCGAGTGCCGCTGGGGGTGATCGGGATCATCTACGAGAGCCGGCCCAACGTCACCGCGGATGCCGGCGCCCTTTGTCTGAAATCCGGTAACGCCGTGATCCTGCGCGGTGGATCCGAGAGCGAGCGCTCGAGCCGTGCGATCCACGCTGCGCTCGTTGAAGGACTGCGCGCGGCCGCATTGCCCGAGGAGTGCATTCAGCTCGTCCCCACGACCGATCGCGCCGCCGTCGGCTACATGCTCTCCGGCATGACCGATTACCTCGACGTGCTGGTCCCGCGTGGCGGGAAGGAGCTGGTGGCACGCGTGCAGAAAGAGGCGCGCGTTCCGGTGATCGGACATCTGGAGGGGAACTGCCACGTATACGTGGATCGCGATGCGGATATCCGCATGGCGCGGGCGATCGTGCTCAATGCGAAGATGCGCCGCACGGGCATCTGCGGGGCGGCCGAGACGCTACTGATCGACCGCGGCTGCGTCGCGACTCATCTGGCTCCCATCCTGCACGACTTGCTCCAGGCGGGATGCGAAGTGCGGGGGGACGAGACGGTACGCAAGGCCGATCCTCGCGTGCGAGCTGCCACGGAGGAAGACTGGCTCACGGAGTATCTCGATGCCATCATCGCGGCGAAGGTGGTCGATGGGGTGGATGAGGCCATCGCGCACATCGCCCGGTACGGCTCGGCACATACCGAGACGATCGTCACGGAGAATGCCGCATCGGCCGAGCGCTTCCTGCAGCGGGTCGATAGCGCAATCGTGCTGCACAACGCCTCGACGCAATTCGCCGATGGCGGGGAATTCGGGATGGGAGCGGAGATCGGGATCTCGACCGACCGGCTCCACGCGCGCGGCCCGGTCGGAGTCGAGCAGCTCACGAGCTACAAGTACATCGTGCGCGGCAGCGGCCAGGTGAGGTCATAGGGCAGCGCACGCCAGCTCGAGCGCGGCGATCCCGCCCCGCAGCGAATACGCCGAGTGGAAGCCTCTCGCGCGCAGCTCTTGCGCGGCGGCGAGACTGCGCTTGCCAGTCGCACACATGAGCAGGTATCTGGCGGAGGGCTCGAGCGAGCGCTCTGCCGAGGGCTCCTCCGCGACGAGCTGGAGCAGTGTGTGCAACGGGACCCGGCGCACGGGCTCCGCCGGTGCAGGTCTTTCGGCCACCTCATGCGGCTCGCGCACGTCAACCAGGACGAAGCCCTGGAGGAGGGCCTCCGAGAGGTCGTTGAAGGTCAGCTCCAGCGCTGCCGCTTTCGTCTGCGCCGCAGCGGCGGCGCCGAGCCTTGCGCAAGGACCTTGCTGGCACTCCGGCGCGCGCCGAGCGCGAACGCGCGAGATCGCGTGGGACGACAGATCGAAGACCAGCAACTCATCCCGCAGCTGGCCCGGCAAGTCGAGCAGGATCTTGAGCGCCTCGAGCGCCTGCAGGCTGCCGAACACCCCGGGAACCGGACCGAGCACGCCGGCCTCGGCGCAGTTGCCGACGAGTCCGTCGCGAGTGGCCTCGGGCCAGATGCACCTCAAGCAGGCGCCCGAGCGTTCCGGTCTCACCACTTGCAGCTGCCCCTCGAACTGATAAACGCTCGAGAGGATGGCCGGCTTGCCGAGCCGCACGGCCAGGTCATTCAGCAGGAACTTGGTCGCGAAGTTGTCCGAGCAATCGATCACCAGGTCGTGGGATCCTACGAGTGCCGCGCCGTTCGCGGCGTCGAGCCGCTCGACGTGTGCATCGATGTGCACCTCGGGATTGAGCGCTTGCAGGCGCTCGGCCGCGAGCTGCGCCTTCGGCCGTCCCACATCGCGAAGCGCGTACAGAGTCTGACGGTGCAGATTGGAGGGCTCGAGGCGATCGCCATCGACGATCCCCAGGTACCCGACACCCGCGCCGGCGAGATACGTCAGCACCGGCGCCCCGAGGCCGCCCGCTCCGACCACCAGCACGCGACTGGCACGCAATCGCTCCTGTCCGGCGGGTCCGACTTGCTTGAGCGCCATCTGCCGGGAGTAGTCGGGTGCCAGCGCAGGATCATGCACGCCGTGCGGGTGTGCGTGCGTGTGTGTGTGTGCCTGGGGGTGCGCTGCATGCGCCTGCGCGATGTGCTCCGGCGCCGCCGCCGCGCACCGCTCGCAGTTCACCCACCCCGAGTCGCCGCTCTGGTAGTGCTCCTTCTTCCAGATCGGCAGACGATGCTTGACCTCATCGATGATGTAGCGGCACGCGCGGAAAGCCTCGTCGCGATGTCGTGCGCTCACCCCGACCCACACGGCCATCTCTCCGAGCGCGAGATCTCCGACGCGGTGCACACAGGCCGCATGCTCGACCCCGAAGCGCTCGAGCGCCTCGGACAGAATGCGCTCGCCCTCCTTGATGGCGAGCGGCTCGAATGCCTCGTACTCGAGGT
Organism: Steroidobacteraceae bacterium; assembly: GCA_035524075.1. GTDB lineage: Bacteria > Pseudomonadota > Gammaproteobacteria > Steroidobacterales > Steroidobacteraceae > JASHUC01. The sequence goes on along the minus strand of DATKPP010000045.1, from coordinate 330,199 downwards.
GCCTGACGCGCTGGCCCTCGTTGTGATCACGCACCCAGCCCTCGAAGCTCGCATAGCCACCGCAGGCTCGGTCGCACAGAGCCTCGCGTTGCAGCACGGCATCGATGGGTTCGCGAGTGAAGAGGAACCGGCTCATGGTGCGCGCTCAGCCTCCCGCCACCGGCGGTATGAATACGACCGCATCGCCTTCGGCGAGCGGCTGGGACCAATCGCCGAACTCGTCGTTGACTGCCACACGCAACATCTCGGGCGCAAGTGAGAACGGATGACGCTTGCGCAGCTCCGCGTACAGCTCGCGGGGCGTGCGCGCCCCGGTGGTCAGAGTCTCGGCGCTTCGGCCGGCCTGCTCCCGAAGCAGCGCATAGTACTGCACGGTGATTTGCATGGATTGCGACCGGCTCAGCAGCGCGGAGCTCGCCGAGCCGTACTCCTTCGGCGTGTTGATGTTGTCGAGCGCGCGCGGATCGAGCGGATCGAGCAACGCAACCCGCGCCTGCAGCAAGAACTTGCGGGGGCACTCGCGGCCGCTCGCAACATAGGTCGCGAGCGGCTCCCGGCTGGAGGGCTCGTAGATGGCGCACAGCGGTTCGGGCAGCCCATCATGACTGGAGCGATAGGCCGTGGCTTGCTGGTCCGCCCGGCGCGATCGAACCAGATGCTCGAGCGTGGCTGCATCGAGAAACGGCAGGTCGCAGGCCAGCACGAGCCAGGCGCTCTGCGGGTGCGCGGTCTGGGCCGCGATGATGCCCGCGATGGGACCGGCCCCCACGGCGGTGTCCACGATTTGCGGGAAGGGCGCCCGCACCGGATCGGCCACCTGGTCCTTGCGGACCGAGACGAACGCACGCGCAACGTAGGGCTGCAGGAGCTCCACCGCGCGCTCGAGCTGGCTGCGGCCGGCGTACTGCAGCGCGGCCTTGTCCTGCTGCATGCGTTTGCTGTGGCCGCCGGCCAGCACCAGGCCCAGCAGGCCGGCGGCCACAGGCGTTCGAGCACTCATGAGCGGGGATTGTAAGGCCGGCGGCGCGGACGGGTCGATCGGCGCTGAAAATCGCGCTTTCCGCCGGACTTGGAGAGCAGGCGAACGCTTCTGATCTCGATGTCGTGCGACAGTGCTTTGCACATATCGTAGACCGTGAGTGCGGCGGCCGCCGCGCCCGTGAGCGCCTCCATCTCGACCCCCGTGCGATGGTGCACGGACACCGTGCAGAGGATGCGCAGACCGCCCGCGGCCGGCTCCACCTGCACGGAGCAGTTCTCGAGCATCAGGGGATGACAGAACGGGATGAGCTCGTGGGTGCGCTTGGCCGCCAGAACTCCCGCGACGATCGCCGTATCGAAGACCGGTCCCTTCTTGGTCCTGTGGCCGGCGCGGCGCAGAGCAAGAGCGACACTGCGGGGCAGCCGCACACGCGCCTCGGCCGTTGCAACGCGCGTGGTCACCTCTTTACCGCCCACATCGACCATCGTGGGGCGGTTCTTCGCATCGAGATGGCTGAGGCGAGTCTCAGCCACCGATGTAGTACATCTCGATCTTGCGTTGCTCGCCGGATGAGCGGCGCAGGCTGGCGCGCAGCTCGCTATAACGATCGGTGCGCTGCGTCCAGATGCTGCGCATCAAGCCGATGAGCTCCTCGTCGCTCGAACCCGCACGCAGGGCATCGCGCAGGCTGGTGCCATGCGTGGCGAACAAGCAGGTGAAGAAGACTCCATCCGAGGACAAGCGCGCGCGCGAGCAGTCCCCGCAGAAGGGCTGGGTGACGGAGGAGATGAAGCCGATCTCGCCCTGCCCGTCGGCAAAGGCATAGCGATCGGCCACCTCGCCCTGGTAGTTGCGCCGCAGCGGCTGCAGCGGCCAGCGCTCCCCGATGCGGGCGAGCAATTCCTTCGAGGAGACCACCAGCTCGGGACGCCAGTGGTTGCGATTGCCGACATCCATGTACTCGATGAACCGCAGGATGACCCCGGTGCCCCGGAAGTGCTCGATCATCTCCAGCACGGTGTGGTCGTTCACCTCGCGCTGCACGACCGCGTTGATCTTGATCGGCGCAAGCCCCACCTGCCGTGCATGCTTGATGCCGTCGAGCACTTCCTCGACGCCGCCGAAACCACCGCTCATGCGCGCAAAGACCCCCGGGTCGAGGCTATCGAGGCTCACCGTGATCCGGCTGAGACCGGCGGCCTTGAGCTCCGCGGCGTGCTTCGCCAGCAGGAAGCCGTTGGTGGTGAGCGCGACATCCTCCACGCCCGGAATGCTCGTCAGGTCTCCGATCAGATCGGGGAGGTTCGCGCGCAGCAGAGGCTCCCCGCCCGTGAGTCGCAGCTTGCGCACGCCGAGCCTGACGAACAGCCGCGCAAGTCGCACGATCTCCTCGAAGGACAGCCTCTCGGTGGATTTCAAGAAGCGGTAGCTCTCGTGGTACTGCTCGTGCGGCATGCAGTACGGACAGCGGAAATTGCAGCGATCCATCACCGAGATGCGAAGGTCCCGCAGCGGGCGGTCGCGGGTATCCCGGGGTCGGGGCATGGTCAAGGGAACGAGGATGTCTTCGCGCGGCATGGGTCTCACCAGCGGTATAGACGTGAGACAAATCCGCGGGGGTACTCGTTCGATCCGGGAGGCAGCTCGAGGAAGCCATCGGTGCCGACAAGCGAGGTGAAGTCACCGGACCCGTTGGTGGGGCGCGGCAAAGCCCACGTGCGGCCGGCCGTATCGGCCTCGAGCCGTACCGGCAGGAAGACCGTGAGCTTGGACGAGACTGTGACAGGTGCGCCGAGTGCGATGCTTTCGGGCCGGGGAGGCGACAGGCGCATCGCGGCAAACAGTGCCGGCAAGACGTAGCGCGCGAGACACACCAGAGTGGACACCGGGTTACCCGGCAACGCGAACACCGGCGATCCGGTGGGCGCAATGCCAAACCACAGTGGCTTGCCGGGCCGCTGCGCAACGTGATGGAAAACCCTGCGCGCACCGAGCTCGGCGAGCGCCGCCGGCACCAGGTCGAACCGCCCCGCAGACACGCCACCGCTCAGAATGACCACATCGTGTGTGTCGAGATGGAACCGCAGCCGACTTTTGAGCGTGTCGGCATCGTCGCGCACGTGATCGTCCGCCACACGCTGGAAGCCGTGACAGCGCAGGGCTGCGATGATGCCGTAGACGTTCGAGCGGCGGATCTGATGCGCGAGGATGGGCTCCCCGGGCTCCACGAGCTCGTTGCCGGTGGACAGCACGGCGATCGAGGGTTGATTGCTCACGCGCACGCGAGCCATGCCGGCCGAGGCTGCCACGGCGATCTCAGGCGCCCCCAGACGCGTGCCGCTCTTCAGCAGCAACGCCCCCTGCCGAGTGTCGCTGCCCCGCCGATGCACGTGCTGCCAGGGCTCGACGGCTGCTCCCTCTGCGAGCCGCGCCTCCCCTTCCGACACCGAGATCTGCTCGACCGGGACCACGGCATCGCAGCCTGCCGGCAGGACGGCCCCCGTCATCACCTCGATGCAGGATGAGCGTGATGCGAGGGTGAGCGGCGGGTCACCCGCGGCCTGGGTGGCCCGGATGGCCAGGCGCGCCACGCCCCCGCGCAGGACGTCGCTGTCGAGCGCGATACCGTCCATCGCCACGCGATCGAACGGGGGCTGATCGCGCTCGGCGTAAATATCCTCCTGCAACACCGCGCCGCAGCTCTGCGCGAGAGGGAGCGACTCGACCGGCAGGGGGGGCAGGTGCTGCCCGATCAGCTGCTCGGCCTCGGTCGGGGTGAGCATGGGGGGGATCTCGAGCGTCCTGCTGCGAGCACCGCAGCCTAGCCCTTGTCCTTCTTCTTGGCGTTGAAGGCTCTCACCTGCTCGTTGAAGCGGCTGGTCACGGCCGTCGCCTCGTCGACCGCCGCATCGTTCTTCTGAACATATACCTTCTCGATCTCGTCCTTCTGCTCCTTGCTCATCTTGGGATCGGCCTTGGCGAGGGCCGTATCGTGCTCGAGCTTGAGGCAGTCGGTGTATGCCTTGACCTCCGAGTTATAGGACTTCATCTGGGTCATGGCAGCGATCATCTGGTCTCGCGTCGCGGTGCTGCCGTCCGGAAACTTGTCGGGTGCATGCGGATAGGTGCAATCCGCGTACGCCTGAGCGCTCGTGAGGGCCGCAACCGCCAAAATCGCCGATAGGGTCTTCATTTTAGGTATCCTCCTCGAGGCTATCTTATGCGATTTCTTCGCGATTCGACCCGCCTTCCGTGGATGGGCTTGAAAGTTGCTCGCGCACCTGGCAGCCACAGGATGGACCTGCAGGCGGTTCGGAGGTCACGATGGCTAGGGCACTCTGGAAGGGGGCAATCTCCTTCGGCCTCGTCTATATCCCGGTGCAGGTGCATGCTGCCGCGCGCGATTCCTCCTTGCGCCTGCACTTCCTCGACAAGCGCAACTTCGCGCCTGTCGGGTACCGTCGTACGAACAAGCAGACGGGCAAGGAGGTCGGGTGGTCCGACACCATCCGCGGCTATGAGTATCAGAAGGGCAAGTACGTTGCGCTCTCGGACGCGGATCTGCGCCAGGCGAACCTCAAGGCGAGCTCCACGATCGAGATCGCAAGCTTCACGGAGCGGTCGAGCATTCCGCCGGAATTCTACGAGACACCTTATTACCTCGCACCGCAGAAGGGCGGCGAAAAGGTGTACGCGCTGCTGCGCGAGGCGCTGCTGCGCACCGGGCGCATCGGCGTGGCGAGCTTCGTGATGCACGGGCGACAGCATCTCGCCGCGATAGCGCCGCGCGCGGACGCACTCGAGCTCAATACGTTGCGGTTCGCCGAGGAGGTCCTCGGTGTGGAAGGGCTCGAGCTTCCCGCAGCCGGAGTCAAGTCGGTCGGCATCAGCGCGAAGGAACTCTCGATGGCGGAGAAGCTCGTCGAGGAGATGACCGCTGCCTTCGAGCCGCAGCAGTATCACGACACGTACCGTGAGGATTTGATGAGGCGGATCGAGGAGAAGGTTCGCAAGGGAGAGACGCACACAGTGCTCAGCGAGGCTGAAGTCGAGGAGCCGCGCGGCGCGCAGGTGATCGATCTCATGGCAGCGCTGCGCAAGAGCCTCGAGCGCCGCGGCGAGGCTCCAGCCGGACGCGCTCCTGCACGGCAGGCGCCGCGGCCGCGGCGAAAAACTGCCGCCGCCGCGCACCGGAAGCGCGCCTGAGGACGCCCGTCAGCACATGGCACGCGCAAGCACACCCAAACGCTCACTCCGGGCATATCGGGCCCGGCGCAACTTCGGCAGGACACCCGAGCCGAGCGGAGCGCAGGGGGCGAGCGCATCGCCACAGCTGCGCTTCGTGATCCAGAAGCACGCCGCCCGGCGGCTGCACTACGACCTGCGGCTCGAGCTCGATGGCGTGTTCAAGTCGTGGGCCGTCACGCGTGGTCCCTCGCTCGATCCGGCCGACAAGCGTCTCGCCGTGGAAGTCGAGGACCATCCGCTCGCGTATGGCGACTTCGAAGGCACGATTCCTCGGGGGGAATACGGGGGCGGCACCGTACAGCTGTGGGACAGGGGCTACTGGGAGCCCGAGCAGGGGGAGTCGCCGCAGCGGGCGCTCGCAGCGGGCGAGTTGCGTTTCACGCTGCACGGCGAGCGGTTGCGCGGGCGCTTCGTCCTGGTGCGGATCCGCCATCCGCGCGAGGGCGGGCGGCGCAATCAGTGGCTGCTCATCAAACGCCGTGGGGACGATGTGAGCGCCGCCGCCGCACGCGCGCTGCAGCAGGATCGTTCGGTCGCATCGGGGCGGACGATGCAGATGATCGCCGCGGGGAAGGGGCCTGCACCGCGGCCCTTCATGGTGCGTTCCCGCGCGCGGGCGGTGTCCAATGCGGTCTGGCACTCAAACCGATCCGACGCCGCCCCGAGGGCCGACTCCGCAGCGCGCGCAAACGGGTCAACCGCAGTGATGGGTGTGCAGATCTCCCATCCAGACAAGCCGCTATGGCCGCACGCGAACGACCACCGTCCCGTGACGAAGCTCGAGCTCGTCGAGTATTTCGTGAGCGTCGGGCCATGGATGATCGAGCACTTGAGGGGACGGCCATGCTCGCTGGTCCGGGCGCCCGACGGCATCAACGGGCAGCACTTCTACCAGCGGCATGCCCTGCGAGGGACCTCGCCGCTGCTGCAGTCCACGCGGGTCTCCGGCGATCGCGAGCCGTATCTGCAGATCGATCGCGTGGCAGGGCTCGTGGCCGTCGCGCAAACCGCGGCCCTCGAGCTGCATCCCTGGAATTGCGCGCCCGGCAAGCCGCAGCAGCCCGGCAGGCTCGTCTTCGACCTCGACCCGGCGCCGGATGTCCCGTTCGAGCGGGTGATCGCCGGTGCACTGGAGTTGCGCGAGCGCATGCAAGCACTGGGGCTCGAATGCTTCTGCAAGACCACCGGCGGAAAGGGTCTGCATGTGGTCGTGCCGCTGCGAGCGAGCGCCAAGGTCGATTGGCCGACAGCCAAGGGCTTCGCGCAGACGCTGTGCGCGCAGATGACGGCAGACAGCCCCGAGCGCTACCTCGTCACGATGGCCAAGAAGGCCCGATCGGGACGCATCTTTCTCGACTATCTCCGCAACGACCAGTTTGCAACCGCCGTCGCTCCGCTGTCGCCACGCGCCCGCGAGGGCGCTCCGGTGTCGATGCCGCTCAACTGGTCCCAGGTGCGCGCGGGCCTCACGCCCAGCCGCTTCACGCTGCGAACGGCGCCGGGCTTGTTCGCCAGAGCGAAGCCCTGGGGCGATTACCAGCGCGCGCAGCGGTCGCTCGAGGCAGCGATCCGGCGGCTCTCCGGTGCAAGCTCGCGCAGCCCGAGAGGTGCCGGCAGGAGTTCAGTGCGCGGCGCGGCACAGGTGGCTGCAATCCGGTGACGCGGTAGAATCCGCACGCCGCGCCCGTAGCTCAGTTGGATAGAGCATCAGGCTTCGAACCTGAGGGTCGGGAGTTCGAATCTCTCCGGGCGCGCGAGTGAAGCCCTTGACCATGCCGTCACAAGAGGATCGCGGCCGCAGCGCCCAAGACCCGGCCGACATTCCCCCCGCGGGGTGGCGCGACATTCTCCTGCGCGTGATGCGCCGGATCGGTCGGGACAACATCGCGCTCGTGTCGGCGGGCATCGCCTTCAACGCGATGCTCGCAGTGTTCCCCGCGCTGGTGGTTCTTCTGTCGATCTACGGCTTGTTTTCCTCTCCTTCCGGGGTTGCCGCGGAGATGAGGCCGTTCTTCGGCGTGCTGCCCCACGATGCCGCTCAATTGATCCGGGATCAATTGCAAAGCATCGTGACTCGCCCGGCGATGACACTGGGCGTTGGTGCCGTCATCAGCATGGCGGTGACCATCTGGAGCTCCATGCAGGGCATGCTGGCCCTCACGAGCGCCATGAACATCGCCTACTGCCAGGTCGAGCGGCGCGGCTATCTCGAGCTCACGGGCATCGCGCTGATGTTCACGTTCGGGGCCCTCGGCGGTCTGCTCCTCATGCTCGCGCTCGGTGTGGCGCTCCCCATCCTGCTCGAGCAAATTCCCATCGGGGTCGTCGCCAAGGCGATGGCTCTGGTGCTGCGCTGGGTGCTGCTGTGGTCCTTCGCCGCCGGCTCGTGCACGCTCGTGTACCGGTACGCGCCGTGCCGGGAAGATGCGCGGTGGCGATGGCTGACGTGGGGCTCGGTGATCGCGGCGACGCTGTGGCTGGTGGTGGGCCTGCTGTTCGCGTTGTATGTGCGCGGCTTCGGCAGCTATGGCAAGACCTACGGCACACTCGCCGGAGTGATGTTGCTTCTCATGTGGTTTTACCTCGCAAGCTTTGCCGTCGTACTCGGCGCGGTGCTCGACGCGGAGATGGAGCACCAGACGGCGCTCGACACGACAACCGGTCCTCCCGAGCCCATGGGCAGGCGTGGCGCTTTCGTTGCCGACACGCTCGGAGCTATTCCGGGACGTCCCCAAAGCGAAAGCCCGAGATCTGCCAACCCATCATCCGACCGCTGAATACGCGCTCGCCACGATCCTGCAGCGCGGCTCCCGCGGCAACCATCAGCGGCATCAGATGCTCCTCGCGAGGATGCGCGAACCGCGCTGCCGGGGCGCTCGCCCAGCGGATGAGCGCGTTGTTGCGTGCCGCCACGTCTGCGTCGCACACCGTCCGGGCGAGCCATGCGTCGAACTGCTCCGACGGAGCGATGCGCTGGTTCTCGATCGATGCGACCTGAAGATTGTGAAAGCTCATGCCGCTACCGACGATCAGCACGCCGCGGTCGCGCAGGGGGGCGAGCGCGGCCCCGATCAAGAGGTGCGCAGCCGGGTCGAGGCCGCGCTGCAGCGACATCTGCACGATCGGCACGTCCGCTTGCGGGTAGATGAGCTTGAAAGGCACGAATACGCCATGATCGAGTCCACGGCGCGTCTCGTCGCGACTCGCGATGCCCGCTGCGGCCAGCAGCTCGCGAGCGGCGTGGGCGACCTGCGGGGCTCCGGGCGCGGGGAACTTCAGCCGGTAGGTGTGCTCCGGAAAGCCGTAATAGTCGTAGAGAAGCGGTGGACGCTCCTGCACGTTGACGCCGATCGGGGTCTCCTCCCAGTGACCCGACACGACGAGCACCGCCTCGGGCGGGCGATGCAACGATGCGGCAAGGCCCCCGAGCCAGCCGGCGAGCTCCGTCCAGGGATTGGGCGTCGCATAGGGCCACTCCATGAAGAAGCAGGGCCCACCGCCGTGGGGGATGTAGAGGGTCGGTAGAGGGCGATTATGTTTCATGCGCGTTCGCGCTGCGGTCGGGCGGTGAGCATCGCTCAAGAGCCTGCGGACGCATGCCGATAGCGATCGTACGTGGAGCGGCCACGCGTTGTTGACATAGCACGATGCTACCACCCGGTCGCCGCGGAACATCCAGGGATTCGAGCACCGATCACCGCTGGGCTGCGCTCGTTGCGAGCCACGCCGGGATCTCGGTGGTCATCAGCGATCCCGAGCATCGCATTGTCTGGGTCAATGAGACCTTTACCCGGCTTACAGGCTACACCGCAGCGCAAGCACGCGGTCGCACCCCGGGCGAGCTGCCGTTCTTCGGCGGCACGGACATGGCAACGGTCGCGCGTGCGCGCGAGCTTTGTGCGCAAAGCGCAGGCGCCCGATTCGAGGTTCTCACGCGGGGCCGCGACGGGGTCGAGCGCTGGCTCGAGACTGATGAGCAACCCATGCTCGATGCGCACGGGCAGGTCGAAGGCTACATCGCAATCCACCGCGACGTGACCGAGCAGGTCCGCGTGCGCGAGTCGCTGCGGCTCAGCGAGCAGCGGATGCGCATGTTGGTGGACGGCGCGAACCTCGGAACCTGGGAGCTCGATCTGCAGCGCAATACGGTCGCGGTGAACGAGGCTTTCTGCAAGATGCTCGGCTACCAGCCGCAGGATCTGGCGCTCGGCGCCCGCGAGCTGCGCGAGCTCTGTCATCCCGAGGACCGCGCGCGCTCCGATCGGGACGTGGAGCAAGTGCTCGCCGGCCGCGGTGCGCTGTTTCGCGGCTCTCATCGGCTGCGCGCGAAGGACGGCTCGTGGCGCTGGGTGCTGGGCGCCGGGGGTGTGCTCGAGCGCTCTGCGGACGGTACGCCGCTCAGGCTGTTCGGGGTGCAGCTCGACGTGCACGAGCAGCGGCGGTCCGACGACGAGCGGCGCCGCGCCGCGGAGCATCTGGCGGTGATCGCTGCGAACGTGCCCGGCATGATCTTTCAATGGCGCCTCGATCCGGATGGCCGCGCGCCGCGGTTTCTCTATGCGAGCCCCGGGGCCCGCGATCTCTACGGCGTGAGCCCCGAGGAGCTGCTGAGTGATCAGCGCAGCATGTCCGACTTCCTCGTCAATCCCGAGGAGAACACGCTCGACTATGCGGCGATGCTGCACTCGGCCGCGACCCTGACGCCGTGGCACGTGGAGCACAGCCTGATCACGGCGGAGGGAGAGCTGCGCTGGCTCGAGGCGGATGCCATCCCGCAGCGCAATGCGGACGGCAGCACGACCTGGACGGGATACGTGAACGATGTGACGCGGCGCAAGCTCGCCGAGCAGGAGCTGCGCGTGAGCGAGGAGAAGCTGCGCAGCCTCTACGACCTGTCGCCGCTCGGCATCGCTCTGAGCGACAGCGAGGGGCGCTTTCTGCAGACCAATCACGCAATGGAGGTCATCACCGGGTACACGCGCCAGGAGCTGGCGCAGATGAGCTGGTGGGACTGGACCGTGGACAACGGCAACGAGGAGCAGCGGCAGCGGATCGAGCGATTGATGCGGAGCGGGCGCTTCGGGCCGCTCGAGAAGGAGCTCACCCGCAAGGACGGCACGCGCGTTCCCGTTCAGATCACCGGCATCATGGTGACGGCGAGCGACGGCGCCCGGCTCATGTGGTCGATGATCGAGGACATAGCCGATCGCAAGCGTGCAGAGCAGCGCATCTCGTTCCTCGCCTACCACGACCCCCTGACCGGCCTCGACAACCGGCTGGGATTGAGGATGCGTCTGGCCGAGGTGCTGGAGGCGGCTGCGGAAAGCCGTACCCGCGTTGCCGTGATGATGGTCGACCTCGATCGCTTCAAGGCGATCAACGACACCCTCGGACACGATGCGGGTGATCGTGTGATCAGCGAGCTGGCGCGCAGGATCCGCGGCGCGGTTCGCGAGCGCGATATCGTCGCCCGTCTGGGCGGCGACGACTTCGTCGTGGTCCTCAATGGAGTGCGAGCCAATGCGCGGATCGAGGCGGTGATCGGCAAGCTCTTCGAGCAGCTTCGCGGTCGCATGGAGGTCGCAGGCGGTTCCGTTCACGTCACGGTGAGCTGCGGAGTGAGCGTGTTCCCGGACGACGGCGCCGATGGTCAGACGCTCATGAAGCGCGCCGACATCGCGATGTATGCGGCCAAGGCGCGTGGGCGGGACATGTGGCAGATCTATCAGCCCTCGATGACCGAGCTCGCCGATGAGCGGGTGATCCTCGAGGCGGAGCTGCGCGATGCGCTCGCGCAAGGCCAGTTCGTGCTGCACTACCAGCCGCAGATGGATACGCTCAGTGGGCGACCCACGGGAGTCGAGGCGCTGCTGCGCTGGGATCACCCCACGCGCGGCATCATTCCCCCGGCGCTCTTCATTCCGATCGCCGAGGAGACCCGGCTCATCGAGCGCATCGGGGAGTGGGCGCTTGCGACCGCCTGCCGCGAGATGCGTGCCTGGCTCGACGGCGGAGGCGAGCCGCTCACCGTCGCGGTGAATCTGTCGCCCCTGCAATTCACGCGTGAGGATCTGGCCGAGCGCGTTGCCGCGGCACTTGCCACCAGCGGCCTGCCCCCGCGCCTGCTCGAGCTGGAGATCACGGAGTCGGCCGCGATGAGCGCCCCCGACGTGGCCGCGCGCAGCCTGGCGCGACTGAAGCAGCTCGGCGTCTCGCTCGCGATCGATGATTTCGGCACCGGCCACTCCTCGCTCGCACGACTGAAGATGTTCAACGTGGACCGCCTGAAGATCGATCAGTCGATCGTCACCGATTGTGCCGCCGACGCTTACGATGCCGCGCTCTGCAAGGCGACGATCGCGCTGGGCCGCGCGCTCGGACTCGAGGTGGTCGCCGAGGGAGTGGAAACCCCCGAGCAGTGGCAGTTTCTCGCGCAGGAGCATTGCACCTCGGTCCAGGGCTACCTGTTCGCCCGCCCCATGCCCGCAACCGAAGCGTTCGAGTTCCTGCGAGCCACTCTGGCCGCGCCGCGGCTGCGCGCGGGTCCGGCTCGCGCGCCCGCTTGACTTCAACTCCGACGGTCTCGATAGTCCTCAGGCATGAGTCGCCCCGAGCGGAGCCCGCGCCTCGTCGCGGGCTCGGTCAACTATGTCGCGCCCATGGCGGTGAGGCCACGCTTCTACGCGAACGACCATTCGCGCGACATCCTGCAGCTCGACCCCAGGACGGTCCGCATCGAGGACGCTCGGGCCCGGGAGACACCGGCATCGCTCGAGCGTGAGGGAATCGCACTCGTCGCGCATCGCAGCGGCGTCGCGGACTTCCGCAGCACCACCGAGGTGGCCGCCGTGCACCCCGCCGAGATCGAGGCGCTCATTCTCGAGCTGTCGGCCGCCGATGCCGTCGTCGTGAACGGGACGGGAGTTCTGCGGTTCGGCGAGCGATCCCCCGAGAGCGGTCGCCTGAACAACTCGCGGCCCGCGCGCTTCATTCACATCGACTGCTCCGACGCCACTGCGGCGCGCTTCGCCGAGCGTGCCCGGCCGCAGCGCGATTCACGCCCCCTGCGCCGGTTCGCTCACTACAACATCTGGCGCACGTTCTCTCAGCCACCGCAGGATGTGCCTCTTGCGGTGTGCGATGCGCGCAGCGTCGAGCCTCAGGACCGCGTCCCCGCGGATGCGGTCTTCGACGTGGCGGGTCAGCCGGAATGGTCGTTCGAAGGACTCGTGGTGCGATTCAATCCCGGCCACCGGTGGCTCTACTTCTCGAACATGACGCGCGATGAGGCGCTCGTGTTCAAGACGCACGACTCCGCGCCGGACGCTCCGAGCCAGGTGCCGCACAGCGCGTTCGACGATCCCACCTGCCCCCCCGCGGTGCCTCCCCGGGCGAGCATCGAGATGCGAGCGATCGCGTACTGGTTCGCGTAGGCCCGTGGCAGGGATGAGGCAAGGGGCGGGCGGACTCGAGCAGGTCCAGCCCGAAGGAGTCGAAGCAGAGCTGTTCTATCTTGCGGCCGCCTCCAGCATCAACCGCCGTTACGTGGCTCCTGGCGCGGAGCTCAACACCGGGGTTTACGAGCCGCATCGGGTGCTCGTTCGCAATGCCCGGCGTGCTGAGGAGCGATTCTCACTGGACAGCCACGGCTTCGTGATCGCACGCCACGCAAGCGCGGTCGCAGACTTCAACGACAAGGCGGCGGTGGATGCACGCTATCCGGGCGAGGTCCAGGAGCTCGTCAAGCAGCTCACCGGCGCCGATCTCGTCATACCGCTCGGCTGGGTACGCCGCACTTCCGGACCCACCAGTCTCGCGGTGCAGCCTCCGGCCAGCGACGTGCACGTGGATATGACCCAGGATCGCGCGGAGCGCCTCGCGCGCACGCTCTGGCAGCAAGCCCGGCAGCCGGGCGAGTTCCGACGATTCGTGGCGACGAGCCTGTGGCGTGCGTTCAGCGAGCCCCCTCAGGACTGGCCCCTCACCGTGTGCGATGGCCGCAGCGTGGCCGCCGACGAAGGTGTCCCGAACCTCATGGTGCGTGTGGATCGGTTGCCGCACGCAGACGCTCTTCCTCCGGAGCCAGCCGATGCCGACAGCCTTCCAGCAGCCTACGTCTTTCACCATCGGCCCGCTCACCGATGGTGGTACTTTCCGAGCATGACTCGCGAGGAGGTGATTCTCCTCAAGTTTCACGATTCGGATCATTCACGCGCCTGGCGAACGCCCCACACGGCGTTCCACGATCCTACTTTTCCGAATGCGCGCCAGCGCGAGAGCATCGAATTCCGCACGGTCGCATACTTCCGCTGAGGTAATTGCCACGCCGCGGCATCGCCCTGAGAATAGGCGGCGGGGTCAGCTCGAGACCCGCCTGAATAGCGCGGGCCCGAGTACGAATACGTCCGACAACAATCCTCGCTCACCAACGATGCGGTGGTTCGATGAGCTGTACCCCAAATGCTGGGCCCGGTACCGGCAAGCGCACGGTCCGCGGTGCAATCGCCCTGGCGGCTGTGGCGCTGCTACGGCTATCGAGCACCGGTGCTCAGGAGAGCACGCCCGCACCGGCGGCGGCGTCCGCACAAGGGGGTGTGCAGGGACTTGCCGAGCTCTCGCTCGAGCAGCTGACGAACGTCGAGGTCACCTCGGTCGCAAAGACCCCGGAGCTGCTGCGGCGCGCGCCAGCGGCGATCTACGTCATCACGCACGATCAGATCGTGCGCTCGGGCGTTCGCAGCATCGCTGAGGCACTGCGACTCGCGCCCAATCTGACCGTGACGCAGCTCAGCGCGAGCGATTACGTGGTCACTGCGCGCGGACTCGGTGGCAACCCCCAGGACCAGAGCTTCTCGAACAAGATGCTGATCCTCATCGATGGGCGCAGCGTCTACAACCCGCTCTTCTCCGGCATCTATCTGGATGCGCAGGACCTGCTCCTCGACGATGTCGATCGGATCGAGGTGGTGAGCGGCCCGGGGGCAGCGCTGTGGGGGTCGAATGCGGTGAATGGTGTCATCAACATCATCACGCGTGCCTCCTCGCAGACCGAAGGCGCGCTCGTCGGGGCCGATGCCGGCAATCAGGAGAAGGACGCGCGCGCGCGTTACGGACAACAGATCGACGATGAGAGCTCCCTGCGCGTGTATGCGAAGTCCTTCGACCAGGAGGCCGAGACCCTCGCGAGCGGGGCGAGTGCTCACGACAACTGGGACCGAACGCAGGGAGGCTTTCGCTACGACTGGTCGCAGGGCTCGAATACGCTCACCGCGCAGGGCGATGCCTACCGCGCGCTGGAGAATCAGCCAACCCCGGGCGACCTCAGCGTCGACGGCGCCGACTTCCTGACGCATTGGCAGTACGACACCGAGCGCTCCCAATTGCAGGTTCTCGGGTACTACGACATGACCGAGCGTGCCGAGCCCTTTGGCGGCCAGGCCTTCGTTCTGCACACCTACGACCTGGAGGTCCAGCAAGACCTTGCGCTCGCCACCCCAGACACACTGGTGTGGGGCGCTGGCGAGCGCATCAACAGCTACGGCCTGACGAACACGGCGTCGCTTCTGTTCCTGCCGGCGCGGCGCTCGTTGACGCTGGGCGATGTCTTTGTCCAGAACACGTTCTCCGTGGGTGCGTTGCAGCTCATCCAAGGCTTGAAGCTCGAGGACGATCCGTACGCCGGCTGGCAGATCGAGCCGGATGCCCGTGCCGCGTGGAGCGTGAGCGACACATCGCTGCTGTGGGCTGCGGTGTCCCGTGCGGTTCGCTCTCCGACGCCCTTCGACGAGGATGTGGAGGAGAAGATCGGCACCCTCGTGGCGCTGGTGGGGAATCGCTCGTTCCGCCCCGAGGAGCTCACCGCCTACGAGGTGGGCTATCGCGCCCAGCCTGCTTCGACCTTGAGCGTCTCGGTCTCGACCTTCTACAACATCTATCATGATCTGCGGACGATCGAGCCTTCCCCGGTCACGGGCTTCTTCCCCCTGGAGTGGGCGAATCTGATGCACGGGGACACCTATGGGGTTGAGGCCTGGGCCGATTGGCAGCTCACGAGCTGGTGGCGGCTGTCCCCGTCCTTCAGAACCCTGCATGAGAGCCTGCGCTTCGCCGCGGGGGCGAGCGGGCTCACGGGCCTCACTCAGGCGGGCGACGACCCTTCCGGCCAGGCATCCCTCACGTCGTCCATGAATTTGCGCCCGAACCTCATGCTCGATGCGACACTGCGCTACGTCGGCGCGCTGCCCAATCCGGCGCTGCCCTCCTATCACGAGCTGACGATGCGGCTTGCGTGGCAGGTCGCGCGCAGGGTCAACCTATCGCTCAGCGGACTGAACCTTCTGCACCGCGAGCACCTCGAGTTTGCGCCGCCGTACGGGGAGTACATCGCCCGCTCGGTTCTCCTGGGCGTGGAGTGGAGGCCCTAAGCGTGGCACTCCTGCGTCCGCCCCGGACCGGCGCCCTCGCTCTTTGGGTCGCAAGCCTGTGCCTGCTGGGGATGAGCCCGAACTTTCTTCGGGCCGCCGAGCCGTATTCCGAGGACGCCCTGAAGGCAGCCTATCTGTACCGCTTCGCGGGCTATATCGAATGGCCGACACCGGTCAGCTCGAGCTCGATCTTCACCATCGCCGTGCTCGGTGATGAGGGGGTCGCTGCGCAGCTCGAGCGGCTGCTCCCGGGCCACCTCATCAAAGGTCGTCCCGCACAGGTGCGAGTCATCCGGCGGCTGCGGGATCTCGAGAATGTCCAGGTGCTGTACGTCGGCCGCGGGTATCTGGGCAACGTTCGCATGGCGCTCGAGTCGATCGGCGCTCGGCCCATTCTCACCGTCACCGACGACGACCGCGGCCTGGATGAGGGGAGCGTGATCAACTTCGTCGAATCGGAGCAGCGCGTGCGCTTCGAGGTCTCGCTCACCGCGGCCGCGCGCTCACACCTCATGATCAGCTCCGAGCTGCTGGCGGTCGCGGCACGGGTACAGGGCGGCCGGTTACGCTCCGAGGCGAGCTGTCCGCCCACAGCCGTTGCGGCCTGGTCCGATCCGCGCTGCACCCGCAGAGTGGCGCGTCGATGAGGGGACTTCTCACGCCGCGCCGTTCCGTACGCTGGAAGCTGATGGGCGTCGTGCTGATCACCACTGCGATGGCGCTGCTGGTCGCGGGGGCAGCCTTGCTGACGCGCGATCTGGCCTCGTACCGGCGCACCTTCAGCGGCGATCTTGCGACGGAGGCCAGTATTCTCGCCCTGTCCACCGCGCCCGCTCTGGCATTCGACGACCGTTTGACCGCGGTCCGCAACCTCGCAGCTCTGCGAGCGCGACGGGGGGTGCTCGCGGCTGCCATCTACCTCGCAGACGGCGCTCTTTTCGCCGAGTACACCAGACCGGGAGCCGAGCCACCTCCGGCGCGATTAGCTGCAATGGTGTCGCAGCCGCGTATCGCCACGCAGTCCGTCGAGCTGACCCAGCGCGTCGTCCAGAACGGCGAGTGGCTGGGGACGATCTACCTTCGCGGCCGCTACGATGTTGTGGGCCGGGTGCGGGAGTATCTGGGCATTCTCGGACTCGTCACGCTGATGAGCATGGTCGTGGCGCTGATCCTCTCGACGGCCCTCCAGCGGGTGATCACCGAGCCGCTCGACGCCATGGCAGCCGTTGCCCGGCATGTCGTGACGACCCGCGATTACTCGCCGCGCGCGCAGAAGACCACGGACGATGAGATCGGGATCCTCGTGGATGCGTTCAACAGCATGCTCGATGAGGTCCACTCCAGGACGCGCGCGCTCGAGCAATCCAATGCGGCGCTCAAGGAGGAGGTGCACAACCGGGAGGAGGCTGACGCCGCGCTGCGCGAGTCCGACCGGCGCAAGGACGAGTTTCTTGCGACCCTGGCGCACGAGCTGCGCAATCCACTGGCCCCCATCCGGCATGCCGTGAAGCTGCTCGAGAGCGCAAGTCCGGATGACCGGCGGCGCAAATGGAGCCAGGAGGTGATCTCGCGCCAGGTGCAGCGCATGGCGCTGCTGCTCGATGATCTGCTCGATGTGTCGCGCATCACGACGGGGCGGTTGCAGCTGAAGAAGGAGCACGTCGAGCTCGTCTCACTCGTCGGATCCTCGATCGAGACGGCCCGCCCGCTCATCGAAGCGAAGGGACATTCGCTGCAGGTGCAGCTGCCGCCGGAGCCGATACAGCTCGAGGCCGATCCGCTGCGCCTGTCACAGGCCTTGTCGAACCTGCTGACCAACGCCGCGAAGTACACCGACGCGGGCGGACAGATCCACCTGGGGGTTGCGCTCGTCGAAGGGTATCTGGAGTTGACGGTGCGGGACACCGGAATCGGGTTGTCGGCGCGGGCGATCCCAACGCTCTTCGAGATGTTCTCGCAGGTCGATTCGGCGATCGATCGCACCGAGGGCGGCCTCGGGATCGGGCTCGCGCTGGTGAAGGGGCTCGTGACTTTGCACGGGGGCTCGGTCGATGCGGCGAGCGAGGGTCCTGGTCGTGGCAGCACCTTCACCATCCGTCTGCCGCGCACCCTGGTCGCGCAGCAGCGCCCGCAGGGAGCGGGCGGCGCGACCCAGGTGAAAGCGGGCGGCACCGCGCGCTGCACGGTGCTGGTTGCCGATGACAATCGCGACGCCGCCGAGAGTCTCGCTCTGGTGCTGCAGCACTGCGGATATGCCACTCACGTGGCGCACACCGGTCGCGAAGCATTGGCGCTGGCCTTGCGTGAGCGCCCGGAGGCGCTCGTGCTCGACAT
Organism: Steroidobacteraceae bacterium; assembly: GCA_035524075.1. Taxonomy (GTDB): domain Bacteria; phylum Pseudomonadota; class Gammaproteobacteria; order Steroidobacterales; family Steroidobacteraceae; genus JASHUC01. The sequence goes on along the minus strand of DATKPP010000045.1, from coordinate 312,211 downwards.
CGGAATGCCCGAGATGACGGGCTACGAGGTCGCTCAGCACATTCGGCGCGAGGCCTGGGGAAAGCGCGCGCTGCTGCTCGCGGTGACCGGCTGGGGACAGAGCGAGGACAAGCAGCGCGCCGCGGCCGCAGGCTTCGATCACCATCTGACCAAGCCAGTGGCGCCCGAAGCGCTCGAGCAGCTGCTCGAGCAATTCTCGCTGCACATCCAGCAGGGGCGGGCCGCGAGCGGCGCGCGATCCGACCCTGGCCTTGCAAGCAGCTGAGCCGTTGCAGGCGCCGGGTACGGCTCTACAATGGCTCTCATGCCAAGACCGGCCGTCGCGCCGCAGGATCCTGCCCTCTCGAGCCCCGATGCGCTTCTCACGCGAGCGCTGGGCGTGCGCCAGCTCGGCGCAGCCATCTTCAACTACACGGTGGGCAGCGGAATCTTCGCGCTGCCGGCGGTTGCGGTGGCGCGCCTGGACGGAGCCGCCCCGCTCGCCTACCTGGCTTGTGCGCTCGTCATGGGTTGCGTGGTGCTCTGCTTTGCCGAGGCAGGCAGCCGGGTCTCGCTCACCGGAGGCGCGTACGTCTATGTCGAGGTGGCGCTGGGGCCGTTCGTCGGATTCGTCGCCGGCACCATGCTCTTTCTGACGGGGCTGACCGCGGGCGCCGCCGTTGCGGCGGCATTTGCCGACTCGGTCGGCGCCTTCTTCAGTCCCAGCCCGGCCTGGCTTCGCCCTGTCCTGATCGTGGCCATCGTCGCTGTGCTCGCCTGGATCAACGTGCGAGGTGTGCGCGGCAGCGCGCGCACGGTCGAGATCATGACCGTTGCGAAGCTCGTGCCGCTCGCCTTCTTCGTGCTCGTCGGCGCGTTCTTCATCAGACCCGCGCATCTGGCCTGGCACGGCGTTCCGCGGCTCTCCGGAGTGCTCGGCACGGCCGGCATCCTCATCTTCGCTTTCTCCGGCATCGAATCCGCGCTCACGCCGAGCGGGGAAGTTCAGGCTCCGGAGCGCACGGTTCCACGAGCCTCGATCCTCGCCCTGAGTGCGGTGACGGTCCTGTACCTTGCCGTGCAGTGGGTGGCGCTCGGACTCGAAGGGCCGAGCCTCGCCCGCGGCGGCGTGACACCACTTGCAGGCGCGGCGAGTGTTTTTGCAGGGCCCGCAGGGCGCAGCCTGCTGCTCGCAGGCGCCAGCGTGTCGATGCTCGGGTACCTGAGCGGCAACCTGCTGGCCGTGCCCCGCGCGCTGTTCGCATTTGCGCGCGATGGGTTCCTGCCCGGGGTCGTGTGCTCGGTCCACTCCCGCTACCGCACTCCCCACGTGGCCATCACGCTCTATGCGCTGGTCATTCTGGCCCTGGCACTCTCGGGACGGTTCGAGCGGCTGATCGTGTACTCCAATCTCTCGGCGTTCGTCCTGTACATTCTGGCTGCGGCAGGCATGTGGGTGCTGCGCCAGCGCGACGTGCGAACGGTCGGGAAACCTTTCCTGATCCCAGGCGGACCCGTGATTCCACTCGCAGCGTGCGTGCTCAGCGCGGGTCTCATGGTCGAGACGGCCGATCGCAGTGAGGCTCTGGGTCTGGTGCTGATGGGCGCAATCGCCGCCGTGCTGTACGGCGCGCGCGCCTATCGCAGGCACCTCGCCAGGGCCTCCATACAGAGCGCCTGACGCGCCACCCCGTCACGCGTGCGGATGCAGCACTATCTCCAGACGAGGCTCAGGCACGTCGAGCTGCGCCGCTCCGGCCGCATGATCCTGAAGGGCATCGACTGGATCATCTCCCCCGGCGAGCACTGGGTGCTGGCCGGAGCCAATGGGGCAGGAAAGACTCAGCTCCTGAAGCTGGTCGCGGGCAGCGTGTGGCCCACGCCGACGGGTCGCGAGTCACGCCGTTATCGATGGCAAGGCCGAACGCACGAGACGCCGTTCGAGGTATCGGAAGAGATCGCCTATGTCGGTCCGGAGCGGCAGGACCGCTACGAGCGTTATGACTGGAACCACACCGTCGAGGAGATCGTCGGCACGGGACTGCACCGCACCGACATTCCACTGCGCACGCTTTCGGTACGGGAGCGGCGGACCATCGCCCGCCACCTCGAGGCGCTTGCGCTGACGACGCTCACCGCCCGGAGATTTCTCACACTCTCCTATGGCGAGCGCCGCCTGGTGCTGCTCGCGCGTGCACTCGCCGGACGGCCCAAGCTCCTGCTGCTCGATGAGTTGCTGAGCGGACTCGATGGTGCGAATCGTCTGGCAGCGCTCGATTGGCTCAATCGCACCCGCGGCAAGCAACTGCCGTGGGTGCTCGCGACCCATCGCCTGGAGGATCTGCCGGCGAGCGCGACGCACGCGCTCGTGCTGCGCCGCGGCCACATCGTTTATCGCGGCGCGCTGCCGCGCGCATCTCTTGCGAAGTGGCTCACCGCCTCGCGCGGCCGCGCCGCTCGAGCCCATGCGCCGCGAGATCGAGGGGCAGCGTCCAGGACTCGCGCACCGCTCGTTTGCCTGCGCAACGCATCGGTGTTCCTCGACGAGCGCGCCGTGCTCGAGGGAATCTCGCTCCAGGTCGCGCCGGGGCAATGCTGGATATTGCATGGCCCGAACGGCGCCGGTAAGTCCACTCTGCTGCGCACGCTGTATGGAGACCACGGGGTCGCGATCGGCGGCCAGCTCCAGCGCGCGCGCATTCGGTCCGGAGTGCCGCTCGCAGCATTCCAGCGTCGCGTGGGCCTCGTCGCTCCCCATCTGCAGTCGCTGGCATCCGCAAGCTTTGGCAGGCAGCAGGGCGCGCCCAGCCCCAGCATGCCCCCGCGCGCCGCTCGCGGGGAATTGCCGGATTTGACGGTCCAGGAGCTGGTCGAGTCCGGCCGGTATGCGAGCGTGGGGCTCATCGATGCGCCGAACGCGCTGGATCGCCGCGCTGCACGCGCTGCGCTCGCCGAGTTTGGCCTGACGCGGCTTGCGAACCGTGCGGTGCGTGAGCTTTCCTATGGACAGGCGCGTCGCGTCCTGTTTGCGCGCGCATGGGTCAACCGGCCGGCACTACTCTTGCTCGATGAGCCACTCGCCGGAGTGGATGCGCCGACGCGTGGCGTGCTGCTCGCCGCGCTCGACAAGGTCGCGCGGCGTGGCGCCGCGATCGTCATGGCAACGCATCTGCGCGGCGAGTGGCCGCGCTGCGTGACCCACGAGCTCGAATTGGGCCGCGGCAGAGTCCGGTACTGCGGGCCGGTCCGGGAGCATCACGGATGAGGTCCACACGATCGCCCCTGCGCATTCTGTTCGTCGTCTCGAGCATCGATGTGCTCGGCTTCGGCGTTCTCATTCCCCTCATCCCGTACATGGGTGAGCGATTCGGTGCGCGCCCTCAGGTCATCACCGCGATCCTCGGCAGCTACTCTCTGTGCCAGCTTCTCGCCGCACCCCTCTGGGGCCGGCTCAGCGATCGCTTCGGGCGCCGTCCGATCCTCATGTCGAGTCTCGCCGGCGCGTGCCTCTCGTATGTCATTCTGGCGCTCGCTGACGGCCTCGGTGGGTTGCTGATCTCGCGAATGCTGGCGGGCTTCATGGCGGGCAACCTCGCGGCTGCATTCGCCTATGCCTCGGACGTGAGCGCTCCCGAGGATCGTGCCAAATCAATGGGAATGGTCGGAGCGGCCATCGGGATCGGGTTCATGCTCGGGATTCCCGTGGGCGGTGCGCTTGCGGGCAACGACGCGGCGCACGCGAACTTCGTGCGTCCGGCGCTCCTGTCCATTGCGCTCAGCCTGTCGGCCATCGTGCTCGTGAAACTGCGGTTACCCGAAAGTCGGGCGCCGGAGGACCGTGCACCGCACGGCTCGAGGGGGCCGCGCGCGCTGCAGCTGCTGCGCGAGCGCCCGGCGCTGCGCTCGGTGGCCAGCGCGGCACTGCTGGTCACCTGCGCGCAGGGGATCCTCGAGTCGATCTTCGTGATCTGGGCGTTCGGTCGCTTCGGGGTGGGACCCCGCACGGTCGGCCTCGCGCTCTTCGGAGTGGCCCTGCTCACGGTGCTGATGCAAGGCGGTTTCGTGCGATCGCTGGCGCCGAAGCTCGGGGAGGCGCTGCTCGGCAGCCTGGGCGCAACCGCCTACGCACTGGGGCTCGCGCTGGTCGCCTTGGCGGGTCGCAGCGTGCCGCTCATCGGTGTGGGGCTGGGGCTCGCCGGGCTCGGAATGGGTGCTTTCACCCCCAGCGCATCGGCGCTCGCCTCGAGGCAATCGAAGGGCATCGACCGCGGGGCCGTGATGGGTACCTATCAGGCGAGCACGAGCCTCGCGCGCGTGATCGGGCCGTTCGCCTCGGGCTACCTCTATGCGCTGGCCGGCCCGAATGCCCCGTTCTGGACGGGTGCGCTGCTCGCACTCCCGGCCGTGTGGCTGCTGTGGCGCACGCGGCGCCGCGCCTCTACAGAGTGATCTCCGTCTCGAAGATCGAGACCGCCTGACCGACGATCCACACGCCATCGAGCACGCCGTCCCGAAACTCGAGCTCCACGTCCACGCGGCCGGGGCGGCTCATGTGGTGACCCTGTGCGCCCGAGAACGAGGCGTGCGAGCCCTGGCGCGCCAGAAGCTCGTAATGGGCAAGGTACGCGCCGAGCAACCCGTGAGCGTTGCCGCTCACCGGGTCCTCCTGGATCCCGAGCGCCGGGCAGAACATGCGCGACTCGGTGAGACAGTCATCCGCGCGCGGCGCCAGCGTGAAGACGAAGTAGCCTGCCGCCCCGATCTGCGCCGAGAGCGTGGTGAGCCGAGCGAAGTCCGGCTTGAGCTGCTTCAACTGCTCCGGGCCACGCACGGCCACCATCAGGCGCGTGCTTCCGGATCCGACGATCCGCTGCGGCAAGCGTAGGTCGAGATCGTCGGAGGCAAGGGCGAGAGAGTCCAGCACCGCCAGCCGCTCGCGCTCGTTGAGTTCGCGGCCAAGCGGTGGGCAGCTCTGCCGCACGGCGATGCGGCGCTGCTCCCCGGAGCCGCGTATCTCCACGGTCACGATCCCCGCGCGCGACTTCTGGCGGCGCCGACCCTCGGCGCCCCGCTCGCGCGAGAGCACGTAGTGAGCCGCGACCGTCGCATGACCTACGAAGCCCACCTCGGTGCGCGGCGTGAAGAACCGTGCCCGCACATCGTGGTCGTCGCCGTCGGCGGCGAGAATGAACGCCGTGTCCGCATTGTTGAGCTCACGCGCGATGGCGAGCATCTCGGCATCCTCGAGCCGATCGGCGCCGAGCACGACGCCCGCCGGGTTGCCCGTGAATCGCCGCTGGGTGAAGGCGTCGACCTGATGAATCTGTATCCTGCGCGTCATCGCCGTACGTCCCGCACCGCGCGTGCGCCCATTTCGGTGGAGGTATATTCTATGGATATTGGTGTTGAAGTCAGCCTGTATCCGCTTGCCGAGGAATTCGGCCCGCGAATCAAGGCATTCCTCGACCGCCTGCAGGCGGCGGAACGTTTGAAGATCGTCACCAGCAGCCTCTCCACGCAGGTTTTCGGCGCCTACGACGACGTGCTCGGCACGCTCGAGCGTGAGATGCGGGCGACGTTCGCCGAGGGCGGCAAGGCCGTCTTCATCCTGAAGGTCTTCGGCCCGCTCGCGGCACCCTCCTCCTCGCCGGACCGCTAACGCGCACGGCAGCGCTGGCGCTTGCTGGACGGGCACGGCAAACTAGGCATTTTGAGTGCCGAAGGAGTGAGGAGCGAATGCCGCTGCTGCGAGTCGTTGATCGAGATGGGGTCGAGCACCAGGTCGAGGCGAAGGCGGGTCTGAAGATCATGGAGACACTACGCGAGCTCGACTACGGGGTGGCAGCGATTTGCGGCGGCATGTGCTCGTGTGCGACGTGCCACATCTACGTGGATCCGCAGTGGCTGGATCGAGTGCCGGCTGCGATGTCGGACGAGCGCGAGCTGATCACCGAGCTCGCGCACCACGAGAGCAATTCGCGCCTGTCCTGTCAGATCGAATTCACCAGCGAGCTGGCCGGGTTGAAGGTCACGATCGCGCCGGACGAATGACGCCGGCCGGCACACACCGCGTCCCATAGGACCTCATGGTCTGGCTGCTGATCATATGCATCGTCGCGGGGGGCGCGATTCTCATGCGCATCTATTTCAAGCTGCGCAAGCTGAACGCCTCGGTGGATGACGACTGGGATGCAAAGCAGATCGCGTTGCTGCGCTCCCGCGGCTCCGATCCGTTCCAGTCTCACGAGGTGGACTTTTTCTTCGGCCTGCCCGACTCCGCCGGTTGCGAGGCGCTGCGCAGGCAGCTCGAGCTCGAGGGCTTCACGGTGGACACCAAGCCGGTGCCCGATGCCGTGGACCAGGTGTTCAGCCTGCACGCCCGCAAGACCATGCGACTTTCGGTGCCGGACATGCAGGAGCTCGGGCGCCGCTTCCGCGAGCTCGCGGCAGTCCACGGCGGCCGCTACGACGGGTGGACCGCGGGCATCGTGCCCCAGCAGGGTGGCGGGCCGCGTTAGGGGCCGAAAGGGCTCGAACGGCTCCAACGGCTCTCAGCGCTTCTCGCTCTGGCGCCGGACCGCTTCAGCTGCCGCGGCGATCGCGGCGGGATCGCCGAGGTAACGCCTGCCGCGGGGCTCGAGCTGCTCGTCGAGCTCGTAGAGCAGGGGCACGCCCGTTGGAATATTGAGCTCGACGATCTCGGCCTCCGGTACACGGTCGAGCATCTTCACGAGCGCCCGCAGGCTGTTGCCGTGCGCGACGATCATCACATTGCGTCCGGCTTCGAGCTGCGGGGCAATGCGCTCGCGCCAGTACGGCAGCACGCGCGCGAGGGTGTCCTTGAGCGACTCGGCGGACGGAAGCTGTGCCGGGTCGACATCGGCGTACCGGGGATCGAAGCGCGGGTGGCTCGGGTCGTCCTGCGAGAGCGGTGGGGGCGGCACATCGTAGCTGCGCCGCCAGATCTTCACCTGCGCGTCGCCGTGGCGCTCGGCGGTCTGGAGCTTGTCGAGGCCCTGCAGCGCCCCGTAATGACGCTCGTTGAGCCGCCAGGACCGCTCGACCGGAATCCACATCCGATCGAGCTGGTCGAGCATGATCCACAGCGTACGTATGGCGCGCTTGAGCACCGAGGTGTGCGCCACGTCGAAAACGAGCCGCTCCGCGAGCAGCTGCCGGGCGGCGCTCACCGCCTCCGCACGGCCCACCTCCGAGAGATCCACGTCCGTCCACCCCGTGAAGAGGTTCTCCAGATTCCAGACGCTCTGGCCATGACGTACGAGGAGGAGCTTCCCGACCATGGCGCTATTGTGTCTCACTCGGCAAGCTTGCGCACCGCTTCGACCCCGACCGAGAGGGTCGCAAAATCGGCGCGGCCTGCCGCGCGCATCTGTGCGAGCACCCGTTGCCATTGCTCGAGCTTGCTCGATGCGGAGGTCTCCCACGCCGAGACCTGGGCGGTGGCGCTGCCCGCACGGCGCCTCGCGAGGGCCTGCTCTGCGATATGTCGATGGGCCGTGTAGATGCCCGAGCGCAGCTCCGTTCGCGCAACCGCCTGCCAGGGCCCCTCCACCTTGAGGTGCTCGACCTGATCCTGCAGCCAATCAATCCCCGTGCGTGCGCCCAGCTTGTAATACACGTGAGCCGCCTCGACCACCGAGGCGCGCCGCGCGCTGGCCAGGTCCACGACATCGAGCGCCGAGTTGAGCGCGTCGAGGCTTGCAATGCGCTCGGCCAGCTCCGCCGGGGCGCCCTCCGCAGCAAACGCGCGGCGCGCCGCCTCGAAGCGCTCCTGCCAGATGCCCGTCAGGGCTCCCGCGATGTGCGCCTTCAGCTCGCGCACCCCGCCACGCAGCTCGGCGACCGCCCGGTCGACCTTCAGCTCGCCCCGATGCGTCCCGAGCAGCCGGTGCGTCATGTGACGCAGCAGCCGGCTGGTCTCGTACATCATGGTGTACTGCAGCTTGGCCGGAACGCGATTGTCGAGCGCCTCGATGCGCGCCCACAGCTCACGCATGTCGAAGATCTCGCGCGCCGCGGCGTAGGCGCGCGCAATGCGCGCAGGCTCGGCGCCGGTGTCTTGCTGCGCGCGCAGGACGAATACCGGTCCCATGCGGTTGATGAGGCTGTTGGTCGTTGCGGTGACGATGATCTCGCGCCGCAGCCGGTGATGGGCGATGGCTTTCGTGAAGCGGCGCCGGATCGGCAGCGGGAAGTAGCGCTCGAGCTCGTGCGAGAGGTACGGATCCTCGGCCACGTCGGAGGCGAGCAGGTGATGGCTCAACCAGATCTTGCTGTAGGAGAGCACGACGGCAAGCTCCGGACGGGTGAGGCCGGCCCCTCGCCGGTGACGCTCGGCAAGCTCCTCGTCATCGGGCAGGAACTCGATCGCGCGATTGAGGTCGCCCGAGCGCTCGAGCGAGCGGATGAGATGCTGGTATTCCGCGAGACGCTCGGCGGAGTGCAGCTCGAGCGTGCTGAGCGCCTGGCTCTGCAGGTAGTTGTTGCGCAGAACCAGCTGTGCCACCTCACCGGTCATGCCCGCGAGCAGGCGCCTGCGGCTCGCCTCGCGCAACCTTCCGGCTTGAACCTCGGGATTGAGCAGGATCTTGATGTTCACCTCGACGTCAGAGGTGTTGACGCCTGCCGAGTTGTCGATGAAATCGGTGTTCAGCCGGCCACCCTTCAGGGCGTACTCGATGCGTCCGCGCTGCGAGAGGCCGAGATTGCCTCCCTCGCCCACCACCTTCGCGCCGAGCTCGGCGCCATTCACGCGCACCGAGTCGTTGGCGCGATCTCCGATCTCGAGGTTCGACTCGCTCGTCGCCTTCACGTAGGTGCCGATGCCGCCGCTCCAGAGAAGGTCCACCGGCATCCTCAGGATTGCCCGCATGACCTCCTGAGGCGTCGCCGAGGAGCCGGGGAGCCCGAGCATGGCCTGCGCATCGCGCGACAGTGCGATCGATTTGGCTGCGCGCGAGTAGATGCCGCCGCCGCGCGAGAGCGCTCGGCGCTGGTAGTCCTCCCAAGAGGAGCGCGGCAGCGCGAACAGGCGCGCCCGCTCGGCGAAGGAGCGGCGTGGATCGGGAGCGGGATCGAGAAAGATGTGCTGATGATTGAAGGCAGCCTTGAGCAGGATGTGGCGCGAGAGCAGCATCCCGTTGCCGAATACATCGCCCGACATGTCGCCGATTCCAGCCACGCTGAAATCGGTTCGCTGGATGTCCACGCCGAGCTCGCGGAAGTGGCGCTTGACACACTCCCAGGCACCGCGGGCCGTGATGCCCATGCGCTTGTGGTCGTATCCGGCCGAGCCGCCCGAGGCGAAGGCATCGCCCAGCCAGTAGCCATACTCCGCGGAGATCGCGTTCGCGAGGTCCGAGAAGGCCGCCGTGCCTTTGTCCGCCGCCACGACCAGGTAGACGTCCGCGGCGTCGCGTCGTGCCACGAGCGGCGGAGGAACGATGCTGCCGCGAACGATGTTGTCCGTCAGATCGAGCAGTCCGCGCATGAAGGTCTGATAGCACTCGATCACCTCGCGCGGCAGATCCGCAGCGGCCGCCGGAGGGCGCTTCACGACGAACCCGCCCTTCGCGCCCATCGGCACGATGACGGTGTTCTTGACGTTCTGAGCTTTCATGAGGCTCAGGATCTCGGTGCGAAAATCCTCCCGCCGGTCGGACCAGCGGATGCCTCCGCGAGCGACATAGCCCATGCGCAGATGGATCGCTTCGACCCGCGGGCTGTACACGAAGATCTCGAATTTCGGCCGCGGCAGGGGCAGGTCCGCAACGCGCTGCGAATCGAGCTTGAGCGCCAGGTAAGGCTTCGCGTGCGTGCTGGCATCGAGCTGATAGAAATTGGTGCGCACGGTCGCGGTGATCACCCCGAGATAGGCTCTGAGGATGCGATCCTCATCGAGGCTCGTCACCGCATCGAGCGCCCGCAGGATCGAGGCAACCAGCCGCTCCGGGCGGTTGCGCGCGCGCGCGGTGGCACGCGGGTCGAGCTGCAGCGCGAACAGCCGGAACAGGTTGCGCGCCACGACCGGGTTGCGCGCGAGCACGCGCTCCATGTACGCCTGGCTGAAGGGGATCCCCGTCTGCAGGAGATAGCGACAATAGGCGCGCAGCACGACGATCTCCCGCGCTGCGAGACTCGCCCCGAGCAGCAGCCGGTTGAAGCCGTCGTTCTCGACCTCCGCACACCACACGGCGATGAACGCCTCGCGGAACAGCGGGTCGATGCGCTCGATATCGAGCCGTGCACCGTCGCGATGCTCGAGCTCGAAGTCCTGGATCCAGGCGCTGCGGCCTTCGTCCCACGCGAGCTCGTAGGGCCGCTCGGCGATCACGCGCAGGCCGAAGTTCTCCATCATCGGCATGATGTCCGAGATGGGCACCGGCTCCCCGAGCTTCACCACCTTCAGGTGCACGCGCTCGAGCTTCTGGCGATCGGGGCGGTGCAAGCTCAATCGCAGCTGCCGAGGCTCGCGCTCGAGCGCCTGCAGGTCGGAGATGTCGGCCAGCGCGGCAGGAGGCTCGACATCATCGGTGTACGCAGCGGGAAACATGCGCGTGTAGCGCTTGGATGCCGCGAGCGCCGCCGCCTCGTCCATTCGGGTGGCGAGCTCGGCGCGCAACCGATCGGCCCAGGTCGTCGTTGCGCGGGCGATCGCCTGCTCGATTCGTGCCACCTCGATACCGCGCGGCAAGGGTGGGTGCGTGCGCACGACGACGTGCAAGCGGGCGAGCGTCGATTCGGACAGCTGCACCTGGGTTTCCACCTCGCGCCCGGCGAGCTCGGCGCGCAGGATCGACTCGATGCCGCTGCGCACGTCGGTGTTGTAGCGGTCGCGAGGCACGAACACCAGGCAGGAGTAGAACCGCTCGAACTCGTCACGGCGGATGAACAGGCGCACGAGCGCCCGCTCGTACAGATTCACCGTCCCGCGCACGATGTGCACCAGCTCGGGGACCGTCGCCTGAAACAGCTCATCGCGCGGCAAAGTCTCGAGCGCATGCCACACAGCCTTCGCATCGTGGCTGTCCGGCGCGAGCCGGAACCGCTTGACCACCTCGTCGATCTTCTCGCTCAAGACGGGGATCTCGCGCGGGCTGCGCGCGTACATGGAGGAGGTCCACAGTCCGAGAAAGCGATGCTCCCCGGTCACCTCACCCGAGGCGCCCAGCGTCTTGACGCCGACGTAATCGAGATAGGTGGCGCGGTGCACGGTCGCGACGGAATTCGCCTTGGTGATGGTGAGCAGATTCGATGCGCGCGCGCGCTGGCGCAGCTCGCCCTTCAAGGCCATCGCCTTGGCGCGCGGCACGCCCGGCCGGGGGCCGCGCAGGATTCCAAGTCCCGAGCGCTGCTCCGGCAGCAGATGGTCCACCGAGCGCCCGCGCTTGAGCCGGTAGTGCCGGTAGCCGAGAAAGGTGAAGTTGTCGTCGTCCATCCACTCGAGCAGTGCTCTCGCCTGGCGGATCTCCCGGCGCGGCACCGGGGCGCGCTCGAGCTCGGCTGCGACCTCGCGCGCACGCTTTCGCATGGCGGCCCAATCGGTCACGGCAGCGCGCACATCATCGAGCGTGGCGCGCAACCGCCGCTCGAGCTCCAGCAAGCGCTGCGGGTCGAGCTGCCGATCGATCTCGAAGAGCTGCCAGGACTCCCAGCGCTCGCGATCGCCGTGCGCCTGCTGCGCCGCTACGGGCTCCCCGGCCGCGAGCTGTGCGCTCGACAGGTCCCCGCGGCCGTTGCGCCGCACAGCCAGCACCGGATGCACGATGAGGTGAACGCCGATCGAGGCCTGGCTGAAGACGATGCCGAGTGAGTCCACCAGGAACGGCATATCGCGCGTGACGACCAGCACCAGCGTGTGGCGCGAGGTGTAGCCATCGCGGGAGGCCCGGGGCGAGAACACCCGTACCAGAGGCCGGTTGCGGGGCCGACTGCCGCCGAAGCGCAGGTGATCGAGCGCAGCGGCTGCGAGATAGCCCGGATCGCGCGCGGCCAGGTCCTCCTCCGCAACGCCGTGATAGTACGCGCGGAGGAACTCCTCCGTCGGGCTCGGCAGGCGTCTGCCATGCCCCGGGCGGTGGGCCGCCCGCACGATTCGCTCGATCAGTCGAAGTCGCGCGCCGGGAATGTCGGTGCTCATGGAGGTGCGCCTGCGCGATCGCGAGGCGCGCGATTTTATACGTTCGCTAGGACAGATGCTCGCGCGCGAGATACTCGGCGCTCTGCATCTCGACGAGCCGGCTCGCCGTGCGCCGGAACTCGTGCGCCAGGCGCTCCCCGCGATAAAGGTCGGCGGGCGGCGCTTGCGCAGAGACGATCAGGTTGACGTTACGGTCATAGAGGACATCCACCAGGGCGATGAAGCGGCGCGCCTCGTCCTCGCGCGAGGGGTCGAGCACGGGCACATTGGCCAGGATGACCGAGCCGAATTCGCGCGCGATCTCCATGTAGTCGTCCGCGCTGCGCGGACCGCCGCACAGCGCGGAGAACTCGAACCACACCGCCGCGTCGCTCGAGCGAACGACGGGAATCGCACGGCCCTCGATCCTGATCGTGCCGCCACCCGAGCCGCCGGGTCCGCCGAGCGAGCGGAACAGGGCGGCCAGGCGCCGCGGGGTCTCGGGTGCGTCGGCCGGAAGGTACGTGCCCGCATTCGTGAGCCGGCGCAGACGGTAGTCGGTTGCCCCGGCAACCTCCACCACCTCGGTCCAGCGCTCGATGAGCTCGATCGCGGGCAGAAAGCGCTGCCGCTGCAAGCCGTCCTTGTAGAGCTCTCGGGGCTGCACGTTGGAGGTCGCCACCAGACAGACCCCGTGCTCGGCGAGCCCCGCGAGCAGGCCGCCGAGGATCATCGCATCGGCGATGTCGGTGACGGCGAGCTCGTCGAAGCACAGCACGCGAGCCTCGCGGGCGATGCTCTCGGCCACGTGCGCGAGCGGGTCCTGCAGGTCCTTGAGCTCGCGCAGTGAGGCGTGCACGTCGTGCATGAAGCGATGGAAGTGCGCGCGCTTGCCAAGCCGCCTGGGCAGGCTGCGGAAGAAGAGGTCCATGAGCCAGGTCTTGCCGCGTCCCACGGCGCCCCACAGGTACAAGCCGCGCTCGGGCTGCACACGCCGCAGCTTCGATCTCGACCAGCGCCAGGGCCGCTCCCTCTCGCGCGATGCGATCAGGCGGCTGCGCAGGTCAGCGAGCTTCTCGATCACGGCGAGCTGGGCCGCATCGGGCTGGAAACCCCGTTCGGTGACCTCGCGCGCGTAGGCCGCGCGCAAGTCCTGCACCGGTGCGCGAGCGGGCATCAGAGGCCTCTCAAAGGAACGATCATCAGTCCACCAAGCCCTAGAGCGCCTGGTAGTTGGGTCCGGAGCCGCCCTCGGGAGTGGTCCAGTTGATGATCTCGTACGGGTCTTTGATGTCGCAGGCCTTGCAGTGCACGCAGTTGGCCGCGTTCACCTGCAAGCGCTTGCCACCCGGCTCGTCGAGGATCTCGTAGACCGCGGCCGGGCAGAAGCGCTGACAGGGATTGCCGAATTCCCGCGCGCAGCGGTCGACGCAGATGCTTGGATCGAGCACCTTGAGATGCGCGGGTTGATTCTCATCGTGCGAAGTGGCGGCGAAGAAGACCGAGGCCGTCCGGTCCCGCGGCGGCAGCGTGCGCTCGACCCAGCCGCGATCGGGTGAGCTCGACTGCGTGAGCAGGCTCAAACGCGCGTAGTCGGGCGTGCGGTTGCGCAGCGTCCACGGCGTGCGGCCACCGGTGGCCACCTCGAGCGCTGCGTTGGCCATGCCGAGCCACAAGCCGTACTTGAAGGCAGGCTTGAAATTGCGCACTGCCTTGAGCTCCTGCCCGCCGGGGGAGGCCCGCCAGAGAGCATCGAAGCCCGTGGGCGATCCCGTCGCGGCGAGATGCTCGGCCGCCAGCATTCCGGAGCGAATCGCCTGATGAACGCCCTTGATCTTCGGCACGTTCACTCCTCCGGCGGTATCTCCGATCAGCATGGCGCCGGGCATCTCCAGCCGAGGAATCGACTGCCAGCCGCCGGCGGCGATCGCGCGTGCGCCGGCCGCGACGATCTCCCCGCCTTCGAGCAGCGGCTTGACCGTGGGATGATGCTTGAACTGCTGGAACGCCTCGAAGGGCGAGAAGCGCGGATCGCGATAGTCGAGGCCGCTCACGAAACCCACGTACACGCGATCGTTGTCGAGATGGTAGATGAAGCTGCCACCGTAGCTGCGCGTGTCGAGCGGCCAGCCGAGCGTGTGCTGGATGAGTCCCGGCTCCACACGGCCCTTGGGCAGCTGCCAAAGCTCCTTCAATCCAAGTCCGTAGGTTTGTGGACACGAGCGCGCATCGAGCTCGAAACGGCGGATGAGCTGCTTGGCAAGGCTGCCGCGAGCCCCCTCCGCGATGATGGTCGTGCGTGCGCGGATATCGGCGCCCGGGGCGTAGTTGGGGCCGCGCCGGCCGTTCTTCTCGATGCCCATGTCGCCCAGGCGCACACCGGCGACTGCGCCATCGGAGTTGATGAGCGGCTCGGCCGCTGCAAAGCCCGGATACACGTCCACGCCGAGCCCCTCGGCCTTCTGCGCAAGCCAGGGCGTCAACAGCCCGAGCGACATGATGAGATTGCCGCGGTTGTGAAGCTGCGGCGGCAGAGGCAGCTTCAGGCTCCCGGTGCGCGTGAGCAGACGGAACTCGTCGCGTTTTGCAGGCACGCAGATGCCCGGCGGGGTTTGCCGCCACTCCGGAGCAAGCGCATCGAGAGGGCCGGGCTCGACCACCGCGCCCGACAGCGAGTGTGCGCCGACGGCTGCCCCTTTCTCCAGAATGCAAACGCTCAGGGACGCCTGCAGCTGCTTGAGCCGGATGGCGCACGCAAGCCCCGCGGGGCCCGCCCCCACGATCGCAACGTCGTACTCCATCACATCGCGCGCCGGGGCCTCGGCGCTTGTAGGGCTGCCTGCTTCTTGCTGGGGTGTCACGAGGCGCAGTTTACATTCTGAAGACGCCGTAGCGTTCAGCCGCGGGCTCCGGCCCGCAGATCCCAAGGTGCAGGGCAAGGCCGAGCACCCGTCGCGAGTCGAGCGGGTCGATCACCCCATCATCCCAGAGCCGCGCCGTGGCGTAGTACGGGTGTCCCTGCGTCTCGTACTGAGCTCGGATCTCGTCCATGAACTCCTGCTGCTCACTTTCGGGCCAGGATTCCCCGCGAGCTTGCGCGCCATCCCGGCGAACCGTCGCGAGCACCTGGGCAGCCTGTTCCCCACCCATGACGGAGATGCGCGCGTTCGGCCAGCTCCAGAGGAAGCGTGCGCCGTACGCCCGTCCGCACATCGCATAGTTGCCTGCCCCGAACGAGCCGCCGATGATGAGGGTCAGCTTGGGCACGGTCGCACAGGCCACCGCCGTGACCATCTTGGCGCCGTCCTTGGCGATCCCCGCGTGCTCGTAGCGCTTGCCGACCATGAATCCGGTGATGTTCTGCAGGAAGAGCAGTGGCACGCGGCGGCGGTTGGCCAGCTGCACGAAGTGTGCGCCCTTGAGCGCCGACTCGGAGAACAGGATCCCGTTGTTGGCGAGGATCGCCACGGGGCAGCCCCAGATGTGGCCGAAGCCGCACACGAGCGTTGCGCCGTATTCGGCCTTGAACTCGTGAAACTCGGACGCATCCACCAGGCGTCCGATGATCTCCCGCACGTCGAACGGCTGGCGCGAGTCCTCGGGAATGATGCCGTAGATCTCCTGCGGATCGAGCTCCGGCTCGCGTGGCTCCGCGAGGCTCAGCCAGGGCGCGCGCGGGGCGGGGAGGGTTGCGAGGGCGGAGCGCGCCATCGCAAGCGCCTGAGTATCGCTTTCCGCCAGATGATCGACGACCCCGGAGATGCGCGCATGCACCGCGCCGCCTCCGAGCGTTTCGGCGTCGACCTGCTCACCGGTTGCCGCCTTCACGAGCGGGGGGCCGCCGAGAAAGATCGTGCCCTGATTGCCGACGATGATCGTCTCATCCGACATGGCCGGCACGTACGCGCCCCCGGCCGTGCAACTGCCCATCACCACGGCGATCTGCGCGATGCCGCGCGCCGACATCCGCGCCTGGTTGTAGAAGATGCGCCCGAAGTGGTCCCGGTCGGGAAAGACGTCATCCTGCAGCGGCAGGTACGCGCCGCCCGAATCGACCAGATAGACGCACGGCAGAGCGTGCTCGAGCGCTATCTCCTGCGCGCGCAGGTGCTTCTTCACCGTGATCGGGAAATAGGTGCCGCCCTTGACGGTCGCATCGTTTGCGATCACGAGCACCGGGCGCGAGTGGATGCGGCCGATGCCGGTGATGAGACCGGCTCCGGGCGCCTGGCCTTCATAAAGATCGTGCGCGGCGAGTGGGGAGAGCTCGAGGAAGGGTGCGCCCGGATCGAGCAGCGCCTGAATCCGATCGCGCGGGAGCAGCTTGCCACGGGCCGTGTGGCGGCGCCGTGCCTCCTCGCCACCGCCCAGGCCCGCACGCTCGCATCGGGTGCGCAGATCCTGCGCGAGCATGTGCATGCGGGCGTGGTTGGCCCGATAGCGCTCGCTCGCGGGGTCGAGCTGTGTGCGCAAGCGCGTGGACATCAGGTCTCCACCGCGAGCGCGACCGCCTCGCCACCCCCGATGCAGAGCGAGGCGATGCCGCGATGCAAGCCCCGTCGCCGCAGGGCATGGACCAGCGTGACCAGAAGCCGCGCCCCGGTCGCCCCGATCGGGTGGCCGAGCGCGCAGGCGCCTCCATTCACGTTGGTGCGCGAGGCATCCAGATCGAGGTCGCGGAGCGCGGCGAGAGTGACCACCGCAAACGCCTCGTTGATCTCGTACAGGTCCACGTCCCGCGCTGCCCAGTCGAGCTTTGCGAGCACCTTGCGAATGGCCCCTGCGGGGGCGGTGGTGAACCAGGCGGGCTCGTGCGCGTGGCTTGCGTAGGCGAGGATGCGCGCAAGCGGCCGAAGGCCCCGCCGCTGCGCAGCCGATTCGCGCATGAGCACCAGCGCAGCGGCCCCATCGGAGATCGACGAGGAGCTCGCTGCGGTGACGGTGCCGTCCTTGGCAAAGGCGGGCTTGAGGCTCGGGATCCTGGCGACATCGCACGTGGCTGGGGTCTCGTCCTGGCGTACCACGGTCTCTGCCTTGCGGCTCTTCACCGTGACGGGCGTCGTCTCCGCCGCGAAGGCGCCCGATTCGATCGCCTGCAGGGCGCGGCGCACGGACTCTGCGGCGAATGCATCCTGCTCCTGCCGCGTGAATCCGTACTTGCGGGCGGTCTGCTCGGCGAAGTGTCCCATGAGCTCGCCGTCGAAGGGGCTCTGCAGACCGTCGAAGAACATATGATCGAGAATCTCACCGTGCCCCATCCGGTAGCCGGTGCGCGCCTTGGGCAACAGATACGGGGCGTTGCTCATCGATTCGAGGCCGCCCGCAACGGCGATCTCGACATCCCCGCAGCGAATCTGGTCCGCGGCCATCATGACGGCCTTCAGCCCGGAGCCGCACATCTTGTTGATGGTCGTGGCGGGCACGCCGACCGGTATTCCGGCCCCGAGCGCGGCCTGTCGCGCCGGGGCCTGCCCGAGGCCGGCCGCCAGCACGCAACCCATGATGAGCTCCTGCGGCTCCTGCGGCTGCAGCCCGGAGTCCTCGAGCGCGGCGCGCACCGCCGCAGCGCCCAGCTGCGGCGCCGAAACGGGCGCGAGCGCGCCCTGAAACGCCCCGATCGGCGTGCGCCGCGCGGCAACGATCACCACAGCATCGGGCATGGCGGTCTCCAGTTGCGTTGCATCAAGCGGGCGCGAGCCCGCGCTCGAACAGCTCGAGGAATCGCACCGCGATCTCTTCGGCAGACAGTGCCTCGCCGGCGCGGTACCAGTGTCCGATCCCATTCAGGGCGCCGGCCAGCGCAAAAGCAGTCATCTTCGGATCGCAATCGCGAATGGAACCGTCCGCGATCCCCTCGCGAAGCAAGCGCCGGATGCCCTGATCGATCTCGGATTTCATGCTTTTCAGCCGGCGCGCAACCGCGGGCGTCAGATCATGATCCTCGACTCGCACCATGCACCAGCCGAAGTCCGAGGCCATGACCTCCGCGTAGCGGCGCACCAGCGCGGTGAGTCGCTCGCGCCCCGTGCCGGAGGCCTTGCCGAGCTCGGCCAGCGCCGCAGCGATGCGCCCGATCCCCAGCCGAAAGCACTCGAAGATGATCTGCTCCTTGTTGGTCAGATAGTAATAGATCGTGGGCTTGGTGACATTGAGGAACGAGGCGATGTCGTCGAGCGTGGTGTTGTGCACGCCACGCTCGCGGAAGGCCCGCGCCGCAGCCCGCAGCACCGCCTCGCGCTTGCTCGCGCGCTCCCGCGCACGATCGTGCGCCGGCTTCCACGGCGATGCAGCGCCCGGGGACTTGCTCACGCGGCGCGGTGCCGCACGCACAGTCATGGGTGGATCCGTCTCCTCTTTCATCCTATACTCGCAAGTATCCAGTCTACTATAGAGTAAACAACGGAGGCCAGATGGCTGCGAGGATCCAGCCGCTGAGCGCGCAGCAGCCCCGAGCCACTCGCACCGCCGGAGCGGGCCGTCCGCTGCGTTTCGTGACCGCCGCCTCGCTGTTCGACGGTCACGACGCGGCGATCAACATGGTGCGCCGTCTCCTGCAGGCGCACGGGGCGGAGGTCATTC
Organism: Steroidobacteraceae bacterium; assembly: GCA_035524075.1. GTDB lineage: Bacteria > Pseudomonadota > Gammaproteobacteria > Steroidobacterales > Steroidobacteraceae > JASHUC01. The sequence goes on along the minus strand of DATKPP010000045.1, from coordinate 293,514 downwards.
ACCTCGGACACAATCGCAGCGTCGCCGATATCGTGCGCGCGGCAATTCAGGAAGATGCGGACGCGGTGGCCGTCAGCTCCTATCAGGGCGGCCATAACGAGTACTTCACCTATCTGGTGGACACCCTGCGCGAGCGCGGCTGCGGGCACATTCCCGTGATCGTCGGGGGCGGCGGAACGATCGCTCCGCACGAGATCGAAGCGCTGGAGCGCCACGGAGTTGCAAAGGTATACACCCCCGAGGACGGTCGCCGCCTCGGGCTGAACGGCATGGTCGAGGATGTGTTCGAGCGCGTGCGCGCAGTGCGCAAGCCGCCGTACGAGTGGCGATCGCTCGAGGCGCGCGATCATGTGCAGATCGCACGCACCATCTCCCTGCTCGAGAATGCGGACCTCGGCGCTGATGAGTCCACGCCCGAGAGCCTTCCCGCCCAGCACGAGCAACTGGCCCAAGTGCGCCGCGCACTGGCGCATCCGGCGCGCGCTGTGCCGGTGATCGGTATCACCGGAACGGGCGGAGCGGGCAAATCGAGCCTGACGGACGAGCTGCTCGCGCGCTGGGTGCGTTGCTTTCCGGACCGCCAGATCGCGGTGGTGGCGATGGATCCCACCCGGCTTCGCAGCGGCGGCGCGTTGCTCGGCGATCGCATCCGCATGAATAGCCTCGTATCCCCGGCGATCTTCATGCGATCCCTCGCCACGCGCCGCCGGCACCTCGCCACCTCCGCGGTGCTGCACGATGTGATCCGCCTGTACAAGGCGGCGGGGTTCGATCTGATCGTGGTGGAGACTGCGGGAATCGGCCAGGCGGGGACCGAGATCGTGGACCTCGCCGACCTCACCCTCTACGTGATGACCGCCGAGTACGGCGCGGCAAGTCAGCTCGAGAAGATCGACATGCTCGACTTCGCGGATCTGGTTGCGCTCAACAAGAGCGAGAAGCGCGGAACCGAGGACAGCCTGCGCGACGTGCGCAAGCAGTGGCGGCGCAACCACCCCGAGCTCGCGGGCGTTGCCGATGCGAGCATTCCGGTATTCCCGACCGTCGCCAGCCGCTTCAACGATCCGGGAGTCGACCGGCTCTTTGCCGCCGTGTGTCGGGCGCTGGCCGAGGCGCGCATCGGGGCGGCCCCGTGGACGCTCGAGGAGCCCGCCGCGAGCTCAACCCCGGAGCGGGTGTCGCTCATCCCCGGTGCCCGGGTGCGTTATCTTGCCGAGATCGCCGAGCACGGTCGCGCGGATCGGGCGCTCGCCGAGCAACGCGTCGCGGCCGCCACGCGCGCGTGCGCACTGTACGAGTCGTTGAAGGCACTCGGCGAGCCAGGGCTCCCGCAGCCGCTCGAGCCCATACCCGAGTCTGCGCTCGAGGCGCCGGGCACGCTGCGCGCGCTTGGCGCAGCCTACAACCGCGCTCTCGATGAGCTCGGCCCCGAGGCGCTCGCCGAGCTCAAAGCCTGGCCGGCGCGCGTGCGCGCCGCAACCGAGGAGACCTACTCGTACGAGGTGCGGGGGCGGCGGCTGACGGGCGAGAATTACACCGAGAGCCTGGCGCGTCTGCGCGTACCGAAGCTCGCCGTACCGCGGTATCGCGACTGGGGCGAGATGCTGCGTTTCGTGCTCACCGAGAATCTGCCGGGGGCATACCCCTATACCGGGGGCGTGTATCCCTACCGCCGTGAGGAGGAGGACCCGACGCGAATGTTCGCAGGGGAGGGTCCCCCGGAGAGAACCAACAGGCGCTTCCACTACCTCGCGCACGGTCACAGCGCGGTGCGCCTATCCACCGCCTTCGACTCCACGACGCTCTATGGGGAGGATCCGGATACGCGCCCGGACGTATACGGCCGCACCGGCAACTCCGGCGTGTCGGTCGCAACGCTCGATGACATGAAGAAGCTGTACTCCGGGTTCGACCTGTGCCAGCCGTCCACCTCGGTCTCGATGACCATCAACGGTCCGGCGCCGATGATTCTGGCGATGTTCATGAACACCGCGATCGATCAGCGCATCGAGCGTCATTTGAAGGCCGACGGGCGCTGGGAGCAGGCACGGGAGAGGATTCGCGCCCTGGTCGAGCGCTCGGCCGCCCGCGGCATCCTCCCGCCCGCCTATGCCGGGGAGCTGCCGGAGGGGCACGATGGCTCCGGACTTGCCCTTCTCGGGGTGAGCGGCGAGGAGCTGGTCGAGCCCGAGGTCTACGAGCGCATCAAGTCCGAGGCACTGCAGGCGGTGCGCGGCACCGTGCAGGCAGACATCCTGAAAGAGGATCAGGCTCAGAACACCTGCATCTTCTCCACCGAATTCGCGCTGCGGATGATGGGCGATGTCCAGCAATACTTCATCGATCGGAGGGTCAAGAACTTCTACTCCGTCTCCATCTCCGGCTATCACATCGCCGAGGCTGGCGCCAATCCGATCACGCAGCTCGCCTTCACGCTCGCAAACGGATTCACGATCGTCGAGTACTACCTCGCGCGCGGCATGCGCATCGATGAGTTCGCACCGAACCTTTCGTTCTTCTTCTCGAACGGCATGGACCCCGAATACGCGGTGATCGGGCGAGTGGCGCGGCGCATCTGGGCGCGGGCACTGCGGCACCGCTACCACGGCAATGCCCGCAGTCAGATGCTCAAGTATCACGTGCAGACCTCGGGACGCAGCCTGCACGCGCGGGAGATGTCCTTCAACGACATACGCACCACGCTGCAGGCGCTCTACGCGTTGTTCGACAACTGCAACAGCCTGCATACGAACGCCTACGACGAGGCCCTGACCACCCCGACGCAGGAGAGCGTGCGGCGGGCCGTCGCGATTCAGCTCATCATCAACCGCGAGCTCGGCCTCAACAAGATTCAGAATCCGTGGCAAGGCTCATTCGCGATCGAGCAGCTCACCGACCTGGTCGAGGAGGCCGTTTATCACGAGTTCGAATCGCTGTCGGAGCGCGGCGGCGTGCTGGGCGCAATGGAGACGATGTATCAGCGCGGCAAGATCCAGGAAGAGTCCCTCTACTACGAGACCCGAAAGCACGATGGGACGCTGCCGATCGTGGGTGTGAATACGTTCCTGTCGGACAGGGATGCCGTCGCGGAGCACTCGAGCGCGCATCTGATCCGCTCGAGCGATGCGGAGAAGCAAGCTCAGGTGTCAGCGGTCCAAGCGTTCCAGGCGCACAACCGCGACCGCTCGGCGCAGGCGCTCGAGCGGCTCAAGGGCGTCGCGGCGCGCGGCGAGAACGTGTTTGCCGAGTTGATGGAAGCCGTCAAATCGTGCTCGCTGGGACAGATCACTCACGCCCTGTACGGGGTGGGCGGACAGTATCGTCGCAACATGTAGGCCCGCAGGAGCTGCCGCTCCTGGGCATCAGGCCGCTGCGAGGTCGCGCTCGCACAGGTGATGCAGGATCGCCTGGCGAGCTCGCTCGCGCAGCTCGGCCGCAGCCGTGCCCGAGTCCTCCGTCGAGGGCTGCACGATGGGAAGGAGGAGCTCCACGGTGATCCGGGCCGCATGCGGCAGCAGCTGGCCGGGTGGCAGCGCCTGACGAGTGCCTTGCACTGCGGCGGGCACGACGGGACAGCCCGCGCGCGCTGCGGTGTGGAAGGCGCCGGCGTGGAACTTGAGCAGTCCCGGCTGAGGCGAGAAGGTTCCCTCGGGGAAGAAGACCAGCGACTGCCCGGCGGCCGCCTTGCGCAAAACGCGCCGGGTGTCAGCCGCGCCCTTGTGTCGGTCGAATCGCTCGACGAATTCCGCGCCGATTCGATGCAGCAGCGAGCCCGCCAGTGGCACCTCCGCCATCTCGCGCTTGATGACGAAGCCGAAGCGCGGGGGCAGCGCTGCCGTGAGCACCAGTCCATCCAGGTAGCTCGCGTGGTTCGCCACCACCACGCACTGCGAGGCGGGAAGCCGATCGAGGCCCTTCACCGCGAGCTGCATGCCCGCCAGGCGCAAGAACAGCCGTGCGGCCGTTCGTGCGATGCGCCGCCGCCGCCCGAGCCCCGGCACCACCACGACGCCCAGCAAGGCCGCACAGCCGAGCACGGCGAACACCACGTAGGTGTAGGCGCCGTAAGCAATCTGCATCATGCCGCGCATCGCGTAACCTATTCTGCCAGCACGCAGTTCTCGCGTGGCTGGGCGCTGCACGCATTTGCGCGCAGCGGCCACGGAAGCCCCCGAAAAACCGCTGTTCACAGTGCAAACAGTGAACTGGTTCTCGTTATGTTATGCCAACGCTCTAGATGTGATAGTGGTCACTCCGGTTGCAGCGGGGCTCTCCCCATACTGTGCCGGTACGCCAATGGATCGATGGCGCATCGGTCGATAGTGCGCTGCGGCGTGCACAGTTTTTCAAAGGTGAGGCAGACCTTGTCCAAGCACGCTGCAGCAGCCGCAACTCCGACGCCCGATACCTGCGATCCGGCGGTCTCGCGGTTTCTCGACGCGGTGTGGATGGAACGCGGGCTGTCTTCAAACACGCTCGCGGCTTACCGCGCGGACCTCACCGCACTGTCGCGCTGGCTGGTCGAGCGCAGCGTGCCGATGGCACGCACCTCGCGCACCGATCTGCAGGATTTCATTGCCTGGAGAGTGCAGGCCGGCGCGCGGCCCCGTTCCACGGCCCGGCAGCTCTCGAGCTTTCGGCGCTTCTTCCGGTACCTGCTGCGAGAGAGCGTCATCCGCGACGATCCGACGGCCGACATTGCCATGCCCAAGATCGGCCGCTCGCTGCCGAGATCGCTGACCGAGGAGGAGGTCGAGTCGCTTTTGGCCGCCCCCCAGGTGGGCGACCCGCTGGGGCATCGAGACCGCACGATGCTCGAGGTGCTGTACGCAACGGGCGTGCGCGTCTCCGAGCTGGTCAATCTCAAGCACTCCCAGGTGAATTTGAATCAGGGAGTCCTGCGCATCCTCGGCAAGGGCAATCGCGAGCGCCTGATCCCTCTCGGCGAGGAGGCCATGCGCTGGCTGAACGAGTTCGTGCGCGGTCCGCGCGGCGAGATCCTGCTCGAGCGTCAGTCGGACTACTTGTTCCCGACCCGGCGCGGTGAGCGCATGACGCGGCAAGCGTTCTGGCACATCATCAAGCGCTACGCGCGCAAGGCCGGTGTCGCCAAGGAGCTCTCGCCGCACACCGTGCGGCATGCGTTCGCGACTCACCTGCTGAATCACGGCGCCGATCTGCGGGTCGTGCAAATGCTGCTCGGGCACAGCGATCTTTCCACCACCCAGATCTACACGCACGTCGCGCGCGAGCGCATGAAGGACCTGCACTCCCAGCACCACCCCAGGGGGTGAGTTGGACATAGCGCGGCGGGGCGTCTGCGTGCCGCGACGCAATGCGGCGGTCGGCGGATGCGCTCAGGCTCTGGTAGACTCCAGCCTTCGACGCGGACAGAGAACCTTCCGTCCCCTCACAGGTCGAACCTGCTCGGGCCCTGCGAAGTTGCACATGAAACTGCTCCTCCTCATCGTTGCGGCAATCGTCATGACTCCGCTCGCGCTCGGCGCCGGCACCGACGGCAGCACCGATCCGCGAGTCACCGTCGCGAGCAAGATTCCCGGCACCAGTCCCGACGATGTGCATGCCACACCGATACCGGGGCTGTTCGAGATCCTGCGCGGCACCGACGCGGCCTACGTCTCCGCGGACGGCAAGTATGCGATCGCCGGAGATCTGTACGACCTGCACAGCAATGTCAACCTGACCGAGAACCAGCGCCGCGATATTCGCAGGCACCTGCTGGCAACGATCCCCGAGTCCCAGATGTTGATCTTCGGGCCGAAGGATGCCCGTCACACGGTCACCGTGTTCACCGATGTCGATTGCGCGTACTGTCGCAAATTCCACAGTCAGATCGCGGAGTACAACCGCCTGGGGATTCGCGTCCGCTACGTGTTCTATCCGCGCACGGGCCCGAATACGGAATCGTGGACCAAGGCGGAGGAGGTGTGGTGCTCGCCCAACCGCAACGAGGCGTTGACGCGCGCCAAGCGGGGCGAGGCCCTGAACGTCAAGCTCTGTCCAAATACTCCGGTCGCGCGCGAGTACGAGCTGGGACGCAAGTTCGACCTGGACGGCACGCCTGCCATCGTGCTCGCGGATGGCGAGATGCTTCCCGGCTATGTCTCCCCCATCGAGCTGGCACAGACGCTGCGAACCGTGCAGCAATGAGGTCCGCGCGCTCGGGGCTCACCTCTCGAGCAGCTTGATCTTCTCTGGTTTGCCTTCCCACTCCTTGGCATCCGGCGGGGCGTCCTTCTTCTCCGCGATGACGGGCCATTTCTTGGCCAGCTCGGCATTCAGCGCCTTGAACGACTCCTGACCGGCGGGCAGCTCCTCCTCGGAGAAGATCGCCTCGACCGGGCATTCAGGCTCGCACAGGGTGCAGTCGATGCATTCGTCGGGATCGATGACCAGGAAATTCGGTCCCTCGTGAAAGCAGTCCACGGGACACACTTCCACGCAGTCCATGTACTTGCACTTGATGCAATTCTCAGTGACGACGAAGGTCATGCCGTTCTCTCGAATCGTGGAGCGGATATTTTGCCACGCATCGCCGCTCAGGGCAGCGGCAGGCGCTTGTTGAACTCGGCGAAGTGATACCCATCGCGTCCGAGCGCCCGGTCTTCCAGGAAACGCCGCAAGGTGAACTCGGTGCTGGCGAAGGCGATCTCCGTCCAGGGGATGCCGGCCGGCTCGACGAGCTCGACTTCGAGGCTCTCGGGGCCCGGTGCGAACTCGGGTCGCTGCAGCTGAGCCCGAAAAAACACGTGCACCTGCTCGGCGTGCAGCACGTGCACGATCGAAAGCAGCGAGCCGATCTCGACCTCGACGCGCGCCTCCTCGCGCGACTCGCGCGCGGCGGCCTGCTGCAGCGTCTCGCCGTTCTCCATGAAGCCCGCCGGCACGGTCCAGTAGCCCCGGCGCGGCTCGATTGCGCGCTTGCAAATGAGGATGCGACCGGCATGCTCGGGCACGCACCCGACCACGAGGCGCGGGTTTTGATAGTGCACGACTCCGCATGCATCGCACACGTGGCGCGGCAGATGATCGCCGGGCGGCGTGCGCAGCGAGACGTTGCCGCCGCATTGAGGACAGAACTTCATGACGCTATTGGACAGGTTCGCCGAGCTCAAGTCCAGCGCCCGGGACGACACCTGCCGCCCGGCGGGGTAAGCTCCGAAGGTCGAGCCTCGAGGAGGGCCTGCGATGTCGTTCGATCTGAAGGAAGTCTCGCGGCGCGTGCGTGCTCTGGGGACAGAGATCTCCCCGGAGGCCATTCAGGGCACCGCTGCCGTCTACGCCCCCTTTCACGAGCGGGAGCCGTACGCCTCGGTCAGCGTCGTGCGCGATGCCTCATATGGCGCGCACGAGCGTCACAGGCTCGATGTCTTCCGTCCGGTCCCAGCGCCGGGAGGTTCGCGACCGGCGCCGGTGTTGATGTTCGTGCATGGCGGAGGCTTCGTGGCCGGCGACAAGCGCATGCCCGGCTCGCCCTATAGCGACAATGTCGCGCTCTGGGCCGTCCGTCAGGGATTGATCGGGGTCAACATCACGTATCGGCTCGCGCCGCAATTTCCGTGGCCCGCAGGAGCGGAGGATGCGGCCGCAGCCGTCGCGTGGGTTCGCAGGAACATCGCCGAGCACGGGGGCGATCCGCAGCGGATATTCCTCATGGGAAGCTCGGCCGGCGCGGCGCACGCCGCCTCGTACATCACGCTGCGCGAGCTTCGTCCCGCGAGCGGGCTGGGGCTCGCGGGGGTCGTGCTGTGCTCCGGCCTTTACGATCTGATGCGCGTGCCGCGCAATCCCTTCCAGCTCGCCTATTATGGCAGCGACGATGAGCAGCACCGCCGGGCCTCGATGCTCGAGGGGCTGATCTCCACCGAGGTGCCGCTGCTCTTCGTGCTCACCGAGATGGATCCCCCGGAGTTTCAGCAGCAAGGGCTCGAGCTGCTCGATGCCTGGGTGGCCCGCCACGGTCGCTGGCCGAATTTTGTGCACCTGCTGGGACACAATCATCTGAGCACCACGATGCATCTCAACACGCCCGATGAGTTCCTGGGGCAGCGGCTCCTCGATTTCATCGATCGCTCGGCGCCGGCCTGATCGCACCGTGCGCGCGCGGGCGACTCAGCACCGGGCCGCTTGACCGGGAGGAGGCACGCAGCCACGGCCGTTGCTGGTGCCGCTCGAGGGCCAGCTCACCTGGTCGCCCGGCGGCAGCGTACGGTAGCCCGGGTAACCGACGGTCACGCGTTGATCCGGATTCTGGCAGCCCCCGAGCGCGAGCGCGGCCACTCCCGCCAGGAGCATCGTCACGGGCCTCGCCCTCGACGCAAGGTTGCGCTTCATCGCAGTGGAAATCCCTTGCGCGTGAGGTAATCCACGGCACCGAGGCCGAACAGAAAGATCAGCCACAGAAAGCCCGCGCCGGCGAATATCCATTTGAGCGTCGGGCGGCCCCGCAGGCGCATGAAGAGGATGTACATGATCGCTGCCTGCGTCAGGGCGATGCCGAAGTTCGCGATCGGGTGAAGGTACGGGCCGATCGGCTCGTATGCGCTGAGCACGCTCAAGCCGAGCAGCAGCAGCAGCACCGCCCAACCGATGAAGTAGGGCGCCACCGGTTCACGCGGCCGTGCGCTCACGTCATGACCCGTCCGAGCGGATAGATGCACGCGAAGAGGAAGAACCACACCGTGTCGACGAAGCTCCAGTAGAGACCGACCACCTCGAGCGGGCCGTCGTACGCGGGCGAGAATGCGCCGCGTGCGGCGCGCACCGCGAAGATGAGCACGAGCACGATCCCGATCGAGAGGTGCAGTGCGTGCAGCCCGGTCGAGATCAGGTAGAACGTCCAGAACATCTCAGCGGGGGCGCGATAGCCCGGCTTGAACACGAAGTCGATCGCCGGCAGCGCATGGGAGGCGGCATCGCGGGCGTACTCGTAGCCCTTCACGCCGAGAAAAGCGAGTCCGAGCGCGGCGGTCGCGCACAGCAGCCACACCAGTGCGCGCTGCTCGCCCGCGCGCGCGGCGCGCAGCGCCAGCACCATCGTGAGGCTGCTCGTGACCAGGATCGCCTGATTGACGCTGCCGAGCAGGATGAACGAGTCGTGTCCCGCCAGCTGGAACTGGTGCCCGTAGGCGCTTCGGTAGACGGTGTACGCGAAGATGAGCGAACCGAAGAACAGCACCTCGGTCGCGAGGAACAGCCACATGCCGAGCTGGGCGGTCTCCGACTGCTGCTCGAGGTCGGCGTACTGCATCCCCGGACGGAGCGTGCGCGCACTAGGCATGCCGGATGCCATCCTGCGAGATGTAGCTGCCGTCGCGGGGATCGTACTGGTACGGCGGCTCGGTGACCTGCGGGGTGCGCAGGAAGTTGTGGCCGATCGGCGGGGAGGAGGTCTGCCATTCAAGGCCGGTCGCGCGCCAGGGGTTCGGCCCCGCCTTGCGTCCATAGAACAGCGACCAGCCGAGGTAGCACAGGGGGAGCAGGTAGGCGACCGCCAGGATCGAGGCGCCCGCGCTCGAGAGCACGTTCCAGGTCTGCAAGTCCGCCGGGTAGGTGTAGTAGCGGCGCGGCATGCCGAGATAGCCGAGGATGAACTGCGGCGCGAACGTCACGATGAAGCCGACGAACATCAGGATCGCCGCGAACCGCCCCCAGGTCTCCGGATAGTGCTTGCCGGTGATCTTCGACCACCAGTAGTGCAGGCCGGCGAAATACGCCGACACCGTCCCTCCGACCATGATGAAGTGGAAATGCGCCACCACGAAGTAGGTGTCCTGCAGGTGAATGTCCGAGGCGAGCGTGCCAAGCACGAGCCCGGTGAGCCCGCCGATCGTGAACAGTCCGACGAATCCCAGCGCGTAGAGCATCGGCGCATCGAAGTGAATGCGGGCGTTGTGCAGCGTGACGGTCCAGTTGAATACCTTGATCGCCGAGGGCACGGCGACGATGAAGGTCAACATCGAGAACACCACGGCGGAGAGCAGCGAGATGCCGGCCGTGAACATGTGATGGCCCCACACGAAGAAGCCGATCACGGCGATCGACACGAGCGCAAAGCACATTCCCTTGTAGCCGAACACCGGCCGGCGCGCGAAGCAGGTGATGACCTCGCTCACCACCCCCATGGCCGGCAGCACCATGATGTAGACGGCCGGGTGCGAGTAGAACCAGAACATGTGCTGGAACAGCAGCGGATCGCCGCCGAGGCTCGGATCGAAGATGCCGATGCCCATGAGGCGCTCGATCGCGACCAGGGCGAGCGTCATGGCGAGCACCGGTGTTGCGAGCAGCATGATGATGCTCGTGACGTAGATCGCCCACACGAACAGCGGCAACCGGAACCACGTCATCCCGGGCGCGCGCAGCTTGTGTGTCGTCACGACGAAGTTGAGCGCGGTGGCGATGGTCGAGAAGCCGTTGATGAACACCGCGACCGCGGCCGCGATGACGTGCCCGTTGGCGAACAGCGTGGAGTAGGGCGTGTAGAACGTCCAACCGGTGTCGACGCCGCCGACGAACAGGAAGTACAGCGCGACCAGGCCCGATACGTTGAACAGGTACCAGCTGAACAGGTTCAGACGCGGAAAGGCGAGATCGCGGGCACCGATCATCATCGGGATCAGGAAATTTCCGAGTGTCGCGGGGATGGATGGGATGAGGAAGAACCACACCATCACGATCCCGTGCATGGTGAACAGCCGGTTGTACATCTCCGGCTGCAGAAGCGTCCCCGCGGGATTCACCAGGTGCAGCCGTATGAGCGTTGCGGCCGACCCGCCGACGAAGAAGAACAGCGTCACGGAGCCGAAGAACATGAGCGCGATGCGCTTGTGGTCGTGCGTCAGGAGCCAGGACGAGATCGTATGCTCCTCACCGAGATAGGTCTGGAGGAGATCGGCGGCGGCGGTGCTCATGGGCGGGGGCCCTCCGAGAGGGACTGGATGTACGCGAGCAGATTGATGAGATCCTCCTCGCTCAGCTGGCCCTGGAAGGAGGGCATCACCGGCGGATAGCCCGCCACGCGCTGCGTCTGGGGGATGAGGATGCAGTCGCGGATGTAACGCTCGTCGGCGCGCACGGCGCGGCCGTCGGCGAGATGGGCAATACTGCCGTAGAGTCCGGCGAGCGAGGGCGCGTGAACGTCGCTCCCGGTGCCATGGCAACCGCTGCAGCCGTACTTGCGGAACAGCGCAAACCCCCGCTGCGCGAGGGATTCGGCGACGCCCTGATCGGTGAGCCAGCGCGCATAGGCCGCGGGCCTCATGACGGTCACGGTGCCGCGCATGTGCGCGTGCTGGGTGCCGCAAAACTCCGAGCACTCGAGCTGGTAGCTGCCGGTGCGCGTCGCGCGGAACCAGAACGTCTCGAACTGCCCCGGAACCACGTCGTGCTTCAGGCGGAACGCCGGGATGAAGAGGCTGTGAATCACATCCTCGGAGGCGAGTACCACCCGCACGGTGCTCCCGAGCGGGACGTGCATGGCATCGATCTCGCGCTGCCCGCCCGGGTGCTCGATCTTCCACATCCACTGCTTGCCCACCACGTAGAGCTCGAGGTCCTGATGCCGGGGAGCTTCGTAGAGGAAGAGGTAAGCGTTCGCGCCGAGCACGAACAGCACGAAGAAGGCGGCGATCGTCGCGGAGGTCCAGCCGATCTCGAAGCGCCAGCTGCGCTCCGCGACGGCCGTGCGCGGGCGCGCACTGCCGTGCCGGTAGCGCACGCCGAAGGTGATCATCATCCCGAACACGAAGACGAGAATGAGTGCGATCAGCGCGAACTCGCCGATATTGATGGTATCGATGATGCTCGCCGAGAGTGCGGCGTTGCGCGGCCAGAAGGGCACCCACTCGTGCATCTCAGCTCCGCCGCGTGTCTCTCATGGGTGGCGCAGCAGGGGCGGCGGGCGCATCCGCATCCCGCCTCGATGAGCTTCTCGTGAGGCGGATCATGAGCAGGGCGATCCCGAGCACCGTCGCTCCGCAGAGCACGTCGGTCGTGTTGCGGATGGCGAAGCTGTAGCGCCCGGTACCGGGGTCGTAGCAGTAGCACAGCAGCAGCAGATCCGCGACGGGCGAGGAGATGCGCCCCTGCGCAGCCTCGGTCACGGCAAGGCGCACGTCGAGCGGGCGATAGCCCACCCCCAGGATGTAGCGGGCGATGCTGCCGCGAGGCGTCAGGATGGTGATACCCGCCGGGTGGGCGTACTGGTCGAGCTGGGGGTCGTAGCGGTAGGAAAAGCCGACCACGCTCGCAACGGCGTGGACCGCAGCGGCGCTTCCGGTCAGAAAATGCCAGCTGCGAGCGGCCTCGGCACTCCAGGAGGCGAGGTATTTCGCCCGCGCGGCGCGCACGTCGGCGGGCCCGTCGCGCGGATCGATGCTCAGGGCGATGACCTGGTAGTCGCGCCCGGCGACGAGGGGAGTGTTGAGGAGCGCGCGCGCCGCATCCTGCATCACCACGCCGCACAGAGTTCGGCAGCGCAGGTACTCGAGCACCAGGACAACCGGCTCGCCGTGAAAGTAATCCCCGAGCCGGACGCTGTGGCCGAGGCCGTCGCGGAGTTGCGTTCCGAGCGGCAGCTCGGCACCCATGTGCTGATGGAAGACGAGCTCGACCGTTTGCGAGGGCTGAAGCATGGAGTGAGGCTCGTGCGCGAGTGCTGCGGGGGAGCAGAGGCAGAGGGCAAGCCCGAGCAGCACGTACGGCATGGATTTCACGGTGTGGTCTCCTCAATGCCCTCGGGGGTCGGCCGCGCAGCGCGGGGAAAGCCCGCAATGCCATCGCGCGCCAGACGCTGCATCGCGACCGCCACCGGCACGTGTGCGATACCGTGCGCACGATCGACCCAGCCGTAGGAGTCGCGCCGCTCGCGCTGGCTCGCCAGATAGGCGTCCAAGTCCGCCCGCGGGTTGGTCTCCAGGCGCGGTGCGGGCGGATGGATGGTCAGCTGCCGGGAGACATCGCCGGCGGTGCTCGAGAATCCGGCGAGAATGATGAGTGGCGCGAGTCCGACGAATACGAGGAATCCGAGCCCTGCCCAGGCAAGCGGTGCGAGCGGCAGGTCGCGATGCTCGTACTGCACCTCCGGATTGGCCTGGATCACCTCGCGCGGCTCAGCCATGCAGCAGGTGCTCCGCTTGCCGCTCGCTCGCGACCGGCTGAGCGCGCATCAGCCGCAACGCCGCCGCAAAGGCGAGCAGCCACGCGCCCCCGATCCCGAGCATCACGGCCGGATCGAGCCAGGAGAATCCGATGTCGCGAAATCCCGGGAGTAGCAGCCACCACACGAAGACCATGTGTCCAACGAGCAGCAGCAGCGCGACGGCGCCGACCAGGAGCGGCTTGCGCTTGGCCGGCGTCCACACCAGGCAGCCGAAGGGGACGGCGAAGCACGCCCCGCAGAGCGCATAGATCACCGAGCTCCACGCACCGCGCCAGCGCAGAATGAACCAGTGAATCTCGGTGTGCAGATTCTCTTCCCAGATGATGAGCCACTGGCAGAACGCGGTGTATGCCCAGAAGATCACCACGGCGAGCAGGATGGTGCAAAGCGTCGCGAGCGCACCGGAGAACTCCGTGCCGCGCGCAGCCGGCCGGGGCGCCCCGAGCGAGAGCATGAGCAGCAGGAACGAGAGCGAGATGATGAACTGCGACGCGCCGACGTTCATCCCATAGATCGAGGAGAACCAATGCGGCTCGGTCGACATGATCCAGTCGATGCTGGCGAATGTGACCGTGTAGCCAAGCAGCATGAGGCAGATGCCGCTCACCCACTGCTCGCGACGCGGTGCGATGCCTGCGCGCGCGCCCGGCCGACGCAACCGCCAGGCCGCAGCGCCGTTCCAGAGCGAGAAGTACAGCCCGGCACGTACGTAGAAGAACGTCGGGTTGAGATACCAATGATTGGGCAGGGATGGGGCGATGTGGGATCGCGTCCAGGGATAAAGCACGGCGAGCCCGGCGAGAATGGGCAAGAAGAGCAGCACGAACAGCGGGAACGTGGCCGCCATCGCCCCCAGGGGCAGGCGTGCGAGGGGCTCCCACCGGCCCCCGGTCAGGTCCCAGATGAAGAGCAGCGCGAGCGCCCCGAGCGGCATTGCAAGCCAGAAGTAGAACGCGGCCACCCATGCCGGGAAGAACGCGCGCGGATCCACCAGAGCGCCCCAGAGGGAGGCACCGCCGCCGGCGAGCACCGCGATCACACCGATGCGCACGCTATGCGCGCATATGCGCTCGATGGTCATCGCAGCTTCGCCCGCTCCGCGGCGTCGAGCGTCGCAACCGGCACGTTCTGACTCGCCTGCAGCACCCGGATATAGGCGACGATGGCCCAGCGATCCGCCGGTGCAACGCGTTGCGCGTACGAGAACATGACGCCGTACCCCTGCGTGATCACGTCATAGAAGTGCTGATTGCCGGATTCCATCAGCCGTGCGATGTGGTACGAGGGGGGCGCAGGAAATCCGCGCTGCACGATCCGGCCGTCGCCATACCCCGTGAGGCCGTGGCATACGGCGCAGTAGATGTCGAAGCGCTGCTGGCCACGCTCGAGCAGCGCCAGCGTCACGGGAGGTGGCGTGGGAGCCGGGCGCCAGTCGCGCGAGACGACTCCTGGGGGCTCCTGCCAGAGCGCAGGGCCCGAGGGCAGCGCACGGTAGGTCTCGTAGGGCAGCACCTTGGGCTGGTTTGCCATGTTGTCGCAGCCGGCAAGCAGCAGCATCGCGAGCGCCACGCTCGCAAGGCGCCCCGGGTGCCTCGGGCGCCGCGCGTCGGCGATGCGCCCGGTGTGCATTCCGCAGCTCATGCCTCGAGCTCCGCCGTGCGCTCGGCTCCATGACGCTCGAAGAGCGCCCGCAGGTGCTGGGTGCCCTCTGAGCTCGGGCGGGTCTCGACACAGATGAAGAAGCGATCCTGCGAGGCGCGCTCGAAGTCCGGCGCGGCAAAGATGGGGTGGTACAGGCGCGAGAGGCCACAGGCGATGCAGAATGCGAAGAATCCCGCATACACCGTGAAGAGCGCGCAGATCTCCCAGGCGCAGGGCACAAATCCGGGCCAGCCGTTGAAGGGATGACCGGCCACATTGATCGGGTAGCTGAGCACGGCGTCCCAGTACTGATAGAAGTAGCCGATGCAAGCGCCGGCTGCCCCGGCTGCCACCATGACGGCGGTGATCAGGCGCCCACGCCCGGGCGGTACGAGCTCATCGAGCTCATCGATCGGGGCGGGGCCATAGACGTCCCAGCTCGCATATCCCTCGTTCGCGAGCTGCCGGGCGGCGGCCGTGACCTGCTCGGCCGTGCAAAACTCTGCGACCAGTCCGT
Organism: Steroidobacteraceae bacterium; assembly: GCA_035524075.1. Taxonomy (GTDB): domain Bacteria; phylum Pseudomonadota; class Gammaproteobacteria; order Steroidobacterales; family Steroidobacteraceae; genus JASHUC01. The sequence continues at coordinate 278,173 of DATKPP010000045.1, read as the reverse complement.
GCAGCTCGGCGGGGCTTGCGCTCACAGCGCTCTCCCCGCAGACGAAGGCCGTTCGACTGCACCTGGGGCGTGGGGCCCCGCGGTGCCCTCGGTATTCGAGCGGCGATGGATGAGCTCGCGGATCTCGAACATCGAGACGATGGGCAGGAAGCGGATGGCCAAGAAGAAGCCGCCCATCACGAGCCCCGCCGAGCCCAACAGGATCGCCCAGTCCCAGAACGTTGCCCCATAGAAGCGCCATTCCGAGGGCATGTAGTCCTGCGCGAGCGCGCTCACGACGAAGTTGTACCGCTCGAGCCACATCCCGGTCACGACGCCGAGCGCGATCAGGCCGAGGGCGACCTTGTTGCGCCGCACGGCGGGAAACCACAGCAGCTGTGGAATGAAGATGTTGAGCGTGTTGCGCGCCCAGTACGTCGCACCGTAGTGCCCGAACGCGCTCGCGTAGAACTCGGTGACCTTGGCGGGGTCGCCCGAGTAGAGCGGATCCATGACCTCCATGAGATAGCAGTAGGCGAGCAGCAGCCCGGTCGTGAGCATGAGCTTGCCGATCACATCGAGATGCCGCTCGGTGATGATCCGCTCGAGGTGGTACAGGCGCCGCAGCGGAATGATGAGGCAGAGCACGACTGCCCAGCCCGAGTAGAGCGCGCCGATGAAGAAGTACGGCGGCCACTGCGTCGAGTGCCAACCCGCGACGAGTCCCGCGGCGAAGTCGAGCCCGACGATGCTGTGGACCGAGACCACCATCGGAGCCATGACGCCGGCCATGACGAGGTACGCCGCTTTGTAGCTGCGCCAGTCGCGCGCCGAGCCGCGCCAGCCCAGCGCGAGGATCCCGTAGAGCAGACGCTGGCTGCGCGTGGTGGCGCGGTCGCGGAGCGTCGCGCAGTCCGGGATGAGGCCGATGTACCAGAAGACGATCGAGTTCAGGATGTAGCAGAGCAGCGCCGCGAAGTCCCAGATGAGCGGGCTCAGGAACTGCGGCCAGACACCCATCACCGTCGAATACGGAAACAGCCAGTAGAACAGTCCCTGCCGTCCCAGGTGCAGCACCGGCATCATGCCCGCTGCGGCGGCGGCAAACAGGGTGAGCGACTCGGCAGTGCGGTTGACGCCGTTGCGCCAGTCCGCACCCACGATGTAGAAGAGCGAGGAGATGAACGTCCCCCCGCTCGCGATGCCAATCCACCAGGTGTAATTCGCGAGCGCGAGACCCCAGGCGACCGGGATGTTCACGCCCCAGGCCCCCACTCCGACCGTGAACGTCCAGATCGAGGCGATCAGGAACAGAAGCAGGAATGCGCCGGAGATGCCGGCGCCCACGTACCACCACAGCGGCGTGCGGGGCGTGAGCACGAGATTGCTCAACGTCGCACTCACGGAGGAGAAATTCTGCTCCCCACCGATGACCGGAGCGCCCCAGCCGCCTTCCTCGATCGTGGTGCTAGCCATGGGGGAAGTCGGGATTGGGATTGCGAATCAACGCCTCGTAGGTCGTCCGCGGGCGGGTGTTCAGCGCCGCGAGCATGGCGTAGTCGAGCGGGCTTGCCTTGCGCTTGGCGACCGCGCTCTGCGGATCGTTGCGATCGCCGAATACGATTGCCTGCGTGGGGCAGGCCTGCTGGCAGGCCGTCACCACCTCGCCATCGCGGACGCGCCGGTTCTCCCGGTCCGCATCGATCATGGCGGCGCGCGTGCGCTGGATGCAGTAGGTGCACTTCTCCATGACACCGCGACCACGCACGGTCACTTCCGGGTTCCAGGACTCCGCGGGCCTCGGCTCCGAGGTGGTGTAATCGTAGAAGTTGAAGCGGCGGACCTTGTACGGACAGTTGTTCGAGCAGAACCGCGTGCCGACGCAGCGGTTATAGATCATGACGTTCAGCCCCTCGGAGTCGTGCACCGTCGCATGCACCGGGCAGACGACCTCGCAGGGTGCGTTCTCGCAGTGCATGCACGGCACGGGCTGGAACACGGTCCGCGGCTCATCGAGCGAGCCTTCGTAGTACCGATCGATGCGCAGCCAGTGCATCTCGCGCCCGCGCCACACCTCGGTCTTGCCCACGACCGGACTGTTGTTCTCCGCCTGGCAGGCGGCAACGCACGCCTGGCAGCCGACGCACGCGTCGAGATTGATACTCATGCCCCACGCGATCCCGACGTACTCGTAGCCGGCATAGAGCGACTCGGGAGCCGGCGCAGAGCGCTGGAAGTCGGGATTCTTCAAGAACTCGGCGAGCGTTCCCTCGTGCACGACGTCGCGATCGTGCGTGCGCAGCTCCCGCTGGATGGTCGCAAAGATGTATCCATCGCCGACCTTGGCAAGTGTGGCGCCCGAGACGTGCCACGGCGCATCGCGCGAGCGCAGGGCATAGGCATCGAAGCCGACGCCGGTGCCCACAGGACCGGTGAGCCGCCGACCGTAGCCGAGAGCGAGCGTCATGCAGCCCTCGGCCTGCCCCGGCAGCACCCAGACCGGGGCTCGAACCTTGCGCGCACCGAGTGCGATCTCGACCAAGTCCGAGGTCGCAAGGTGAAGCTGCTCCGCGGTGCGCGGTGCGATGAGGGCGGCATTGTCCCAGGTGAGGCGCGTGAAGGGACGCCCAAGCTCCTGCATCCAGCCGTTGTCCGCGAAGCGCCCATCCCACAGGAAGGGGTCGGGGCGAAAAAGCAGGGTCACGACCGAGGCGTCGGCCGTGCCTGCACCTGGCGCCGTGCCTGCGCCTGGCGCCGTGCAGGCGTCCGGTGCCGCGCAGGCACCGAGCGCGGCATCGGGCCTGAGCGAGACGGGAACGTGTGGCGCTGCCGATCCGCGCACGACACCCGCGCGCAGCGTCTCGTTCCAGAGCGGATCCTGGCCGACAGACATCCCGGCAGGGCCCTGCCAGTACCCGCGCACGATGCTCAGGCCCTCGGGGGTCGTGGTCTCGCCGAAGAACAGCTCGAGCAGCTCGTGCGCAGAATGCCGATCGGCATCGAAGCGAATCTGCGGTTGCTGAATGGTGACGGTGCCGTCGTAGGCGCGCACATCGCTCCAGGCCTCGTACTCGTGCGCTCGTGCGACGTGCCAGTGCACGGCCGCAGCGGTCTCGTCGGCGTACTCACCGAGATAGATCGAGAACGGAACCGTTCGCAGCGCGTGCTCGAATTCGAGGTCGGCCGGTGCGGTGAACACCGGGTTCCACGTCAGCACGACGAGCGTGTCGACCTCGCCGCGGTGCATGGCCTCGGTGAGCGCGAGGATCGAGGCGCTCTCATCCGTAGGTTCCGCGCCCACGGGCTCGATCGCGGCCAGCGTCGTACCGAACGCGCCGAGCGCGTGGTTGATCGCATGGACCAAGGCGTGAGTGGCGACGCTTTGCGAGGCCCCCGCGTGCACGATCGCTCGGCCGTGCGCACTGCGCAGATCCTGCGCGATTGCATCGAGCGCGGCGGCGTTGGGCGCGGGTGCTTGTGCCCAGTCCCGGGGTCCCGCCTCGAGCGCTCCGGCGAGCCGGCGCAGCGCGGCCTGCGTCTGCGCAGGTGTCATCAGCAGGCGATGGTCTGCCTTGGCGCCGGCAAGGGTCGGGGTGCTCTCGAGCGCGTACAGGCGACTCATGCGCTGCTTGACCTCGGCAGCTCGGCGCCGCGAGGCGAACTCGCGGGCGAAGCGCAGCGCTCCAGGCGCGGTGTCCAAGAAATCGCTGTCGACCGCGACGATCACATCGGCTGCGGCGAAGTTCGGCAGCACCTCGAGCGGGCGGCCGAACGCGCGCTCGGCACCCGCCCGAACCTGACTGCGATGGATGCCTTCCCACTGAAACCAGCGAAGCTCAGGGTACTGCCGGCGCAGTCGTGCGATCTGATCGATGAGTGTGGGGGAGGTGACCGTGCCTGTCAGCAGCGCAAGGCCTCGGCCGTGCTGCGCGAGGAGGCTGGTGCGCTTGTCGATCACCGCCGTCGCAAGGGCTGGCCAGCTCACGATGCTCCCATCCTGGCTGACGGTCTGGGCGCGGAAGGGATCGTAGAGTCCGAGGATGGACGCCTGTCCCATCGCGCTCGTCGCGCCGAGGCTCGCAGGATGGTCGGGGTTGCCCTCGACCTTGATTGGGCGTCCCATCAGATGCTCGATGAGAACGCCGGTACCGTATCCATCATGTGCGGTGGCTGTGGCGTAGTAGCGCGGCCGGCCTGGCACGAGTCCGACGGGCTGCTCGACGTAGGGCACGCGGTCGCGAGGTCGCTCCTCGGGTCCGCACGCGGCGAGGCCCATGAGCGCCATCGAGGCGGCCGTGAGCTGCAGGAAGCGGCGCCGGTCGTACGAGTGCTCGGCTGCGGCCGCGAAGCCGGGAAACTCCGCGCGTGCGCGCGCGAGGAACTCGGGCGACTCCGCGAGCTCCTCGAGACTGCGCCAGTAGAGCGGGCCGCGACGCTGCATGAGGCGGCGGCGCAGGACTGCGAAGTCGCGGCTCGATCCCTCGGGGTCGTCGCTCATCGGTGGCACACGGAGCAGTCGGTGAGGGTTTGCGGATGGATGTGGTAGGCGGCCATCAGCGCGGCGCCCGAGGGCGTTGCGGCCGTGCGGTGCCAGTGCGGATCGAACACCGCCGCGCGCGGGCGCAGATGCTCAGCCGGATTGCGATGACAGTCGAGACACCAGCTCATGTAGAGCGTGCTGGCCTTGTAGGTGAGCGGCATGTCGCCGATCGGTCCGTGGCACTCCGTGCAGCCCACGCCCTTGGCGATGTGGATGCTGTGATCGAAGTAGACGTAGTCGGGCAGGACGTACACGGCCTCCCAGCGCAGCCGTGTGCCCTCGGCGAGGCTGCGGCGCACCGGGGCGAGAATCGCCGCGTGGGTCCAGATCTGCGAGTGGCAACTCATGCAGGTCTCCGTGGGGGGCATGCCCGCGTTCTTCGAGAACTCGACGGAGTCGTGACAGTAGCGGCAGTCGATCCCGAGTCCGCTGACGTGATGCTTGTGACTGAACGGGACCGGTTGCGGTGGAGTGAAGCTGACCTGCGTGTTGTAGTTCATGAGGGGGACGCCCCAGACGGCAATCACGAAGCCGATCGCGAGCACCGCCACGCTGGCGAGACCGACTTGCATGAACAGGTTCGCCCTGCGCGTGAAGATCGCCGCCATGACATGGCTCCGCTTGGACTGCGGCGAAACGCGCCAAGGTGGGCGCCGGTTCCGAGGGGGCAGAGGTGCGGACTGCGGCACCGTGGCGCTCAAGGCACGCGGCCAAGTACACGCGGCGCCAGCGAGCTATGATTGCGGCGGGGCGCAACTCGCGATGAGGGGATCGGCATGAGAAAGTCGTGGCGGTGCGGGACCGTGGCTCTCGCGGCACTGTGGGTGGTCGGGGCGCAAGCCCGAGCCGATGAGAGCTGCAACCGGGCCTGTCTGGAGAGCTACGTCGACCACTACCTCGATGCGCTCGTCGCGCATCAACCCACGCGAGTGCCGCTCGCCCCTGGAGTGAGGTTCACCGAGGATGGTCAGCAGCTGGTCATCGGTGATGGCCTGTGGCGCACCATGCGTTCCAAGGGCCGCTACCGGCTATTCGTCACGGACGTACCGGCGGGCCAGGTCGCCTTCTTCGGCTCGATCGAGGAGGACAATCGCGACCCCACGAAGGGCACCCCGGCTGCCCTTGCGCTGCGCCTCAAGGTCCACAACCACCAGATCACCGAGATCGAGCAGATCGTCATCCGCGAGGAGGGCGCCGGCAAGCGCGTGGACGCGCTCACGGTCAACCCGATCTATCTGCAGACGGTGCCGCCGCAGGAGCGCATGTCCCGTGCGGACATGATCGAGACCGCGAACAAATACTTCACAGGCATGCAGCAGAACGACGGCAAGGGAGACTACCCCTTCGCGGACGATTGCAATCGCATCGAGAATGGCGGCCAGTCCACGAATCTACCGACCCCTCCCGGACAGAGTCGCCCGGATCCGAAGACCTCCCTGGTCTACTCGGCGCAGTGGAGCTGCATGGAGCAGTTCAAGTCGGGTCTGATCCACTTCGTCACGCGCATTCGTGATCGGCGCTTCGTGGCGGTGGATCAGGAGCGCGGCATCGTGTTCGCATTCGGATTCTTCGATCATTCGGGCGGCTCCACCCGCACCTTCAGGGTGCCGGATGGGCGCATCGTGACTGCCGGCCCCGTCCAGCCCTGGACGTGGGAGATCGCCGAGCTCTTCAAGGTGCAGAACGGGAAGATCCACAAGATCGAGGCGCTGCTGCAGCGCTGTCCCTACGGGATGAACTCCGGATGGAGCACCTGGGAGGAGGGCAGATCCGATCACGCCCGCGACGTGACGATGGACTGATCAGTCGAGCGCCTTGCCCTCGATCAGCTGTGCGGATGGTGCCCGAGGTCGGAGTCGAACCGACACGCTTTTAAGGGCGGCGGATTTTCGTCCCACTCCGGCTTTCGCCGTCCCGCGCGCCTTGCGCTCGGGTGCGTGGTCTGGAGCACGCCTTCACCGTAGCCTTGCGGCCTTAGGTGCCCGCCGTCTGCTCTCTACACCTTCCCGGCAGTGGTCCGGGCTTGGCTCGGCGTGGGCTCGAGCACGCGCTCAGGGCTTTCACCGAATTTGACGGGCTACACCTCGCAGATTTCTCCGGGAGGGCTCAAATTGTCTCGACTGAGTCCGCTGCGTCTACCAATTCCGCCACTCGGGCATCCGATGCGCAGTATAGAGGTCCCCGCTGTCTCGGGCGATAAGACGCCGGATGCGACCTTTTGCCGGGTCCGCGCATCTAAGGTGAGCGTGGCCAAGCTAGCCGACATCGACGTGCCGGAAGGGTTGATCGCCAGTGCGCGAGAGGGCGTCGAGGGCGCGCGTGCCCGGCTTTATGTCGCCCTGGCACCCACGACGTTTGGCCTGATCCGCCGCTTGGTAGGCACCCAAGCCGTCGCGGAGGATCTGTTCCAGGACACGATGATGACGATTTACGAGCAGCTCGATGCCTTTCGCGGGGAAGGACCCTTCGGAGGCTGGGTCCGACGGATTGCAGTGTCCAAATGTCTGATGTACCTGCGCTCGCCGTGGCATCGAGCCCGCCTTCGGCTTGCAGCCGACAACGAAAGCGACCTCGAGAGTTTGCCCTCCGCCGTGGTGCAGGCACGTCCTCCGGAGTGCCTGGATGTGGAGCGTGCGCTCGCCACGCTCTCTCCAACGGCGCGCGCCGTGGTGTGGCTCTACGAGGTGGAGGGCTACTCACACCAGGAGATCGCACAGGCGTTCGGGCGGACCGTGAGCTTCTCCAAATCCCAGCTCGCGCGGGCGCACCGGCGTCTGCGCGAATGGTTCGAGCCCCAGAGTGAGGGACAGTCGTGGGTGCTCTAGTGAGCTGTCAAACAAGGCCTTCGACCCTGGACACAGGCCATGCGTGAGCCGGATGCAACGAGCGCGGACATCGCGCGGCGGCTGCGCGAGCTGCCCCCGGAGCTGCAGCCGCCCTTCGACTGGAACGAGCTGCAGCGCCGTACGGGTCTGCCCCCCAGGGGCGATCTGCGACCTCGTAGAGGGGCGGCATACCCTCTCGCGCGGCGCGCGGTGCTTCTGGCAGCAGGGCTCGCCTCGATTGTGGCCGCCGCGATGCTCCTCGGTCGCTTCGTGGGCATGATTGATGAGCCCCCGCACCGTGACCTCCCGACTGTCACGCAGAGCGGCGTTCCAGTGTCAACGCCTGGCGAGCCTCGGGCGCCAGGGAAGGCGCGCGATTCCGAGCCACTTCTGCAGCGTGCCAGCGCGGCGGAGCGTTGGCTCGCGAGCGAGCCCGACGACGAGCCGGTCGTGCAGGTCAGCACCTACCTCGCGGTGACGGCGCTCGAGGATCGGATCGCCTCCGTGGACGATCAGCTCAGCGCCGAGCGGCTGGGCAATCGGCAAGGAGCCCGCGTACGAGCCCTGCAGCTGCAGCGTGCGCAGCTGGTCGATTCGCTGGCACAGGTTCGGTACGCGGAGCTGCTCGCCTCCGAGGTGCCGTGATGAGGAGCAGGACCATGAAGCGAACGGGAATTGGGATCTCCACAGCGATCGCTTTGACCGGGCTGGTTGCACCGGTGAGCTTCGCTCAGGACGCAAGCTCCAGCAGCCAAGGCACGCAGGAGCAAGCACAGGAGCGTGCCCGGGAGCACGCCCAGGAGCGAGATCTGGAGGCCAAGCTCGCGGAGGCTCGCAAACGCCTGGAGGACTCCGCCCGAGAGGTTGCCGAGCTCTCCGCCCAGCTCGGTGCAGACGCCAGGAGGCGCGCCCTGCAGGTCGAGCAGCGCTTCAGACGCGGCGTGATCGGTCTGCAGCTCGACCCGGCGAGCGGTCCCGACGGGGCGCGCGTCGTGGAGGTCAGTCCGGCCGGTCCGGCCGCGGAAGCCGGGGTCCGTCCGGGAGATGTGATCGTCGGGCTGAATGGAGCCCCGATCTCGGGCCGGGACAGCGCCCGACAGGTCATCGAGCAGATGCGACGCGTCCCGCCCGATGCCAAGGTAAAGCTCAGCATCAAGCGGGATGGCAAGGTGCAGGAGCTGCAGCTCACCACACGCCCCGCGTATGTGGTTGCCTTCGGCTTCGATGATGGGCCCGGTCCGGTGGTCATGCCACCCATACCACCCATGCCGCCGATCGAGATCCCGGATGTTTCCGGATTTCGCTACCTGCACATCCTGACCGACGAGACCGAGGGGATGGAGCTTGCGAGCTTGACGCCGCAGCTCGGATGGTATTTCGGCACCTCGAACGGGGTCCTGGTGCTGCGAGCCCCGCAGAACGGCACCTTCGGGCTCAAGGATGGCGATGTGATTCTCTCGATCGACGGGCGTGAGCCACAGAGCGGGTCACATCTCACGCGAATTCTCCGCTCCTACCAGCCGGGCGAGCCGATCGATCTGAAGATCATGCGCCAGAGGCGCGCCATGGACCTCAAGGTGACCTTGCCGCAAGCCCCCGCACCGCAGCGGCACGGGCAGCCTCGCACGGAATCGCAGGATCTGTAACATCCTGCCGGGTGCAGCTGAGTGACTTCCAGTACGAGCTTCCCCCGGAGCTGATTGCCCAAGAGCCGCTGCCGGAGCGATCCGCCAGCCGCCTGCTCGTGCTCGACCCCGGGGAGGCTCCTCAGCAGCGAGATGCCTGCATGCGTCAGCTGCCGCAACTGCTCTCGGCAGGCGACCTTCTCGTCTTCAACGACACCAGGGTCGTGGCGGCGCGATTGCTCGGATCCAAAGCGAGCGGCGGCCGCGTGGAGCTGCTTCTCGAGCGGGCACTCGAGCGCGATACGGCGCTGGTGCAGATGAAGGCGAGCAAGCCGGTCCGCCCGGGAGTTGCGATTCACACCGCGGGCGGAGACCTCCAGGTGCTGGCGCGCGAGGACGACCTGTGGCGTGTCAGGGTCCCTGGAGCGGCGCTTGAATTCTTCGAGCGCTGGGGTGAGGTACCTCTGCCTCCCTATATCCGACGAGCGGCCGGTGATGTCGATCGAGAGCGTTATCAGAGCGTCTTCGCGCGTACCGCGGGGGCAGTCGCCGCGCCGACTGCCAGCCTGCATTTCGATCACACGCTTCTTGAGTCGCTCGAGAGAGGTGGCATAGGCCGTGCCTTCGTCACGCTGCACGTGGGGGCCGGCACGTTTCAGCCCGTGCGCACCGAGGAGCTGAGCGCGCACGTGATGCACGCCGAGCGAGCCCTCGTCAGCGCGGAGACCTGGGCGGCGATTGCGCGGGCTCGCGCCCGTGGAGGCCGTGTGATCGCCGTGGGCACGACAGTCGTGCGGGCGCTGGAATCGGCCGCTCGGATCGGGGTGCACGAGAGCTGGTCGGGCGAGACTCAGCTCTTCATTCTTCCTGGCTTTCGCTTCCGGATCGTCGATGGGCTGCTCACGAACTTTCATCTGCCGGGATCGACCCTGCTGATGCTCGTGTGCGCACTCGCCGGGCGCGAGCGCGTGCTCGCCGCATACGCGCATGCGGTACGCTCGCGCTATCGCTTCTTCAGCTACGGGGACGCCATGCTCATCCTGCCGGCCCGACGCTCCACGGCGCATGAATCCACGCTTTGAGGTGCTCGCACTGAGCGGGGCGGCGCGCCTGGGCCGGCTCACCACCGCTCACGGCACGATCGATACGCCCGCGTTCATGCCCGTCGGGACCTACGGCACGGTCAAAGCGATGACCCCCGAGGAGCTCGAGGGGCTGGGCGCCCAGATCATCCTGGGCAACACCTTTCATCTGATGCTGCGTCCCGGTGCGGAGGTCGTGGCCCTGCACGGCGGGTTGCACGGGTTCATGCACTGGCAGCGACCGATCCTGACCGATTCGGGGGGGTTCCAGGTCTTCAGCCTGAAGAGCCTGCGCAGCATCACGGAGGATGGCGTGCGGTTTCGCTCGCCGGTCGATGGCGCAGAGGCGCAGCTGACGCCGGAGGACTCGATGAGCGTACAGCTAGCGCTCGCCTCCGACATTGCCATGGCGCTCGATGATTGCACCCCATATCCGGCCACCGAGCTCGAGGCGCGCAACTCCATGGAGCGCTCGATGCGCTGGGCTGCCCGCAGCCACGCCCGCTATTACCTCGCTCAGCCCCCGGGGGGTCTGTTCGGCATCGTCCAAGGGGGCACGTATCCTCAGCTGCGCCTGGCATCGCTCGAGAAGCTCCTGCAGCTCGATTGGCCCGGGCTTGCCATCGGAGGCCTCGCGGTCGGGGAGCCCGAGCAGGAGCGTCTGAGGGTTCTCGAAGAGCTCGTGCCGCACATGCCGTCCGATCGGCCCCGGTACCTCATGGGCGTGGGCTTCCCCGAGGACCTCCTCCAGGGGGTCCTGCGCGGGATCGACCTGTTCGACTGCGTGATCCCGACGCGACACGCCCGCAACGGCCACCTGTTCCTGCCCGGCGGGGTGATCAATATCCGCAACAGTGCCCATGCGCGCGAGCTCTCCCCGATCGACCCCGGGTGCACCTGCTATACCTGCCGGCACTACTCGCGCGCGTATCTGAGGCACCTGGACCGCTGCAACGAGATCCTCGGGAGCCGCCTCAATACGATTCATAACCTGCATTTCTACCTGGAGCAGATGCGCGCCATCCGCGCCAGCATTGCCCAGGGCACCTTCCAGGGTTTTGCAGCGGCCTATCCCCGGCCGCGAAGTAGCCCTGTGGCATAATGCCCGCCCTTCGCGGCAGCGACCGACCCACGTCGGGTCGCCGCTGCGCGATGACTCGTTAGGTAGCTCATGAATGCAGTGATCTCTTCAGCCTGGGCTCAGGCGGGCGGCGCTTCCTCCTCCTCGAGCCAGCTGGCGCCGCTCTTGATGATGGTCGTGTTCATCGCCATCTTTTACTTTCTGCTCATCCGCCCGCAGCAGAAGAAGGCCAAGGACCATCAGGCGATGATCTCGAAACTGTCGGTCGGGGACGAGGTCGTAACCTCAGGGGGCATCCTGGGCCGGGTGACCGACGTGGGGGATACGTTCGTGACGCTGGAGATTGCCGATAGCGTCCGCATCAAGGTCCAGAAGGGGCAGGTGAGCTCCCTGATGCCCAAGGGCACTCTCAAGAACGCCTGACCATGCTCGAATACGCGCGCTGGAAATACATCCTGATCGCCGCGGTCCTCGCGCTCGCGGTGCTGTTCGCGCTGCCGACCGTTTTCGGAGAGGACCCTGCGATCCAGATGGTGATGCGGGATCACACCCCGATCAGCGTCGCGACGGAGCACTCGGTCGAGCAGTTCCTGAGCGAGCGCAGCGTCCATTACACCAAGACCTATCTGGACAATGGGCGCCTGATGATTCGATTTCCGAGCGTGGCGGAGCAATTGAAGGGCCGCGACGCGGTGACCTCGAAGTTCAGCGACCAGTACCTCATCGCATTGTCCTTTGCGCCGCGCGTGCCTGCGGCGCTGCGAATGCTGGGGCTGAAGCCGATGCCCCTGGGGCTCGATCTGCGTGGGGGCCTGTACCTCCTGTACCAGGTCGACGTGCAAAGCGCCGTCCACCAGCTGCTCGAGGGGTACAGCCAGGATGTTCGCCGCGCGCTCACCGGCGCGAACCTGTCCTTCACGGATGTGACGCTGGTCGCTGCCAACGACAGCCCGCAGCAGAATGGCATTCGCGTGAGCCTGCCCGCGGGGACGAACGCGAGCGCGGTACGCGACGTGGTCGCCAAGACCGTTCCGGATTTCCAGGTGAGCATCCTCACGCTGCCGAGCGGGTCGGCGGTGCAGGGCGTGCTGCCCCCGGCGAAGGTGCGTGAGCGGGAGGATTATGCGCTCGAGCAGAACCTCACGACGCTGCGCAATCGGGTGAACGAGCTCGGCGTCGCCGAGCCCATCGTGCAGCGTCAGGGACTGGACCGCATCAACGTGCAGCTGCCCGGCGTGCAGAACTCGGCCGAGGTGAAGGATCTTCTCGGGAAGGTTGCGACGCTCGAGTTCCGGCTGGTCGATGTCAACGGCAATCCGTTCGAGGCGCAGCAGACGGGCCATGCCCCGGCGGGGACCAAGCTCTATCACATGAAGGACACCGGTCAGCCGATCCTCCTCAAGCGCGAGATCATCGCAACCGGTGATGAGCTCACCACGGCGAGCTACGCCACCACGCAGCAGGGCCCCACGGTCAACGTGAGACTCGATGCGCGTGCCGGCGAGCGCATGCTCGAGACCACGCGCAACAACTTGAACCGTCCCATGGCGGTGGTGTACATCGAGAAGCGTCCCGAGACCAAGGAAGTGGATGGCAAGAAGGTCACCCAGCTCGTCACGGACGAGAAGGTCATCAGCGATGCCACGATCCGCGGTGTGTTCTCGAACACCTTCGACATCACGGGCATGAACGCCGGGGAGGCGCGCGATCTGGCGCTGCTTCTGAGGTCGGGCTCGCTCGCGGTGCCGCTCTACCCTGTCGAGGAGCAGGTCGTAGGCCCCAGTCTCGGTCAGGACAACATCGACAAGGGCATCGACGCGCTCGTCATCGGCATGGCGGGTGTGTTCGTCTTCATGGCCATCTACTATCGCGTGTTCGGTGTGGTCGCCGACCTCGTGCTGCTCGCCAACGTCGTGCTGCTCACGGCGCTCCTTGCGATGTTCCACTCCGCGCTGTCGCTGCCGGGCATCGCCGGCATCATCCTCACCGTCGGCATGGCAGTCGATGCCAACGTGCTGATCTACGAGCGCATTCGCGAGGAGCTGCGCAACGGGGTGTCTCCGCAGGCGGCGATTCGCGCCGGCTTCGACAAGGCGCTCTCGGCGATTGCCGATTCGAACATCACGGCGCTGTTTGCCGGTGTGGTGCTCTGGGTGCTCGGGACCGGACCCATCCGCGGATTCGCGGTGGTGCTGACACTGGGCATCGCCACCTCGATGTTCACTGCGCTCATGGGGAGCCGAGCGCTCGTCACGCTGCTGTACGGCGGCCGGCGCAAGATCGCTCGCCTGCCGATCTAGGGCGCCGTTTGACCGTTAGGGGGTAGCGTTGGAGTTCTTCCACAAGCCGACCAGTTTCCCGTTCATGGCCACACGCAAGGTGTGGTACGGGCTCTCGATCGTCCTGATGGTCGTCTCGATCGCCTCGCTTGCCACGCGCGGGCTGAACCTCGCGATCGATTTCACGGGCGGCGTCACGGTCGAGGCGGCATTCCCGCAAACTGCCAATACCGATGCCGTGCGCGCACGCCTGGCCGCTGCCGGCTTTCGCGATCCACAGGTGCAGAACTTCGGCTCATCGCGCGACATCATGATCCGGCTGCCTCCGCAGGGAGGTGAGACCAGCGCCGAGATCAGCGCGAAGGTCGAGCCCGCCTTGAAGGCCGTGGATCCCGGCGCCGAGATCCGCAGCCTCGACGTGGTGGGCCCGCAGGTGGGCGGCGAGCTCGAGCGCAGCGCCGCCTGGGCCCTGACGTTCACGCTCCTGCTGATCTTTGGTTACATCGCGTTCCGGTTCAACACCTGGCGGCTTTCCCTCGGCGCGATCGTCGCCGTCATTCACGACCCGGTGCTGGTGCTCGGGGTCTTCTCGATCGACCGCACGTCCTTCGATCTGGCGGTGGTTGCGGCCGTGCTCGCCGTGGTGGGGTACTCGCTCAACGACACCGTCGTGGTGTTCGATCGCATCCGCGAGCGCTTCCACGTCAGCCGCCGCATGGCGCCGGCAGCGGTTCTGGATCAGTCGATCAACCAGACTCTCTCACGCACGATCATGACGAAGGTGGTCACGGCGATCGTCGTGGTGGCGTTGCTCGTGTTCGGCGGTCCGGTGCTGCGAGGATTCTCGGAGGCCCTGCTCATCGGCATCATCGCGGGCACGTACTCCTCGATCTATATCTCGAGCGCCATTGCGCTCGACTGCGGGCTCACCGCAGAGCACATCTTCCCGACAGTGAAGAAGACCGCGGTCGACCACATGCCCTGAAAGGGCCGCGGCCGATCAGCCTCGCGTGGCGGCCGTGCTCGGCTTGACCGCGCTGCCGCTCGCGTGCAGGCGGCTGTGGCGATAGCCGTAGAAGACGTAGACGAGTACGCCGATCACCGTCCAGCCGACGAGCCGCAGCCAAGTCGCAAGGCCGAGCGAGAGCATCATCGCCGCGCAGACCAGGGCACCGGCGATACAGGTGAACCACGGGGCAGGGGTGCGGAAGGGGCGCGGCAGATCGGGCCGAGTACGCCGCAGCACGAGCACCCCGAGGCACACGGTCACGAAGGCAGCGAGCGTTCCAATCGAGACCAGCTCACCCAGGAGCTTGACCGGAAGAAGACCGCCGATCAGGGCCGCACACACTCCCGTAACCGCGGTGGCCGTCGAAGGTGTGCGGAATCGTGGGTGCACGCGCCCGAAGAAGGACCAGAGCAGCCCGTCCTGCGCCATGGCAAAGAAGATGCGCGCCTGCGCGATCGTCATCACCAGCATCACGGATGTGAGGCCCGCGATGGCGCCGATCTTGATGGGCAAACCCAACCAGCGCAGTGTCGGGTACTGATCGATCGCCAGGGCAACCGGAGCCGGAACGCTCAGCTTCGTGTAGTTCACCATGCCGGTCAATATCGCGGCGACCACGACGTACAGCACCGTGCAGATGACGAGGCTCGTGAGGATCCCGATCGGCATGTCACGTTGGGGGTTGCGCGTTTCCTGCGCGGCGGTGGATACGGCGTCGAAGCCGATGTAGGCGAAGAAGATGACGCCCGCCGCGCCCATCACGCCGCTCCAGCCGAAATGGCCGAACTCTCCGGTATTGGGTGGAATGAACGGATGCCAGTTCTGCGGCTGAATGTAGCCCACGCCGATGACGATGAACATCACGACGACGGCGACCTTGATCGCGACGATGACCGCATTGAAGGTCGAGGATTGCTTGATGCCGATGTAGCAGACGGTGGCGATGGCTGCGACGATCGCCACTGCCGGCACGTTGAGAACGGCGCCGGTGGTCACGATGGACAGCGCGGTCTTGCCTTGGTCGAACGGGGCATGCGAGAGGGCATCGGGAATGTGGAGGTGAAACTGCTCGAGAAGACTCAGCACATAGCCCGACCAGGCGGTCGATACCGTCGCGACGGCGAACAGGTATTCGAGGATCAGGTTCCAGCCAATGAACCATGCGACGCCTTCACCCAGCGTGGCATAGGAGTAGGAGTAAGCACTTCCCGAGACCGGAATCATCGCCGCGAATTCGGAGTAGCACATGCCGGCGAGCGTGCAGCCGATGCCGGCGACGATGAACGACAGCACCAGGGCAGGGCCTGCGTGATCTGCGGCGGCCGTGCCCGTCAGTACGAAAATGCCCGCGCCGATGATGCCGCCGATGCCGAGCATCGTGAGGGTGACCGGACCCAGCACGCGACGTAACTCGCGCCCCCCGCGATCGGACTCGTGCAGCTCGGCAATGGACTTGGTCGCAAAGAGCTGGCTTCGCATACAACCCCCGTTTGGTTTGGGCGACTGTACACAAGGCCCCCGGCGAAAGCGAACGGCCACCCCGCGGACCTGCTCACGCGAGCGTTCAACCACGCGAGTTGATTGCGCGGGTGCGGGTGCGGGTGCGGGTGCGTGGGCGCGCTCAGCGCTCGCGGAGATCTTCCGGGATGTGAGGCGCCAGAGCTTCCAGCAGCGCGTCGTACACCTTCGGCGTGCCCGCCACGACGTTGCCGCCTTGTCGGTAGTCTCCACCGACCAGAGTGCCGATGCGGCCGCCGGCTTCCTGAATCAGCAACGTTCCCGCGGCCGTATCCCAGGCGCCGAGGCCAATCTCCCAGAAAGCATCCACGCGCCCGGCCGCGACGTACGCGAGATCGAGCGCGGCGGAGCCGGGGCGCCGGACACCAGCCGCGACCTGCATCACATCCTTGAGCATCGCAAGGTACACATCGAGATACTTGAGGTTGGCGCGATAGGGGAAGCCGGTGGACACCAGCGCGGACTCGAGCGTCCGTTGCCGGCTGACCCGCATGCGGTGATTGTCGAGATGCGCGCCGGCGCCTCGCGAGGCGGTGAACAGCTCCTGGCGCAGCGGATCGTAGACGACGGCATGCTCCAGCCGGCCCTTCTGCTGACAGGCGATGGAGACGGCGAACACCGGAAAACCGTGCAGGAAATTGGTCGTGCCATCGAGCGGATCGATGATCCAGACCGTATCGTCCGACCCGCTCGCGCCGCTTTCCTCCGCGAGGAAGGCGTGGTGCGGGTAGGAGCGGCGGATGACCGCGATGATCTCGCGCTCGGCGGCACGATCGATCTCGGTCACGAAATCGTTGTGACCCTTGGCGGCGACCTCGATGCCTTCGATCCGCGTGAGGCTACGGACGATCAGCTCGCCCGCGCGGCGGGCGGCGCGGACCCCGATATTGAGCAGTGCGTGCACGGTGTATATTAGATCATGATCGATGTGCGAGTCGTTCTCGTGGAGCCTTCGCACCCGGGGAACATCGGCGCAGTCGCGCGGGCCATGAAGAACATGGGACTCGATAGGCTCGTGCTCGTGCGACCGCAGGAGTTTCCGCACCCCGAGGCCAAAGCGCGCGCCTCCGGGGCCGAGTCGGTGCTGGCAGGCGCACGGGTCGTCTCGACGGTAGCGGAGGCACTCGCCGGCTGCGGCTACGTCGCGGCGACCACCTCGCGCGATCGCGACCAGAACTTCCGGGTGCTGGAGGTGCGCCAGGCGGCATTGCGCATCGTTGCCGAGGCACAGCATGCGCCCGCAGCCGTGCTGTTCGGGGCCGAGCGCACGGGGCTTACGAACGAGGATCTGCAGCAGAGCCACGCGCTGGTGCGCATCCCGGCCGATGCCGCCTACCCCTCGCTCAATCTGGCGATGGCCGTGCAGGTGCTCGCCTACGAGCTCTACCGTGCTCGGCCGGATGTGCCGGCGTTCACGCTCGGACGGCCTTCCGGGGCGGCGCCGCTTGCAAGTCCCGAGGAGATGGAGCGACTGTACGCACACCTCGCCGAGGTTATGGATGAGGTGGAGTTTCGAGATCGCACGCAGAGCGGGACGAATCTGATGACTCGCATCCGGCGCTTCCTGCAGCGTGCGGAGCTCGACCAGAACGAGGTGAACATATTGCGCGGACTGCTCACGGCCGTACAGAAGCGTCGCCGGCCGGCGGGCAGCGAGCGCACGGGAGCGCGAGCATGAGAGCCCCGATCTATCTCGACTATGCGGCCACCACGCCGGTCGATCCGGCGGTGGCACAGGCGATGATGCGATGCCTGACCACGGATGGGGCCTTTGCCAATCCGTCCTCCGGCCATTCTCCGGGACGCGCCGCGGCCGTGCTCATCGAGCACGCGCGCGCCCAAGTGGCCTCCCTGGTCGGCGCCGAGGCCGAGGAGATCGTCTTCACCTCCGGCGCCACCGAGTCGAACAACCTCGCCGTGCTCGGCGTGGCCCGCGCCAATGCCGATCGCGGACGACACATCGTGACCTCGCGCATCGAGCACAAAGCCGTGCTGGACCCCTGCCGGCGGCTCGAGCGGGAAGGCTTCCGCGTGAGCTATCTGACACCCGATGCGACCGGGCGACTCGATCCGGCGAGCGTGGCCGAGGCCCTGCGAGAGGACACGATCCTGGTGTCGGTCATGCATGTGAATAACGAGATCGGAGTCATCGAGGACATCGCTGCGATCGGGGCCATCTGCCGCGCTCGGGGAGTGCCGTTCCACACCGATGCGGCACAGAGCGCAGGTCGAGTGGACCTCGACCTGCGGGAGCTGCCGGTCGACCTGCTCTCCCTCACGGGACACAAGATCTATGGCCCGAAGGGCATCGGGGCGCTCTACGTGCGCCGCTCCGCGCGGGCGCTCCTGAAGCCGCAGACCTTCGGTGGCGGCCAGGAAGGAGGATTGCGCCCCGGGACGCTGCCGACGCATCAGATCGTCGGCTTCGGCGTGGCGGCCGAGCTTGCCGCGGAGAGCCTCCCTCGCGAAAGCGGGCGCCTGGCCGCCCTGCGTGACCGGCTGTGGAGCGGCTTGGCGGATGCCGGAGGAATCATTCTCAACGGGGAGCGCGCACCGCGCGTCCCGCACATCCTCAGCGTCTCGGTCGAGGACGTGGAGGGCGAGAGCTTGGTCGCGGCCGTACCTTCCCTTGCCCTCTCGACGGGCTCCGCGTGCCAGTCCACGACGGGGGAAGGATCCTACGTCCTGCGTGCACTCGGACGGGGGCATCGCCTGGCCGAGAGCTCGCTCCGCTTCAGTCTCGGGCGCTACACCACCTCGGAGGAGGTCGATTACGCGGTTCGGGAGGTCCGCTGCGAGATCGCGCGGCTGCGCGCCGCCTCCCCGCAGGCGGCCCACCCCGCCCAGGGCGAGCTTGATGCCCCCGCGGGCGACCCCATGAAGGCAGTGCCGGGAACCTCGCGCGCGGGTGGGGTGGCATGGGACCCCGAATGGTCACCCCCCGGCGGGGAGGCGCAGCTTGCGCCTGGAGAGGCGGAGTCGGAGAGCCGGCTCGAGCGCCTCTTCCGGCAGCTTCCGGGTGCCGGGGTCATCCACGAGGGCGCCGGGAGGGTGCTCCACGGGGAGGCCGGCGGCCCGGGCGAGGAGGCGTGGGTGCGCTTCCACCTGCTGGTGGAGGGAGACACTGTGAAGGACGCACGCTTTGAGGCTCGCGGGTGCCCGCATACTCTTGCCACGGCGGCTTGGCTCAGCGGCGAGCTTCGAGGCCGGCGCCGCGACCAGGCGCTGTGCGCAGGCCCCGAGGCCTGGGCCCGTGTCCTGGGGGTTCCCGTCGAGAAACTCGGCAGGCTGCTCGTGATCGAAGATGCATTGAATGCGTCGTTACGGAGCTGGCCTTGATGAGGGTGATCTGATCAGCATGGCAATATCTCTTACCGATTCGGCTGCAACGCGCGTTCGGTCCTTCCTGGCATCGCGCGGACACGGGCTGGGATTGAGGCTCGCCATACGGCGGACCGGGTGTTCGGGCTTTGCGTACGTCGTGAATTACGCGGATGAGGCCCGACCGGACGATGTGGTGTTCGAGGATCGCGGAGTGAAGGTCTTCGTCGATCCCTCGAGCCTGACGTTGATCGACGGCACGATCGTCGATTTCGTCAAGCAGGGCCTGAATGAGGCCTTTCGCTTCCGCAATCCCAACGTGAAGGGGGAGTGCGGTTGCGGGGAAAGCTTCAGCGTCTGAGCCCTCGGGGTGCACCCGAGGGGTGCATCCGCTCTCCATAGGCGCGGACCCGCGCTCCGCGGTAGACTGCCGCGCGCTCGAGGGGGCCCGGGCAGGCGCGGCAAGCACCTGCTTCGAGCCGGGATCGAGTGTCCCTTCCACCTGGAGGCCTAATCGAATGGCGCTGGAGCGCACCCTGTCGATCGTCAAGCCCGACGGCGTCAGCCGCAATCTGATCGGCGATGTGTATCGCCGCTTTGAGCAGGCCGGCCTCGCCATCATCGCCGCGCGCATGGTTCATCTGTCGCAGCGCGAGGCGGAGGGCTTCTACGCCGTTCACCGCGAGCGCCCCTTCTTCCGGGATCTCGTGCGCTACATGACCTCCGGTCCTGTGCTGGTGCAGGTGTTGCAGGGAGACAACGCTATCGCGAGGAATCGCGAGCTGATGGGCGCCACGGACCCGAAGAAGGCCGCGAAGGGTACAATTCGGGCAGACCTTGCCACCAGCATCGAGCAGAATGTGGTCCATGGATCCGATTCCCCGGAGACTGCGGCCTTCGAGATCGGATACTTTTTTGCGGCGACGCAAATCTTCCCTCGGGACTGATTTCCCTTGAGTGAGCCCGGCGGCACTTGTGAAGCAGGCGAACGCCTGAACCTGTTGGGCCTCACGCTGCCTGCCCTCGAGACGTACGTGACGGAGCTCGGGGACAAGGCGTTTCGCGCTCGCCAGCTCGCACATTGGATCTACAAGCGGGGCGAGAGACGCATCGAGCAGATGACCGATCTGGCGAAGCACTTTCGCGCGCTCCTCACCGATCGCGCCGAGGTGCGCGCTCCCCAGATCGTGGAGGCGCAGCGCTCGCGCGACGGCACGCGCAAGTGGCTGCTCGAAGCCGATGCCTCGCAGGCCTTCGAGATGGTGTTCATTCCCGAGGAGGATCGAGGCACTCTTTGCATCTCCTCGCAAGTCGGCTGCGCGCTCGATTGCTCGTTCTGCTCGACCGCACAGCAAGGCTTCAACCGCAATCTCACGACCGCCGAGATCGTCGGCCAGGTATGGCTCGCAAACCGCGAGCTCACCGCCTCGGATGGGGGTGCGCGGCTGGGCGAGGGCTCGGCGGGAAGGCCGGTGACCAACGTCGTGCTGATGGGTATGGGTGAGCCGCTTGCGAACCTGCGCAATGTGGTGCCTGCCCTGAAGATCCTGCTCGACGATCACGCCTTCGACCTGTCGCGCCGGCGAGTGACACTCTCCACCTCCGGACTTGCGCCCCAGATCCATCGGCTGGCAGAGGAGGTCAACGTCGCGCTCGCGGTGTCGTTGCACGCGCCCGACGATGCGCTGCGCAGCCAGCTCGTGCCGATCAATCGCAAGCATCCGATTGCGGAGCTGCTCGAGGCCTGCTGGCACTATCTCGATGAGCAGAACGGCCGCAGCGTCACTTTCGAATACGTGATGCTGGATGGGGTGAACGACTCGACCGAGCAAGCGCGCCGGCTCGCGCGCCTGCTTGCGGGCCATCCCGCCAAGATCAATCTCATCCCTTTCAATCCCTTTCCGGGCACACGTTATCGCTGCTCTCCGGCTCCGAGGATCCTGCGCTTCCGTGACGAGCTCAACGCCCACGGCCTCATCGCGACCATTCGCCGTACGCGGGGCGATGACATCGATGCCGCCTGCGGTCAGCTGGCCGGCCGCGTGATCGACCGCGTCACGGCGCGACTCGGCGGCAAGCCCGCGGCCCGCCTGGGCAAGAGTGTGGTCAGCTTGGTGGTCCAGCCGTGAAGATGCGGCCGGGTGCAGGGAGCCTCAGCGCTGGGCTCGCATTGGCGCTGCTCGCGCTGCTCGCGGTGGGCGCGCTTGCAGGCTGCGCGGGCAAGCCGAAGGTGACCCTGCCGGTCCAGGAGCGCCAGACGACCAGGGCCGATCTCCCCGAGGCCGCCAAATACAACGTGGAGCTCGGGATTGCCTACATGGACCGCGGCGACCTGGCGCTGGCGAAGGACCGGCTCGATCGCGCCGAGAAGGAAGCACCGCACGATCCGATGGTGCACAGCGCGCTCGCGCTGCTGTACGAGCGGCTCGAGCAGCCGAACGATGCCGATCGCGAGTTCCACACGGCGATGAAGCTCGCCCCGCAGGATCCCAAGCTCGCCAACAACTACGCCGTGTATCTCTGTGGCACTCACCGCATCGACGAGGGCGTGAAGCTGCTGCTGCAGACCGCGCATAACCCGCTTTACGAGACCCCGGAGGCCGCCTACACGAATGCCGCGGTCTGCCTGCGCTCGGTGCATCGCGATGCGGAGGCGAAGGCCGCACTGCTGCGCGCCATTGCGCTGCGTCCGAGCTTCGGCGAAGCGGTGCTGCAGCTCGCAACGCTCGAGGTGCAGGAGGGGCACGCGCGCGAGGCACGCACGCGCATCGATCGCTATGTGGAGACCTATCAGGCGACTCCGGATTTGCTCGCCCTGGGCATGCGCATCTCTCGGGCGCTGCACGATCCCTTCGGCGAGCACCGCTACGAGCAGCGGCTACGCACGGACTTCCCGGAGTCGCCGCAAACCCATGCGCTCACTCAGGCAAGCCCGGGTGCGGGCTGAGGCGGCCGTGAGCGCTCAGATGCAGGCAAGTGACGGCAGCGCTGGCATCGGCGCACGCTTGAAGGAGGCGCGCGAGCGCAGCGGATTGTCGGTGATCGAAGCAGCGGAGCGGCTGCACGTCGATTCGCGCGCGGTCGAATCGCTCGAGGCCGAAAGATTCGAGGAGTTCGGCGCATCGGTCTACGTGCGCGGGCACCTCGGCCATTACGCACAGCTGGTGGGGGAGTCCCCGGCGGAGCTGCAGGCGCTGTATGCGGGCAGCAGCCACGTCGTGCGTGCACCGGATCTCACGAAGATGCCCCACGTAGGCGGTGCCACCGCATCGCCCGCGCCCATCGTGCCGGGGATTGCAATCGTGGCCGCGGTCGCGGTGATCGGCTTTGCCTGGTGGATCGCCGGCAGTCTGCATGCGCCATCCAAGGCCCAGCAGATCGGTCCCGTGCAGGCCCCCGTCTTTGTCGGGCAGGCCAGCGCACGGGCCGCGCCCATCACGCAGCCGCCTGCAACCCACCCGCCAGTGGACTTGGGGCCCGGCGGCACGCATCCCATCGCTGTCGCCTCGACCGAGAGCGGTCCGGGCGTCCCCGGTGCGGGTCCCGGGCGGCGAAGCGCCGAGGCACACGCGAGCGCTTCGGCACTCCAGCTGCACTTCAGCGAGGACAGCTGGGCCGAGGTGTACGATGCGCGCGGTGAGCGTCTGCTCTTCGACGTGGGGCCGGCGGACTCTACGCGAACGGTCAGCGGGATGGCGCCGCTGCGCGTGGTGCTCGGCAATCCGACCGGGGTCGCGCTCGAGCTTAACGGGCGGCCCGTGAGTGTGCCGGAGAGCGCCACTCGCAACGTGAGCATCGAGTTTCAAATCAATCGGTCCGGGCGCGTCGCTCCCGCGCGCCTCGCCGCGGTCGATGCACGTGCCGTGCAGAAAGACCCCGGACGAGACTGAGGCAGAACAGGGAACGGCAGTTGACCGCACAGATCCAGGCCGTGCGCGGCATGAACGACGCGCTGCCGGCCGATATCGGCCTGTGGCAGCGCCTCGAGGCCGTCGCCAAAGAGCTTCTCGAAGGGTACGGTTACGCCGAGATCCGGGTTCCGATTCTCGAGCGCACCGAGCTCTTCCAGCGTGCCATCGGCGAGTACACCGACGTGGTCGAGAAGGAGATGTACACCTTCACCGATCAGGGTGGGGAGAGTCTCACGCTGCGCCCGGAGGCGACGGCCGGCATCGTTCGGGCCGTGATCGAGAACGGCATGCTGCGGGGGCAGCGTCACAAGCTGTGGTGCACGGGAGCGATGTTCCGGCACGAGAAGCCGCAGAAAGGTCGATTTCGCCAGTTCCACCAGATCGACGCGGAAGCGATCGGCTTTCCCGGGCCGGACGTGGACGCAGAGCTCATCGCGCTCCTCGCCCGACTGTGGCAGCGCCTCGGGATCACGAGCGTCAAGCTGCACGTCAACTCCCTCGGTACCCCGGAGTCGCGGCGCCTGTACCGCTCGAAGCTCACCAGCTACTTCCGTGACCACGAATCGCAGCTCGATGCCGATAGCCGTCGCAGACTCGAAGTCAATCCGCTGCGCATTCTCGACAGCAAGAACCCCGAGATGCGGGGGCTCATTGCGCAAGCACCGCTGCTCACCGAGCATCTCGATGCAGCATCACGCGAGCACTTCGATGGGCTGTGCGCCGCGCTTGCCTCGATGGGGATCGAATTCGCCGTGAATCCGCGCCTGGTGCGTGGGCTCGACTACTATAGCCGCAGCGTATTTGAATGGATCACCGATGCGCTCGGCGCTCAGGATGCGGTGTGCGCCGGCGGCCGGTACGACGGGCTGATCCCGCAGCTCGGAGGGGAGGCGACGCCGGCGGTCGGTTTTGCGCTCGGCATGGAGCGCACGATCGAGCTGCTACGGCTGGCCGGGGAGCCCACCCAGGCGCGACCCGCCGATGTGTATGTGATCGTCAGCGGCGAGCGTGCCGCGGCGGCTGGATTTCGTGCGATCGAGATGCTGCGCGATGCGCTGCCGCAGCTGCGGTTCGAGATGGGCCTCGGCGGCGGGAACTTCAAGAGCCAGTTCCGGCGTGCCGACCGCAGCGGAGCGCAGCTGGCAGTCATCATCGGCGACGACGAGCTCGGCCGGGGAGCGGCAGCCTTGAAACCTTTGCGCCAGGATGCTGGTCAAAGCGAGTGCCGGCTCGAGGAGCTGCCGGCTCGCATCCGCGCGGCGTTAGAATGACCTGAGGGTCGGGGGATTTGGGTGGACGAGTATCTTTCCGAAAGAGAGCAGCTGGAGCGAGTCAAGGCGTGGTTCCGGGAGAATGGCGCCTGGATCATCGCCGGCGTGGCGGTCGGGGCGCTCGCGATCGGGGGCTGGCGCTGGTGGCAGGCACGCACCGATCGGCTCGAGCTCGATGCGAACGCCCGCTACGAGCAGATCCTGCGCGCCTTGAACCAGGGCGACCGTTCCCGAGGACTCGAGCTGATCGATGAGCTGCAGCACGAGCACCCGCGCTCACCCTACGTGGACCAGGCAAATCTCGCCATGGCCCGCATGTTCGTCGATTCCAACGAGCTCGATCAGGCCGCCGAGCGGCTGACGAGCGTCGTGCGCGACTCCCGCGATCCGGAGCTCGTGACGATTGCGCGGCTGCGGCTCGCTCGCGTGCAGATCGCGCTCGGCAAACCCGATACCGCGCTCACGACTCTCGGTACCCCGCAGACCGGCGCGTTCGCATCCAGGTACCACGAGATTCGCGGGGATGCCTACTATGCCAAGGGCGACAAGGCTGCGGCGCTCACGGAATATCGCGAGGCGCTGCTCGCGGCCGGCCCATCCCTCGCGGAGAACGACGTGCTCAATCTGAAGATCAACGATCTGGCGGGTGAGATCACGCCGCCCCACGCTTCGACGGATGCTGCCCCGCGCCCGTCGCCGGCGGCCCACTAGCCATGCGTCCGAATGGCCTCCATCGTGCCGCGCTCGTGCCGCTCGCGCTTCTTGGGCTGCTTGCGCTCTTCACCGGGTGTTCCAAGACCAAGGATGCGGACAAACCCAAGCAGCTCGTGCCGTTCTCCGCAAGCCTGCGAGTCACCCGCGCCTGGTCGGCCTCCGTCGGTGGCACGAAGAAGCCACTGAGGCTCGGTTTGGATCTCGTCGTGGAAGGTGACAGAGTCTATGCGGCCGGGCACACCGGCGATGTGGCCGCCTTCGATCTTGGCACGGGTCGCAGGATCTGGGCGCATCGTGAGAAGGCCGCCCTCTCGGGCGGCCCGGGTGCCAGTCGCGCCATGGTCGTCGTGGGCTCGAACGCGGGGGATGTCTTTGCGCTGCGTGCGGCGGACGGTACGCCGCTCTGGCACGCCAACATTGCGGGCGAGATCCTGTCCGCTGCGGCCATCACGCCGCGCCTGGTGGTGGTGCGCGCCGTGGACGGGAAGCTTCACGCCCTTGCGGCCGCGGACGGTCACGAGCTCTGGCAGGTGCAGCAGCCCGTGCCGAGTCTCTCGCTGCGAGGCACCTCCCAGCCTACCGTGGTTGGGGACTTCGCGATCTGCGGCTTCGACAACGGCAAGGTG
The DNA here is from genome assembly GCA_035524075.1 of Steroidobacteraceae bacterium. GTDB lineage: Bacteria > Pseudomonadota > Gammaproteobacteria > Steroidobacterales > Steroidobacteraceae > JASHUC01. Next base: position 252,392 of record DATKPP010000045.1, on the reverse strand, counting down.
ATCGCTGCGAATTTGACGGACGGCTCGAGCGCCTGGGAGCAGGTGATTGCCCCACCCCACGGGAGCAACGAGATCGCGCGCCTGAACGATGTGGATGCGACGCCACGCATCGATGGCAACGATGTTTACGTGGCGCAGTTCCAGGGCAAGGTTGCCATGCTGGCACTCGACAGCGGGCAGGTCTGGTGGTCTCACGAGATGTCGAGCTATCGCGGCATGGCCATCGACAACGATGCACTGTACGTTGCAACCGCAGACGGCCAGGTGATCGCCATGCACCGTAACAACGGGCTCGAGATGTGGCGGCAGAAGGCACTGCTGCACCGGCAGCTCTCGGCGCCTGCCGTCTCGGACAATGCGATCGCGGTGGCTGATTTCCAGGGCTATGTGCACTTTCTCGACCCCAAGACGGGCGCCCTGATCGGACGGATACGCACCGGTAAGCACCCCATCAACACGACCCCGGTGGCTGCCGGGGGTCTGCTGCTCGTCATCGACGACACCGGCAAGATCAGCGCATTGCGCCCGACTCCACTTGCGACTCCCCGGCTCGCCAACCGCGATGGAGGCGTCAAGGGGGGCAAGTGAGGAGGTCCGGTGGTCCCGATCGTCGCTCTCGTCGGGCGGCCGAATGTCGGCAAATCGACGCTGTTCAACGTGCTCACCGGGACGCGCGACGCGATCGTGTCGGACGTGCCCGGGGTCACGCGTGACCGGCAGTACGGTTTCGGGCGTACCGGTCCGATTCCCTACGTCGTGATCGACACCGGCGGCCTCGTCGAGAAGCCGACCGGCCTCGAAGCGCAGATGCGTGCACAAACCGAGCGTGCCGTCTTCGAGGCCGATCGGATCATTCTCATGACCGATGCGCGCAGCGGTCTCACGCCACAAGATGAGCTGATCGCGCGCGAGCTGCGTCGCAGCGGCAAGCCGATCACGCTCGCGGTGAACAAATCCGAAGGGCTCGATCCCGAGGGGGTGGCCGCGGAGTTCCATGCGCTCGCCCTGGGCGAGCCGGTTGCGATCGCCGCGAGTCACCGCTCCGGTGTCGAGGAGCTGCTGGAGCACGCGTTGCGCGGCCTCGAGGCTCACGACGCGGGTGACGACAGCGCGACGGGCGCCATCCGTATTGCGATCATCGGCCGTCCGAATGTTGGCAAGTCCACGCTCGTCAATCGCCTGCTCGGCGAGGAGCGCGTGATCGCAAGCGCGGAGCCGGGCACCACGCGCGATCGCATCCTGGTTCCATTTCGCCGCGACGAGCGGGATTTCCTGCTCATCGATACCGCCGGCGTGCGCCGCCGTGCCCGCATCGAGGATGCCGTGGAGCGCGTCAGCGTCGCCAAGACACTCCAGGCGATCGGCGAGGCGCACGTGGTGGTGCTGGTGCTCGATGCGCACGACACGGTCGCCGAGCAGGACGCGAGCGTCCTGGGCATCGCGCTCGAGCGCGGCCGCGCACTGCTCATCGCCGTTAACAAATGGGATGGGATCCCGCCCGAGCAGCGCGAGGAGATTCGCCGCCAGCTCGCCCTGAGGCTCGACTTCGCCCAGTTCGTGCCGCTGCATTTCATCTCCGCCCGCCACGGGACGGGGGTGGGCGAGCTGATCGGTGCGGCCGTTCGCGCCTACGATGCCGCCATGCGCGAGATGCCGACACCCGCGCTCACCAGGACTCTCGAGCAGGCAATCGCTGCGCAGCCGCCGCCGCTCGTGAGAGGTCGGCGCATCAAGTTGAAGTTCGCCCATCAGGGTGGGAAGAACCCGCCGCGCATCATCGTTCACGGAAATCAAACGGGCGCCGTTCCGGATGCCTACAGTCGCTATCTCGGCAACGTCTTTCGCAAGGCCTACGACCTGTTTGCGACACCCGTGGTGCTCGAGTTCCGTACCGATGCGAATCCGTACTCGGCAGCTTCGGCGCGCCGCCGCTCCAGGCGCAACGCCCGCCTGCCGCGGGGCCGGCGCCCGTAGCTAGGAGGGCGGCAGGAACAGCGCCGGATCGACGAAGGTCGCATTCAGCGCAACCCCGAAGTGGAGGTGCGGTCCCGTCACGCGCCCGGTCCGGCCGACGCGTCCGATGATGTCGCCCGCCTTGACGCGTGCTCCAGTCTTTACGGCGATCCGGCTCAGATGGCAGTACATCGTGACGAGGCCCGCGCCGTGATCGAGAAACACGGTGTTGCCATTGAAGAAGAAGGCACCGGTATCGATGACACGACCGTCGGCGGCCGCTGCGACGGGCGTGCCCACCGGCGCGGCGATATCCATGCCGGTGTGCGGGTTGCGAGGCTCACCGTTGAAGACGCGCCGCATCCCGTACGAGCTCGAGCGCACACCCGGCACGGGCTGCCGTAGCCGCAATGTGAGGGGTGTCTGGGGCGAGAAGGTGGCGACGTCGCGCTCGATCCGGGGGCGCTCCCGCTGGTAGCGCGCGAGGTCCGCCGCGGACAGATCCACCTGCCGCGGAGCAACTCGCAAGCGCTGCACGACGTAATGCTTGTCGCGAATCTCGAAAGTGACGGGTGCGGGCGGCCCGCCCCCGGGCTTGCGAACGAGGAGCAACGCCTTGCCCGGCGGTGCCGATAGAGGGATGCCGACGATTGCGAGCCAGCGATCGTGCGACCGGAGCACCATCACGCGCTTGCCATCGAAGCTCGCAACGGGCGCAGCGCTTGCGGAGCCGGCGAGTGCCTGCTCGAGAACCCCTCCGGGAACCAGGCTCTGCACGGGCAGCTCGAGGGGCGAGTCGAATGCGGCGCCGGCCACGACCGCAAGACCCGCGGCCAGCACGAAGCGACTAAGGCTTGGCGCCATCTCGCCCCGTCACGATGGCGCGCAGGCGTCCGTGAGCCAGCCTGGCCTCGATGCTCTCGCCCACCTCGATGGCCTGTGCCTGTGTGACCACGCTGCCATCCGAGGCGCGCGTGACGATGGCGAAGCCGCGCTCGAGAGTCTTGAGCGGACTTACCGCATCGAGCGCCCGTGCCGCGAGACTCAGGCGATGCTCGACGCTCGCGAGCCGGCGCAGGGTGGCATGCTGCAGCCGTGCGGTGAGGGCGGTCTGGCGCATGCCATATTCGCGGATTTGATGCTCGGGTGAGCGACGCACCAGGCTCCCAAACGCATCGCTCAGTCGATGTGTCTTGCGATCCACGGTGCTGCGGAGCGCCCCGGCGAGACGTTGCTCCAGATCGTCGAGCCGTTGCGCCTGCTGGCGCAGGCGCGCACCCGGGTGCGCAACGTGCAAACGTGCTGCGGCGTGAGCCACTCGCCCCGCCAGGGTACGCAGCTCGCGCCGGGTGCTGCGCGCGAGCCGCTCGGCCGCATGCGAGAGCAGTTGCGCAAGCTCGAGGCGATCCGGCGTGACAAGCTCGGCCGCACCCGAAGGCGTCGGTGCGCGCGCATCCGCTGCAAAGTCGGCGATGGTGAAATCGATCTCGTGCCCGATGCCCGCGACGACCGGAATCGCCGAGTGGCGAATGGCCCGGGCCACGCGCTCGTCGTTGAAGGCCCAGAGATCCTCGAGCGAGCCTCCTCCCCGGGCCAGGACCAGGACGTCGCATTCGGCGCGCGTGGATGCGAGCGCGAGCGCATCGACGATCGCCGGTGCGGCGGCGGCGCCCTGCACGGGCGTCGGATACACCAGCACGGCCGCTGGAGGAAACCGGCGACGCAGCACGTGCAGGATGTCCCGCACGGCCGCTCCGGTGGGCGAGGTGACCACCCCGATGCGCGCGGGAAAGCGCGGCCAGCGGCGCTTGCGCTCCTCCGCAAAGAGTCCCTCGGCCGCGAGCTTTGCCTTCAGACGCTCGAACTCGCGTTGCAATGCTCCGAGCCCGGCTTCCTCCAGGTGCTCGACGATCAGCTGAAATTCCCCGCGCGCCTCGTAGAGACTCACGCGGCCGCGTGCCAGCACCTGCTGGCCCGCGCGCGGGGAGAATCCGATCCCGAGCGTTCGCGTCCGAAACATTGCGCAGCGGATGCTCGCCTGGCGATCCTTGAGCGAGAAGTACCAGTGCCCGGAGGCGGGCTGGGAGAGATTGGACAGCTCTCCTTCGATCCAGATCACCGGGACGCGCCGCTCGAGCAGTATGCGCACGTCGCGGTTGAGCCGCGAGACACTGTAGACGACGCGCTCGCTGGAGTGAGGTGCCTGGGACATCCGACGGTGCCGATCGGGCGAGTGTTACTCGGCGCTCGCGGGCTCGGGCAGAGCGGCTTGCTGTTGAATCCACCCATCGACGACCGTTTGCAAGACATCGAGCGGCAAGGTGCCTCCGTGGAGGACCACGTCATGGAATGCTCTGATGTCGAAGCGCGGTCCGAGCCGAGCCTCGGCCCGTGCCCGCAGCTCCTGGATCCTCATCTCGCCAATCATGTACGAAAGGGCTTGACCGGGCCAGGCGATGTACCGGTCCACCTCGGTCTCGATGTTCTGCTGCGCAAGCGCGGTGTTCTGCCGGAGCAGATCCACGGCCTGTTCGCGCGTCATGCCATACCGATGAATTCCGGTATCCACCACGAGCCGCACGGCGCGCCACATCTGGTACGAGAGTGCCCCGAATCGCTTGTAAGGGTCGTTATAGACGCCCATCTCCCCGCACAGCAGCTCGGTGTAGAGTGCCCAGCCCTCGCCATATGCGTTGTAGTAGACGAAGCGCCGGAAAGTCGGCAGATCGTGACGCTCGGCGGCGAGCGAAAGTTGGAGTGCATGCCCCGGTCGACCCTCGTGGCAGGTGAGCACGGGGATCTCGTAGATCGGCCGCGTCTCGGGCTTGTAGAGATTGACCGCCATGTAGGCCGGGCGGCTGCCATCGCCGGCCGGCGCCTCGGAGTAGGCCGGATACGTATTGGGAGCCTGGTCGGCGGGAATCGGCTTCACGCCCCAGGGGATGCGGGGCAACACTCCGAATTCCTTCACCAGCAGCGGATCGATGGTCTTGGCTTGGGCCTTGTAGGCCTCCAGGAGGTCGGCGGCCGAGTTGTAATGGAACCGCGGATCGGTCCTGAGGAAGTGCAGAAAGTCCTGCAGGGTTCCATGAAAGCCGGCGTCGTGGATCGCCTGAAGCATCTGCCCGCGGATCTCGGCGATCCTCCTCAGGCCGAGCGCATGCACTTGCTCGGGAGTCATCGAGGTGGTCGTGAAGTGACGCACGAGGTAGTCGTAGTACTCGCGACCCTCGGGCAGCGTCGTGACGGCCAGCGCCGTGCGCGCGTTCGGCAGGTAGGTGGCGGCCCAGAATTGCTGGAGCCGCCGAAAGGCCGGGATCACGACCGAGCCGATGGCCGCTTGCGCCTGTGCTCGAAGCTGCGCGGCCGTCGTGGCATCGATCGATGCGGGCAGGCTGTGGAACGGCTCGTAGAAGGTGCTGCGGGTCGGATCGCCGACGATGTTGAAGGCGATCTGCGGAGTGATTCGCTCGGCGACGACCCTGGGCAGCGTGCGCTTTTCAGCAACGCCCTGCTGCAGCAAGGCAATCGTCTGATCCATGAACGTGCCGAAGCGCTGCAGCCGTCCGACCCAGTCCTGGTAGTCCTTCAACCTCGAGAAGCGCAGCGATTGCGTCAGGTCGCCGGAGGTCTGGATGCCATCGAGCTGATTGAGCGGGAAGAGATACTCGTGGAAGTGCCAGGATTCGAGGCGGTCCTGGTAGTTCCAGCGAAACAGGTCGTAGTTGATCTGCTCCTCGGCAGGCAGGGTGCTGCGATCGATGTGCCCGAGATCCTCGAGCGCGCGCATGTCAGCACGATGCGAGGCCTCGATCGCCGCGAAGCTGCGGTCCGGCCAGCGGTCGTTATAGTGACGATCGCCGCGGAGCGAGGCGGCAAGGGGCTCCTCGCGCACCTCGCGCGCCCATTCGCGATCGAAAAGGGCGTGCAGCTCGAGCACCGATGCCTGGGCACCGCCCGGCACCGTCGCATCGGCGGGCGCCGTCGCGCCGCGGGGTGGGGCGCCAGCCAGAGCGACGCTGATCAGCGCAAGCGCGAGGAGTCTGCAGCGATGCGGTTTCATGGGCCCGCCGCGTGGGAAACGGGCGCGCAGTTTACCAACGACTGGACGCAGCGTAAAATGCGCGGTTTTAAATCGCTGGCCCATTGCCAGCGAGCGCGGGCCACCGATGCGCATTCTGCAAGAGGCTCTGACCTTCGATGACGTCCTCTTGGTTCCGGCCTATTCGGAAGTGCTGCCGCGCGAGGTCGATCTCTCCACACAGCTGAGCCGGCGCATCCGCCTCAACCTCCCGATCGTCGCCGCGGCCATGGACACCGTCACCGAGGCGCGGCTTGCAATCACGATCGCACAGGAAGGCGGCATCGGCATCATTCACAAGAGCATGTCGATCGAGGCGCAGGCAGCCGAGGTGGGGCGCGTCAAGAAGTTCGAAAGCGGGGTCATCAAGGATCCGATCACCGTGTCGCCGGAGACGACCATCCGGCAGGTACTCGAGCTCACGCGCTCGCGCGGCATCTCCGGTGTACCGGTCGTCCTGGGGAAGAAGGTCGTCGGGATTGTCACCCATCGGGACATGCGCTTCGAGGAGAAGCTCGATGCGCCGGTCTCGAGTGTCATGACTCCCAAGGAGCGCCTGATCACGGTGCGCGAGAATGCCCCGAAGCACGAGGTCCTCGCGCTCTTGCACCGTCACCGCATCGAGAAGGTGCTGGTGATCAACGGGGATCACGAGCTGAAGGGCATGATCACCGTCAAGGATTTCCAGAAAGCCACCGAGTTTCCGCGCGCGTGCAAGGACGAGGGCGGCCGATTGCGCGTGGGCGCGGCCGTGGGCACCAGTCCCGACACTCTCGATCGTGTGGCGGCGCTGCGCGATGCGGGTACCGACGTGATCGTCGTGGACACCTCCCACGGGCACTCGCGCGGGGTGATCGAGATGGTTGCACGCATCAAGCATCGCTGGTCGGACCAGCAGGTGATTGCCGGCAACATCGTCACACCCGAGGCAGCGCGCGCACTCATCGAGTCCGGTGCGGATGGTGTCAAGGTCGGGATCGGCCCGGGCTCGATCTGCACCACACGCGTGGTGGCCGGAGTGGGCGTTCCGCAGATCTCGGCCATCGCAAATGTCGCCGAGTCGCTCAAGGGCTCCGACGTGCCGGTGATCGCCGACGGTGGCATTCGTTTCTCCGGGGACATCGCCAAGGCGATCGCAGCCGGTGCGCATTCGGTGATGATCGGCAGCCTCTTTGCAGGAACGGAGGAGTCCCCGGGCGACGTCGAGCTCTACCAGGGCGCCTCGTACAAGACTTACCGCGGCATGGGGTCGCTTGGGGCCATGGCGGATCGCTACGGCTCGGCGGACCGCTATTTTCAGGATACGACCACCGAGCTGGACAAGCTCGTGCCCGAAGGCGTCGAGGGGCGCGTGCCTTACAAGGGAAGCCTCGTTGCGATCCTGCAGCAGCTCGCCGGCGGTTTGCGGGCGGCCATGGGCTATACCGGCAGCAACGACATCGAAGCGATGCGCACCCGTCCAACCTTCGTGCGCGTCACCACGGCCGGCGTGCGCGAGAGCCATGTGCACGACGTGACGATCACCAAAGAGGCGCCGAATTATTCAGCCTCGTGAAGTCATGGCCAGCGCCGCCCCGCAGCAGCTGCCTGCCTCGCATTCGCAGACGCCGGCTCCGCGTCCCGACATCCACGCCGATCGAATTCTGATCCTCGATTTTGGCGCGCAATACACGCAGCTCATCGCGCGTCGCGTTCGCGAATGCGGGGTCTACTGCGAGATCCACCCCTGGGACTTGCGCGAGGAGCAGGTGCGCGCGTTCGCGCCCCGTGGGATCGTGCTCTCGGGCGGCCCCGAATCGGTGACCGATCAGGAGCCCCCGCGCGCACCGGCCGTAGTCTTTACCCTCGGGGTGCCCGTGCTCGGCATTTGCTATGGCATGCAGACGATGGCACAGCAGCTCGGCGGACGAGTGGCGCCCGCCACCGCGCGCGAGTTCGGATACGCCGAGGTCACGGCGACCGGAACGTGCAGACTCCTCGATGAGATCGAGGACCGCCGCGACGATGCAGGCCGCCGTGTGCTCGATGTCTGGATGAGCCATGGTGATCGCGTCGAGCTGCTTCCTCCGGGCTTCAGCGCCGCCGCAGCGACCGGGCATGCGCCGCTTGCAGCCATGAGCGACGAGGCGCGCCGCTTCTACGGTGTGCAGTTCCATCCCGAGGTGACCCATACGAGGCAGGGCGCGCGCATTCTGGAGCGCTTCGTGCGCGAGATCTGCGGGTGCGATGCTCGATGGAGCGTGGGCAACATCATCGACGATGCGATCGAGCGCGTGCGGTCGCAGGTTGGCACCGGGCGTGTGCTGCTCGGACTCTCGGGCGGGGTGGACTCATCGGTCGTGGCGGCGCTCCTGCACCGCGCGATCGGCAGCCAGCTGGTCTGCGTGTTCGTCGACCACGGCCTCTTGCGGCTGGGCGAGGCCGACCAGGTGATGCAGACCTTCGCAGGTCATCTCGGCGTGAAGGTGATCCGCGTGGATGCAGCTGCGCGCTTCCTGCGAGCGCTCGCCGGAGTTGCCGATCCAGAGGCGAAGCGCAAGATCATCGGGCGTGTCTTCATCGAGGTCTTCGAGGAGCAGGCCCGCAAGCTCGAGGGCATCGCGTTTCTCGCGCAAGGCACGATCTATCCCGATGTGATCGAGTCGGCCGGCGCGCGCACGGGCAAGGCGCACGTCATCAAGTCGCATCACAACGTCGGCGGGCTTCCACCCGACATGCATCTGAAGCTCGTCGAGCCGCTGCGCGAGCTGTTCAAGGACGAGGTGCGGCGCTTGGGCCTCGAGCTCGGGCTCCCGCGCGAGATGGTCTACCGGCATCCCTTTCCGGGGCCGGGTCTCGGCGTGCGCATCCTCGGGGAGGTGCGCGAGGAGTATGCGCAGCTGCTGCGCAAGGCCGATGCCATCTACATCGAGGAGCTGCGCAAGCACGATCTGTACGACCGCACGAGTCAGGCATTCGCAGTGTTTCTTCCGGTGCGCTCCGTCGCGGTGATGGGCGACGGGCGCCGCTACGACTACGTGATCGCCCTGCGTGCCGTGGAAACCGTCGACTTCATGACGGCGCACTGGGCACGGCTGCCGTACGATTTCCTGGACCACGTCTCCCGACGCATCGTCAACGAGGTGCAGGGGATCTCACGCGTGGTGTACGACATCTCGGGCAAGCCGCCGGCGACGATCGAGTGGGAGTAGTAGCGAAAACTTAGAACGTAGCAATGAAACCGATCGCGAAGATCGCGAAAATCCCCAGCGTCAAGTACACGGACACGTAGGCCAGTCCTGCTGCGAGAAGCAGTAGCGGGGCCGCCCACAAGGCGCTCCGCCGCCGATGTCGATACCAATCCTGGAATCCGGGGTCATGACGATGCTGGCCCACTGCCCCGATTCGCATGGTCGTGAGTCCCAGACCGGCAATGAGTACATCGATCTTCTGGACGCGCAGAAATGCGGGCAGTTCGCCTCCAGGATCTGCGCAATCCGTGAGCCAAGAACCACCACGGGCGGTGTGAACTTCGTCATCGGCTTTCGGCCGGAGCTCTGGCGCGATGTCGTTCCGGATGAGGCCCCTGCGGGGGTAGCAGGGTTCAATGAGGAGATTCGGGGCACAGAAGGATTTGTCATGCCAAGCACTCAGCACGATGCGCTGGTGTGGCTATCCGGCAGCGCGTATGACGTTGTCTTCGATATGGCCCGCTCGGTCGTGCATGATCTCGCAGGCCAGGCATCGCTCGCCGCAGAAACCTCGAGTTGGTCTTATCAGCACGATCGCGATCTGACCGGCTTCATCGATGGCTCGGAGAATCCAACGCTGCTCGACGCCCCTATCGCAGCGCTCGTGCCCGAAGGCGCGCCGGGTGCTGCCGGCACCATCCTGCTGCTTCAAAAGTGGAAGCACCAGGTAGTTGAGTGGGAGGCTTTGCCGATCGATCAGCAGGAGCGCATCATCGGGCGTAGCAAGCTTGCCAGCATCGAGCTCGAGAACAAGCCATCGGATTCGCATGTCGCTCGCACAGATCAGGACGAGTTCGGGAACATCTTTCGTCGCAACATGCCCTACGGATGCGTCGCGGACCATGGCACCATGTTCGTTGGATTCAGCGCAGACCAGCAGCGGCTCTCCAGAATGCTCGATAGCATGGCGGGCCTTGCCACCGGCACGCGCGATGCGCTCACACGCTTTACGCAACCATTGACCGGCTCCTATTATTTCGTGCCCTCCGTCGAGAGTCTGCGGCGGTTGCGTGGCAACGAGGCTGTCTAGATAAGACCGGGAGTGCGCGCTTCGAGCTTGTTCAGCACGATGATCCCGTTTTGACGATGTAGCTACTTGTGGCTACAATATTCGTATGAAAACCGTCGGTGTGCGTGACCTCAAGAACAAGCTAAGCGAATACCTTCGCCGCGTGCGTCTGGGCGAGGGCGTCCTGGTCACCGATCGGGGAGAGGTCGTGGCTGAGCTCCTGCCACCGGGGCAGGGGTCGGGCGATCCGTCGGTGCCGGCAGGACTCCAGGCGCTGGCTAGGCGAGGCCTCCTGACCCTGGGTGCTCCGGCTGGAGCGGACCTGTATCCCGCGTTGCTACGCAATCAAGGCCCACGTCGTAGGAGCGCCGCCCAGTTGCTCGACGAGGAGCGTGGCACCCGTTGAACCTCTACGCCGAGTCAAGTGCGGTGCTGGCATGGCTGCTTGGCGAGCCGACTGCACCTGCGGTGCGCCGGCTGCTCGCCGAGGCTGAGGTCATCGTCGCCTCCGACCTGACCCTGATCGAGTGTGACCGCGTGTTGCTGAGGGCGATGGCGCTCAAGGAACTGACGGAGGCCGAAGCAGCCGACCGGCGAGCGCACCTCACCGCGGCTGCTGCTCATTGGCAAGTCCTGAGAATCGCGGCCGAGGTTGTTGATCGCGCGCGTCAGCCTTTTCCCGGTGACCCAATTCGGACACTCGATGCCATTCACCTCGCATCGCTGCTCGTCGCGCGTTCCGCGGTCGTCGGCCTCAGACTGTTAAGTCTCGATGAGCGCGTGCGCCAAGCTGCGAAAGGGCTGGGGATCGCCGTTGAGCCGGCCTGAGTACGCTGCAGAATTACTTTGCGGATCGGAGGCCGAGGGGCGTGCGAAGGTAGCCTAATTCGGCTGAACCCCTGCATTCTGCAGCGCCGCGAGCCCCGCGAGGTTCAAGCTCGCCGCAGCGCTCTTCAGATCGTTCATATCCGGCGCAGTGCCCGTGACGGCGACCGCGAAGCGGCGGGCGACGATGATTCCGTACTCGCCCTGATGGGAGTTGCGGTTCCACTTCTCGTGCACGAGCTGCCCGTCCTTCTGATAGGTCTTGTCGTAGCCGGAGTCGGTCTCGTTATCCTGCTCGACCCCCGCCCAGCTCGCGGCAAGTCCCACGACCCCTCTGAGGGAGCCGGTGTCGGTGATCTCCACCTGCAGGTTGCGTCCGGCGCCGTCCGAATAGGAGCCCCGGGCCGTGGAGACCTGCATGCCCAGCGCGCCACTGCGTGTCGCGGAGAGCTCAGTGCGCTTGAGTCCGCCCAGCGAGTCGGGAATGAAGGACTTCAAGCGATCGGTCGGTAGAGACTCGACCTTGCCGGAGGCACCGAGTGCGGCACCGATGGCCTGCTGTGCGGCGCTCGCCTGGGCCGCCGAATCTCCGGATTGCTGCGCCTCCTGCATGCGCTGCCCGGCCGCCACGAGACTCCTCTGCAGAGCCGACCCCGACGTGGGCAGTCCGCCCGCTCGAGGGTTGAACGAGAATTGCGGTCCCAGGAGCCTGTTTGTCACGAGGCCGAGCACCACTGCCACGACGACCGCGACAATGATGGTCACGGCGGTATAGCCCGTTGCGCTGTGGTCGGGGCACTTCATCGTGAAGGGCAGCCCGATGCGCAGCAGATAGACCGCGTATACGAGACCGGCAAGCGCTGCGATCAGTGTAAGCCCTGGGATGATGCCGAGAATCGAGGCGACCCAGCTTGCCGTGTACGCGTACGCAACCGTCTTCAGCGCCTGGACTTGATTCTTCTCACCCTGAAAGGAGGGGGCCAGCGCATCGACGATCAGCGCCACGATGTACACCCCGAGCAGTGCGAGCACATACGTGACGATCGCGCTGGAAAGCCCATTGACGATTCCAACGCGGTAGGTACCGAGAAACGGGACCCGCACGCCGAATACTGCCAGGGAGAGGAAGCGGATGACGGCTGGTATGGCCGCCATCACGAGGATGTAGTCCGAGTATAGATGGCCGACGGTATCCGACTCCGCGGCGATCACCGGCCACTCGGTCTTGGGCGTGAGCAGCGTCGCTCGCGCCCGGGCGACGATCCTGGCGGTATCCACGGCGTCCCCTTAGCTCACTTGGCGAGCTGGAAATACGTCGATACGACCCAGCCTGCATTCCCGAGCTCGTCGGTGACCTTCCACCAAATGCCCATCTTGTCGCCGGTCGGGTAGAGCGTCATCCCAGGGTCGAGATCACGGACTACTGCGGAGTGCAGGTCCGCCTGCGAATACATCTTCCCGGGCTTGGACATCGTGACCGACTGCTGCACGTTGTCTGCCTTCGCATCGGGTGCATTGGCTTGCAGTTCGGCGACCATCTTGGTGTACGCATCGAGGTAGGCCATGGCAACGACCTGGCCGATCTCGGTATTCGCGTAGCTGCTGGCGCCCCCTGCGGCGAAGCCGCCGAAGAACCCGCCGCCGCCTCCGGCCCCCCAGCCGAGGTCGGTCTTCTTCGCGTGGCCCTGCTCGAGTGCGACCTGCTCGGTGGATCTGATATCCGTGAGTGTGAGCACGACGTCAGCCGTCTTGCTTTTCAAGCTCACACCGCCCACCAGCGCGCCGAAGCCGTGCGGCAAGAACCCCCCAACCAGACCACCCACGTTGGTCCCGCCCGCGTGGGCGTTGCGATTGGCGATGTCGGGGACCAGCACGTAGTCGGCAGCCTTCATCTGTCCCTTACCGACGTTCGAGCCCCCTCGCTCCTCACCGCTCGCCGCGAGCGCGCGCTCCGCCTGCGCGGCCTGCAATCCCTGGCCGCGATCGACGAGCGTGAAGCACTTCGACTGCGCGACATAGACCTTGATGAGCGCGGCCGGTGAATCCAGATTCATGCCGACCCACCATTGCTCTTGAGGCTCGTGCACGGCAAGCGTGCCGATCTTCTTGGCGCACGTCGGTATCTGCGGTGGCTGATCGGAGCCTGCCCAGGCACTGGTTGCTACGAGGATGGTCGGGATCGTGATGAGCGTGAGCGCCACCCGGCACCGACCCGAGGTGCGGAATCTTTTCATTGTTGGCTCCCTGAACTGAGGGGATGGACTGGCGAAGCCCCCGCGCGAACTGTACACCCTTGAATTGACACTGAACATCGCTTGCGCAGGTGGCCGATCGGTTGAAGGCTCGCCGATCGCGAGTCGCGAAATCGCAGCGAGCTCATGTTGCTTTGCGGCATCCGGGCCTATAGTCGCCCGGGGCCTGCGTATTCAGGTTGCCCTCCAGGACACCTGATACATTGAAGGCGAGCTACCGCGGATCAGCCGGAGAGTTGTCGTGATCGACCTCATCATCGAGCAGCGGCGTCGGGATCTCGGCGGATTCGAGGTCGGGCGCGTGCTGCCGTTTGCCACGCACCGCATGGTGGGTCCATTCATCTTCTTCGATCACATGGGACCGGTGGATTTTCCGCCCCACATCCCGCAATCGGTCGATGTGCGGCCTCACCCCCACATTGGGCTCTCCACGGTGACGTACCTGTTCGACGGGGAGATCACCCACCGCGACAGCGTCGGAACGGAACAGCGGATCTCGCCCGGCGAGGTCAACTGGATGACGGCCGGTCGCGGCATCACACATTCCGAACGATTCGAGCGTGCGCGCGCCGCGGGCGATCGCGTCCACGGCATCCAGTCGTGGGTAGCGTTACCCAAGGAAGCCGAAGAGGCGGAGCCGTCTTTCTCACATCACGGCGCCGAGGATCTGCCCACCTACGAGGCAGGCGGCCTGTGGGCGAGATTGATCGCAGGCGCGGCGTTTGGCGCGCACGCGAAGGTCAAGACGCTCTCGCCCCTGTTCTACGTGCACTGGCGATTGGCCGCGGGAGTGCAGGCACAGCTTCCCGCGGAATACCCGGAGCGCGCCGCCTATGTGGCGGCGGGGTCGGTCGAGGTGGACCGCGAGCGAATCGAGCACGGCCGGATGGCCGTCTTTGCTGCAGGCAAGCCCGTGCTGTTCACAGCTCTTGAGCCCTCGATCGTCATGCTGCTGGGCGGTGAGCCCGTCGGTGAGCGTTTCATCGAATGGAATTTCGTCTCCTCATCGCGCGAGCGCATCGAGCAGGCCAAGAGCGATTGGCGCAACGGCCGCATGAAGCTTCCGTATCACGACGATCGCGAGTGGATCCCGCTTCCCCCAGACCCCGGCTCTCCCGCCCAGCCGCTGTGAGGTGGGTGTCGCCATTTGCAGACGCCCGTAGGGGACGGACGAGCGCGTAATTGTGTGCGCGCCTCCCCGCCAGCAAGCGCGTGCTTTGCATAGCATTTTGACCGTCGGTGAGCGCCGTCAACCCCATGCGGCGCCTCATCGTTGATCAGGCTGTGGGACTTTGGTCAGTCACCAATGGAGGTTGCTTTGAAAAGCTCATTCCCTGCTGTCACAGGGCCTCGAACCGGCCCGGTGTGCGCACGCAAACGCGTGCGAGCATATGCGCTCATTCTGCCGGCCGCGGCAGCCGCGCTGTTCCTCGGCGCGATGTCACCGGTCCACGCGCAGGTCGGCATCGACATTCAGATCGCCCCGCCTGCACCGCGCATCCTGGTTGCCCCGCCGCCGCGTCCGGGCTGGGTTTGGGCGCCGGGGTTCTGGCGCTGGGACGGCTATCGTCACGTCTGGGTGGATGGACACTGGATGCGCGAGCGTCGCGGCTTTCACTGGGTACCCGAGGCGTGGATTCCCCGTCACGGGCGCTACCACTTCGTGCCGGGTCACTGGGTACGCGGCTGATCACGGGCGGGGGCGCGCGGAGGGGAGCCCATCGTCTCCTCTGCGCGAGCCTCGCGCGCGTCAGTCCTTACGGCTCTATCTCCAGAAGACCGGCAGCTTCGACAAGCGCGCGCCGGCAACCCTGATCGCTCTGAGGCACGAGGTGAACTGCTTCTGCTCCTGCCCCGTGATGAATCCCATTGCGAGCGCCTTGCGTACCTGCGCCCGCGTATCCTTGCGCGGCCGCGCGATTCGCGCCGCCATTCCCTTGTGCACCTCGAAGTCGTTGAGCGTCCCGAGGAGCTGCTGCAAGCCCTTCAGCGTCTTGCAGAAGCGCTTGCGGCGTGCGGTGTGCTTTGCAGTGCTGCACAGGCCGCCAAAGAACTCGCACGCGTAGCGCAGCTTCTTGACGGCGATGCGCAGCTTGTGCCGCCCGTGAGCGTCGAGCTTCTCAACCCGCCGCAGCCTTTTCAGCACCTTCTTGGTTCGCGTGGAGAGCGCCTCCGCGGCGAGCTCGGCCGCCGGCCGTGCACGCCGGCTGGACAGGAGTGGGTCCTCGCCGCGCGACCAGCTGCCATCGGCGAGCCACAGTGCCGTACGCAGCCCGATGCTGCGATAGCGGTCACTCTCAACGGCGGCCCTCGCCTTGGCCAGCGCGGCGGCGCGCCGTGCATCCAGGTCCTGTTTGAGCACGGCCGCGGCAGGGCCAATCGGGGCCGCGGCGCGCAGCGGGCGCACCCGCTTCTCGATCAGCACATCCAGGTCGCGCGCGGCAGCAAGCTGCTCGGACAGCCACTTGAGCTCGGCCTTGATCGCCTCCGTCTCGGGACCGTGCACCAGCTCCTTGAAGAGCGAGAGTGCGGTGCGCAGCCGGCGCAGGCCCACCCGCATCTGATGAATTCCCTCCGTGTTGCCCTGGCGAGTTGCCCTTTCATTCGCCACGGCGTGATCCAGGCACGAAAGACCGATGATCCGCAGAGCATCCCCGGCAGATACCGTACGGTCGAGAACGATCTCGGCGCCCCGCACCGCATCGTCCGCCTGATTCGCACTGAGCGCGTAGCCGCGCTCTGCCTTCGAGCGTGGCGCGTAGCCGACCGAAAGCGAGCGCGCCAGGCGGCGCGCGATCTTGGCCAGCTCGAGGGAATCGCCACGCTTTACCTCGATCTCGAGCTCGCTGATCGGCTCGCGTTCGCGCCCGCCATGAACCTTGATGTGCCCGCGGTCGAGCGCCAGCTCGAGGTCCGCCCGCTCTGAATGAATCGGGAAGGTTGTGCGCTCGATCACCGTCTCGAAGATCGGCCTGAGCTTGCGTCCGAGCCGCTTGCGCGCCAGTGGCGCGACCGGGGTACCGCGCGCGAGCCTCAGGTCGGGCGCATCGCCGCTGATCTCCTGTTCCCACTCGTCGCGAGCAAACGCACCATTGCTTCTATTGATTGCCTTGATCGCTTGCAGGCGACGCCGGCCGGCGCGGCGCACGCGGATGGCAAGGCCGCGGTCCCTGAGCTTGAATTTCGGTGTGTCGAAGTACACGGTCACGAGCTGCTGACATCTCGCCGGACCGCTGAGCTCGCGCAGCCAATCGAGCCGGCGAACCTTATCCGCCTCGGTTGCAGGAAGCTCCAGTTTGAGCTCGATCTCGGTGCTCACGCTTCTACTCTAAGCAATTGCCGGCGCGGGGTCATCCGCAGCGACCATCCACGGCGCAAGGTGCGCCCTGCGTGAACTTGAGACATGCTGAGCGGATGCGCTCACCCTCGGACATCGATTTCATGAGGCGCGCGCTCGAGCTCGCCCTGGCGACGCAGGCTCGCGGCGAGGTACCCGTCGGCGCGCTGCTCGTTCGCGAGGGCGCCGTGATCTCAGAAGGGGTCAACCGGCCGATCGAGCTGCGTGACCCCACGGCGCACGCCGAGATGGAGGCTCTGCGTGCCGCCGGAAGACTGCTCGAGAGCTATCGGCTTACCGACACGACGCTCTACGTTACCCTGGAGCCGTGTGTCATGTGCGCCGCAGCCCTTGTGCATGCGCGCGTGCGCCGGCTCGTTTTCGGCGCATGGGACCCGCGGGCGGGAGGCGCGGGGAGTCTGGTCGATGTGTTCGCCTTGCCCGGACTGAACCACCGCGTCGATGTCTTCGGCGGAGTCCTTGCGGAGGAATGCGGAGCGATGCTGCAGAGATTCTTTGCGGAGCGGCGCGGATCAGGCGCGCGGTGATACCCGGGTCGCCGCCCCCGCGATAGTGGTCGGCGACTGCCACTCGAGCAGCTTCAAGTAGCTCTGGATGCGATCCACGTATTGCACCGGCTCCCACCCCCGGCAGAAGCCCCGCCTGGCGCGCTCGTACCACTGCTCCTCCGCGAGCCTCGGGAGCTCCTGTCGCACATCCACCCACGAGTCCGGGTTCTTGCCGCGGCTTTGGGCGAGCACACGGGCGTCCTCGAGATGGCCGAACCCTACGTTGTAGGCAGCCACGGCAAACCAGGTCCGATCGGGTTGCGGAATGTGGTCCGGCATCTTCCCCAGCACCTCGAGGAAGTACTTGGCGCCGGCCAGGATGTTCAGGCGAGCATCCGCACGATCTCCAACACCCAGCGACTGCGCCGTGGCCGTCGTGAGCATCATCAGCCCGGACGCACCAGTGGGTGAGTGCGCCGCCGGATCCCACTGCGACTCCTGGTAGGCAATCGCCGCCAGCAGCCTCCAGTCGATCCCGGTCGCCATTTCAGCCTGCTCGAACCACATCCTGTAGCGCGGCAGACGCGACACGGCGAGCTCCTCGAACTTGCGGGACTCCTCGTACTGGAACCGTCGCTCATCCCCCGAGCTGAGCGCGATCAGCGAGGTGAGCTCGCCGGACTCACTCATCTCCCGGAAAAACTGGTTCACGGAGTCGTACAGTCGTGCCGCCCCGCTTCGCACGATCCACTGGACAGGGCGGTCATCGGCAAGAGCGAACCCGACCGCCACGTCCGGGTACAGGTGGTGCGAGAACGAGAACTCGCGCTCGTCGACGATCGCATAGTCGGCTTCACCGTTCTCCACGTCCTCGACCGGATCGGCGGCTCGAGGAGCCGTCTCGATCCAGGCCAGAGAGGGCGCCACGGTGTGCTTCAACCTCTCGAGGAGACGCTCCTGAGGGCTGCCCGCACGGACCGACAATCGTGCAGATTCGAGCTGCAGCGTATCTCTCGGGCGGGGGGCTCCCACCCGATACACGACCAGCTGTGGAATATGCTCGTAGACATCCGCCGGCTCTCCGACCTCCCGCCAGCTCGAGTCCGCCGTGATTTGCGCTGCAGCAATATCGGCGCGTCCGGCGGCAAGCTCGGCCTGCATCGCCTGTGCGCTGGCCACCGGATACATGTAGAGGGTACGTCCCGACCGCCGTGCGAACTGGCTCGCAAGCTCGAATTCCAGTCCTTCGGCGCGGCTGGGTCCCAGGTAGTATGAGGTCGGGGTGTTGAGCGTGACCACCCGCAGCTCGGCGCTCGAGTGGGAAGAGTCATCCGCCGGTGGCCGTGGAGTGCAGCTGCCCACCAGAGCCAGCACGGCGATCGCCAGTGGCGGGCGTAGCAGCCCAGTTGGCCGGCCCACCCCGAAAGCATGTCTTAGGCGCCGGTGCATCCCCACCTCCTAGTTCGTTAGAATACCAGTGCCGGGGGCTACAGGGTCTCGGCTCTAGACAGAATCCCGGCTAGATAAGTCAAATCTCCGCAGATGTGGAGATTTTTTCTTGAAAATTAGTATGTTACGAGGTCACTCCCCGCCGGCAGGATTGTGAGCTGAGTATTAGATTTGCGTTCCGCGACGGCTGCTGCACTGCAGTCGCCTGGTGATGATGATCCCGTCGGAGAGGTACCGAAGCGGTCATAACGGCGCCGACTCGAAATCGGATGGTCGGGCAAAACCGGCACGTGGGTTCGAATCCCACCCTCTCCGCCAAATGACTGGGCCCGGCGCAAGCCGGGCTCGTCGCTTGCCGCCCTGGGGAGGGACTCCCCCCAGGAGACGACCCTGAATGCGCACCCACGCCCTTCTGGTCTCCGCCTTGGCTGTCTGGATTGCCGGTTGCTCCCCCCGGCCGGACGGCCGATCGGGCAGCTGGGACCCTGGTGCCGCTGCCGTCTATCTGGACCAGCGACAGGACTGGTGGGTGCGCTGGCCGGGCTCGGCGCGCGACCACGCAACCTTCTGCATCTCCTGCCACACAGTCCTCCCGTACGCCCTGGGGAGGGCGCAGCTCGACGGTCCCCTCGATGGTCGGCCAGCGAGTCCGCAGGAGAGCCGGCTGCGAGCCGATGTCGTCAAGCGTGTGCGGCTCTGGAACCAGACGCTGCCCTACTACACGGACCAGAGGAACGGGCGGCCGAAGTCGGTGCAGTCTCGGGGCACGGAGGCGGTTCTGAATGCCCTGATCCTGGTGAGCGAGGACGCCCGAACGGGCCGTTTGAGCCCCGACACGAAGAGTGCCCTCGAACACATGTGGGAGACTCAGGAGCTCACGGGTGATTCCTCAGGTGCCTGGGCATGGCTCGACTTTGACCTTCAGCCCTGGGAAACCCGCGACGCACAATACTTCGGAGCCGCGATGGCGGCCCTGGCCGTCGGGACGGCGCCAGAGAACTACCGATCGACGGCAACGATCCAGGGGCCCCTGCAACGGCTGACCGCATACCTCGACCGCAACTACGATGCGCAGCCTCTTCACCAGAGGCTGGCTCTCCTTTGGGCGGCGAGCTCGCTGCCGCAGCTCATCGCGCCCGCGCGCCGTCAGGCGATCATCGACGCCGCGTTTCGCGCCCAGCACGCCGATGGTGGGTGGAGTCTTTATGCGCTCGCGCCCAGCTATCGGCGCTTTGCGCGGATTCTGCGGCTGTGGAGCGATGGCTACGCCACGGGCTTCGTCACCTTCGTCCTCGAGCGCGCGGGGGTCCCACGGGGCGATCCCCGGCTGCAGCGCGGACTCTCCTGGCTCGTGCACCACCAGCAGCCCGAGGGATTCTGGCCTGCTTACTCCATCAATCAGCGCATGAGCTGGACGACACCGAAAGGACGCTTCATGAGCGATGCCGCCACCGCCTATGCGGTGCTGGCGCTGACCCAGGGCTCCGTCGAGCCCGTGCCGGCCCTAAGGCAGGCGCGGCGCTAGCGGCAGCTCAATTCGTCGTCTTGGGTGGGAGAAGGGCTTGCTTGTAGGCCTGTGCGAAGGCTTCCACGAAGGTGTGCGGCAGGTGATCCGCGGGCATCTCCGTGAGATTGCGATAGAAATCGGTGAACAACGACCAGTAGCTCGACTCGCCATTTCCCGAGAACCGGCCGCGCTTGGCCGTGCGCTGGAAGCGCGCTTCGAGCTCGGCCGGGTCGAAGCGGTCGACAAACTCGATGAACGCCTTGCGGAAGGCCTCGGCGACCGCCCGCTCGTGCGCCTTGGCGGCTTCAACGATCTCGCGCAACCACTGCACGGCGTCGAGCTTGCGACTGTCGTGCTGCACCAGGAGCTGCACCAGAAGCTCCTCCACGTTCGAGCGCAGCAGGGAGGGACGGGTGTCCTCCGGGTCGACCGGCAGCTCGATGCGGAAGCGATTGCGGATATCCGTGCGTGCGCGCTCGAGGTCTTTCACGCCGACGAGAATCTCGCGAAACAGCTGGCCGACCAGGTGCAAGAGCCGCGTTTGCGCATCGGCGGGCAGCTGGTCCGGCTCGATGCCGGCACCGCGACAGAAGGTCTGCAGGCCGGTATGCACATCGTAAAGCGAAGGCAGCTCGGCGGAGCGCGCATCGCGCGCCTTGGCCGCGGCCCGCGCGAGGCGCTCGATGCGCCGGGCGACGGCCTCCTCTTCGGAATCGCCGATCTCCGCGGCAGGGGGCTTGGGATGCGCCGCGACGGCCTGCCCGTACGCATTGACGGGCCGCAGCCTGGCTCCGGAGGGGCTTTCGGTCGAGGCGTCGCTCATCAGAAGCTCGTCGAGGTTCAAGGATGCGCCGAGATCGGTCTGGCTGAGGCGGCCGACGCTCTCGAGCACGTCAACGTGCGTTGGAGCGGGATCAGCCACGGCGTGCGGCTCGTTCGGCTGACGATCGAGCGCGACGACCAGCTGATACTCCCCGACCCGCAAGACGTCCCCGCTTTTGAGCGGGTACGGACCGTAGGTGCTCACCGCCCGCTCGTCGTCGTTCACGAATACGCCGTTGGTGCTGGTGTCCTCCAGCATGAACTGCCCGTCGGTGAACGAGATGCGCGCGTGATGCGCCGAGACGTAACGCTCGGGATCGGGGAGGACCCAGTCGTTGTCGGCGGAGCGACCGATCGAGCCGCCCGCGGCGCCGAAGCTCATCGTGCTTCGTTCCCCGAGCAGCCGTCGTTGATTACTGATCACGCGCAGTCGCAGCGCCATGGGTTCCCCGGCGAGAAGCGCTCAAGAAGGCGCCTGCGCTTTCGCACGGCACGCCTTTCCCCGGGCGCGAAGAATATAATCTCGTGGGAAAGTAGCAACGCGCCGCAATAATCCCATGGCAGCCAGTCACATTTTCAAGGTGCTCTTTGTGAACCAGGGCAAGGTTTACGAGGTTTACGCCCGCAAGGTGAGTCACGGAAGCCTCTTCGGGTTCATCGAGGTCGAGGAGCTGGTGTTCGGGGAGCGCTCCACGGTGGTGGTGGATCCCGCGGAGGAGCGCATCAAGAACGAATTCAGCGGAGTCAAACGCAGCTATCTGCCCCTGCATTCCGTTCTGCGCATCGATGAGGTGCGAAAGCAGGGGGTCAGCAAGATCACCACGCTCGAGGGGGCGAGCAACGTGGCCCAGTTCCCCATGCCCGTATATTCGGCTCCGCAAGGTGAGCCGCCTGGCGGTCAGAAATAGTAATGCTCGTTCTGCCTGGCGCGCCCGCTCTGCTGCCTTTTCGCCTCGCGAAACTCGTCAGCCGACTGAGCGCCCTCGACCCCGCCGTATCCGGGCTGAACTCTCGTTTCGTCCATTTCGTCGATACTGCACGCAAGCTCGCAAGCCCCGAAGCCCGCCTGCTCGAGCGGCTCTTGAGCTACGGGCCACGGATGCCGGGGTCCGCTCCGGACGAGACGGCAGGTCAGCTGATGCTCATCGTGCCCCGGACCGGTACCGTCTCGCCATGGTCGAGCAAGGCGACCGACATCGCGCGCGTGTGCGGACTGGATGCCGTACGGCGGATCGAGCGCGGCATCGCTTATCGGGTGCGCGCCTCGCAAGCGCTCGAGCCTGCCACTTTGCTGCGCCTCGCGGGGGCGCTTTTCGATCGCATGACGGAGATGGCACTGCTCGATACGGCGGGGGCCGCGGTGCTCTTCGAGCATGCCGTGCCGCGGCCGCTGCGGAAGGTCCCCCTGGGCCGCGATCGCAACGGGATCGAGACCGCGAACCACGAGCTCGGGCTTGCGCTCTCGGCGGAGGAGATCGATTACCTGGTCGCGAGCTTCCAGACGCTCGGGCGCGATCCGACGGATGCCGAGCTGATGATGTTCGCGCAGGCGAACTCCGAGCACTGCCGGCACAAGATCTTCAATGCACGCTGGATCATCGACGGGCGCGAGCAGGCGGACTCGCTGTTTGCGATGATCCGCTCGACGCACGCCGCAAGCCCGCGCGGGGTGCTCTCGGCCTATCGCGACAATGCTGCGGTGATCGAAGGAGGGTTGGGCGCGCGTTACTTTGCAGACCCGCGCACGGGCGCGTATCGCAGCGAGCGCGAGCCGATCGACATCCTGATCAAGGTCGAGACGCACAATCATCCGACGGCGATCTCTCCGTTCCCGGGCGCAGCAACCGGCGCCGGCGGAGAGATCCGGGACGAGGGCGCGACCGGTCGTGGCGGCAAGCCGAAGGCCGGCCTGACAGGATTCACGGTCTCGCACCTGGAGATCCCGGGCTTCAGCCACCCCTGGGAGCATGGCGTCGGGCGGCCGGAGCGGATCGCATCCGCGCTCGACATCATGCTCGAGGGGCCGATCGGCGCTGCGTCCTTCAATAACGAGTTCGGGCGACCCAACGTGTGCGGCTACTTCCGCACGTTCCAGGAACGCCCCCTCGATGCATCGCAAGGGCTCATTCGCGGCTATCACAAGCCCATCATGATCGCGGGAGGGCTCGGGAGCATCCGCCGCACCCACATCGAGAAGCTGTCCGCGGCGCCGGGTGCGCGGCTCATCGTGCTCGGTGGCCCCGCGATGCTGATCGGTCTGGGCGGTGGAGCCGCCTCCTCCGTCACCAGCGGTGCTATGAGCGCCGATCTCGACTTCGCCTCGGTCCAGCGGGGTAACGCCGAGATCGAGCGGCGCGCACAGGAGGTCATCGATGCCTGCTGGGGGCTCGGGCCCGAGAACCCGATTCTGCTGATTCACGATGTGGGCGCGGGTGGATTGTCGAATGCGGTGCCCGAGGCGCTCGCACAGAGCGGCTGCGGCGGCCACCTGGATCTGCGCGCGATTCCGAGCGCCGAGCCCGGGATGTCACCGCTCGAGCTGTGGTGCAACGAAGCTCAAGAGCGCTACGTGCTGGTGATTGGCGCAGCCGATGTGGAGCGGTTCGCAGCCATTGCCGAGCGCGAGCGCTGTCCGTTTGCCGTGATCGGCACGCTCGATGCGAGCGGTCGGTTGCACGTGCACGATGAGCTCTTCCAGAACTCCCCGATCGACATGCCGCTCGAGATGTTGCTCGGCAAGCCTCCGCGTCTGGTGCGCCGTTGCACGAGCGCCCCCCACCCCCGCAACCCGTTCTCCACCGCGGCGCTCGAGCTGCGCGAGGCGGCCTATCGCGTGCTGCGTTTTCCGGCGGTCGCCGACAAGACCTTTCTGATCAGCATCGGTGACCGTACGGTCGGCGGCCTCGTGAGCCGCGACCAGATGGTCGGGCCGTGGCAGGTCCCCGTGAGCGATGTCGCCGTGACGCTCGCCGACTACACGGGTCACGGCGGTGAGGCCATGGCGATGGGCGAGCGCACGCCGGTGGCAGTCCTCGATGCGCCCGCATCGGGGCGGCTCGCCGTCGGCGAGGCTCTCATGAACCTGCTTGCGGCGGATGTGGCCTCGTTGAGCGACATTCGGCTCTCGGCGAACTGGATGGCAGCGTCCGGGGAGCCTGGCGAGGACGCCGCTCTCTACGCGACCGTGCAGGCGGTCGCCAAAGAGCTCTGTCCTGCGCTCGGGATCGCGATTCCGGTGGGTAAGGACTCGCTCTCGATGAAGACTCGCTGGCGCGGAAGAAGTGGCGAGCGGGCGGTCATTGCGCCCGTCTCCCTGATTGTCTCGGCCTTCGCGCCGGTGAAGGATGTGCGTCGCACGCTCACGCCGGTGCTGCGCACCGATGTGGGGCCGACTTCGTTGTGGCTGATCGACCTGGGCGGCGGGCGCCAGCGCCTGGGCGCATCGGTGCTGACGCAAGTGTACGGCGAGCTCGGCAGCGAGCCGGCCGATCTGGACGATCCGCGGTTGCTCATCCAGTTCTTCGCAGCGCTCACCGAGCTCAAAGCGCTGGGCATCGTGCTGGCTTACCACGATCGCTCGGACGGGGGTTTGTTCGTGAGTCTGACGGAGATGGCCTTCGCCGGGCATTGTGGGCTCGACCTGGAGTTATCCGCGGGGCCGCCACTGCCGCAGCTTTTCTGCGAGGAGCTGGGCGCAATCATTCAGGTGCGCGCGGCCGATGAGTCGCGGCTGAGCGAGGTGCTCGCCCGCCATGGCCTCGCAGCCCACCTGCAGCGTCTCGGAGCCCCTTCGGCGGCCTTGCGCGTGCGCGTGAAGGCAGGCTCCAGAGGTGTCTTCGATGAGTCCTGGTGCGACCTGCGCCGCGCGTGGTCGGAGACCTCCTACCACATGCGCCGGCTCCGCGACGATCCACAGTGCGCCGAGGAGGAGCTTGCTTCCCAGATCGCGGAGAACGACCCGGGGCTCGGCGTCACCTTGAGCTTCGATCCAGAGGATGACCTGGCTGCACCCTACATCGCGCGGGGCGTACGACCCGCCGTGGCCATCCTGCGCGAGCAGGGCGTGAACAGCCAGGTCGAGACCGCAGCCATGTTCGCGCATGCAGGCTTCGAGCCCGTGGACGTGCACATGAGCGACCTGCTGACCGGCAGGCGTAGCCTGCAGGCATTCAAGGGGCTGGTCGCCTGCGGGGGCTTCTCGTACGGAGACGTCCTGGGTGCGGGGGAGGGCTGGGCGAAGTCCGTGCTCTTTCACGAGCGGACACGCAGCGAGCTGGCCGCCTTCTTTGCTCGTCCGGACACCTTCGCGCTCGGGATCTGCAATGGCTGTCAGATGTTCGCGGCGCTGAAGGAGCTGATTCCCGGAACCAGCCACTGGCCGCGCTTCGTGCGCAATCGAGTGGAGCAGTTCGAGGCGCGCTTCTCGCTCGTGGAGATTCTGGACTCTCCCGCCGTCCTGTTCGAAGGCATGGGCGGCTCGTTCCTGCCGATCGCGGTCTCTCATGGAGAGGGCCGGGCAGAGTTCGAATCCGAGACGGCGGCCCGCTCGTGCATGCAACGCGGTCTGGTGAGCTTCAGGTACGTCGATCATCATCGACGCCCCACGCAGAGCTATCCGTTCAACCCGAGCGGCTCACCTCTGGGCATTGCAGCTCTCGCGAACGATGATGGGCGCGTGAGCATCACGATGCCTCATCCCGAGCGCTCCACGCGCTATGCGCAGAACTCGTGGCGGCCGGAACAGGCGGGAGAATGGAGCGGGTGGATGCGGGTGTTCCGCAACGCGCGGCGCTTCGTGGGATGAGAGTGCCGTCGGCCTCTTAGGCCGTCAGGTCGATGAGACCCCGAGGACCGTCGATTCTCGGGGTGAGGGCCCCGGCGAATGCAAGCACCGAGTGTCCCGGCAGCTGATGGATGACCTGCCCCGTTTCGGCATCCTTGATCGTGACGACGACCAGCCCCGTGACGGAATCGGCCTGGAATTCGAGCCTGCGGCTGGCGCTCGCGAGGCTCTCGCGGATCTGCTCCACCGCCGCCTGAACGGCCGCGACGGCGCGTGGCACGGGGGGCGCCGCATACGCCGGCGCGCGAAATCTGCCCGTAGCGCTGGTGCCCGTCTGAATATTGGACGAGGGCGTGAGCGCAGGGGTGCCGGTCACTGGATCAAAGGGCGAGGCCACGGTGACTCCGGCGGCGCTTTGGGGAAGCGAGACTCATGGGACCCGCAGCTCTCGATGCGGCCTTCACGAGTGTGATGCCGCAGGTCAGGCGGCCGGAGCCGGCGATGTGGAGGGAAGCATCCCCCCGCCCAGAGCGCCCGGTGCGCTGGCTTGACGCACCTGAGGACCGATGGCGACCCATGCTCCGCGGATCTCACCGAGCAGGCTCATCACCTCGTTGATGCAACCCACGTCATTCTGGGCATTTGCGAGGATCAGGCGGCGTGCCATGTAATCGTACAGGTCGCTCAGGTTCTGAGCGATGGCGCCGCCTTGCGCGAGATTCAAGACCCCGCGCAGCTCTGCGATGATGCGCACGGCGCTGTGCAACAGCTTCGCCTTGCGAACGATCTCGCGATGCTCGATGCAACCGCGCGCGGTGGCCATGCGCTCCATGGCACCATCCATCAGGAGTACGATGAGTCCGTGCGGGTCCGCGGCCGCCACGCCGCCCTGCACTGAGACGCTCTCGTAGGCCGCAAGTCTCGACTTCTGGGCGTTCACGTCGCGCTGCTCCGTCCAAATCCCTATGACTGCTGTAGCGGCCCACGCTGCCGGAACTTGAGTGCGCGCCTCACGCGCTCGACTGACTTTGCACCTTCGGGAGCGAGTCGAATTGCTGCGTGAGATAGGCCGAAGTGGTCTGCAATGAGGAGAGCAGCGTATTGAGCGCTGCGTATTGCTGCGTGAGACTCGCCTGCAGCGCCGCCATCTGCGTGTCGAGATTGTTGCTCTGCGTGGTCAGCGCGTTCTCCTGGTCGGTCAGCGTTTGGCTCTCGTCGCTGATCGGCCCGCCGGTGGCGAGCGCGGCCGTCATCTGAGTGTTCAGCGTCGAGGCGATTCCTCCCGTGCCGCTGAAGAGCGCGCTCACCGCGCTGAAGTTCGTCGCCAGAGCATTGCCGAGCGTCGAGCTATCCACGCTCAGCGTGCCGTCGCTGTTGGTGGTGACACCGACGCTTGCGAGCGAGTTATAGATCGAAGAGCCGGTGTCCACGACGTTGTAAAGCGCGTTGCTCACCTGGTTCTGGATATTCTCGAGCAGTCCGCTCCCCATCATCGGCCCGGCCGCGCCCGTCGCGCTGTCGTAGCTACCCAGCTGGTTGAAGGTACCGAGCAATGTGTTGTAGGCCGATACGAACGCCTCGATATTGCTCTCGACCGTCGTGGTGTCGCTCGCGACGGTCAGCGTCGCCGGCGATGTCGTGGGCGCGAGCAGGTCGAGCGTCACCCCACCGAGCGCGTCGGTGACGGTATTGCTCGCGCTGGTCGCGGCAACACCCGCGATGCTGAAGCTCGCATCCAGCGCCTGGGACTGCTGCGTGTAGTTGGCGGTGTTTCCCGTTCCATAGGTGAGCGCCGCAAGCCCGGTGCCCGCGTCGGTCTCGGTGACCTGGATCGTATTGGCCGCTCCGGTGAGCGAGGAGGAGAGGACCAGGTACGCCCCCCCCGTTCCCTGCAGCACGGTGGCCGTGATGCCCGGGTTACCCGTCGCCGAGTTGATGGCCGACGCGATGCCATCGAGCGTGTCGTTGGAGCTGTCGATGGCGACGCTGAAGCTCGTTCCGCCCAGTGTCAGCGAGAGCGTGCCGGTGCCAACAGTGGCCGTGCCGCCTCCGGCGAACGCTCCCGAGAGCAACTGCTGGGCGCTTGCGAGCTGCGTGATCGACACGCTATAGGTGCCCGCGCTCGCATCCGGGCTCGCAGTCGCGGTGAACACCGACTGATCGCTGCTGCTCGCGGCCTGTGTGTTGAAGGCGCTCGGCGTGTCGAGCGCGCTCAGCGCGGACTGGAAGGTCGATAGCGCGCTTTGCAGTGTTCCGAGCGAGGAGATCTGCGTGGTGACCGCCGTGGTTTGATTGGCGATGACAGATTCCTGCGGCGCCTGCGCCGCGGCGACCAGCTCGGAGACCAGCTCGCTCACATCGATGACGGAGCCGCCGGCCGCCGCAGCGCTGCTACTGCCCGCGACCGAGACGATCGGCTGCGACGTGGAGCCCGTGCCCGTGTTCGATGAGATGCTGCTAGTTGTCATCGTGCTCTTCCATCTCGCCTTCCCGGCTCTGCAAAGGCACGAGGGCGGGCACCTGGTGGAGCCCGCCCTCGGTACTTACGAGCCTATTCGGACCCGTAGGTCACTCATCCCTTACGGGAGATGCTGGAGCAGGGTCAGCACGTTCTGCGGAATCGTGTTGGCCTGCGCCACCATCGCCGTACCCGCCTGCTGCAGGATCTGGGCCTGCGACAGCTGGGAAGTCGCTGCCGCGTAGTCCGTATCCTGAATGTTGCTGCGGGCGCTCGTGAGGTTCGTCACGTCGGTCGCAAGACCGGTGGCCGCCGACTGGAAGCGGTTCTGATATGCACCGAGCTCCGCGCTCAGGGTGGCCACCTGCTGCAGCGCGGACGAGATCGTCGTGAGCGCAGTGTTCGCGTCGGCCACCGTGGACACGTCCATGGTCGCGACCGTGCTGTTGATGGTGTCGTACGTGGCGGCCGTGAGCCCCGCCGTCGTCGGCGAGGTGCCGCCGATCGTGAAGCTTGACGGGCTGGTGAGCTGCACCGTTCCGACGGCATCGCCGTCCGCGGCCGCACCGCCGGCGCCAAGCACGCCGCCGGTCAAGCCGAGCGTCGCGTAGGTCAACGTCCCGGTGCCGGTCGAGGTGACCGTGCCAAAGTCGATGTTGCGCCCGTCCGCCGTGGTCAGGGTGATCTTTCCAGTGGTCGCATTCACCGAGGCCGTGACGCCGGTGGTCGCGCTCTGGTCATTGATGGCGTCGGCGACGTTGGTCGCATCGGTGGTGCCGGCATTGCCGAGCATGCCCGCGCTGATGTCCACCGTGGCGCCGTTGAGCGTGAAGGAGCCGGCCATGACGTTCGTGCCACCGGTCGGCGCCGTGGTGGAGGCGAACGAATTGGTCGCCGTGGCGGTGATGCCGGAATCGGCCCCGTTGATGGCGGCCGCGATCGCGAAGGCGCTGTCGGAATCCTGGCCGCCCGAGGCACCGGCCGTGGAGGCGCCGACCGAGTAAGTCTGGCCATTGGTCGTCAGCGTCACATCGCCGGCGACGAGCGCCGCAGGAGCCCCGGGCGCGGTCGAGGTTGCGGTGTATGCGCCGAGCGAATTCGTGTGCATGTCGGCGATCTGGTTGACCTGAATGCTCTGTCCCACATTGGCGCCGATCTGGAAGCTTGCGCCCTGGAACGAGCCGTCGAGCAGGTTCACGCCGTTGAACTGGGTGTTCGCGGCGACGCTGTCGATGTCCTGAAGGAGCTGGGAGAACTGGGTGTTGAGGTCAGCCCGGTCGGTACCGCTGTTGGTGGCGTTCAGTGACTCCACCGCGAGGCTGCGCATGCTCTGCAAGTCGTTGGTGATCTCCTGCAGCGCACCCGAGGCCGTCTGTACGAGCGACACGCCGTCGTTCGCATTCTGCTCAGCCTGGCCCATGCCGTTGATCTGCGAGGTCATGCCCTGCACGATCGCGTAGCCGGCTGCGTCGTCCGCGGCCGTGTTGATGCGCAAGCCCGTGGAGAGCTGCTCGAGCGACGTCGAGAGCTGATTCCCCGACGTCGTGAGGGCGTTCTGCGCGACGAGCGAGCTGATGTTGGTGTTGAGAACTAGTGCCATTGCCGTGACTCCTGATGTTTAGGTCAGGCGCCGGACACCGGTCCGTCGCTCTGCCACCCGTTGCGGCCCTTTGCCGCTTCCTGTCTGACCTGTTTATCGGTGCAACACGGCGGAACTTGAATCATCGGGGTCTCAGTCGGTGAATCTGATGAGCGGTTCACAATGGGACTTGGGTCACACTTGTGCGGCCGATCGGGTCGCCCCGGCTCAGCCAAGGTAGTTGAAGAGAGAAAGCTTCGAGATGGACGCGTACGACTCCTCGGCGGCCTGCAGCGCGATCTCCTCGGTGCTGAGCTGCGTCGTCGCGGCCGCGTAGTCGGTGTCGGAGAGCTGCGATACGGTGCTCTGTATCGTCGTCTGGTCGCTCGTGGCGGTCGTCTTGGCAGTGCTCACGGCGTCGATCCGTGCGCCAACCGAGGCCTGCACATTGTCGAGATTCGTCACGGCATTGCCGAGCTGCTGCAGTGCAGTGCCGACCTGGGTGGTGATCTGTGCGGAAGTGAGCGTCGTCGAGTTGAGCGTCGTGACGAGGCTCGAAAGGGTGCTGAATGCGCTCGCCGTGCCGGCCGGTGCGACGGTGAACTCATCGCCCGTCGCAGGCGTGCCGCTGACGGTCACCTGGACGCCCTCGAATGCGATCGCATCGCCGCTGGTGTAGCTGGTGGGGTTCACCACCACCGCGCCCGCGCTGTTCGTCACCTCGTACTGCGTCGGGCTCACGAACGAGATGGTGTAAGCGCCCGCATTCGACGCCCACGTCCCCGGATCGGTGACGCTCCCGGTATCGATCGAGGCCGAGCCGGTGTTGCCCGCCGCCGCACCGGTCACGAAGGTCCCATTCCCGGCGGGAATGCTCATGAACACCGAGCTGCCCGTGTCGCCCTGAGAGATGAACTGATTGGGTGCCACCTCGACCTGGTTCACCGTGTCGCTGCCGGAGTATGCGACGGAGCTGCCGGACTGGGCGAAGGGCTGCGTGGCACTGGCGGTGCCGGCGAAGAGGTAGTTCCCATTGCTGTCAGTGCTGTTGGCTACCGACACCAGCTGCTGGAGAAGCTGCTGCAGCTGGGTTGCGATGTCCTGGCGCTGCGAGCCGTTCAAAGCCCCGTTGTTGGCCTCGGTGGCAAGGCTCTGCGCGCTCTGCAGAACATTGGTCGCATTCGTCAGAGCCTGCTCCTCGAGCTGCAGATTGGTGGTTGCGCCGTTGCCGTTGGTGACATATTGCTGGGACGCCGAGAGCTGGTTGTCCAGCTCGTTCACCTGCGACATCGCCACGGGATTGTCCGCGGCATTCTGCAGCGTGAGACCGGTGGAGAGCTGGTTCTGCGTCTGCGCCACCTGGGTGTCGAGCGCGTCGATGGCGTAGAGGGCATCGTTCTGGAAGGTGACGGTCGAGATGGTCATGTTGCGATCAGCCGTAGGTCATCGCGGTGATGAGTGAGTCGAACATCGTGGTGGAGGCGGAGATCATCTGCGCGCAGGCCTGATAGGCCTGCTCGTACTGCACCATGAGCGCCGCCTCCTCATCGAGGTTCACGCCCGATGCGTTGCTCAGCGCGGTCGTTGCCGATTGGTTCACCGATTGCTCCGCGGAGGCGTTCGACTGCGCCTGTTGCGTGAGCGTACCGACCTGCGTGACGAGGCTGTTAGCCGCGCCGCTGAGCGAGGCCGTGCCGCCGTTGAGCGCCGAGGCGGACAGGGCGCCGATCATCGCGAGCAGGTTGCTGTTGTCGCCCGTGTTGGCGGGTGAATTGCTGCCTAGCGTGAAGGTATCGTTCGCAGCCGGAGTGCCGGTGAGGGTTACCTGGGCACCTTCGATGTCGATCGCGCTACCGCTCGTGTAGGTTCCGGAGCCGACCTGCGTTCCCGCGGAGTTCGTCACCACGTATGCAGTGGGGCTCGAGAACGAGAGCGTGTACGTGCCTGCATTGGCGAGCCAGGTACTCGGATCGGTAACACCGGCCGAGGAGATGCTGCCAGTCCCGGTGTTGCTCGTGGATGCGCTCGCCTGCACGAGCGAGGCAGAGGCGATTTGCGAGGGATTCGTCAGCTGCACGGAGAGGCCTTGCGCGGCGCCGGCCGTCGGCTGGATGAGGAAGCTGTCGTCGGTTGCCGGGGTTCCGCTTGCAATGATCGACATGCCTGCGGCCAGCAGCGGATCGGCGCTCGTGCCCGTGCCGGTCATGGAGACCGTCTGCCCGGTCGTCTGATCCAGCAGCTGCCAGCCGCCGTTCGAGCCGGTGCCCGTGTACTGAAGGGTGTAGTCATCGGTCGTGAGCGCGCTCAGGCTGGTGCGGGTGACATCGAGCGAGGCGGTGCCGGTGTTGTTCGTGTCGCCGAAGACCTGGACACCGCCAACGGCGAACATCGCCTGGCCCTGCGCGCCAGTGAGATCCATCCCCGCGGCTTGCTGCTGGTTCACAAGCGTTGCGAGGCCCACCGAGATCTGCCCCAGCGCATTCTGGGTCGGTTGCAGGACCTGGCTGACCGTGCCCAGCAGTCCTCCGAGGGAGCCGCCGGTCACCTCCGAGGTGATATCGACGGTGTTGCTGCCGCTCGTGAGTCCAATGTCGTATTGCGTGGCGTCATACGCATTCGGCGTCGCCGTGAGCTGCTGTGTGCTGCTTCCGAGCACGAGCGCCTGTCCGGTCCCGATGTATACGTTCAACTCGCCATTGCTTCCGCCGACGGTGTTGACCGTGACGTACTGGCTGAGCTGACTGACGAGGCCGTCGAGCTGATCGAGGAGCTGATTCGGGGTCTGCCCGGGGTCGGCGCCGGCCGCGTGGGCGATCTCGCCGTTGACCGCGGCGATGTTGCTCGCGAGCGTGTTGATCTCGGAGACGTTGCCCTGGATCTGCGATTCGACCTGCGACTGCGCTTGCGACACCTGCGAGCTGTAGGACTGCAGTTGCTGCGCGAGCGCCTGTGCTTGACTGAGCACCGCCTGGCCTGAGGCAGTGGAGGTCGGCGAGCTCGCCAGCGTCTGCAGGGAGTTGACGAAGCTCTGCAAGCTCGTCGTGAGGCCGGTGCTCGAGGAGCTCAACATATTGTCGATCTGTGCCGCCCAGGTCGCGAGCGTGTTGAAGCTCGTGTAGCTCGACTGCGAGGCGTTCGCCTGCTGGGCAAGCAGCGCGTTGTAGGCGCGCGTGATGCTCGAGACGTCGACACCGCTGCCGATGTAGCCGATCGAGGTTCCCTCGCCCGGGGCTTCCGTGAAGTTGGCCGTTTCGGCGTCGTAGCCAGGCGTGGAGACGTTGGCGACGTTGTTGCTCGTCACATCGAGCGCTTGCTGGAAGGCAATGAGGCCCGAGGAGGCGGTCGCGAGTATGTCAGCCATTCCGTGACGTCCTGCTAGAGGCTATCCGTCTTAGCGTTGATCGGCGCGGCACTCGCAAACTTGAGCGGCTGCGCAAGGCTCGCGACGCTGCCGGCCACCGCGCTCACCTTGCGGGCGTAGTCGGGATCGGTCGCATAGCCCCCGCGCTGCAGCGCGCTGGCGAACGCATGGGCGTCACCGCCGGTATTGAGCGCCTGTGCATAGCGAGGCTCGTTCTGCAGCAGCGCGACATAATCCTGGAATCCCTCGGCCCGGCTGGAGTAGGCGCGAAACTGCGCCGCGGTCGCATGCGCCACGCCGCCCTCGACCTCCTGCGTGCCCGCAGTGACGCTCGCTCCGTTCCAGCTGCCCGCGGCCTTGATGCCGAAGAGGTTGTGGCTGGAGCGCCCGTCCGCATCTCGAGGGATGCTGCGGCCCCAGTCCGACTCGAGCGCTGCCTGCGCAACGAGGCTCGCCGGGGCCACCCCGAGCTGCGCGCCGGCCTGCTGAGCTTGCGGCCACACATCGCGGATGAAGCTCGTCTGGTCCGCCTTCGAGACCGGCGCAAGCCCCGAGGCCGCGCTGCCGCCTGAGCTGCCGGCGGCGCCCGTCACGCCGGTCGCGCCGGTCGCGCCCGCCTTGGCACCGGTACCTGCAGTGGAGCTCTGGGAGCTTGCGCCGGCAGTGGCCAGACCCCGGCGCTGCAGCTGGCGCACCAGCATGTCGGCGAGTCCGAGGCCGTGGCCGCGCGTGAGCTGCAGCGACAGCTGATCGTCGAACATTCCCTGATAGGTCTCTTCCTGGTCGCTGCCGAAGATCGGATCGCGCCCGATTGCATCGCGCATGCTCTTGATCAGCATGCGCGCGAACAGGCTCTCGAACTGGCGCGCGACCTCGCGGACGGCCGTCGGATCGTTGCCGTGCGCCGCCTTCTTCAGCGACTCGAGTCCGGCGAAATCGCCGTACGTGCGCACATCGGGGACCGGCGCCGTCATGACAGGCTACAGAACGATGAGTTGAGCGCGCAGCGCGCCGGCCTGCTGCAGCGCCTCGAGAATGGCGACCAGGTCCCCGGGGGCCGCTCCGACCTGATTCACCGCGCGCACGATCTCATCGAGATTGACGCCGGCCTGGAACACGAACATGTGCGCATCCGCCTGCTTCACATCGATCGTGCTGCGTGGTGTCACGGTGGTCGTGCCCTGCGACAGGGGTCCCGGCTGGCTCACGTCCTGGCGCTCGGTGATGGTCACGGCAAGCGAGCCATGCGCGACGGCCGCAGCCATCACGCGCACCTCCGAGCTGATGACCACGGTGCCGGTGCGTGAGTTGACGATGACGCGCGCGGGGGCGATCCCCGGATCGACCTGAATATCCTCCAGCGTCGCCACGTAGGCGATGCGCTGATCGGGATTGACCGGAGCGGCCACGCGGATGGAGACGGCATCGAGCGCCTCGGCGGTTCCGGAGCCGAGCAGCTTGTTGATGGCGGCGGCAACCCGTGCGGAAGTGGTGAAATCGGGAGTGTTCAGATTGAGCACGAGATGCGGCTCGGAGGCGAAATGCATGGATACCTCGCGCTCGACGGTGGCTCCGTTGGGTATGCGCCCGCTGCTCGGCACGTTGAGCGTGATCTTGGAGCCGTCCTTGCCGTTCACTCCGAAGCCGCTCACGAGCACGCTGCCCTGGGCGACGGCATAGACCTGCCCGTCGGCGCCGCGCAGCGAGGTCATCAGCAGCTCCCCGCCGCGCAGACTCGCGGCATCTCCGATCGAGGCGACGGTCACATCGATCGTCTGTCCCGGCTTTGAGAAGGGTGGCAGCTCGGCCGTGACGGTCACCGCCGCGACGTTGTTCACCATCGGATTGGTGTTGGGGGGGATGGTGACCCCGAATTGCAGCAGCAGGTTCTCGATGCTCTGCAGGGTGAAGGGCGTCATGGTCGTCTGATCGCCGGTGCCGTTCAGTCCGACGACGAGCCCGTAGCCGACCAGCTGGTTGGTGCGCACGCCGGCCACGCGCGCGATATCCTTGATGCGCTCGGCGTGTGCCGGGGCGCCCACGGCGAGCAGCAGCAACGCACCGAACAGCGCCGCGCACGCGCCGCTTGCCATCTTTTTGCCAATGGAATTGATCGACATCAGAAGGGCGCCCACGGTGAGTTGAAGAAGCGCGCCAGCCAGCTCTGCGCGTTCGCATCGGCGACAGCACCCTTGCCGCTGTAGCTGATGCGCGCATTGGCAACGCGATACGAGGGGACCGAGTCGTCCGAGGACAGATCGATCGGGCGCACGACACCGGTCACGCGGATGTATTCCTGGCCCTGATTGAGACCAATCTGCTTCTGCCCCGAGACGAGAAGGTAGCCGTTCGGCAGCACCTTGATCACCGTCACGGCGAGATAGCCGGTCAGGCTGTTGCTTTGCGAGCTGTCGCCCGAGCCAGTGAACTTGGACTGGTTGTCGATGCTGTTGCTCAGGATCGGATTGCCGTGGAAGGTGACGGACTTCCCGAGGAGAGTGGGGCCGGGAAGCGAGTCGCTCGTCTGCTTGGCCGTGTCGGTGGTCGCCGATTTCTGCGCCGCCGTGTTCTCATCCAAGACGATCGTCACGATGTCGCCCACATGACGGGCGATGGGATTGGAGGCGAGCTCCAGCTCGCGATTCGCCTGATAGATCGCGCCTTCGGTCGGAGGCGCGACCTTCTCCTGGGTCCACGCGAGCCCGTCGTCCTGCTTGGGAGGGCGGGATGCATGGCAGCCGCTCGCGCTCGCGAGCGCCACAGCCGCGCACAGAGTGATGCCGATCAATCGCATTGCTGCTTGCCTCACCCTTGCCTTACATGTTCTGAGTGCCGTAGGAGAGCATCTGGTCGGTGCTCTCCACCGCGCGCGAGTCCATCTCGTACGCCTCTTGTGTCTGGATCATGTTGACGAGCTCCTCCACCACATCGACGTTCGAGCCTTCGACCGAGCCCTGAATGAGGGTCCCGAGGCCGCTCAATCCAGGTGTGCCGATCGTGGCGGGCCCGCTCGATGCGCTCTCGACGGCGAGATTGCCGCCGATGTCCTGCAGTCCGGCGGGATTGATGAAATTCGCAAGCTGCAACGACCCGACCGTGCTCGGGGTCGCCTGCCCGGCGAGCTGTACGGTCACCGTCCCATCCGCGCCGATCGTGACGGACTGCGCTCCCGTCGGGATGGTGATGGCAGGCTGCACCGGATAGCCGTTGGAGGTGACCAGCTGCCCCTGCGCATTGAGCTGGAAGCTGCCGTCGCGCGTGTAGCCGATCGTGCCGTTCGGCTGCAGCACCTGGAAAAACCCGAGTCCCTGGATTGCGATGTCCAGGTTGTTGCCGGTGTTGTTGATGCTGCCCTGGGTGTAGGTCTTCTCCGTGGAGACAACGCGAACGCCCGTGCCCACGTTGAGGCCGGTCGGGGACATCGTGGTCTGCGAGGTGTCGGCGCCCACCTGGGACTGATTCTGGTAGAGCAGGTCGTCGAACACGGCGCGGCTGCCCTTGAATCCGGTGGTATTCACGTTGGCGAGATTGTTCGCCGTCACCGTCATCTGAGTCTGCTGTGCGTCGAGGCCGGTCTTGGCGGCCCAAAGGGCGGGTTCCATGGTGTCCTCTTCAGTGTGATTCCGGTGTGTGGTGTGGCTCGGCGGCTCGTTGCGGCGCTAGCGAGCTCAGCTCGATTGCAGGAGCTTCGCCGAGGAATTGCTGTCGTCCTCGGCGGTGTGCAGCGACTTGATTTGCAACTCGAAGCGGCGCGACAGCTCGATCATGTTCACCAGACAGCTCGGCAGGTTGACGTTGCTCGACTCCAGCACACCGGAGGCCAGAGTCGTGTTCGCGTCCGCCGCGGGGGTCGTGCCGTCCGCCATGCGGTACAGGCCGTCGGCACCCTTCTGCAGCGATCCGGCCGGCGGATTGACCAGCTTGATCTGGGCGAGCTTCGCAATGGTGAGCGGGGTCTGTCCCATCGGCACGATGGAGATGGAGCCGTCCGCGCCGATGGTCGTGGTCGCCGCCGGTGGAATACTGATCGGGCCGTCCTCGCCGATGACCTGATGACCCGTCGCGGTCATGAGCTGCCCGCTCGGATCGATGTGCAGGTCCCCCGCCCGGGTGTACGCCTCGGCGCCGCTCGCATCCTGCACCGCGATGAATCCGGAGCCTTGCACGGCCACGTCGAGCGGGTTTCCGGTCGTGACCTCCACGCCGGTCGTGGGGTCCCACCCCACCGACGAGTCGGTTGCGTAGGCGCGCGAGGCATAGCCGGGCCCGGTCACGGAGCGGGTCTGAAACGTGGACAAATTGGCCTTGAAGCCCGCCGTGCTCGCGTTGGCGAGATTGTAGTTGTTCGCGGCCTGCGCATTGAGCGTCTCCGCGGCACCCGACATCGCGACGTAGATCAGCTTGTCCATCGGTCACCTGCGCATCGAAGGAGCATCGAGGCGGTCCGCATCAGCCGTTCTGATCGATCTGGATGATCGACTGAGTGACCTGGTCCTCGGTCTGAATCATCTGCGCGTTCGCCTGGAAGGCGCGCTCGGCGGTGATCATCTCGACCAGCGCGGAGGTCGTGTCGACGTTCGACTCCTCGAGCGAGCCGGACTGAATCGTGCCGAAGCCCGAGCCGCCCGCGACGCCGTTGACCGCGGGGCCGGAGGTTTGCGTGGCCGACCAGGTCTGGTTGCCATCCTGCTGCAAGCCTTCCGTGTTGGCGAAGTTCGCGAGCGCCACCTGGCCCAGGTTCACCGAATTGCCGTTCGTGTACTGCGCCTGCACGACGCCCGTCTGGCTCACACTGATGCCGGTCAACTGCCCCGTGGTGTAGCCATTCTGATTCACGGCCGTGACGCCGAAGCTGCCACCGTACTGGCTCACCTGGCTGAAATTGAACGTCATGTTCATGGCCGCAGCGCCCGTACCCGTGGGCGTGTAGGTACCGAAGCTCACCGTGCCGCCGGCGGCCGCCGAGCCGCTGGCGTTGGTCGCCGAGGTCAGCTGCCCGCTCGAGTTGTAGGTCAGCGTCGCCGGCGTGGCGTTCACGGCGTTGCCGTCGATGTATTCGTACACGTCCCAGGTGCCCGGCGTGGCCGTGGCGGCGAAGTACAGCGTGGAGGTGTGCGCTGCGCCCTCGGAGTCGTAGACGCTGAGCGAGGTGGTGTCCGTGTAGCTGTCCGGATTGGTCGGGCTGAAGGGCGCGTCGGCCGGTGCCGATGAGTCAGCCGGAAGGTTGGCGGTGAGCTGGACAGCCGTGGTTGCGAGCGGTGCGCTCTCGCTCGTGCTGAGCGTGAGGTCCTGCAGCGCGCCGGTGTTGAAAGTGCCGTTGGAGAGCGGCGGATAGCCCTGCAGCACCTGCCCCTGATCGTTCACGACCTGGTTCTGGCTGTTGAGCTGGAACTCCCCGTCCTGCGTGTAGCTGAGCGCTCCGTTGTCGCTCATGATGAAGAATCCGTTGCCGTCGATCGCCATATCGAGGCTGTTGCCCGTCGTCTCGATGTCACCCTCGGTGAACTGCTGGGCAACCTCGCCGACCGCAACGCCGTTTCCCGCGGCCGTGGCGCTCACGCCGGTGGGGCTCGAGGCGAACAGGCTGGAGAACTCCGTCGTGGAGGTCTTGAAACCGACGGTCGCGGAGTTGGCAAGATTGTTCGAGGTGACCGAGAGGTCCTCGTTCGCGGCGTTGAGGCCAGTCAGTGCGATGTTGAAAGACATGGATCGATCTCTCCTGAAGCGTGAAAAGGGGGTGACCTGCCGGGCGGTGCGACTAGAGGATGCTCACCACGGAGCTGAGCGGCACCGAGCCGTTGTTCGTGTTCACATCGAGCGCCTGGGTCGTCGGGTCGATCGTGACGCTCTGGACCTGACTTTCGATGTAGGGACTCACCGATTGGCTGGAGCCGGCGACCGTGGCCGATACACTGACGGTGTAGGTTCCCGCCGGAGCGGCCGCTCCCGTGCTCGTCGTCCCATTCCAGGTGAACGGGGTGAGGCCCGAGGACTGTGGCGTCACCTGGAAGGAGCTCACGGTCGCGCCGCTCGCGCTTGCGATGCTCACCGTGAGGTTCGTGGCGCCGGTGGGCGCCTGCACTGCGCCATTCACGGACCCGCCGGATGCGAGGGTTGCCGTGGTCGAGGGCGCGAGCACGTTCTGTCCGAGCAGGGCCGCGCCGCTCGTGAGCTGCTGCGCCTGCAGCGTCGTTTGCATGCCCTGCAGGCTCGAGACCTCGCTCAACCCTTCGATCTGCGAGAGAAACTCGCTCGGATCGGTCGGATTCAGAGGATCCTGGTTCTGCAGCTGTGTGGAGATGAGCTGCAGGAAGCCCGCCTCGCTGATCTGCATGTTCGCCGGGATGGGGCTCGAGGATGAGGCCGCGCTCCCCGCGCTCGAGTTGCTGCTCAGCAGTGGATTCACCGTGGGGGTCGTCATGGCATTCCTGGATTGAGAGTGTGGGACGTTAGGGTGTCGAGACCGTGCGAGCAGCGGCGTGTCGCGGCATCAGCCGCCTAGGATTGTCCGAGCTTCAGGGTATCGAGCATGAGGTCCTTGGAGGTGTTCATGATCTCGACGTTGTCCTGGTAGGCACGCGATGCGGAGATCATGTCGGTCATCTCCTCGATGACGTTCACGTTGGGCGAATAGACATCGCCCTGCGCGTCGGCCAGCGGATTGCCGGGATCATGCGTCACGGTCGGCGGAGCGTTGCTCTCGACGATGCCGCTCACGCGGACCGCGGCTCCCGAGGCGCTGTCGGAGTCGGTGCTGAAGGAGGTCATGGCCGCCGCCTGAACGGCCTGAAAGACGGGATGGCGCGCCTTGTAGACCGTGGTGGGATCGCCGCTCGCGCTGTCCGCGTTGGCGAGATTGCTCGCGATGGTGTTGAGTCGCACCGACTCGGCCGACAGGCCCGAGCCTGCGATGTCGAAGATCTTGAAGGAGGACATGTATCGTGCTCCAGTGGCCTTACGAGCCGGTGATGGCGGTCATGAGGCTGCGCAAGCTCGAAGAGATGAAGGTGAGTGTCGCCTGGTAGCGCACCGTGTTCTCGGCGAACGCCGCCTGCTCGAGCTGCGAATCCACCGTGTTGCCGTCGAGCGAAGGTGCGAGCGGGACTCGGTATTTGAGCTCGGGGGAGCCCGGTGCCGTCGGATCCGCCCCGATGTGCTGCGGGTCGGTGGTCGTGAGGCTCACCGGAGCCACGGAGGGGCCGCCGGTTGCGCCTGCCTGGCCGCTAGCCGCTGCGAGCGCTGCCTGGAAGTCGAGATCGCGCGCCTTGTAATTGGGCGTGTCGACGTTCGCGAGATTATCTGCGAGCACCTCCATGCGGCGCGCCTGAAGCTGCAACGCTTCGGGATGAATCCCGAGATAGCTATCGATGTCGAATGCCATACGTCAGTCCAGTCGGTCCTATCAAACGAGCGTCAAAAGAACGACTCGCCGCCCTGCAAACAGCAATACGCATGCCAATGTGCGCAAGCGCGTGCCGGCGGTGCGCCGGGCCGTCGCCTGCGTGACGGGATTCCGGCCGGGCGGCAAGCTCTTGCCGCTTTCGGCAGCATCGAGTCGCGGACGCAGCTTGTGCGGCTCGTCTCAAACGCGGGCCGGCTCGCAGGCTCGCCGCGAACGTAGCCATGCCCTGGCGTGCAACTTGCAGCTACCCTGGGCGAGGAGCACGACATGACGGTAAATCGACGCGCCCGCGGGCGCATGGCGATCGGCCTCGCGGCGTACGCAGTATTCGGTGCGGCACTGTGCGCCGGGGAGGACAGATCCGAGGATGCTCGCGTAGAGCCGCTCGCGGCCGTGCGCGCCGCAGCGGTCGCATACGTTCGATCCGAGCTTCCGGCCGACTCCGGCGTGACGGAGATCACTGCCGGGGAGCTCGATCACCGCTTGCGGCTGGCCCGTTGCGCCACTGGTCCACGGGTGGAGTCAGCGGCGAGCTCTGCCGCGCTGTCGCGATCGACGGTCGGCGTGAGTTGCGCGGGCCCGGTGCGCTGGACAGTCTATGTTCCGGTCACCGTGGTGCGGCGCATACCCGTGCTGGTGCTGCGCCATGCGGTGGCGCGCTTCGCACGCCTCACCGCCGATGACGTGACCGTGGAGACACGCACTGCGACGGGGATCACCGCCGCCTTTCTCGGCAGCACGCCAGAGCTCAACGGGCGACGTCTGGAGCGCACGCTCCCGGCTGGAACATCGTTGACGGTGGATATGTTCGAGCCCGATCTGATCGTGCGTCGCGGCCAGGACGTGACACTGGTCGTCCAGTCAGCTGGTATCGAAGTGCGGGCGGCGGGTCGCGCCCTGCAGGATGCCCCGGCGGGAGGTCGCCTCAAGGTGCAAAATCTGAGCTCCGATAAAGTGATCGAAGGGGTCGCCGAGTCGTCCGATACCGTTCGAGTGGCGGACTGATGCCTATGGAAGCGCAAGCCTGCCGGGGAGAGCTCGGGACGATTCTCGCGGAAGAGGAGGCGGCTCTCATCGAGCTGGCGAGCTTCCTGGACCGCGAGCACGCACATCTCTCGGCGAACGAGGTGGGCGCGCTCGAGAGCGTCATTCGCGAGCGCCAGCGCGCGATCGGCCGTGTGGTGCGGGCGGAGGAGCAACGCGCAGGCCTGTGCCGTCAGCTCGGACACGCGGCGGACGCCGGGGGCATCGAGCAGATCCTGCGCTGGTGCGACACCGGGGGGTCGCTCGCAACGGCGTGGGCTCGCTGCCGCGCCGCCGCGGGGAACTGCAGGGCGCTCAATGACCGCAACAGCGCGCTGGCAAGCGCCCGCCTAAGGCACGTTCAGGCGCGGCTGGCCGCCCTGTTCAGGGGCCGCGGCGAGGCAGTGAGCTATGGCCCGCGCGGCGCATACGCCATGACGGGCGTTGGGCACGTGGTCAAGATCCAGGTCTGAGTATGTCATCCGAGGGCCTAAAGTTCGGTCGGTTGCCGCCGATATAAGCCCTGCAGAGGTCGAAGGAGAGCTTCGAGTGGGCAATCAAATCAACAGTCTGGACGGAGGCGGACCCTCTGTGGTCGGTGCGGGCGGCGTTTCGCAGCGTTCGCAGTCCGCCGGCACGCCATCGTCAAGCTCAGCTCCCCCCGGGAGCATCCACATCACGGACGCGGCAAGTCAGCTCGCACAGCTGGAACAAGCCGCCCAGGCGTTGCCCGCCGTCAACGAGGCTCGCGTGGCGGCCGTGGCCAGCTCGATCGAGCAGGGCACTTACACGATCTCCGCAAGCCATATTGCCGATCAGCTGCTACAGCTGGAGCGCTCGTTCGGGAACGCCTAGGCGCCTCGCGTAGGGCAGCTTGCCCGACGCGCCTATCGTAGCGCTTCCTGCAGCTCGGCGAGCTCCTGCGCCGATTCCGTCATGAGCGCCTCGCGGACGGTGCGATTCAGCTGAAGTCTCGCGACGGGGCGCACGCTGCTCAAGCGCGCATCCAGGAGGTCCGGCTGCTCGCGGTTGACCGCGATGAGCGTCGCCGCCAGCAGGACGTCCCCGAG
Organism: Steroidobacteraceae bacterium; assembly: GCA_035524075.1. Taxonomy (GTDB): domain Bacteria; phylum Pseudomonadota; class Gammaproteobacteria; order Steroidobacterales; family Steroidobacteraceae; genus JASHUC01. The sequence goes on along the minus strand of DATKPP010000045.1, from coordinate 209,742 downwards.
TGCCACAGGGCCGCGAGGCTCGCGCGCAAAGTCCTCGGACTCGCGGATGGCTTGCACCACCTCCTCGGCAATCCCCCAGTGCTCGAGCAGCGCGCAGGCGATCGACAGGTGCCAATCGCGCTCGATCGCTTGGTAGGTGGCAACATCGGCGAAGAGGGTGGGGTGGCGGCTGGCCCGCGTGAGGATGTACAGCCGGCCGATTCCGTGCAGCACCCCGGCGAGCAGCGCCGTATCGGGGCTCGGATACTCGTACCGGCGCGCGATGACATACGCGAAGCTCGCCACCAGAACGCTGCGGCGCCAGAGAGAATCGAGCGGTTTCTCGAGGCCGCGAAGCTCGGGGGCCGAGCGCAGCTGCTTCACTGCAAAGGCGATCGTCGTGCTACGCACGACGTTCAGGCCCACGCGCATGATGGCCGTGCGCAAGTCCGCGATCGTCTTGCCGGACGGATTGAGCGCCGCCGAGTTGGCCATCCTCAGCAGCCGAGCGCTCAGGACAGGCTCGGCACCCACGATGCGCGCCACCTTCTCGGCCGAGACGTTGTCGTCGGCCAGCGCGCGTCGCACGCGCAGCACGACTTCGGGAAATCCGGGGAGATCGACCTCGCCGCTCGACAGCTCGGTCGCCAGCGCCCGCACGAACACAAACGCATCGTGTGTGCCGGTCGCGGTCCCCGCGGTGGGTTGCGCGGTGACCACATCGGGTGCGCCCGGCTCGTGCTGCGGCTGCGCGGCGTTCACCTGGGGAGCGCTCCGGCGACCGCGGCCATCAGTGTCCCAGCGCCTGCTGCATGGCGCGGATCTCGTCGGCCGACTCGCCGATGAGCCTGCGGTAGGCATCATTGTCCAATTGCATCCGCCGGCATGCCGCAACACCTTGCATGTTGAGCTCCACCGTCTCGGGCTGCCCCTGGTAGGAGGCGAGGAGATATGCGACCGTCAGCACGTCGGTGAGATCGGCGGGTCCCCGATGATCCCGCTCGTAGTCCTCGAAGGTTTCCACGGCCGTCACGATCTCCTCGGCGAGATCCCAGTTCTCGAGCAAAGCCTTTGCGATGCTCGAATGCCAGTCGCGAACGATCGAGTGGAAGGCAGCGCTGTTGGCGAGCAGCAGCGGATGCTGCTTTGCTCGCGTGAGGATGTAGAGCTCACCCACGCCGTGGAGCAGCCCGGCGAGCAGCGCCGTGTCGGGATTTACTTTCGACAACCGCCGCGCGACCACATGCGACATCGCGGCGACCGATGCGCTGCGCTTCCAGAGCACCTCGAGGGGCTTCTCGAGTCCCTTGAGCGACTCGACGTTCTTCAGCTGCGACATTGCAAAGGCAATGGCGGCGCTGCGCACCATGTTGAAGCCCATGCGCGCAACGGCCGTGCGCAGGTCGGTGACGGCCCGGCCGCTGAAATTGAGCGCCGCCGAATTGGCCATCTGCATCAGCCGCGCCGCGAGGGCGGGCTCGGCGCTCACCACCCGAACGACCTTGTCCGGCGTGACGTTGTCGTCCGCGAGCACGTTACGAACGCGCATGGCGATGTCGGGGAAGCTGGGCAGGTCCACCTTGCCGCTCGAGAGCTCCCCCGCGAGCGATTGCACGAAGGCAAACGCAGCCGGATCGCTCGGCCCACTGGGCGGAGCCGGTTTGCCTTTGCCGGCGGGGACCTTGCTGCTCATAGTGTCTCCAGTTGCATGTCGTTTTCTCAGGCCGGGCGAGCCCCGCGCGCATCACGCATCGCGGCCAGCTCGCACGCGGCCGCCGCGATCTCACCCAGGGGTAATACGTGCTGCGCCGCCCCGAGCGAGACGGCCTCCCCAGGCATCCCCCAGACCACGCTCGTCGCCTCGTCCTGAGCGAGCGTGTGGCCGCCGGCGTTGCGAATGTCGAGCAGGCCGCGAGCACCGTCCTTGCCCATGCCGGTCAGCAGGAGCGCGATCGCATTACGCCCCGCATTCTGCGCCATCGAGAGGAACAGAACATCCACGGAGGGCTTGTGCCGGTTGACCGGTGCGCCGTCCTCGATCCGGCATACGTAGCGGCTGCCGTCCCGGGCGAGGCGCAGATGGCGGTCGCCGGGTGCGAGATAGGCATGGCCGGCGAGGATCTGCTGCCCGTCTTCGGCCTCGCACACCTGCAGCGCGCAGGAGTCGTTCAAGCGTCGCGCGAATGGAGTGCTGAAGGCCTTCGGGATGTGTTGCGCGATGAGGACTCCCGGGCTGTCGGGCGGCAAGCCACACAGGACCTCCTTGATCGCCTCGGTTCCCCCGGTCGAGGCGCCGATCCCGATCAACCGATCCGAGGCAGCGCGGGCACCGCTCATGGGGCGGGGCGCGCCGTAGGGCGAGCTGCGCTGCGGAGAGTCGAGCGCTCGCACGCTTGCGCTCGCCGCCACCTTCACCTTCTGGATGAGCTCGTCGCAGTAATCCGGAAGCTTGGCCGCGATATCGAGCCGCGGTTTCGGCAGGTAATCGACCGCGCCCAGCGCAAGCGCGTCCAGGGTGACCTCGGCGCCATGCTCGGCGAGCGAGGAAACCATCACCACGGGCATCGGACGCAGGCGCATGAGATTGCGCAGGAACGTGAGTCCGTCCATCTTGGGCATCTCGACGTCGAGTGTCAGTACGTCGGGATTGAGCTGCTTGATCTTCTCGCGAGCGATGTGCGCATCCCCGGCCGTGCCGACGACCTCGATGCCGGGATCGCGCGCCAGCATCTCGGTGAGGATCTGGCGAGCGAGCGCCGAATCGTCGACCACGAGCACGCGAATGCGACGAGTGAGCTCGCGGCGGTCAAACGGTGGTGCAATCGCGGCCAAGCCTGGCTCCTATGTCCGGTCGAACAGCTCGATCTCGCCACCATCGCCGTGCTTCTCCAAGCTCGCGAGGTAGATTTGCTCGCGGTCGGCAATGCTACGGTTCTCGATCGCGCGCAGGCGCCGCACCTTGACCCGTCCGACTGACGGGAAATAGATGATCTTGCGCGGCTGCATGCCCCCCAGGTCTTCTGCGGCGACCTTGTAGCCCTCGATCTTGATGAAGCTGTGCACGAAGTCGATGTTGCGAGCGCCCACATCAGTCATCGAGGTGAGGATGCGCCCGCCGCCGAACAGCTTGAACTCCAGGCGCTCGCGCGCCGCGCCGAGCTTCATCAGATCGTTGATCAGGCTTTCCATGGCGTAGGAGCCGTAGCGCGTGGCGGGCCTCACGGCGGTGTCGAGCCAGCTGTCGGTGTTGGGGGCGTCACGGGGAAGCATGAAATGGTTCATGCCCCCGACGCGCCGCTCGGGGTCGCGCACGCAGGCGGAAATACACGATCCGAGGACCGTCGTGATCGCCTCGTCGTGGCAGGTGACGTAATACTCACCGGCCAGGATCTTCGCGGTCCAGCGTCCGGTCTCGGGCTCGAAGAAGCGCTGCAGGTGCTCGAAGCCCCGCAGTGCGGGAGGCTGCTCGCCCCGAGCGACGCTTGGAAGCAACGAAGGCATATCAGCTACGCCGGTACACGGTCCTGCCCACGAGCGTGTACTCCGTGGAGACCTGGAACAGGCTTTCCGAGTGCCCGAGCAGCAGCTGGGCACCGCGGCGCTGCAGTGCAGCAATGCGGGTGAAGAGCTCCCGCTGAGTGTCCTTGTCGAAGTAGATCACGGTGTTGCGGCAGAAAATCACATCCAGCGGTCCCTTCATCGGCCAAGGATCCATCAGATTGAGCTGCTTGAAGGTAACAAGCGCCGCAAGCTCGGGTGCTACGCGGTAAAGCAGCCCGGTCTCGTCCCACTGCTCCGTGAAGAAGCGCGCCAGCCGCTCCGGCTCGACCGAGCGCAGGCGCTCGGCGCCGTATACACCTGCACGTGCCCGTGCGAGCACCTCCGAGTCGAGGTCGGTCGCGAGGATCTTGATGTCCCAGCAGCCAAGATCCGGCACGGCCTCGTGAACCATCATGGCGATCGAGTAGGGCTCCTCCCCGCTCGAGCAACCCGCCGACCAGATGCGCACCCGCCGGCTGCCGTGCGGATTGGCCGCCAGCGGCTTGAGCACCTCATCTCGCAGGTAGTCGAAGTGGTGGCGCTCGCGGAAGAACGAGGTGAGATTGGTCGTGATCGCGTTGGTGAGCTGAATGAGCTCCTGCGGATCGCCCGCGAGCAGGTCGCGATACTCCCGAAAGCTCTTCAGCCGCAATGCCCGCAACCGCCGCGAGAGGCGCGCGTAGATCAACTCGCGCTTCTGGTCCGAAAGATTGATTCCGGTGAGCGACTTCACCAGCCGCCGCAGCGCCTCGAAGTCCTCGTTGCCGAACGGGAATTCGCGCAGCCGCTGCAGGCTCTTGGTATCGATCGTGAGCGCACTCATGCTGACGCTCACTCGAACAGCTCGACACTGCCCTCGGGCGAGCCGCCTGCGCTCGGAGCCTCCATTGCGCGATGCTCCCCGGTGATGCCTGTCAGGCAGCCCCGCACGCGCTCCAGGCGCTGAATCAGGCGATCGTGAAACTGCAGACTCTCGATGCACAGGGCGATCTCGCGACCGAGCGCCTCGAGCGCCGCGGACTGGTCGCGAACTGCCGGCGCCTCCGCATGGGCGGGATCACCGGCCCGGGCGCAGCGCGCCACCGCCGTCGCCATGCGCTCGAGCGCACCGGCCAGAACGCTCACCGGCCCGTGGGAGTCGCGCATCGCGCGTGCGAGCAGGCGCGCGGCAGACTCCACCTCCGTCGCAAGCTCCTCAGTCGTTCGGTCAATGGGGCTCATGCAGGCTCGATCCGCGGCGATCCGCTCGCGCTCACTCAGCCGTGCTTGGACTTGAAGACGCGTACCTGCTCGTTGAACTTGTCCACGACCTGCTGCAGCCGATTGACGGCGGCATCGTGCTTCAAGTCTCGTTCAGTCGGCGCGAGCCGATTCTCCCTGGACTCGTAATCGAGACACTTGAGGTAGATGCTCACATCGCCGTCGTATTGTTTCAGCGTTTGCATCGCCGTGATCATCTCCTGCTGGCTCGCGCTCGCCCCGTCTGGAACCTTGCTGGGCGGGGGCGGCAGCAGACAGTCGGCCCGCGCCGGCGCGGGTGCGAAGGTCGCAAGCAGCGTGAACGCGCCGGCCAGCGTCGCGATCGTGCCGAGACTCGTCGGCGCAGATGACTTGTTTCGCACGGTCATGCTCCATTCCTAGCTCAGAACCTTGGCGACGGTCGCGAGCAGGCGATCCGGATTGAACGGCTTGACGAGCCAACCCGTGGCGCCCGCCGCCTTGCCCTCGAGCTTCTTCTCCGTGGTCGCCTCCGTCGTGAGGATGAGCAGCGGTATGCCGCGATACCCCGGAAGGCTTCGCAGATGACGCACGAGCGTGAGTCCGTCCATCACCGGCATGTTCACGTCGGTGATGATCAGGTCGAACTTCTCGCGCTCGGCGATCTGTAGCGCCTCGCGCCCGTCCGATGCCTGCTGGACCTCGTGACCGGCGCCGGTGAGTGTGATGCCGACCATCTGGCGCATCGCCGCCGAATCGTCTACGGCTAGTATTCGAGCCATCGTCGTTCTCCTAGAATTCTTGCCAGTCCGAGTCGCTGCCGCTCGAGGGTGCCTCGGAACGCGCTGCTCCGCCCGAGCCCGTGGCCTTGCGCTTTGCTGCGCTCCAAGGGCGGCTGGGGCGGCGGCGCTCGCGCTGAGCGGCGGCTCCGCCCGCGCCCGTGGGAGCTCTGCCCGCGGTGCGGTCGGAGTGCGCGCGCGCGAGCGCCTCGGCCAGCTCGTATCGCACCATCATCTGATTGAGCTCGCCTGCCTGCTGTGCCATCGCCTGCGAGGCCGCCGTCGCCTGCTCGACGAGCGCAGCGTTCTGCTGGGTCAGCTCGTCCATCTGCATGACGGCGCGATTGACCTGCTCGATTCCCGAAGACTGCTCGCGCGAGGCGGCGGCGATCTCGGCGACGATGTCGGAGACCTTCTTCACGGCGGCCACGATCTGCTCGAGCGTTTGACCCGACTGGGTGACCAGCACCGAGCCGTCCCCGACCTTCTTGACGGAGTCCTGGATGAGCTCCTTGATCTCCTTGGCAGCGGTCGCCGAGCGCCCGGCGAGATTTCTGACCTCGCTCGCAACCACGGCGAAGCCGCGTCCCTGCTCCCCGGCGCGCGCGGCCTCGACCGCGGCATTCAGCGCGAGCAGGTTGGTCTGAAATGCGATCTCGTCGATCACGCCGATGATGTCGGCGATCTTCTTCGAAGACTCGTTGATATCGGCCATGGCGCGGACGGCCCTCGCGACCACCGTGCCTCCCTTCTCCGCCTGCTCGCGCGCGGCGATGGCGAGCTGGTTGGCCTGCCCGGCGTTATCCGCATTCTGCTTGACGGTCGAGGTCATCTCCTCCATCGAGGAGGCCGTCTCCTCGAGCGATGAGGATTGCTCCTCGGTGCGCTGCGAGAGGTTCGCATTGCCCTGCGAGATCTCCTCTGCGCCCCGGTACACCTCGCCCGCAGCATGCTTCACCCGCGCGACGATCTCGGCCATGTTGTCGGCCAGCTGGTTGACGGCGTGCGCGAGAGCTGCGAAGAATCCAGCTTTCCCCTCGAGCGAGATGCGTTGCCGCAGATCACCCCCCAGGACTGCTGCGAGCATTCCTTGCATCTCCTTCTCGACGGCGACCTCCGGTGTGCGGTCGGTCCATTCCATGACGGTCCCGATGCGCTCGCCCTCGCGGCTCACGACCGGATTGGCCACCATCCGGAACGTGCACCCGCCGAGCGCCCGCTCCTCGATGTCCCCGCCGGAGAGTGTCTCGAGTACGCGTCGCTGCACCAGGGGCTCCGGGCTCAGTACATCGAGCGAGTCACCGAGCAATTCCCGGGCGACGAACCCGGGCAGGGTCTTCCTGATCTCCGTCTGGGTGCGCGCGAAGGTCGACTCCGCCGTCTCGTTGAGATAGATGATCTTGTGGGTTGCATCGGCGAGCACGACGCTCGTGGATACCTTGTCGAGTGCCTGCCGGATGCGCGCGTTCTCGGCGGCCTGCGCGCGCTCGGCTTCGATCTGCTCACGCAGCCTTTCCTGCATGTCGTTCAGTGCCCGGAGCACCTGGCCGGCTTCGTCGTGACTCTCCACCTCGATCCGGTTGTGGTAGTGGCCGGCCGCGATCGCCCCGAACACCCGCACGGCGTAGGCCATCGGCCTGGTGAGCGCGCGGGTGATGAGCCAGCTCAGCGCGAGGGCCAGTGCCAGCACGCCGGCAACGATACTCGCGGTGATGTCGCGCGTATTGGCAGCCCTCGCGGCACGCGAGGCGAGGGCCGCCTTCATGGAGGCATAGCTCACTACCGAGAGGTTCTGCAGGTCGCTCACCGCGGGCACCGCCGCGTCGAACACCTGCGATGCCGTGATGTCCATCTTCTGGGCATTCACCAGCTTCGTGTTGACCGTGTCGCGGAACAGGCCGAACTCGCGGGTGACCGACTGCAGCGCCGGCAGGACCGCCGACTTGGCATCCTGCGAGGTCCATTGCAGCTGCGTCTGCAGAGTGTCCAGGTCGCGGGAAACCTCGCCCGCGTAGATGTCGATCGCGATGCGATCGTCGCCGCCCAGATAGCCCTTCACGGCGGCGCCGATCGCGTGCTCGTTCAGCCGGCTCATGGCGATCAGGGCATCGCCCGCCTGATGCGTGGCGTCGATCAACGTCGCGGTCACCGCATCGGGATCGAGCGCCAGGCCCGAGCTCATCGACACGGCGCTCATCAGATGCTCGATCTGCTCTATGAGGGCGTCGTGCCGATGCAGGTTGTCCTCCGGGGTCGATTTCTCGAGCTGCGCCTTGAGCGCCGTCCAGCCCGTCTTGATGGTGCCCCAGTCGGCGCTCGACTCGAAGCGCCGGCCGAGCTGCGCGTCGAGCTCGTCCACCTCCACGAACTGCTTGTCGATCATCGCCGCGGTGGCGTACATCTCGTTCTTGCGGCTTGCATCGCCGGTGAGCACCGCGTGAGAGCGGCTGCGGTGATTGACGAGCAGGGTGAGCGCCGATCCGAGCGACTGCAGGTAGCGCGCGCCGTCGAGCTCGCTGCGAGCGCTGCGCACGATCCCGTCGGTCTCCTGCAGGTAGAAGAATGCGAGCAAGGCGGTCGGTACCGCCATTGCCGCGACGAGCACTGCAAGCTTCTGCCACAGGCGCAATCCCTTGAGCACGCTCATTTCCGTTCCTCCCGACTGCGCACCGCGCTATGCCGCCCGGCCCGGCGCGCCGAGCCCCGCCAGCTCGGCGCCGATCAGTCGATCGATGTCGAGCAGCACCACCATGCGCTCGGCGATGGTCACCAGTCCGCGGATATAGCCGGTCGCGCCCGCGGCTCCGATCTCGGGCGGCGGCCGCACGTCGGTGGTATTCACGTCCACGACATCCGAGACCCCGTCGACCACGACGCCGAAGTCGCGCCGACCCGAGGCGGACAGCACCGAGAGCACGATGATCACCGTGACCGGGGTGTACTCGGCGCGCTCGAGCTCGAAGCGCGTTCTCAAGTCGACGATCGGTACGATCGCGCCGCGCAGATTGAGCACACCGAGCACGTGGGGCGGCGACTGAGGAATCTTGGTGACCGCGGACCAGCCGCGGATCTCCTGCACGCGCAGGATGTCCACCCCGTAGGTCTCGCCGCCGAGCACGAAGGTGAGCACCTGGTGCGGAGCCGAATCGCTCATGCCGCCGCTCGCATCTTGGTGATTCGCATCAGGCCGGGTAGATCGAGAATGAGCGCGACGGAGCCGTCCCCGAGGATGGTCGCACCCGATACGCCCTCCACGTGACCATAATTCGCATCGAGCGACTTGATGACGACCTGCTGCTGGCCAAGGAGGTCATCCACGAATAGCCCGGCGCGGCCTCCCTCGCCCTCCACGACCACGACGAGACCCTCGTGCAGCTCGCGGGCCCGCCCTTCGATGCCGAACAGCTCGTGCAGGCGGATGACGGGCAGGTAATTGCCGCGGAACGCGAACACCTCGCCTCGACCGGCAAGACGATTGATGCTTGCGGGCTTGAGCTGCAGTGATTCGATGATCGAGGTGAGCGGCACGATGTAGGTCTCGCTGCCGACGGTCACGGACTGGCCATCGACGATGGCGAGCGTGAGAGGCAAGGTGATGAGAAAGCGGCAGCCGCGGCCGCGCTCGGTGTGCACCTCGATCTTGCCACCGAGCTCATTGATGTTACGCCGCACGATGTCCATGCCGACCCCACGCCCGGACAGATCGGTCGTCTCGACCGCGGTGGAGAATCCGGGTAGGAAGATGAGCTCGTAGATTTGCTCATCGCTCAGAGGATCGGATCCGGAGACCAGTCCGCGCTCGCGAGCCCGCGCGAGAATGCGATCGCGGTCGAGGCCGCGACCATCGTCGCTCACTTCCACGGCGATGTTGCCGCCGCGGTGCGAGGCGTCGAGGTGGATGACGCCGACCGGTGGCTTGTCCGCGGCTCGCCGTGCATCGGGCTTCTCGATGCCGTGATCGATGCTGTTGCGCACCAGGTGCACGAGCGGATCGCCAATCTTCTCGAGCACGGTCTTGTCAAGCTCGGTCTGCTCGCCCGTCACCTTCAGCTCGATCCGCTTCTCGAGCCGTTGAGCGAGGTCGCGCACCATGCGCGGAAAGCGACTGAAGACGAAGCTGATCGGCAGCATGCGAACGCGCATCACGCTCTCTTGCAGCTCGCGCATGTTCCGCTCGAGCTGGGCGAGGCCGGATCGGAAGGGATCCGCCACGGGTCCCTCGAGGTTGCGGCCGATCTGGCTCAACATGGCCTGCGTGATGACGAGCTCGCCGACGGTGTTCATGAGCTCGTCGATCTTCTCGACGCTCACCCGGATCGAGCCCGAGTCGGCTATGGCGCTGAGGCTCGTCGGAGCCTCCGCGCGCGGCGTCTCGGTATGCGGCGCTTCGGCCCGAACCGCTTCGCCCGGGGGATCCTGCACGCGGCGCTCGCCAGCCTCTGCGGGCGAGTCGGTGGGGGCGAGCGGCTCGGCCTGGCAGGGCGCGCCCCGGATCTCCAGGGCGCATTCGCCCACGGCCCAATCGAAGACCTCGCGGATGGTCTCCTCGGTCACATCCCCGGTGAGCTCGATGACCCATGCGAGGTAGCACGCCTCCGGATCGAGCTCGGCAAAGGAGGGGAGAGACGCGTGGTCGCTCGTGACCTCCATCCGGCCGAGCGCCGCGAGCTCGCGCAGCATGCGCAACGGATCGTTGCCGCGCACGAAGAACTGCGGCTCGGGACGAAACTCGATTCGCCAGTGCATCGGCCGCGCCTCGTGCGCTGCGGCGCAGGGTTGCGGCGCCCGAGACTCAGGCGCGCCTTTCTTCGCGATGGCGAGCTCGAGCTCGAACTGCAGATCCGCGATGCGCTGCGCGTCGACCGGCCGGCCGCTCTGCACCCTGCGCAGCATGTCGCGAATCGCGTCGATCGATTTGAGCAGCAAATCGGATATCGCGATGGATACGGCCAGGCGGTGTGCGCGCACCTCCTCGAGGAGCGTCTCGAGACTGTGAGTGAAGGAGGCGATCTCTGCGAAACCGAAGGTCGCACTGCCCCCCTTGATCGAATGGGCGACCCGGAAGATCGTGTGAATGATCTCCTGGTCGGGAGCGGCGATGTCGAGCTTCAGAAGTGCCGCTTCCATGGCGTCGAGCGCCTCGAAGCTCTCCTCGAAGAAGGCGTCGTGGAATTGCGTGAGATCGAGCGACATGCGAGCCGGCCCCTCACGCATCGCCGGGCGCTGCGCCCGAAGCAGGATGCAAGATGCCGCCGAGCCCGAGCAGCTGCGTAGCCTGCGCGAACGCCCGGGATTCGCCCCGGATGGACAGAGCGAGCGCGCCCGCCTGCCGAGCATGTACGAAGGCCACGAGTAGCTGCAGGCTGGCCGTATCGATGCGCTGCACGAGCGCCACATCGATTGTGACGCAGTTCGCGATCCTAAGCAGCATCGCCAGGCGCGCCTTGAGGGTCTGGGCGTGCGCGAGGGTGCATTCGGCCGGCAATGCCAGCACGCGCGGGCGCCGTGCGGCAGCACTGCGCGGCGCGCATGGCGCGCGTCGCACGGCAGGGCGCGTGCTGCCCGCGCGGGTGATATGGGCTCGTTTCTTCATCGGCCAGGCAACAGAGGTCGTCGTGTAGCGCTCGTGGCGGTACCCAAACCTCTAATCGGCCCGGCGGTAACCGACTTGAACCCTCGGAACGGGCCAATGTGAGCTGCGTCTCTTTCCTGTAGGAGGAATACTCATGCGGCCGCAGGATGGCTGCGGGCGGCTCCGCGCGCAGGCCTCTGAGCGTCCCGGTCGCGCCCGTGCAACCGCGCGACGAGCTCGGCTTCCTGGCGATTGAGCCCACAGTTTGCAACCAGCTCGTCCGGCTGCGCACCGGCGCGCGCCAGACGGATGGCAACCGGGTAGTTGTGCGCCGTAGCGCCGCCACCGGTTGCTGCCGCCTTGGAGGAGGCCTCGATCTGCTCGCCGAGCACGCTCAAGCGAGGCTCGAGCTGCGCGAAGCGCGCCTCGAGGCTCTCGAGACGCTCGAGCACGCGCGTCAGCTGCTCGGCGGCGTGCGCGGAGGTGCGCTCGGCCGCGCGTCTCCAGCGCGCGAAGGTGAATGCCGCGAGCACGAAGAAGAACACCAGAAATGCCGCTCGCCCCGCGAGGAGCAGGTCCTCGAGCGGTAGCGACCCGGGCAATCGAGATATCAGCGATTGAATCGTAACCATAGGACCCTCGCGCTGAGGGCCGGAAGTCCAGGCTCTGATGCGCGGCAAAATTCCGTCGCGATCGGCCCCCGCAGGTTCAAGGTGCAGAAACCGTGCCAGCAGGGACGGCGACCGTACTCGCCGTGGGGGTTGCGGGTGTGGTCGCGGCATTGGGCACACTCGCCGGCGGCGTGCTCGGTTGCGCCGCCGCATCGGCCGGGATTCCCTCTGGAGTGGAGCCGTCGGTGGACAGGATCACGATCACGACGCGGCGGTTGGCGTTGCGGCCCTCCGCCGTGGCATTGGACTGAGCCGGCTGAAACTCCCCCTTGCCGATGACGGATAGGCGCACGGGATCGATGCCATCCTGCGCGAAGAGCCGCACGACGCTCGCGGCGCGCGCGGCGGAGAGCTCCCAGTTGGTGGGGAAGGCCGCCGTCTTGATGGGCCGGTTGTCGGTGTGGCCCTCCACGCGGACGGGATTCTGGAAGGGCTTGAGCACGTTTGCGAGCCGATCGATGACGGGAACCGCGCCCGGTGAGAGCGTGGCGCTGCCGCTCGGAAACAGGATGTCGGTGCGGATCTCCACCTCGATGAGCGAGGTCTTGCGGCGCACGAATACGAGATTCGCCTTCACCAGCTCGTCCATCGCCCGCATGACCTTGTCGGCGACCCGCTCCAGCACGGCGGTCGCCGCGGCGGCGCGCTGGGCCGCCTCGAACTCGCCGGGCCGCAACGCTTGCTCGGCGGGCTTCGGCAGCGCGATCTTCACGGGCACCGGAGTGAGCAGCGAGCGCGGCTGCCCCTCGATGATGCTCTGCTGAACGAGAGTCGTCTTGATGTCCGCGCCGGAGCCGACCTCCTTCTCGCCAACCTGCACGGGCTCCAGAGTTCGAGGCGTGCCGCGAAACGCGGCGACCAGCGAGTCCGACAGCACGCGGTACTTGCCCTCGTTGACGGAGGAGATTGCGTACATCACCACGAAGAAAGCGAGCAACAGGGTGATCAGATCGGCGTAGGGTATGGCCCACGCCTCGTGGTTGGTGTGCTCCTCGTGCTTGTTCTTGCGCTTGCGCGACATGGGGCCGTCCCTCGCCTCTAGTGCAGGTAGCCCTGCAGTTTCGATTCGATGGCGCGCGGGTTCTCGCCCTGCGCGATCGAGATCATCCCTTCGATGACCATCTCGCGTACCTGAGTCTGTGCGGCGATTGCGACCTTGAGTTTCGCGGACACCGGCAGGAAGAAGAGGTTCGCGAACGACACGCCGTAGATCGTCGCCGTGAATGCAGAGGCGATGCCCGGGCCGAGCTTGGAGGGATCGGCCAGATTTTGCATCACCGAGATGAGTCCGAGCACGGCGCCGATGATGCCGAGCGTTGGGGAATACACGCCCATCCCTTCGAACACCTTCGCACCGAGTGTGTCGGCGTGCTCGCGCGTTCCCAGCTCGACTTCCATGATGCTGCGGATGGCATCGGGCTCGCTGCCGTCAACAACCAGCTGCAGTGCCTTGCGCACGAAATCGTCGGGCTCCTGGTTGAGCACGGGCTCGAGGCCGAGGAGTCCTTGCTTGCGAGCGATGTTGCTCCACTCGACCATCCTCTTGATCAGATTCTCCGGATGCAGGGGTGGGGGCTTGACGGCCCACATGAAGATCGACAGGGCATGCTTCATCACCGCAAGCGGCGTCTGGACACAGATGGCGGCGACGGTCCCGATCCCGACGATGATGAACGCCTCGACCGATACCAGCGCCATCGCGCCGGCGCCGCGCATGATCGCGCCGCCGACCAGCGCGAAGAACGCCAGCACCAGCCCTACGACGCTCAGAATGTCCAACGGGTGTTCCTCTGGGCGTTGCGGTCGGGGCTAGATTCCGAGGCCCGACAGCAGCGCATCCACGTCCTGCTGTCCAATGGCCACGTCCCCGCCGTCGCCGACCCCCGGCACCGCCGGTCCGTAGCCGTGCGAGACCTGCCCGCCCGCAGGCGCTTCGGATGCGGGGGCGGCGTCCGACAGTCGCGCGAGCTCGGCGAGCGCGGATTCCAGCTCGTGCACCAGGGCGATCACCCCGCGAAGGATCTGGCCCGAGAGATCCTGGTAGGCCTGCGTGAGAAGCACCTCGCCCAGATTGCGCCGAATGAGCTCGCAATCGGCGCGCGCAGCCGGCAGGAACTTGTCCATGAGCTTCAGCAGCTCGTGGAACTCGCGGGTCTGGATCTGGCGAGCCCGGAATTTGGTCCACGACGCGCCGAGCGACTCGGCCGCCTTGGCCGTGCGCTCCGCGGGAGGTCCGGATTGCTCGACCAGGTCGAGCGTACGATGCGCCGCCTGGTCGGTCATCTTGATGACGTGCGCCAGGCGCTGGCGCGCATCGGGCATCTCACGCTCCGCGAAGTCGGCCAGGCGCGCGTCGAGCCGAAATCGCTCGAGCGCTCCTTTCAGATTGACCGTGACGTCCCGCAGATCCTCGAGCAGCTCGGGCTTGCGCGTGCGCAGCACATCATCGAGCGTGGACAGGAACCCAGAGTCGTCCCCACTGTCCAGGGCGGCCGCGAGGGCCTGTACGCGCGGGCCGTACAATCTCTTCAACGAAGTCGAGTCGCTTGCGCTCATGCCGACTTCGCCACGCTCGGTCCAACAGCGACGCCCAGGATCTTCTCGAGCTTCTCCTTCAAGATCTCGGCGGTGAACGGCTTGATCACATACCCGCTGACGCCCGCTTGCGCCGCCTCGACGATCTGCTCGCGCTTGGCTTCGGCCGTCAGCATCAGGACCGGAAGCTTGGCGAGCTTGGCGTCGCTGCGCACCGCCTTGAGCAGCTCGAGCCCGTGCATGCCGGGCATGTTCCAGTCCGTGATGAGGCAGTCGATATCGCCTTGCTGCAGGATCGGCAGCGCGGTGTTGCCGTCGTCGGCCTCGACGACGTTCTGGTAGCCGAGGTCGTTCAGAAGATTCTTGACGATGCGACGCATGGTCGAGAAATCATCGACGACAAGGAACTTCAAGGTTTTGCTCACGCTCGCTCTCCTGCGCCTCGTGCACCCTCGGCGCCCCGCGGGTCGCTCCACGCCGCGAGTCGCGCCTTCAGACGCATCAATGCCTGCCCATGCAACTGGCAGACTCTCGATTCGGTCACCTTCAGGACGGCGCCGATCTCCTTCAGATTGAGCTCGTCGCTGTAGTACAGCGACATCACGAGCTTCTCGCGCTCCGGCAGCGCCTCGATCGCCTGTGCAAGCGCGCCGCGGAAGTCCGCTTCGGCGGTCTCGCGAAACGGGTCGGCGGAATCGGGCGCAGCCGCTGCCGTCACATCGTCGAGACTCGCCAGGCGGCAGCTCGCCGCGTCCTGAACGATCGAGTAGTACTCCTCGAGCGTCACGCCCATGCGCTCGGCAATCTCGCCGTCGCGCGCGTCGCGACCGGTCTCCTTCTCGATGTCGCGCATCACCGCTGCCACGGCTCGCGCCTTGCGATGCACCGAGCGGGGCGCCCAATCGAGTTTGCGCAGCGCATCGATCATCGCTCCGCGAATCCGGATGCCGGCGTATGTCTCGAAGCTCGCACCCCGATTGGCGGTGTAGTTCGCGGCGGCCTCGAGCAGGCCCAGCATCCCGGCCTGGATCAGATCGGCGACATCCACCGAAGGCGGCAGACGTCCGGCCAAATGGTAGGCGATGCGCTTGACCAGCTCTGCGTGCCGCGTCACGAGCGCGTCGGTCGCATCGGCCGAGCGCGCGGCTGCATACGCGCCCATGGCGCTCACGGTACGACCTCCAGTCGCACGGCTGGCCTTTGCACCAGCCGCTCCACGAAGAACTCCAGATTGCCGCGCGGACCGGCCGGTATGGGCCATTTATCGGCTCGGGCCGCGAGTTTCTTGAAAGCCCGCGCCGCGGGGCTCGAAGGATAGGCCTCGGTCACCGGACGCTGGCCGCGCACGGCGCGCCGCAGATATTCGTCATCCGGGATCTCGCCGACGAAGTCGAGCGTGACCTCGAGGAACCGCCCGGTGACGCGCTCGAAGCGCCGGAAGAGATCCTCCCCAGCCCCGACCGAGCGGACCATGTTGGCGAGCACGCGAAAGCGGCGTACTCCGTGGTGCCGGCTCAATACCTTCACCAAAGCATACGCGTCGGTGAGGGAGGCCGGCTCATCGCAGATCACGACCAGGACTTGCTGGGCGGCCTGTGAGAACTGCGTCACACCGTGGGCGATGCCGGCCGCAGTGTCGACGATCAGCACATCGAGCCGAGCGGCGAGCGCGCTGAAGGACTGGACGAGCGCCAGATGCGCGGCCGCATCCAGGTTCGCCAGGCTTGCGATTCCCGAGGCGGCGGGCACGATGTGGAATCCGTGCGGTGTGGCCAGCATGATCTCATCGAGAGTGCGCTCCCCGGACAGGACGTGCGCGAGCGTGTAGCGCGGGGACAGCCCGAGGAATACATCCACGTTCGCAAGTCCGAGGTCCCCGTCGAGCAGGACCACCTTGCGCTCGGCCGCGGCCAGCGCCGCGGCGAGATTCACGGCGACGCTCGTCTTGCCGACGCCGCCCTTGCCCCCGGTCACTGCGATCACCTGCACTGGTCCGGGGAGCCCGGCGAGCTTCGCCTTCTCGAGCAGAGTCTTCTCAGGCGATAGCATGTGCAACTCCTCCGAAGCGGCGCTTCAACAAGTCCTCGTCGGCGACGGCGCCGCTCGCTTGAGCGAGCTGCACCGCGCTCGAGACCAGCTCGAGTGCCCGAGCGGGCCGCAAATCCTCGGGTACGCGTTGACCCTCACTCACGTACGAGATGGGTAGCCTTGCGCGCGCCAGCACCGAGAGTGTGCCGCCGAGGCTCGCGGCCTCGTCCACCTTCGTCAGCACGCAGCTCGCCGGCTGTGCCGGGGCAAAGCGGGCGACGGCCTCCCCCACCGCGCCGGCCTGGGTGCTGGCCGCGAGAACGAGGGCCGTCTCGAGCCCGCATCCGGCGCTCGCGAGCGCCGTGAGTCTTGCACCCAGTTGCGTGTCGCGCTGACTCGACCCGGCGGTGTCGATCAAGACCAGGCGGCGCTGCGCGAGCCGGCCCAGCAGCTGCGGCAGCTCGGCGCAGTCCTCCAGCACGTGGACCGGCGCGCCAAGCAGCTGTCCGAGGGATTGCATCTGCTCGTGCGCGCCAATCCGCAGCGAGTCTGCCGAGATCAGGGCGAGGTCGCGGGTGCCGTGCAGCAGTGCCCAGCGCACGGCGAGCTTGGCGAGCACCGTCGTCTTGCCGACTCCCGTCGGTCCGACGAGCGCTATGCGGCCGCCCTCCTGCAGCCAGCGGTCTCCCGTGACGAGCAGCTTCTGAGCGACGGTGGCAATGGCCAGGCGCCGCGCGAGGATGAGCTCGGCTCCCGCGGGAAGCGCGCTGACCACCTCGGCCGCAAGATCGGTGGCGAGGCCGACCTCGGTCAGCTCGCGAAGCATCTCCGTGTGAATGGGTGCGCGCTTGACCAGGTCGCTCCATGCAAGTCGCGCCAGCTGGGTCTCGAGCATGCGCCTCAAGGTCTTGAGCTCGCTCTCCATCGTCGTGGATGGCAGTGCGGGCGGGGACGCGACATCGGGTGCCGGCGGCGCTTCGGGAGGCGCCATCCGCGCTCCGGCGGATTGCACCTCTGGAGGCGTCGCGACGGCGACAGGAGGCTCGATCGCTTGCGGGGGCGCCGCGTGCGCGGCCGGCTGCTCCGGCGCGTGACCATCCGACTCGAAGTCGATGGCGGCCGTCACCTCTACGCCCGTCGAGGTACGTCGCGAGGCAAGGATGACGGCGTCCGGCCCGAGCTGGTCGCGGACCGCTCGGAGTGCCTGGCGCATATCGGGCGCTGCGTGTCGGGTGATCTTCATATCAACGTCCCACCGCCGTCACGAGGCGGACCTTGCGATTGTCTGGAATCTCGTTCCATGCAAGCACGTGCATGTTCGGTACACCGGCGCGGGCGAAGCGCGCGAGTGGCTGGCGTAGCTGTGGCGGCACGAGCAGCACGGCGGGCTCGCCGATGAGCTCCTGGCGCTGCGCGCTCTGCGCCAGGCGTTGCTGCAGGCGCTCGGCAAGTCCGGGCTCGAGTGCCGCGCCGGAGCCGTTGGCCGCGCCAAGTGAGCCCTGGAGCAAGCGCTCGAGCTCGGGCTCGAGCGTCATGACCGGCAGCTCGTTGCTCATGCCGGCGATGTCCTGGACGATCTGCCGCCCGAGGGCGATGCGTACGGCAGAGGTGAGCGCGGCCGGCTCGGGCGTGCGCGGCGCATGCTCGGCCAGCGTCTCGATGATCGTGCGCATGTTGCGGATCGGAACGCGCTCGGCCAGCAGCGACTGCAGGACCTTCACGACAACCGCCATCGACAGCACCCGCGGCACCAGGTCTTCCACGAGCTTCGGCGCGCTCTTCGCCAGTGTGTTCAGCAGGTGCTGCGCCTCCTCGTGACCGAGCAGATCGTGTGCATGGGACTGGATGATGTGACTCAAATGAGTCGCGATGACCGTGCTCGCATCGACCACGGTATAGCCGAGCGATTGCGCGTGATCGCGCTCCTTGGGCTCGATCCAGATGGCCTCCATGCCGAAGGCCGGATCGCGCGTGGCGATGCCCTTCATGGGGCCGAAGACGCGCCCCGGATTGATCGCGAGATCGCGGTCGGGGTGGATCACTCCCTCCCCGAGCGGCACGCCGCTGAGCTTGATGCGGTAGGCGTTCGGCGGCAGATCGAGGTTGTCGCGGATGTGCACCGGCGGGATGAGGAACCCGAGCTCCTGCGAGAGCTTGCGGCGCACCCCGCGCACGCGCGCCGTGAGATCACCCGTCTGCCCGCGGTTCACGAGGGTCACGAGGCGGTACCCGACCTCGAGCCCAAGCACGTCGACCGATTGCACATCCTCCCAGCTGAGCTCGCGCTGCTCGGGCGTGGCAGCGGGCGCCCGCGGGGCTGCTGCCTTGGCAGCTGCCGCAGTCTCGCGCCGCTTGCGGATCGCGTAAGCGGCCCCGCCACACAGGCTCGAGATCGTGAGGAATGCAAGATTCGGCATGCCGGGAATCAAACCCATGATGGCGAGCAGTCCGGCGGCGACCCCGAGAGTGCGCGGGTGGCCGAAGAGCTGACGGTTGAGCTCCCCGCCCATGTCCTGCTTGCCCGACATGCGCGTGACGATGATGGCCACGGAGGTCGAGAGCAGCAGCGAGGGGAGCTGCGCGACGAGTCCGTCGCCGATCGTCAGCAGCGTGTACGTGCGCGCTGCATCGGCGAACGCAAGTCCGTGTCCGAGCACGCCGATGCCGAGCCCGCCGATGATGTTGATGAAGAGAATCAGGATGCCTGCAATGGCATCGCCACGCACGAAGCGGCTGGCACCGTCCATGGAGCCGTAGAAATCCGCCTCGGCCCGCACCTCGGCGCGTCGCTGGCGCGCTTCGTCCTGCTTGATCAGGCCCGCGTTCAGATCCGCATCGATCGCCATCTGCTTGCCGGGCATCGCATCGAGGGTGAATCGCGCGCTCACTTCGGAGATGCGCCCCGAGCCGCGTGTGACCACGACGAAGTTGATGATGGTGAGGATGATGAACACGACCACGCCGACCGCGAAGTTGCCACCGATCACGAACTCGCCGAAGGATTGAATGACCTTGCCCGCGGCGCCGGGCCCGGCGTGACCGTGCAGCAGCACCACGCGGGTCGAGGCAACGTTGAGCGCCAGTCGCAGCAAGGTCGCAAGGAGCAGCACGGTCGGGAAGACGCCGAAATCGATGGGCCGCGGCACGTAGAACACCGCAACCACGATCATGATGGAGAGCGCGATATTGAAGCTGAAGAGCACATCGAGCGCGAGCGGAGGCAGCGGTAGCACGACCATGGCGAGCACGGCCAGCACTCCGGCGGGCACGCCGATGCCCGCACGCAGCAGATCGCGCAGTGAGGGCAGGGCGGAGCTTGCGATCTCGGCTTCAGCCACGATCAGTGCCTCGCATCGGGCGCATCGGGCGCATCGGGCGCATCAGGCGCATCGGCGGGGGCGCCCGGGTCCGCCGCAGCCTCGACCCCTGGATCGATGCGCGGCGGATTGGGCGGAGCGGCACCCGTCTGCCGCGCGGTGCGCAGCTGGTACACGTACGTGAGCACCTGCGCCATCGCGACGTAGAGCGGCACCGGAATCTCCCCGCCGAGCGGCACTGCGCGATGCAGGGCCCGGGCGAGCGGCGGCGCCTCGAAGATCGGCACGCCGTGCTCGACGGCCACCTCGCGAATGCGCGCCGCCACCTCGTCCAGTCCCTTGGCCACGACGATCGGTGCGCGCATGCGCTGCTCGTCATAGCGCAGCGCCACGGCGAAGTGTGTGGGGTTCACGACGACCACGTCGGCCTTCGGAACCTCCTGGATCATGCGGCGCTTGGCGACCTCCTGCTGGGCCCTGCGGATGCGCCCCTTCATCTCGGGCGAGCCTTCGTGCTCGCGCAGTTCCTGGCGCACCTCCTGGCGGGTCATGCGCAGTCGCTGCTTGTAGCTCCACAGCTGCCAGGGGACATCGATGCCCGCGATCACGACGAGCGAGGCCGCCAGCGAGAGCAGCGCGCGAGATCCCAGCGCCGCCGCATCGGCGATGCCGGCGCGCAGCGGCTCGGCGCCGAGGGCGAGCAGCGCGCCCGTGTTCTTCCACAGAAACGTGACGGCAACGGTTGCGACGATGAGGAACTTGGCGAACGCCTTGAGAAGCTCGACGACGCTGCGCACGGAGAAGATGCGCTGCAGGCCGCCGAGCGGTGAGAGGCGCGAGACATCCGGCACCAGCGCCTCGAAGGAGAAGTTCCAGCCCCCGAGGGTAAGCGGCGCGACCAGCGCCGCGACCAGCGTCAAGCCGAGAATGGGCGTTATCGCCTGCAGCGCTTGGGAGACACTGGTCGCGAAGCTCGGGATGAGCGCTGCAGGGTCCAGGACCTGGCTGCGCGCCAAAGACAGATCCGACTGCATCAGGGCGCGCAGTGCCTCCGCAGCATGGCTGCCGAAGTACCTGAGCCCGATGCCCGCGACGAGCACGACTGCCGCCGTGGTGAGCTCCGGCGAGCGCGGTACCTGCCCGTGACGGCGCGCCTCCTCCAGGCGCTTGGCTGTCGGTTGCTCGGTGCGTTCCTGGGCGGGCTCTGCCATGAGCTCAGACTCCCGCTCCGAGGAGCGCACGCACCAGGGCGAAGGCCTCGGTGATCAACCGCACGAAGCTCGACTGCAGCATTGGCAGGCTCGCGAGCACGATCGCGAGTCCGAGCAGCAGCGAGATCGGAAAGCCGACCGCGAACAGATTCAGCTGCGGGGCAGCACGGCTCATGACACCGAAGGAGATGTGCACGATCGTGAGGGCGGCCACACCCGGCAAAGCGATGGCAAGCGCAGCCGCAAAGATCTGCGTACCCCACTCGATGAGCTGCCACAGTCCGCCGGTGCCGAGGCCGGCCGTGCCCACGGGCAGCGTATGAAAGCCATCCGCGAGCGTCTCGATCAGGCGCAGGTGGCCGTTGAGCGCCAGATACGTGAGGAGCACGAGAATCCCGTAGAGCTGGCCGACGACGGGCGTCTCGGTGCCGTGCAACGGATCGATGTTGTAGGCAAAAGACAGTCCCATGCTGCTCGCGATGATCTGACCGCCGAGCTCGACTGCATCGAAGATGATCTGCAGGCAAAACCCGAGCGCAACGCCGATCACGACCTGCTGCACGGTGACCATCACGCCGGCGGCGGAGAGCGGGGTGATGCCGGCAGGCTCGGGCACGAGGGGCGCGACGATCAGCGCGATCGCTCCGGCAAGCACGATGCGAATGCGCGCCGGCACCCCGGCGGCCGAGAATGCCGGGGCGACCATGAGGCAGGCCCCGATGCGCACGAACGGCCAGAACAGCTGCCCGAGCCAGCCGGCGAGCTGTCCGGTCGAGAGCGTGATCATGGAGGCTGAATCTGCCAAGGTCCGGTTGCCTCGCGTGCGCTAGTTGATGAGTCCGGGGATGCTGCCGATCAGCTCGCGCGTGTAGCTCACGATGACCTTCAGCATCCACGGTCCGGCGACGACGAGCGCGAGGGAGAGTGCCAGCAGCTTGGGAATGAACGACAGCGTCATCTCGTTGATCTGCGTGGCGGCCTGGAATGCGCCGACGATCAGGCCCGTCGCGAGCGCAGTGAGCAGCAGCGGCGCTGCGAGCAGCAGGGTGATCTCGAGCGCGCGCTGGCCGATGGTCATCACGGTTTCTGGAGTCATGGGTAGAAGCTCGCTGCGAGCGTGCCCATGACCAGCGACCAGCCGTCCACGAGCACGAATAGCATCAGTTTGAAGGGCAGGGAAATGAGCACCGGCGAGAGCATCATCATGCCCATCGACATGAGCACGCTCGCCACGACCAGATCGATGATCACGAACGGAATGAAGATCAGAAATCCGATGATGAAGGCGGTCTTCAGCTCGCTCGTGACAAAGGAGGGCACCAGCACCGTGAGCGGCACATCCTGCGGGGTCGCATACCCCTTCCCGCCCGAGATGCGCACGAAGGTCGCGATGTCACTCTCGCGAGTCTGGTTGAGCATGAACGTCTTGAGGGGCGCGGCGGCCTTCTGCAGCGCGGTGGTCGCGTCGATCGTGCCGGCCTGGTAGGGCTTCACCGCCTGCTCGTTGATGCGGTCCACGACCGGTGCCATCACGAACAGAGTGAGGAAGAGCGCGATGCCGAGCAGCACCTGATTGGGCGGAGTCTGTCCCGCGCCGAGGGCCTGCCGCAGGATGGACAACACGATGATGATGCGCGTGAACGCCGTCATCATGAGCAGGATCGCCGGCAGCAGCGTCACTGCCGTCATGAGCAGCAACACCTGCAGCGTCAGGTCGTATGTCTGACCGCCGCCGGGTGCGCCGTGCACGGTGAGCGCCGCAATGCCGGGGTCGGCGAGCGCAGCGCCCGGCAGCAGCGCAAGCCCGATCGCGAGAAGCGAGCTGCTGCAGGCGTGCTTCGTCATGACTTGCCCAGGCTCTTGAGCAGCGCGGCACGGAAGCTCGGGCGCTCGGTGATCTGGCGCGCACCGCCTCCCGTCACATCCACGGGCTCCGCAAGCACGTGCAGGGTGTTGACCTGGCCCTGCGCCACGCCGACCAGCAGCTGTGCGGCGCCGACCTTGACCAGCACCGCGCGCTCCTTGGGGCCGAGGCGCACCTCGGCGAGCACCGCGAGCGGGCCGCCGCGGCCGGCAACCACCCGCAGGCGCCGTGCGACCCAGGCCAGGGCGAAGATCGCCGCCAGCACCACTGCGAGGGCCAGAGTCACCTCCCCCAGTCCGCCGATCGCGGCGGCAGGCGGTCCGCCTGCGATCTCGGGGGAGGCAAACGGCCGCGTAGCCGGCAGCGCCGTCGCGCCCGCGGTGGCTGCTCCGGCCACGCGGGCCGCCAGCACCGCAGCCATGATGGACGCTGCGCGAATCATTTGAGTTTCCGGATCCGCTCCGCCGGACTGATCACATCGGTCAGTCGAATGCCGAACTTCTCGTTCACCACCACCACCTCCCCGTGCGCGATCAGTGTCCCGTTGACGAACACATCGAGGGGCTCGCCCGCTTCGCGGTCGAGCTCGACGACGGAGCCCTGATTCAGCTGGAGCAGGTTGCGAATGGGGATGCGTGTGCGCCCCACCTCCATCGACAGAGTGACGGGCACGTCGAGGATGAATTCCAGGTTCACTTCCTGGTTCGCCTCGCCGGCCTGCTCCTCGCGAAGGTTGTCGAACTCGGCGGCGCGCGCCTCGGTTGCATTGGCTGTCATCGAAGGACCCTCAGACTTTCTTGGCCGCTAGGGACTCCGCGGCAGGCTTGTGGCGCCGGAGGCGCTCGTCGATCTTCACTGCCTGCTGACCGCGGGAAATTCCGAACGGGCCGCGAAACAGCGGCACCGACTCGGCGAGTAACGTGACCTTGCCCATGAAGTCACACGGAATGACGTCTCCGGGCTTCAAGTTCACCAGCTCTGCGAGCGTGAGCGAGGCGTGCCCGAGCTGGCTCGAGATCTCGATCTCGGCATCGTTGA
The DNA here is from genome assembly GCA_035524075.1 of Steroidobacteraceae bacterium. Classification (GTDB taxonomy): domain Bacteria; phylum Pseudomonadota; class Gammaproteobacteria; order Steroidobacterales; family Steroidobacteraceae; genus JASHUC01. Next base: position 185,990 of record DATKPP010000045.1, on the reverse strand, counting down.
TCTCCTCACGCATCGAGTTCAGCCAGCGCTCGTCGTGATCCGCGCGATCGCTCTGCACGCCCGCATCGAGCACTTCGCGCAGCGGCTCGATCATCGAGTACGGCATGGTGATGTGCAGATCGCCTCCGCCGCCGTCGAGCTCGATGTGAAACGAGGTCACCACGACGATCTCCGAGGGGCTCACGATGTTGGCGAAGTGGGGGTTGATCTCCGACTGCAGGTATTCGATCTCGATCGCGGCGACGTGCGACCAGGCCTCTCGCAGGTCGGCGAAGGCGTTGCGCAGGAGCATGTGGATGATGCGCTGCTCGGTCGCGGTGAAGTCGCGCCCCTCGATCTTCATGACGCGCCCATTGCCGCCGAAGAAGTTGTCCACCAGCGTGAAGACGAGCTTGGGGTCGAGCACGACCAGCGCCGTGCCGCGCAGCGGGTTGATCTTCACGAGGTTCAGGCTGGTGGGTACTTGCAGGGTGTGCGCGTACTCGGAGAACTTCTTCATCTGCACAGGGCTCACGCCGATCTCGGGGGCGCGGCGCAGCAGGTTGTAGAGCCCGACGCGAAAGCGCCGCGCAAAGCGCTCGTTGATCATGTCGAGAGTCGGCAGGCGGCCGCGCACGATGCGCACCTGATTGCGAAAGTCGAAGCCGCGCACCTCCCCGGGGGCGGGGGCGGGCTCGGTGTCGACCGCTCCGGCATCGATGCCGTGAATCAGCGCGTCGATCTCGTCCTGGCTCAGAATCTTTTCGGCGGTCACGGGTGCTTCCATTCGGGTTTACTGCATCACGAAGCTCGTGAAATAGACGGCGTCGACGCGCTCGGGCTTGCCGCCGTTCGCCGCGACGTCCTTGCGCACCGCATCGAGCGCTTCCCGACGCAGCCGTTCCTTGCCCTCCCGCGTGGAGATGTCCGCGTATTTCTGATTGCCGAACAGCAGCAGCAGGTCGTTGCGGATCACGGGGTCGTTGGCCTTGATGAGGTCGGAGGTGGAGGGGTCATGCGTGAGGACCTGCACCGAGATCTGCAGGAACCGAACCACCTGCTCAGCCTCGAAGTTGGTGACGAAGGGTGGATCGAGCGCGATGTACAGTGGGGGGCCCGAGGGGACCGCCGGCGCGCTCGCCGCGCTCGACTTGGGTTTGGCCGGATGCGAAAGCCAGAGCCATCCGCCCACGCCTGCGCCCGCGAGCAGCACGGCGGCGCACGCACCCATGATGATGAGCCGCAGACCTTTTCGCGGTTTGGAAGCGTCGTCCGCGAGCGGCACATCCGCCGCGGGCTCCAGAGTCGGGATGTCAGCCATCACATTACCTGCAGGTCACTTCAGCGATATGGAAGTGCAACGCGTATGCCACGGGCGGCCAGACGCGCCTAAGTGACCTACCAGCAAGGAATTTCCGGCAATGCAGGCTGTGTGAAGCGCGTCTCAGAGCACGCGCGCGTCAGAAAGTTGGCGCGGATGCCTCAGGCGTAAAGATCGACGAGACCCAGACGCTGCAACGCCGTTGCGCCCTGTGCGCCCTGGTCGGTGGACTGCTGCGAGCCCCCCGACCCGCCGCCCCACACGGCCGCGCCGCCCTCGCGCTGCTCGCCCGGCTGCTCGCGCGACACATTGGCGTCTGCGAGCGCCAGACCTTGCGCCCCGAACAGCTCATGCAGCCGCGGGAGCGCTTGCTCGAGCGCCGCGCGGGTGTCGGCTTGCGCGGCGCCGAACCACACGCTCGCTGCGCTGCCGTGCATGGCGATGCGGACCTGGATCGGACCGAGATCGGGCGGGGAGACCTGCAGAGAGGCAGATCCGATGCCATGGTGCGCCATCCAGATGAGCTGGGAGCCCAGGTCGTCGGTCCACTCGAGGGTGCCCAGCGGGGCGCGCAACTGGGTCTGCAGGGAGAGCATGGTGTTCGCGGCGCCGGCAGAGGCCGCATGCGAGGCGGCCGCCGCGGTGCGAGTCGGGTCGGCCATGGCGGTGCTGGCCGCATTCGCGGCGTTCATGGCATCGAGAGTGCTCGAGGTGACGAGCACGTTTGCGGCTGCAGGTGCACTGGGCGGGGCAACGCCCGGACTGCCGGTGCCATCGCCAGCCGGGACGCCACCGCTTCCGCCCGCCTGAGGCTCGAGGCGGACGCTCCCGCTACTCGGAGTGGAAAGGTCCATCGACTGGGCGGGGGCGGCCGGGGTGGAACCAGGCGAGCCAGCCGGGGTGGTGATGGCTGGCCTCTCGCCCTGTCCGGCCTGCGCCAGCAGCATCTGCAGGGCGTGTTGCGCGCCGCTCGAGCGCGCAGGCGCTCCTGTCGCCCCGCCCACCTGCGCAAGCGCATCAGACGCATCAGACGGATCAGACGCGTCAGTCACATCAGCCGCAGCGGATGCTGCGGAGGCAGCCGCAGCGGGCGCGGTGGCCGGCATCGATGCGGCGAGCGATGGCATCAGACGCGCGACCCACGTGCTCAAGTCCTCGCTCGCGTCGCGGCCTTGCGGGGCTGGAGTCTCCGCAGTCGTGGCCTGAGAATCGAGGGAAGATGCCGCCGGGGGATCCGGCTCGCGTGCGAGCAGCAGAGAAAACTGTGCGGCCCCCGCGGCGCCAGCTCCCTCCGAGCTCGCAGGCGAGGGAGTGCTCGCAGAACGCGGCTCTGTCTGCGCCGGGCTCTGCGTCGGGCTCTGCGTCGGGCTGGGCGGATGGGCCGTGGTGCCCGACCGGGTAGAGTCTTCGGTGCTCGTGCCCTTCGCCGGTGAGCCGTGCGAGGTGCGATGCGCGGGCGCGCGACTCGAGGTAGAAGGCCCGCCCGCCGCACGATCCGACGACGCGGGGTCGCCGGAGGATGAATCACCCGAGGATGAGCCGCTGGCTGAGGAGTTGCCATGGGACACATCGCTCGTGGCCGCAGCGTTCGCCGACGCCGGGCCGGCGTGTGCTTCGCTACCGGAGGACCCACCGCTCCCGGCGGTGCGAACCGAGAGCAGGGAAGAGGCGGCTGAGGGGGCCGAAGTTGCACTGGTTGTTCTCGCCACGGAGATGCTCCTCTACTCCCGGCGGGAGTGGTACTTGCGCAGGCTGCGCTCGTCGGACTCGCGCTGCTCTTGCCGATCGAGTGCCTGCCGCTCCTCGCCCTGGCGTCGCTTCACGACGTGCTCGACCATGTCCGCGCGCTGCGCGGCACGCCGCCAGCTCTCGCGCTCGGCATCGCGCTCGACGCGCGCGCGCTCGACAATCTCGAACTGCTGGCGCACGGCCTCGCCCAGTCGCGCCAGAAAGGTTTGAAACGCGCGCAGTCGCGCGCCATCCATGCCGCGTCCGGCACGCTCGGCGAAATCCCGCGCGTAGCCTTTCTGATAGCCCTGCAGCTCGGCGAGCTTCGCTTCGGATTCGACGACCCGCCGCTCGTGCGCGGCGAGCCGCTCGGCTTCGCGCCGCTCCTGCGCGTTCATCACCCTTTGAGCCACCTGGAGCTGCTTGCTCGACATTGCAGAGGCTTCCGCTTGCAGGCTCAGGCCGGCGCGCCGCTCTCGGCGAGCAACGTCTTGAGCGCGCCGAGGCTCGTGCCGAAGTCCACACGCTCGCGCATGTCCTGCTGCAGGAATTTCGTCACGCGCGGCCACAGCGCAATCGCGGCATCCACTCGCGGATCGCCGCCGCGCTGGTAGGCTCCGATGGAGATGAGATCACGGTTGTGCTCGTAGGCCGTGACCAGCTGCCGGAAGCGCCGCGCGAGCTCGATGTGATCGGCCGTGGCGATCTCGTGCATGGCGCGGCTCACGGAGGCTTCCACGTCGATCGCGGGGTAGTGACCGCTCTCGGCGATGCGGCGCGATAGCACCACGTGGCCGTCGAGAATGGCGCGCGCGGCATCGGCGATCGGGTCGTTCTGATCATCGCCCTCGACGAGGACGGTGTAAAAGGCGGTGATCGAGCCGCTCCCCTGCGGGCCGTTGCCCGCACGCTCGACCAGCTGTGGCATGCGCGCGAACACCGAGGGGGGATAGCCTTTGGTGGCGGGTGCCTCGCCGATGGCGAGTCCGATCTCGCGCTGCGCCTGCGCAAAGCGCGTGAGGGAGTCCATGATGAGCAGGACGTTCGCACCTCGATCGCGGAAGTACTCCGCGATCGCGCTCGCGAGCCATGCGCCGTGCAGGCGCATGAGCGGGGGAGTGTCCGCGGGCGTTGCGACGACGACTGCGCGCGCGCGATCCCGCGGACCCAGGATCCGCTCCACGAATTCCTTGACCTCGCGGCCACGCTCACCGATCAGTCCAACCACGATCACATCGGCGCTGGTGTAGCGAGCCATCATGCCGAGCAGCACGCTCTTGCCGACCCCGCTGCCCGCGAACAGTCCGATGCGCTGGCCCCGCCCGACGGTGAGCAGCGCGTTGATGGCGCGGACGCCGACATCGAGCGGCTCGCTGATCGGCTGACGGCTCAAGGGGTTCATCGGCGTTGCGAGCAGGCGCACCCGGTGATCGCATTCGAGCGGCCCCAGACCATCGAGCGGCTGCGCGGCGCCATCCACGATCCGGCCAAGCAGTTGCGGACCCACGTTGACCGTGCCCGCGCGCTCGCGGGGCACCACGCGAGCGTTCGGGCCGAGCCCGTGGGAGTCGCCTGCCGGCATGAGATACAGCCGATCACCCGCGAATCCCACCACTTCGGCCTCGATTCGGCGGCCGTCGCCGGTGAGCACATCGCAGGCATCCCCGATCGCTGCGCGACAGCCGACGGCCTCGAGCGCAAGGCCGACCATGCGCGTGAGCTGGCCCTCGACCGGAGAGAGTTGCAAGTGCTCGACCTGGCGCGTGCAACGCGCCAGCTGCTCGCTCCATGCCCGATTGCGCTCCGCGACCACGCGCCGTCCTTCAGGGGCCGCCGGCGAGGCTGCCGGGAGGCTCATCTGCTGCGCGCTCGCTCGCCCGCTCATCGCCCAGCAGGGCGCTCACGATTCCCTGCACCCGACTCTCGAAGCGCGCGTCGATCTGCGAGCCCTCGGTGCGCACCAGGCAGCCGCCGCGCGCCTGCGTCGGATCCTCGACCAGCGACCACGCGCCTTCGGCGGCCGGGGTCGCGAGCTGCTCGCGCACCAGCGCGGCATCCTCGGGATGCAGGTGCACGCGCACCTCGCGCGAGGCTGTGGGCAGACGCCCGATGCACTCGCGTATGAGCCCGATGATCTCCGTGGGGTTCGCCTTGATCTCGCGGCGCGCGAGCTGCTTGCCGATCGATAGCGCAAGAATCAGCAGCTGCTTCATCGTCTGCTCGTCCGCGTCGGCGAAAGGCCGGGCGAGCTGCGTGAGGATGGAGTCGAGTCGTTTGATACGCGATGCGAGCTCGGTCGCGAGGCGCTGCGCCTCGGCGCGCCCGCTGGCGAGCCCGGCCTCGTAGCCCCGGGTGCGCTGCGCCTGCGCGGCCGTCTCGGCCTCGCCGCCTCTTGCGGCAGGGTCGTTGCGAACGCCGACGATCGGTCCCTCGACCTTGGGCAGGGGCCAGCGCTCGGCTGCGGCCGCGATCGCGCGCAGCCTGCCTGCGGTCTCAGACATACTCTTCACCCTTGCCCGCGATGGCAATCGTGCCCGCCTCGGAAAGCTTGCGCGCAGTCGCGAGAATCTCCTTCTGTGCCGCCTCGACCTCGGACAGGCGCACCGGCCCGCGCGCCTCCAGGTCGTCGCGCAGCATCTCGGCCGCACGCTGCGACATGTTCTTGAAGATCTTCTGCTTGAGCGACTCGTCGGTGCCCTTGAGCGCAATCAGCAGCTTGTCGCTCGGGACCTGCCTCAGGAGCTCCTGCATGCTGCGATCGTCAAGATCGATGAGATTGTCGAACACGAAGATGAGGTCCTGGATGCGCGTAGCGAGCGCCTCGTCGGCCGCTGTGATCTGCTCCATCAGCGCCGACTCCAGACTCGGACCCAGAAGGTTGACGATCTCCGCCGCAGCCTTCGCGCCGCCCAGCACCGAGGTCTTGCCGGCCGACTTGCCGGCAAACTGCTTCTCCATCACATCGTCCAGCTCCGAGAGTGCGCTCGGCTGCACGCCCTCGAGCTGCGCGATCCGCATCACCACCTCGGCGCGCAGCACGTTCGGCAGCTGCTGCAGGATCTCGGCCGACTGATCAGGCTCGAGATAGGCGAGTACGATTGCGATGATCTGCGGATGCTCGAGCCGGATGAGCTCGGCAACCGCTCGGGAGTCCATCCACTTGAGCGCCTCGAGCCCCTTGCTCGATTGGCCGATATTGATGCGGTCGATGACGCTCGTCGCCTTTTCCTGGCCGAGCGCATCGACCAGCACCTTGCGCAGAAACTCATCCACGCCCACGCCCACGGAGGTGTGACTTTCCACGCCCGCCGAGAAGTCCGTGAGAATCGTGCGCACCTCGTCGCGCGAGACGTCGGCCAGGTGGGCCATCGCCGCGCCGATTCGCTGGACCTCCTTGGCGTCCATATGCTTGAGCACCTGAGCGGCCTCCTGCTCTCCGAGAGTGAGCAGGAAAATGGCGGCGCGCTCGGTGCCGGTGCGCTTCTCGGAGCGCTTCTCGGCGCGCTCACTCATCGGTCGCGACCCACGTGCGTACGACCTGCGCTACGCGCTTGGGATCCTGGTTCACGAGCGCGCGGGCGCTCGAGACCTGCTGCTCGTAGGGCTGTGGAGTGGTCGCGGCTGCCTTGGCGGCCGGTGCGGCGAGGGCTTGCTCGGCAGCCGGCGCGGGCGCGGCGAGCGCGGCGCGCGCCGGAGCGATGAGTCCGCGCACGAGCGGACGCAGCACCGCCAAGGAGAGCACCAGCAGAACGATCAGTCCCGCGCCCAGCTTTGCAAGCTCGGTGAAGAGCGGTCGCTCCCACAGCGGGACCGACTCGAGCTGCGTATCGGGCGGCGTGGCCTCGGTCTGGAACGAAGAATTCACGACATTCACGCTGTCGCCTCGCGAGGCATCGAAGCCGACGGCGTCCTTGACGAGCTGGGTGACATGGGCCAGCTCGGCGGAGCTCATGGGCCGGTCGACCGGTTTGCCGTCCTTGCCCACCTCGTGAACGTTGTCGATGAGGACCGCTACGGTCAGTCGCTTGAGCCGTCCCGACGGCTGACGCGTGTAATCGAGGGTGCGGTCGATCTCGTAGTTGCGCGTGCTCTCGGTGGAGACGCTCTGGGGTGGTTGCGCGCTGGGCGGTGCGCCGGGCTTGGCGGCGCCGCCTGCCGCGGCGCCGGCCGCCGCTCCCGCGGCGCCCGCCGAGGAGCTCGAGGCACTGCTTGCGGAGGCGGTCGGCGGTGGCTGCGCCACTCCGGCCGGTGGTGGTTGATTGGTCAGCGCGCCGGGGACCCCGCCCACCGCAGCGCTGCCGTCGCGGCTGGTCTGCTCCGAGAGCTGCTCGCTGCGAACGATCTGGCTGTTCGGAGTGTATTGCTCGCGCGCCTCCTCGCTCACGGAAGTGTCAATCGAGGCTACGACCTGCGCCCGTACGTGGCCCGGACCCACGAGCGGCGTGAGCAGCTCCTCGATGCGCTGTACGTAATCGTCCTCGAGGCGGTGCACCTGCTCGAAGTGCTCGTCGCGTTGCGCGAACTCATCCGTGCCCTGGGGCGCGGAGAGGAGCTGTCCCTGCTGATCCACGACCGTCACCTCGTTGGCCTGCAGATTCGGCACGCTGGAGGCGACGAGGTTGACGATCGCCTGCACCTGCTCCTGCGAGAGGAGGCGTCCGGCCTTGAGCTGCACGAAGACCGAGGCGCTTGCCGGGCGTTGATCGCGCACGAACGCCGAGTCCGGCGGTGCTGCGATGTGTACCCGTGCGCCATCGACCGGACGCAGGCTCGCGATGGTGTGCGCGAGCTCCAGCTCGAGCGCGTGCTGATAGCGCGCGTTCTCCATGAGCTGGCTCACGCCGAACCCGGAGTCCTTCGTCATCAGTGCGAATTCGCCATCGCCCTCGGGTAGGCCTTGGCCCGCCAGCTTCAGCCGTGCATCGCTCACGCGCTCGCTCGGGACCTCGATGGCGTTCGACCCGGCGGCAAGCCGATAGGGAATGCCCGCGGCATCGAGCGCCTGGGTGACCTGCGCCTGATCCTCGGTCGCGAGATTGGCGTACAGCAAACTGTAGTTGGGTCCGCGCGACCACAGCACGACGGCGACGCCCGCCGCGACCGCAGCTGCGATTCCGACGAGCAGCAGCACTGGCCTCAACCCCGAGGCCAGCCGCGTGTAACCGGGCGTCACGACCGCGTTCATCGATCGCTCTCAATCATTGAAGGGCTCACATCTGCATGTTCATGATGTCCTGGTATGCGCTCACCAGGCGGTTGCGTACCTCGGCGAGTGCCCTGAAGGACACGCTCGCCTTCTGCATCTCGAGCATCACCTGGGGCAGATCCACCCCCGGAGTGCCGCGCTGGAACGAGGTTGCCAGAGCGCTCGCGCGCTGCTCGCTCTGGTTCACCTGATCGATGCTACTGCGCAGCAGATTGGCGAACGACGACAGTCCGTCCGCCGCGGGCGCGCTCGCTGCCGCCGGGGCCTGCACCTGCGAGGACAGGGCGCGAATCTGGGCTAGCACTTGATCGATCTGCAACTGGCTCATGGGTTACTCCCGGCGCTCGGGCGCGGTTGCGCCATTGAACTCACCGTCGCGATTCACATCGAAACCCGCCGCTCGCAGCCGCGCGAGCTTGTAGCGTAATGTCCGCGCGCTGATGCCCAGCCGCTCGGCCGCCTCGCGGCGGCTGCCACTGCCGGCGCGCAGCGCGTCCATGATCAGGTCGCGCTCGGCCTGACCGAGCGAGTCGGCAAGGGTGCTCGGCGGGGATGTCACCGGGCCCGCGGATCGCTCTCCCGGCTCGCCGGGCAGCTCGAACTGGATGTGCTGCGGCCCGATCACGGGCCCGCTCACCAGGATCAGCGCGCGCTGCAGAAGATTGTCGAGCTCGCGCACGTTTCCCGGCCAGGGATAGGTGAGCAGCAGATGCGCTGCGTCGGCCGACAGAGCCGGAATGCGCTCCCCCGGGCGGCAGCGCCGGCCCAGGAGCTGCATCGCGATGGGCAGGATGTCGTCGCGGCGTGCGCGCAGCGGAGCCATACCGAGCGGAAAGACGTTCAGACGATAGTAGAGGTCCTCGCGGAAGCGCCCTGCGGCCACCTCCTCGCGCAGCCTGCGGTTGGTCGTCGCAAGCACGCGCACATCGAGGGCGAGCGGCACGCGCCCGCCCAGACGCTCCACCTCTCGCTCCTGCAGTACGCGCAGCAGCTTCGCCTGCAAGCCGAGCGGCATCTCGCTGATCTCATCGAGCAACAAGGTCCCGCCCTGCGCCTGCTCGAATTTGCCCGGGTGGGCGGCCACCGCGCCGGTGAATGCGCCGCGCTCGTAACCGAACAGCACCGCTTCGAGCATGTTCTCGGGAATCGCGGCGCAGTTGACCGCCACGAACGGGGCTCGAGCGCGAGGTGAATGTCGGTGAATGAAGCGCGCCATCACTTCCTTGCCCGTGCCCGACTCTCCCACGATGAGCACCGTGCAGTCCGTGGCCGCGACGCGGCGCGCAAGCTCGAGGAGGCGCTGGGAGCTCGCTGCGCAGCCGATGGGATCGATCTCGTCGCGAACGCGCTGCGCGGTGGTACCTGTGGTTGCACCGACGCGTGTTGACTCGGCAGCCTCGCTCATTCAATGCCCCGTGCGGCGCCTTGGTGGCGCACGGGTTCAGGTGCAAGAGCTGTGCCGAGCCGAAAACCGGCCTGAAAGCGTGAAGGGGGTCACACGCGGCGGCAGACTGCTGCCGCCACGCCGTCAATCTTCCGTCGCGGGCTCGGCCATGCCGAGCTTGCGCATCTTCTCGACGAGCGTGGTGCGTCTCAGATTCAGCAGCCGTGCGGCATGAGCCACGATGCCGCCGGTGCGCTCGAGGGCTTGCTCGATCAGGCGACGCTCGATCGCTGCGAGGTGCGCCCGCAGATCGATCCCCGCGCCGGGCAGCACGGCTTCGCTCGCGCCCGCCGCGCCTGCCTCGGGGCCGACCGGGTGTTGCGCTGCCAGAGCGGCGCCGGCGCGCAGCTCCTGCGTCTCGGTGGCGGAGTCCTCTGGATCGGTACAGGCAAATTCCTCGCGCAGCGCGCTCTCGAGCTCCGGAGGAACGTGCGATTCGTCGCGGTCGGTGCGCGGCTGCTCGAGGGCCTGACTGGGCTTCCAGTCGGGCGGGCGGTATCTGGCCGGCAGATCGCCGACACCGGCGATGCGGCCGGCCGAGACGATCGAGAGGCGCTCGATGAGGTTGCCGAGCTCGCGCACGTTGCCCGGCCAGCGATGCAGCCCGAGTGCGGCGAGCGCGGGCGGGGACAGCTCGACGTGGCCGCGCCCCTCGGCGATGTTGTGCGCGATGAAGTCGCGCACCAGCAGTGGCAGATCCTCGATCCGCTCCCGCAGTGGCGGCATCTCGATGGGGAAGACGTTCAGGCGGTGAAAGAGGTCCTCGCGGAAGGCGGAGCCGGCAATCGCCTCCTCGAGATTGCGGTGAGTCGCTGCAATGATGCGCACGTTGCAGCGGATGGGAACGTGGTTGCCCACGCGCTCGAAGACGCGCTCCTGCAGCACGCGCAGCAGCTTCACCTGCATGGTGGGGCTCATGTCCCCGATCTCGTCCAGAAAGAGCGTGCCGCCCTCGGCGATCTCGAACCGGCCCTTGCGAGCCGCCACTGCGCCGGTGAATGCGCCCTTCTCGTGTCCGAAGAGCTCCGACTCGAGCAGCTCGGCGGGGATCGCACCGCAGTTCACGGCGACGAAGGGGCGGGGGCGGCGCGGGCTCAGATCGTGTACGGCACGCGCGATGACTTCCTTGCCGGTGCCGGACTCGCCCAGCACGAGCACGGTGGAGTCGTGATCGGCAACCTGGCGGATGAGGGCGATCACGCCGCGGATTGCGGCCGAGGTGCCCGTCGGCAGACGTACCCGTGCGCGCTCGTCGCCCTTGACGATGCTCGGCCGGTCCACACGCCGCTCGCTCCGCTCTGCGGGAGAGGCGACCGCCATTTCAGTTGCCGACATCCAGCTATTGTCGACTGAACCTGGGCGGGAATATTGTGAAGCGCCTCGTAACTCGAATGGAGCTGGCGGCGCGCGGCGTGATCCGAATCACAAAGCCTGCCCGGCCCTCAGCGCGTCTCCGGAGCGCGCTGACGGCTCTCGGCGATCTGGCGGCGGTGGCGCCGGAAGGTGAGCTTCTCGATCAAGTCCGCGATGGTCTCGCCGGTCGGATTGAAGCGCGCCTTGATCTGACCGTCCGGCGAAACGTTGGTGATCCGTCCGATGAGACGCAGCGGCTCGGCCAGAAAATCGCGCAGGTAGATCTCGGCGACGCCCTGGGTGCCGGCTTCCGGCAGCGGTGGCGAGCTGCGCCAAACTGCTCCGAGCGCATTGAACCGAATGGGTACGACCGGTGGACGCGGACGGTTGGCGACCACCAGCTGGCCGACCAGATCGAGCAGCAGGTTGATCTTGAAATCCAGGCGCTGCAGCTCCGGGGAGTCCTCGTCCGGCTTCTCGCTCTTGGCGTGATCCTCGATCGCGGCGCAAGCCTGCAGCACCCGCAGGTTACGATCCGTGAAGCTTGCGGCGACCGCCTGGTCGACAGGGCCGGGCAGCGCGCGCCACAGAACGGGAAGAACGTCCTGATAAGCGAGCTCCTCGTACAGAACTATTGTGTCTGCGCCGTCGAACATACGAGCTTCCGATGCGCTGCACGGGCTCATCGCCCCGAGCGCAATCTCCCGAAAGGTTAACGGCCGCTCGCGCTGCGAACTTGAGCCCCAGATCCTCGAGCGCCCCGGCGGTCACGCCGCCTTACGCGACGGGAGGCACCGAGGAGGCCGAATCCCGATCGGAAGACTTCTTCAAGGGCGATGATGCCAGAATCGGTGCGAGATCGTCGGCGGATTCCTCGGCAAAGTAACGCCGCACCATCAAGGCCTGCTGCAGCCGTCCTTTGCGGACGTAGGCCTCGTACAACAGGTCTTTCATCACCTCCAGGACGACGGCGGCGCTCGTCGCCTCCAGATGCGGCGGGTCGGCGCGCGAGTCGGCCTGCGTGCCGAAGATCACACTTTTGATGGTCGTGAACGTCCGGGCGTCGATATCGGCCATGTCGCGGACCTCGTTGAGCTCATCGAAGAGCCGCAGCTTGCCGGCCTCCCCCAGATCGATGAAGGCCGCTTGTGCGGTGCGCCTGCACATCGAGGCGAACGCGTTGTAGGCTCCGTTGGAGAAGCAGGTGAGCGCCTCCCGAAAGAGCAGCTCCACCTCATCCGGCAGGTGTGTGAAGGTGAACTTCTCGCGCGGCCGCTCCACCTCGACGAACTGCGTTGCAAGCTCGATGCGGTTGGCGCGGTACATGCGCACCGGATAGCGCAGGAATACCGGCGCATTGCAGGCGTCGCACCGGTACACGACTCCCACGGCGGCCGGCTTGACCGCTTGCAGATCCTCGAAGCGCGGCACCGCGGTCGGGGTGAGGTGCGCGGTCACCTCGCAGTGCGGGCACGTGAGCGCGAGCGCGCGCTCCTGCTCGTGCACCAACCGGCTCGTCGAATCGATGTAAACCGACATGCCCCAGGGGCGCCTTGTTGCTCTTTGAAGTGCAGCGCGTCTGGGCGATTCTAACTCAGTCGGTGGGCGGCGTTCACGCTCAACGCGGCGCTCGAGGGCAAGCGGCGGCGCGGGCGGCGCGTTATGTCACGCGATGAGCTCCTTCAGGCCTCCCGCGATGAGGGCCGAGACATCGAGCAGGACGAGCGGCAGCGCCAGGCCCCCGCGCGCGACCAGGTACTTGGGCTCCCAGACGGGGTGAAATTTTGCTCTGTGGCGTCGCAGGCTCTCGAAGTCCTCGAAATGCTCGCCATGCCGAAAGACGAGATGACCGATTCGCCGCCATGCAGGCGCGAGGGGATGGCGCTCGAGCCCGGCAAGCGGCGCCACGCCGAGATTGAACCAGCGCAGACCCGCGCTCCGGGCCCAGAGCATGAGCTCGAGAAGAAGACAGTCCATTGCCCAGTTCGGGGCCTCCTGCCCAAAGCGCAGCACGTCCACTGCGATCTCCTGCGCTGCGCTCGTGATCCACAGCGTGGCGAATGCAACGGGTGCGCCGTCCTTGCGCAGCAGCGCGAGAGGAAAGTGCGGAAGGTAGGCCTCGGAGAAGCAGCCGACCGAGAAGCGCTTCTCGGGCGCGGCCTGCCGCTCGAGCCAGGCCTGAGAGATCCGATGCAGCACCGGTAGCATCGCGGGGACGCTCTCGCGCGGCAGCACCTCGAAGCTGACCCCGTCGCGCTGGGCGCACCGCCGGATCTCCCGCACGAGCTGCGGGGCGGTGCCGCTCGCGAGGCCGAACCTTGCAAGGGGTACGCGGGCCTCCTCGCCGATCTTGAGCGCCGCGAGACCCAGATCCAGATACAGGGACAGGCAGGCGGCGCTGGTCTCGAAGAACACGACTCGCCCGCCATGCCGGTCGGACAGCTCGCTGAAGCGCCACACCAGCTCCTCGGCCTCATGCTTCGGCCCGACCGGATCGCCGAGGGCGATCCAGCTGCGACCCTGGACCTGGTACATGACGAATGATTCGCCGGAGTCGCTGAACAGCAGGCGCTTGTCGCCGGCCAGCGCAGCGCAGGCCAGGGTCGAGTCGGAACGCTCGATGACGCGCAGCATCTCGGGAACTCCTGCGGCGGCGCGTGCCGAGGGTCTGCGCGCCGAGGGCCGCAGGAGATTGAGCGACAGATAGGCGGCGGTGACTATCGAGGCGACCAGCGATGCGCGCAGCATCCGCGGCGCGTTGGCGTCGAAGGCAAACGTCCACCACAGGTCGGCGGAGTACTCGACGTGGCGGTAAGTGGTGAGGCCGATCCACACGCTCGCCGCAACCACTCCGACCAGGCTTGCCGCCCAGGTGGGCGTGAAGCGCTGCTCCAGAATCGAGGCGCGGCGATGGAAAGCGTTGCGTCCCAGGGCAAGCACGATCAGCACGATGCCGAGCATGATTGCCTCCTCGTAGTCGAAACCCTTGAGAAGGGATACGGCGCCACCTGCGACGAGCAGCCAGAACGTCAGGTGATAGGCAGCGCGGATCCGCCGGAACAGCGCGCGCGCCAGGATGAGCAGTGCCACGCCGATGATGCTTCCTGCAAGGTGGGATAGCTCCACGACTGCAAGCGGCAAGAGACTCTCGAGGGGCGCAAGACGCGTATCGAGCTCGGGGGTGGCGCCCGAGGCGAGCAGGACGGCGCCCGCGATGAAGGTCAGCGCTCCGACGACGGCGGGCACCACGGGCGCGATGAATGCCGCGGCCTGCTGGCGCGCCTGCGCCAGCCGCGCACGCTGCGCGCTGAGCTCCTCGGCGCCGAACAGCAGCGCGGCGACCAAGAGCGGGACGAGGAAGTAGACGAAGCGGTATGCAAGCAGGGAGCCGAGGAGCGTGTCGGTCGGGACCTGCGGGAGCGCAAATACCATCACTGCTTCGAACGCTCCGATCCCACCAGGCAGGTGCGTGATGAGACCGGCGGCAATGGCCGCGGCGAACAGCCCGAGGAAGCTCAGGTAGCCAAGGCCGGCCGAGGATGGCAGCAGGACCCAGAGCACCGCAGCCGTGCATCCAAGATCGAGCGTGCCGAGCGCGACCTGAAGCAGCCCGAGCGCAGCCCCGGGCGGGCGCAGCAGCCATCCCCGGATCTCGAGCCGCACGCGCGGCGAGCAGCACCACAGGACGTAGGCCGCCACCGCGACGAGCAGTCCGCCCGCGATCGTGAGGCAGAGGCTCGGCACCAGGTGCAGCGCACTCGCCGCACGGGAGGGATCGACCAGGAAGGAGAGTCCGGCAAGCACCGCGAGCCCGAGCACGGTCGTGAGGCTTGAGTACCCCGTGACCAGGGCAACGTCCGTTGCCGTCAGGCACGAGGAGGCATAAAGGCGCAGCCGGAACGCTCCGCCCGTGAACGCGCCAAAGCCGAGGTTGTGCCCGAAGGCATTGGCGATGAAGCTCGCCGACAGCACGCGGGCCCACGACACGCGCTTGCGCAGGTAGCGCAGCGCGAGCACATCGTAGGCGCACAGCGCGCAGTAGCTGCCCGCGGTGAGCGCAAAGCCGGCTTCCAGGGCATGGCGTGAGACGGCGTGCAGCTGTGCGAGCACCGCTCGCACGTGCAGGTGGGCAAGCTCACGTTGCAGCAGGTAGGCGACGGCCACCAGCGCGGCGAGCGCGGCCGCCGGTCCGAGCCACACCGGGGGCCGAGGCCTGCGCCGCGGCTCCGATCCGGCCCGGTTCACCTCAACGTGTGAGCGGCTTGTACCGGACTCGGTGGGGTTGTGCCGCATCGTCCCCGCGCCGCCGTTTGAAATCCTCGACGTACTCGCGGTAGTTGCCCTCGAACCAGACCACCTCGGAGTTGCCTTCGAAAGCCAGGATGTGCGTGGCGATCCGATCGAGAAACCAACGATCGTGCGAGACGACGACTGCGCAACCGGGAAAGTTGAGCAGCGCCTCCTCGAGCGCGCGCAGCGTCTCGACGTCGAGGTCGTTCGTGGGCTCATCGAGCAGCAGCACATTGCCGCCGGACTTCAGCACCTTGGCGAGGTGCACACGATTGCGCTCGCCGCCGGAGAGCTCCCCGATCAGCTGCTGCTGCTGCGTGCCTTTGAAATTGAAGCGGCCGACGTAGCCGCGCGAGGAGGTCTCGTAAGCGCCGACCTTGATCGCATCGAGGCCGCCGGAGATCTCCTCCCACACGGTCTTGCGCGGATCGAGCGTCTGTCGGTCCTGGTCCACGTAAGCAAGCTTCACGCTCGGTCCGATGCGGATCTCACCGCCGTCGGGCTTCTCGGCGCCCGTCAGCATGCGAAACAGCGTGGTCTTGCCGGCGCCGTTGGGCCCGATGATGCCGGCGATCCCGCCACGCGGCAGATTGAATGAGAGATCCTCGATGAGCAGCCGCGACCCGTAGCCCTTGCGCAGGCTCTTCGCCTCGACCACGAGATCGCCGAGCCGCTCTCCGGGTGGGATATAGATCTCGTTGGTCTCGTTGCGCGTCTGGAACTCGCGCGCGGCGAGCTCCTCATAGCGCTGCAGCCGTGCCTTGCTCTTCGCCTGCTGCGCCTTTGCGCCCTGGCGGACCCATTCGAGCTCGTGCTGCAGTGTCTTGCGCAGGGCCTCCCGCTCGCGCTCCTCGACCGCCAGGCGCTGTTCCTTCTGCTCGAGCCATGAGGAGTAGTTGCCGTGCCAGGGGATTCCGTGCCCGCGGTCGAGCTCGAGAATCCACTCGGCGACGTTATCGAGAAAGTAGCGGT
The DNA here is from genome assembly GCA_035524075.1 of Steroidobacteraceae bacterium. GTDB lineage: Bacteria > Pseudomonadota > Gammaproteobacteria > Steroidobacterales > Steroidobacteraceae > JASHUC01. The sequence goes on along the minus strand of DATKPP010000045.1, from coordinate 169,697 downwards.
CATGCGTCACTGCGATGACCGTGCTTGGATATTGCTCCAAGTAGCGCTCGAGCCAGGCAATCGATTCGGCATCGAGGTGGTTGGTCGGCTCGTCGAGCAGGAGCATGTCCGGTGCGCTGAGCAGCAAGCGGCACAGCGCCACGCGACGCCGCTCGCCTCCGGAGAGCGTCGCCACTCGTGCGTCCCACGGCGGCAGCCGCAGCGCGTCCGCGGCGATGTCGAGTTTGCGCTCCAGCTCCCAGCCGCCCGCGGCATCGATCGCATCCTGAAGCCGCGCTTGCTCCTCGAGCAGCGTGCTCATCTCATTGTCCTCGAGCGGCTCGCCGAAGCGCTCACTCACCTGATTGAAGCGCTCGATGAGCGAGAGCGTCTCGCCGATCCCCTCGACCACGACCCCGCGAACGTCCTTGTCGGGGTCGAGCTGCGGCTCCTGGGGCAGATAGCCCACGCGAATGCCCGCCTGGGGTCGCGCTTCGCCATCGAAGTCGGTGTCCAGACCGCCCATGATCCTGAGCAGCGTGGACTTGCCGGAGCCGTTCAAACCGAGCACGCCGATCTTGGCGCCCGGAAAGAAGGATAGGCTGATGTCGCGGAGGATCACCCGCTTCGGGGGAACCACCTTCGACACGCGATTCATCGTGAAAATGTATTGAGCCATGCGTTCTAGTATCGGGAATAGCTTCCGGGGCCCCCTGTGCTAGGCTTCGCCACGACATAAGGCAGTGGCTCCCCCGGGGGTCGCGCGAGTGTACAGGCGGCATGAGCACTGAGGTAGCGGTCGTTACAGGCGAGCGTCTGGCGCGCTATGGGTTCCCGGACGGCCATCCCTTTGGAGCCGATCGCCACGATGCATTCACGCGCGAGCTGCAGGCGCGCGGCCTGGCGGGGCGTGTGCACGCGCTCGAGCCGCGCGAGGCCTCGTACGATGAGCTGCTCGCGTTCCACACGCCCGGGTACGTGGATTTCGTGCGCGAGCGCTCCCAGAGCGGCCAGGGCTTTCTCGACACCGGCGACACCCCGGCGTTCCGTGGCGTGTACGAGGCGGCGGCCACGGTGGTCGGCGCCTCGCTGCGGGCGGCCGAAGCAATCATGACGGGAGTCGTGCGTCGCGGCTTCGTGCCGATCGCGGGCCTGCACCACGCCGCGCGCGACCACGCCGCAGGCTTCTGCGTGTTCAACGATTGCGGAGTCGTGATCGAGCTGCTGCGCCGGCGCCACGGCCTCGCCCGTGTCGGCTACGTCGATATCGACGCGCATCACGGCGATGGGGTCTTCTACGCTTTCGAGGAGGACCCGGGAGTGATCTTCGCGGACATTCATGAGGATGGCCGCACGCTCTACCCAGGCACCGGCGCCGCAGGCGAGACGGGCCGCGGAGCCGCCGAAGGCACCAAGCTCAACATTCCGGTCCCGGCCGGCGCCGACGATCGCACGTTTGCGCGCGTGTGGCCCCAGGTGCTCGAGCACGTGGAGCGCTTCGAGCCGGAGCTCATCATCCTGCAGTGCGGCGCGGACAGCGTGCACGGGGATCCGATCACGCATATGAGCTACTCGCCGCGAGCGCACGGTCGGGCGGCACGCGAGCTGGCCGCGCTCGCCGAAAGCTTGGGCCACGGCCGCGTGCTGGCACTCGGGGGCGGCGGCTACAATCGCGAGAACCTGAGCCACGCCTGGTGCGCGGTCGTCGAGGGTCTCGGCGCCGCAGGAGAGGCAACCGACACATGTTCCCGAAGACCCTGAACATCGAGAGCTTCGACCCGGAGCTCGCCGCGGCTCTCAAGGGCGAGCGGCGCCGCCAGGAGGAGCACATCGAGCTCATTGCCTCGGAGAACTACGTGAGCCCCCGTGTGCTCGAGGCCCAGGGCTCGGTGCTCACGAACAAGTACGCCGAGGGCTATCCGGGCCGTCGCTACTACGGCGGGTGCGAGTTCGTGGACGTGGTCGAGCAGCTCGCGATCGACCGGGCCAAGCGTCTCTTCGGTGCTGCGTTCGCCAACGTGCAACCGCACTCCGGGGTTCAGGCGAACATAGCCGTCTATCTGGCCCTGATCCAGCCCGGCGACACGCTGCTCGGAATGAGCCTCGACCATGGGGGTCATCTGACTCACGGCGCGCGCGTGAACGTCTCGGGCAAGCTGTTTCGCGCCGTGCAGTACGGCGTGCGCCCGGATACCGGTCTCATCGACTACGATGAAGTGCAGCGCCTCGCGGAGAAGGAGCGCCCGAAGCTCGTCATCGCCGGGTTCTCGGCCTATTCGCGCGCGATCGACTGGGCGCGGTTTGCCGCGATCGCGCGCAGCGTCGGAGCGTACTTCGTGGTGGACATGGCGCACGTCGCAGGTCTCGTCGCAACCGGCCTGTATCCCGATCCGCTGCCTCATGCCGACGTTGTCACGACGACGACTCACAAGACGCTGCGCGGCCCGCGCGGCGGACTGATCCTCGCACGGGCGAACGAGGAGATCGCACGCAAGTTGAACTCGATGGTTTTTCCCGGCACCCAGGGCGGACCTCTGATGCATGTGATTGCGGCGAAGGCAGTCGCGCTGCTCGAGGCCCTGCAACCGGAGTTCGCGGTCTATCAGAGGCAGGTGCTCGCCAATGCGCGGGCGATGTGCGCGCGCTTCAGCGCGCGCGGCATCGACATCGTCTCCGGGGGTACCGACGATCACCTCTTTCTGCTCGATCTGCGCCGGCGCGGCATCACCGGCAAGGAGGCCGACGCCGCGCTCGGTCACGCCAATATCACCGTCAACAAGAACGCGGTGCCCAACGATCCCCTACCGCCCGCCGTTGCGAGCGGTCTGCGCATCGGCACGCCCGCATCGACCACGCGCGGCTTCAAAGAGCGCGAGATCGAGCGTGTGGCCGATCTCATCTGCGAGGTGCTCGAGGCCAAGGGTGAGGAGCGCGTGATCGCGCGCGTGCGCACCGAGGTGCTCGAGCTGTGCCGGCAGCATCCGGTGTACGGATCATGATCCCGCATGCACTGTCCTTTTTGCGGCCACGCCGAGACCAAGGTCATCGACTCACGCCTGGCGGGTGAGGGTCGGCAGATCCGGCGCCGGCGCGAATGCCTCTCCTGCGGCGAGCGCTTCACCACGTTCGAGACGGCGGAGCTGGTGATGCCGATGGTCGTGAAGACCGATCGCACGCGCGAGCCGTTCGACGAGACGAAGCTGCGAGCCGGCATGGGAAAGGCGCTCGAGAAGCGCCCCGTGAGCCGCGAGGCGATCGAGGAGGCCGTGAGCCGCATCGCCCACCAGGTGCGCGGCCTGGGCGAGCGCGAGGTGTCCTCGCGCAAGCTCGGGGAGCTGGTGATGAGCGAGCTGCGTCAGCTCGATGAGGTGGCGTACGTGCGCTTCGCCTCGGTGTATCGCAGCTTCCAGGATCTCGAGGCGTTCCGCGACGAGATCGAGCGGTTGCGTCGCCACGGGCGGCGCCGGGAGCCCAGCGACGATCAGCTGCCGCTGCTGCCGGACGCGGGGCGCGCTGGGCCGGCGGAGCGCAAGAAGTGAGCCCCGAGAGCTTCACCGAGCCCGACCGCGCTGCGATGCGCCGTGCGCTCGAGCTCGCCGCGCGCGGCCTGAACACCACGCATCCCAACCCGCGCGTGGGCTGCGTGATCGTGCAGGCGGATCGCACGGTGGGGGAAGGTTGGCACGAGTGGCCCGGCGAGTCGCACGCCGAGATCATGGCGCTGCGCGCTGCCGGCGAGCATGCCGCCGGGGCGAGCGCCTACGTGACTCTCGAGCCCTGCTGCCACTTCGGGCGGACCCCGCCCTGTGTGGATGCGCTGATCGCCGCGGGCGTGCGCCGCGTGGTCTTTGCGATCGAGGATCCCAATCCCAAGGTCAGCGGGCAGGGGGCGCAGCGGCTGCGCAGCGCCGGTCTCGAGGTGCAGGGCGGCCTGTTGCAGCACGAGGCGACGGAGCTGAACGCGGGGTTCATCAAACGCATGGGGCAGGGTCGGCCCTGGGTGCGCGTGAAGCTCGCGATGAGCCTCGATGGGCGCACGGCGCTTGCGAGCGGCAAAAGCGCGTGGATCAGCGGTGAGGCAGCGCGAGCGGACGTGCAGCTCTGGCGGGCGCGCAGCTCCGCACTGCTCACCGGTATCGGCACCGTGCTCGCCGACGACCCGCAGCTCAACGTGCGAGTGGAAGCGGCGCGGCCACGCCAGCCGCTGCGCATCGTGCTCGACAGCGAGCTGCGTACCCCGCCCGGCGCACGGCTATTCGCGAGCGATGGGCCGGTGTGGATCTTCACGCTGTCGAGCGATGGCGCCAAGCGCGCAGCGCTGCAGGCAAGCGGGGCGCGCGTCGAGCCGATGGACGCGGAGCTACGCTCGCTCGCGCCGGGCCGCCGCCTCGACTTGCAAGGAGTGCTCGCACGGCTTGCCGAGGCGGAGATCAACGAGGTGCAGGTCGAGGCGGGAGCGACGCTCGCCGGCGGCCTGCTCCGCGCCGGTCTGGCCGATGAGCTTCTGCTGTACATCGCGCCGATTCTCGTGGGTCCGCAGGGCAGGCCGCTCGTCGAGCTGCCGCAGCTGGCGGACCTGCAGGCAGCACCGCGCCTGGAGCTCATCGAGTCGTGTCAGATCGGTCCTGACCTGAGAATGCGTCTGCGAACGGTTTCGCAGGGCGAACCCAGCCGACGCTGAGAGGAACTCACGCATGTTCACGGGTATCGTGCAGGACCTGGGAAGAGTGCTCTCGATCGAGCCGTGCGCAGGGGACACGCGTCTGTCCATCGAAGCTGACCGGCTCGAGGTGGGACGCATGGCCATCGGGGACAGCATCTGTGTCCAGGGGTGCTGTTTGACGGTCGTGCAGGTCGCCGGCCAGAGCTTCCGGGCCGATCTGTCGCGCGAGACGCTCGCGCTCACGACGCTCGGCGAGCTGCGGCCCGGCGCGCGCGTCAACCTCGAGCCCTCCCTGCGTGCCGGTGAGCCGCTCGGCGGCCATCTCGTCTCGGGTCACGTCGATGGCATCGCGCGCGTGGTGGCGATCGCCGAGGACGCGCGCTCGTGGCGCGTGGTGATCGAGGCGCCGCCCGAGCTGGCGCGCTACATCGCGCGCAAGGGCTCCGTTGCGGTGGACGGTGTGAGTTTGACGGTGAACGAGATCGATGGCGCGCGCTTCGGGGTGAATCTGATCCCGCACACCCTCTCGGTCACGACCTTGGGAGGCCTGCGCGCCGACACGCGAGTGAATCTGGAGGTGGACCCCATCGCGCGCTATGTCGAGCGGCTGATCGGGGAGCGCTGAGGACAGCCCGCTGCGGTCCGAGTACCATGAAGTCGGATACCTCGAGGCCAACGCCCATGTCAAAGATCATATCCTTGCCGCCCCGCTCGGGAGGTGACGAGCCGGCACGCCCGGAGGCGAGCAGCATCGAGGAGATCGCGGCCGAGCTCGCGGCCGGGCGCATGGTTCTGGTCCTCGATGACGAGGATCGCGAGAACGAGGGCGACCTGATCATGGCGGCGGAGCACGCAACGCCCGAAGCCGTCGCGTTCATGATCCGCCACACGAGCGGGATCATCTGCGTGCCGATGGAGGAGGAGCGCCTGGCACGGCTTGATCTGCCGCAGATGGTGCCGGCCAATACCGAGAGCCAGCGTACCGCCTTCACCGTCTCGGTCGACTATCGCCATGGCACCACCACCGGCGTGTCGTCCGCCGACCGTGCGGCGACCATCCGGGCGCTCGCCAATCCGCGCTCGCTGGCCTCCGACTTCGCTCGGCCCGGGCACATCTTTCCGCTGCGCCCGCGCCGTGGCGGCGTGCTCATACGCGCAGGGCACACCGAGGCGGCCGTCGACCTGTGTGTCATGGCGGGGCTGCAGCCCGTCGGCGTGCTTTGCGAGCTGATGAACGATGACGGCACCATGGCGCGCAGGCCCCAGATCGAGGCATTCGCACGTCAGCATCGCCTGAAGTTCGGGACCATTGCCGACCTCATCCGCCACAGGCTGCGCACCGAGCGCTCGATCGAGCGTATCGCCGACCAGCTCGTGCAGACCGACCTTGGGGAGTTTCGCCTGTGCGCCTATCGCGATCGTGTGGAGGGCTTGGTGCACGTGGCCATGGTGCGCGGCCGCCCGGACGGCCCCGAGACGCCTCTGGTGCGCGTGCATGTTGCGGATACGCTGCGCGACGTGCTCGGGGTGCGCGCGGATCCGCGCGCCTGGACGCTGCGTGCCGCACTGGAGCGCGTTGCACGAGCGCAGAACGGCGTGGTCGTCGTGCTGCGCGAGCAGCACGCCCCCGGTGATCTGCTCGAGGCGCTGCGTGCGCCGGGGAGCGCAGCCGGCAGCGCTGCATCCCCCACGAGCGATGCGGCGCAAGCGAGCCGCCGGCCCGTGCTACGCACGTACGGTGTGGGAGCGCAGATTCTCAAGGATCTGGGCGTGCGGCGCATGCGCGTGCTCTCGGCTCCCAAGCAGATGCACGGCATCTCGGCGTTCGATCTCGAGATCGAGTCGTACGTCGATGAGGATTCAAAGGAATGAGCGAGGTCCGGGTGGTGGAGGCCGAGCCGAGCGCGCAGGGCAGGCGCGTGGCGATCGTGGCCGCCCGCTTCAACGATTTCATCGTGACGAGCTTGCTCAAGGGGGCGACCGAGGCTTGGCGTGAGCACGGTGGGGCGCCCGGGAATTTGCTGGTGGCGCGCGTGCCGGGCGCCTTCGAGCTGCCGGTCGTCGCGCGCAAGCTCGGTGCCAGCCGCCGTTACGATGCGCTGGTGGCGCTCGGGTGCGTCATACGCGGGGACACGCCGCACTTCGAGTACGTCGCCGGCGCGTGCGCACGCGGCCTGCAGCTTGCAAGCCTCGAGACCGGAGTGCCAATCGCCTTCGGGGTTCTCACGGTGAACACCGCCGAGCAGGCGCTCGAGCGGGCTGCCACCACGGGCGCCAACAAGGGGGCCGAGGCGATGCGCACCGCGCTCGAGATGGCGGGTCTCCTTGCGCGGCTAGAGTAGCCGCCCCGGCTCTCCCCATTGCCATGCAGCGCAACGCCTCGACCCTCTCGGCCTCGAGCGCGCGCTCGGTCGCGCGCAAGCTTGCGCTGCAGGCACTGTATCGATGGCAGCTCAATCAAGGTCCGTGGCAGGATCTCGTGCAGGAGTTCGCGGACGCGGAGGACATGGTGCGCGCAGATCGCGACTACTTTCGCGAGCTCGTAGAGGGGGTGTGCGGCTCGCATGCCGAGCTCGATGCCGTGCTTGCCGCGTGGATCGACCGGCCGGCACAGCAGCTCGACCCGATCGAGCACGCCGTGCTGCTCATCGGAGTTCACGAGCTCAGGGCGCGACCCGAGGTGCCGTATCGCGTGGTCATCAACGAGGCCGTGAATCTTGCGCGGCGCTTCGGCGCCACCGATGGCCACAAGTTCGTGAACGCAGTGCTCGATCGCGCCGCCCGAGAGCTGCGCGAGCACGAGCACTGATTCGCCGCACCGCGCGTCATGCCGCTCAACGAATTCGAGCTCATCGAGCGGTACTTCCATCGCCTGGGCGCGGCGCGCTCCGACGTGCGCCTCGGCGTGGGCGACGATGCGGCGCTGCTCGAGTGTCCGGCGGATCGGCACCTCGTCGCGGCGACGGATACCCTGGTCGAGGGCGTCCATTTTCCGCCGGGCTCGGCGCCCGCCTCGATCGGTCATCGCGCGCTGGCGGTGAACCTGAGCGACCTTGCCGCGATGGGCGCGGAGCCCGCCTGGGCGTTGCTTGCACTCACGCTGCCGCGCGTCGATGAGCACTGGCTCGCGGAGTTCAGCCGCGGGTTCGCAACGCTCGCGAGCAGCTTCCGTGTAGCCCTCGTGGGCGGGGACACCACGCGCGGCCCTCTGTGCGTCACCGTGGAAGTGCTGGGGTCGGTCGAGCGCGGCACGGCGCTCCGGCGTGCGGGCGGCGCGGCCGGTGACGTGCTCTTCGTGAGCGGCAGCCCGGGAGATGCCGCCGCGGGCCTCGAGCTCGAGCAGTCGCACCTGGCGCTGCCAGATGCGCGCGACGAGCGCGCGCTGCGCGAGCGCTTCTTGTTCCCGTGTCCGCGGGTCGCGCTCGGGCGCCGCCTCAGGGACTACGCTAGCGCGTGCATCGATGTGTCGGACGGCATGCTCGCCGATGTGGGCAAGCTCGCGAGCGCAAGCGGCTGTGGCGCGGCGCTCGATTATGATCAATTGCCGCTGTCGCCCGCGCTGCTGCGCGCGGTCGGTGCCGAGCGTGCGCACCAGATGGCGCTCACCGGCGGGGACGATTACGAGCTGCTATTCAGCGTCCCCGCGGCGCGCATCGCAACGATGCTCCGCGAGCTCGCTCCGGATGAGTGGAGCTACCAGCGCGTTGGGATGCTGCAGAGTGAGCCGGGCGCGCGCGTCATGCGCAATGGGTCTGTGATCGAGTTCTCGCATTGCGGGTTCGATCATTTCGCCGTGCGGTGATGAGCGAAGCACGCCGTGCCGCACACCCCCCTGCTCGGTGGGTGAGGGCTGCATCACAGTCACCTCGCACGCCGCTCCGTATTCTGCCGTGGCCTGTCCCACAGCCCCCTGGACATCATGTCGCTACAGGCCCGCTCCGTTCCCGCTGCACGCAAGATTCCCGAGAAGATCGGCAAGTACGAGGTCATCAAGGAAGTCGGGCGCGGCAGCACCGGCATCGTGTATCTCTCGCACGATGAGTACTATGGGCGCGACGTTGCGATCAAGGTCTACAACATCGATGCCGGCGGTGACGAGGAGCGCGCGCGCACGGCACGCAAGATGTTCCTCTCCGAGGCGCATCTGGTGGGCATGCTCCAGCACCCCAACATCCTTCCGATCTACGATGCCGGCGAGGAGAACGGGTACTGCTACGTGGTGACCGAGCATGTGCACGGGGCGCGCACGCTCGCTACCTATTGCCGCGCGGACAACCTGCTGCGCGTCGACGACACGGTGGAGATCATCTACAAGTGCGCGAAGGCGCTGCACTACGCGCACTCGCGCGGGGTCATCCATCGCGACGTGAAGCCCTCGAACATCATGCTCACGCAGGACCGCGACGTGCGCATCATCGATTTCGGCATCGCGCTGGTTGCCGACTCGGACATCTCGCGCATCGAGGGCATCGCCGGAAGCCCCTCGTACATGTCGCCCGAGCAGGTTCAGAGCCAGGAGCTCACCAACCGCTCCGATCTGTACTCCCTCGGCTGCGTGATGTACGAGCTGCTCACCGGCTCGCGGCCGTTCCGGGCGGGCAATCTGCAGAAGCTTCTTCACCAGATCGTCTATGCGACGCCCCCGCCCATCCACACGCTGCAGAAGGATGTCCCCGAGGAGCTCGAGAATGTCGTGGCCGTGGCGCTGCAGAAGGATCCGGCGAAGCGCTACAAGAGCGGACTCGACTTCGCCGCCGAGCTCACCCGCGTGCACCAGAAGCTGCGCGAGCAGAACGCGCGCATCGATCGCCAGGAGCAGTTCGGAGTGCTGCGGCGGCTGAAATTCTTCCACGAGTTCTCGCATGCCGAGATCTGGGAGGTGCTGCGCGCGAGTCACTGGCAGAACTACTCATCGGACGGGGAGATCGTCAAGGAAGGCGAGATGGACGATCGCTTCTACATCATCGTGTCGGGTACCTGCGCGGTGGAGCGCCATGGCCAGAGGCTGGGTTTGCTCGAGACCGGCGACTGCTTCGGGGAGGCGAGCTACGTGCCGGGAGCCAAGCGCACCGCGACCATTCGCGCGGTCACTGCGGTCACGGTCCTCAAGGTGAGCTCGACGCTGCTCGAGCAGGTCTCGACTTCGTGTCAGCTGCGCTTCAATCGCGTGTTCCTGAGCACGCTCATCGGACGGCTGCAGAGCGGGGATCCGTCGGCGTAAGCGCTAGGGCTTGTCGCGCTCGATGCGGGCGTACGCCGAGTGATTGTGGATCGACTCGAAGTTCTCGGCCTCCACCACGTACCCAGCCACCCGCTCATCGCGGTTCAAGCGCACCGCAATGTCGCGCACCAGGTCCTCGACGAACTTCGGGTTGTCGTAGGCGCGCTCGGTCACGTGCTTCTCGTCGGCACGCTTCAAGATCCCGTAGAGCTCGCATGAGGCCTCCGACTCGGCCAGGTCGATGACCTCCTCGATCCAGATGTGGCTCGCCGCCTTGACGGCGATCGTCACGTGCGAGCGCTGGTTGTGCGCCCCGCGCGCAGAGATCTCCTTCGAGCACGGACACAGGCTCGTCACCGGAACCACCACCCGGATCCACATCTCGGAGCGCCCGTCGCGCCGCTCGCCGACGAGCGTCGCGCGGTAGTCCATCATGCTCTCGACGCCCGAGACCGGCGCCCGCTTCATGACGAAGAACGGGAAGCTCATCTCGATGTGCCCCACGTCGGCCTGCAGGCGCTCGGTCATCTCCTCGAGCATGGCCCGCAGGGAGTCCACCGAGATCTCGCGCTCGTGATCGTGCAGGATCTCGACGAACCGCGACATGTGCGTGCCCTTGAAGTCGTGCGGCAGGCTCACGTACATGTTGAACGTTGCGATGGTGTGCTGTTCGCCCGCGGTACGGTCCTTGACCCGCACCGGATGGCTCACGTCCTTGATGCCCACTCGATTGATGGGGATGCGACGCGTGTCGGCGCGCCCCTGCACGTCCTCGATGGCAATGACGTTCGGATCTTTTACGGCGACGGTCATCCGGGCTCCCCGACGGACTCTGCACCGGGCTCCTCCTCGGAGACCGCGAAAGGACTCGGGGGTCCATCGCGTCGCAACAGGACCTCGACCCGCTGCTGAGCCGCCTTCAGCGCCCCCTGGCAGCCGCGGGTGAGCTCGACTCCACGCTCGAAGCTCCGCAACGCTTCCTCGAGGGGCAGATCCCCGCGCTCGAGCCGCTCGACGAGCCGCTCGAGCTCTGCGAGCGCTTGCTCGAATTCGGGGGGTTTGGAATCGTTCGCCACGGGTGCTCCGCTGCGCGTCACGCCGTCACCATACACCGTTCGATACCGCACCGCAGGTTGACGATCCCCGTCGGAGGGCATAGAGTCATCGCCCGCTTAGACACGGTCTAATTCTACCCGCACGGGCTCGAGTTGGACCATCCCTCTTAAGGAGAGCGTCGTGAACCTTAAAGGCAGCAAGACCGAAGAGAACCTCAAGGCCGCATTTGCGGGCGAGTCCCAGGCGAACCGGCGATACCTGTACTTCGCAGCCAAGGCCGACGTCGAAGGGTACAACGACGTGTCGGCCGTGTTTCGCTCCACGGCGGAAGGGGAGACCGGCCACGCGCACGGACACCTCGAGTACCTGGAGCAGGTCGGCGACCCCGCAACCGGGCTGCCGATCGGTGAGACCAAGCTCAACCTGAAGGCCGCCATCGCCGGCGAGACTCACGAGTACACCGATATGTATCCGGGCATGGCCAAGTCGGCCCGCCAGGAAGGCTTCACCGAGATCGCCGACTGGTTCGAGACGCTCGCCAAGGCCGAGCGCTCGCACGCCAACCGCTTCCAGAAGGCTCTGGACTCGATCTGACGGCCCATAGCGACGGGCTCTCCTGCGGTCGCGGCGCGACTCGACCGCAGGGGAGCTCACAGCCCGTATGCCTGCATCCGGAGTGAAGGACGGCCGCGAGGGCAGCCTCGAAGCCCCGGCACGTCATCCGATCGACTGGCGCAACCCCGAGTTCTACGACGAGCCGGCGCTCACCCGCGAGCTCGAGCGAGTGTTCGAGATCTGCCATGGCTGCCGGCGCTGCTTCAGCCTGTGCAACGCCTTCCCCACGCTGTTCGACGCCATCGACGCGACGGCCACCGGTGAGCTGCAGAGCGTCGAGAAGCGCATCTACTGGGAGGTCGTAGATCATTGCTATCTCTGCGACCTGTGCTTCATGACGAAGTGTCCGTACGTTCCCCCTCACCCCTGGAACGTGGACTTCCCTCACCTCATGCTGCGAGCCAAGGCGCTGCGCACGCACCGCGACGGCATGCACCTGCGCGATCGGGTGCTCGCCTCGACCGACCTCGTGGGCAGAATCGCGGGGATTCCCGTCGTTGCCGAAGTGGTCAACGCGGTGAACCGCTCATCGGCCGGCCGGGCGCTGCTCGCGAAGACACTGGGCGTGGATCCTCGGGCGCCGGTGCCGGCCTATCACTCGCGCACCGCGCGCAAACGCCTCGCCAGACGCTCGCCCTCACCTGCGCCGCCCACGCCGACCGATGCAACTCGCGGACAGGTGGTGCTCTTCACGACGTGCTACGCGAATCGCAACGAGCCGCAACTCGCCGAGGATCTCGCCGCGGTCTTCGAGCACAACTCGATCCCCGTGCGCCTGCTCGATCGGGAGCGCTGCTGTGGCATGCCGCGGCTCGAGCTCGGGGACCTCCAGGGCGTGGCGCGCCTGAAGGACCAGAACATCCCCGAGCTCAAGGGCCTGGTGGACTCGGGCTACGACCTGGTTGCGCCCATTCCCTCCTGCGTGCTCATGTTCAAGCAGGAGCTGCCGCTGATGTTTCCGGATGACGCGGATGTGCAGGCCGTCCGTGCACGCATCTTCGATCCGTTCGAGTATTTGATGCTGCGCCACCGCGCGGGGCTCCTGCGCACGGACTTCAAGCAGGCGCTGGGGAAGGTGAGCTACCACGTCCCCTGTCACCTGCGTGTGCAGAATATCGGCCTGAAGACTCGCGACGTACTCAGGCTCGTGCCCGGCACGACCGTCGAGGTGATCGAGCGCTGCTCGGGGCACGATGGAACCTACGGGGTCAAGCAGGAGTTCCGCGCGGCCTCGGTGAAGATCGGCTCCCCCGTAGCCGAGCGAGTGGGTCGCGCCGCGGCCGAGCACTACTGCAGCGACTGCCCGATGGCGGCCCGGCAGATCCAGAGCCTGCTCGGTGCCGCGCCCTCTGCCCAGGAGCCCGAGCACCCGCTCGGCCTGCTCCGGGCTGCGTACGGGATTTGAGCCCAGGGAGGGACGTCCGATGAACAAGCTCGCACCCGGCGATCTGCTCTCGCTCGAGCAGTACGCGCGTCAGCGCAACGAATTTCGTGCCCGGGTGCTTGCGCACAAGGGCAGCCGCCAGCTCGCAGTGGGCCCGAGCACGACCTGGTGCTTCGAGGACCGCCTGACGATCCAGTATCAGGTGCAGGAGATGCTGCGCGCGGAGCGCATCTTCGAGCCCGAGGGCATCGCCGAGGAGCTCGGGGCCTACAATCCCCTGATCCCTGATGGGCGGAACTGGAAGGTAACGCTGCTCATCGAGTTCCCCGACCCGCAGGAGCGGCAAGAGAGGCTCAGATCGCTGAAGGGAATCGAGCGGCGCTGCTGGGTGCGCGTGCAGGATTGCGAGCCCGTGTTCGCGATTGCGGACGAGGACCTCGAGCGCGAGAACGAGGAGAAGACCTCCTCGGTGCATTTCCTGCGCTTCGAGCTTTCTGCTGCAATGATCGGCGCGCTCGAGCGCGGTGCGCCACTTGCGGTCGGCATCGAGCACGAGGAGTACCGCTACTCGGTCGAGCCGGTGCCCGAGCCGGTGCGCCGCGCGCTGGTCGCGGATTTCGGCTGACGGCTTTGGTAAGATGCGCGCCGCGCGGCCCCGCGCGTTTCACTCGATTCTGAACTCCAATCGCGGATGAACCGCTCCTACACCGCCTCCGACATCGAAGTCCTGAGCGGGCTCGAGCCCGTGCGGCGCAGGCCGGGTATGTATACCCATACCTCGCGCCCCAATCACCTCGCGCACGAGGTGATCGACAACAGCGTCGACGAGGCGCTCGAGGGCTATTGCAAGCAGATCAGCGTCACGCTCCACAAGGACGGCTCGCTCGAGGTGGCCGATGACGGGCGCGGCATGCCGGTCGATATCCATCCGGGCGAGAAGGTGAGCGGGGTGGAACTCATCCTCACGCGCCTGCACGCCGGCGCCAAGTTCTCGGACAAGAACTACCGGTTCTCGGGCGGCCTGCACGGCGTGGGTGTCTCGGTCGTGAACGCGCTGTCGAAGAAGCTCGAGTGCTGGATCAGGCGCGGAGGCCAGGAATACAACATCGGCTTCCGTGATGGGAAGGTCGCATCGAAGCTCGAGGTCGTCGGCAGCGTCGGGCAGCGCAATACCGGCACGACCGTGCGGTTCTGGCCCGATCCGAAGTTCTTCGATTCCGACAAGTTCTCCGTCCCACAGCTCAAGCACACCCTGAAGGCCAAGGCGGTCCTGTGTCCGGGCCTGCGCGTGCGATTCCGTAACGAGGCGACGGGCGAGACGGATGAGTGGTTCTATTCGGGAGATCTCGGAGCGTATCTCATCGAGGAGCTGGGCCAGAACGAGCGCTTGCCCACAGAGCCGATCACCGGCAAGCGCGAGGGCGAGGACAGCCCCATCGAGTACGCCCTGGTGTGGACCCCGGATGCCGAGCAGACCCTCAGCGAGAGCTACGTGAATCTCATTCCCACCTCGGAGGGCGGCACCCACGTGAACGGCTTGCGCTCCGGCGTGGCGCAGGCGGTGCGTGAATTCTCCGAGAATCGCAGCATCATCCCGCGCGGCGTGCGCCTGACGCCCGAGGACGTGTGGGTCAAGGCGAACTTCGTGCTGTCGGTGAAGATTCACGAGCCGCAGTTCGGCGGGCAGATGAAGGAGCGGCTCGGCTCGCGCGATGCCGCCCCGCTGGTGGAGTCCTTCGCGCGTGATTCGCTCTCCCTGTGGCTGCATCGTCATCCGGATGCGGGCGAGCGCATCGCGCAGTTCGCCATCGCCAATGCGCAGGAGCGGTTGAAGGCCGCACAGCGCGTGGTGCGCAAGCGCGTGGCGGCCGGGCCGGCTCTACCGGGCAAGCTTGCCGACTGCGCCTCGCAGGATCCGGCGCGCTCGGAGCTGTTCCTCGTCGAGGGCGACTCCGCCGGAGGATCCGCGAAGCAGGCGCGCGAGAAGGACTTCCAGGCGATCATGCCGCTCAGGGGCAAGATTCTGAACACCTGGGAGCTCGAGCCCACCGAGATCGCCTCCTCGCAGGAGGTGCACGACATCAGCGTCGCGCTCGGCGTGGAGCCGGGCTCGACCGACCTGTCGCAGCTGCGCTACCACAAGGTCTGCATCCTCGCCGACGCCGATTCCGACGGGCAGCACATCGCGACCCTCCTGTGCGCACTGTTCCTGCGGCACTTCCGTCCGCTCGTGGCGAACGGCCACGTGTACGTGGCGATGCCGCCGCTCTTTCGCATCGACGCGGGCAAGCAAATCCACTACGCGCTCGATGAGCCCGAGCGTGATCAGCTGCTCAAGAGGATCGAGAAGGAAAGTCCGCGCACGCGCCCGACCGTGACGCGCTTCAAGGGTCTCGGGGAGATGAATCCGACGCAGCTGCGCGAGACGACGATCGACCCGCGCACCCGCCGCCTGGTGCAGCTCACGATCGACGGCAACGACAATGCCGATCAGTTGCTCGACATGCTGCTTGCGAAGAAGCGCGCCGCCGACCGTCGCGAGTGGCTCGAGGCGAAGGGCAACCTCGCCGAGGTGCAGGTCTGAGGCATGCAGGACCAGGAGCTCAACTTCGAGGGTATCGAGCGCCGCGCGCTCAAGGTCTTCACCGAGAAGGCGTATCTCGACTACTCGATGTACGTGATCCTCGACCGCGCCCTGCCTGCGCTCGGGGATGGGCTGAAGCCCGTTCAGCGCCGCATCATCTACTCGATGAGCGAGCTGGGGCTCGCCGCGGGCAACAAGCACAAGAAATCGGCGCGTACCGTCGGCGATGTGATCGGCAAGTTCCATCCCCACGGGGATGCGGCCTGCTACGAGGCCATGGTGCTCATGGCGCAGCCGTTCGCTTACCGCTATCCGATCGTGGACGGACAGGGCAACTGGGGCTCGCAGGACGATCCGAAGTCGTTCGCAGCGATGCGCTACACCGAAGCGAAGCTCACCAGGTATGCCGAGGTGCTGCTGGGCGAGCTCGCACACGGCACCGTTGACTGGCAGCCGAATTTCGATGGCACGCTCGAGGAGCCGGTGGTGCTGCCCGCGCGGCTGCCCAATCTGCTGCTCAACGGCACCTCGGGCATTGCGGTCGGCATGGCCACCGACATCCCGCCGCACAATCTGCGCGAGGTGGCGGCCGCCTGCATTCACCTGCTCGAGGAGCCGGAGGCGACCACTGCCGCGCTGATGAAGCACGTGAAGGGACCGGATCTGCCGACCGGCGCGGAGATCGTCTCCCCGCGTGCGGATCTGAAGGAGTTCTACGAGAAGGGCGTCGGCAGCTTCAAGGCGCGCGCCACGTATCGGATCGAAGAGGGTAATGCGGTCATCACCGCCTTCCCCTACCAGGTCTCCGGGGGCCGCGTGCAGGAGCAGATCGCCGAGCAGATGCGCGCCAAGAAGCTGCCGATGATCGAGGACTTGCGCGATGAGTCCGATCACGAGCACCCGACGCGCCTGGTGATCGTCCCGCGCTCCAACCGGGTGGACATGGTCGAGGTGATGAATCACCTGTTCGCCACGACCGATCTGGAGCGCAACTACCGCGTGAATCTCAACGTCATCGGGCTCGACGGCCGCCCCCGCGTGATGGGATTGAAGGCGATCCTCACCGAATGGCTCGAGTTTCGCATCGCAACCGTCACCCGCCGTTTGCAGCATCGCCTGGAGAGGGTCTCCAAGCGTCTGCACATCCTCGACGGCCTCTTGATCGTCTACCTGAACCTCGATGAGGTGATTCGCATCATCCGCCGGGAGGATGAGCCGAAGCCGGTGCTGATCAAGCGCTTCAAGCTCTCCGACGAGCAGGCCGAGGAGATCCTCAACACCCGCTTGCGTCATCTCGCCCGGCTCGAGGAGATGAAGATCCGCGAGGAGCGCAAGACGCTCGAGGTCGAGCGGGGCGAGCTGGAGGGTCTGCTCAAGAGCAAGGCAAGACTGAGGAAGCGCGTCGCGCAAGAGATCCAGGACGATGCGGATCAGTACGGTGACCCCAGGCGCACGCAGATCGTCGAGCGGGAGGCCGCAGAGGCGATCGCCGAGACGGCGCTCATTCCCAACGAGCCGGTCACGGTCGTGCTGTCCACCGGCGGCTGGGTGCGCTCGGCCAAGGGCCACGATATCGATCCGCGCTCGCTCTCGTACAAATCGGGCGATGCCTTCCAGGCCGCGGCGCGCGGCCGCAGCCTGCAGGCGGTGGTGCTCATCGATAGCACGGGTCGCACCTATAGCGTGCCCGCGCATTCGCTGCCCTCGGCGCGCGGCCTGGGCGAGCCGCTCACCAGCCGGCTGAACCCGCCCGACGGTGCGCGGTTCGTCGGCTGCCTGCTGGGGGAGCCCGAGGACCTCTGGCTCCTGGCAACCGATGCGGGGTACGGCTTCACCGTGCGCCTGAAGGAGCTGGTCACCGACCGGCGCGCGGGGAAGACGGTCCTGAGCGTGCCCGAGCGAGCGCAGGTGTTGCCGCCGGCCTGGGTTCCCACGGCCGACTCCTGGGTCGTTGTCGCAGGTAGCGAGGGCAAGATGCTTGCCTTTCCCGCCGCGGAGGTTCCGGAGCTGCCGCGGGGGAAGGGGCTCAAGCTGTACGACATCCCCGGCAAGCGCGCGGCCGCTCGGCAGGAGTTTCTCATGGGCATGTCGGTCGTACCCCCCGGAGGCACGCTGATCCTGTGGGCGGGGAGCGAGCGCAAGGAGCTCTCCTGGAAGGATCTCGCATCCTACCGAGGGGAGCGCGCGCAGCGTGGAGTGGTCTTGCCGCGGGGCTGGCGCAAGATCGACAGTCTCGAGGCATTGCGGCCTGCCGTGGCGGAGATCTGAGCCTGAAGCGCGGGCGTGGGGCCGGGCCATGAGCGGCGCAATCCGGCCCCCAGGCGTGAACAGCCCGAACGGTCTAGTTTCCGGCCGCCCAGATAGGGCAACATTACCGCCCGAATGGCCAGGCTTGGGCGAGGTCAACCCCGGTGGAACTGCCACATTTGTTAAGTATTAGTTCCCGACCCTCGAGCATGAAGGTCGATCCCGTAGTCGTCCTCCGTGACTGAGCGATGCCACGCAGCACCTTCACCATCCTTGCGGACATCTCCGATGAGGCCTACCAGGAGCGCATCCTTCCTCACGTATCGCGTACGTTCGCCCTGACCATTCCGGAGTTGCCGCCGCAGCTGCGGCGCGCCGTGACCAGCGCCTACCTGTTGTGCCGCATCGCCGACACGATCGAGGACGAGCCTGCGCTCTGCGCCGAGGATACCTATCGCTATCTCAAGCGCTTTGCCGCGGTCGTCGCGGGCCACGAGGATCCAGCGCCGCTTGCGCGCGAGGTCGCCGCCCACCTCTCCGAGCAGACCCTGCCGGCGGAGCGGGATCTGGTGCGCAACATGGAGCGTGTGATCCGCATGACGGGGCGGCTCGGGCCCGAGCAGCGGACGGCCGTCCGCCGGTGCATCAATCTCATGTGCTACGGCATGCACCATTTCCAACGCACGGCCAGCCTGAGCGGCCTCGGGCGCCTGGCCGATCTGGACAGCTACTGCTACTACGTGGCCGGGGTCGTCGGGGAGATGCTGACGGAGCTGTTCTGCAGCCACTCGGCGGGGGCCGCCGAGCACCGCGGATCGCTGCGCGAGCTGGCCACCTCGTTCGGCCAGGGTCTGCAGATGACCAACATCCTCAAGGATCTCTGGGACGATCGCAGCCGCGGGGCGTGCTGGCTGCCGCGTGAGGTCTTTGCCCGCCACGGGATCGATCTGTCGGGGCTGCAACCGCTGCCATTCGACCCGCGCTTCGGCGCCGCCCTCAAGGAGCTGGTCGGGATCGCACATGCGCATCTGCGCAATGCGCTGGCCTTCACGTTGCTCATACCGCGCGACCAGCCGGGTATCCGCCGCTTCTGTCTCTGGTCGATCGGGCTTGCAGTGCTCACGCTGCGCAGTATCGCCCGGCGCCCCGAGTTCACCTCGGGGGCCGACGTGAAAGTGTCGCATGCAGCCGTGGCGGTCACCCGGCTTGCGACCAGTGTGTTCGCGCGCAGCGATCGCACGCTGGTACGGCTGTTCGAGTGGGCGGGGAGGGATCTGCCGGCGGCGGCGCCCAACGAGGCCAGCCGCCACAGTCGCGCGGCGAGCATCGCTGCCCAGGAGTTTCAGGCCGTCATGGAGCACCCACCCGAGGCCGAAGTCGTCTCCATGCGATTCGGCCGGGTGCCTTTCCGCTCCGATGGGAGCGCCGCCCCATGAAGCAGGGCTCCCCGGCGCTGGATGCACGCGAGGAGGCCCTGGTGCAGGGCACGGGCATGGGCACCGCAGTGCGCTCGTCGCGCGGCTCGATGCTCGAGCGCGCCATCGCTTCGGCGCGCGAAGCGCTGATTGCGGCGCAGAGCGCGGAAGGGTACTGGCTGTTCGAGCTCGAGGCCGACTGCACCATACCGGCCGAGTACATCATGATGATGCACTTCCTGGACGAGATCGACTCGGTCCTGGAAGCGAAGCTCGCGAGCTATCTGCGCAGCCACCAGTGCGCCCATGGGGGCTGGCCGCTCTACTACGGCGGCGAGCTCGACCTCAGCTGCACCGTCAAGGCCTACTACGCGCTGAAGCTCGCCGGCGATGCTGCGGATGCGCCCCACATGGTTCGGGCACGCACCGCCATTCTCCAGCGCGGCGGGGCCGCGCGCGCGAACGTCTTCACACGCATCGCACTCGCACTGTTCGGCCAGATTCCCTGGCGCGGCGTGCCCTATATTCCGGTCGAGATCGTGCTGCTGCCGCGGTGGTTCCCGTTCCACCTGCACAAGGTCTCCTACTGGTCGCGCACGGTGATGGTGCCGCTGTTCGTCCTCACGACGCTCAAGCCCCGCGCGAAGAATCCGCGACGCGTGGACATCCGTGAGCTGTTCACCACCGCTCCCGAGGAGGAGCGCCATTACTTCCGCCGCACGGGCTGGCTCAATCGTGCGTTCCTCGTGCTCGACCGGCTCGGGCGTATCGCTGATCCCTTCGTTCCGCGCGCCATGCGCAGCCGCGCAATCGCACACGCAGAAAGCTGGGTGCTCGAGCGCCTGAACGGTGAGGGAGGACTCGGAGCGATCTTCCCTGCCATGGTCAACGCGCTCGAGATGCTCGTGGTCCTCGGCTATCCCGCGAACGACCCGCGTCGCGTGACCGCCAAGCATGCCATCGAGAAGCTGCTCGTGGTGCAAGGTGCGGTCGCCTACTGCCAGCCCTGTGTCTCGCCGGTCTGGGACACGGCGCTCGCGGCTCTGGCGATGTACGAGGAGGGGAGCGCCGGTGCCCGGGCGGCAGCGGCACGCGCGCTCGACTGGCTCAAGCCGTTGCAGCTGACCGGCTCGGGGGATTGGCAGGTGCGCCGCCCAGGGCTCGCAGGCGGCGGATGGCCGTTCCAGTTCCTGAACGGCCACTATCCCGACCTCGACGATACGGCAGCGGTTGGCTGGGCCATGGACAGCGCTCATCGCCCGGAGCGCTATGGGGAATGCATGCGGCGTGCGCTCGATTGGCTGGTCGGAATGCAAAGCGCCAACGGCGGGTTCGCGTCCTTCGATGCCGACAACACTCACTACTATCTCAACGAGATTCCCTTCGCCGATCACGGCGCGCTGCTCGATCCGCCGACGAGCGACGTGACGGCGCGGGTGGTTGCGGTGCTCGGACGTACCGGCCGCCCACAGGACCGCCAGGCCTTGGAGCGCGCGATCGCCTATCTGCGCGCCGAGCAGGAGCCCGATGGCCCCTGGTTCGGACGCTGGGGAACGAACTATATCTACGGCACCTGGTCGGTGCTCACCGCCCTCCCGCAAGCGGGTATCGGCGCCGACGATCCGGCCGTGCGGCGTGCCGTGAGCTGGCTGCTGGCGAAGCAAAATCCCGACGGTGGATGGGGCGAGAGCAACGATAGCTACGCCGACCGCTCGCTCGCCGGCGGTCCGACCGAAAGCAACCCGTACCAGACCGCGTGGGCGCTGCTTGCGCTGATAGCCTCGGGTGAGGAGGGCACGGAGCCCGTGCACCGGGGCATCGAGTTCCTGCTGCGCACTCAGGCCGCCGACGGGCTCTGGAGCCACCCGACCTTCACCGCGCCGGGCTTCCCGCGCGTGTTCTATCTCAAATATCACGGCTACAGCGCCTACTTTCCTCTCTGGGCACTCGCCGCCCATCGAAATCGCGCTCGCAGCGGCAGCTGAGGTGGCTGCGCTCGGAATCGTCGCGGCCCTCACGGCAGAGGCCCGCGCGCTGGGAGCCGCAAGGCGCCGGGGTGCCTCGCTGTCGAGCCTCCGCGACGGAGCCCTTCTCGCCGTGACGGGCATGGGCTGCGAGGCTGCCGCGCAGGGCGCACGCCAGCTTGCGGCCGCCGGATGCCGGGCGCTCCTGAGCTGGGGGCTTGCGGGCGCGCTCGATCCGGCACTCGCCCCAGGTGCGATCCTCGTACCGGAGGAGGTGGTCCTCCAGAGCAGCGGGCGTCGGCTGCGAGCGAGCCCAGGCTGGCGCGAGCGGGTGCTGTGCGCGATCGCGGCCCATCGGCCGCTCGAGCATGGCGTCCTCCTCACGAGCGCTCGACCGCTCGCGGCAGCAGCCGACAAGGCCACCGCGTTCAGGGAATCGGGCGCCGCGGCAGTGGACATGGAGAGCTTCGCGGTGGCCGAGGTGGCGCACGCGCACGGACTCGATTTTCTGGCCGTCCGCGTCATCGTCGATCGGGCCACGGACGAGGTGCCCCACGCCCTCGAGGGAGTCGCTCGCCCATCCGGGGACCTCGCGATCGGGAGACTTCTCCTGCGGCTGCTCGCCGAACCCTCGAGCCTGACAAAGGTCGCGCGCCTGGCGCGCTGCTATCGCGCTGCCCAGCGCTCGCTGCGGGGCGTCGCGGCCAGCGGCGCGCTCCTTGCGTTCTCGAGCGGATGAAGGCGCTGGTCACCGGCGCCTCGGGGTTCGTCGGCGCTGCGGTCGCCCGGGCGCTGAGCGCGCGCGGCTGGGACGTGCGCTGCCTGGTACGCGAGAGCTCCAAGCGCCAACATCTGCAGGGCCTGGGGGTCGAGTGGGCGGTGGGGGATCTCGTGGACAGCCCCTCGCTCGAGCGCGCACTCAACGGCTGTCAGGTGCTGTTTCACGTGGCCGCGGACTATCGCCTGGGCGTGCTCGACCCGGCACCGCTCTATCGAGCGAACGTCGACGGAACACGCAACATCCTCGCGGCCGCCGAGCGCGCTGGCGTGGAGCGCGTCGTGTATACGAGCAGTGTGGCGACCATCGGCCTGCCGCCCGACGGATCGCCCGGCGATGAGGCCACACCCGTCAGCCTCGCGGACATGATCGGCCATTACAAGCGCTCGAAGTTCCTGGCCGAGCGGCTCGTGTGCGAGTGGGTATCCGGCGGAGGACATGCCGTGATCGTCAATCCCTCCACCCCGATGGGGCCCGGCGATGCGAAGCCGACCCCGACGGGGCAGATCCTGGTGGATGCCGCCCGTGGACGCACCCCTGCATACGTGGACACGGGACTCAACGTGGTGCACGTGGACGACGTGGCCGGCGGCCATCTGCTGGCCCTCGAGCGTGGTCGGTGCGGGGAGCGCTATATCCTCGGCGGTGAGAATCTATCGCTGCGCGAGATTCTGACGCAGGTCACCGGCCAGGTCGGCCGAGCGCCGCCGCGCATTCGCCTGCCGCACGCGGCGGTGATGCCGATTGCCTATCTCGCGCAAGGCTACACGAGGCTCACCGGACGCCCCACCCGCGTGACGGTCGAGGGCGTGCGCATGGCTCGCAAGCGCATGTTCTTCTCGAGCGCCAAGGCCGAGCGCGAGCTCGGTTACCGCGCACGTCCGGCACGGGAAGCGATCGCCGAGGCCGTGCGCTGGTTCGCCGAGAACGGCTATCTGCGTTGAGGTGAGCCGAGGCTGCTCGCCGGGCGATCCTTCAGATGCTCGCCGGTAGCGCGCGATACATCAGACGCGCCAGCGAGGGCACCAGCCGCGGCCGGGCGAGCCGCGAGTCGTAGTCGGCCATACGGCGCTCGTTCTCCGCGAGACAGATCCCGAGCAGGTGGTGCAGCGTCACGTCCGCCCCGATGTCCTGGTGCGCACTCAGGGTGAAATTCTCGGCCGAATCGCTGCTGCCGTTGCTCATGGTGCGCGCGGTCTTGATGCGGCTCGCAACCTGCTTGAGGATGATCCATCCACACCGCAACCGGTACAGTGGCCGCCTCCACAGCGGCAGCTGCGAGCGGCGATACTTCACCCAGTTCACGAAGAACAGAATGTGGCGCGCTTCTTCCTGGACGATCGGCTCGAAGATCGCCAGCAGCTCGGGTGCGAAGAAGCCCGACTTACGGGCAAGCTCGAAGAGCCCAAAGGCGAAGAACGAGTCGAAGCACTCCCCGAAGCCCGCGAAGAGGAAATCGTGCTCGAGCGATCGCGGCTGGAAGGGCGGCGGCTGGTCGACGTGGATGCGGTAATGACCCGTCAGCGCCGCGAGCAGGCGGGCATGGCGGTGCTCCTCGAGCCCTTGCATCTCGATGGCCCGGCGAATGAGCGGATCGCGCTCGAGCGCTGCAGCGGCGGCAACCGTGCGCGAGGTGACATGCTCGGTGGCGACCGCCTCGTTCCAGAACGGCAGTCGCGTGAGCCTGAGCAACGCATCGCCCGTCAGCGCGGGCCAGTGGATGGCCTCCGGGACGTATTGCACGTGAGTCTCGAGAAAGAACCGTGCAAGCACCTCGCGGTGCTCCATGGATCCCATCTCGATGGTGGCTGCAGCTGCACGCATGGCGACCTTCCACTCCATTTTTGACCAGCACGCGGTCCGCGCGCCATTGTCCCTTCGTTTAGGTCTTCCTGGGTAGCCCGCGCCAGCCCTCGACCCACTGCCAGCTGATCAGTGCCGGCACGCCGAACAGGATCTCGCGCATTCGCTTGACGAGCGACAGAGTGATCGCAACATCCGGAGCAAGCCCCAGTACATCGCCCAGGCCGATGAGCCCGGCCTCCTGCACTCCGAGACCGGCCGGTACCAGGAAGATCAGCTGGCGGATGGCCTGGGCGATGCTCTCGAGCGCAACGCAGTCGTCGAAATCGACTGGATGTCCCAACCAGCGTAACGCCAGCCAGGTCTCGAAAGTGCCGCACGTCAGTCCGCAGAGCTGCCAGAAGACGGTGACCGCGAGGCGCGCCCGGGTCTCATACAGCCGGTGAATGTTGGCGTCGAGCTGCTTCCAGCTTCCCGCGGCGTCCGGGCCGTCCGCGAGCGCCCAACCGCTCGGCAGCGCGCCGCGCGACATGCGCAGCAGGCGGTGCAGGAACGCTTCGAGCCGCTCGAAGACCGAACCGTAGCGCAGCAGCGCGGCCAGCAACGCGATGAGCACGAGTCCACAGCCGAGCCCGAGCAGCAGCCCGCCCAGGGGCTCTGAGCTGTGGGTCGAGCGCAGCGCAAGGACGATGCCGAGGGTGATGAACAGATACTGGCTGACCAGCGTCAGCAGCAGCTCGAACACGACCGTTGCGGCTGCGGCCGTCCCTTCGATGCCGGTCGCACTCAGGAGGCGAATGCCGGCGATCTCGCCGCCGACGTTCGCAACCGGGAGCAGCCGGTCGATCGCCTCGCGAATGCTCGCGATCCAGAACAGCACCGCGAGCGATGGCGTGTGCGCCATGCGCTGGATCAAGAGCCGCCAGCCCAGTACATCGAGCAGCAGCGGTAGCGCATGCAGGGGGACCAGGAGCAGCAGTATCCATCCGGCGCTCGAGAGGAGCGTGAGGATCGGGGGCCCGCCCTCGCGCACGACGAGCACGATCATGACGGCGAGGCCGAGCACCAGGGCGGTGCGCAGAACGAGTTTCATGCGGCCCGGCTGGCAGAGGCGCTCGCGAGGTCGCGAAAGCCGCCGCAGGCGGCGCCGCTTGCGAGGATCGCCTGCTTGACCCTGTTCGAGAGCAATGCCGCAAGCTCGTCGGCGTGGCGGTACGCCCGCATGGATGGGCTGATCGCCTGCCCCGAGGTGAGCGCCGGATGCAGATAGATCTCGGTCGCCCCCTGCGGCAGCCTGGCCAGGATCTCGAGCAGTCGCGCCTCGTCCATCGATCCGCTCGCCGCAATGCCAAAGACATGATCGTTGTGAACGATGCCGGCGGAGTCCAGGCGACGCCTCATCAGGGCGACCCACGCACGCAGCCCGGCTGCGGCAAGCAGCGCCGTCGTGGAGGTGCGCTTAGCAAACCACAGGGGCTCGGCAGGCACTCGTACGGGGGGTGCGCCAAAGTCGCGACCGACCTCGATCAGCAGGCCCAGCACGGTTGGATGCAGGTGCAGGTGCTTGTGTGCGTTCACGTGATCGAGTGCGAGGCCGGTGCGCACGAAGGCTGCGAACTGCGCACGGATCTCCGCTTCGAGCTGGCGGCGCACGCGTGGCAGCGCAAAGTAGCGCCAGCCCTCGCGCACCAGGCGATCGTCGAAGCGGCCATGCGCATCGACGAGGTGCGGGATATCGCAGCGGGGCAGCTGCGCGCCGCCATCCGCGAGCGTGAGATGCAGCCCGACCCGCAGCTGCGGAAGCGCGCGGGCGCGCAGCACCGCATCGGCGGCAGCCGGAGCTGCAACCATGAGGCTCGCTGTCGTGAGAGCTCCGGCGCGCGCGGCCTGCTCGACCGCCTCGTTCACGGCTTCGTGCAGTCCGAAATCGTCCGCGGTGACGATCAGGAACTTGCGCGCAGGCCTGCCGCCGGCGCCCTTCACCGCGTCGGATCCCTGCTCAGGCCTCGCGTGCGTGGAGGAACCGGAAGAACTCCACCCCTTCGCGCAGCCGGCGCTTGGTCATCTCCCAGCTCCCCATCATCTCGGTGGTGAGCTCGATGATCTTGCGAGGCCGAAAGTAGAAGCGCCGATAGAAGGTCTCCACCGCGCCGTAGATCTGGTCGGCGGGCAGATGGGGGTAGCTGATGGGCGAGAGCTGGACGCCCTGCGCATTGACGAGATTCAGATTCGCATTCTCCTGGAGCCAGCCGTTCTCGACCGCTTCGCGGTAGAGCTGGGTGCCGGGGTAGGGGGCGGCGAGAGAGACCTGGATCGTGTGCGGGTTGATCTCCACCGCAAAGCGGATGGTCTCCCGGATGGTCTCTGCGGTCTCTCCCGGCAGGCCGAGAATGAAGGTGCCGTGAATGGTGATGCCGAGCTTGCGACAGTCGCTCGTGAAGCGGCGCGCGATGTCCGTGCGCAAGCCCTTGCGGATGTTGTGCAGGATCTGATCGTTCCCGGATTCGTACCCCACGAGCAACAACCGCAGCCCGTTGTCCTTCATCACCTTCAATGTGTCATACGGGACGTTCGCCTTCGCATTGCACGACCAGGTGACCCCGAGCTTGCCCAGGCCGCGCGCAATCTCCTCGGCCCGGGGCTTGAAGTCGGTGAAGGTGTCGTCATCGAAGAAGATCTCCTTCACCTGCGGCATGTTCTCCTTGATCCAGCGCACCTCCTCCACGACGCTCGCGGGGCTGCGCACCCGGTACTTGTGGCCGCCGACCGTCTGTGGCCACAGGCAGAACGTGCACTTGGAGCGGCATCCGCGACCGGTGTAGAACGAGACGTAGGGGTGCTGCAGATAGCCGATGAAGTAGTTCTCGATCGTCAGGTCGCGCTGATAGATCGGTGAGACCCACGGCAGCGCGTCCATGTCGGGGATCATGGGGCGCGCATCGTTGTGGCGAATGGCCCCGTTGGGCGCTCGATAGCTCAAGCCGAGCGTGCTTGCGAGAGGGCGTCCCTCGGCCACCTCTTTGCAGGTGTAGTCAAACTCCTCGCGGGCGACAAAATCGATCGCGCCCGATGCCCGCAGAGAGGCCTCCGGATCGACCGCGACCTTCGCGCCGACCATACCGATCATCAGCCGAGGGTTCTCCGCCTTGAGCCGCTCGGCCACGTGCGCATCCGTGGGAAACGAGGGGGAGCTCGTGTGCAGGACCACCAGGTCGTAATCGCGCGCAAGTCGTGTGACCTCCTCGAGCGAGCGGCCGTCGGCGGGGGCATCGAGCAGCTTGCTGCCGGGCACGAGCGCCGCGGGCTGCGCGAGCCAGGTCGGATACCAGAACGAGCGGATCTCGCGCTTGGCCTGATAGCGCGAGCCGGCGCCGCCATCGAATCCATCGAACGAGGGAGGATGCAGGAATAGAGTCTTCACCGTGGTTTCTCACAGTAGAGGGGCGATTGGTGCCGCTCAGGCAAGCGGCTGCACGGAGCCATCGCGCGCCACCCGGTAGCGCGCTGCGCGCCAGTGCACCCGGCGCGAGACGAACCCCCACGCCCACAGGAGGAAGGCGAGTAAGTCATTGAGTGGCAATACCCAGAGCTGGAACAACGCGGAACCGGTGCTGCGAACAGCAAAGTGTAGCAGGACTCGCGCACCCCCGGTGATGGCGAGCATGAGGAGCGCCGCATGGGCCCCCGCGGCGAGCAGGCAGCCCAGTGCGGCCACCGGCCAGCCAAAGCTCGGAAGCGAGAACAGGTACCCGGCGGGGCGCACGGTGCGTATGGTGCGCAACCAGCGCAGCTCGTGCCGCACCAGCGCCGGGGCGCTCGGCTCATCCACGTATGTCTCAACCACCACGTCTGAAAGTACCGTGCGCAGCCCATTGCGGCGCGTGAGCTCTCCAAGCCGGTAATCATCGGCGAGCTGGTCCGCGATCGTCTTGAACCCGCCGATCGCCCGCAGCACCTCGCGGCGCATCGCAATGGTTGCACCGAAGGCGAAGGCTCGGGAGCCGAAGGAGGCCGCAACGAGCACCGAGGGCATGAACCAGTCGTTGACGAAGGCGGCGAGCAACACCGACCAGGCCCCACCGCGGGCGACCGCCCGGTACGGGCAGGTCACGATTCCGACGGACGGATCGGCAAGCGGGGCCACCACCCGGGCGAGGTAGTCGCGCGGAACTCTCACGTCGCTGTCGGCGAGGACGATGCACTCGTGCGCGGCTGCCCCCATCATGTTGATGAGATTGCTCACCTTGAGGCTGCGGCCGTGTGTGCGCGCATCGACCACCAGCTCGAGCGCCAGCTTGGGAAACTCGCGCTGCAGGCGGCGCACGACATGAGCCGCAGGGTCGCTGGCATCACGGATGCCGAAGACGATCTGAAAGCCGGGATAGTCCTGCTCGCAGAACGAGCGCAGCGCGAGGTACAGGTCGGGCTCGGCGCCGCAAAGCGGCTTGAGGACCGTGACCGCACGAGCATCCAAGACTGCCCCGGCGGTGCTTGTCAGAGTGGTCGCGCTCGCGTTACGCCAGCGCCGCGTCCACACCACAGCCGCCACCGTAGCTATAATGGTGTAAGCCATGGCCGTAGCTGTGACAGCCATGCCACATCCGGTCAGCCACAGATGAGCCGCCGAGCTCAACATCGCTGCAAGGGGCTCCTCAGGGTCGGCTTTCGCGCGGCACGGGGGGTGTGGGCTTTGCGCCACGCCGGAAGGATGGGCGCTGGCGCGGAGGTTTGGCTCACAGCTATCATGGGCATGCGGATTGCAACACAGTCGGCCATCTTGCGCACTCCGCGCGCCTCAACGCATCGCGAGTCGGTCCGCGTGCCGTAGCAGGAGATAATGTGTCGATGGACAACGTTCGGGCGAGGCTGGCCAGCAGCTGTACCGATATCTCAGCCGACTCGGAACCGCTCATCCTGGTGGACGAAAGCGACCGCGAGCTGGGGCATCTGAGCAAAGCACTCTGCCACGCGGGGCGGGGCGTTCTGCACCGGGCCTTCTCGCTGCTTATTTTCAACGAGCAGGGCGAGTTGCTGCTGCAGCGGCGCGCGGCCACCAAGCGGCTGTGGCCGCTCTTCTGGTCGAACAGCTGCTGTAGCCATCCGCGGCGCAACGAGCCGATCGAAGGGGCCATTCACCGCAGGCTCCACGAGGAGCTCGGCATCCGCTGCCCGCTTCGCTACCTGTTCAAGTTCCAGTACCAGGCGCAGTATGGCTCGGCGGGCGCCGAGCACGAGCTGTGCTCGGTTTATGTGGGCCGCTACGTCGGTGCTCTGAAGGTCAACCGCCACGAGATCGACAGCTGGCGCTGGGCTTCGGCCGAGGCCGTGCAGGATGAGATGGCCGGCAGCAAGGCTTCCCACTTCACACCCTGGTTCAAGCTCGAGTGGGACCGCATCTGGAGCGATCACCGCATCGAGCTCGAAGCCGCGAAAACTCAGGTGGGTTGATCATGGGCATTCCGCTGTTGCAGAAGTACCGCGTCGCTCGTTACATCGCGGGGCGCAAGCTCAAGGGTGACAAGCGCTATCCGCTCGTGCTCATGCTCGAGCCGCTCTTTCAGTGCAACCTCGCGTGCGCAGGCTGCGGCAAGATCGACTATCCGAAGGAGATCCTGCAGAAGCGCATGAGCGTCGAGGATGCGCTGCGCGCCGTGGACGAATGCGGTGCGCCGATCGTGTCCATCCCCGGGGGCGAGCCGCTCATCCACAAGGGGATGCCGCAGATCGTGGCCGGCATCGTCGCGCGCAAGAAATTCGTCTACCTCTGCACCAATGCCATCCTGCTCGTCAGGCACATGGACGAGTACACGCCCTCGCCCTATCTCACGTTCTCGGTGCATCTCGACGGCGATCGGGAGCGTCACGACGAGTCCGTGTGCCAGGAGGGCGTATACGAGAAGGCCGTGGACGCCATTCGGCTCGCGCGTGCAAGAGGCTTCCGCGTGACCGTGAACTGCACGCTCTTCAACGGCGAGGATCCGGAGCGAGTTGCGGGCTTCTTCGACACTGCGATGGGCCTTGGGATCGAGGGGATCACGGTCTCCCCCGGCTACAGCTATTCGCACGCGCCGCGGCAGGACGTGTTTCTGGAGCGCAGCGCGAGCAAGCGCCTGTTTCGCGAGATCTTCAAGCAGGGCGAGGGCCGCACCGGCCGCTGGCAGTTCAACCACTCCTCGCTATTTCTGGATTTTCTGGCGGGCAACCAGTCGTATCAGTGCACGCCCTGGAGCAATCCCACCTACAACATCTTCGGGTGGCAGCGCCCGTGCTACCTGCTCTCCGATGAGGGTTACGCGCCGACTTTCCGCTCGCTCATCGAGGAGACCCGCTGGGAGCAGTACGGCGTTGGGCGCAACCCCCGCTGCAACAACTGCATGGCCCATTGCGGCTTCGAGGGCACAGCCGTCAACGACGCCTTCGCACGGCCGATCAAGGCGCTCATCACGAGTGTGCGCGGCCCGCGCACCCGCGGCCCGATGGCGCCCGAGCTGCCCGTCCTGTACCGCGCCGACGAGGCCGCCTCCGCACCCGTCCAGACGGTGCGAATCCCCGTCAGCGCCGTGAAGGTTGCGAGCCGAAAGGGCGAGGACTCGTCCGCAGAAAGCTCAGGTGGCGAGCCCGCTGCGAGACCTCAGTGAGCGTAGCCGCACAGCGCGCGGGGAAGGTTGCGTGAACGACACGGCCGGGCGCCGCGCCGGTGCCCAAAGTGCGCCTCAGCTCGGGGAGACCTTCAGTACCCAGCTGGAGGCCTGGCGTACTCGAATGGAGCGGGCGCTCGCCGAGCGGCTTCCCAGTCCCGCGACCGAGCCCGCACGCCTGCACGAGGCGATGCGTTACAGCGTGCTCGGCGGGGGCAAGCGCATTCGCGCGGCGCTCGTGTTTGCGACCGCACGGACCGTGGGGTTGAGCGAGGCCGAGGTCGAAGGCGCCGCCTGCGCGATCGAGCTGGTGCACGCCTATTCGCTCGTGCACGATGACTTGCCGGCGATGGACAACGACGACCTGCGACGTGGCCGGCCGACCTGCCATCGTGCCTACGACGAAGCCACCGCGATCCTGGTGGGCGATGGCCTGCAGCCCCTGGCCTTCGAGCTTCTCGCGACCGACCGTGGGTTGCCCGCGGCGCCCGAGATTCGGCTGAAGCTCGTGGCGCTGCTCGCGCAGGCGAGCGGCAGCCTGGGGATGGCCGGCGGTCAGGCGATCGACCTCGAAGTGCAGGGCAAGCAGCTCTCCCTCCCCCAGGTCGAGGATCTGCATTCCCGCAAGACCGGCGCACTGATCCGAGCCTCGGTCTCGATGGCCGCCGCCTGCGCCCCATCGCTCGAGCCTCGGCTGCGCGAGTGCCTCGGCAGGTTTGCAGCCGCGATCGGCCTTGCCTTTCAGATCCGGGACGACCTGCTCGATGTCATCGGCGATTCCGCAGAGCTCGGCAAGGCGACGGGCGCGGATCGGGAGCGCGCCAAGCCGACCTATCCGGCGATCGCAGGCGTTGCGGCCTCGCAGTCGCAGCTGCGGCGTTTGCACGCCGAGGCGCTCGATGCGCTCGCACCGTTTGGTCCGCGCGCCGAGCCATTGCGCTTGCTGTCCGAGTGGTTGCTGACCAGGCGGTACTGAGTGGAGCCCTCCAGCCCCGTGAATACCTTTCCGTTGCTCTCCGGGATCGACTCCCCCGCGGACCTGCGTAACCTGCAGCCCGCGCAGCTGCTCGCTCTGGCGGCCGAGTTGCGCGCCTTCCTCATCCAGAGCGTCAGCACCCGCGGCGGTCACTTTGCGGCGGGGCTCGGCACCGTCGAGCTCACCATCGCGCTGCACTACGTCTTCAATACCCCCTACGACCGGCTCGTCTGGGATGTGGGCCATCAGGCGTATCCGCACAAGGTCCTGACCGGACGGCGCAACCGCCTGCACACGATCAAGTTGAATCAGGGCCTGGCGCCGTTCCCGTGCCGTCAAGAAAGCGAATACGACGCCTTCGGTGTCGGACACTCGAGCACCTCGATCAGTGCTGCGCTCGGGATGGCGATCGCCGCGGCGCAGTCGCGGACCGATCGCAGGGTTGCGGCGATCGTGGGCGATGGCGCAATGAGCGCGGGCATCGCCTTCGAGGCGCTCAACCATGCCGGCTCGCTCGATGCCGACCTGCTCGTCGTGCTGAACGACAACGACATGTCGATTTCCGAGGCGGTCGGGGCGTTCTCCAATTATCTGGCGCGGCTGCTGTCGGGAAAGCTGTACTCGAACCTGCGCGAAGGTGGCAAGCGCGTGCTGCGCCGGGTGCCCACCGCGCTCGAGCTCGCGCGCCGCTCCGAGGAGCACATGAAGGGCATGGTGCTTCCGGGGACGATCTTCGAGGAGATGGGCTTCAACTACATCGGACCCATCGACGGCCACGACATCCACGCGCTCGTCACGACACTGCGCAACGTGCGCAACCTGAGGGGCCCGCAGCTCCTGCACGTGGTCACGCGCAAGGGTAAGGGCTATGCCCCTGCGGAGGCCGATCCCATCAAGTGGCACGGACCCGGGCCGTTCGATCCGGCCACCGGCGTGGTCTACAAGGAGAAGGCCTCGGGACCGACCTATACGCAGGTCTTCGGCCAGTGGCTGTGCGACATGGCCGAGCGCGATCCACGCATCGTCGGCATCACTCCCGCGATGCGCGAGGGCTCGGGGCTGGTCGAGTACTCCAAGCGCTTCCCCGATCGTTACTTCGACGTGGCCATCGCCGAACAGCACGCGGTGACCCTCGCCGCGGGGCTGGCCTGCGAGGGATTGCGGCCCGTGGTGGCCATCTACTCGACCTTCCTGCAGCGAGCCTACGATCAGCTGATCCACGACGTAGCCTTGCAGAACCTGCCGGTCGCCTTTGCGATCGATCGCGCCGGGCTCGTGGGGGGCGATGGCGCCACGCATCAGGGCAACTTCGACCTGACGTATCTACGGTGCATTCCGAACATGGTCGTGATGGCGCCCGCCGACGAGAACGAATGCCGTCAGATGCTTTGCACGGCGGTGCAGCACGAAGGACCCGCAGCGGTGCGCTACCCGCGTGGTCAGGGCCCCGGAGTACCCGTCTCGCAGGAGATGACCGCGTTGCCGATCGGGCGCGCAGAGATTCGCAGGTCCGGACGCCATGGGATCGCGCTGCTCGCCTTCGGCACCATGGTGACTCCTGCGCAGGTCATCGCCGAGCGCCACGACATGACGCTCGTCAACATGCGATTCATCAAACCGATCGACGAGGCGACGGTGCTGAGCATCGCCGGACGGCACCGGGCCATCGTCACGCTCGAGGAGAACGTCATCGCCGGTGGCGCCGGGAGTGCGGTTGCCGAATTGCTGGCCACGGCGCGCGTGTGCCTGCCGATCCTGCATTGCGGGATTCCCGACTGCTTCATCGAGCACGGCTCCCGCGATGACTGCATCAACGCCGCGGGCCTCGATGCGCCGACGCTCGAGGCGAAGATCCTTCGCTGGTGGCGCGAGCGGGACTGGCAGCTCAGCGCCTGAAGGGCCCGCGCGCGCGATCCGAGCGCAGCGCCGCCGCCGACCCGCGGGCTCAGGCCTCCGCGCGCAGCACCACCTCCTCGGGGGTGTGGACGAAGTAGCCCTGGATGTAGTGCACGCCCAGCTGCCAGAGCACCGCCATCGTGTTGGCGTCCTCCACGCGCTCGGCGATCGTATCGACGTTGCGGCGCTTGGCCTCCTCCACCAGGCGGCGCACGCGCTGCTGCAGCTCTGGGTCGCGGGTGAGGCTCTGCACGAGCGCACCGTCGATCTTCACGAAGTTGAGCGGCGCTGCCGCCAGCAACGCCAGCGGGTCGCGCCCCGAGCCGAAGCGCTCGAGCGCGCAGCGCACGCCGCGCTGCTGGACCTCTGCCGCAAGCTCCTGGAAGTCGGCGAGCTGACTTTCGGCTACGTCCTCGGGAATCTGGAAGCAAAGCCGTGCCGGCTCGGCGCGCGAGGCGCGGATCTGGTTGTCGAGCCATCCCAGGAAGGAGCCGTCCCTCAAGGTGTCCTTCGAGAGTCGCACGAAGAGGCACCCGGGCTTGCGCTGCGCTGCGAACGACAGCGAGGCGCCGACGACCCAGCGATCGATGTTCTTCAGGAGATCGTTGCGCTCGGCGGCCGGCAGAAACTCCCCGGGGAGAACCTCCTTGCCGTGCGTATCGAGCATGCGCACCAGCACATCCGTCATGCCCGGGTCGGCGCCGTGCAGGCTTGCGATCGGCTGCTGCACCAGGCGGAAGCGGTTCTCCATCAGCGCCGCCTTGATGTGCTTCACCCAGATCGCATCGTACGACTTGACGCGGCTGTCCTCGTCGGCGCGATGCGAGGCCGCGACCTCGTTGCCCCCGCGCCGCTGCGCCTTGCGACAGGCATCGATCGCATCGGCGATCGCCGCATCCGGAGAGGTCGCTGCCGGTGGCACCGGACTCAAGCCGACCGTGCAGGTCAGCGAGAAGGATCGCTCGCCGATCTTGAGAACCAGCTTGGCGGCGCGCGCCACCAGTTCCTCGCACCAGACCTCGACATCGTGTGCATTGCCACGCTCGAGCAGCACGAGAAACGCGATCCCGCCGAGCCGCCCCGCGAGATCGTGGGGGCTCAGCTGCGCCTGCAGGAGCTTTGCGACCTCGACGAGCACCTCCTCGCTCGCAACGATGCCCACATCGCGCTCGATCGAGGAGAACTTGTCCGGTCGCATCACTGCGACGTATCGCACACCGCCGGGGGTCGGGGTTTGCACCTTCTCGTGCGCCGCCTCGAGCAGAGGCCGGCGGTAGAGCATGCCGGTTGATGGATCGCGCTTGACGGCATCCTCGAGCTCTTGTGCGAGCTTGGTGTCATCCTGCTGGCGGGCCGGGATGGTCAGCCGCACACAGGTCTCGCCATCGTGCTCGCCGAGGGTGAGCTGCAGGGCGATGTTGCGGCGCGATCCGTCGGCAAAATAGCCGTTCGCGCTCAGCGTATGGTCGCTCCATCGGCCCTGCAGACAGGCTGCCAGAGCCCCCTTGAGGGCCGCGTGCGTGGACTCGTCGAACACATCCATGATCGGCTGGCCGACGATGGCGGCGCGCTCGAAGCCAAACAGCTCGAGCCAGGCCGAGTTCGCATCGACCACGATGCCCTCCTGGACCTGAGCGATGGCGTCCGCGGACTGCTGCAGCACCGATTCGAGCTGGCGTCGCGCCTCGCGTGCAGACTTCAGCGTGCTGTTGAGCGCACGCTCGAGCCGATGCGCTCGCAGCTCGCGGGCCATGACCGCTTGCAATCGAGCGGGACTCGAGAGTGTCACCACGTCGCGCGCGCCCCGCTGCATCGCAAGCGCCATGCGCGTCTCGTCCACCTCGTCGGCGATCACCACGAGCGGGACGGCGGGTGCGATCTGGTCGCGAATGCCGGCGATCGTTGCAAGCTCGGTGTCCCCGGGCTCGGCGACGAGGAGGATCTCGGGGTTGATCTGCGTCAGCGCGTCAGCCAGGTCCGGCAATGCGGGAATCCACGTGCAGTGGACCGGATGACCGGCACGGCGAAGAATGCTGTTCACCACCTCGGCCGGTTCCCGCGAGGCGCTCAGCACGATGAGGGGAACGGCGCTCTGCTCGGACAACGCAAACTCCTCACGGAAAAACTGCAATGCCCTCGGTGCGGCGGCAGGGAAGCGACACCTCCGCCGTGCCCGATCATAGCCGCTTCGGCGGTGCTCGCGTGCGAAGCCTCTCACAGTAGGGGCGCGAGGGGCACCTGCGCCGGCGCGCCGGCGCATTCGCGGACCAGTCGAGGGACGAGATAGCCCGGTCGCGCCGCCGTGAGCTCACCTGCGTGGAGAGCTCGGCCAATATCGCCGAGTCGTCGTTGACCCCCTTCAGCAACACGGATTGATTGAGAAGCGTGGCGCCCGTGTGGCGTAGCTCCATGCAGGCTGCCCGGACTTCCGCATCGCTCCAGACTGGCTCGGCTGGCAGGCTAGATTCGATGCCAGTATCATTCGTCGGCTACGTCGGGGTGAAATAAATGGCAAGCATCAGCACGAACGAATTTCGCGCCGGCGTCAAGATCCTGCTCGACGGCGATCCCTACACCATCATCGAGAACGAGATGGTCAAGCCCGGCAAGGGGCAGGCCTTCAACCGCGTGCGGGTCCGCAATCTCAAGACCGGTCGAGTGATCGAGCGCACCTTCAAGTCCGGCGAGTCGGTCGAGGGGGCCGACGTGGTCGAGATGGACATGCAGTACCTGTATCAGGACGGGGATTTCTGGCATTTCATGGTGCCCGACTCGTTCGAGCAGTACACCGCCGGCAAGGCGGCTGTCGGCGACAACTCACTGTGGCTCAAGGACGGAACGGTCTGCATCGTGACGCTCTTCAATAACGTGCCTCTGGTCGTCACCCCGCCGCCGCACATCGAGCTGAAGGTGGTCGAGACCGACCCCGGCCTGCGGGGGGATACCGCCACCGGCGGTCAGAAGCCCGCGAAGCTCGAGACCGGAGCCGTGGTGCGCGTACCGCTCTTCATCAACGAAGGGGAGAGCATCCGCGTGGACACCCGCACCGGAGAGTACATCTCACGCGCGAGGCAGTGAGGCGGGCAAGGGACACTCCCCGCGGGGCCCTCAGGCGCGCGACGTGGGAAAGGTAAGCACCTCATCGATGTGATGCGCGCCGGTGGCGAGCATCACCAGGCGATCGAATCCCAGGGCCACCCCCGCACACGCCGGCAGTCCAGCTGCCAGGGCGGCGAGCAGCCGCTCGTCGATGTCCAGGGCGGGCAGTCCGCGAGCGCCTCGCTCCTGCAGATCGTGCTGAAAGCGTGCGCGCTGCTCGGCTGCCGAGGCGAGCTCCTGGAAGCCGTTTGCAAGCTCGATCCCATCGCAGTACAGCTCGAAGCGCAACGCCACACGCGCATCGTGCGGATCGAGCTGCGCGAGCGCCGCCTGCGAGGCGGGATAGCGGTCCACGAACGTGAGCGCGCCGCGGCCGAGCTTCGGGCCGACGAGCGCGCCCATGAGGAGCTCGAGGTGCTCATCGCGCTCGGCCGAGAGCGAAGGCCGGGGGGAATGCTCCGCTTGGTAGCCGATCGTGCGGGTGAGGCGCGCGAGGTCTGCGAGACTGGCCGTGAGAGGGTCCAGCCCGAGCTCGCGCAGGAACGCGTCGCGGTAGCTGAGATGCTCGCAGGTGCGCTGCTCACCGCTCGTACCGAGCAGCGCGCGCACGAGCTGCTCCACCTCGCTCATCAGAGTTGCGAGCGAAAAGCCGGCGCGGTACCACTCGATGAGCGTGAACTCGGGGTTGTGCAGGCGGCTGCGCTCGCCCGCACGTATGACGTGACAGATCTGAAAGATGTCGCCCACTCCTGCGGCCAGCAGGCGCTTCATGGCGTACTCGGGCGAGGTGTGCAGGAAATGCGCGCACGAGGGAGGCTCGAGCTGCACGCGCGCCGAGTGAATGTGCACATCGGTGACGGTGGCGTTGACGAGCAGCGGGGTGTCCACCTCCAGTACGCCCCGGTCGGCAAAGAACGCGCGCGTGCCAGCGAGCAGCGACGCGCGGCACTCGAGCATCGCCCGGCTCGCCGTAGGGCGCCAGTCCTCGGCCGTGGGGTCTGCCGGCTTCACGCAGCCGAGAGCAGCGCCAGGCGCTGACCCACGCGGATGCGGCTCCCGGCGGCGAGCTCGGGGAGCCACGAAACGCTGGTTGGAGGAAACAGCAGCACGACGGTCGAGCCCATGTTGAAACGACCCATCTCCGCACCCTTCTGCAGTGGGGCTGGGGCGCCGGGCACCGCGAGATCCTGCGCTTGCCGCGGGCTGCACGGGGTGACATCCCCGTGCCAGCGCGTGTGGATGCTGCCGACGAAGAGCGCTCCGACCAGCACCATGACGAATGGCAGGCCGCTTGCGGTCTCGAATGCGCACACCACCCGCTCGTTGCGTGCAAAGAGCCCGGAGACCCCACTCGCGGTGGTCTCGTTCACGCTGAACAGACGCCCCGGCGTGTACCACGCGGCGTGCAGCTCCGCGGCGAGCGGCATGTGGATTCGATGGTAGTTGCGCGGCGCCAGATACAGCGTCGCAAAGGCGCCCCCGGCGAGGCGCTCCACCCACGATCGATGGTTGCACAGCAATGCATCGAGGCCGTAGGTGCGGCCTTTGGCCTGCAGGATGCTACCCCCCGTCAGATAGCCGATCTGGCTGACGGTGCCGTCCACGGGCGATACGACGGCGCGGGCGTCCGGGTCGATCGGACGTGCCTGCGGCTCGAGCGCACGCGTGAAGAACGCATTGAAGCTCGGGTAGTGCAGCGCGTGGGGCTCGCGCGCCCCGTCCATGTCCGGCTTGAAGGTGCGCACGAAGGCCCGGATCAGCACATTCTTCGCCAGCGGCAGGCGGCTGCGCGCGATCCGATGCACCAGTCGCGACAGCGCATGCTGTGGCAACACGCGCTGCAGCGCGATGAACAGCCGCGCAGCGAGGGTCATGTGGGATTCGTTGCGCGCCGGCGCACGACGGCCAAGTGATCGATCGTGTAGTCTCCGCCGGGAAGCCAGCAAGCGCGTACGGGCATGACTGCATTATCCCATAGCAACCGGCGGGGGCCGGCGCATGCCTCGTGGACCGTGGGCGGGCTGATCGAGTCGGGGGCACGGCGACTCGCACGTGCGCGAGTGCACCTCGGGCACGGCACCGACAATGCATGGGACGAATCGGCTGCTCTGGTTCTGCATGCACTGGAGCTGCCGCAGCAGCTTCCGGCACGATGGTACCGGCGCCGTGTCGCTCGGGCAGGTGCCGAGCGAGCTCGCAAGCTCATCGAGCAGCGCCTCTCGATGCGCATTCCGGCGGTCTATCTCACGGGGCGCACCTGGTTCGCAGGACACCAGATCTGCATCGACCCTCGCGTGCTGGTACCGCGCTCGCCGATTGCCGAGCTCATCGAGCGCCGCTTCGTGCCGTGGGTACACCCGCCCCGGGTGCACCGCCTGCTCGACCTTGGAACCGGGAGCGGCTGCATCGCCGTGGCGTGCGCCAAGGCTTTTCCTCGCGCCCGCGTGGATGCCACCGACATCTCCGCGGAGGCGCTTGCCGTGGCCGCCATCAACGTGCGCAAGCACCGGCTGCAAAGGCGTGTGAGCCTCGTCAAATCCGATCACTTCCGTGCCCTGGCCGGCCGCCGCTACGATATCATCGTGAGCAATCCGCCCTATGTGAGCGCGCGCGAGCTGAAGAGCCTGCCGCCCGAGTATGCGCACGAGCCCACCTTGGCGCTGGCGGCAGGGCGCGACGGCCTCACCTCGATCCGCATCATCCTGCGCGAGGCGGGGAGGCACCTGCTGCCCCGTGGCATCCTGGTCGTCGAGGTGGGTAATACCGAGCGGGCGGTGCGGCGCGCGTTCCCGCGGATGCCCTTCACCTGGCTGCAATTCGCGCGCGGCGGGGGCGGGGTCTTTCTGTTGACGGCCGAGCAGCTCGTTTGAGACCTTCGCAGTGAGCGCGCAATGTCCGGAAATACGCTAGGCAAGCTCTTCACGGTCACGACGTTCGGCGAGAGCCACGGCCCCGCGATGGGGTGCATCGTCGATGGCTGTCCGCCCGGTCTGCCGCTCAGCGAGGAGGACCTGCAAGCGGACGTCGATCGCCGCCGCACCGGCACCTCCCATTTCGTGAGCCAGCGCCGCGAAAGCGATCGGGTGCGCATCCTGTCGGGCGTGTTCGAGGGGGCGACGGCCGGCACGCCGATCGGCATCCTGATCGAGAACACGGATGCGCGCTCGCGCGACTACGAGAAGATCAAAGACCGCTTTCGTCCCGGTCATGCCGACTACACCTATCAGCAGAAATACGGAACCCGAGACTATCGCGGCGGCGGCCGCTCCTCCGCGCGCGAGACCGTGATGCGCGTTGCCGCGGGTGCGATCGCGCGCAAGTACCTCGCGCATCGTCTGGGCGTGCGCATCCGCGGTTATCTGAGCCAGGTCGGAAGCCTGCGGCTCGAGCCCGTCGCTCTCGATTTTGC
Organism: Steroidobacteraceae bacterium; assembly: GCA_035524075.1. Classification (GTDB taxonomy): domain Bacteria; phylum Pseudomonadota; class Gammaproteobacteria; order Steroidobacterales; family Steroidobacteraceae; genus JASHUC01. Next base: position 129,970 of record DATKPP010000045.1, on the reverse strand, counting down.
CGATCAGAATCCGTTCTTCTGCCCCGACCCCGCGCGAGTGCCAGAGCTCGAGGCCCTCATCTGGAAGCTACGCAGCGAAGGCGATTCGATCGGCGCGCGCATCACCGTGATTGCGACGGGTGTGCCTCCGGGGCTCGGCGAGCCGGTGTTCGATCGGCTCGATGCGGATATCGCGCATGCGCTCATGAGCATCAATGCCGTGAAGGCGGTCGAGATCGGCGCGGGAGCTCGCGCCACCGAGCAGAAAGGCAGCGAGCATCGCGATGAGCTCACGCCCACGGGCTTCACCAGCAATCACGCGGGCGGGGTGCTCGGGGGCATCTCCTCGGGGCAGGACATCATCGTGCACGCCTCGCTCAAGCCCACCTCGAGCATCCAAGTGCCCGGCAAGACCGTCGACCTGAGCGGACGCGCAGTGGAGATCGTGACCACCGGCCGTCACGATCCCTGCGTGGGCCTGAGAGCCGTGCCGATCGGCGAGGCAATGCTCGCTCTGGTGCTGATGGACCACTATCTGCGCCATCGCGCTCAGAACGCAGATGTGAAGACCTCGACTCCGGTCATCGGCTCGCGGTGATCCGCGCAGGTGCGCGGGACGTCACACTTGAGCTCCCGTGCAGGCACCGCCCGCGCTTTTTCGAGTCCGCGCGGGGCTTGAGGCAGCGAACCGCGACACAGTTTATGTCGGACGGATACGTGAAGATATGTCGCGGAGGGCGAGGCCGAGACCCGCTGCGTGACATTTGAAGCGCCTTTCGCACCTTGCGCAAGGGCTTGGGCAGCCGGGTTCATTTGGGTCGCGCTCGTTTATAAGTTATATTGCCGTCCGTGAGACGGACGGACGTATTGATACACAAGGGCTTGTTTTGACTATAATTTTTGGACAACCAAGTCAGTTCGGGGTGTCGTGATGGTTGCCAAATCCGTACGCTGGGCCCTGGCTGGGCTCGCCGCATGTCCAACAGCGGCGCTCGCTTTGGGGCTCGGAGACATCCATCTGCTCTCCACGCTCGATGCGCCGCTCAATGCCGAGATCGAGCTGATCGGAGCAACGCCCGATGAGCTCTCGAGCCTGAAGCCGCAGATCGCTTCCCGCGAGATGTTTGCACAGCACGGCCTGGATTGGACGGAGGCCTTGTCGAACGTCACGCTGCGCGCGGTGCACACGCCCGACGGCCGTGACGTGATCAAACTCCAGTCGAGCGAGCCGATCACCGAGCCGTTCGTCACTTTGCTCGTCGAGGTCGACTGGGATCGAGGTCGGCTGGTCCACGAATACGACGTGCTGCTCGATCCTCCGGTCTATACGCCCAACCAGGGATCGCAAGTCGCCGCGGCGCCCGTTGCAGCACCCGTCTCGGGCTCCGACGTTCATCAGGGGTCGATCGAGCGGCCCGCAAGTCCCGCCTCGCAGGCGGAGACTCCCGCCACATCCGCCGCGAGCGCACCCGCTCCGGCAGAGTCCGCAGCCAAGGCCGCCCCCGAGAGCACCTCATCGCCCGATTCGTACGACGTGCAGCGCGGGGACACGCTCTCGCGTATCGCCCAGCGCTTTGCCGGCTCGGGCCGCGCTGACCAGCGGCGCTGGATGGTTGCCGCCTATCAAGCCAACCTCAGCGCCTTCCAGCACAACATGAATGTGCTGCACGCGGGCGCGGTGCTGCGGGTGCCGAGCGCCTCCGCGGTCGATGCGGTCACCGCCTCCGAAGCCTCTGCCGAGGTGCATCGCCAGTACGTGGCGTGGCGCGGGGCTGCGCAGCCGGCCGCCGCAGGCACCGAGCCGGGTCATTTGCGTTTGGTCGCCCCGAGCGAAGCATCGGCGCCTGCTGCCACCGGGGCTGAGGCTGCCGGCGGTACCGGCACGGGGAACAAGGCCCTCGAGAGCCAGGTTCAGGATTTGCAGTCGCAGCTGAGCGATGCGCACCGGCGTCTGGATGTGCAGAACGCAGAGCTCGCGCAACTGCGGGCTCAGCTTGCCGCGCGCCAGTCGGGCGCAGTGGCCGGCAACGAGGCCTCATCCGCGCCGCCGCAGGAAAGCGCCGCGAGTCAGAGCGCCTCTGCGGCCGCGGCGGCCTCCAGTGCCTCCCAGGCTGCACTCGCAAGTGCCTCCCAGTCATCAGCCGCCCAGGCTCAGCCGCTGCAGTCCTCGAGCGCTGCGCCCGCGCCGATCGTAGCGCCCGGTCCGGCTGCGCATCACAAGACTCCCGTGCACTCGGTCAGAGTGCGGCGGACGACGCCTGAGGGATCATGGCTCGACTCTCTCCTGGGTCTCTGGTGGGTGCTCCTGCTCGGGCTGGTCGCGGTCGCCGGCTACTTCGGGTTTCGCACCTGGACCGCGCGCCGCAAGGCGGGATTCGACGACTCGCTCGGCCGGCTGGCCGAAGCCGGTGCAGGACGCCCGCGTGAGCCGTCCTTCGAGGAGACCGAGCCGCAGGTCGCGGCGCGCGAGAGCAATTTCCTCGTCGAGGAGTCCGGCACTCACGAGCGCCCGCGCATCGCAGGCGGCGGAGCGGCGGCTCCACGGCGTGTCGAGGCCGACGAAACCATCAGCGCCGAGACGGCGATCAACCTCGATCAGGGCGATCCGCTCGCCGAGGCCGATTTCCACATGGCCTATGGCCTGTACGATCAGGCGGCCGATCTGGTCCGGATCGCCATTCAGCGCGATCCGGCGCGGCGCGACCTGAAGCTCAAGCTGCTCGAAGTGTTCTTCGTGTGGGGCAACAAGGAGCAGTTCCTGCAGACCGCGCGCGAGCTGGCCGAGACGCGCGAGCAGGCAGCACCCGGTGAGTGGGAAAAGATCGTGATCATGGGCAAGCAGCTCGCCCCCGAGGATCCGCTCTTTGCATCCAGCGGCGCCGTGAGCGGTGCGGCCGCGGGCGGCGTGGACCTCGATCTGGAGGGTGGACAGCACCGGGTGGATTTCGATTTGCTGGGCGAGCCGATCGCAAATACCTCCGAAGGCGTGGACCTCGATATCGGCACCGCCATCGGCGAGCGCGATCCGAAGGCGGAAGGCGCTGCCCACCAGGCGACCGACAAGAATCTTGCGCTCGATGACAGCGTGGTCCTCTCGGAGGACACGACCGCCGAGCGCGAAGTGATCACACCCACGCGGCAGATGACGGCGCGGATCGACACCGGACTGGGCAGCACGCGCGAGATGACCATGCGCACTCGCGAGATGACGCAGACGACGCGCGAGCTCACGGCCAACACTCGCGAGCTGGGCGCGACGCGCGAGATGACCCAGGCCACCCGTGAGATGACCGCCACGCTCGAGCGCGGCGAGTCATGGCAATCAAAGAGCAACGGCGCCGAGGTGCCGACCGTCGAGCAGCCTGCCCTGCAGACACAGCCGACGCCGAACATCCGCCGGAAGGTCGAGCAGGCGCTGCGTCAGGGCTCGAGCGAGCATACGACGGAGGTGGCGATCGATGATCTGGGCCTCGAGCTCGATGCGCTCGAGTCCGACCCGCAGTCCGCAACCGGCAGTCATGACCGGACAGAGCTCGTGTCGACGCCCGACTCACCGACGCTCGTGGCGAATCTCGACGACCACGCCCGTCGCTCCATGGAATCCTCGAAGGATGGCGAGCTGAAGATCTCCGAATCGGGGACCTGGCATTTCGACGAGGACCCCTTCGCGAACAACGGCCAGGCAGCCAGCTCCGAGACGGTGCACACGCAGGCCGCCGGGCTCGCAGCAGTCAAGAGCTCGGGGACCGTCGATTTTGAGGTGGGCGACGCGCACGCCGAGCACGCGCACGCCAACGGCGAGGCCGAAGGCCTCGACATGGACGTGGGCACCGCGACGGTGCCGGATGCCGCCTACACCAAGACACAGCGTCTGGGCGCGGACGACCTTGCGTTGCCGGATCTGGATCCGGTGACCATGAGCGAGGTCGGGACGAAGCTCGACCTGGCCCGTGCCTACATGGACATGGGCGATCCGGAGGGTGCGCGCAACATCCTGGAAGAGGTCCTCACCGAGGGTTCCGTCGCGCAGAAGCAGGAGGCTGAGCGCCTCATCGCGTCGTTGCCCGGCTGATGCCGCGGATCGCGGTCGGGCTCGAGTACCACGGTGCGAACTATGCGGGCTGGCAGCTCCAGCAGGGCCTGAGAACGCTCCAGGGCGTGCTGCAGGAGGCCATTGGCCAGGTCGCCGCTGAGCCCATTCACTTGGCTTGCGCCGGGCGCACCGATGCGGGCGTGCACGCCGCTGGGCAGGTCGCGCATTTCGATACAGCCGCCATCCGCACGGCTCGAGGCTGGACTCTCGGGGCGAACACGCATCTTCCCCCGGACGTGAGCCTGAGCTGGGCGCAGCAGGTGCCCGAGCACTTCCACGCCCGTCACAGCGCGCAGGCGCGCGCGTACCGCTACCTGATCGCGAACCGCCCCGCTCGCTCGGCGCTGGCCGCCGGACGAGCCACGCTCATCCACGCGCCCCTCGATGCTGAGCGCATGGCCCAGGCGGCTGCGCTGCTCATCGGGGAGCACGATTTCAGCGCGTTCCGCGCCGCCGAGTGCCAGGCGCGCACACCGGTACGTCGCCTGGAGACCCTGGAGGTCGACAGACGCGGGGACTGGCTCCTCATCTCGGCGACCGCCAACGCCTTTCTGCACCACATGGTGCGCAATATCGCCGGCCTTCTGATCTGCGTCGGACAGGGCAAGGCATCCCCCGACTGGGCCTCGGAGGTGCTCGAGTCCCGCGACCGCACGCGCGGTGCGGCCACCGCGCCTGCCGACGGGCTTTATCTCTGGGGCGTACGCTATCCGGCGGTGTTCGATTTGCCCGCGCATGCCCCGGCCTCCTGCTGGGCTATGATTCCAGGCTTGCCCGATTTCACCTCCCCCACTGGAAGCTCGCATGTCGTGGTTTGAGAAGATCATGCCGTCGCGCATCAAGACCGAGCGCCGCAAGCGGTCGGTTCCCGAGGGCTTGTGGTTCAAGTGCCCCGCCTGCGATGCGGTCCTGTACCGGGCCGAGCTTGAGCGCAATCTCTACGTTTGCCCGAAATGCAGCAACCACATGCGCATCGGCGCGCGCAAGCGCTTGACGTACTTCCTCGACCCCGGCGACAACCTCGAGATCGGCGCTGGGATCCTGCCCGAGGATCCACTCAAATTCCGCGACAGCAAGCGCTACAAGGACCGCCTGACGCAGAACCAGAAATCCACGGGCGAGAGGGAGGCCCTGGTGGTGCTCAGCGGCAAGCTTGACGCACTGCCGGTCGTGGCCTGCGCCTTCGAGTTCCAGTTCCTCGGCGGCACGATGGCCTCGGTCGTCGGGGAGCGCTTCAAGCGGGGCGTGGATCACTGCATCGCGCATCGCTGTCCGCTCATCTGCTTCTCCTCGAGCGGCGGTGCGCGCATGCAGGAGGGTCTGTACTCGCTCCAGCAGATGGCCAAGACCAGTGCAGCGCTCGCACAGCTCGCGCAGGCGCATTTACCCTACATCTCGGTGCTGACGGATCCGACGATGGGCGGGGTATCCGCGAGCCTTGCGATGCTCGGCGACCTGAATCTCGCAGAGCCGCGCGCGCTCATCGGCTTCACCGGCCCGCGCGTCATCCAGCAAACCATGCGCGAGACGCTACCCGAGGGTTTTCAGCGCAGCGAGTTCCTGCTCGAGCACGGCGCGCTGGACATGATTGTGGACCGCCGCGACATGCGCGACCGGATCGCCGCAGTGCTGCGCTTGCTGTTGAAGCTCTCCCGCCCGGTCGAAGCGTGACCCTCGCGGAGTGGCTCGAGCGACAGGAGTCGGTGCACGCGCGCAGCATCGACCTGGGGCTCGAGCGCGTCGCACGGGTGGCTCGCGCGCTCGAGATCGATCGACCGCCGTTTCGCGTCGTGACGGTGGCCGGCACCAACGGCAAGGGCTCCACGGTCGCGTGGCTCGACTCGGTCTTGAGAGCCTCGGGCTACCGCACCGGCGCGCTCACCTCCCCACACCTGCTGCGCTACAACGAGCGTGTGCGGATCGATGGGGCGCAGGCGAGCGATGCGGCGCTCGTGAGCGCGTTCGAGCGCATCGAGCAGGCACGCGGACGCACGACGCTCACCTTCTTCGAGTACAACGCGCTTGCGGGGCTGCTGGTCTTCGCCGACTGCGCGGTAGATGTGGCCGTGCTCGAAGTCGGTCTCGGTGGGCGCCTGGATGCAACCAACGTGGTCGATCCCGATGTGGCGGTGCTGTGCTCGGTGGGGCTCGATCATCGCGATTGGCTCGGCGACACACTCGAGTCGATCGGGACGGAGAAGGCGGGCATCTTTCGCGCGGGCCGGCCCGCGGTGCTGGGCACTCCCGAGATGCCCGCGACGGTGTATGCGACCATCGAGCGTCTGGCGGCTCACCCGCTCATCGCGCAGCGTGATTTCACCTGGACGGTTGCAGCTGAGGGCTGGAGCTATCACGGCGTGCAGGCACAGCTCGCGGAGCTGCCCCGGCCCGCACTGGAAGGGGCCGTGCAGTACGGCAACGCCGCGACCGCCTTCGCGGCCTACGAATCCCTGCCGCACGCGCGCGAGCTGACCGCTGCGGCTGCCAGCGCTGCGCTGCGCAGCGTGCATGTCCCCGGCCGGTTTCAGATCATCCGCTTGCCCGCTCCCGGTCAAGCCGAAACGGTGGAGTGGATCCTCGATGTGGCGCACAACGAGCCCGCGGCGCGCGTGCTGGCGGCAAATCTGCGAGCCCGGCCGGTGGCGGGGAAGACTCACGCGATCTGCGGCATCTTGCGCGACAAGGATGCCGAGGCCATCGGCCGTGAGCTACAGGATCTGATCGACGAATGGATCCTGTGCGGCCTGCCCGGTGCACGCGGCTCGAGCGCAGCGGAGCTCGCCGGGCGCATGGCGGTGGCCACTCCGGCGCCGCATCTGGCGGCATCGGTGCGGGAAGGTTGTGAGCTCGCGCGCGCGCAAGCGCGCCCCGGCGATCGCGTGGTCGCCTTCGGCTCCTTCGCGACCGTCGGGTCGACCCTCGAGTGGGTGGGCTATACTGATATCGACGCGCGGCCACGCCCCCTCCGTGAGTACGCTTGAGAAATCGGTTCGCACCCTTACGTTGAGGATCATTCCGCGGATTACGTGGATACTCGAGTGAAAGAGCGATTGACCGGGGCGGTGATCCTGGTGGCGCTCATCGTCCTGGTCGTGCCGGAGCTGTTGTCCGGACCGGCGCGGCGCGCAACGGAGACCCCAGGGGTCGCAGACGAGCCGCCGCTTCGCTCGGTGACGCTGGACCTCGGGGACGAGACGCGATCGACCCCTGGAGCACGGACCGATGGCGGAGATCTTTCCGCCGCGCCGCGTGCGGCTCTGATGCCCGCGCCCGTGGTTCCCGCCGCAAGCGAACCCGCGCGGTCGGCACAGAGCGCCTCGAGCGAGGCTGCGACGCCCGCAGCGGTGCCGCCGCAGCCAGCATCCCCGGCGCGCGCGCACCGCGTGACTCGAGCGGAGTCGCACGCTGCGACGCATGCGCCGGCAGCCGCGCACGCGCACACGTCCGCATCCGCGGGCTGGTCGGTGCAGGTCGGAAGCTTCGAGAGTCGCGAGCGGGCGGATCGATTCGTCCAGCGGCTGCGGGCGGCTGGCTTTGCGGCATTCATCTCCGAGAGCGTGAGTCATGGCCGAAAATGGTATCGCGTGCGGGTGGGCCCCGAGCGGGACCGAGTGGCCGCGCGGGCCATGGTCCTCCGGCTGCAGTCGGCGGGGCACACCGGAACGATCGTTCCGCCGTAGAAGCTGCGCACCGGCGCACGGGCGGGCTCGGCCACGCTCTAGTACAATCCGCGCCGCGCAAGGATATGGGCCGCTACACCGCTGCATGATCCTAGTCGATTATCTGATCATCGCTCTGGTCGTGATTTCCGCCGTCGTCGGGCTGGTGCGCGGCCTCCTGCGCGAGGTGATCGCCCTGATCACCTGGATCGCAGCCCTGCTCATCGCCTGGCACTTCTCCGCGGTGCTCGAGCCCTATCTTGGCACCATGCTGAGCGGCCCCCAGGTGCGCTCCTGGGTCGCGCGCACCATTTTACTCATCGCGGTGCTGCTGGTTGGCGCGGGAGTCGGCGCGATCATCGTGCACCTCGTGCGGCTGTCGATCTTCAGCGGCATGGATCGGTTGCTAGGCTTCGTGTTCGGTTTACTGCGCGGCCTCGTGGTCCTTGGCATCCTGGTGCTCCTGTGCCAGATGGTGCGGCTCGACAGGGAGGGCTGGTGGCACCACTCGCTGCTCATCCCGTATGGGGAGCACATGGCAGGGGTGATCCGCCTGCTCGTGGGCGGTGCCTTCGTCGCGGCGACGTAGGGGGCGGCCATGTGTGGAATTGTCGGTATCGTCGGAACGAGTCCTGTCAACCAGCGCCTCTACGATGCGCTGACGGTGCTGCAGCATCGCGGACAGGATGCCGCGGGGATCGTCACGGTGAGCGACGGGGAGCTCAACGTGCGCAAGGGCAGTGGCCTGGTGCGCGATGTGTTCCAGCAGCATCACATGCTCGAGCTGCGGGGCGATATCGGCATTGGCCACGTTCGCTATCCCACCGCCGGCTGCGACGGCGCCCCCGAGGCGCAGCCCTTCTACGTGAACGCTCCGTACGGGATTTGCCTCGCTCACAACGGCAATCTGACCAACGCCCGTGAGCTTGCGGAGGTACTCACGCGCGAGGACCGGCGGCATCTGAACACCAGCTCCGACTCGGAGGTGCTGCTGAACGTATTTGCCTCCGAGCTGCAGCGCGTGGGCACGCAGCGCGTGGCTCCGGCGGATGTGTTCGCCGCGGCGGATGCGGTCTATCGTCGCTGCCGCGGAGGCTTCGCGGTGGTCGCCCTCGTCATCGGCCACGGCGTCCTCGGCTTTCGCGATCCGCATGGCATCCGTCCCCTGGTGCTTGGGCAGCGCGATACCCCGCGCGGTCCGGAGTGGATGCTCGCCTCCGAAAGCGTCGCGCTCGACATGCTCTCGTTTCGGCTGGTTCGCGACATCGGTCCGGGCGAGGCGATCTTCATCGACGAGCAGGGCAGGCTCCACTCCCATCAGTGCGTCCCCACGCAGCGTCACACGCCCTGCATCTTCGAATACGTCTACTTCGCCCGCCCCGATTCGGTGCTCGACAACATCTCGGTGTATCGCGCGCGCATGCGCATGGGCGATCGGCTGGCCGAGAAGATCCTGCGCGAGCGCCCCGATCACGAGATCGACGTGGTCATCCCCATTCCCGACACCAGCCGCACGAGCGCACTGCAGCTCGCCCAGCGCCTGGGCGTGAAATACCGCGAGGGATTCACCAAGAACCGCTACATCGGGCGGACCTTCATCATGCCCGGACAGGAGATGAGGGAGCGCTCGGTGCGGCGCAAGCTCAATGCGATCGGCCTGGAGTTTCGAGGCAAGAACGTCTTGCTGATCGACGATTCGATCGTGCGCGGAACGACCTCCGCGCAGATCGTCGAGCTGGCGCGCGAGGCTGGCGCGCGGAAGGTCGGCTTCGCCTCCGCAGCCCCGCCGGTGCGCTTCCCGAACGTCTACGGCATCGATATGCCTGCGGTGAGCGAGCTCATCGCAAGCGAGCGCAGTGTGGAGGAGGTGCGCCGCTTCATCGGGGCGGACTGGCTCGTCTATCAGGACCTCGACGATCTGGTGGCCGCCTGCCGGCACGAGGACGCGAGGATCACCGAGTTCGATACGTCATGCTTCTCGGGGGAGTACGTCACGGGGGATGTGACGGGCGAGTATCTCGAGCGGCTGCAGCGCGAGCGCTCGGATGAGGCCAAGGCGCTGCGGCGCGACGGACCTCGCGCTGCCTTGCGCGTCGTGCGCGGCTCGTGAGGCACGGCGCACGCACCGAAGCCTCACAACGTCACGCGATGGACGAAGCCGAGCCGCGCCGCCGCGTGCTGCTCGAGCTGTTGCGCGCGGCACTGGCAGCTGTCGACGGCCGGCGCTGCACTTCCCAGGCGCTGCGCTCCAGGCGCCTGGCCGAGCGCATCGCTCAGGCGAGCCCCTTCTGGGTTGCAGCCGTGGGCAAGGCCGCGGCGGGCATGGCGCTCGGGGCAAGCGATGTGCTTGGCGCATCGCTCGAGCGAGTGCTGCTCATCACCAAGGACGGACACGTCGATGCGGAGGCGCGGCAGCTGCCCGGCCTGGAATTGTGGGAGAGCGCGCATCCCGTGCCAGATCAGCGCTCGCTCGATGCCGGGGCGCGCCTGTTGCGGTTCATCCAGGAGATGCCGCGCGGCGTGCGGCCTTTGTGCCTCGTCTCGGGCGGCGCATCGAGTCTCGTGGAGAGCTTGATCCCCGGAGCGAGCCTCGCCGATCTGCAGCAGCTCAATCGCACGGGGCTCGCGAGCGGCCTGTCGATCGACGCACTGAACGCCCGGCGTCGGGAGATCTCGCAACTGAAGGGGGGCCGCCTCGCGCCGCTGCTCGAAGGACGCGGAGCGATCGCGCTGTTCATCTCCGATGTGCCGCTGGACGATCCCGCAGTGATTGGCTCGGGGCTTCTCGGGCCCGCCGCGGGCACCGGCGCCAGCACTGCCGCGGGGGCGCCCGACGACATCGAGCGGCTCGTCGTCGCCTCGATCACTCAAGCCCTGGAGGCCCTGCGGGCGCGCGCCGGAGGGCTCTCGGTGCACATCCATTCGCAGCTCTTCGACGGTCCCGCCGAGCGGCTCGCCGTTCGCTTCGCGCATGAGCTCGCCTTGGGCGGCGCGCAGCTCGAGGCCTGGGGCGGGGAGTCCGCGCTCGAGCTGCCCACGCGTCCTGGACGCGGCGGTCGCAACCAACACCTTGCGCTGGCGGTGGCGCGGCTGATCGCCGGACACGATCTGTTCTTGCTCGCGGCGGGTACGGATGGCACCGATGGCCCGACCGCGGATGCCGGCGGCATCGTGGACGGGGAGACGTGCGCCCGGGTGGCCTGCGCCGGGCTCGACGTGGACGATTGCCTGCGGCGAGCCGATTCGGGCACCGCGCTCGCCGCGGCGGGCGACCTGGTGCACACCGGTCCCACCGGGACCAACGTGGGCGACCTGGTCGTGGGCCTCAAGTTATCGCAGACCGAAGCTCTGGAGTGGTTGCATGCCCGGCCGGGCCCGTGAGCTCACGCCCACCTCGGGCAGCGGTGTCGCGCCGGCTGCGGGCGAGCGGCCGCTGCGCCTTCTGATCATCGCCGAGGATGCAGCCATTGCAGCGCTGCTCAAGCATCACGCGACGTGTCGCTGGCCGCACGCGGTTTGCGTGGAATACGACCCGGCCACCCGCGGGCCGCTCGTGCCCGAGATTCGCGCCCACGGGTTCGATGCGGTCCTGCTCGGCGGTCCCGACAGGATCGATTGGCTCGAGGACCTCGCTCAGCGTCCCGGATTCGCGCCGCTCATCTTCGTGAGTCCCCGTGCAAGCGAGGGTAGCGTGCGGCGCGCGCAGGCGCTCGGGGCGAGCGCCGTGTTCGTCTCGGAGAAGATCGAGCACGATGCACTGGTTGCGGCGATTGCCGCCGCCGCAGACCAGCAGGCCGAGGCGCGCCTGGCGCGCGAGGCGCAGGGCTTCGAGTCGTACCGCTTCAGCGGCGCGCGCATCCCGGGCTACCGTCGGGTGCGCCGCCTGACCACCAGCCGCATCTCCGAGCTGTACGTGGCCGAGAGCGAGCTCGAGCCAGGGCTCGTGGCCATCAAGGTCGCGCGCGAGCGGCTGAAGGAAGACAAGCTCGATCTGTCATTCCAGCGCTTCGCGCAGGAACACGAGATCGTGCAGCGCATCCGACATCCTCGTGTCATGCGCCTGTACGAGATCGGAGTGAGTGAGCAGCGCGCCTACCTCGTGATGGAGTACTTCCGGGCCGGCGACCTGCGCCGGCGCATGCGCGGCGGCGTGAGACCCGCGGAGGCCTTGAAGCTTGCCCTGCAGCTTGCGCTTGCGTTGCAGCCGATTCACGCGGCAGGTGTGATCCACCGGGATTTGAAGCCTGGCAACGTCATGCTGCGCGAGGACGACACGCTCGTCGTGATCGACTTCGGGCTCGCTGAGCACGCAGGACTCGCCCCCACCGCAAGCTCGAACGTGATCTCCGGCACTCCGGCCTACATGAGCCCGGAGCAGGGGCACGGAGAGCCGATCGATGCGCGCAGCGATCTTTACAGCCTCGGCGTCATACTGTACGAGATGCTGAGCGGTCAGAAGCCTTATAGCGCCGACGACCCGATGGGCATCGTCTACCTGCATCGCAATGCGCCGCTGCCCCCGCTTCCACAGCGGCTCGCGGTGCTGCAGCCCCTGGTGCACCGCCTGCTCGCCAAGCGTCCCGAGGACCGCTTCGAGAGCGCAATGGCCGCCGCGGCCGAGCTGCGTCAGGTCCTGCAGGAATTCGACTCCGCGGGGATCGCCGCGTGAGTGGCGACGCTTGCGGGGCTGCGCTGCAGCTGGATGAGATTCTGCTCCTCCCCACCCCGCCCGCCTGGGTCGAGGCGGCAGTTGAGCGCTGGCCCGAGCTGTTGCTCGATCATGCCAGCTGCGAGAAGAAGGCGGCCTCCACCGCGCTGGCGCTGATGTTCACCTACCCCGAGGACCGTCCGCTCGGGGCCGCGCTCGCGAAGCTCGCGCGCGAGGAGCTGCGGCATTTCGAGCAGGTGCAATCGCTCATGCAGGCGCTCGGGGTGCCGTTCCGGCGCCAGACGCCCAGCCGCTATGCGACCGGCCTGCGCGCGCTGCTGCGCACGGCCGACCCCGGTCGCAAGCTCGATCTGCTGCTCGCGGCGGCTTTGATCGAGGCGCGCTCCTGCGAGCGCTTTCGGCTGCTGGGGCCGCGTCTTCCGGGAGCCCTCGGGGCACTGTATGCGCAGCTCGAGCGCTCCGAGGCGCGCCACTTCGAGCGTTACATTCACTTCGCGCGGCTGGCAGGGCAGGAGCAATGGCGCGCCCGGCTGCAGGTGCTCGCAGCACGCGAGGCCGAGCTTGCCACCTCCGCGGACAGCCAGCTGCGCTTTCACTCCGGCGTTCCGCTCTAGACAATTCCTTACAACACGACTTCAACGCCAGGTTTTAGTCTCATCATTCATGAACGACCGCCCCCATCTGCTCATCGTCGATGACGATCGCGAGATCCGCACGCTGCTCGGTCAGTATTTCGAGACGCATGGTTACCGCACTTCCGTCGCGCCCGACGGCAAGTCCATGCGCAAGGTCTTGCAGCAATCGCACGTGGACCTGCTGGTGCTCGACCTGATGCTTCCGGGGGAGGATGGGCTTGCCATCTGTCGCGAGCTGCGCACCCGCTCGCAGATGCCGATCATCATGCTCACCGCGCGTGGCGACGATGTCGATCGCATCGTCGGGCTCGAGGTCGGCGCGGACGATTACGTGCCCAAGCCATTCAATCCGCGCGAGCTGCTCGGGCGCGTGAAGGCGGTCTTGCGCCGCGCCTCGCACGCACCCCGCGATCCGGATCCGGCCTCCATCCGCGGCTTCAAGTTCGCGGGCTGGCACCTCGATACGACGAGCCGCGCGTTGACCGACCAATCGGGGGCCACTGTCCCGCTCTCCGGAGCCGAGTATCGGCTGCTCGCCGTGCTGCTCGGCTCGGCCAACCGCGTGCTCTCGCGCTCGCAGCTCACCGAGCTGCTCCGCGGCCGCGAGGCCGATCCGCTCGACCGCAGCATCGATGTCCGCGTCAGCCGTCTGCGCCAGATCCTCGGCGACGACGCCCGCGCGCCGCAGATCATCAAGACCGTGTACGGAGAGGGCTATGTCGTCGGCGTCGGCGTCGAATCGTATTGACGATCCGGCGCAGCCCGATTCGAGCCCGCGCACGCTCCGCTGGGGACGTTGGAGGCTCTGGCCGCGTTCTCTCTTCGGCAAGCTGCTCATCTCGGTCCTCGCGGCCGTGTTTCTTGCCCAGGCGCTCGCCTTTGCCCTGGTCGCGCGCGAGCGCAATCGGTTCGTCACCGAGGGCAACGTTCGGGAGTGGTCGCGCCGCATTGTCGATCTCACCTATGCGCTCGAGGATCTGAGCCCCGAGGAGCGCGCGCTCGCACGTGCGCGCCTCGAGCGCTCGCCGCTCGAGGGGCGCCTGCGGCTGCCTCCCCCGCCTCCACCCGAGGAATCACGACTGCGGGAAGGGCCCGCGATGGCGCCGCTCTCGGCCGCCAACTTCCCGCGGGCGCTCGAGGAGCAGGTGCAGCTGCAGCTCGGCCCGGACTATCGCGTCGCCGTGAGCCCCACCGCGCGCGTCGCCGCACGGGCAATCTCGGTCACTCGCCGGCCGCCCGAGGGCTACGAGCTGGGCGGTGGGCTCTACGATGTGAGCGTGAGGTTGCCCGACGGGGACAACCTCAATTTCCGCGTGGCGCAGGGCCGGCGCGGTCCACTTCTGCCGCGCAACCTGGTGCTCAATCTCTTGATGCTCACCATCGCAACGGCGATCGTGCTGTACGTGGTGGCACGCAGCATCACCCGTCCGCTGTCGGAGCTTGTGCGCGCGGCCGAAGCGGTGGGCAGGGACGTGAACCAGCCGCCGCTCAGGGAGCGCGGGGCGCAGGAGCTACGCGAGGCGGCGCGCGCCTTCAACACCATGCACGAGCGCATGCACCGGTACGTGGACAGCCGCACGCGCGTGCTCGCGGCCATGTCGCACGATCTGAAGACCCCGCTCACGCGCCTGCGTCTGCGAGTCGAGACGCTCGCAGATCCCGAGGCTCAGGAGCGCTTCGGGCGCGATCTGGACGAGATGGAAAGCATGGTGCGCGGCGCGCTTGCGCTGCTGAAGAACCTGAGCGACGACGAGGCAGCCGTGGCAGTGGATGTGAACGCCCTCCTCGTGACGCTGCAGGCGGAATTCGCCGAGTTTGGCGCGAGCGTGCACATTCGGGGCCGGGCTCGGGGCGCCTTCGTCGGCAAGCCGCAGGCGCTCAAGCGCTGTCTCACGAACCTCCTGTCCAATGCGGTGAATTTCGGCGCGCGCGCCACGATCCTCGTCGAGGACGGCGTCGCACTCACGCTGCGGGTGAGGGACGAGGGACCCGGGATCCCCGCTGCGGAGCTCGAGCGTGTCTTCGAGCCGTTCTACCGCGTGGAGTCCTCGCGCAATCGCGACACCGGTGGCACGGGCCTTGGCTTGAGCATCGCACGGGACATCGCCCAGGCACACGGAGGCTCGCTCATCTTGCGCAACCTGCCCGAGCGCGGGCTCGAGGCGGTACTGACGCTGCCGCGCGTCAAGCGCGCTTGAGCTCGCGCAGCTCGTAGCGGCCTGCGTCGTAGTGCAGGTAGCTGCCCTCCTCGTACCACGCGCCGAGCACCACGCGATAGGCAGCTTGCCCGTCGATCTGCGTCTGGTGAATGCCGGGACGGTGTGTGTGACCGTGAATGATCCGGCGGGCGGCCGTCGCGCGATGCGCCGCAGCCACTGCTGCGGCGTTCACATCCATGACATACGGGACGGCTCGCGAGGTGTGGGCACGGCTGCCGGCGCGCGCTTGCGCTGCAAGACCCGCGCGCACGGAGAGCGGCAGCTCGAGGAAGCGCCGCTGCCAGATGAGCTCGCGCACCGTGCTGCGCAGCTCCTGATAAGCGTGGTCATCGGTGCAGAGCGCATCCCCGTGTGTGAGCAACACGCGCTCGCCCTGCAGCTCGACGATGACCGGATCGGGCAGCAGGACGCAACCCGTGCGAGCGCAGAAGCCCTCTCCGAGGAGAAAGTCCCTGTTTCCGTGCATCACGAAGCATGCGACGCCGCGGCTGGTCAGCGCTTGCAGTCCCGCACACACGCGCTCCTTGTGCGGCTCGGGATCGTCATCGCCGATCCACGCCTCGAACAGATCGCCGAGGATGTAGAGAGCCTCGGCACGGGCTGCGTGCTCATCGAGAAAGGACAGGAACTGCTCGATCGCCTGGGGGGCGAGCCCATCCAGGTGCAGATCCGAGACGAAGAGACGCGCCACGACGCAGCGAGCGTGCTCCCGACTACTTCGGAGCGAGCACGGGAGGTGTGGTGGAGTTGGGGGCGGGGCCCGCCGGTCCCTCCTGCAAGACGGTTCCGGGCGCAAGCTCCTCGATCTTCTGGATCACGACCGGAGTCAACGGCCAGTCTTCCTTGAATGCACGCTGCGCATCCGGGCTGCACGCGAAGCCGCTGCTCGGCCTCTCCTCCTCGCAGCTGCCGGTCGGAGTGACGCCGATCCGATCGACCACGTCCATTCCCTCGATCACTTTGCCGAACACCGCATAGCCCCAGCGCGTGGGCAGCGGATCGAGCTCGGCGTTATCGACCAGGTTGATGTAGAACTGAGCGTTGCCCGAGTGAGGCGCCCCGGCGCGCGCCATGCCAATCGTGCCGCGCAGGTTCTTCAACCCGTTGCCCGACTCGTTGGGGATCGGAGGCCGCGTAGGCTTCAGCACGTAGCCGGGCGGGCTGGCGTCGTGGCCACCGCCCTGGATGACGAAGTTCGCGATCACGCGATGGATCAGGGTGTTGGTGTAGTGCCCGTCGTGCACGTACTTGCAAAAGTTGTACACCGTGAAGGGCGCCCGATCCCGGTACAGCTCGATCACGAAGCTGCCCAGATTGGTAGTCACGCGCATCCGCGGATTGGGGGCGTTCTCGGGCAGCGTCGGCGCTGCGCACCCGAGCGAGGAAGACACCGGCGCCGGTGCAGGTGCAGGTGCAGGTGCAGACGATGCGGGCGCTTCGGCGGCTCTGGCCGCCGCCATCGCTCCCAGAGCGAGGGTGGCGAGCATCATGGTGATCGATGCCGACAGCGCCGCAGAGGCGAGCCAGCTTTCGTTCCTGCATCGTGCGTAGGGTGACATTTCTTTACAGCGACCCCTCGTCCCGCTGGACGGATCTGACGGATGGTAACATTGTTGCGGTGGAAGTCAGCGACTCGACAGGACTCACCGGTGCTGCCAGCTCGCCCGTCGTCACGCGGTTTGCGCCGAGTCCGACGGGTGATTTGCACCTGGGCAACGCGCGCACCGCGCTCTTCAATCTGCTGCTCGCACGGCGAGCCGCGGGTCGCTTCGTGCTGCGCGTGGAGGATACCGACGCGGAGCGCAGCCGCGATGAGTATCGCGAGCGCCAGCTCGAGGACCTGCGTTGGCTCGGTTTGGAGTGGGACGCGGGGCCGGATCGGGAGGACGAGCGCGGTCCCTACCGGCAGGCCTTGCGTGGGTCGCTCTATGCGCACTACTTCGAGCAGCTCGAGGAGGCGGGGCAGCTCTATCCGTGCTTCTGCTCGCCGCTCGAGCTGGAGATGTCGCGCCGAGCTCAGCGTGCCCAGCACAAAGCGCCGCGCTACGCAGGAACCTGCCGCGCGCTCTCGAGCGAGCAGCAGACACGCCTGCGAGCACAGGGCATCTCACCGACGCTGCGTTTTCGGGTGCCCCCCGCAAGGCGCATCGATTTCCTCGACCTGGTGCACGGTCCGCAGAGCTTCTGGAGCGAGGACATCGGCGATTTCGTCGTGCGGCGCGCGGACGGCTCGGCTGCGTTCTTCTTCAGCAACGCGGTGGACGATGCGCGCATGGGCGTCACGCACGTGTTGCGTGGCGAGGACCACCTGGCAAACACACCGCGCCAGCTCCTGATCCTCGAGGCCCTCCGTCTGGAGGCTCCGGCTTACGGGCATCTGGCGCTGCTGCTCGGAGTGGACGGCGCCAAGCTCTCCAAGCGAGCAGATGCGGCAAGCCTGCGACACTATCGTGAGCGGGGCTTTCTGCCTCACGCGGTGCTCAATCACTTGTTCCGTCTCGGGCATTCCACCCCGGAGCACGCGCTGCTCGAGCTGGATGAGATGGCGCAGCGATTCGATGTGACGCATCTCGGTCGCGCGCCCGCGCACTTCGACGAGCAGCAGCTGCGAGGGTGGCAGAAGGAGTGCGTGAGTCGCCTGGCGCCCCACGAGGCGCTGCGCTGGCTGCGCCCGGTGCTGCCCCCGCAGCTCGATGAGCGCTCGGCGGGCTCATTCGTGGGCGCCGTCCTCCCAAACGTCGTGCTGCCGGCGGACGCACGTGTCTGGGCCGAGGTCGTGTTTGGCGCCGCCCCGCACCTTGATGGGGCCGAGCGCGAGCTCGTCCGCGAGGCGGGCCGCGAATACTTCCTCGCTGCGCTGCATGCGGCGGAGGCAAGCGGCAACGACCTGCCCGCGATCGCCGGGGCGGTTCGCACGGCCACCGGCCGCAAGGGTGCAGCGCTCTACGCTCCGCTGCGCGTTGCGCTCACCGGGCTCACTCACGGGCCCGAGCTCGCGCCGCTCTTGAAGGTCATGCCGAGCGGAGCGGTGCGCGAGCGCCTGGCGAGGTTTGCGTGAGCCTCGGGGTCCAAGACGCATGACAGTGCACATCTACAATTCCCTGACCTCGCGCAAGGAGCCGCTCGCGCCCTTGCGTCCCGGGCGCATCGGCATGTACGTGTGCGGGGATACCGTCTATGACCTCTGCCACATGGGCCATGCGCGCTCGAAGATCGTGTTCGATGTGGTGCGCCGGTACCTTGCGTATCGCGGGCTCGAGGTGACCTTCGTCCGTAACATCACCGATATCGACGATCGCATCATTCAGCGCGCAGCCGAGCAGGGCAAGCCGATCGGCGAGTTCACCGAGCACTTCATTCGCGAGATGCACCGCGATTACGATGCGCTCGGGATCCTGCGTCCCGACCACGAGCCTCGGGCGACGCAGTACGTCCCGGGCATGATCGAGATGACGCAGACGCTGCTCGAGAAGGGCTACGCGTACGTGGCCTCCAATGGCGATGTCATGTACTCGGTCGGAAGCTTTCCGGCATACGGCAGGCTCTCCGGGGAGCGCCTGAGCGAGCTGCGCGCCGGCGAGCGGGTGGAAGTGCAGGAAGCCAAGCGCGATCCACTCGACTTCGTGCTGTGGAAGCGGGCCAAGCCCGGGGAGCCCTGGTGGCCCTCTCCCTGGGGCCCGGGTCGTCCGGGCTGGCACATCGAATGCTCGGTGATGTCCCAATCGCTTCTGGGCACGCGCTTCGACATTCACGGGGGCGGGCTGGATCTGAAATTCCCCCACCACGAGAACGAGATCGCGCAGTCCTGCGCGGCAAGCGGCGAGGACTTCGCCCAGGTGTGGATGCACAACGGCTTCCTCACGCTCGACAACACCAAGATGTCGAAATCGCTCGGTAACATCTTTCCCATTCGAGAGGCGTTGAGGCGGGTGCGCGATCCGGAGGTGATCCGCTACTTCGTGCTGTCCAGTCACTATCGCGGACCCGTCAACTACTCCGCGGATCTGCTCGACCAGGCCGATGCGGCGCTCCAGCGCCTGTACACGGCGCTGCGGGACCTGCCCGCCGGCGAGAATCCGGCGAGACCGGTAGCGACGGAGCCGCACACCGAGGGCTTCGCGGCGGCGATGGATGATGACTTCAATACTCCCGAGGCGCTCGCGGTCCTGCAGACCCTCGCGCGCGAGATCAACTCTGCCCGGGCAGCCGGGCGAGACACGCACGCCGCGACGCTGGGTGCACAGCTGCGCTCCCTGGGAAGCGTGCTCGGAATCGTGACGTTGCCGGCTGAGCAGTGGTTCAAGCGCGCCCGGCCGTCCTCTGCACCCTCCGAGAGCGCCCCCGAGTCGACGGGCGCTGGTGCGGGAGAGGCCGCCGCAGGTTTGCACGGCACGGCGGCTGCTGGCGCGGTGATGAGCGATGCGCAGATCGAGCAGCGCATCGCGGCTCGCGCGGCCGCGCGGGGCGCGAAGCACTGGGCCGAGGCCGATCGAATTCGCACCGAGCTCGAGAAGGCCGGAGTGATCCTGGAGGACAAGCCCGGGGGAAAGACTCTCTGGAGGCGAGCGTGAGAGCGATGCATCGCAAAGAGCTCTCGGCATGACGGCCGGAGCTGAAACTCTGACCGGGCAGGAGGCGCCGGCTGCAAGCCCTGCCCGCGAGGCCTTCGTCGGACTTCGCGTGTATCTGGCGAGCCAGATCATCGGCCAGGACACCCTGATCGAGCGGCTGCTGGTCGCGCTGCTCTCCGACGGGCATCTCCTCGTCGAGGGTCCGCCGGGGCTTGCGAAGACCCGCGCGATCAAGGCACTCGCACATGCGCTGGAGTGCGATTTCCAGCGCGTGCAGTTCACGCCGGATCTGCTTCCGGCGGACCTGACGGGCTCGGACATCTATCGTCCGGAGGAGGGGAGCTTTCGCTTCCAGCGTGGGCCGCTGTTCCACAACTTGATTCTCGCGGATGAGGTCAACCGCGCACCCGCCAAGGTGCAATCCGCGCTGCTCGAGGCGATGGCCGAGCGTCAGATCAGCGTGGGCAAGGCGAGCTACGCACTGCCTGCGCTGTTCCTCGTCATGGCGACTCAGAATCCGATCGAGCAGGAGGGCACCTATCCATTGCCCGAGGCGCAGCTCGACCGGTTCATGCTGCACACGCGCGTGGACTATCCGGACCGGGCACGGACCCTGGAGATCATGGCACTGGCGCGTCGCGAGGCCATGACGCGCCGCGAGCTGCCTCCGCCTGCCACCCGCGTGACCCAGGAAGCCGTCTTTGCCGCTCGGGGCGAGGTCTGGGGGCTCATCCTGTCCGAGCCCGTCGCGGAGTACATCGCCGCGCTGGTCGATGCCACGCGTCACCCCGAGCATTACAGCGCCGCGCTGCGCGAATGGGTCCGCTGGGGGGCCAGCCCGCGCGCCGCGATTGCGATGGAGCGGGGCGCCCGCGCGCTGGCCTGGCTCGACGGGCGCGGGTACGTGAGCCCCGAGGACGTGCAGGCCATCGCACCCGATGCGCTGCGGCACAGGCTCCTGCTCGACTACGCCGCCCAGGCTCGCGGGGTCACCGCCCAGGGGTGCGTGGAGGAGCTCCTGTCCAAGGTCCCGGCGCCTTGAGGGGCCGGCGGCGCCGGGTGACGTGGCCGCGGGCGCGTCATACCCTGTAAATTGACGCTCCACGGGGGGGTTCCGTATGATTCGCGCCCCCCGTGGAGGGCATGGGACGGGGCATGGCGCAGTCTGGTAGCGCATCTGCTTTGGGAGCAGAGGGTCGGGGGTTCAAATCCCTCTGCCCCGACCATCACGGGCCGCCCTTCGACGAGTCGGCGCGCCCGTAGCTCAGGCGGATAGAGCATCGGCCTTCTAAGCCGAGGGTCGCAGGTTCGAGTCCTGCCGGGCGCGCCACGGGGCCTGGTGATCGGGCTCGGGCGGGGACGAGCGAGTATCGACGGTGGACGTAGCTCAGTTGGTAGAGCCCCGGGTTGTGATCCCGGCTGTCGTGGGTTCGAGTCCCATCGTCCACCCCAACTAGGGCCATTAGCTCAATTGGTAGAGCAGCGGACTCTTAATCCGTTGGTTATAGGTTCGAGTCCTATATGGCCCACCAATAAGAATAGATAATAAAAATAACTAGTTACGTCTGTCCGGCGCTTCATCCTGCTGCATTGGCGCGCCTCGTCTTCCGGCCGTATGGATGTGCCGCACTCTGCCGCCGTCCGTGAGGATCAAGGTTTCCTCCGGTGTGATGACACCGACAGCACTCACTCCACACAACGGGATTCCACGAATCCCGGCGGCTCGTAGGTCCCGAAGCACCCGTGTCAAACCGGGCATCGCAAAGGAGAAATCGCCGAGGTGCCTGGCCACAAGATGCTCGCCTCGGTCAAGCGCTACTCACGCCTGGCTGTGTGTCGCTAGGGTGTGCTTGCGCCGTCCGGGGATTGTGACCAAGGCGGAGTGGCTTCCTCATCGGGAACCGATTCCTTGTGAATCGTCTGAAACACCGGCCCCCCCACGTAGGTAAACACCATGTCGTGGCTTTTCTCGATCGACCACAATGAGGTCGACACCGGCTGCCGTGAGCTTGCCGAGTGCCAGTTGCTTGACTAGGGCGTGTTGCACATGAACGCTGCCGCCTGCTGCCATCGCGATATTGGGCGAGTCTAAGACCGCCAAGCCGAGGCGGTTGGTCTCCGAGCGCCAGATGAAGCTGGTCACCGACCCGGTATCTACAAATATCTTGATCGGCTGACCGTTAATCTCACCGCTCAGAAGGGCTCGATTGTGTACAACGGCAACTGGCAGATCGAATAGTTGAATTTTGCAATGGCCGAAGGCCTGATTCCAAGGGGTGAGGCCGAAGGCGATATAGCACAATCTGCTCGCCAGAGCAGTTCCGATGTTGATTCTTCGCGCGTGAAATCTCACAAAGTGACCCTTGCGAGTCATTCGCCACTGTCCGCTTTGCGGAGCCTCACATTTGATGCGCTCAAAGTAGCTTCACTCGGAATCAGATCGATCTACGCCGCTTGCGCTTGCGCAGATCAAATGCCTCACGCCGCAGCGCTGGCAAGGTTAAGCAGCTGTGCATCGCTTCGCCCGCTCAGGCCGATACTGAAATGGGCCTTACCCTTCAATACGTAAATATATCGCTGCCGCTTGGTAGCCGTAGCCCGGTAGGCTGGGTCTCCGATGGGTTGAGCCTAGATTTCACGTCTTCACCCTATTTCGAGGGCTCCTGTGAAATTGCTCCACAGGAGGCGATCAGCGCGACCGGAAGACCCGCTTCCATATCCACAATGCGTACAGCCCGGCAAGGGTCGCTACTACGGCAAACAGCATTCGGGCAAGCGCGGCAGGCCCATTCAAGGCGACGGACACGGGGCCGACGCTCATGCCGCCATGAAAATTCGCCGCGTCCCCATAAATTGCCACCCACCCGAACATGACCGCCATGCAGGCTGCCACGACACTGCCAAGGATATCTGAGACGCGACCGTCCCCACCCACCCACTGACCAACCTGCACACCGGACGCAATCAGGAGAAGACCCAGGATCGCTGGCAGCATGCGCGAGCCATTGACGCTCGAATCGGTCGAGACGACCCCAAGGCCAATGGCCAGGAGGACACTTCCGGCCCCGATGAGGACTAAACCGAGCGCCCGACGTAGCCGGCGGCTCACCGCGTCGGCCGCGCTGTGCGCCGCTTTCCTCTTGTCTGGTTCGGCAACGTCCGCCCGCCGCCTTACCCAGGCCACCAACATGACGGCAGGCACGACGCAGAAGGCCGCGCCTACGGCACCGACGACTAGCGGCATAGTCCAGAGCGATGCAAATGCATCCATGCGTGCTGATTCCGGATGATTCGGCGAGTAAAGAACTCGCAGCCGCTGTCCATATCGGATCGCGGATTCTTTACCGTAGACATCCGAGCTGATGGTATAGCTGCGCGCGTCCCTTGCCGTGAATCGAAACACCGGCGCATAGCTGGCACCTGTCGATCCGCTTGCTCGCACGGCACCGATCACCGTAGCTTCCGCTCGGGCCCCAGAGATCACCAACGCGCAGCGTTGCACAGCCGTGCAGAGAGCCAGGATTAACAACACCGGCCCTGCAATGCAAAAGCTTCCGACAAATACGTAGCCGATCAGACGGCCGACCAATTCCTTCATGACTAGTGCAGGTGCGACGCGGACAGGCGTACCCGCTATACAAGTACGCCGCCTAGATTGCAGAGTTTCTGATGATCGATTAGAACCCGAATCTATACCGGACGAGCGTGTATATCCGACAGTCACTGCGGTTGACTGTGAGTTACCTCGCAATAGCGCCTTGCACGTGAAGTCGACCGCGCCTTTCGCGCCTCCGTCGCTGACCGCTATCGATAATCGCAACCTCCCGGCGCGCACGGCGGCTCGTGGCCGGCAGCTGGCAGATCGACGATCGGGGGAGTTTCGACGTCTCTAGGCGTCAGCATGCCTCTCGCTTTCCAGAGTGCGCGCCAATGCGACTTGCCGGGGGACCACCTCCTTGTAGCCTAGTTCTGTTCGAAGGCGCGTCGTGTCGTCGCCTTGCTGAACGTCGCATTCTCGATGTTGCTGCGCCTCTCGAGGTCGAGTGAATGCAGTGCCCGCAAATACGCGAGGTCACCCACGGTGAGCTGAGCGTCAGCACCGCCGCGCGAACCGCCGCACTCATTGTTCGCATCAACTCACATGCAACGCGGCGACGAGCGCAGCAAGGTCCTCATCCGAGGTCTCCCCATGCGTGATGCAGATGCGGATGACCTCGCGCTCCTCGAATCGTGCAACCGAGACCCAGGCACGCCCCGATGCGAGCACCCTTGCGACGATGGTGCGCGGATCCCCGAGCGCAGCCGGTGGAACGGCCGCGAGCACCGCGAGCGGCGAGTCGTTGGCGATGACCCAGCCGCGCGCCTCGAGCGCCTGCCGGATCCAGGCGGCTTGCGCCACGGCGCGCTCGATGTGAGCCGCGTGACCCGACCAGCCTGCCGCGGCGAGCGATAGAAAGAGTCGCAGCCCGAGAAAGCGGCGCGACCATTGCGCCGAGTTCATGTAAGGATCCACGGCCGCTTCGCGCGATTGCATGAAGCTCGCCGAGACGTGAAACACCGCAGACGGTGCAGCCGCGTCGCGCACCAGAAACATCCCGCAGCCCATCGTGGCAGCGAACCACTTATGGGCATCGATGGTGATCGAGTCCGCCCGCTCGATGCCACTCAGCACCGGCCGCAGGCGCTCGGATGCGATCGCTGCGCCTCCCCAGGCGGCGTCCACGTGGTACCAGAGCCCGTAGCGCTGCGCGATGTCGGCGCAGGCGGGTAGCGGATCGATCATGCCTGCCGGGGTCGAGCCGGCCGAGGCGACGACCAGCACCGGCACGCAGTCCTGCGCAAGATCCGCAGCGATCGCATCGAGGAGCGCCTGAGGAGCCATGCGTCCGTCACCGTCGGTGTCTACCAGCCGTGCGGCGGATCGGCCGATCCCCACCTGATGTGCGATCTTTACCCAGCCGCGGTGAGAGTCCTTCGATGCATAGAAAACCGGAGCGCCGCTGAACGCTCGCGCGCCCTGGGTCGCATAGGAGGGGTGCGCGCGCGTGAGCGCGCAGAGCAGCGCCGCGCAATTGGCCTCCGAGCCCCCAGAGGTGAAGTGCCCCCCGGCTCCCTCGGGCAGCCCTGCGCGCTGCGCGACCTTCCCAATCACGTGCGCCTCGAGCGCGACAGCTGCCGGAGAGGTACCGGAGCTTGCAAGCTGTGGGTTGAACGAGCTGACGATGCGATCCGCGCACTCTGCTGGAAAGCACGGCGCGGGATTGAACAGTCCAAAGTACCGCGGGTTCGTCAGATGGACAACGCCGCGCTCGAGCACGCCGATGCTCCATTCGAGAAGCTCGGGCAGGGGACGCGGGACGCTGAAGTCGAAGCTCGCCAGCTCGCGCCGGAACGCAGCCATGTCGATCGTCGGAGTCGCCGCGCCGGCTGCAACGCGGGCTTGCGCCTGCGCAAGCCCGCGGGTGAGGGAGTCATCCACCCGTTGCCGTACTGCAGCGCTCGGAAACAGCGCTGGATCGGGCTGCACGGTGCTCGCGGACGGCTTGGTGCTCGACATGGCCGCTGCATTCTCGTCGATCGGGGGCAAGGCGGGCAAAGCCCCGGAGGGGTAAGATTCCACCGCAGCCGCGCTTGTCCTGCGCGTCGGAGAAACACAATGAACTGGGTTGCCGGGGTCGTCCTGCTTTCCTTGGTCGAGTACATCGTGTTCGGCGCGCTCGTCGGCCGGGCGCGCGGTACGTACGCAGTGGCGGCTCCCGCGGTGACCGGTCATCCTCTGTTCGAGCGCTACTTTCGGGTGCACCAGAACTCGCTCGAGCAGCTCATCATCTTCATCCCCGCAGTGTGGCTCTTCGGCTTGTACGTCAGTGCCACCGGGGCGGCTGCTGTCGGAGCGCTCTTTCTGGTCGCGAGAGTCATCTACGGAGTGGCTTATATCGGCTCGCCGGAGCAGCGCGGGCCCGGTGCGGTTCTGACAGCCATGACCGAGGTGCTGCTGGTGCTCGGTGCGTTCTACGGCGTCGTGCGATCAATCGCCGTGTCCTGAGCTTGGCTGTTCGGCAGATGAGCTCGGAAGGCGTTCGCTTGCAAGTGAGGACCGGGGGGGAAGCCCTGGTCGATGGCCTGCTGGCTCACGGGATCGACACGGTTTTCGGGCTGCCGGGCGCTCAAACGTACGGGCTCTTCGATGCGCTGTATCGGGCTCGGCCGCACATCCGTGTGATCGGCGCGCGTCACGAGCAGGCATGCAGCTTGATGGCGCTCGGCTATGCCCGCTCGACGGGACGACCGGCGGTGTGCACGGTCGTCCCGGGGCCGGGTGTGCTCAACGCCGGCACTGGTCTCTTGACGGCGCTCGGAGGCAACCAGCCGGTGCTCTGCCTGACAGGCCAGGTCCCGCTCGACTTTCTGGACCGGGGGCGCGGGCAGCTGCACGAGATGCCCGATCAGCTTGCGACGCTGCGCGGGTTCACCAAATGGGCGGAGCGGGTGGTGGATCCCGCGCTGGCCCCGGCGGCTGTGGCGCGCGCCTTCCAGCAGATGATGTCGGGCCGCAGGGGCCCCGCCGCTATCGAGATGCCCTGGGACGTGTTCACGATGAAGTGCGAGGTCGAGTCCTGCACCCCGCTTGCGCCCCTGGCACCGCCGCCCGCGGATGCGCAGCGCATTGATCAGGCCGTGCGGCTCATCAGCGAAAGCCGCGCGCCGATGATCTTCGTCGGTGGAGGCGCGCTCGGTGCGACGGAGGAGGTGCGCGAACTCGCCGAGCTCCTCGACGCACCCGTGGTGGCATTTCGCAGCGGGCGAGGCGTGCTGAGCGATACACACGAGCTCTCACTCACGGTCGCTGCCGGCTACCGGCTGTGGTCTCAAACGGATCTGATGGTCGGCATCGGCACGCGACTCGAGGCGCCGCTTTGGCGCTGGCCGGCTCGTGCGCCGGGACTCAAATCCATTCGCATCGACATCGATCCGGCGGAGCGGGATCGCTTCGCCGCGACGGACTTCGTGCTCGCGGATGCTTGTGAAGCCACGCGTTTGCTGCTCGCGCAGCTGCGCAAGCAAGGCCGGGCCCGACCGGCGTGGCGCGCAGCTGCGTTGCAGGCGCGCCAGGCGGCCGAGGTTGCGATCCAGGCGATCCAGCCTCAGGTCGGCTACCTTCGGGCGCTGCGAGCCGCGCTTCCTCCCGAGGGCATCGTGACGGATGAGATCTGTCAGGTGGGCTTTGCGTCCTGGTACGGCTTTCCGGTCTACTCGCCGCGAACGTTCATCCCATCGGGCTATCAGGGGACTCTCGGGTCCGGTTATGCCACGGCGCTCGGGGCCAAAGTGGCTCATCCGGAGCGACCGGTCGTTGCCATCTGCGGAGATGGCGGATTCATGTTCACCGTGGAGGAGCTTGCGACCGCGGTCCAATACGGCATTGCCGTCGTCGCCCTGGTGTTCAACAACGAGGCATTCGGAAATGTCCGGCGCGATCAACAGCGCCAGTTCGAGGGCCGTCTGCTCGGCTGCGAGCTGGTGAACCCGGACTTCATGAAGCTCGCCGAAGCATTCGGTGTTGCGAGCACGCGGGTGGATTCGCCGCACGCGTTGCGAGCAGCGCTGGAGCGAGCACTCCCCGAGCGCCGGCCCTGGCTGATCGAGATTCCCGTGCCACGGGGCTCGGAGGCCGATCCCTGGCGATTCCTGATGCCACCCGCGCTACCGGCGGAAGAAGCAAACTCGGTGCAGCGATGAGGGCGATTTGCTCGTTGCGGCTGTGCCGACCCGCTCGCCGTCCCAGGGCTTGAGCACGGTAGGCAGCTCCGCGCGGATCGCTCAGGCGGCATCCGAGGCGTTTGCGATGCTGTCCCTGCGGCTCATCACGCCGACGAGGCTTGCAACGCCCGCGATGAGCTCCTGCGGCTCGATCGGCTTTCCGATGTGCATCTGAAATCCCGCAAGCAGTAGCCGCTGCCGGTCCTCGGGTCGCGCGTAAGCCGTCACGGCGATCGCCGGAATGCGGGCCGTGCGAGCATCGGGCAGCGCGCGTACCTGCGCGATGAGGCAGTAGCCATCCTCGTTCGCCATGCCGATATCGCTCACCAGGATGTCCACCTGATCCGTGCGCAGCGCATCGAGCGCCTGCTGCGCATCCACCGCGAGCAGCACCCGAGCGCCGCACTCCTCGAGCAATCGGCCACAGAACACGAGCGAGTCCGCCTCGTCGTCCACCACGAGCGTGGTGACCCCGGTGAGCTTCGGCAGCGACTCGAGCGGTGTGGGTGGCAGCAATGTCGCGCGCCCGGCCGGACCTTCGGCAGCATCTGCAGGCGGCAGCGGCAGGCGGATGATGAAAGTTGACCCTTGTCCCTCACCCGGGCTGGTTCCGCGAACGCTACCCCCATGCAACTCGACCAGGTTCTTGACGATCGACAGCCCCAGCCCGAGCCCGCCGAACGTACGCGTGGTCGAGCCGTCGGCCTGCCTGAAGCGATCGAACACGAAGGGCAGGAAAGTGCTTGGAATGCCTACGCCGGTGTCGTGCACGCTCAGCTCGACGTGCGAGTCCTCGCGCACGCAGGTCACGCGCACGCTGCCTCCCGCGGGGGTGAACTTCACCGCGTTAGTGAGCAAGTTCCACAGCACCTGCTGCAGTCGATTGGCATCGCCACGCACGCGATCGGCGCTCGGATCGATCTCGGCTGCCAGGCGGATACCCTTGGCTTCAGCGGCTGCGCGGATGGCATCGAGCGCAGCTGCAACCGTTCTCTGGAGGCTGACCATGCGCGTGCTCAGGCGCACCTTCCCGGTCATGATGCGGCTCATGTCGAGTAGATCGTTGACGATCTGCGCCTGCGCTCGCGCATTGCGCTCGATCACCTCGAGCCCGCGCGCGACTTCCGGGCTTGCCTCGGCATGCCGGCGCAGCACGTGAACCCACCCGAGAACGGCGTTGAGCGGCGAGCGTAGCTCGTGCGAGAGGGTGGCGAGGAACTCATCCTTCAGGCGATTCGCGGCCTCGGCGTCCTGACGCGCCTTGCGCTCGCTGTCGAGCAGCTTGTCGCGCTCGTCCTGCGCGAGCTTCCAGGCCGTTCGGTCGCGCAGGACCTTGCTGAAGCCCACGACGTGACCCTGCGCGTCGACCACGCGACTGGTCATGCCGGTGGCGAAAAACGCAGAGCCGTCCTTGCGCCGCAGCCACTCGTCGCTCGTGGCGCCGCCTTCCTGGGCGGCGCGCTGCAGCTCGCGCCGATGCATGCCGCGGGCGATGTCCTCCGGCGCGAACAGGTTCTCGATCGGCAGTCCGATGAATTCCTCACGCGACCAGCCGAGCACGCGCTCGACTCCTTCGTTCCAGGTGGTGGCGTGACCGTGCAGATCCACCGCGAAGATCGCGTAGTTGCGCACCTGTGCGATGAGCGCCCGGTAACGCTCCTCGCTCGCCTGCAGGTCATCCTGCACCTGCTTGCGCTCGGACCAGTCGGTCGTGATGCCGACGAGGGACTGGAGTCTGCCCTCCGCGTCGAACTCGGGCAGTAGCTGTGCCTCGAGGAAGCGCAGGCCGCGCCCCGAGTCGACCTGGAAGTCGTAGCGGCGGGCCTCGCCGGTCTCGAGGACCTCGCGGCAGGCAGCCTCAAACCCCGCGGCCACGTCGGGTTCGAGCCCGGCCTGCAGGGCGCGCTTGCCGAGCAGGCGCTCAGGTCCCCACCCGAGCACATCCCGGACCGCGTTGTTGATGTAAACATGACGCAGGTCGCGATCGAGTCTGAACACGACGACCGGGAGTGATTCGAGCAGCCGGGCGAGGAGATGCTCGCGTTCGAGATCCTCCGGGGTCGAGGGTCGTCTCTCGGTGCCCGTGGATGCCTCGCCGGGGTGGTCTGGCCTTGCGGGGCCACCCGGGATCGTCGATTGTGGTGCGCTCGTTTGTAGCATCTACAGGATCCCACGCACGGGCTCGCCACCGAGGTCATCGTGCAGCCAGGCTCGGCGGCAAGGCACGTGCCCGAAGGTTACATAGCGTGCCGGGCTGCCCTCGGGGTGCCCGGGCTCATCGGACGCGTCGCGTGGTGAATCCCGCTATAATCCCGCTTCCCAACGGCCAGCGTCGCGCGTGCGAAAGTGGCGGAACTGGTAGACGCGCTGGACTTAGAATCCAGTGGGGCAACCCCGTGAGGGTTCGAGTCCCTCCTTTCGCACCAGCGCTGCCCACCGTTCGAAGAGAAAGATCAGGATCATGCAGGTTTCAGTGACCGCAAGCGGCCTCGAGCGCCGGCTGGAAGTGGCCGTACCCGCCGATCAGGTGCAGCGCGAGGTCGATCAGCGGCTAAAAAGGCTGTCGCGTACCGCGCGGCTGAAGGGCTTTCGGCCGGGGAAGGCTCCCTTTGCCATCGTGCGGCAGCAGTTCGGTGAGCAGGTGCACGCCGAGGTGGTGGGCGAGCTCATGCGCAGCAGCCTCGCCGAGGCGGTCACGCAGGAGCATTTGAAGCCTGCGACCGGACCCAGGATCGAGCCGATCGCGCTCACGCCGGGCGCCGACCTCAAGTATGCGGCGGTCTTCGAGGTGTTGCCGGAGATCAAGGTCAAACCGCTCGACACCATCGCCGTCGAGCGCCCCGTCGCCTCCGTTGCCGAGAGCGACATCGATGCGATGCTCGAGAGCATGCGTCGCCAGCGGCCGGTGTTCAGCGATGTGGAGCGCCCCGCGCGCGCCAGCGACCGGGTGATCCTCGATTACGACGGACGCATCGATGGGCGATCGTTCGAGGGGAGCGAGGGACGCGATGCGGCGTTCGTGCTCGGGGCCAGCCGACTGCTGACGGAGCTGGAAGCTGCGGTGACGGGGGCCTCCGCCGGGGAGACCCGCACCGCAACCGTGCACTATCCCGCGACGCACGCGAACCAGGAGCTGGCCGGCCGCACCGCCGAGTTCACGGTGCATGTGAAGAAGGTTCAGGAGCAGAGCTTACCGGCGGTCGATGAGGAATTTTGTCGCCTGTTCGGAGTCGAACAAGGTGGAATCGACGCGCTGAGGTCCGAGGTACGCAAGAGCATGGAGCACGAGCTGCAGGAGCTCATCCGCAAGCGTCTGCGCTCCCAGGTCATGGATGCGCTCTACCGCGACAATCCCGTCGATGTCCCGCGCGCCCTGGTGGCGCAGACGGTGGAGCGTTTGCAGGTTGAAACAGCCCAGCGCATGGGCGCACGCGATGTGAGCCAGCTGCCACCGCGAGAGGTGTTCGAGGAGCCGGCGCGTCGCAGGGTTGCCCTCGGCGTCATCGTCGGGGAGATCGTGCGCGCCGAGGGCCTGCAGGTGGATCGCGCGAAGGTGCAAACTCGCCTGGAGAGCCTCGCGGCGAGTTACCCCAAGCCGGAGGAGGCGCGCCGCGCCTATTTGCAAAGCCCCGAGGCGATGCGCGAGATCGAGTCTGCCGTGCTCGAGGATGAAGTGCTCGATGCCGTGCTGGCGCGGGCGCAGATCACCGAGCGAGAAACGAGCTTCCGGGAGCTCACAGGATTTGGAGAGACAACATCATGAACGAGCGCGCCTTGAACCTGGTCCCGATCGTCGTGGAGCAAACCGCGCGCGGGGAGCGGGCGTACGACATCTATTCGCGTTTGCTGAAGGAGCGGCTGGTCTTCGTCGTGGGTCCGATCGATGACCTGACGGCCAACATCGTCATCGCGCAGATGCTGTATCTCGAGTCCGAGAACCCGGAGAAGGACATTCACCTGTACATCAATTCTCCGGGCGGGGTGGTGACCTCGGGTCTCGCCATCTACGACACGATGCAGTTCATCAAGCCCGACGTGAGCACGATCTGCACAGGACAGGCGGCGAGCATGGGCGCGATCCTGCTCGCAGGTGGCACGAAGGGTAAGCGCTACTGCCTGCCCCACGCGCGCATCATGATCCATCAGCCCCTCGGGGGCTTCCAGGGACAGGCCGCGGACATGGAGATCCATGCACGCGAGATGCTCGAGGTGCGCGATCGGCTGAACCTGATCCTCGCCAAGCACACCGGACAGAATGTCGATCGCATCAAGCACGATACCGACCGCGACAACTTCATGGATTGGAAGGAAGCGCTCGAATATGGCCTCATCGATCGCGTGCTGGAGAAGCGCGTGGAGATGCCAAACAGCGGCGCCAAATAGTCCGTGAGCAGGCCCCAAAGCGCACCTCTTGCCGCACGCTCGAGCTTGGGCGGTGCGTCTTTGCCTGGCGGGCCCACCGCATGCTATAAGGACTGGCACCTCGGCTTCCAGCCGTCGCGCGATATGTGCAGTACGAGGACCCTAGATGAGCGATGATTCCCGCGGCCGTCACGATGACGGCAAGCTGTTGTATTGCTCGTTCTGCGGGAAGAGCCAGCACGAAGTCCGAAAGCTGATCGCGGGTCCATCGGTCTTCGTCTGCGACGAATGTGTCGAGCTTTGCAACGACATCATTCGCGAGGAGCTGGAGGATCGCGCCGAGCGCGCGCGCGACAAGCTCCCCAAGCCCCACGAGATCAAGAAAGTTCTCGATGAGTATGTGATCGGCCAGGAGCGCGCCAAGAAGGTGCTCTCGGTGGCCGTCTACAACCACTACAAGCGCCTGCAAACCCGCACGGCGAGCACCACCCGGGCGAAAGAGGATGTCGAGATCGCCAAGAGCAACATCCTGCTCATCGGCCCGACCGGCTGCGGCAAGACGCTCCTCGCCGAGACTCTCGCCCGGCTGCTGAACGTGCCGTTCACGATCGCCGATGCCACCACGCTCACCGAGGCAGGCTACGTCGGCGAGGATGTGGAGAACATCATCCAGAAGCTTCTCCAGAAGTGCGACTACGATGTGGAGAAGGCGCAGACCGGCATCGTGTACATCGACGAGATCGACAAGATCTCCCGCAAGTCCGACAACCCCTCGATCACCCGCGATGTCTCGGGCGAGGGTGTCCAGCAGGCATTGCTCAAGTTGATCGAGGGTACGGTCGCCTCCGTGCCGCCGCAGGGCGGCCGCAAGCATCCTCAGCAGGAGTTCCTGCAGGTCGATACGACCAATATCCTATTCATCTGCGGAGGGGCATTTTCCGGACTGGAAAAGATCATCCTCAACCGCACGCAGAAGGGCGGCATCGGCTTCACCTCCGACGTGCGCGAGATCAATGCGCGCCCGCATGGCAACGATCTGTTCCACGACGTGGAGCCCGAGGACCTGATCAAGTACGGCCTCATTCCGGAGTTCGTGGGGCGCCTGCCGGTCGTGGCCACGCTGGATGAGCTGGACGAGGCCGCGCTGGTGTCGATCCTCACCGAGCCTAAGAATGCGCTGACCAAGCAGTACCGACGGCTCTTCGAGATGGAGGGGGCCGACCTCGAGTTCCGTGATGAGGCTCTCAAGGCCGTGGCGCATCGCGCCATGCAGCGCAAGACCGGCGCGCGGGGGTTACGGACCATCCTCGAAACCGTGCTGCTCGACACCATGTACGAGCTGCCCTCCATGCGCAACGTGCAAAAGGTCGTCATCGACGAGACCGTGATCGACGGCCACTCCAAGCCTTACGTGGTGTACCGCTCCGAAGACGAGCCGCGCCGGGTCTCCGGGACCACGCATTAGGTCACTTCTGCCTGCCCGGAGCCGAGGCTCGGGAACGTGCCGGGCGCTGAGCAGTTCTGGCCCTACCCCCTGCGAGCGAAAGCGCACATTTTCACCGCGCCGCATGCGCCCGGCGTCTCACTCCACGGTTGAAAGCACGGTGCAGGCCCCCATTTCCTGCTTCATTCAGACTATATTTGTCGTAACGTCTCCCGGGGGGTGTCGCCGGTGTACCGGCGGCGTCCGCGTCGAACTAGAGCCAGCGAGGGCTTGATCGTGTCCGATTCCGCACCCAGCACTCACCCGAAGTCCACCGCCCCCATCGAGAGCGTGCCGGTGCTGCCGCTGCGCGACGTGGTGGTCTATCCGCACATGGTGATTCCACTGTTCGTCGGACGCGAGAAGTCGATCCAGGCCCTCGACGTGGCGATGCGCGGCGACAAGCGCATCATGCTCATCGCCCAGAAGCAGGCCGATGTGGACGACCCCAAGGTCGATGACCTGTACCGGATCGGCACGGTCGCCTCGATCCTGCAGCTGCTGAAGCTCCCCGACGGCACGGTGAAGGTGCTGGTCGAGGGTGTGGATCGGGCGCGCATCGAGCGCCTGCACACCGGTGAGCATTACTCCGCCGATGTGACTCCGTTGCCCGATACCGAAGCCTACGACGAGCGCGAGATGGACGTGCTCGGCCGCTCGGTCATCTCGCAGTTCGAGCAGTACGTGAAGCTCAACAAGAAGGTCCCGCCCGAGGTGCTCACCGCGCTGCAGGGCATCGAGCATGCAGGCCGTCTGGCCGACACCGTCGCCGCGCACATGTCCTTGAAGCTTCCCGAGAAGCAGAAGGTTCTCGAGATCCTCGATGTGCGCAAGCGCCTGGAGCACATCCTGGTCGCCATCGAGGGCGAGATGGACGTGCTGCAGATCGAGAAGCGCATTCGCGGCCGCGTGAAGGCGCAGATGGAGAAGAGCCAGCGCGAGTACTACCTCAACGAGCAGATGAAGGCGATCCAGAAAGAGCTCGGGGAGATGGACGAGGGCGGTAACGAGATCTCCGAGCTCGAGCAGCGCATCGCCAAGGCGGGCATGCCGAAGGAGGCGCGCGAGAAGGCCACCAACGAGCTGAACAAGCTCAAGATGATGTCGCCGATGTCGGCCGAGGCGACGGTCGTGCGCAACTACATCGATTGGCTCGTGAAGGTCCCCTGGAAGAAGCGCACCAAGATCCTGAAGGACATCACGCGCGCCGAGCAGGTCCTGGATGAGGACCACTACGGGCTCGAGAAGGTGAAGGAGCGCATCGTCGAGTATCTTGCCGTGCAGCTGCGCGTGGAGAAGCTCAAGGGTCCGATCCTGTGTCTGGTCGGGCCGCCCGGGGTGGGTAAGACCTCACTCGGGCAGAGCATGGCGCGCGCCACCAATCGCAAGTTCGTGCGCATGTCGCTCGGCGGGGTGCGCGACGAGGCCGAGATCCGCGGCCACCGGCGCACGTACATCGGCTCGATGCCCGGGAAGATCGTGCAAAATCTGGCCAAGTCGGCCGTCCACAATCCGCTTTTCCTGCTCGACGAGGTCGACAAGATGTCGATGGACTTCCGCGGCGACCCCTCGGCGGCGCTGCTGGAGGTGCTCGACCCCGAGCAGAACTCGACGTTCAACGATCACTACCTCGAGGTCGACCTCGATCTCTCCGAGGTGATGTTCGTGTGCACCGCGAACAGCCTGAACATTCCCGGTCCGTTGCTCGATCGCATGGAGGTCATCCGGCTCCCCGGCTATACCGAGGACGAGAAGATGAACATCGGCCGGCGCTACCTCGTGCCGAAGCAGATGAAGGCGAACGGCCTGAAGCCCGATGAGCTCAAGGTCTCCGACGCCGCGCTCCTCGATATCGTGCGGTACTACACGCGCGAGGCGGGCGTGCGCAACTTCGAGCGCGAGATCGCGAAGATCAGCCGCAAGGCCGTGAAGGCACTGCTGCACGAGAAGGATCACAAAGCCGTGGCGGTCACCCCGCGCACGCTCGACAAGTTCCTGGGCGTGCGCCGCTTCCGCTATGGCAAGGCCGAGGATCTCGATCGGGTGGGCCAGGTGACCGGACTTGCCTGGACCGAGGTGGGTGGTGAGCTGCTCACGATCGAGGCTGCGATCGTGCCCGGCAAGGGCAAGCTGCTGCACACCGGGCAGCTCGGCGAGGTGATGCAGGAGTCGATCCACGCCGCGATGACCGTGGTGCGCAGCCGCGCGCAGGTCCTGGGCCTGGAGCCCGAGTTCTATCAGAAGCACGACATGCATCTGCACATGCCCGAGGGCGCGACACCGAAGGACGGACCGAGCGCAGGCATCGGCATGTGCACCGCCATCGTCTCGGCGCTGACGAAGATTCCGGTGCGCTCGGATGTGGCGATGACCGGAGAGATCACGCTGCGGGGCGAGGTGCTCCCGATCGGGGGCCTGAAGGAGAAGTTGCTCGCGGCGCATCGGGGCGGCATCAAGACGGTGCTCATCCCGAGCGAGAACGTGAAGGATCTCGCCGAGATTCCCGACAACATCAAGGGGCGGCTGGAGATCAAGCCCGTCAAATGGATCGACGAGGTGCTGCAGCTCGCACTGGTGCATCAGCCCACCCCCACCGTCACCGACGCGCAGGCTGGAGCGGGCACCGCCACTGCAATGCCGGCGGCGGCCGTGGCGGTAGAAGCCAAGCGCGGGCGGCGTAACGGTCGCAGAACGCTCAAGCCCGTCCCGGCACACTGAGTCGCGTTCCGGCATGGAACAGGGTGCTTAGCTCAGCTGGTAGAGCGTCGCTCTTACACGGCGAATGTCGGGGGTTCGAGTCCCTCAGCACCCACCACGGTACACAAAAGCGAGCCGCGCCCGTACAATTCGCCTTTTCCCAACGGAGCGGTAGTTCAGCTGGTTAGAATACCGGCCTGTCACGCCGGGGGTCGCGGGTTCGAGTCCCGTCCGCTCCGCCAGTCAAGCACATCCTCGTGAACTCATGGGGTTAGCGTCGAGTCCAACGGTTCGTCCGCCCCTCTACAACCCCCTATCGATCCATGCTTCAGAGAATCGGTGACGCGCTCACCACCCGCAAATGGCTCACCTACGTGCTCTTCGGAGCGCTCGCCATCATCTTCGCCGCGTGGGGCGCCTACGGTATCGCAACGCTGCAGTTCGGCGGCAGCACGAACGCAGCCAAGGTGAATGGGGAGACCATCCCCTACGATGAGGTGCACCAGGCCTGGCTGCAGCAGCAGTCCGATTGGCAGCAGCGCGTCGGCGGAGAGATGCCCGCGCAGGTGAAGGCTCGCCTGGAGGATGAGCTGCTCGAGCGCTTCGTGCGCAGCACGCTCATGGCGCAGCACACGCGCGAGCTGGGCTATCGGGTGACCGATGCGCAGCTGGGCGCCGCGGTGCGCAGCGAGCCTGCCTTCCAGCTCGAGGGTCGATATTCCGCCGATGTGGCGCGGATGCGCCTGCAGCAGGCGGGCATCACCGAGGAGGCGTTCGAGGAGGATCTGCGTCAGGCGCTTCGCGCCGCGGAGCTGGAGAACGGCATTCGCGACTCGGACTTTCTCACACCTGCGGAGCTGCAGCAGATCCGCGCCCTGCAGAGCGAGCAGCGCAAGGTGCAGTACGCCGTTTTGCCTGCGGCGAAGTATGCGAGCACGGCGGCTCCGGATGACAAGAGCGTGCAGGCGTACTACGACGCGCACCGAGCCGACTTCATGAGCCCGGAGTTCGTTCACGTGCGGTACGCGCAGCTGCGGCTGGCCCAGGTGGCCTCGACCGTCCAGCTGAGCGATGCCGACCTGCGCGACTACTACGACAAGCACAAGGACCGCTACGTCGAGCCCGAGCGGCGCCAGGCGCGCCACATTCTCATCGCCGTGAATCCGGGCCGAAACGATGCCGCAGCGCTCAAGCGTGCCCAGGAGGTGCTGGCCAAGGCCAAGGCCGGAGCGAACTTCGCATCCCTCGCCAAGCAATACTCGGACGATCCGGGCTCCGCCCAGCAGGGCGGCGAGCTGGGCTGGTCGGACCGCACGAGTTTCGTTGCGCCCTTTGCCGATGCACTTTTCTCGATGAAGCCGAACGAGATCGCAGGCCCCGTCAAGACGCAATTCGGCTATCACATCATCCAGCTCGAGGGCATCCAGCCGGGTCATTCCAAGGCCTTCGATCAGGCGCGTCCCGAGATCGAGGCGCAGCTGCGACGCGACCGCGCAGCCGATCGCTTCGGTGACATCCAGGAGCAGATTCAGCAGCAGCTCGACCAGGGTACGCCGACGCTCGAGGGCCTTGCCAAACAGTTCGGCATGGAAACCGGGGAGGTGTCGCAGTTCGTGCGTGGGACCGGCGGCGGCGCGCTCGGAAATTCCCGTGAGCTGCAGGATGCAGTGTTCAGCGACCCGGTGCTCGCCGAGCATCACATCGGGGGCCCGGTGCTGATCGGTGACGACCGCCTGGTGCTGGTGCGAGCGCTGGATCATCACGCGGCCTCTCCCAAGCCGCTCGCGGAGGTTCGCGATCGGATCGTGGCGGCGCTGCGCACCGAGCGAGCCAATCAGGCGGCGCTCGCTGCCGCGCAGGCAGCGGCGCAGCGGCTCGATTCGGGTGTCCCGTTCGACACGGTGGTCCACGACCTGGGAGTCACAGCCGAGCCGCCGCACTTCGTTGGGCGCACCGATCCCTCGGTGCCAGCTACCCTGCGCGATGCGCTCTTCACCCTGCCCAGGCCCGCCCCGGGCAAGGGTGTGTTTCGCGCAGTGGCACTCAACGGGGGCGGGGCTGCGCTCGTGGCAGTCACGGAAGTGCGGGAGGACCCGACCTCCGACCCCGCAGTGCTCGCGCAGACGCGCCAGCAGCAATCAGCCGACTACGGAACCGAGGCGGCGAACAACTACGTCGAGCAGTTGCGCATGACGGCGAAGGTTCAGAAGAATCCGCAGGTCTTCGAGCAGTAGCGTGCCGGCGCGCAGGCTGCGCTGCCCATGAGCACGGGTCTCAAGGCAGCGCCGCCCCGTGCTGGGCGAGCTCGGCCTCGATCAGGCTGCGAAGATGCGCGACCTCCTGAGGATTCTCCCTCGAGAGGTCCCGCGACTCCTTGGGGTCGCTCGCCAGGTCATAAAGCTCATCGTGCAGCCGGGGCATGAGCGGATAATGCAGCCGACCCATGTAGTGCACGAGCTTCCATGGTCCCTCGATCACGGCCACCGAGCCGGTCTTGAGCGCGTCGTGCCGCGGATTCTGCTCGAAATTCATGCTGAAGACCGGCTTGGCCGACTCGTGCGGAGCATCCCCGGTCGCCGCGCACGCCCCAAGGAGCGAGCGACCTTCCCAGGATGAGGGGGCCGCAAGGCCTGCGGCTTCCGCAAGCGTTGGCGCGATGTCCACCTGCTCCGCCAGCAAAGGGCTGCGCCTGCCGACACTTTGGCCCGGCAGCTTGATAATGAGCGGAACGTGAATGATCTCCTCGTACAGGCCCGGGCCGGTGTGCGCGCCATAACCGTGCGCGAAGCTCTCGCCGTGATCGGCGGTGACAATGACCATCGTGTTGGCGCCGAGCAACTGCAGGGCGTGCTGCAGGAACTCCCCGGCGTAGTGGTCCACGTAGGCGACCGACTCGTCATAGCGCGCCTGCAGCGTGCGAGCCTCGGCAGCGGGCACCGCGGACTGCAGGTAGGCCCAGTGCGGCTGCGTACTCGCGATGTCGCGTGCGCTCGCTGAGGCATCGAAGCGCCCGATCCAGGGCTGCGGTGCCGCGTAGGGTGAATGAGGTGGGAACAGGTGCACCCACAGGAACACGGGCTTGCTCTTGTCCACGTTGCGAAGCCAGGCAAGCGCCGGACGGGTGGCCAGACGCGGGTCGAAGTGGCGGTTGTCGGGACCACCGCGCACCCGATCGGCGAGCGTCTCGATCCCGGAGATCAGGGGGACCTCCTCCGCAGCACACACGTAGCGGAGCAGCGATGCAAGGCCGTCGGTGCACACGCTGAGATCGCGCGTGCGATCGGTGCGGGCGAACTGGAAGTAGCCGCGGAAGCCCTGAGCGCCAGCTCCGGCGTGGGCGTTGGTGGACACATAGCCCATCTGATAGCCGCTGCGGCTGAGCAGCGCGGGCAGGGAATCGCGGCGTGTGGAGTCTCGAGGCCAGACCGGAAGCTGCAGGGCGCGATGCGTCCACGGCCGGGTGCCCGTGAGGATCGAGGCGACCCCTGGGGTGGTGAAGTTCCCGTTGGCGTACGCCCGGTCGAACGTTGTCGCCCCCTGCGCAAAGCGAGCGAGCATGGGGGTGGTCGGGCGTGCGGCGCCGTAGAGGGACATGTGCGGGGCCGAGAGCGCATCGATCGTCAGCAGAATCACGTTCGGCCGGGAGGGGTGTGTTGACGAGGGCGAGATCGCATCCGAGATGGGCAGTTGCGAATCGTACCGCCACGCAAAGACCGGCAGGCTCACCAGAGTGAGGGCTCCGATAACC
The DNA here is from genome assembly GCA_035524075.1 of Steroidobacteraceae bacterium. Classification (GTDB taxonomy): domain Bacteria; phylum Pseudomonadota; class Gammaproteobacteria; order Steroidobacterales; family Steroidobacteraceae; genus JASHUC01. The sequence continues at coordinate 90,094 of DATKPP010000045.1, read as the reverse complement.
GACACGGTCAAGGCCAGGACGCCCACGCTCGCGATGAGGCGACGGCCGCGTGGCAGCAGCGCGACCGCGAGAGCGGCCGCAGCGGCGATGAGCATCCACGGCGTGCCTGCAGGATCTGCCCAGTGGATTCCGAACGTTTGCAGCCAGGTGGCCGAGCTGTAAAGAAGGGTTTCGATTGTCACTGCGGCCGCAGCCGCGAGCAGCACGATGCGCAGCCCTCGCGCGACCTGCGGCAGGGGAGCGGCTGCCGTGCTCTCCAGAGCTTTCAGCGCAAGAGCGGCGAGCGCCCACAGAGGAAGAGCGAGCGCGGCCAGGATCACCCAGGCAGTGGCATAGATCGGCAGCAGATCCAGCGGGCGGAAGTAGTACAGGTACTGATCGAGCAGGCCCGGAAAGGTGAGAGGCAGAACGATTCCCAGGACAGCCAGGGCGGGCAGCGCGGCAATGCGCCATGCCGAGTAGGCCGCCGAGGTGTCGCTCGAATTGCCCTGCACGGCTGGCTCGGCTTCAGCCGGAAAGGCTGAGCTACGGACCCGCGCGCTGGCCGCGCACCATGGACACTACGGCGCTCGTCACCCGATTCCAGGCGCGCACGATCGCGCGCCGCATCACGGCGATGGCCGAGCCCACAGCGATCAACAGCGGAAACAGAAGCTGATAGAGAGGCCCGGCCGAGTTGGGATCGATGTAGGCGTGTGCCGGCCGCACCGGTGCGACAGCAAGCACCACCACCCACAGGAGCAGTCCGACAAGACCAGTGCGCTTGATCGTGCTCATACTGAATGCGAACCTCCATCGAGCCTTTAAGTTCCACGGTCGGTGATTGGCGACGCCTGAACTGCTTTTGGCGTTCGAGAGCAAGCCCGGAGAGCAAGCCCGGATTGTCTAACCTCGGGGCGCGAGCCCCAACCGTCTTACGGGCAAGCCCCGACCATCATACGGGTGGAGCGATCCTTCGGCAAAGCCGGTGCTCACAGTCCTTAACAACGTGCGGTTGGGCCAAATCGATGACCCGCGGCGCGCATCAGGTTCTCGAGGGAGGCGACGCTTGCATCCTCAGGCAAGCTCGCCCGCGAGCCTGGATGGATCGGAACTCGAGCGAGAGCATCCTCGACTTGCTCGGGGCCGATGGGTGCGCCCGAGCTGGACCTCGCCTCCAGGAAGCTCAGAATGCGAAGCAGCGTCTCCTTCGGGTTCAGGCGCAGCTGCTCGAAGTCCACCCACAGCATTCTCTCGCGCGGCATCTCCTCCAGGCATCTTCCGATCGTTGCGGCGGCTGCACGCACCATGTCTTGCAGAAAACCCTCGAGCGCGCCTGCGGGACAGTCCCAGAGCCCATAAACCTCCATCATCGCGCGCCACATTCTCTCGTTGGATGCGAGCACCTCACCCGTGTGGCGGCCGAGCCAGATGAACCGTGCGCCGGGGAAAAGGCTGCGCAGCAGCGGCAGACGGAAGGTGTGGTTCGGCGATTTGAGCAGGACAGGCAAGCCCGGCGCGCTGGCGGCAAGTCCGCGCACGAAGTATTGCCAACGCTCGAGCGTCCCCTCGTGACCGGACCACAGTTGCTCTCCGCAATCACGCAAGCGTCGCGGATCGATGAACCCGCGGTAGAGCGAGGGCTCCCCGAGCAGCAGGAGCGCGAATTCGTCTTCCTGGGGCGTGAGGGTCGTGATCCGGCCTTGGTCCATCGGTCGGTAGACGACCGCCTCGTCGCGCGGCGGGCCGGCTAGAAAGCACGTTGAGGGCCCAAAGCATTGCCACGTTCGCGGGGTCGTCCAGCCGGTGCATGCGGCGAGCGACTCGTGCAGTGCGGTGGTCCCGGATCGCCACAATCCGACGATGAATGTGGGGGCTTGGGGGAGGGCGATGCCAGCCAGGCGCTTGACCTCGGTGCCCCAGTTCTGCTCGAACCAGTACGCGTGCCACCTCAGCCGCGCCGAGCTGCGCAGGTGCCGCCGTGGAAGGGGTCCACCGCCGAGTATCCAGTCCGCGAGCGCTCGACTGCCGAGGAGCAGCTGCGCAGCCGGGCGAGTCAGGTCTCCGACTCCTGCGGAAAGCTCATCCCAACCGTGTTGAAGCCGTTATCCACGTAGAGGATCTCGCCGGTGATTCCGGCGGCCAGATCCGAGCACAGGAACGCGGCGGCATTACCCACGTCCTCGAGGGTCACGTTGCGCCGTAACGGGGCCACCTCGGCCACCCGTCCGAGCATCCGGCGAAACCCGGCAATCCCGGCGGCGGCGAGCGTCTTGATGGGACCTGCGGAGATTCCGTTCACGCGAATGCCGATCGGACCGAGGTCGGCCGCGAGGAAGCGCACATTCGCCTCGAGACTCGCCTTTGCCAGTCCCATGACGTTGTAGCTCGGAATGGACCGCACCGCTCCGAGGTAGGAAAGAGTGAGCAGGGCTCCGGTGCGACCCTGCATGAGCGGTCGGGACGCGCGCGCCAGCGCAGTGAAGCTGTAACTGGAGATCTCGTGCGCGATGCGAAAGCTCTCGCGCGATGCGCTGTCGAGGAACCCTCCGGTGAGTGCCTCGCGTGGGGCGTAGGCGACTGCATGCACCACGATATCGAGTTGCCCCCAGTGGCTCCCGAGCGTCTTGAACGCGAGATCGATCTGCTCGTCGCTCTCCACATCAAGGGGTACCGTGAGGTGGGAGCCGACCGATTCGGCGAGCGGTTGGACGCGCTCCTTCAGCCTCTCGTTCTGGTACGAGAGGGCAAGCTCGGCGCCTTCACGATGCATCGCCTGAGCGATGCCCCATGCGATCGAGCGTTCGGTCGCGACGCCGACGATGAGTGCGCGTTTGCCGGTCAGAAAGCCCATGCTGGGCAGCGAGGTTACTCGGGAGCAAGCCCGTCTGCCAAGGAGCGGGTCCGTGCGGGCCCGAAGGGGAGGAGGCTACTCCGCAGCGAGGCTGCCGCCGCCGCGTGCCAGGCGGATGAGCAGGTGCTGCCCGGGGGACAGCGCGCGGTGCGCCAGCCGGTTCCAGCTCACGATCTGGGAGACGGTCACCTGGAACACGCGGGCGATGCCATAAAGGGTGTCCCCGGCGCGGACGATATAGGTCACGCGCCGCGTGGCGTGCGAATGACTGGATGTGCCTGAGGCATCGCTCGTGCGCACGGCGGCGGGGGTGAGCATCAGTCGCTGCCCCGCGCGCAGCGTGTCCCCGGGCTGCAGCCCGTTGAGCAGGGCGAGGGCGTGCACGTCAACCCCATGGCGGCGCGCAATCGCCCAGAGGGAGTCCCCACGGTGCACCACGACGCGCATACGCGGGCGGAGCAGGCGATGGCGGCCATGCGCATCGAACAGAGCGGCGGCTTGCAGCACCTTGGGCGGCAGCTCGCTCACGTCCGAGGGCACTCGCAGCTCCGTGCCAATCACGAGGGCACCGCTCGGCAGGTCGTTGAGCTCGCGCACGACCTGAGGGGTCGTGCCGAAGTGGCGGGCGAGTGCGGCCATCGAGTCCCCGCGGCGCACGACGTACTGGGTCACTCGCATGCGCTCATCGGGGTTCAGCTGGGTGATATTGGCGCGGAAGACATCGGCGGCATCGGTCGGCAGCAGCAGGCTATAGGGGCCCGAGGGGTCCGTCGCCCAGCGATGGAAGGCCGGGTTGAGCTCGTAGAGCACCTCGGGTGAGACCCCGGCGATCTCTGCCGCGACTCGCAGGTCGATCTGCCCGAAGGTCTCGACGCTCACGAAGTAGGGGCGATTGGGAATCGGGGAGAACGTGAGACTGTAGTTCTCGGGTGCGGCGACCAGTCGCTTCATCGCGAGCAGCTTCGGGACGTACGCGCGCGTTTCGGCCGGGAGCCGCAGGCTCCAGAAATCGATCGGCCGGCCATGCGCCTGATTGACCGCAATCGCCTGGACGATCGCGGCCTCGCCACAGTTGTAGCCGGCGATGGCGAGCAGCCAGTCGCCGTGGAACTCATCGTGCAGATACTGCAGATAATCGAGCGCCGCGCGCGTGGATTCGATCACGTCGCGGCGTCCGTCGTACCACCAGTTCTGCTTCAGCCCGAAGCGCGAGCCGGTTCCGGGAATGAACTGCCACAGCCCCATGGCTCGCGCGCGCGAATAGGCATAAGGCTCGTAGGCGCTCTCGATGACCGGAAGGAGCGCCAGCTCGAGCGGCATGCCGCGCGATTCGAGCTGCTTGACGATGTGATACAGGTAGAGCTCGGAACGTCGAAATGAGCGCTGAACATAATCCGGGTTGTCCACGAACCACTGGAGCTGCTGTTGCACCGCGGGCCGATCGACATCACCCAGCTTGAAGCCCGCACGCATGCGGTCGAAGAGATCGGCGTAGTCGTCGGGATTGATGCCGGCGACCTGCGGCAGCTCACCTTGCTCGGCCGATGAGTCGGTAGAGTCAGCGCCGCTTTGCGCTACGCTCGAGCTGGTGGAGTCGGTGGACGCGGCTGCAGTGCCGGGGGTTGTCGCAGAGGCGCTGGCCGCGCCGGATGTCCCCGTGGCGGTGATCACCTGAGGTGCGGTGGCAGGGCGGGTGCCGGGCGCATGTGCGCACGCGGCGAGCGCCAGCAGAGCGCTCAGTACTACTCCCGACTGCGTCCACCGCAAGTGATCCGTGATCAAAATGCGCACCCCTGAAAGGCGGCTGCTCTTTTGTGCCCAACTTACTTGTTTGCGATCGGGAATGTACCCGGTGGCTTCACAGAATTGCTACTCTTTTGCGGTGACCTCTCCGAATCTTAATTCCACGGCTGCGCTCGATCGCAACGTTGCGCTGCGCACCTGGTGGAGCGGCGGGCTCGGGCGCGCGGTGGTCGCTGCCGAGTCCGAGCTGCTCGGCGAGGCGCTCGAGGACGTGTTCGGGTGGGAATTTCTGCAGATCGGCGCTTGGGGCGCAGACCGCGAGCTGCTCGCCGGAGCACGCACGCGACGGCAGGCCATCGTGGCTCCCGGGGCACTCTCCGCAGGGGCCGACATAATCGGACGCCCGTCACAGTTGCCGGTCGTCAGCGACTCCGTAGATGCCGCACTCCTTCCTCACACGCTCGAGTTCGCAGCCGACCCCTATGCGATCGTGCGCGAAGTGGATCGGGTGCTGGTGGGCGAGGGACAGCTCATCGTGCTGGCTTTTCGGCCCTTGAGCCTGTGGGGCTTGCGAGCCCGCGGGACCCGCAGCGGCTTTCCACCCGGCATGCGTCGCATTCTCTCGGAGCGGCGCATCCGCGATTGGCTCGTGCTCCTGGGCTACGAGGTCGTGGCGTCCCGGCGCTATCTCTACTGCAACCCGTGGCGCACCGCCCGCGATGCGAACGAGGCACAGACCCGGCTGCTGCGTCGTGGATTGCTCAATCCGTTCCCCGCGGGGGCCTACCTGCTCAAGGCGCGCAAGCGCGTGTACACGTTGACTCCGGTGCGGCCGCGCTTCAAGGAGAAGCCCGCCGTGCTCGGCGGCCTCGTCAAGCCGACCACGCGGCAGCCCTCTTGACGGGGATCGTCGAGATCTACACCGATGGAGCCTGCCGCGGCAATCCGGGCCCTGGAGGGTGGGCTGCGCTGCTCTCGTGCGAGGGGCGCGAGAAGGAGCTCGCCGGCGCCGAGGCGCTGACGACCAACAATCGCATGGAGCTCACCGCCGTCATCCGGGCGCTCGAGGCGCTCAAGAAGCCCGCTCAGGCCCGTGTTTTCACCGATTCCCAGTACGTTCGCCGCGGCATCACGGAATGGGTCCCGAGCTGGAAGGCTCGCGGCTGGCGCACCGCCGATCGAAAGCCGGTGAAGAACCAGGACCTGTGGGTCGAGCTCGACAAGCTCGCAGCGGCCCATCGCGTGGAATGGCACTGGGTGCCCGGGCATGCCGGTGTGCCGGGCAACGAGCGGGTGGATCGGCTCGCGAACCAGGCGATCGACGCGCTCACGCGCTGAGGTAGAATCGCCGGCCAATGCGGCAGATCGTTCTCGACACGGAGACCACCGGGCTCGAGCCCAGCCTCGATCACCGGATCATCGAGATCGGCTGCGTCGAGATCGTCAACCGCCGCCCGACCGGTCGTCGCTTCCACCGCTATCTCAATCCCGAGCGCGACATCGACGAGGGTGCACTTGCGGTGCACGGGCTCACGCGAGCAGACCTTGCGCGCGAGCCGCGCTTCGCCGACGTTGCCGAGGAGCTCCTCGAGTTCCTCTCGGGAGCCGAGCTCATCATCCACAACGCCGCATTCGACGTAGCTTTCCTCGACTGCGAGCTCGGGCGCCTGCCGGGCGCGCCGCGCACGATCGGCTCGATCTGTCAGGTGCGCGATTCGCTCGCGCTGGCGCGTGCCATGCATCCCGGCCAGCGCAACAGCCTCGATGCGCTCTGCAGGCGCTACAGCGTGGACAACTCGCGGCGCGAGCTGCACGGGGCGTTGCTCGATGCGCAGCTGCTGGCCGAGGTGTACCTGGCGATGACCGGAGGGCAGGGTGCCCTCGAGCTGGGACAGGTGGTTGGTGCACCGCGACCGAACGATCCCCGGCCGGTGCGCGCGCTTGTGCGCGTGCCGGTGCCGCTGCGGGTCATCCTCGCCACGGACGAGGAGGTGCGCGCACACGAGAGCTTCCTCGACGTGATCGCCAGGGCCTGCCGCTCCCAGGGCGCTCTGTGGAGGACTTTTGAGGTGCCCGAGAGTCCGCCGGCCGTCGCGGCCGGATCCACATCGTGAAGATTCTGGTCACCGGCGCTGCGGGGTTCATCGGCTTTCACACCGCAAATCGCCTGCTCGCACGCGGTGACGAGGTTGTCGGCCTCGATAATCTCAACGAGTACTACGACGTAACGCTCAAGAAAGCGCGACTCGGTCAGCTCACACGCCAGCCCGGCTTCGGCTTCGCTCAGCTCGACCTCGCCGACGCTGCCGCCATCGCCGGCCTGTTCGCGCGCGAGAGATTCCAGCGCGTGGTGCACCTGGCGGCGCAGGCGGGTGTGCGCTACTCGCTCGAGGCGCCGCACCTCTACGTCGCCAGCAACGTCGCGGGTACCCTCAACATCCTGGAAGGGTGCCGCCACTACGGAGTGGAGCACCTCGTGTACGCGTCCACGAGCTCGGTGTACGGTGCCAATACCCACTTGCCATTCTCGGAGCACGCAGGGGTCGATCACCCGCTGTCGCTCTATGCGAGCACCAAGCGCGCGAACGAGCTGATGGCGCACAACTACTCATCGCTCTTCGGGATCCCAACGACCGGGCTGCGGTTCTTCACGGTGTATGGGCCGTGGGGCCGTCCGGACATGGCGCTGTTCCTGTTCACGAGCCACATCCTGCAAGACAAGCCCATCGATGTCTTCAATCACGGACACCACAAGCGCGACTTCACGTACGTCGATGATATCGTCGAAGGAGTCGTGCGCACCCTCGATAAGCCTGCCCGGCCCGATCCGGGCTGGAACAGCGATCACCCGGACCCCGCGACCAGCAGCGCGCCCTTCCGTATCTACAACATTGGTAACAATCGCCCCATCGAGCTGCTGCGCTACATCGAGCTGATCGAGGAGTGCCTGGGGCGCAAGGCTCGGAAGAACTTCCTCCCATTGCAGCCTGGAGACGTACCGGAGACCTGCGCCGACATCGAGGATCTCACGCGCGAGGTGGGTTACCGTCCAGCGACACCCGTCGAGGTGGGGGTGCGGCGCTTCGTCGACTGGTTCTGCGAGTACTACGGGCACCAGCGCTAGCAACGCCAAGCTCAGGCTCGTCCGATGTGCAGACCCGTGCGCATCCCCGCTACACTTCGCCACCTCGTACCGAACCCGGGATTCCCATGGCCCTCGCGCAGCCGCAGCAGACCCCGCGAATGCAGGTGCCGCTGCTCGACCTGAAGCCCCAATATCAGGCCCTGCGGTCCCAGATCCAGGCTGCGATCGAGCGCGTTTGCGCCAGTCAGCAGTTCATTCTGGGCCCGGCCGTGAAGGAGCTCGAGCAGCGGGTCGCCGCATACAGCGGGTGCCGGTTCGGCATCGGGGTCTCCTCCGGCACCGATGCCTTGCTCATCGCGCTGATGGCGCTCGGAATCGGGGCGGGAGATGAGGTGATCACCAGCCCCTACACGTTTTTCGCAACCGCGGGGACGATCGCCCGTGCGGGCGCGCGACCCCTGTTCTGCGACATCGATCCGCGCACCTTCAACCTCGCGCCCGAGGCAGTTCGCGCCTTCATCGGGGAGCATTGCGAGACCGGCAATGCCGCGCTGCGCAATCGACGCACCGGCGGGACCGTAAAGGCCCTCATGCCGGTCCACCTCTACGGGCAGGTGGCCGACATGGACCCGCTCATGGGCATCGCGCGCGAGCATGGCCTCAAGGTGATCGAGGATGCCGCCCAGTCGATTGGCGCGGACGACGCCCGGGGCCGGCGCGCCTGCACGTTCGGCGATATCGGCTGCCTCTCCTTTTTCCCCACCAAGAACCTCGGTGCGTTCGGGGACGCAGGCATGTGCGTGACGAACGATGCGGCGCTCGCCGAGCGCCTGGACGTGCTGCGGGTGCATGGCGGAAAGCCGAAGTACCATCACCAGGTCATCGGCGGGAACTTCCGCCTGGATGAGCTGCAGGCGGCAGTCCTCAACGTCAAGCTGCCGCACCTCGATGATTGGACCGGCGCGCGGCAGCGCAATGCGGCTTATTACAATCAGGCCTTTGCGGCGCAAAGTATGGGGGAGGCCCTCCAGAGGCCGCCATCGAATCCCGGCGCGCGCCACATCTACAACCAGTACGTGGTGCGCGTGCGCGAGCGCGATCGCCTGCGCGAGCATCTTGCGGAACAAGGGGTCGGCACCGAGATCTACTACCCCGTGCCGCTACACTTGCAAACGTGCTTTGCTTATCTCGAGCACCGAGTGGGAGACTTCCCGCACTCCGAGCGGGCGGCGCGTGAAACGCTCGCGTTGCCGATCTATCCGGAGCTCAGCGAACACCAGATGCAGTATGTGGTGGACAGCATCACCAGCTTCTACCGCGCTTCGCCCGACCGGGCGGGCTGATCGCGCTTTACGAACACGGGGTATTCACGCAAAGTGGGGTCTGGGGAATCAATGCGTTCGATCAGTGGGGCTTCCTGTCCCAGATCAGAAAATGGCGCGCTGGCTGACCGCGCCAGGACACGGTCGTTCGAACAGTAAGGTGATCGTTTGAATCGCAGTGTGGGCCTTTGGGCCGCGGCCTGCGCGGCGGCGATGGTGTGCACGGCCGCATACGCGGCACCGAGCCAGGTCTGGGCCGAGGTAGGCGACGGGCGGTTCCGGTCGGACATCGAGTTGCTCGCCGACTCCGGTGTCGTTGACCTCCCGCTCAACGATTGGCCCATCCCGATCGCAGATATCGATCGGGTGATGAGCAAGGTTGATCGCGAGAAACTGAAAGCACCCGCGCTGCGAGCGGCGTATGACCGCATCGAGAACGCCATTCGGCCGACCAACGAGAATGGTCTGCACGTCGCGGAGGTGGATCTCGCAGCTGGACATCCGAGTTTGCTGCGCGACTACGATACGCCTGCGCGGGAGGATGGGGATCTGTCGGCGGAGGTGGTCGACTATGGCTACCGGTGGGCGGCGGAGCTGAATTTGACGTATGCGGTGGATCCCCGGGACGGTCAACCCTTTCGCATGGACGACTCGAATTTGACGTTCCGATTCGGCAACTGGCTCCTGAGTCTCAACACGCTCGACAAGTGGTGGGGACCGAGCTACGAGACCAGCCTGATCCTGTCCGACAACGCCCGTCCGATGCCGGCGATCGAGCTCGATCGGGCCACCTCTGCGCCCATTGATCTGCCGGTGCTGCGCTGGCTGGGACCGTGGCGCTTCATCATGTACTTCGCCGCGGCGGAGGAGCACCGTCCGGACGTGGATGATTCTCTCTTCTATGGCACCAGGCTGTCGTGGCGTCCACTCAGATTCCTCGAGGTCGGTGCGGAGCTCACCACGCAGTGGTGTGGTCATTACGCGAATCCCGTGGTGGAGGATGAGTCGCACCGCGACTGCAACCTCACGATGCTGAAGAACGTCATCGTTGGCAACGACACGACCCAGTACGCCGGGGTCACCGGCGCGAAGCCCGGGCATGCGCAGGCCGGGTACGAGGCGCGATTGAACTCGCCCTGGACCTTCATTCCGCTCGCCGTGTACGTGCAGGAGATCGGCAACGATGAGATACATCGCTTACCTGCCCGGCTGATGAAGCAGCAAGGAATCGAGAGTTGGCTCAATCTCGCCAATGGCGACACGATCAAGGGATTTGCCGAGTACACCGACTCCACGTGCGGCGCCGAGCGCAATCCGCCCGAGTTTTACATCGGCACTCCTCCCAATGCCACCCTGTGCGCCTATACCAACAGCGTCTTCCTCGCTGGCTACCGCTATCGTGGTCTCAATATTGGTGACACCGCTGATGCCGACTCCATCCTCAGAACGGTGGGATTGCGTTGGGACCGGAGCGCAGGCGATGAGTGGCAAATGAAGTTCCAAAGCGGGCATTTCAACCGTGGAAACGTTGCCGGCCCGTACGACCTCGTGAGCCCTTACGGGGCGAGCCTCTACGATTCCGTGCAGGCCGAGTATCGCCGCCCCGTCTTCGGGGGCGACTTGTTCGTGCAGGTGGGAGCCGAACGGCAGAGGCCCGCGGAGGAGATCGGCAATGGACGGGGATTCGGTTATCTCGCCTGGAGCAGGGCGCTCTAGGCCGCGAAATCATCACGACGGGTGTACTGGAACTGTATGAAATCGATGGGACAAGCGCTTCGCTCGTGGCGATTTTGGGTGCTGGCGTGCGTGGTGTTGGCGCCCCTGGTTCACGCCCAGATGGGAGGCTCGGGCACCGACGTCATGGACGTTTTCCGCTCGATGTCGCCGGATCAGCAGCAACAGGTGATGCAGCAGCTGGGCATGGGCGGGCAAGGGTTCGGTGGAACGAGCACCGGAACCTCGGGCGTGCCGTCTCAGCAGCAGGCCCTGCAACAGGACCTCGACGCGATGCGCTATCGTCAGTACCTGCAGCAGCGAGCGGAACTCGAAGAGCGGCTCCCGGTCCTGCGCCCCGAGGATTGGATCGTCGTAGAAGTGGATACGGTGCCGCTGCTTCCTCGACCGACGGATACATCCGAAGCGCTCTACCGTTCTCTGATTTATGGCACCCCCACCGGTGTGTATCCTTACACTGGCTCGACACTGTATGGTGGGAACTCCACGTCGCTGCTGGGGTCGCCCGCGGCGCTTGGCCAGTTTTCCGGCGCGCCCGTATCCCCTCAGGTAGCCTCGCAACTCTCTCCGACGCAGCTGCAGCAGTACCAGCTTCTGATGCAGCAGCAGCAGCAGCAGCAGTCGCAGCCGCAGGCCGGCGGGCAGGCCGGCACGGAACAGCAGTCACAGGCCGCAGGTCAATCCGCTGGACAGGTGAACCCTGCCCCAACCGGTGGATGGCAGTTCGGGCCCCCTGGCCTGATGGCACCTCGCGACATTCAGGACCTTTCGCGGATGGTCGCGCTCATTCGCTCCAAGAATCCCTATCAGCTCACTTCCGAAGGCGTTCTGAACCTGCCCGGTTTCACGGGAATTCACCTGGCGGGCTTGAGCGACGTGCAGGCGACATTGAGGCTGGAGGTCGAGCCGGAACTTCGCGGCCTGCACTTTCGAGTGACCAAGCTGACGCTCACCAAATCGGGTGTCGCCAGCCTGAAGCCCTTCGGATATGACCTCTTTGAGAACCCACCGTCCACCTTCGCACCAGTGACCAATGTGCCGGTCCCGGCCGACTACGTCATCGGAACAGGCGACGTCCTGCAGGTTCAACTCTACGGAAATCAGCGGGACCGATTCTTGACGCTGCAGGTCGGAAATGACGGGCGCGTGAATCTCCCCGAGATTGGGCCCGTCAGCGTTGCCGGACAGCGTTTCCTCGACGTGAAGCAGGACATCGAGAAGCGCGTGGCCAGCCAGATGATCGGGGTCAAGGCGAGCGTGTCAATGGGTGAGACGCGCACGATCCGGATCTTTGTGCTAGGAGAGGCCCGAGAGTCGGGCACGTACGCGGTGAGCGGGTTCGCGACGATCACTTCGGCGCTGTATGCGGCAGGCGGCGTAAAAACCATCGGCTCGTTGCGGGACGTTCAGCTCAAGCGCGACGGGAAAATCGTCCGTCATCTGGACTTGTACGACCTTCTCATCCGTGGGGACACCACGGACGATGCGAAACTGCTACCGGGGGATGCAGTATTCGTACCCCCGGTCGGTCCCACGGCGAGTGTGGAAGGGGAGGTGCATCGACCCGCGATCTATGAAATCAAGCATGAGACGACCCTCGGAGACCTGGTGGGCCTTGCGGGTGGACTCACCAATGATGCGGAGCCTACCGCATGGCTCACGCGCATCGACGCACGGGGTCTTCGCACCGTGCTGCGCGTGGACCTGTCCTCCGTGAGCGGGCGCAGCCAGCCGCTGCACGATGGCGACCAGCTGCGGGTGACGCAGCTCATCCCGACATTGGACTCCGGGGTGACGTTGCAGGGGCATGTATACACCCCGGGTCCCGTGGCTTTCAGACAGGGTATGACACTCACCGATGTCATCGGGTCGGTCGATGAGCTCAGGCCCAACGCAGACCTGCACTACGTGCTCATTCGGCGTGAGTTGCCGCCAGACCGCAGAGTCGAGGTCTTCTCCGCGGATCTCGGTGCGGCCCTCGCTGCGCCACGCGGTTCGGCCGATATCCCGCTCATGCCGCGCGACCGCGTCATCGTGTTCGATCTCGGGTCAGGGCGGGATCGCATCATTCAACCGCTTCTCGAGGAGCTGCGGCTGCAATCCCACTTCGACCGCCCCACTGAGGTGGTACAAGTGCAGGGGCGTGTGAAAGTGCCCGGGGAGTACCCGCTCGAGCCCGGAATGCGCGTGAGTGATCTGCTGCGGGCGGGCGGGGATCTCACGGACGCGGCCTACGGCGGCCAGGCAGAGCTTGCACGGTATGCCGTCGTGAACGGAGAAGAGCGCCAGATCCAACTCATCCCAATCGATCTGAATGCCGTGCTACGAGGGGACCCGAAGGCGAATATCAGCCTCGAGCCCTTCGATACGCTGTCGATCAAGCAGCTGTCGTTCTGGGGTGAGCAGAGCCAGGTGACGCTCCTCGGACAGGTGCGCTTCCCCGGCATCTACACCATCCGGGAGGGCGAGACTTTGAAGTCCGTGCTGCAGCGCGCCGGCGGTCTAACCGTCTATGCCTTTCCAGAAGGAAGCGTATTCACGCGGGTGGAGCTCAAGCAGCGCGAGCAGCAGCAGCTAGACATGCTCGCGCAGCGCACGCAGGCGGATATTACTGCCATGGCGCTCGAAGCGGTGGCGGGCAGCGCGATCAATGGCGGCGGCGGCGGGTCGGCCGGCGGAAATGCGTTGACGATCGGTCAGGGGCTGCTGGCGCAGCTCAGAGCGACGAAAGCAGTGGGGCGTTTGGTCATCGATCTGCCCCGGCTGCTGCGTGAACCGTCCGACTCCCAGGACGACGTGATCCTGCGCAGCGGGGACCAGCTCATCGTCCCGAGGTACCAGCAGGAGGTCACCGTGATAGGTGAGGTACAGAGCAACACCTCGCTGCTCTATCGCAGCAATCTCACCCGCGATGATTACATCAATCTGAGCGGGGGAATGACGCAACATGCCGATGCAGGCAAGATCTACATCGTGCGCGCGAATGGAAGCGTGGTCCCCGGAAGGTCCGCGCACTTCTTCCGCGTTGGATCATCGGGCGTGACCATCAGACCGGGAGATACGATCGTCGTACCCATGAACACGCAGCAGCTGCCACCGCTGCCGGAATGGCAGGCGATCACGGGGATCATTTACAACCTCGCTATCGGCGCTGCCGCGATCCACGCAGTGGGCGTATGAGCTTGAAGGGAATCGTTCTGGCGGGCGGAGCTGGTACGCGGCTGCACCCGGTCACGCTCGGCGTGAGCAAGCAATTGTTGCCTATCTACGACAAGCCCATGGTGTATTACCCCCTCGCGACGCTGATGCTCGCGGGGATACGCGACATTCTGCTCATTTCAACGCCCGTCGACTTGCCCTATTTTCAGCGTCTCCTCGGTGACGGGAGCCAGTGGGGTATAGCCCTCACTTATGCCGAGCAACCTCGACCGGAAGGACTGGCGCAGGCGTTCGTCATCGGAAGGCGATTCGTGGCAGAAGACCGGGTGGCGCTGGTTCTCGGGGATAATATTTTCTACGGTCATGGGCTGCCCGAGCAGCTGCGGGCAGCCGCCGAGCGCCATCACGGATCCACCGTGTTTGCTTATCGCGTGCGCGATCCGGAACGCTACGGCGTCGTGAGCTTCGACGCTGCGGGACGCGCGCTCGACATCGAGGAGAAGCCTACTGCTCCAAAGTCTCACTTTGCTGTCACGGGACTTTATTTTTACGATAACGACGTGTTGCGTATCGCTGCCGACCTAAGCCCCTCGGCCCGGGGTGAGTTCGAGATTACGGACGTAAATCGAGCCTATCTCTCGAGCGGCGTCTTGCACGTGGAGTTGCTCGGACGGGGCATCGCCTGGCTCGATACCGGCACTCACGAGTCGCTGCTGCAGGCGGCGATGTTCATCGAGGCGATCGAGAGCCGCCAGGGTCTGAAGGTCTGCTGCCCCGAGGAGATAGCGTTTCGGGAAGGGTACATTGATTGCGCCCAGCTCGAGCGACTGGCGCTCAAGCTGGGCAAGACCGGCTACGGCGCTTACCTGCTCGAGATTGCCCGCGGGCCCAAATGACATGGAATTCGAGCCGACGCAGATTCGGGACGTAGTGCTCATTCGACCGCGCATTTTCAGCGACCCGCGCGGGTTCTTCTTCGAATCCTGGGAGGAGCGGAAGTTTGCTGCGGCCGGGATCGCCGCTAAGTTCGTGCAGGATAATCATAGTCGCTCCGTTCGTAACACTCTGCGCGGATTGCACTACCAGATCGAGCAAGCCCAGGGAAAGCTCGTTCGCGTGGCAACGGGAGCGGTGTTCGATGTGGTCGTCGATCTGCGCCGCCGCTCACCGACCTTTGGGAAGTGGGTCGGGGTGACCCTCTCGGAAGAGAATCGTCACATGCTCTGGGTGCCCCCGGGGTTCGCCCACGGCTTTCTGGTGCTGAGCGAGTCGGCGGACTTTCTGTATCGCGTCACCGACTTCTGGGCTCCCGCTCACGAACGTACGATTCTCTGGAGCGATCCTGATCTCGACATTGGATGGCCGCTTCCGGCGGGAGTTACGCCCCTCGTCTCCCAGAAGGATGGGAGCGCCGGGCGTTTCCACGATGCAGATTATTATCCATGAAAGTATTGATCACCGGCGGCGGGGGCCAGATTGGCCACGCGCTCAGTGCCAGCGCGCCGGATGACCTCACGGTTGCGACGCTGTCTCGTCGCGAGCTGAACGTCGCTGACGAGCATGCCGTCGGGAGCTGGCTCGAGGCTCACCGGCCGGATGTAGTCATCAATGCGGCTG
This sequence comes from Steroidobacteraceae bacterium, assembly GCA_035524075.1. Classification (GTDB taxonomy): domain Bacteria; phylum Pseudomonadota; class Gammaproteobacteria; order Steroidobacterales; family Steroidobacteraceae; genus JASHUC01. Next base: position 74,601 of record DATKPP010000045.1, on the reverse strand, counting down.
CATACACGGCCGTGGATCGCGCCGAGGATGAGCCGGAGATTGCCGCCCAGGTGAACGCTCAAGGGCCCCGGTATCTGGCGGAGGCCGCACGAAGGAGGGGAGCGCGGCTCATCCACTTGTCTACCGACTTCGTCTTTGACGGTACCTCCTCGGTGCCGTATCGGCCCGAGGCGTCCACCGCGCCACTCAGCGTGTACGGAATGACGAAGCGTGCAGGCGAGCAAGCAGTGCTCGACGTGTTGCCCACACGTTCCACGATCGTGCGCACGGCCTGGGTATACGCGGCACAGGGGCGCAACTTTCTGCGCACGATGTTGCGTCTGATGACGTTGAATGGCCGTGTGCGCGTGGTGGCCGATCAGGTCGGCTCGCCCACTTCGGCGCACTCGGTGGCCAGAGCCCTATGGTGGATCGTGGCACGTCCCGAGCTTGTGGGCATTCATCACTGGACGGATTCCGGGGTCGCCAGCTGGTACGATTTCGGGGTGGCGATCGCCGAGGAGGGCCTCGCGGCCGGACTTCTTGCCGCGGAGGTCGATGTGGTGCCCATTTCAACGGCCCAGTATCCGACGCGAGCTCGCCGTCCGAGCTACTCCGTGCTCGATCGGAGCTCACTTTTGGACGCGCTGGGAATCGTGCCGGCTCACTGGCGCAAGAATCTCCGCGAAGTGATCCACGAGATCGGGCATGCGTAGATTGCTGGTGACGGGCGGAGCCGGCTTCATCGGCTCAAACTTCGTTCACTACTGGCTGAACGAGCATCCGGGGGAGCGCGTAGTCGTGCTCGATGCGCTCACGTATGCGGGCAACCTCGCGAGTCTCGCCTCGTTGAGGGCTCGACCCGAGCTGCGGTTCGTGCACGGCAACATCTGTGACGGTCCCTTGGTCGAGCACCTGCTGCGCGAGGAACGTTTGGATACGGTCGTGCACTTCGCAGCAGAATCCCACGTAGACCGATCAATCGTCGGGCCTCGCGCGTTCATCGAGACGAATGTTCTTGGCACGCACTGTCTCCTGGAGGCCGCGCGCAAGGTATGGCTGCAGGAGCGTCTGGTCGAGCGTCACCGGTTCCATCATGTCTCCACGGATGAGGTCTACGGTTCGCTCCAGCCCGAGGATCCGCCGTTCGACGAAGCTACGCCCTACGCCCCCAACTCGCCGTATTCCGCCAGCAAGGCAGCCGCCGATCACCTCGTGCGTGCGTACCACCACACCTACGGACTCGAAGTGACGACGAGCAATTGCTCGAACAATTACGGGCCCTACCATTTCCCCGAAAAGCTGATTCCCCTGGTCATCGTGAACATTCTTCATGGACGAGCGCTGCCCATCTACGGCGACGGAGGCAACGTTCGCGACTGGCTGCATGTGAATGATCATTGCCGTGGGCTCGACCTCATCATCGCGCGGGCTCCCGCGGGCGCCGTCTACAACATCGGAGGGCGCTCCGAGTGTGAAAACCTGCGCCTGGTGCAGATGTTGTGCGGGGAGCTCGACACGCTTTTCCGAGAGCGTCCCGAGCTTTGCCGACGCTTTTCCGAATCCCCGCCCGCTCGTGGTGCCGTCGCCTCGAGCCTGATCACATTTGTGAAGGATCGACCGGGCCACGACCGCCGCTACGCGATCAATTGCACGAAGATCGAGCGAGAGCTGGGCTATGCGGCCTCGGTAAAGCTGGAGCAGGGCTTGCGCAACACCCTCGCCTGGTATCTGGGCAACGAGCCGTGGTGGCGCGCGGTGATGGACGGGAGCTACATGCGGTGGATGGATGCTCAGTATGGGAAGGGACGTGATGGCGCCTCTGCGCCGGGCGACTCGTAAGGCTGGTTCAGCCAGCCGGTGCGTTACCGTGAGCGGCCAGCTCCGCGTTGATGCTTGCGCGCAGCTTTCGCACTTCGCTCGGATGAGCTGCGGCCACGTCGCGGAGCTCTGCGCGGTCGACCGACAGGTCGTAAAGCTCATCATGAACCCTCGGCATGAATGGATAACGCAACGTTCCCATGTAGTGGATGAGCTTCCAGTTGCCGTCGATTGCGGCGACAGAGCCATTCTTTAGCGTCCCGTAGCGGTAGCTTTGCTCGAAGTTCATACTGAAGACGGGGCCCCAGGGACCGGAACAGGCGACGCCGGGTTCCGGCAGCGCACATGTCAGGGATCGGCCCTCCCAGCTGGGAGGTATGGCGATGCCAGCGAGTTCCGCCAGAGTCGGTGCGATATCGACTTGTTCAGCAGGAACTGCGCTGTCCACTCTGTGCGTTTGATTCGGGAACTTGATGATGAGCGGCACGTGGATGATGTCGTCGAACAGACCGGGGCCGGTGTGGCCTCCGTAATCGTGTCCGAAGCTCTCGCCGTGGTCGGCAGTGACCACGACTACGGTATTGCGGCCGAGGAGCTTCAGCGCAGCTTGGAGAAATCGACCCGCGTAGTCATCGACGTACAGGACAGATTCGTCGTAACGCGCCTCGAGCGTACTGACCTGCCGACTCGAGAGTCGGGCCGTGCGGTAGCCCCATTCAGGCGTGGAGTTGCTCGAGAGGCGGTCCTCGTCGGATCCATCGAAGGTACCGATCCAAGGGCTCGGAGCGGCGTACGGAGAGTGGGGCGGGAAAAGATGAACCCAGAGGAATATGGGCCTGCTGCGATCTGCGCTGCGCAGCCATGCGAGCGCAGACCTCGTGGCGAGGCTTGGATCCCTGAACACATTCTCATCGTCCGGCTGTAGCAACCCGGTCCAGTTTTGTAGCTCGAGCAGGACGGGGACTTGAGCCGCGGCGCACGCGTATCGCAGCATCGAGGAGAAGGTCGCGGAGCAGAGCCCCCACCAGCCCCGGACGCGATCCCTTGCCGCAAATTCAAAATAGGGGCCGAAGCCATTGCGTCCCACAGCGGCGTAGGGATTCGTCGCTACGCTTGCCGTTTGATAGCCCTGAGCCTTCAGCAGCGCCGGCAACGACTCTGCGCGTGCAGCACCCAATGGCCACGACGGCAGCTGTAGCGCGCGATGCGTCCAGGGCCGCGTGCCCGTCAGAATCGACGCAACGCCGGTCGTGGTCAGGTTGGCATTCGCGTACGCCGCCGCGAAGACGGTAGCCCCGCGCGCAAACTCGCTCAGCATCGGGGTGGTTTGGCGTCCGTACCCATACAGCGACATGTGATCCGCCGAGAGCGCATCCATCGTCAACAGCAGGATATGAGGCCTCGGACCCGCGTTGCCATCGTGTGACGTACCCACATCCGCAGCAGGGCGCAGATCGGTCCCGGGACCCCGGTCGAATGCGCGGTCGATCGCCGGGGGGGCGCTCGACGAAAGGGGGTTCGGAAGCGCAGCGCTTGCCGATTTCCAGCCGTAGAAGGGAATCGTGACGAGTGTCAGGGATCCCAGGACCGAGACCACGGTCGCACCCGCAACAAATCGCTTGATGGCCGCGCGGCCCAGGGATGTGGGAGCCGCGAGCGCGCCAATCAGCACAGAGAAGTAAACCATGTAATGACTGAACTGCGCGGTCACAAGCCATCCCGCCGCGCGAAACCAGGCGAGCGCACCGGAAATAAGCGACGCGAGGATCGCAGCCGCAGTTGCGCTGGTCACCACCATCAACAGGAGCGCCCGAAACGTCCTGGCTCGGGGATGGGCATTCGATGCCGCGATCAGGCCCGCTATAAGGACCCAGACCGGGAGCAGGGGCGCCGCAAGGAAGATCCAGGCGGTCGCGAACGTGGGCAGCAACTCCCCGGGCCTCAGATAGTGGAGATAGGACTCCAAAGTCATCAGAAAATCGATGGGCAGAGCGAGTCCCAGGAGGACGAATACAGGCTGGGCGGCGCTGAGACAGGCTGGCCACAGCTTCATATCGGCGAACTCTTCGATCATCCTTCGGGCGCCCCCGATGTGCTCGCTGAATTACAATTCATGCGTGGCGCCTGCGAGAGTCGCGGGCCACGCAACGGCCCCCGACGGGGCACGCTTGAGCATACAGTACACAGGTGCCGCCGTGTACCCCGGAGCCGCACGGCCCGGGGAGCAGGCAGCTCACCGGTCACAATGCTACACAGTGATCGGAAGCACCGGCCTCATTCACGGGCGCAGGATCGGTAGAATGCTAGGCTCCACGGAAAATGCGGAGCATCCTCGTCTCATGAAGCTGGACCGCCGAGATCTCGCTCAGCACATTTCCCGCCAACTCGCGGCGCATTCGGTGCGCGTGCGTGCACAGTGGTCGGCAACGGGGCCGATCAATCATTTTGTGCTCGATAACTTGCTTCCGGAGGCCTGGGCGCTCGCCATTCGTGCGTCGTTTCCGAGCCCGGATTCGATGACGCTCAAGCGCAGCCTGCGTGAATTGAAGTATGTCACCGCCCAGATGAACCGCTTCGCGCCGCTCCTGGAGGAAGCCGTGTATGCGTTCCAGGATCCAGAGATTGTGAGAGAAATCGAATCCATCACTGGCCTGAAGGAGCTGGAACCGGACTCACTTCTGTACGCTGGTGGCATCTCCCTGATGTCCTCGGGGCATTTCCTGAATCCTCACGTGGACAATTCCCACGACAAGTTCCGCGAGCGCTACCGCGTGCTGAACCTCCTTTACTACGTATCCCCGGACTGGCGCGAGGACAACGGCGGGAATCTCGAGCTGTGGCCTGCGGGTCCCTCGAAGCAGCCGCTAACGATCGTGAGCGAATTCAACCGCCTCGTCGTGATGGTCACGCATCAGGGCTCCTGGCACTCGGTGTCGCGAAGCAATGCGAAGGAGGACCGCTGCTGCGTTTCGAACTATTACTTCTCACATCGTCCGGTCGGCGAAAGCGATTACTTCCACGTCACCAGCTTCCGGGGGCGACCGGAGCAGCGGTTACGCGATTGGGTCTTGCGCGGCGATATCTGGCTACGCATGCACATTCGAATGCTGTTCCCAAAGGGAATCAGAAACAACCCCCATTATTATCGCCGCGAACCGTAGCGGCCGGACACCCTCCAAGGACCACCGCAGCGCGGACTCCTTCCTCGCGGCAATCAGCGAACTCCGGTGCGTATCTGCATTCCCATTGTTAATCTCTCCTGGCATGGCGGTACCCGTGTCCTCGTGGAGCTTGCGAATTTCCTCGCTCAGGAGGGGCACGAGGTGTTCATCGTGTCGTCGCGCGTGGTCACTCCCTTTCTCATCAGCGAGCGGGTCGTTGTGAGGCGAATCGGGTTCGTCACCCCGTGGAAGGCACTCAATTACATTGCCTTTCTGCTGCTCCTGCCGTTTCGTCTTCCTCGGCGCTCGATTTTCATGGCGACATTCTTCGTCACTTACTACTCCGTCAGGCTCGCCGCTGCGATTCGCAGACGCCCCTACCTGTACTTCGTGCAGGACATCGAGTCCAAGTACATGGGGCTCCGCGGCACAGTGCTCAACGCGCTGTGTAACCTCACGTATCGGGATCAGCACATCCTCGCTGCGAATTCCTATCTGCGCGAAACGCTCCGGCAGCGGTTTCATTGCAATTCGAGATCGATCGATATCGGTCCTTCCGAGATCTTTTATTACCGGCCGGTGCGCGTGCCGAAGAGATTCAACGTGATCTATTTCCTCCGCGAGGAACAATGGAAGGGGCTCGACCGCTTTCAGCGACTGCTCGCGATCTCCGGCGGACGTTTGACGTTCCTCTGCGTATCTCAGAATGAGAAACTATTCAATGCAGTGGTCGATCCAGCGGTGACCTGCTGCAAGCCGCAGGGCGACGACGAGCTCATCGATTGCATCGACTCCTCGGAAGTGCTGCTATCCACGAGCTACCGAGAGGGGTTTTCCCTCCCACCGCTTGAGGCCATGGCGCGTGGTGTCCCCCCGGTCCTGTTCCGCTGCGGGGGCCCTGATGTCTACGTGCAGGCCGGAGTGAACGCGATCTACGTGGAGAACGAGACTCAGGTGGTGGAGGAGACGGCAGCGCTGCTCCGCAATCCTGAACAGTATGCGCTCATGCGCCGCGCTGCCGTCTCGACGGCGGAGCGGTTCCGGCTGAAGCGGGGCCTGCTGCAGGCCACCGAGCTCATTACCGAGTACTCCCGCGGCCACTGACTGGAAGATTCCGATGCCGGCTTTGCCCTTCGTCAGCGTTGTGACCATTTGCAAGAATGCAGCCGCGACCATCGAGCGCACCCTCGCCGGCGTAGCGGCCTGTGGCTACGCTGCGCTCGAGCATGTGGTGGTGGATGGTGGCTCGACTGACGGCACGCTGGAGCTGCTCGAGCGCCATCGCGGCCGCATCGACAAGCTCATCAGCGAGCCGGATGAAGGTATCTCCGACGCCCTCAACAAGGCCATCGCACTGAGCGAAGGCGAGTATCACATAATTGCACACGCAGATGACGTCTTGTTACCCGAGTCGCTAGCGAAGCTGGCGGACGCCGCAGTGGCTCATTCGGCCGCTCAGGTCGTCTGTGGGAGAGTCGCCGTCATGGATCAAGGAAGACTTTGTCGCATGTTCTTACCCGAACCGGCGAAACTCATGCAGAAGATGTCGGTGCCTCACATGGGCGCGCTGGTGCGCAAGGAGGCATGGGAGGCCGTCGGCGGCTACGACCGTGCCCGGCGGATTGCGATGGACCATCAATTCATGCTGCGTGTAATGCGTCGCTTCGGTCCCGACGCGTTCTACGCGATCGATGATTTGGTCGCCGAGCACTCGCTCGGCGGCGTGAGCGACAGAAGGGTTCAGCAGGGCTTTCAGGAGCTGCGGGAGAATCTGATCGAAGCCGGCGTATCGAGCTTTGCAGCACACACCTCTTATCTCATGTTGCTTCTCAAGTCCAAGATCGCGCGCGCGTTTCGCGGGGCGTGAGGAACCTGCGGTCATGCCAGACACCCAAGCCTAGATGAACGCAATCGAGCTTCCGCCGAGCGCCGCGGCAGAGGAGCTGTCGCAAGGCGAGAGACATTTGTCTCTCAATTTTCTATTATTTGTGTTGTTCACGACGCTCGTCGTGGATTCATTCGGGCCCGGAATCGAGATTCTGCGCGAGTTCGGAGCGCGGCCCGTCAACTTCTTGCTGGCGGCGGCCGTGTGCGCCATATGCCTGCTCGACTTCGGAAAGTGGCGTGGTGTCTCGCTCAGGCTGTGGAGGACACTCTTCATTGCGTGTGTGCTGTTGTGCGTCTCGCTCCTGAATCTATGGATTGCGCTCACGCGATCGGGTCCGGATGCGGCAACCGTGGCGAGTGCGTGGATACGCCAGTTTCTAATGCTTGCATGGGGAGTGACGAGCTACTTCACGTGGAAGCGCCTGCTGAGCTCGGTCGGGGAGCAATCCTACGCGCGCTTGCTCGCGGCCTCCGCGGTTCTTCCGCTACTGGCTTTCATGTTGGAATATGCCGACCCCTCGGGGGTCATGAAGTCCATCCTCGACCCATTTCGAGTCAAAGGGGATCTGCGTCCTTCGGGTTTCTCGAACGAACCATCGACCTACACGGCGTGGGTGACTTTCATCTGGCCGATTGTACTGTTCATTGCCGCGCGAGGGCGCACGGCGCGTGGTCGCGTACTGGCTGCCTTGCTTGCGATCGTGCTTGCGGTGAGCGCCTACTTGAGCAATGCGCGTACCGGCATCGTGATTTTCATCCTCCAGGTCGCCTTCTTCGGCTACACGAAGCTGCGACAACAGCACGCGTTCGGGGGTGTCATTCGAGCCTTGATCGTGGCCTCGCTGTGCCTTGCAGTGTCGCTCATTGTCGTGTGGGATCGCCTGATGTCGCTCACCGACATGAGTCCCAACAGCTCCGAAGTCGCGAGGTTCGGCTACACCGTGGCTGGGTTCGACCTGTTCTTGGACTACCCGTGGGTGGGAACCGGGATCGGCCAATTCAGCTACTTCTTTGGCCAGTACGTCCCTGCTTTCGCCATGGGCAGCGCCGAGGTCGCCTCGTACGCATTCGGTCTTGGAAAGTACCGAGCGTCCACGTTCAACCTGTTCGTGCGACTCCTGACCGAATTCGGCCTCCCGATGGCGCTTTTGCTCGGAGGGGTCATTCTGCGCCCCATCGTGCGCGCCGCACGATCGGTCGGGAGCTCGCCGTTTCTGTTGTACGCGGCGCTGAGTGCTATCGGAGGCGTCGGCTTCTGGCTCTCACAGGATCAGTACGGATACCAGCCCGCGATCCTCTCATTGGCGGTGCTTACTTTGACGCTTGAGAGAGCGCGAGCGCAGGGCGATGCGGTGCGCGTCTCGACCGGCTCCGAACAAGGCTGCCACACATGACAAGGTCTCGGCTCGCGACGATCGCTGGGCCTGTTTTGGATGTGCTGCTTTTCCCGTTCGTAGTGCCCGCCTCGCTGCTCCTGTGGATCGTGCGCCGCGTGGGCTTGCATCGGCTACGACTTTGCCGCAGCGTGCTGTTGCGCGTCGGGATTCTCCCCGTCCGCAAGCATTACTACGAGCCTTTCGTGGACCCCAGACGGCTCAGGCCAGCATCTGAGGAGCGATACCTTCCGGGCATCGACTGGAACATCGAGCAGCAGCTCGGGCTGCTTGCCGGCATGCAGCACGCGGACGAGCTCGATTACCTCCTTGCTCCTAGGCACAGCCGGCTGGACTTTAGACTCGGTAATGGTGCGTTCGAGTCCGGAGATGCGGAATTTCTTTATCAATTGATCCGCAAGACCAAGCCGCGGCGGATCATCGAGATTGGCAGCGGGCACTCAACGCTCATTGCTTGCGATGCCACGAAAAGGAATCTCGAGGAGAGTCCCGACGCGATCTGTCAGCATACCTGCATCGAGCCGTTTGAAGCGAAGTGGTTGGAGGGCGCCGACGTGACGATTCTGCGCCGACGTCTGGAGGAGGTGGACTCCGGGATCTTTCGCGAACTCGAAGCCGGCGATCTGTTGTTCATCGATTCGTCGCATGTGATCAGACCGCAGGGCGACGTGCTCGTGGAGTACCTCGAGATCCTTCCGACTCTGCAAAACGGGGTCATCGTGCACGTTCACGACATTTTTTCGCCGCGGGATTACCCTGACGAGTGGCGACGGGACCGAATCTGGTTGTGGAATGAGCAGTATCTGCTGGAAGCATTCCTCTCCGACAATCGGGCCTGGAAGGTGCTCGCCGCCCTGAACCTGCTCAAGCATCGTCATTTCGATGCCCTGCGACGAGTATGTCCGTACGTGCGCCCCGACCGCGAGCCGGGGTCTTTTTACATTCAGAAGGTGGGAGAGGCTTATGGCGCCGCGTGAGTGGCGACCTATGTTGGGCCGCCGGAACCTGTCGAGTCTCCTGCTGGGCGCCGTGGGCGCTCGAGCGCTGAACGTGCAGAGTTCGCTCGCGTCGGGGTCATCGGCGCTCACTTTTGCGCCGAGTCAGGCCGAGCGCGAATCGGACATCCCGCTTCCGAATTTGCAGTATCCGCCCGGGGATGTCCGGCGCTACGGTGCGGCGCCGAATGGGCCGCAAGGCGCGGTCGACAATACCGCCGTCCTGGGCAAAGTCATGCAAATGATGCGCAGGGGCGGTGGGCGTATTACCTTTCCTGGCGGGGACTGGTCCTTCCATCTCGATGTTTCCGGAAGTGGTGGCGCAATCGTGATTGTGGAGGGCAATGGCTCCACATTCCGACCAGCATCGGGCGGCTCTGCAGGGTCAGCCGTCGTCTACGCGGACAATTCTCTCCTGCCGGAGCGCTTCCGCGGAACGGACGTGCAGTTCAATAACTGCAATTTCATCGGGCGCCTGTGGGGCTCCGATACAAGGGGCGACATCGATTACACCGTCTATCTCGATGGGTCATCTGCCACGTTCTACAACTGCACTTTCCAGTACGGGAGGCTGGCGGCCTTCTACTCGATGTATGGTCAGTACAGCGAGTTCTGGTCCTGCGAATTCGGTCCATGTGGACACTCGGGCGCAAGCACTGGATGTATGCTCGATTCGCACAGCGCAGCGGCGGCTAGCAACGAGGTAATCTTCGAGCGGTGTAAGTTCTTCGTCTGCTCCAATTTTCTATGGATCAAAGGCGCATTCCTCACACGCATCAGGGATTGCACGTTCCAGGGCGCACCGCCCTCCGGGACGGCAGGCATCATTCTCGACGCTGACGCAACGGGTCAGGGAGCCGTGGGCACGATCATCGATGGGTGCTGGTTCGAGGTGAATCACGTCCCCCATATCCTCGGTCGGGTTTGCCGCGACGTGCGACTTCACATGAATCATTTTTTCTCCAGCGGCGGCTCGAACGAGATCGTCTTCAAATGGTGCCAGAACCTACAGGGAAGCGACAACGACAGTTACGCGGACCTGGCCATGACGGTTACGCATCCGCCAGGCGCCGGTGCGCCATGCATCACATGGCGGGGCGGAAACATCGTACCGAGGCTGGACTTCAGGGGTAGCACGGCTCTCGCGAGTGTGGACATTCAGTGCTCAAGCGCCGGTCTTCGGCGTCGAGAGAACATCCTTTCGAGCAGCGGACAGGACGATCGAAGTGGGATGCCGCTTCTGGCGGCGGATGAATTCGGGTTCCGATCGCAGGTTCGGCGTGGCATGGCGACCCCCCTCTTCGGTGTGGTGTTCGAGGCCGAGGGGACTCCGCGCGGTACGCGAAATCTCCTGCTCGACGTGGAGCTGTTCGCGTGGGACGATTCGCCCTATCACGAGGCAGGCGCACGATGCGCACGGCGCCAAAGGTTCCACGCGTTCGTGACCGATGACGGAACTGGGCCTCAGGCCTACACTTACTCGCTCGGCGACGCGGTGGACCTCGGTCCCGCGAGCGGGCGACGGCTGGGGCCGATGTCACTCCAGGCTTCAGCGTCGGGCTCGTTCCGCGGGGGCGACGCCGCCGTGACATGGGAAGCATCGTTCGCGGGCGACGATGCGACTTCCACGGAAGTCGTGTCGGCCACGATCGGCTATCGCGTGCGCGCCATGAGCACCGGGCGCTTCCGCGTTTCGAGGCTATAGATTGCCAGGAATACAGCACGAGCACCGCCGTCGTGAGAGCACCGCTATAATCTCACGTTCCGAGCAACGCGGGCCGATCATGCTCCAGGCGGTCAAGGATTTGCCGGCATTACGGCGCTGGTATTACACATTGAGCGCACCAGTCAAGGTGACGCGGCTTAGACTTCCCCTGGAAAGCGCCGTCCGAAGGAACCGCAGGGCTCTGGCGGCAGTGTCCAGCTGGATAGATGAGGATGTCTACCAAGCCTCGGTTTTCCGCTACGGCTTACCGCCACACATTCGGCCCTTCATCGACGACCCCATCGACGAATCGCCCAGCTACAGTGACCTCATCGTCCACCTAGCCATGCAGATGGGTCACGTTCGTTATCTCGAGCTGGGTCCATCCGTGGGCAAGAATTTCTTCCAGGTCGCAAAGGCGGTCAGCAACGCTGAGCTGGTCGCGATCGATATCGAGAACATCAATCCTGTGCTGGAGAGGCAGCTCACATTCGTAGGGCGAGAGGAATGGGAGTCCGCACGCGACTCCATACGCACGGAGCGCTCGACACAGACAACCTACACGCTGGAGAGCAATCGAATCGACTACATCGCGGGGGACCTATTCGATCGGAGCACCTGGAATCGACTCGTCGGCCGGAAGTTCAACGTCATATTTTCGGACGCGTTTCACAGCCCGCAGGGTCTGGCGACGGAGTGGGAGAGAATCTTGCAACTCGAGCTGCTGTGCGATGGTCCGGTTGCCCTCATCTGGGACGACCTTGGTCACGCCGCTATGCGGCGTACCTTTTACGAGATCGCCGTGAACATCCGACAGCTTCGTCCCGGCGCACAGGTGAGCCTCGAGCTGTTGCAGGGATGGGTGGGCAAGCGCGAGCGTTTGCATCCTGTCGGAATCATCCGCGCCTGAATGCCTGACGAGGCGGCTTCGGCGGAGCTCAGCAAATGCTCTGCCAAGCTCCCGCGGTAAAGCCGAAGGTCCGAGCCACCCCCATGACAGACAGTGACTCAACCGCATGCACCGACCAAGACGCGGTTGCTGTTCGGCGGCGGGGATTCACGCTAGCGCTCGTCACCAACTTCGCCGGCAAGGGAATCTCGACGATCGTGCAGCTCGCTGCGCTGCCGATCGCGATCAGCGCTCTCGGCCAAGAGAAGTACGGTCTGTACGCAATGCTCGCGGCTCTGCTGAACTGGATGGCCATCGCGAGCGTCACGATAACCCCCGGCCTGACGATCCAGCTCATCGGCGCCCGCGCGCGCTCCGATCGGCGCGACGAGGGAAAGGCGATCGGCACCGGCCTGCTGTTCTCCTCGCTTCTGGCCGTGCTGCTGTTCGGCGCGGTTCAGGTTGCTTTTCATTTGATAGGCCTGGCGCGGATGTTTGGCCACGTGCCTACGCCGGTTGCACCGGACCTCTGGAGGAGCTTGAACCTCTTCAGCTTCTTCGTGCTGATGAATCTCGTGCTGAGCGTCGCGGAGGGCGCCCAGGCTGGTTACCAGAAGCAGTACTTGCACAATCTGTTTCTGACGCTAGGCAACGTGGTGACGATCGTCGCCGTCCTCACATTGGTGAGGGCCAAACCTTCTATCTTCAACATGATTGTCGCCGTTTACTCGGGCCAGCTGCTCGCGCGCGCGCTCAGTTTCGTTCAGGTTCTTTGGTCGCGGCCGTATTTGTTCTCCGGCATGAGGGGACTCGACCTCTCGTCAATTGCGCTGATGGTCCGGACAGGTTCCGCGTTTCTTCTCACGAGCATCGCGAGTTTCTGCTACCAAAGCCTGACCGTATATCTGGTCGGGAGATGGGGTGGCCCTCTATTTGCGACGCAGATGTCGGTCTTTATCACTGTGCTCGGCGCGCTGGGCAGCACTCTGATGATGTTCACGCAATCGCTGTGGCCGGCGGTACGCGACGCCACCGTTCGCGCAGATTTCACGTGGGTGAGCACTGCATACCTGCGCACGACCAAATTCCTGATGATCTACGTGGCGCTCGCGGCGGTGACGGCGACCGTCGCAGGAGACCGAATCATTCATCTCTGGGTGCACACGCAACTCACGGTGGAAGGCGCATCTAGATTGTTCCTCGGGGCCTACTTTCTGCTGCTCGCCTGGGAGCAGATCAACTACAGCTTCCTCATTGGCATCGGCTGCTTCTGGTATGCCGCAGGATGGTACTTTCTCGGTTCGGTCATGATGCTGGTCAACAGCTCATGGCTGCTCGGCCGCTATGGTATCAGTGGGATGCTGGCCGCCATGTGCCTCGGCCCGCTATGCTTTACGGCTTGGACGTACCCGCTACGGCTCAGATGGTTGTTCTCAACTCGGCTGCACCCGTCGGTTCGTGCAACGTGAGCGCGACACCGGATGTGCGTCGCATCGCAAACCGACGCGCCGCTCTGCACCGCGAATACCTTCAGGTCCGCGGTGATTGTGCACTCGTCACGGCTACGGATAGTCGTCATGCGCCCTACCTTTTCAATGCGATGGCATCGATTCATGAGCGGTTCCCGGAGCACCCGTGCCTGGAGATATTCGATCTGGGCATGAGCGGCTCTCAGAAGCAGGAGCTGTCACGCGTTGACTGGGCGCGTGTTCGTTCCATCGAACCGTTTGTGTCTCATTGGAAGCGCAATTGGTCATGGAAGCCGTACATTCTGCTGCAGGTTCCGCAACGCTATGTTTTCTACTTCGACGCCTCGAATATCGTGCTATTTCGCTCGCTGGCTCTGTGGTTTCGCATCATCGCTCGCCAGGGTTACCTCCTTTTCGAGAACGGTCAGCGATTATGCCAGACCACTCCGCCGGGCTATTGGGAGCTGTTCGGTGGACGCCTGGAGGAATTCTCCGATGCTCCAACCTTCGGGGCGGGATTGATGGGATTCGACCGCGACACACGCGCGAACACTGCGATACGGGAGGTGCTGGAAAGGACGATCGAAGGATGGACTCTGGGTTGCTCGCCAGGAGAGACGCGGCGTGCTTATGACCGCAGTGTCGTGCGGGACTGCGAATGCTTTCGCGCAGACCAGACCCTGTTCAACCTCGCATTTAGGAAGCATTTCGGCGCCAGTCTCGTGCTCCGCAATGAGCTGAAGTACTGCGGGCATGGCGGTCCGCACGACCACCCCCGCCAGTTCCTCTGGTACTCCAGGAGGAGGCGGGACAGCCTGATCTACTTCTGGCGTCCGATCGGGGAAGCTCGTATGGTGTTTGCCTTCAATAGGCTCACATCGTACGCGCTCATCACCCTGCGCGACTTTGCCATCACCTGCTTTCGGCGCTACACGGAGTGGCGATGCCGCGCACGCAGCAGGGGACGAGAGTCCACGTGACTTCTGAGTTGCAGCCGTCCAGCGGTGTCCGTTAATCATCGTATGATCAGAGAGTACGTGAGGCATAGCAGGTATCTACGGGCGGTGCTCGCACCCGTCGCGCGCAGGGTTCGGAGGTTGCAGTTCATCGACCGCGACATGGCGGCCGTACGTTACCGCGCGTGCGTAAGGGGCGGAACCGTCGTGGTGGCTCCCAAGAACATATCTGGCGAGTTCGAGATCAGTGCGACATCCGATATCGCCTGTCGCGTGGTTGTCAGCGGCTACTACGAGCCCGACGTGACCACCGCACTGGAGGATCTGCAGCTGAAGGAGGGCACGATCGTCAACGTGGGGGCCAACGTCGGCTTCTATGCCGCCTATCTGGCGCGGCGATTCGTTGACTGCAAGAAGGTTCTGGCGATCGAGCCAAACCCGGAGGCCTTTAGGCAACTCGAAAGCAACATACGCCGTAACGGTCTCTCAGGACGGGTGGAGCCGCTGCAGATGTGTATCGGTGATTCCGAAGGCTTGGTGGACTTCTCGCTTGTTGAAGGCATGTCCGAGTATTCGTCGATAGGGCACATTGCTCATCCGAGGGTGGCGGGCGAGCGCCAAGTGACCGGGCGGGTGAAGATCTCCTCGCTGGGGTCGATCATGGGACGGGAGCGCGTCGCTCTGATATTCGTGGACACGGAAGGGGCGGAGCAACTCGTCTTTCGTGGCGCCAGGGAGATTCTCATTCGCGACAAGCCGATTCTCTTTTTCGAGTGCTCGAATACGCTCTTGCGCAACTTCCACGGCTCGACGCGGGACCTCGAGGGGCAATTGCAGGCCCTCGGGTACGTCGTGAGGAACGGCCTTTGCCGCCGGTTGTCGCTGCAGCACCCCTACGAAGGCGAAGCGCTGGCGGTTCATCGTGACGACCTCTCCGAAACGAAAAGCTGACCTCGACAATCAGCCATGATTGCCCCATGAAACGAACGCTCAAGCGCATTCTCGGGAGCCTCGGCTACGAAATCGTGCGGCGCGGGGACGGTCGCGGCGAACTGTCTGGATTGATGGATCTCACGGAGTCCCAACGCAAGATCATCTCTACCGCGATGCCATTTACGATGACGAGTGCCGAACGGATGGCCGCGCTGATCAACGCCGTGACTTACATTTCCGAGAATTCCATTCCTGGAGACATCGCAGAATGCGGGGTGTGGCGCGGCGGCAGCATGATGGTCATTGCGCTGACATTGCTTTCCCTCGGCGATCGCGACAGATCGCTCCACCTGTACGACACCTTCGAGGGGATGTCCGAGCCGACGGCAGCCGACAAGAGCGTGTTTGGCATCTCCGCCGCAGAGCAACTGCGTACGGACCCTCATGGCACCGGAGCGTGGTGCTACGCGAGCTACGATGACGTGCGCACGAACGTGCTGTCGACCGGCTATCCGGAGCAAAGAGTACACCTGATCAAGGGGAAGGTGGAGCAAACGATCCCGCGCACGATGCCATCGAGCCTCGCACTTTTGAGGCTCGACACGGATTGGTATGAGTCAACAAGGCACGAGCTGATTCATCTCTACCCACTGCTTCAGCCCAAAGGGATTCTGATCATCGACGACTATGGCCATTGGCAAGGGGCGAAGCAGGCCGTCGACGAGTACTTTCGTCAACGTGACGAGCACATCTTTCTGCACAGGATCGACTACACAGGCCGCCTGCATGTCAAGTAAGACAACGGCGGGAGGTTGGTTGGAGCGTAGCTCAGATGCGAGTGTCCCTCAGCCAATCTGCCGTCTTGGCTATTCCGTCCGACAAGGATGTGCGGCAATGCCACGAGGTGGAGTTCCGTAGCTTGGAGGTGTCCAACACGATCCGTGGAACATCAAATGCGCGCGCCGGCAGCCATCTCACCGTGGGCTCCAGGCCCGTCACCTCGCTGATCTTGGAGAGAATGTCGCGCAGCGAGAGCCCTACCCCAGAGCCGACATTGAAGATCCCCGATATCGAGCTCGCTGCAGCGAGATAGACGGCGTGCGCGACATCGCCCACATAAATAAAATCGCGTGTCACGCTGCCGTCTCCCCACACCTCGATCTCCTGCCGCCTGATCGTGCGGTGCAGAAAGACGGTGAGAGCGCCGAGCGCGCGTAGTGGATTTTGCCGCTCGCCGTAAGGGTTCGAGACGCGCAGCGAGACGTAGTCGAGCCCTCGCAAATGCTTGTACACCTCGAGGTAGTGCTCGATGGCGACCTTCGAGACCGCATATGAGCACATCGGGTTCGGCGCCCGCAGTTCATCGACCTTGGGTAGATCGCCTATGGCGCCATAGATCGTCCCGCCGGATGACATGAATACGACCTTGCCGACCTTGTGTGCGACACAGATGTCCAGCAGGTTGAGCGTACCGACGACGTTCGACTGTACGTCGAAGATGGGCGATTCGTTGGAGGTCTTCGGAGTGGTCGTGCTGACACAGTGGATCACCACGTCGAACCCCGTGGCAATCAGATCGTCCAGCGCGCCGGCGTTGCCGAAGTTTCCGACGACGAGCGATGATCGCTCGGGCGTGCGACGAAATTGCTCGGGATGAAGGTCGTAGACCGTCACGTCGTGCTCGTGACGCAGAAAAGTATCCACGATGTGCGAGCCCATGAAGCCAGAGCCACCGATGATGAGTATCCGCATACGAACGCGCGCTACTGCGCGGGCGTGTAGGGTTCCGCCAGGACATACCGGCTTGCCGGGAAAATGACGTTGGACCCAGCGACGGCGCCGGTGCGTGGGGCTGACCCGAGCGATGTATCGCTAGTCCACAACGTGGCGCTATTGGTCAGGGAAAAGATGGCGTTCGCCAATGACGAGTAGACGGAGCTACTGCTGATCGGCTGCGCGTTCCCAACCTCGGGGAAAGTCAGGGTACGGATAAGGGCGCCACTCGAGGAGTCGAGCGTACTGTCCTCATAGCTGTATGCTCCCCCATCGAAATACGTGTAGGTGCTCGTCAACAGCGTCGTGGTGTCGATCCACGTCGACAGCCAGCCCGCCAGGACCGTCTGCACGTTGGAGCCTTGATAGATCGTGACTTCAGATCCGCCACCGATACCGGTGGACGCGGCGACCAGCGAGCTGTCGGGCGAGGGCATCACCTCGGCGATCGTACCGCTATTGTCGCACCAAATCGAACTGCCACCCGGAATGGCAATGGCTTCGCTGGCGCAGGCCTGCGCGGAGCTCGACTGCCAGAGGCCGAGCGCGGTTCCGGAGCCATTGAGAAACATGCTGAGGCCAAAGCCAGCGGAGCCGGTGTAGGTGATCGCCGCACTCGGTAATGAATAAACATTGACGGTAGACGGTGAGGTTTGCGTCGGCTCGTTGACAGACAGAGCGGCCAACACTGTACCCGCGGCGGACATGGCCAGACTGGTGGCGGGAAATTCGATCGTGCCCACGATGGCATCCGTCACGGCATCGAAATATAAGATGCGGCCCGACGCTGTCGCGACTGCGAAATAGTCAGTTCCGCCTGCAATGCTCACGACACGTCCGTAATCGAAGTAACGCGGCGTTCCACCAAGGCTCGCGCCATCGAGGATGAGGCCGTTGTCGGAGTTGCCCACGAGCCATGTCACTGTCGAGCTAGCCGTGTAGTCAGAGACCGAGATTGGCGACGTGTAAGTGGTTGCGACAAGAGTGGGTCCTGAGAGGTTCAGCACGACTAAGGGTGGGGCCCCAATCAACGCCAGGGTCATTGCGGACGAAGCCGGGATCGCCGCACTCACTCCAGAGTACGTGGCGACGGGTGTAGCAGACCCACCGACATCATAGAGCGCGAAATTACCGAGCTCATCGAGAGTCCAGAACCACTGGCCGAGTCCCCCACTGACGGCGGTGTTGGTCAGCGTGATGAATTCAAGCTCTGTCACGCTGCTCGAATAGATCCATACGTTGCTGTTGACGCTGGTGAAGAACGCGCTGCCATCCTGGAACCAGGACAGGAATTGCCCCTGGAATGCGGAGCTGACCTGCGACGCACCCGTCTCAGTGGTGATCACCTGGACGACGCCCGGGCCGGCGGGGCCTAGTGCAATATGGATCTCACCGGGCCCCGCATAAACCTTCGCTTTGGAATAGTCGCCCGCCAGCGACACGAGCACGCTGCCGGAAGGCGTCCAGGCCGTAAGTCCCGTAGACGTCCCGGCGCAAACGTAACTGCCATCAGAGGCAAGCTTCCACCAACCGCTAGCAAGATCCGGCACAGAAATGTTCGTGAGTACCTGCCCGCTGGCGGCGGACAGGACCTCCAGCGCTGCCCCCGCCGCGCTCGCCGTCTGGATCACGGCGGTCGGCCCCTCCAGATCAGCGCCGCTACCGAGGGTGACCGGCGCGGTCGAGACTCCACTTGCGATCTGCGCCGCCGAGGCGTAGTTCCATAGCACCCACGCTCCGGCCTGATCCTCGCTCAGGGCCACGCCGTTCGACAGACGCAGCTGAGCTAATGACGTCTGTCCCAGGTCCAGCACGGGGCCTGGACTCACGGCCATAGTCAGCGCAGCGGACTGAACGGTCGCGCCGGAAGCCGTGATTGTGTAGCTCGTCGGCGGCGACGACTGTGTCGGTGTGCCGCTAAGCACACCGGTGGTCGGATCTAGCGTGAGACCCGGCGGAAGTGGTGGATTGACGCTAAACGAGGCGCTCGGAGCCCCAGGAAACCCGATCATCGTGGCTGGCATACCCTTGGTGAACGAGTAATACTCGCTCGGGTAGGCGACGGTCATCACGGCGTTCACGGCGATTGAGATTTGTGTCGAGGTCGAGCCGGCTGAATTGCTTGCGCTGACCGTGTAGGTGGTCTTGGGGGTTGCCTGAGTGGGGGTGCCCGAGATCACGCCTGTCGCGGTGTTGAGCGCGAGTCCTGCGGGCAGCTGGGCACTGACCGCATAGGCGGTGACGGTGCCCGTGACGGTCGGCAGGAGGGGCTGGATCGGTTGGCTCACATTGAACACGGGCGAGGGATTGTTGTAGCTCAGTCCCGAGGGCGGGATGGGGGGCCCGGACCGTGAGCCACCGTTGCCGCCACCGCATGCGCTCAGGGATATGGCGACTATGACGTACCGGAGTCGTAGCGCATTCTGAAGTCGCATGACCACTCTCCCGTCCACCTGCCGATGCAGCGCCACTCGTGGTGCGACTAGCGGTCTCATTCTCGCGACTGAGCTCGTCGGTGGCCTCAGCGTCCGCCGAGCTGCCAACTGTCCCTCTCAGCGTTTGTGCCAGCTTGCCTTCAGGAACGCCACCAAGAACGCGACCACCAAACCGGCCGCAAACGCGATGGCGCTCCACGCCCACGTGGGCAACGACGAGGGCTTCTCGGGTGGTTCTGCCGGGTCAAGCACATCGAACGCATACTCGTCATTGCCTCGAGCGACCATCGCCTTATCCAGTTCTGTCTCGAGGAGCGCATCGATTGCATGCTGGGCCTCGACCAGGTTCGTCTTCGAAGCCTGGTCATTGAGATAGGCAATATCGCGCTCGGCCTCCGTGATCGCCTTGTTGCGGAGGTATTCGTTCGTCAGGCGAACCAGGTCGTTGGCCCATTTTGCCGCCAGCACGGGATCCCGCCACGTGATGGTCATCCGAATGATGCTCGTCTTGTTGTCGACCGTGACGTTGCGGATGTCATTCTGAAAGAGGCGGTTGGCCTTCCATAACGTGGGTATCTTTTTGGGATCGCTGACTTTCCAGCGCGATTTCTGTGCATCCCATCGCCGGTAGAACAGCACCGGAAGGAGATTGTTCTCTCGAATGTACCTTTCGGTCAGAGCTTCGGACTTGAGTACCTCGATGTATTGCCACCTCTGCATATCCTCTGGAAGAGATACCCCTGCGAGGGATGCGAGTCCTCCGAACGTAGAGGCCAGCGAGCCGAGGCTGCCTGACAGATGGCTCGTGTCGGACTCGTTCTCGCTTGCACCAATGACGACGGTCGCCTTGTAGCTCTTGGGAACCATCATCGCGCCCACGGTCGCTGCCAGCGTTGTCACTGCAATGAATGCAATAGCGAGCCACCGACCGCGGCGAAGGACGCCGAGTACGTCCTCGAGCGTCACGTCGTCGCTTTGGGGCTTCGGCCGGTCGTGGACGCTCGCGGAGCGTTCGGGATACAGCGCGACTTGCATGGTTTACGCTCCGGTCAGGACGCGATGGGGACTGTACGGTTGGACAGCTGGGCGACTACCCGCCGATTAATTCGCTTGCGATCCCGATCGAAGAACCATCCCCACTTGTTGAAGTAGCGACAGTTGTTCTGGATCCCATACCAGGTGCCCACGAGTGACTTTCTGCTGTACCTACGGTATTCGTGGGTAATCTGAACGTGTGGGACGTAAAGTGTCTGGGCGACGGCATGCATTCGCCGGGTGAGATCGATGTCCTCGCCATATAGAAAGAAGCGCTCATCGAAGCCGCCGATCTCATTGCAGACGCTGGTGCGCAGCATCATAAACGAGCCTTGAAAGTAAGGTAGGTTCGCGACGTGCTCGTGATCCCACCATCGTAGCTCGTACAGCGCGTCGGCGCGCAGTGTCCAAGTGGCTCGGGGCAGAAACCTGCGTAAGAAGAGATTCAGGGGCGTAGGTAGGAGTCGACAGACGTACTGCAGGGAGCCGTCCGGGTAGCGGATCTTAGGTGCCGCCAATCCGGCGTCGCGGTGGCGCTCGAGAAAGTCAACCAGACGACAGACCACATCCGGTGAGTAGCGGATGTCGGTATTCATGACCAGACTGTAACGGGACCTACCCGACGCGGCAGCCAAGGCTAGATTGTGTGCACGACCATAGCCCAGGTTCTTCGCCGCGAAGTGGTACGAGACCCGTGCGGGATCCCAATCGGGTCTGGCCGCCGGCGACGGCGAGTTGTCGATGATGCAAAGGTGAGTCTTCAGCGGGACAGCCAGGAATTGGGCCACGGCCTGCGCGAGCTCGCAGGGATCGGTCTTGAACACAACGACCGAGCCAACGACATCGTATCCGCCTTCGGGAAGCACGATCATCACTCTATCTTTGCCTTGCACACTGTTGTAGCAGGGATGCACACGGTTGATGCAACCGCATCTTCACCTCGCGCTTGCCGCGCGGCAGTACACGGCAACCGCAGTCGGTCGGTCAAGTGAGTGAAGTGCGCCTCGCTTGCCGCACAAGGATGTTGCAAAACGTGACACAAGCTGAGCTGTTCACCGTAAAGTGATCAGGTATACTCCCTTCGCCAAAGGCGTTCGGCGGCCCGCACATTTTCGGGCGCACGGTCTCGTCCGGGTGCCGGAGGATAGATGCCTCGCGCGCAGGCGCATGGCTGTTGGTCGCTCTAGCGGATCACCGTTGAGAATGAACTTTCTCGAATGCGGGTCCCACATACCTGCGTTTACAAGTGAGCGTCTTGCATACCGGCGCCGGCATGACCGTCGATGTTCGCCGATACGTTCGGGTCCATGGTTTGCTGCGCCGATTTGCCTGTGTCGGAACAGGTACGAAAGCTGCAGCGGACTGCGAATGGGCTCGTGTCAACCATGCGACACCCACGGCGTTGCTCGGACACAGGCTCAACAAGGCAGCCGTAGCTTTTTCATGCGTTGTCGCCAGATGGCGACAGAGCCTCAGGTGGCTCGTGGAGGAGATTTGCATTGCCTGCCCAACACGTAAGTGACGCATCCGATCCCAGGTTGCCTAAGGTTGGAGCCGCGGCAACCGTGCGACCTCACTTAGTGAGTAGGGGCCGGTGGTCCCAACGGGAGGCCGAGGCCGAGAGTTGGAGTCTGCGCGAGGTGACTCAGGATCGCGCACCACGATTGGTGGGCGTATTGGGTCAAAAGGTCTCCTGGCGCGCCGACGGCAGCGACCCTGCGGAGATCACTCGCAGCTGGTCCTTGGGTGCGACCCTCAAGAGGCTCCTGGATATTCTCGGTGCGATCGTTCTGGGTCTCGTCTTTCTTCCATTGATGCTTGTCATCGTTGTGCTGCTCGGCAGAGAGGGCGGCCCAGCGATCTATAGGCACCGCCGGATCGGTCGGGACGGTCGGGCGTTCGAGTGTCTGAAATTCCGCAGCATGGTGCCTGATGCCGACCGCGTGCTCCGCGAGCTCCTCGAGCGGCAGCCAGAGCTGAAGGCCGAATGGGTTCGTGACCACAAGCTCAGGGGAGATCCGCGCGTCACGGCCCTCGGGCGCTTCCTGCGACGCACAAGCCTGGATGAGCTGCCTCAGCTCTGGAACGTCCTCCGGGGCGAGATGAGTCTCGTGGGGCCCCGGCCGGTGGTGCGGGAGGAGCTCATGCGGTATGGCCGGAGCTTGCCTGTTTATCTCTCAGCGAAACCCGGAATAACTGGCCTCTGGCAGGTCACCGGACGCAACGACACGGACTACCGGCGGCGGGTCGCTCTGGATGTGTATTACGTCCGGAAGCAGAATCTGTTACTGGACTTGTATATCCTCTTGAAGACGACCCGGGTGGTGCTGGGCGGCGGCGGGGCCTACTGACCGGCTTTTCTGAGCGCACTCGGTCCGTGCTCGGCTTCGTCGGTATCCCGGACCCTTAGGTCGGATCAGTTCCAAAACCGAGTTCTCGATAGGGGGGCACCGCAATGACGCGGGCCTTGATCACCGGCATTACGGGACAGGACGGCGCGTACCTCGCAGAGCTCCTTCTCGAGAAGGGATACGAGGTGCACGGCGTCAAGCGCCGGGCTTCCTCCTTCAACACCGATCGGATCGACCACCTGTACCAGGACCCCCACGAGCGCGGCGTGCGCATGCAGCTGCACTACGGGGATCTCACGGATGCAACGAATCTCATTCGCATCGTCCAGCAGGTCCAGCCCGATGAGATCTACAACCTCGCGGCGCAGAGCCATGTCGCGGTTTCGTTCGAAACCCCGGAGTACACCGCCAACGCGGATGCCTTGGGGACGCTGCGCCTGCTGGAGGCCATTCGCATCCTCGGCTTGGTCGAACGGGTGCGCTTCTACCAGGCGTCCACGTCCGAGATGTTCGGCAAGGTTCTCGAGACTCCCCAGCGCGAGACGACGCCGTTCTATCCCCGATCCCCCTATGGCGCGGCCAAGGTGTATGCGCACTGGATCACGGTCAATTACCGGGAAGCCTACGGCATGTACGCCTGCAGTGGCATTCTCTTCAACCACGAGTCCCCGATCCGCGGGGAGACCTTCGTGACTCGCAAGATCACCCGCGGGCTGGCTCGCATCCACCAAGGCCTGGAGAGGTGCCTCTATCTCGGCAATCTCGACTCGCTGC
The DNA here is from genome assembly GCA_035524075.1 of Steroidobacteraceae bacterium. Lineage (GTDB taxonomy): Bacteria > Pseudomonadota > Gammaproteobacteria > Steroidobacterales > Steroidobacteraceae > JASHUC01. The sequence goes on along the minus strand of DATKPP010000045.1, from coordinate 51,044 downwards.
GCGACTGGGGGCATGCCCGGGACTTCGTTCGTGCGCAATGGCTGATGCTCCAGCAAACCTCACCGGAGGATTTCGTGATTGCCACGGGGGAGCAGCACTCGGTGCGTGAGTTTGTGCAGCAGGCCGGACAGTGTCTGGGGATGGCGATCGAATGGCAGGGGCGGGGTGTGGATGAGCGCGGGATCGACAGCAAGACCGGGGAGACGGTCGTAAAGGTCGATGGCCGTTACTTCCGGCCCACCGAGGTCGAGACACTCCTCGGAGATGCTACCAAGGCCCGTACCAAGCTGGGCTGGAAGCCGGAGCACTCCTTCGCCCAGCTCATCGAGGAGATGATCGCGGAGGACTTGCAGCTGGCCAAGCGCGACGCTGCGATCGCTCGCGAGGGATTCAAGACCTATCGGTATCACGAGTGACCCCGGATGCCCCGATTTTCGTGGCCGGGCACACTGGTCTCGTGGGGTCGGCCATCGTGCGCAAGCTGCGGGCCGCAGGTTTCCGGAATCTGGTCCTGCGCTCGAGAGCCGAGCTCGATCTGCGCGATCAGCATGCCGTCGAGAGCTTCTTCGCGCGCGAGAGACCTCAGTTCGTGTTCCTGGCTGCAGCTCGAGTCGGAGGCATTCTCGCGAATAATTCCCATCCCGCCGAGTTCTTACGCGACAACCTGCTCATCGAGTCCAATGTGATCGACTCCGCACGGCGCCATGGCGTGCGCAAGCTTCTCTTCCTCGGCTCGAGCTGCATCTACCCGAAACACGCCCCACAACCGATGACGGAGGACTGTCTCCTCACCGGTCCGCTGGAGCCGACGAACGAGTGGTATGCCATCGCTAAGATCGCCGGTCTGAAGCTATGCCAGGCGTATCGGCGCCAGTACGGATTCGATGCGATCTGCGTGATGCCGACGAACGTCTATGGTCCAGGCGATAACTTCAATCTGCAGGACTCTCATGTAGTGCCTGCTTTGCTCCGTAAGTTCCACGAAGCGAAGGTCTCGCGCGCGCCGGAGGTAGAGATATGGGGCACGGGAACTCCACACCGCGAGTTCCTGCACGTCGATGATCTGGCCGATGCATGCCTGTTTCTCATGCGGGGCTACGGCGGGGAGATGTGGCTGAACGTGGGGTGGGGGGAGGATGTCTCCATCGCCGAGCTCGCAAGCCTGGTGGCCAAGACCGTGGGGTACGATGGCCCGATGAGGTTCGACACCTCCAAGCCCGACGGCACTCCCCGTAAGCTGCTCGACGTATCACGACTCACGGCGCTGGGCTGGAAGGCCAGGATTCCACTCGTCGACGGGCTCACGGACACGTACCGCTGGTTCCTGGAGAATCTGGGGCATCTGCGCACGTGAGGGAGGTTGAGGTGAGCGCGGCATTGCGGGACCAGCTGCGCGAGCATCTGGAGCTCTTTCGAGGGCTGGATGCACTCACGCCGGGCATCGCCCGGGCTGCGGCTCTTGCAACCGCGACGCTCGCCTCGGGCCACAAGGTGATGCTCTGCGGCAACGGCGGCTCGGCGGCCGACAGTCAGCACATCGCCGCGGAGCTCATCGGCCGATTCGTGAAGGACCGGAAGTCCCTTCCGGCGATTGCGCTCACGACTGACACGTCGGCGCTCACCGCGATCGCGAACGACTACGGATTCGAGGATATCTTCGCCCGCCAGGTGACAGGGCTGGGTCAGCCCGGGGACTGCCTCGTGGCGATCTCCACCTCCGGGAACTCGCGCAATGTGATCCGCGCGGCAGAAGCCGCCCGCGCCGGCGGCATCCACACCATCGGCTTGCTCGGCCGAGACGGCGGGGAGTTGCTCAAGCTGTGCGATGTTCCGATCGTCGTGCCCAGTCGCACGACGGCACGCATCCAGGAGGCGCACATCTTCATCGGTCACGCGCTGTGCGCGCTGATCGAACAGGCGCTCGGGCTGACATGAAAGTGGTGGTCACCGGCGCCGCCGGCATGATCGGCAGCAATCTCGTGCATGGCCTGAATTGTGCGGGGATCGAGGATGTCATTGCGGTCGATGACCTCACCGAGGGCTCCAAGTATCGCAATCTGCTCGGTGCGCAGCTGAGTGATTATCTCGACCGTAGCGAGTTCTATGGGCGCTTCGCGCGTGGGGAGTTCGGCCAGGTGGACGTGGTATTCCACCAGGGCGCCTGCTCCGACACCATGCAGCACGACGGGCGCTTCATGCTCGAGACGAACTATCGCTGCTCGAAGGACCTGCTCGATGCCTGTCAGGCGCGGGGCACGCGCCTGCTCTATGCATCCTCCGCGGCCGTGTACGGAGCCAGCTCGACCTTTCGGGAGGAAGCATCCTGCGAGCAACCCCTCAACGTCTACGGCTATTCGAAGCTGCTCTTCGACCAGGTGGTGCGCAGAATGCTGCGGGCGGCGACCCCTCAGGTCGTGGGACTCCGCTACTTCAACGTCTACGGTCCCCGAGAGCAGCACAAGGGCCGCATGGCCTCGGTCGCATTCCACCAGTTCGAGCAGTACCAGAGCACGGGCGCCGTCGAGCTGTTCGGGGAGTACGGAGGTTTTGCCCCCGGAGAGCAGCTGCGCGACTTCGTGTACGTCGAGGATGTGGTGGCCGTGAACCTGTGGTTTCTCGAGCATCCCGAGCGCAGCGGAATCTTCAACGTGGGTAGTGGACGCGCGCAGCCCTTCAACGACGTGGCCGAGGCGGTCGTGAATGCCTGCCGAGCCGAGCGGGGGCAGCCGGGGCTCGGATTGAGGCAGCAAGTCACCGAGGGTCTGGTGCGCTACGTGCCCTTCCCGGATGCGCTCGTCGGCAAGTATCAGTGCCGCACGCAGGCGGATCTGACCCAGCTGCGGGCCGCGGGATGCGACGTGGAGTTTGCCGATGTGGGGAGCGGTGTGCGGCGCTACGTGGAGTGGCTGGCTCGGACGGGGTAAGTCCGATGGCTGGCGCTGACCTCAGCGCGTCAGATCCGAGACAAAGAAGTAAGCGATCCCCAGCAGCACGGCCATCTGGCCCAGCAATGCCGCGTACATCTGCCGTGTGGTACTGGCGGCGCTCGCATGGATCGCACTGCGCAATTCGCCTCGTAGCGTCTCGATCCTGATCTCCAGGCCGTGACGTACTTCGCTCATCTCTTGCCGCAGCGCAAGCACGTCGTGCTTCGTTGCCAAGGTGTCCTTCGCTCCATCGAGCTCGATCTCGATTGCCCGCACGATCGCCCGCGCCTGCGGGGATGGCACGCCAGCCTCTTCGAGAATTTCGAGCGAATCAGCTTGCACCGATATGGATCATAAGCCTATCGGATGCCGAGCACCGCTGCCGAGGCTAATGTGCCGAAAACATTGAGTTTTCGACCTTCAATCACAAAATGGGGCGATCCGGGCGGCGCTGACCTTGAGCATCCTGGGGGGTTCGGCTAGGCTGCGGCGCTCTTTCCCCTCAAGCACTTAGACGATGCGCGTCACCATATTCGGCTCTGGGTACGTTGGGCTCGTGACCGGGGCCTGCCTCGCCGAGGCCGGCAATCACGTGATCGGCGTCGATGTCGATGCGGAGAAGGTGGCGCGCCTGGGCCGTGGAGAGGTTCCGATCCACGAGCCGGGGCTCGACACGGTCATCAAGCGCAACATGGAGGCGGGACGGCTCGAGTTCACGACCGATGCCGCAAAGGGTGTCGAGCACGGGCTCTTCCAGCTCATCGCGGTGGGCACTCCTCAGGACGAGGACGGCTCGGCCGACATGCGTTATGTGCTCGCGGTCGCGCGCACGATCGGCGCACACCTCAACCGCTACGCCATCGTCGTGACCAAGTCCACCGTTCCGGTGGGTACGGCGGACCGGGTGCGCCAGGAGGTCGAGAGGGCGCTGCACGCGCGCGGCGGGGGCGTCGAGTTCGACGTGGTCTCCAATCCCGAATTCCTGAAGGAGGGGGCGGCCGTTCAGGATTTCATGAAGCCGGACCGCGTGATCATCGGCACTGACAACCCGCGCACGGTGGAGCTCATGCGCATGCTCTACGAGCCGTTCACCCGCAATCACGAGCGCTTCATCGTGATGGACGTGCGTTCCTCGGAGCTGACGAAGTATGCGGCAAACGCGATGCTGGCCACGAAGATCAGCTTCATGAACGAGCTGGCGAACGTTGCGGAGCGGGTCGGTGCGGATATCGAGAAGGTGCGGGTGGGGATCGGATCCGACCCGCGCATCGGCTACAGCTTCATCTACCCGGGTACCGGCTATGGCGGCTCGTGCTTTCCGAAGGATGTGCAGGCTCTCATCCGCTCGGCGCGCCAGGCGGGCCATCAGCCGGAGGTCCTCTCGGCCGTCGAGTCGGTCAACAAGCGGCAGCGGGAGGTGCTCGTGCACAAGATGCAGGGGCACTTCGGCGAGCAGTTGAAGGGCCGCACCGTCGCGCTATGGGGGCTTGCTTTCAAGCCAAACACCGACGACATGCGCGAGGCGCCCTCGCGTACCATCATCGACATGCTGGTGAAGATCGGCGTGCGTGTGCGGGCGTACGATCCCGTGGCAATGGACGAAGCGCGCCGGATCTACGGCGAGCGGGTGACCGAGCTGACGCTGTGCCGCAGCGCGTACGAGGCGGTGGAGGGCGCCGACGCGCTGCTCATCGCCACGGAATGGCAGGAGTTTCGCAGCCCCGATTTCGACCGTCTAAAGGAGCTGCTGAAGGATCCGCTGATCTTCGATGGCCGCAACCTCTACGACCCGGCGGTGCTCGCTCGATTCGGGTTCACGTACTACGGCGTCGGGCGCGGCAAGTCGGTGGCAAACCCGTGAAAGCAATCGCTGGCTCCGGTCTGCGCGCGCTCGAGCGCGAGCAGACGCCGCTTGACCTCCAGACCTCCACCGAAGCCCGTGAGGGATCCATCGGCGCCGATCACGCGGTGACAGGGCACGAGGATTGGAAGCGGATTGGCCCCGTTGGCAAGGCCCACGGCGCGTGAGGCTTGGGGCCTGCCGATCCCGCGCGCGAGCTCTCCGTAGGACACAGTCTTCCCGTAAGGAATCCGCGTCAGCGCATCCCACACCGTGCGCTGAAAGGGTGTGCCCCGCGGGGCCAGGGGCAGGTCGAACGCGCGGCGCCGGCCCGCGAAGTATTCGCGCAATTGAGCGATGGCGGGCGCAAACGGCGCCGGGTCCGCGACCCAGTCCGCCGGCACCGAGCGTGGCCGCCGACCTGACTGGAAATGCACCAGGGTCAAGCCCCCGGCGGCATCTCCCGCCAGAAGCAGCTTGCCCACGGGAGAGTCAATCTCGTGCCAGTACATCATGATGGGGATCCTCGCCGCAGGGGGGGCGTTGCTTGGTTGATCTGACGCCTCAGGCGGCCCGGAGCGCAGGCTCGCCCGCGGCGCACCACAGGTGCATCACCGCGTAGCTGCGCCATGGACGCCAGGCTTCGGCGCGTTGCGCGAGCGAGCGCCCGTCGCAGCCGGCCATGCGCCTGAGAACCAGGTCCGCGGCAGGCAGCGCATCGGGCTCGCCGAGCGCCCGCAGCGCGATGTACTGGGCGGTCCACGGTCCGATGCCCGGCAGGCTCTCGAGCGCTGCGACGACATCCGCTGCCGGCGCATCGAAGCTGACCTTGCGCTCGAGCACTGCGCGGGCAAGCCCCTGTAGGCAGGCAATCCGGGCGCCCGTGATCCCGAGCCCCTCCAGGGGCGTCGCGAGGAGCGCCTCGGGGCTGGGGAAGACATGCGTCAAACCCTCGCTGTTCGCGGGAGCTTGCGCGCCGGCGCGCTCCACCACGCGACGGGTGAGGGTACGCCCCGCCGCAACGCTCACCTGCTGGCCGAGTACGGCTCGCACGGCGCATTCGAACGCATCCCACACCCCGGGGATGCGCAGGCCCGGTCGGCGGCGCACCAGGGGTCCGAGCACCGGGTCGGCCTTGAAGGCTCGCGCGGTCAGCGCCGGGTCGGCGGCCAGGTCGAACGTGCGCCGGGCGGCGAGCGAGATCTGCAGGAGGCTTGCCGCGGGCGCACCGCGCACGATCAGCTCGAGCTCGTTGCGTTGAGGTATCGGGCGCACGCAGATGAGGGCCGGCCCCCCGGCAAGCGCAATGGTGCGCGCATAGCCTTGCTCATCGACGCGCTCGACGCCTTGCAAGGCACGCGCAGCGAGAAAGTCCTCGACCCAGCGCCAGTCATAGGGTGGCCGATACGCAAGGCGCAGGCTCGTCTGCTCCGTGGGCCCGCCCACCGGGCCGGTCGCGCGGCGAATGTCGCGCGGGGCGCGCGCGTACGCGCCGCGGAACGCATCGTTGAAGCGGCGCAAGCTGCCAAAGCCCGCGGCGAGCGCGATCTGCGTCATGGGGAGGCTCGTCTGGTCGATGAGCTGCTTTGCAAAGTGCAGCCGCCGCGTTTGCGCGACGCAGATGGGCGATGCGCCGACGTGCTGCACGAACAGCCGATTCAAATGCCGCGGACCGATGCCGATGCGGGCTGCAAACTCATCGATCGACGATCGATCGAGCGCGCCTTGCTCGATGAGGCGCAGCGCGCGTCGCACGACGGCGGACGTGCCGAGCCATGCGGGTGTGCCGGGCGCAGCCTCGGGACGGCAGCGCAGGCAGGGCCTGAAACCGGCCTCGGCAGCCGCTGCGGCGCTCGAGTAATAGCGCACGTGTGCGCTCTTCGGCGCGGGCGCCGGGCACACCGGACGGCAGTAGATGCCGGTCGTTGTCACCGCGACGAAGAATCGACCGTCGAATCGAGGATCGCGACTGATCCGCGCTCGCTCGAGGGCTCGTCGGTCCAGGGCGCTGTCATCCTGCATATGTCACAACGATACACGGGGAGAGACGCCGGGACTCGCCATTTTCGGACGTCATCCTGGGTCACGGCGGCTCACGCTCAATATGGCATACTGTTTGGATCATGCTGATACCTGTGATCCTGTCCGGCGGTGCCGGCACGCGCCTGTGGCCGCTCTCGCGCGAGCTCTATCCCAAACAGCTTCTTGCGCTCACGGGCGAGCGCACGATGCTGCAGCAAACGGCATTGAGACTGGAGGGCCTCGGTGCGGGTTCGCCGGTGATCGTCTGCAACGAGGCGCATCGCTTTCTGGTGGCCGAGCAGCTGCGACAGATCGGCATCGAGCCTCGCGCGATGCTGCTCGAGCCGAGCGGACGCAACACCGCACCTGCGATCGCCCTGGCGGCGCACGCGGCACTGGCCACCGCCGGAGCCTCCTCCGCACCCGGCTCGCGTGCAGCACCGGAAGGTCCCGACCCCATTCTGCTCGTGCTGCCGGCCGATCACGTCATCCACGACGTGCCGGTCTTCCATCGCGCGGTCCACGCGGCGCTCGCAGCAGCCGAGCAGGGACACCTCGTGACCTTTGGGATCGTCCCGAGCTCACCCGAGACCGGTTACGGCTACATCCAGCGCGGTGCGGCGATCGGGGAGGTTAATCGGATCGAGCGGTTCGTGGAGAAGCCCTCCGTGGAGCGAGCGCGCGAGTTCGTCGCCTCCGGGGAGTACTACTGGAACAGCGGCATGTTCATGTTCGGGGCGCGGCGCTACCTTGCGGAGCTCGAGCGGTTCGCGCCCGAGATCGCCGCGGCATGCGATGCGGCCTATCGCGGCGCGAAGTCCGACCTCGACTTCACGCGCATCGATGCGGAGGTGTTCGGCCGCTGTCCGGCCGATTCGATCGACTACGCCGTGATGGAGAAGACCTCGGGCGCCGTCGTGGTGCCGCTCGATGCGGGCTGGAGCGATGTGGGGTCCTGGGCGGCGCTGCACGAGGCGAGCGAGGCCGACAGCCACGGTAACGTCGCCCGGGGCGATGTGATCTGCGAGGACTCCCAGGGGTGCTATCTCTACTCCGAGAGCCGCCTGGTCGCAGCCGTGGGGCTCAAGGATCATGTCGTGATCGAGACCAAGGACGCCGTGCTCGTCGCACCCAAGAGCCAGGTGCAGGACGTGAAGAAGCTCGTCTTCCGGCTGAAGGAGCGGGGCCGCTACGAGCACTCGCTGCATCGCGAGGTATTCCGGCCGTGGGGGAGCTACGACAGTATCGAGAATGGACCGCGCTTCCAGGTCAAGCGGCTGAAGATCAAGCCGGGCGCGACGCTTTCGCTGCAGATGCATCATCATCGCGCGGAGCACTGGATCGTCGTGTCGGGCACCGCGCGCATCACACGCGGGGATGAGGTCTTCCTGCTCGAGGAGAATCAGTCCACCTACATCCCGGTCGGGGTGAAGCATCGCATCAACAATCCCGGCAAGATTCCGCTGCACATCATCGAGGTGCAGTCGGGGTCCTACCTCGGGGAGGACGACATCGTGCGGTTCGAGGATCGCTACGGGCGCGAAGGCACGACGACCTGACGCACATGCCAAAGCTGACGGCGTTCAAGGCCTACGATATCCGCGGCCGCATCCCCGATGAGATCAACGAAGGCCTCGCCTACGATATCGGCCGAGCGTATGCGCAGTTCGTCCAGCCGGCGAACGTCGCGGTCGGCTACGACATCCGCCTCTCGAGCCCGGGCCTTGCAGCTGCGCTCAAGCGGGGACTCATCGAGTGCGGCGTCGATGTCCTCGACATCGGGCTGTGGGGAACCGAGGGCATCTACTTCGCAACGGCCGCCGAGCAGCTGGGCGGTGGCATCATGGTCACGGCCAGCCACAATCCGCCGGACTACAACGGCATGAAGCTGGTGCGCGCCGAATCGCGTCCGATCAGCGCCGACACGGGCCTGAAGGACATCCGCTCCCTGATCGAGGAGGGACGGCTCGCGGGCGCCGCCCCCAAGCCCGGGAGCGAGCATGCGCTCGATGTGCGCAAGCGCTACATCGAGCATCTGCTGCATTACATCGACCGCGGCAAGCTCAAGCCGCTCAAGGTGGTCGTGAACCCGGGCAACGGGGGCGCCGGACTGATCCTCGACCAGCTCGAGCCGCACCTGCCTTTCGAGCTGGTGAAGCTCCAACACCAGCCCGATGGGCACTTTCCGAACGGCGTGCCGAATCCGATGCTCGAGGAAAACCGGGCGGTGACGAGCCGCGCGGTGCAGAGCTCGGGCGCCGACGTAGGCCTTGCATGGGATGGGGATTACGACCGCTGCTTCTTCTTCGACGAGCAAGGCCAGTTCATCGAGGGCTACTACCTCGTCGGCCTGCTCGCCGAGGTGTTCCTGCGCCACGAGCGCGGCGGCCGCATCGTTCACGATCCGCGCCTGACGTGGAACACGATCGATATCGTCAGTTCCAACGGCGGACAGCCGGTGCTGTGCAAGTCCGGTCATGCGTTCATCAAGCAGAAGATGCGCGAAGTGGATGCGGTCTACGGCGGGGAGATGAGCGCGCACCACTACTTCCGCGAGTTCTACTACTGCGACAGCGGCATGATTCCGTGGCTGCTCGTCCTGCAGGTGATCTGCGAGCGCGGCCAGCCGCTCTCGGCTCTGGTCGGGGAGCGCATGCGACTGTACCCGGCCAGCGGGGAGATCAATCGGCACCTCGAAGGCGAGGCGGCCTCGGTTCTGCAGCGCTCGCGCAGCCGTTACGAGCGGGGCGCTCTTTCCATCGATCTCACCGACGGACTGTCGATGGAGTTTGCCGACTGGCGCTTCAACCTGCGTGCCTCGAACACCGAGCCGCTGGTTCGCTTGAATGTCGAGTCCCGCGGCAATCGCGAGTTGATGCTCGAGAAGACCGACGAGCTGCTGCGATTTCTCGGCGACTGAGGCGCACGGGCGTCGTCCCCCCGCGGTTTCGAGCCCGGCAGGGCTCCAGCGGGCACGATGCTTGCTTTTGTGCTCCGCCGGGCGCTTGAGGCCCCTCGGAATCACCATCGATTGGGGGAAACACAAGCCGTGGGAGTCGAGAATATCCGCCTCGGGAAGCCCCTGCGGGTTCTGATCGCCGAGAACCACGCCGATCTCAGCGAGACGCTCGCCCAGATCATCGACTCGGAGCCGGACATGCACTGCGTGGGCCAGGTGGCCTCGGCGGCCGCCGTGCTGCCGGCCGTGCAGGGCTCGGGTGCCAACGTCCTGGTTCTCGATCTGGGACTGCAGGGCGGTAGCGGCTTCGAGCTGATCGAGGGGCTCACCTCGAGGGTGCCGCAGCTGCGGATCGTCGTGTTCAGCGGCCTGAGCAACGATGTGCTCGCCCGCGAGATCCTCCATCGCGGGGCCGCGGCTTTCGTGACCAAGGGGTGCGACCCGAGCGTGCTGCTCGGCGAGCTCCGCCGCAGCTCGGTGACCGGGTAGATCGCTCCAACGCCCATCCCTCTTGAGCTCGGCGCCCGCAAACGGCGATGATGGCGGGCACATGCTCGAGATCCGGGGGTCTTCACGACGCGTCGGCCTGCGGTCGGTGTCTGCTTGACACCGATCCTGCGGCAGATGCTTGCCGTTCATCCCGTGGAGGGAGGCGGGGCGGCCAGCGGCGCCCAGCGGCTGAAGCAAGTACTGACGGTGCCGGCCCTCACGGCCATCGGTCTGGGCGCGACGATCGGCACGGGCATCTTCGTGCTGACGGGCACGGTCGCCGCGAATCAATCCGGTCCGGCCGTCACGCTATCGCTGATGATCGCTGCCTTCGGCAGCGGGCTTGCGGCGCTGTGTTACGCAGAGTTCGCGGCATTCCTGCCGGTGCCCGGCAGCGCGTACAGCTATACGTATGCGACGCTCGGCGAGGCGATGGCGTGGTTCATCGGATGGAATCTGCTGCTCGAGTACGGCATGTCCGCATCCGCCGTCGCCGTGAGCTGGTCGGGTTACGTCGTGAATTTACTGGCGGATGCGCACATTCATCTGCCAGATGCGCTGGTGAACGCACCGCTTGGGACCGACGCAAACGAGCATCTGGTCGTGACGGGCGCGCTGATCAATGTGCCGGCGGTCCTGGTCGTCGCGCTGATGACCGCGATCCTCTACGTGGGGGTGCGTGAGTCCGCCAGCGCAAACACGTTCATGGTGTTTCTGAAGGTCGGCGTGATCATCGTGTTCGTCGTGGCGGGCGTGGCCTACGTGACGCCCGCGAACTGGCATCCCTACATCCCGCACAACACCGGCAAGTTCGGACACTTCGGGTGGAGCGGGGTGCTTCAGGGAGCGGGCATCATCTTTTTCTCGTACGTCGGATTCGATACTGCCTCGACGACGGCACTCGAGGCCCGCAACCCCCAGAGGGATCTGCCACTTGGCATCTTGAGCGCGCTCGTGATCTCGGCGGTGCTGTACGTGGTGATGTCGGCCACGATCACGGGGATGGTGTCATACACGAAGCTCAACGTAGCGGCTCCCGTGGCGGTGGCGCTCGATGCGCACCCGCAGCTCTCCTGGCTCGGCACCCTGGTCAAGATCGGCGCCATTGCAGGGATGACCTCGGTCATCCTGACCTCGCTTCTGGGTCAGCCGCGCATCCTGCTTGCGATGGCGGACGATGGACTGCTGCCCCCATCGATCAGCCGCTGTCATCCGCGATTCAAGACTCCCCACGTTGCAACCCTCTGGACCGGCGCCGCCGCGGCTCTCATCGCGGGCGTGTTCCCGCTCGATGTGCTCGCCGATCTGATCTCGATCGGCATCCTGCTGGCCTTTGCGGTCGTGTGCATCGGGGTGCTCGTCCTGCGGCGCACGCGGCCGGATGCGCCGCGGCCGTTTCGCGTCCCATGGGCGCCCTTCACCTGTGTCCTCGGGGCGCTCGTGTGCCTCGGCATGACTCTGTTTCTCTCGAGCGCCACCTGGAGCCGGCTGGTCATCTGGTCGGTGATCGGCATGGCGATCTATTTCGGCTACGGGGTTCGCCACAGCCGTCTGCGAGCACGCTAGCCCCCGACCAGAGTCTCCGCCGCGAAGGTGCCCGGTGAGCTGGATTGGTTGAGCATGACCGCCGCACCCGTCGAATCCGCCAGGGCGAGATCCTGAAGACCGCTGCCGGCTTTGCCCGCGAGATTTCCGATCGCAACGCCGACCGGACTGCCAAGACCCCCGTAGGTCGTGGGTGTCGTCGAGAACACCCCCGGGGTGCTCGGGGTGTTCAAGATGACATTGACCGAGCCGCTACCTCCCTCCGATACGCTTGGCTGGGAGCTCGCCACGACGATATCGGGCAGGCCGTTTCCGGTCAGATCGCCGACCGCAATTGCGGTGGCTGAATAGGTCGCGTAGAACACCGGCGCGGCGAAGGTGGGCTGCGCGCCGGGAGTGGCGGGCTTGTTCTGCAGCAGCACGACGGCGCCTGCGGAGCCGTTGCCGTCGGCGCCCGCGGCCTCGTCCGCGACGATGATGTCGGGAAGCCCGTCACCATTCACATCGGCGATCACGACCTTGCCGATTGCCCCGGGCACCGAAAGATCCACACGCGGGAGGAAGCTGCCGGGGCTGGAGGGATCGTGGAAGAAGATCGAGACGGTGCCCTCGTTGTAGAGCACACCGAAGTAGTCCTCGGTGTCGTAACCGGAAAAGCTCGTCATGACGATGTCCGGCGGTGCGGTGCTGTCTCCGCTCAAGTTCCCGCACGTCACTCCGTAGGAGATATTTGGATACATGTATCCGCTTGGAAACGGGGTGGTTCCGATGCTCGCCGCGGCGAGAAAAGTGCCCGGGCTTGCGGCATTCTGCAGGATCACATTCACGCCGCCACCGATGGGCGTGATGTTGTCGGTGCCCGTGATGTCGGTTTCCTTCTGCAGCTGATACGCGATCACCATGTCCGGGTGTCCATCCGCGTTGACATCGCAGATGGCCACATCCTCGGGCAGCAGGTTCACCCCGGAAGGGGGGGTACCGGTGGCGATATTCATGGCAGGTTTGAAGTTCGCCGTGTTTGGGGCGCTCTGGAGCAGAACCGATACCGAGTTGTCGTTCACGTTGGTCACCGCGAGATCGACACTGCCAGGGGTAAATGCTCCAACGGCGATGGATGAGGGGTTGCCCTGCGTCGCGAAGTGCAGCGAGGGCTGGTAGGAGCCGGGAGTGCTGGTATTCTGCAAGACGACCGCCACATAGCCGGGCTGCTCGGCCGGTCGCAGCTGGTTGATCTGGGCTTCGGCCACGGCAATGCCCGGGTAGCCGCTGCCGTTGAAGTCCGCCACCACCACCGACTGCGCCGCATTGTATTGGTACAGATTGCTGTTTCCGCAGCCCGTGAGGGCCGCAATGCATGCGAGCACGCTCGTGGCATGCAATCGAAGGACGAGCGAACCCCGGTCAAGCGTCATGCGCATGAAGACCCCAATAGCGCTGCGAAAGCGTCGTGCGAGTGGACTTGTAGTCTGAAATGGCAGTGTAACGCAGCGCTGGGCCCCGAGTTGACCGATGGTGCCCCCCTCATGAAGCTCCAGCGACAGCGGTACGATTCTTTGGCGGTGCAGAAGTTCCGCGCGCGGGGTCGAAGGGCTGCGGTCCTCAGCCCAGGGCCGCGATTCCTGCGCGTGCGATCTCCGCATCTTCCGAGGACTTGACGCCCGACACCCCGACTGCCCCGACGGTGTGACCATCCACCACGATCGGCACTCCGCCCTCGAGCATGCCCTCGAGAGGGGCGGTGACGAAGGCGGTGCGGCCCTGATTGATCGTATCCTCGAAAGCCTTCGATTCGCGCCGCCCGAGCGCCGCAGCGGTGCCCTTGGCGATGGCCATGCGGGCCGTGAACGGCGCGGCGCCATCGGCTCGTTGCAGCAGCAGGATGTGCCCGCCGTCGTCGCACACGCAGATCGAGACCGCCCAGCGATGCGCTTGCGCATGCGCGGCGGCAGCTGCAACGATCCTCTGGGCATCCTCCAGGCCGAGACAGGGTTTGCTTTTCATGCGCGTATTGTGCCATCAGCGCCCGCGCCGCGCAGGCGCTCCACCAGCGTGTCTGGATTCTCGGGAACCCGATCGCCGCGCCAGGCGATGTGCTGGTCGGAACGACTGAGCAGGAGCTTGTGACGATAGGCCGTTTCGAGTCTGGGCTCGGGGGATGTTCCATCTGCCGCCGGGTGCCGGGGCTCCACGTCCAGGACCGCAAGCGGGACCCCGCGCCGCTGCATCGCTCGAATGAGCGGCGAGATCTCCACCCTGGGGTCGAAGCGCAGCAGCGTGTAATACGGGCCAAGGGCATCGTAGAGCGAGCGCCCATCGGCGAGCCACAGATGCGGGGTCCGGCAGCCCGGAACGGTCGAGGGCGTGTAGTGCGCCATCGTATACGGGGGCGGCGGCTCGCCATCGTAAGCGATGAGCGGCGAGGTCTCGTAGAAGTAGCCGAAGTTGAGCCCCGCGCAGGCAAATTGCTGCACGTGAAGCCGGTAGGCGGCGCTTCCCACCTGGGCGCGCGCCGCGGCCCCCGCCGCGGACCGTTCCTCCAGCTCGAGGGGAAGATGCGTGCGCTCCCGAATGGCACCTTCAGCATGCCGCATCGCAAAGCGCGACACCTGCTCGGTGATCGGGAGGCGCTCGAGCTCGTACGCATCGAGAATGCTCTGCGGCGCCCAGCCTTTGAGGTGCGCGGCGAGCACCCAGGAGAGGTTCGCCGCATCGGCGATACCCGCGTTCATGCCATAGCCCGCATAGGGAACCCAGATATGGGCGGCATCGCCGCACAGGAAAACGCGCCCGCTGCGGAACCGATCGGCGATCAGGCGGCGGCCGATCCAGTCTTCCTCGCGCAGCACCTCGTACTGAAAGTCGGCTCCCACACCGAGAATCGCGCGGATGCAGCGGTCGCGGTCGACGGCAGCGAAATCCGACTCTTCCGGGCGCAGATAGTTGTGGATCAGCCAGCGCTCCCGGCCGTCGATCGCCACCACGTTCCCGGCACGCTCGCGATTGTAGACATAGCTCATCCACGCAGGCGGCGGGGTGACGAGCTCGATGAGGCGTGGAGCGCGAATGTAGCTCGATTGGACGCGCTGGATGAGCTCATCGCCGGTGAGCTTGGCGCCAATGTGCCGCCGCACTGCCGAGCGGCCACCGTCGCACCCGATGAGATAGCGAGCCTCGATCCTGAGAGTACGGTCCGAGTCGAGCTCGCGCGCATCGATCTCCACGCGATCGTCGTGCTGATGGAAGCCCTCCACGCGTGTGCGGCTGAGCAGGGTGATGCCGCGGGTGTGACTGGCATGGCGAAACAGCACCGGCTCGAAAAAGATCTGATTTGCGCGGTGCGCGGGCTCCGGAGTCGGCCAGGAGGTGTCCGGACCGCCGCTGCGGGTGAAACGATCCTTGCGGGAGGGAATGGGAATGCGCGTGAGCTCGAAGCCGGTGGCACGGGTGCGAAAGACCACATCGTTGGGGTAATCGTCCGGCAACCCCACGGCGCGGATGTCGCGTGCTATGCCCAGTCGGCGAAAGAGCTCCATGGAGCGCGAGGAGATGTGGTTGCACTTGACGCTCGGGACTTCGGCCGCAGCGCGTTGCTCGGCCAGCACCACGTCGATACCTCGCCAGGCAAGATCCAAAGCGAGGGTCAAGCCCACGGGCCCGGCCCCGACGATGGCTACACTCGCGCTGTGACGCTGAGTCATGGCTGCGATGATAGATAATTTCGCCTGGGTCCTAGCGGAGAATGCACCCGATGGCACCTGGAAGACTTTCCTGGCCGCTCATGCTCGCGGGCGTGGCGCTCGTCGGTGCTTGCACGATGCAGCCGAGGAGCTGCCCGCCGGCGCCACCGCCGGTGGCACGGGCGAGCTACCACAAGGTCCCCTGGAGCGATGTGCCTGGCTGGAGGGCCGATGAGCTCAAGGACGCCTGGCCAGCATTTCTGGCAGGCTGCGCCGCCCGCACGCTGGCCGAGCGCTGGGTGGCCGTATGCAGGGCGGGTGAGACCATGCATCCGCTCACCGCGCAGGATGTCCGCGTCTTCTTCGAGAGCCACTTCGACCCCTATCGCATCGAACAGACCATCGGACGGCACACGCGCCGCGACGGGCTCGTGACCGGCTACTTCGAGCCGCTCCTGCATGGGGATCGGGTTCCGTCCGCACAGTTCACTACCCCACTGTATTCCCCGCCTCCGGATCTGCTCACCGTCGAGCTTGGCTCGCTCTACCCCGAGCTCAAAGGCAAGCGCGTCCGCGCGCGGCTCGAGGGCAATCAGGTCGTGCCGTACTACAGCCGCGCGGATCTGGAGCACGATGCGGCGCTCGAGGGCCATCAGATCGTGTGGGTTGACGATGCGATCGATGCGTTTGTCCTGGAGGTGCAAGGCTCGGGGCGCGTGCAGCTGCCGGACGGACAGACGATCCGCCTGCACTACGCGGACGAGAACGGGCAGCCCTACCGCTCGATCGGCCGCTACCTGGTCGAGCACGGCGAGCTGAAGCTCGGCGAGGCCACGCTGCCTGGTATTCGCCAGTGGGCGCTCGAGCACCCTGCGCGGGTGAAGGAACTGCTCGATGCCGACCCGAGCGTCGTGTTCTTCCGCGAGGAGCCGCTCGGGGACCCCGCCCGCGGTTCCCCGGGAGCGCTGGGCGTCCCGCTCACGGCCGGCCGCTCGATCGCGGTGGATCCCGCGTTCGTGCCGCTCGGATCTCCGGTATTTGTCTCGACGACATTCCCCGGATCGAGCCTGCCGCTGCAGCGGCTCGCCTTTGCCCAAGACACCGGCGGGGCGATTCGTGGCCCCGTCCGCGCAGATCTCTTCTGGGGAACGGGAACGCAAGCGGCGGATCAGGCGGGGCGCATGCGCCAACCGGGGAGGGAGTGGCTCATCTGGCCGAAGGACCAGCCCTTACCCGGTCGGTGAGCGGGTACCGATATTGAGCGAATCACCTCAACCGAACGTTGGACCCGAGGCCACTGCGGGCCTGAAATGGCAGTTCTGGGTGCTCATTCCGATCGTCGGCGTCGCGGCTGGACTTGCCGCGGGCCTGCTGATGATGCTTCTCAGAGCCGTCCAGCGCCTCGCCTGGCCGGGGTACCGGGACAACTTCCTGCAGGCCGTGCAGGACAGCAGCGCGGCCCATCGCATCGGGATGCTTCTGGTGGCCGGCATCCTCGTCGCGGGCATGCGGTGGCTTCACTCTTTGCGCTGGAGGTGCTCCTGGGAACGCTGTCGCTGCCGCTGGTCGCGCCCGCGCTTGCGACCGCTCTGATCGCAACCTCCGTCGGATGGCTCATGCTCCCCCGGCATCCTACCTACGACATTCCACAGTATTCCGTCTCGTTGTCGCTCATTCTCTGGTCGATCCTGCTTGGGCCTCTCGCAGGGCTTACCTCGGCGCTGTACGTGCGGCTGATCGCGTGGGTCGATGCGTTCGAGCCACGAACCTCATGGGGATTGATCTCAGCACCTCTGCTCGTGTTTGCCGCACTGGGTCTCATTGGCATTCCGCTGCCCCAGGTGCTCGGCAACGGGAAGGATGTCGTGCAGCTCGCCTTCACCGGCGAGCTGTCAGTGGCCGTGCTGCTGCTCCTCACCGCTCTGAAGCCGCTCTGTACCGCCGCGTGCATCGGCAGTGGTGCCCCGGGCGGGCTTTTCACCCCCACGGTGACTCTCATGGCTCCCACGATGCTCGCGGTCGCCGGGTCGATATTCGTTGCGCGCTTGCTGGAATCGCGCTCGGTCTACTCCGGCCGCATTCACGAGGGCAAACGTGCGGCGGCGCGCACGCACGAGTACATCCCGCGGATCTCCTCTGCAGCGCGCTATTTCGAGCTCATGCAAGTCTTGCTGCGGATGGGCCCCGAGCCGTGCCGGCTGAAGGTGGTGGACGAGCGGGGCGATCTTTTGGGCGAGATTCCTCCCGAGAGCATCCGTGCGCCGCACCCCGATCGCCGCCCGCTGGAGATTGCAACGGCACGCGATTTCATCGATTCCCCTGCCGCGGACCCATCCCACGAGCGTAGCTGAGGGGGATGAGCGGGCGTATGCTCGCCGTGTGCGGATCATCGCGGTGACGAACACCAAGGGCGGCGTCGGCAAGACCACGACGGCCGTGAATCTGGCTTATCTCTGCGCGAGCGGCGGGCGTCGCACGCTGCTCTGGGATCTGGATGCGCAGGGCGGCTCGACGTACGCGCTGCGCGGGGAGCCCCAGCCACGAGCCTCGGCGAAGAAGCTGCTCGCCGGCAAGCGCGAGCTCCCGGAGCTCATCTTCGCAACGAGCTATGCGGGCCTGGACCTGCTGCCCGCGGATTTCTCGTATCGCAACTTCCCCGTGGAGCTCGCCGCCAGGCGCCACCCCGCGGAGAGGCTGCTCAAGATGAGTCGTTCGCTGCGCGAGATCTACGATGTGCTGTTTCTCGATGCGCCCGCAGGCATCTCGCTGCTTTCGGAAAACGTCCTGCGCGCGGCCGACGTAGTCATCGTGCCGGTCGTGCCGACGCCGCTTTCGATCCGCATGCTGGTGCAGCTTCAGGAATTCATTGCCGCGGAGGGCTGGAGGGACCTCGCTGTGCTGCCGTTCTTCTCGATGGTGGATCGAAGACGTGCCTTGCACGAAGAGCTCGTGGTGAGCCTGCGGAAGCAGTTCCCGCAGATGCTGCAGACCGAGGTGCCGTACTGGAGCGAGATCGAGCGCATGACCGTGCGGCGCGCACCGGTGCCTGCCTTTGCGCCGAAGAGCGAGGCGGCTCAGATCTACTGCACCCTCTGGGGTGAGATCCTCAAGCTCACCGGCGAGGGACCGCGTGTCCCCGAGTCTCGGCGCAGTGCCCAGGACGCAGGCTCGCACGCAAGCGCTTGAAGCTCAGCGCCCGCCGGACTGCAATCCCGCCCGACCAAGCCTCCTCAATCCCGCCCAACCAAGCCTCCTCAATCCCGCCCGACCAAGCCTCCTCAATCCCGCCCGACCCAGCCTCCTTAGGCACGTTGCTGGCTAGCGGCATCCTCAAATGGAAGGGCGCAGTCCGCGCCGATATGGAGATTTGGCCATGCAACATGTGGAAGACGGGGCGTCGACCCCTCGTGGGGCAACGCGCTGGATCGCTGCGGCGCTCTGCACCTTGACCGTTGGTGCGGGCGCAGCCGTGGCGAATGCCCAGAGTGCGAGCACGAACCCCACGCCACCCCAGACCCAGGCCGATACCGGAATCTATATCGGAGCCGGCTACGTACGTGCGCGCGTGAATAACGTCTTTGGCACCACGGATTACAACTTCAGGATCGACGACAACGCGTGGAAGGCACTGGTGGGCTTCCGGCCGATTCCCTTCTTCGCGGCGGAGGCCGACTACGACGACCTTGGGCACCAGAGTCAATCATTGCTCGGTGGCATGCCACCGCTGCCCGCGTACGGCCACGCCGATGCGCGGTCCTTCGATCTATTCGGCGTCGGGTTCCTGCCGCTCGGGCCCGTCGATTTGTTCGGCAAGGCAGGCGGCGCGCGCTGGAGCCTGAGCGACAATCTGCAGGGCCCCGGCGGAACACTCTTCGCGCTGGACCGCAACGGGACGAGCTTCGCATGGGGAGCCGGTGCGCAGGTGCACTATGGGCCCGCCGGCCTGCGGCTCGAGTACGAGCACTTCGAGATGCCCTACACCGACGGGGCGCGGCTCCTATCCGTCTCGGTGATGTTCACGTTCTAGTCTCCATCGACTGGCGAGCCAGAGGCGCGCGCCGGTACACTTCGCCCGGGCGGAGCAGTCGGATATGAGCCATGCTCGATGTGCGCGAGGCGCTCGCTGAAGTCGACACCATCCGCGGGCAGATCGCTCGGTGCCTGCAGTTTCGCGGCTACGGTCCCGTCACGGTCGGAACCACGGGCGTCCTCGCCTTTGCGGTCGCCGGCGCGCAGGCGGTGTGGGCGCCACGTGCCGAGCAGCTTGCGAATGCCTACCTCGCGCTCTGGATCGCCACCGCTGCAGTGGCCCTCACTCTCATTCTGATCGAGACATTGGCGCGGGCACGCCGGATTCATTCGGGATTTGCACCCGAGATGATCCGCTCTGCGCTCGAGCAGTTTTTACCGCCGATCGTGGCAGGCGTGTTGCTGACCGTGGTGTTGTTGCGATGCGCACCCGAGGCTCTGTGGATGCTGCCGGGGCTGTGGCAGATGTTGTTCAGCCTGGGTGTGTTCGCCTCGTGCCGCTTGTTGCCGCGTGCAGTGTTTTGGGTCGGCGTATGGTATCTCGCCACTGGTATGCTGTGTCTCGCATTGGGACACGGTGCGTGGGCGTTCTCGCCCTGGGAGATGGGAGTCCCCTTTGGCGTTGGTCAGCTTCTGGTTGCAGTGAGTTTGCAGTTTGGCTACCAGCAAACCGATGCCTAAGCGTTCCCGAGCGCGCCCCTTTGCCTACGAGGGTCTCGACCGCGCCATGCACGAGCGTGCGCGGCTTGGCGTTCTGACCTGTCTGCTGGCACATCCTCGTGGCCTGTCGTTCTCGCAGATCAAGCAACTGTGTGGACTCACGGATGGAAACCTCAGCAGACACCTCGAGGTTCTCGAGTCAGCGCATCTGATTCAGATGGCCAAGACGATGGAAGAGAATCGCCCGCAGACCTCCTGCCGCCTGACCGCATCCGGGCGCAGGCGCTTTGTCGCCTATCTTGCGGTGCTTCGGCAGGTCCTGCTCGATGCGAACGGCGGATCCGAACCCGAGCCTCATGTGAACGTGCCCTGGAAGCTGCAGGCGAGCTGACCGGAGGAGGCAGTTGCTTGCGCTTGGGCCGCTCGCCATTGCTGCCCGAGGGCTCCGGGACGCGGCGTTGCGATTGCATTTCCTCTGTCGAAATCGATCATCAACCCACAGGCCGTTCACTGAAGTCCGAGTGCGGGTCTACAGTCGCCCGCATGCTTCCCGATACCCTGCCACAGGCCTTACACAGCGGTGTGCTCGTGCACGCCATTCGCGGCCTGGAAATTGCCTTCATCGTCGTGATCGTCGCGGTGAACGCGCGCCTGATCGCCCAGGCGATCGCAGCCGCACGATCAGGAACCCGGCGAGGGCTCAAACTTCCCCGCCGGGTGAATCAGCTCGCGCGGACGATCCGTAGAGTCCCGAGATAAGCACTCCGCGGGGCGGTCGCACGCGCGCTCAGTCGGAAAGAAGAAGGTCGGCGGGCACGAAGGCCCGCCGACAAGGATCCCGACGTGGGGGGGACACGCGGGCCGGTGGACGCACGCAGTGCAGATCACCGGTGAGCTGCACTGTAGAAGTCCCCGGCAGCGGGAACAAGCCGCACCCCATTGATGCTGCGTTTCATATCCGTAAACGGCGCGAAGGCGCCGAATTTCCGCGCACGAAACGCTGCATTCGAGACAGGGCCGTTGTTCACGGGGCCGCGTGAACCTAGGCTTTCAACTCGAGGAGGAGTCTTCAAATGCAATGGACCAACGACGGCGAGAAATGGCGGGCATGGCTCGTCGACTACAGTGCGGCCCGAGCCAAGGCGATCGAATGGCTTGGCGACCGGTATCTTCTGGCGAAGCCCATCAACCGAGCATCGGTCGCGAGCTCGAACGGCGAGCAATTCTGGATTCGAAGAGAACGAGCCGGCAGTCTGTAGCGGGTCGCGCGAGGCAACCTGCAATGGGTTTACTGTGACGAAACGTTGTATCAATCCGGCAAGCGTTGTGTGCGGGCGCCCTCTCTCAAATCATTGCCCGCATGCGCTCGATCATTCTTCACTGTGCAACGGTTGCGCTGGTGTGCTTGGCGGTGGCGCGAGCCGATGAGTCTTCGACGGCCTCACCGAGCTATCAGCAGAGCTCGGTGCCCTGCTGGCCGACAAGACCGGAGGCCAATCGGCCTTCTGCGTCGGAGCCGGACGCGGTGGGCGGGGGAATAGTATTCGACGAGCATGTGCTGACCAATGGCTCGCGCGATGAGGATTATGACGGGGGCGGGGAGGTCACGCTGTCCGGTCAGCGCGGAGGGTTGCTCGGTCGGGCGCTGGAGCAAGCGCTCGGGTTCATCGATGGCGTCACCTGTCCTCGCTCACGCTTCGAGAATGACGACTGGGACGTGACTCATGCATTTGCCTCTGGGCTTCTGATCTTCACGCCGCAGGATCTTGCGGCGCGCGAAGTCGTGCGCGGCGACCGCCCCTACGCGAGCGAGTTCTTCGTGAGCGTCGGGCGTCGCTACACATCCCCGGAGGAGGACATCGCCTATGACACGACCCTCACGGTCGGGGTGCTGGGTCTGCCCGCCGCCGAGGCGGTCCAGAGCACGCTGCATCGCCTGACCAATAGTGCACATCCAAACGGGTGGACGCACCAGATCTCGGCGGGTGGGGAGCCGACGGCTCGCTACAACCTCGCACGACAGGCGCTGCTGGCGGACTTCGGCGATGGCGACTGGCGCGGCGATGCCAAATGGACGGCGGCAGCGAGCGCGGGAACGGTGACCGAGGGCAGCCTCGCGGTGAACGCGCGCTGGGGTCAGGTGGAGTCGCCCTGGTCGTCCTTTGCTCCGGAGGAGAACATGTACGTTCAGGAGACGCAGCCCGTGCCTGCGCCCCTGCCCCCAGATGCTCCTCCCGAGCTTTTCGTATTCGCGGGGGCGCGCGCGAAACTGCGAGCGTACAACGCGTTCCTGCAAGGGCAATTCCGGCAAAGCGATCTGACATACGGGGAAGGAAGCCTCAACCAGGTTCTGGGCGAGGCGTGGGCCGGGGTGGAGATGCGAACCTATTCGGGCTGGTCGATCCAGTACCTCGCGCGCTGGGAGTCACCCGAGCTGCGTTCGGGCATCGGCTCGCGCTCGTTCCTGTGGGGAAGCCTCGAGGTGGCGAAGTCGTTTCGTTGAGCGGAGGTAGATATGTACCGCGAAGTGGTCCTATTGAGAGCTACGGAAGGAACCCGGGAAGGCTGGCTCGTCATGGAGCGGGAGGAGTTCCTGGAGCAGATGGATCTGGAAGCCTGGAACACCGAACAGGTGCTGATCGGAACGATCCTGCCGGCAGGGCCGGCGCGCAAGGCGAATTGAGGCGAGCTGCGTATGATGACCAGATTTGCGCCACTGCTGTGCGCGCTGATGCTGCCCATCGCGGGGTACTCCGCGGATGCCTCAGCGAGCGCTTCTGCGGTAGCCCAGGTGCAGGTCCTCGCGAGTGCCCTCCTCAAATCGATGCAGGCGGCGCCGGCCGTGTCCATGGCGGAGCGGTACCGGCGTCTGGAGCCGGTCATTGACCAGGTCTTCGCCTTGCCGATCATGACGCGTCTGTCCGTTGGCGCGGATTGGGCGCGCTTTCAGCCCCAGCAGCAGGCGGACGCGATTGCAGCCTTCAGGCGCTACACGATTGCCAACTATGCTCACAACTTTCGCAGCTTCAGCGGTCAGAGATTCGAGGTCGACAGCGACGCGCTGACTCACGGGGCGGAGAAGATCGTCCGGACACAGCTGATCACGCCCCAAGACACGCCTGCGAGCTTGCTCTATCGCATGATCGCGGTGGATGGGGTCTGGAAGGTCGTCGACGTGTACTACGACGGCATCAGCCAGCTGACGCTGCATCGAGTGGATTTCGCCGGCGCGGTGGCCTCTGGTGGGGCGCCTGCCCTCATCGCTCATCTGAACAAGGTCAGCGACGATCTCTTGCGGTAGGCTGAGCAGCCTCCCGGCGCTGCCCCACCAGGCCCATGAGCGCCGGCTGAAAGAGCAGCGCGGATGCGAGCGTCCAGACCAGGGATATCATCAATAGCTCGCCCATGCTGGCCGTCCCCGGGTCCTTCGAGGCCCACAGGCTGCCGAACCCGGTAGCCGTCGCAAGCGCGCTGAAGAATACCCCTCGCGCCAGGCTCGACGTGAGCAGGTGCGAGCCGCCCGAGCGCCAGGACATCACGAAATAGATGTGGAACGCCACTCCGATTCCGAACAGCAGCGGCAGCGCGATGATGTTGGCAAAGTTGAGCGGCTGCCCAATTAGCACGCACGTGCCCAGCGTCAGGAGCCCGGTGAGGATGATGGGGGCCATGGTGACCGCGACATCACGTACGCGGCGCAGCGCGATGAGAAGCAGGCAGGAGATGGCAACGAAGGACAGCACGCCGGCTTGCACGAAGGCCTGGACCACGGCCCGACCGTAGGCTTGGATGTAGAGGGCCGGGCCCGTTGCGTCCGGCGCAATCTTGAGCCCCGAAGCGACAAAGCGCCGAAGGACCGCATTGTCGTTCGAGTCGCCCTTGGGGAGGATCGAGACGCGTGCGTGACCGTCGGGGGCCACCCAATGGCGCACGATATCGCGCGGCAGCGTCTGGATGCTGACAGGCCGAGGGTGCAGCAGGGCTCTTATCCGTGCCAATGTGGTGAGGAAGCTCGGAACCAGCATCCGTGTGGCCCGCGCCCGCATCGATGGGTCTCCCCAGGCGAGATTGTCGAACTGAACCGCCAGCCTGGAGGCATCCGCACGCAGCGAGGGCTCGTCTATCGCGGCCTGGCGTAGCCTCGCCGCGGTGCGCTTGAGGCTCGCGACGACCTCCGCGTCGGAGGGCTGTGCGACAGCCCCGACTGGACCGAGTGTGAGATCCAGCAGATTTGCCGCATCGTCGATCACTGCGATCTTTTCGGGTTGCTGGGCCGGAATGAAACTCGAAAGAGTACGCACGCCATAAACGGTGGGGTCGGCCCTGAACGTGGCTGCGAGCCTGTCGGCCGCGCGCAGGTTGGGACGAATGACCTCCAAGGTGTTGGGCGACCGCTCGGGGTCGTTCATGAGGTCAAGGAGCGTCGCAACCGACTCCATGCGCGGGCTGCGCACGTGTATTGGGTTGAAGTCGAAGCGCAACTGCAACAGCAGTACGGCCGAGATCAACGCGGCGCACGCACCGATGCCGACCACCCAGCGCCGGTGGCGCAGCGTGTAGCTGTCGATGCATATCAGCCGCATGTTCGGTCGGCGCACGGGGGCTCCGGGAGCCCGGGTCAGCCGGATCAAGGCCGGCAGCAGCGTCAGGTTGAGCGCGAGCGCGGCGAACATCCCAATTCCCGCGATCATCCCCAGCTGCGACACGCCATAGTAGGCCGTGGGCGCGAACGCCAGAAAGCCCGTGCCAATCGCAGCGGCCGCCAGGGTCAGAGACTTGCCCATCGATTCCCCCGCCGCCACGAGAGCGAGCGCCGCGTCCCGTCCGGAGGCACGCTCCGCGCGGTAACGCACACTGAACTGAATTCCGAGATCCATGCCCATCCCGACGAACAAGGGGATGAAGGCGACCGAGATGACGTTGAACCGGTGAAACACCGCGAGGCCAATCGCGGTGGCGGTCAGCAGGCCGGCGAGGGTCGTCACCAGAATGCATCCGATCACCCAGGGTGATCGAACGGCCAACCAAAGCATCAGGACGATCGCGGCGCAGGCCAAGCAAGCGATCAAGCCGGCTCGCTGCGTCAAGGTGGCGAATTCGTCATCTTCCAGCGCGACGGTTCCCGTCACGCGGACTCGCACGCCATGGGCGCTGTCGAGCTGCAGCTGCTTCGCGGTGGCGTCGATGGCATCGATCGGCAGTTTGGCAGCCCGCAGCTGGGAGAAGTCGAGCACCGGGTCGATCAGCAGGATGTGTCGCAGCTCGCGCCGGTCCGGTGGGCTTCCGGTGATCAGGCTTTGCCAAGAAAACGCGGCGGGCTGTCCCAGCGTTGCTGCCTGCAATGCACCCGCCAGATTGCGCAGCGGTGCACGAAGGTCCGCGGCCGAGGCTTGACCGCTGCTCACGCCTTGCAGCGAGACAGACACTGTGTTCGCAAAGCCGCGCAAGGAGGGGTCGGAGGCCATGGAGCCGAGGAATGGCTGGAATTTGAGCAGTTGCGCCGTCACGCTCCGCACGTCTGCGATCGGTGCGAACAGCAACGCATCGTGCGTCCAAAACGAGCCGGCATCCGGGCGCTCGACCGAGCGGAAGAGCTTCGTCTGAGCACCGAGGCGCGCGGCCAGCCGGGCGGCCGCCCCTTCGCTGAGCTCTGGTGTGGCCCCGTCGATCACAACGACAAGGTCCGAGCCGGACTGGGGGAAGGCGTGGTCGAAGGCTTCCTGACGGATCCGCCAGGGCAACTCCGGCGACAGTAACTGTGAGGTGTCGGTCGTCATGGCGAAATGGCCCTGGACGTACCAACCCGATGCCACGCACAGCAGCATCGCGACCACCAAGACAAGCGGCGCATGCGCGGCGCAGACGCCCACCAGGTGGCCGATCAGCGAGCCGAGATCCGCGGGCGCGGATCGACGCGTTGTGCGCCCATGATCCAGCTCGGGCGCCGACACGCTCACTGACGTGGCTCCATCGCAAGCGGCGGCAGGTCAGGGACGTAGTGCGGATCGCCTTCGTGAATCTTGTACTCGCGCTGCTGAAGCCAGGCGCTGCGGACGAAGGCATAGGGATCATAGGCGCTTGAGACGGTGCTGTCGGTGGGCAACGCGTTCGCTCGAGTGTCCACGGCATGCAGCGAGAACAGACTGGCATCCGGGGCCGCGCCCGGGACATAGCCGTCGATGGTCATGAACCGGTCCGGCAGTATGGCGAAGGCGTCGCGCATGTCTGAAGGGCCGAAAAGAGGGAGCACGAGGTACGAGCCCGAGTGAACGCCCCATTTGCCAAGCGTCTGACCGAAGTCTCTGTCGTGCTTGGCGAGCTGGAGCTTGGTTGCGGGATCGAGAAACCCACCGAGGCCGAGGGTCGTGTTTACGATGAGGCGTGCGAGGTCATTGGCGAAATCCTTGCAGCGAGCCTGGAGGAGATCGTTGACGATGGTCCTCGTATAGCTGAGGTTGGTGAGAAAGTTGGAGACCCCCGTGCGCACCGGGGCCGGCGTCTCCTTGACGTATCGGCGCGCCAAGGGTCGTATGACGGCGCGATCAAGCGTGCTGTCGAACTTGTACATCGTGCGGTTGAAGCGCTCGACGTGGTCGCGTGGGTCCCGCTCGCCGGGCGGCAGGCTCGCACAGCCGGCCAAGCCGCAGACCAGAGCCAAGCTGGCCGCGGCGATCAACAGTGATGGACCGCAGATCGTGAGCACGCTTCTTTGCGCCGCCGCACCGTGAAGGCGCCGAGCTCTCCATGAGGCGAGTTCCCGCCAGCCCCCATCTTCAGGGGCAGACGGCGGCCGGAACAATCCAGTGAGCAAAGATGCTGCGTTTCGTGCGAGTCAACGAAGAGATGCGGCGGCGGCGTTGACGATCGTGAAATCCAAGGTTAATCGCATGCCGATTGTCAGCGGCGCTCGCTCCCTCTAGCTTGCAGGTGGGTAGGTAGCGCAAGCGACACGCGCATGAAGCTCGAGATCCTGACAGGCCTGCTTTGCGGAATGCTCGCCGGCCAGCCTGTTGCGGAGTTGCCGAAGATTGAGCATCCTCACTGGGTGATCGTTGCGACCATCGTCGATCGCAGTACGGGGACGCCGCTCGAGGAGAGCCAGATCGTCGGGCCTGGGATGCAGTTCGACAGCCTGGGTCAATGCCAGGCGATGGTGCACAAGGCTGGAACCGTCCTGACCGATCGGCTTGCGATGGTGCTCACGTGCGTGCAGGTGGGACCTCGCGAAGTGGCGGTGTAGCAGATGTCCGGCGCACGATCGCAAGCGTTGCAGGCAGCGGTGCTGTGCTGCGTGGCGCTCGTGGCATTCGATGCGGATGACGCACGCGGCGCGCCGCAAAACATCGTACAGCGTGTCGCCCCCTGCACGGTCTGTCACGGCAAAGACGGCCGCGCGACGGCGGATGGCTACTATCCACGGATCGCGGGCAAGCCGGCCGGCTACCTCCTCAACGAGCTGAACAACTTCCGCCTCGGCCGGCGCGCATTTCCTCAGATGGTGTATTTCACCCAGCTGCGCGAGAGCGCCGACCTTGCGGACATCGCAGCCTACTTCGCGAGCCAGCGACTGCCGTACGCGGCGCCGGCGCCGCCCAGAGTGAGCCCGCACGCGCTCGAGCGCGGTCGCAGACTCGTTTTCGACGGGGATGTCGCGCTCCATGTTCCCGCCTGTCGCTCTTGCCATGGATCGCATCTGTTGGGTGTAGAGCCGGCGGTCCCCGGATTGCTCGGACTCTCGCCCGATTATCTGCAGGCGCAGCTGGGCGCGTGGCGCAGCGGCACCCGGGCCGCGCAACCGCCAGATTGCATGCGGATAATCGCGCGTCGCCTGCCTCCGGAGGACATCGCCGCTGCTGCCGCATGGCTGGCCTCGCAGGTCGTGCCGCCGGATGCGGCACCTGCCAGCTCGTTCGACACGTCACCGCCCCTCGAATGCGGCAGCATCCTGGCCGCTGGCAATGTCTCGCAGACCCGGAGAGGGCCCCCACCGCCTGCGGTGCCCATGCTCCTCAGGGGACGGCAGCTTGTCACTGTGGGTGATTGCGAGGGCTGCCACACCGAGCGGGGCGGGATGCCATTCGCCGGGGGGCGGCCGATCGTGACTCGATTCGGCACCTTTTACTCTCCGAACATCACGCCCGACCGGGCCACCGGCATCGGCCAGTGGAGCTCCGATGACCTGTGGCACGCGCTACACGAGGGGTACGCGCGCGACGGTCGGCTGCTATATCCGGCGTTCCCCTATCCCAATTACACCAAGATCACGCGCGCCGACTCGGATGCGATATTCGAATATCTGCGCACAGTGGAACCGGCCAGGCAGCCCCGTCGCGCACACGATCTGCACTTTCCCTACGACAAGCGTGCGCTGCTCGAGGTGTGGCGGGCGCTCTACTTTCGCCCGGGTGTTTACCGCGAGGATCCTGCCCGGGATTCCCAATGGAACCGCGGTGCATATCTCGTGCAGGGGCTGGCTCACTGCAACGCATGTCACGAGCCGCGCAACGCGCTGGGAGCGCCTCAAGCGGGAGGCAATCCATCCGGTGGACTCGTTCTGGACTGGTACGCCCCCTCGCTCTTGAACCCCAACGAGGCTGGAGTTCAGGCCTGGAGTGAGCACGACATCGTGAGGCTACTCCAGAGTGGCCGAGTTGAGGGTTCGCCCGGGGTACCGGGTGCCACGACGGTCGGACCCATGGCCGAGGTCGTTTACGAGAGCCTCCAGTACGTTCCCGAGAGTGATCTGGGCGCGATGGCGACCTACTTGCGGTCTCTGCCGCGCGTGCAATCGTCGTGGGATACCGGCCTCGCGGGAGGCCAGCTCGTCAGTAATTCCGCGTACGACGAGGGGCGCAGCATCTATCTGCAGCAATGCGCGGGCTGCCATGGACAGCAGGGTGAGGGCTCTTCGACCGGGCCGGCCCTGGCCGGCAACCGCGCGGTGACCCTACACTCAACGACCGATGCGATCCGGATGGTTCTCTTCGGAGGCTTCCCCCCGGGCACGAGCGGGAACATGCATCCCTTGGGCATGCCGCCTTATTACCCGTTCCTGAGCGACGACCAGATCGCAAACGCTCTGACGTACGTGCGTTCCTCGTGGGGCAATGCGGCAGGCCCGGTGTTCGCATCCGAGGTGTCCGAGAACCGTGGCAGCCCGCTGTGGTGAGGGCTGCCGCGGCAGGCCGCCGGCATCAGGGCGCGGCGGCAGCCTGAGCGGCAGCGGACCCGATGAGAAGCTTCGAGAGTCCGCGGCAAGGCGCGGAGGGGGCGAGCTGATTCGCGGCCACGCCAGAGAGCGATTGCGAGATGAAATCGACGAATGTTCGGATCTTCAGCGGCACGAACTTCCGCGTGACATAGACGATGTAGAGCGTCGCCTCCTGCAGCGGACAATCCGGCAGGATGGGAACCAGGACATCCTTGAGCAGGGGGTCCTCGAAGATGACTCCGGGAACGAGCCCGACGGCGATTCCGGCTGCGACGGCGTTGACCACGCCTCCCATCGAGCGATAGCGCAGCGCGACCCGCGGCGGGTGCGACAGCGGAGGCAGGAAGTCGAGGTCGCCGACCGCAACAAAATCGTGCCCGGCGAGATCCGCAAGCGAGCGCGGAGTCCCCCGCCGCTCGAGGTACTCACGAGAGGCAGCGAGGCAGAACCTCGAGCGTCGGATGGGGCGAGCGATGAGGCCTTGCGGCAAGGATTCCGGGTTCGAGACGAATCGCAACGCCAAGTCGTAGCCTTCTTCAACCAGATCCGCGAATCGATCCTCGAAGGACACGTCGACCACGACCTCCGGATAGCGGCGGCCATATTCTGCGAGCAGATTCGGCCATTGCCCGCCGAAGCTGAAGCTGGGCGAAGTGATGCGCAACGTGCCGCGCGGAATGCGGCCCAGCGATCCGAGCTCCATCTCCGTCGCCTGCAAGTCCTCGAGAATGGTCTTGCAGCGCTCGAAGTAGAGCCGGCCAGGCTCGGTGAGACTCACCTTGCGGCTATTGCGGTTGAGCAGCCGCACTCCGAGCCGCTGCTCGACGTGCATGACTCGCTTGCTGACCATTGCAGTGGAGACTTCAAGCCGCTCGGCGGCGGCAACGAAGCTTCCTGATTCGACAACCTGGCGAAACGCCTTGATGCTCGTCAGTGTATCCATCTTCGTGCACCACCTATCCCGGATCGCTGCGCAAGTTAAGTCATGACGTGCAGGACATCACAGCGTGGCACCGGTACACCATTGGACGATGGTGTTGGATCGAGGGCAGCGCCTGGAGATTGTCGATACCTTCGTCCAATGGATCGGCGAGCATCCTTCCTGTCGGATGCAGATCGTGCTTTGCCTGGAGTCTATCCCCATGGGTGATTCGAAAGTGGAAATGAGGCGCTTTGCCGATGCGCATGCATTGGCTCGGGCGGCTGCCGATGAGGTGGCAGGCCAACTGGCGCAGGCATACGCAGCACGCGGGATCGCCACTCTCGTCGTCTCGGGTGGCCGCTCGCCGGTCGGATTCTTTGAAGAATTACGCAGCCGGCGGCTCGAGTGGCACAAGGTGACCATCACCCTCGCGGATGAGCGGTGGGTCGAGCCGACCGTTGCCGGAAGCAATGAGCGTCTGGTGCGCAATGCTCTACTCACCGGGGCGGCGGGTGCGGCCCGCTTCATCGGCTTGAAGAATGGCGCGCCATCGCCGGAGCTGGGTGCGGCGGCAGCTTGGGAACCGCTGGCTCGACTGCCGCGACCGTTCGACGTGGTGATACTCGGCATGGGCGAAGACGGGCATACGGCGTCGCTTTTCCCGGGATCGCCCCGGCTTGCGAGCGCGATCGATCCGGATGCGGCTCCGGGCTGCATCGCAATGTGGTCCCCGGCGGTCCCGCACGCCCGTGTGAGCCTGAATCTCAGCGCGCTGCTCGGCTCGCGGCGGATCGCGATCCTGCTCTTCGGTGAGGCAAAGCTTCGAACATACGTGAAGGCCTGCGCAACCGGCGCGGTCGAGGACATGCCGGTGCGCGCACTGCTGCGACAGACGCGCGTCCCGGTGGAGCTCCTGTGGACCCCGGAGCCCGCCGAGTAACGGTCTCAGGCGCGCCTGGGCTCGACCCAGCTCACAACGCCCCTCGTGGAGCAGGTCATCGTCCCGAGCAGGTTTCCTTTCTGGTTGAAGATGCGGATTCGCTCGTAGTCTCGCGCTGAGCTGCTGACCGTCAGGGTCCTGCGCTCCGGAATGAGCAACACGCTTCCGCTACGCTCGTCGGAGGCGATCATGGAGGAGAACTCGGGGGCCATAAATCGGTCACGCCGACCCACCAGCTCGAAGGGGTCATCGTGATAGTCGGCGATGATCGTCAGCATCATTCTCCCAGTCCGACAGAGGCGCGTGCGCGCGGTATGTACCAGTCACGATGCGGACGTCCAATCAGCAAGCTGCAGTCGACGCTATCCTCTGGGTGGTCGTGCCGAGCACGCCGGCGCATGTGCGAAGCTGCGCACGCCGTCCGAATCAAGCCGCGCATTCTCAGGCGCGTGGCGCGGCTGTGCGCTGAATTGTGTGCAGCGCGGTCATGAACACGATGCAACTGCGCAACTTCGATCTGAACCTGCTGGTTGTTTTCGATGCCGTGCTGAAGGAGCGCACGATCGCCGCGGCCAGCGCCCGCCTGAATCTGTCGCAGTCGGCGATCAGCCACGCCCTGGGTCGGCTGCGCCGGAGCGTGGGCGATGAGCTCTTCGTCCGCGAGGCGAACGGCATGCGGCCGACGCCCAAGGCGCTCGAGCTCGCTCGTCCCGTGCAGAAGGCTCTCGCGCGGATTCATACCGCGCTCGCCGGCGAGGATTTCGAGCCCCGGGTCTCCACTCGTTCATTCGTCGTCGCGGCCAGCGATTACTGTTGCTCGACCATGGTTCCATTGCTCGTGGCGCATCTCGCCTCGGTGGCGCGATCCGTCGATCTGAGCGTCGTGCCGCTCAATCGCGAGGATGTGATCGAGCAGCTCGATGCGTGCGTGGTCGATGTGGCCGCCGGGTGGTGGGCGGCTGTCCCGGAGCGGTTTGGGCGCAGCACCCTTTTGCGGGAGGAGTTCTTGCTCGTGGTGCGCTCGAATCACCCGCTTGCGAGCGGCGAGCTCACCGCGGAGCGCGTGCTGAGCTACGGCCACGTTGTAGTCAACTACGTGGGCTCGGACCAGGGACTCGTGGATGGCTTTCTCTCCGAGCGAGGAGTTCTACGCCGGGTGCACATCGAGCTCGCGGCGATCGAGGCGCCGCAGCGGCTGGGCCGCGAGGCGCGAATCGCAGTTCGGGTACCCACCTTCTCCTGCATCCCCGACATCCTGCTCCGCACCGAGCTCGTGGCGAGTGTCCCGCGCAGACTGGCCCAGCGATTCACCGGCCAGTTCGAGCTCATCTCGATGGCATTGCCGTTCGAGGCGAATCCGGTTGCGGTCGAGGCGATCTGGCATCGTCAGTGCGAAGCGGACCAGGGGCTCATGTGGTTGAGAGCACAGATCGAGTCGGCGACGGAGGTGCTGCGCACGGGCGCCTGAGCGAGTGATCCGAACTTTCACCGCAGGATCGCAGCAGACAAGCCCGCGGGAGAGCGCCCCGAGTATCCTCATGCTGTGTCCGGCTCAGGATGCAGGCACAATAGCTGCTCGGGCTCGTTTTACGCGTGACACCCTTCGGCTGACTGTCCCCTAGGAGCTCCTGCATGTCCAACGAACGCTTTCCCATCGATCTGGGAGGCCTGAAGCCGCTCAAGCTCGATCCGTCCAGCACAGCGCTCACCGAGGATCAAAAGGCTGCGCTCAAGCACAATATCCGGCTCGCTCGCGATGCGATCGTGTTCTTCACCGCGCTGGCGGGCGCCAAGGGCCTCTCCGGGCACACCGGCGGAGCCTACGACACGGCGCCGGAGCTCATGATCATTCGGGCGTTCATCGCAGGCGGCACGCCGATCGTGCCGGTGTTCTACGACGAAGCAGGGCACCGCGTGGCCACTCAGTATCTGCTCAGCGTCTTGAACGGGGCCATGCCGGCGGAGAAGCTGCTGCACTACCGGGAGTTCGATAGCGGACTGCCCGGCCACCCCGAAAAGCTGCTGACTCCCGGGGTGGAATTCAGCTCCGGCCGTCTGGGACACCTGTGGGCATTCGTCAACGGCGTCGCGATGGCCAATCCGGGCAAGGCTGTGGTGCTGCTCGGCTCCGATGGGAGCGAGATGGAAGGCGACAATGCCGAAGCTGCCCGCCTGTCCGTTGCGAAGAAGTTGAACGTGAAGGTGCTCGTCGATGACAACAACGTGACGATCGCAGGTCATCCGCAGGAGTACATGCCCGGTTACGACCTGACCCGTACGCTTTCCGGGTACGGACTGCTCACCGAGACCACCATGGGTGAGGACCTCGATGCGCTCTACGTTGATCTTTGCCGAGTGTTCTCCGAGGAAAGGCCGCATGCGCTCGTCATCAAGCGTCGGATGGCGCCCGGAATCGAGGGTGCGGAGGGCAGTCCCAAGGCGCACGAGGTGATCGAGGCGAAAACCGCGATCGCCTATCTGCAGAAGCGCGGTGGATACGAGGCAGCCATCGCCATGCTGCAGGCGGCGAAGCCGGACAAGAGCCCGCTTACGTACAAGGGCTCCTCGGGTGTCGGCAAGAACCGGGACGACTTCGGCAAGATCATCAACGAGATTCTGGATGGCATGGACGAGGACACCCGGCTCCAGAGCGTGCGCGTCTTCGACAACGATCTCGAGGGCTCATGCGGGTTGCATCACATCCGCAAGAAGCATCCCGAGGTCTTCGTTCGGGGCGGCATCATGGAGCGCGGTAACTTTTCCGCCGCCGCGGGCTTCGGTGCCGCCAAGGGCAAGCAGGGCATCTACGCCACGTTCAGCGCATTCCTGGAGATGTGCGTCAGCGAGATCACGATGGCGCGGCTGAATTTCTCCAATGTACTGGCCCACTTCTCACACAGTGGCGTCGACGATATGGGGGATAACACCTGCCATTTCGGCGTCAACAGCATGTTCGCCGACGGCGGCCTGGCGCCGAGGCATGGAGAGGACAAGACCCGGCTTTACTTCCCGGCCGACCAACACCAGTTCGCGGCCTGTGTGAAGCGAATATTCCACGACGAGGGCTTGAGGTTCCTGTTCACCACCCGGGCCCCGGTGCCGGACATCCTGGCTGAGGATGGCAGGCCGTTCTATCAAGGCAGGAGCTTCGAGCCCGGCAGAGATGATCTGATCCGCGAGGCGCCGGCCGGCAGCGGGTTTGTCGTTGCCATGGGGGAGACTGTCTATCGTGCCCTCGATGCCGTACTGACGCTGCGCGAGCGCGGCTTGAAGGTCAACCTCGTCAACAAATCGACCCTCAACGTCGTGGATCCCGACATGATGAGGAGGTTGGCGGCCGCGCCGTTCGTGCTGGTCACCGAAGGCTGGAACGTCAAGACAGGACTGGGCAGTCGGTTTGGCAGCTACCTGCTGCAGGCTGGATTCAAGGGCCGGTACAACCACATTGGAACGAACCGCGAAGGCGCCGGAGGCTTATGGCAGCAGATGGGATACCAGGGATTGGATCCGAAGGGCATTCTCGAGGCGATCGAGACGTTGAGGCGATAAAAGGGCTCTCGGATGGGTCAGGTGGCGCTGGGCATCGATGTCGGCGGCTCCGCGGTGAAGGCGGGTGCGGTCGACATCCAGAATGCGCGACTCGTTGGCGAGCTCATCTCCGCTCCCACGCCCAAGGCATCCGAGCCGGAGCATCTCATGGAGGTGCTGAAGGGCCTCGCAGCGCGTCTGCCGCACGCTGATGGGCCAGTCGGCGTCGCGTTCCCGAGCGTCGTGAAGCGCGGTCGGGTGCGAACTGCAGCCAACATCAATGCAACCTGGGTCGGCAAGGATGGTGCCCAGCTCGTCTCCCAGACCCTGGAGCGTTCGGCGAGGTTCCTCAACGATGCGGACGCGGCCGGTATCGCGGAGATGCACTGGGGCGCAGGTCGTGGCATGACCGGAGCGGTTGTCATGCTCACCCTCGGAACGGGCATCGGCACGGCGCTGTTCATCGAGGGCCGGCTGTTCCCCAACACGGAGCTCGGTCATCTGGAGATTCACGGCATGGACGCGGAGGAATGGGCTTCCGCGCGTGTGCGCACGGCTCTGAAGCTCGACTGGCCGGCCTGGATCGCGCGCGTGAACGATTATCTTGCGCGCCTGAATGCCTTCCTGTGGCCGGACCTGTTCATTCTGGGCGGCGCCGTGAGCCAGCGATTCGCGGAGTTTGCGCCCTATCTGCGATGCGAAGCGGAGGTCCGACAGGCGCACTTCGTCGGAGAGGCAGGCGTCATCGGCGCTGCGCTCGCCGCAAACGACGTGGCAGCCTGATCAAGAGCGGTTCACTGGCTGACCAGAACGAGCGGAACCGCAATACGCTCCTCGACAGGCTGTCCGTCGATCAAGTGCTTGGCCACCTCGACGCCCAGCTTGCCAATCAACTCGGGCTTCTGTTGTATCGTGGCGGCGAGCTTTCCCGCCTTCACCGCGGCGAGTCCGTCAGGCGTGGCATCGAATCCGACGACTGCAATGCCGTGCAGGCCGGCCTCCTCGATGGCCCGCTGCGCACCTAACGCCATCTCGTCGTTCTGTGCAAATACGCCCTGAACGTTGCGGTTCCTCTGCAGGATGTTCTCCATGACCGCAAGACCTTTCGCGCGGTCGAAGTCGGCGGGCTGCCGGGCAACGACCTTCACGTCGGGGTCGCTCCCGACGATCTGATCAAACCCCTCGCCGCGCTCGCGCGCGGCGCTCGAGCCCGGAATACCCTCGAGCTCGACCAGATTGCCTTTCCCGCCGAGTCTCTTGAGTAGAAATTCCGCCGCCATCTTCCCCCCCGCAACATTGTCGGAGGCGACATGGGAGCTGACCGCCGCTCCGTTGACGGCTCGGTCGAGCGAGATCACCTTGATCCCCGCTGCGGTAGCCTCCTTCACGACGTTCGCAACGGCATCGGAGTCCGTGGGATTGAGCAGAATCACGGGAACCCTCTGCTGGATCAGATCCTCGACGCTTGCGATCTGCTTTGCGGGGTCGTTCTCGGCGTCCACGGTGATCAAATGCAGGCCCAGTGCCACCGCCTCGGACCGCGCGCCGTCGCGGAGCGAAACGAAGAACGGGTTGTTCAACGTCGAGAGCGACAAACCGATGGTGGTGCCGGTGCCCGGCGCGAACCGACCGGGCGCATCTCCCCCAGGGGCGCCGCCCTGTCTCGAGCATCCCAAAAGAGCACCAAGTGTCAGTGCACCGAGGCCGATTGCAAGCGTTCGGGACATGTGAGCTCCTCATTCATTCTTATGAGCTCTATCCAAAAGGACCGCGAGCAGAATCACCGAGCCCTTGATGACCTGCTGATAGAAGGCGGAGACACCCAATAGGTTGAGGCCGTTATTGAGCACTCCGATGAGCAGCGCGCCGACCAGGGTGCCGAAGATCCAGCCCCGGCCGCCGGCGAGACTCGTCCCGCCGAGTACAACGGCGGTGATCGCATCGAGCTCGTAGCCCGCTCCGGCCGTGGGCTGTGCGGAATCCAGGCGCGAGGCGAGGATGACACCGGCGACGGCCGCCATGGCGCCCGAGATGGTATAGACCAGAATCTGTACGCGGTCGGTCTTGATCCCCGAGAGACGCGCGGCCTCGGCATTGCCGCCGGTGGCATAGATGTGACGTCCAAAGACGGTCCTGTCGAGCACGAACCAGAAGACGGCGAACAGCGCCAGCATCCACACGACCGGGAGCGGAACGATCCGCGCGAGGTAGCCGCCACCGAGCGCTGCAAAGAAGTCGCTGGAGAAGCCGCTGATCGGGCTACCCTGGGATAGCACGAGCGCTGCTCCCCGCAGCAGAGTCATCATTCCGAGCGTTGCGATGAACGGAGCCACTCTCCCCTTCGTGACGAGGAGCCCGTTCAGCGTGCCCATGAAAGCGCCACAGAGAATCCCGCCGAGTGTGGCGAGCGGGGCGGCGTAGTCCGCCTTGATCAAAAGCGCGATCAGCACCGAGGAGACCGCGAGAATGGACCCGACCGAAAGATCGATGCCTCCGAGGAGAATCGCGAGCGTCATCCCAAAGGAGATCACCGCGTTGATCGATACCTGACGCATCACGTCGAGTATGTTTCCTACGGTGAGAAAATCCGGGCTGAGCAAAGCCAGTGCGACGCACAGGACGAGCAGAGCAAGCAAGGGCCCGAGTCTCTGAAGTGTCTCCTTGAGGTGGGTGGTCATGGGGCGGCCGTCAGATGCGAAGTCCTTCGGTTGCAGCCCTCATGATCTGCTCCTGGCTGGTGTCTCGGGCATCGAAGATGCCTGCCGCGCGGCCCTCGCGCATGACCAGAATTCGGTCACTCATCTGCAGCACCTCGGGCAGCTCCGAGGAGACCATGACGATCGAGGTACCGCCGGCGGTGAGGCTGTTGATGATCTGATAGATCTCGAACTTGCCACCCACGTCTACGCCACGCGTGGGCTCATCGAGCAGCAGCACCCGAGGCGGCTTGGCGAGCCATTTCGCGAACACCACCTTCTGCTGGTTGCCACCGGATAGCGCCCTGACCTGCAGCTCCGGATCGCGCGTGCGAATGCGCAGCTCCTCGATCAGTCGTTCCACCGCCGTGCGCTCGGCGCGCGGCCGCACGACGCCCGCGCGGGCGTACTGCTCGAGGTGAACAAGAGAGGTGTTCTCGCGTACCGAGAGCTCCTGCACCAATCCCAATCGCTTGCGATCCTCCGTGACGAAGCCAATCCCGGCGGAGATGGCATCCCCGGGCCGCCGGACCGAGAGCGGTTTGCCATCCAGGCTCACCTGGCCGGCGGTCCGGCGGCTCACTCCGAACAGCGTTCGCAGGATCTCGCTGCGACCGGCGCCGATGAGGCCGGCGATACCGAGTACTTCGCCGGCCCGCACCTCGAATCCGATGTCGCGAATCTTGCCCTCGTCGGCGAGATTCTCGACCTTCAGTCGCACGGCCCCCGGTTGCACCGCGCGCCGCGGAAAGCGCTCGCGAAGCTCCCGGCCGACCATCATTTTCACGATCTCATCGAAGCTCGTCTGCGCGATCGGCCGCTCAGCGACGAAGCGGCCGTCACGCAGCACGGAGATGCGATCGCACAGCTTGAGGATCTCCTCCAGGCGGTGCGAGACGTAGACGACCGCCACTCCGCGGGCCCGCAGGTCCTTCACGATGGAGAACAGCGCCTCGATCTCGTGCTCCGTGAGCGATGCGGTCGGCTCATCCATGATCAGGACCTTCGCGTCCTTGGAAAGCGCCGTGGCGATCTCGACCAGCTGCTGGCGTCCTATCGAGAGTGTCCCGGCTTGCTGCTCCGGATCGATATGAGAGGCTCCTACCTTCTCGAGCCAGGCGGCTGTCTCACGGCGCATCCGCGCGCGCGAGAGAACGCCAAGCCGCGAGGGCTCGCGACCCAGAAACAGATTGTCGGCCACCGACATCTGCGGAATGAGGTTCAATTCCTGATGAATGATCGCGATGCCCAGGGATGCAGCATCGCCGCTCGAGCGGATGCTCACCGCGGCGCCGTCGATCAGAATCTCCCCGGAGTCCGGGACCGATGATCCGGAGAGGATCTTCAGCAGGGTGGATTTGCCGGCGCCGTTCTCCCCCATGAGCGCGTGAATCTCGCCGCCCGTGACGGAGAAGTCCACCTGCTCGAGCACGCGGACGGGTCCGTACGCCTTGCTGATTCCGCGCATCGTCACTTGCACGGTCGTGCGCCTTCCGGGGCATCGAAGATCACGCCGGAGTACAGAATGACGTTCGCATAAGGCGTGGCCTCGCCGGTGCGGATGACGGCGCGCGCGGAGTGCGTCAGGCGCTTGAGCTCCTGGTGGCTCACGTAGTCCACGCGTATCCCGCGGCCGGCAAGACTCGAGGCATGCTGGACGATGGCGCAGTTGTGCTCGCGTGCCTCCTCGGCCAACACCGCACGCTCGACCTTCAGGTCTGCCAGCACCGTCTGAAGAACGTGCCCGAACCCAGGATCACCGAGCGCGAGGGATACATCGATGCACTCGATCTGCACCGGGAGCGGTAATCCGCAGTCCGCAATCACCAGACTGTCGGTATGACCCATGCGGGCGAGTATCCTCGCGATATCGCGATTGAGATGGCCCAGCCGCTTCATCGAGCGCTCTCGAGGAACGCATCGAGCTCAGTGGCGCTCGGCATACCCTCCTGGGCCCCTGGCTTGGTTACCGAGAGCGCCCCCGCCGCGCACGCGCGCCGAACAGCTTCCGGGAGACCCAGTGCCCAGAACGCAGCGAGCGCACCGTTGAAACAGTCCCCGGCACCAGTCGTATCAACGGGCGTCACATGGAAAGCCGCCTGGTGGCGCAACGCACCCGAGGCGTCACTGAAGTCGGCTCCTTCTGCGCCCCTCGTGACGAGCGCCCGTCCCGGCAGCCGGGCAAGAAGGCTGTGCCACGCAGCGCCCGGGCGGCCGAGCACGATCGGCAGCTCGTACTCGTTGGGCGTCAGAAGAGCACACCTCGCAAGCAGCGACTCCGGCAGCGGCGCCGCGGGTGCTGGGTTCAGAACGAATGGCTTGCCGTGCCGAGCAGCCAGCTCCGCGGCGCGCTCAACGGTCGCGAGGGGCACCTCCAGCTGAGCCAGCACCACGTCGCTCCCGGCGAAGGCGTCTTCCGCCGCGTCGAGATCGCCAGGCCCGAGCATGGCGTTCGCCCCCCGCACGAGCACGATGGCGTTGTCGGCCTTCCACACGGTGATCGCAGCGATGCCGGTCGGCACGCCCGGGGTCTCGGTCAGCCAGCGCGTATCCACCGCCTCTCGCTCGAGTCGCATCTTCAGCTCGTGTCCAAACGCATCCCGACCGATGCGGCCTACGAGCGCTACACGGGCCCCGAGCCGCGCAGCGGCGACCGCCTGATTGGCTCCCTTGCCACCGGAGTGCATCGCGAAGTCCGAGCCGAGCAGCGTTTCTCCCAGTCGCGGAAACGTATCCGTCTGGACCACGAGGTCCATGTTGACGCTGCCGATGACCAAGACATTGGACACCACGCCCGCCTCGAGGCTCATGCGGGACCGGTGCTCGGGGGCGCGAGCGGAACGGGGCGCCGGGCATAGACGCCGTATGCGAGGATTCCGACGTAACAGAGCGCCGGAACGAAGAGGGCAGCCTTCAGTCCGACCAGATCGGCCATGTGCCCTGTCAGCGGAGGAACGACCGCGCCGCCCACGATCGCAACGCCGATGAGGCCGGAGGCCGACGCGGCACGCGGACCGAGGCCCTCGGAGGCGAGCGAGAAGATCGTCGGGAACATGATCGAGTTGCACAGGCCGATGGCCAGAAGCGACCACCCGGAGAGGGCGCCCACGGAGTGCGAGGACATGAACAGCAGCACCAGCACGCCGGAGGCGGCTGTTGCGAGCGCCCGTCCCGGGGAGACCACCCGCAGCAGGTAGGCGCCCACGAACCGACCGATCATCGCGCCCCCCCAGTAGAGCGGGACGTGCTTGCCCGCGGCCTGCTGGCCGATGCCCAGCACATCGGCCTGCATCAGATAGTTGACGATGAGCGAGCCGATCGACACTTCGGCGCCGACGTACAGGAAGATGCACGCGGCTCCGTACGCGAACCGAGGTAGCCGCAACAAAGACAACGCCTCGCCAAGGCTGCTCGTCTCGCTGCGCGTCTCGCGCAGGTGATTGCGGTACGCGAACACCAGGATCGCAAGCACCAGCAGCAAGCCCGCAAGTCCCAGGTAGGTGTTCTCGATGACGCGGGTCGCCTGGATTCGGTAACCCGAGAGCGCAGCCCCGCTCAGCGTCGCCATGTCGCCGCGCGCGAGCGTGCCCAGAATCAGCATCGAGCCGATGTACGGAAAGATCATCGTTCCCAGAGAGTTGAACGCCTGGGCGAATGTCAGTCTGCTGTGCACGGTGGCCGCCGGGCCGAGCCGCGAGATGAGCGGGTTCGCGACGACCTGCACGACGGTGATGCCTGCCGCCAGCACGAACAGAGCGACCAGAAAGGTCGGGAAGAGCGCAGAGGAGCAGGCGGGCACAAACAACAGACAGCCCGTCAGCATCAGCGTCAGACCGATGACGGCGGCACGCATATAGCCGATGCGGCGCACGAGGGCCGCAGCTGGCAGAGAGATGATCAGGTACGCGCCGAAGAACGCCGACTGTACGGTCATGACCTCGGCGTA
This sequence comes from Steroidobacteraceae bacterium, assembly GCA_035524075.1. Taxonomy (GTDB): domain Bacteria; phylum Pseudomonadota; class Gammaproteobacteria; order Steroidobacterales; family Steroidobacteraceae; genus JASHUC01. The sequence goes on along the minus strand of DATKPP010000045.1, from coordinate 9,653 downwards.
GGAGAGCGTGAACAGTTGCTTCAGCTTCGGGATGATGACGTCATTGAGGCTGGTGATTCCCCCGAAGAAGAAGAAGAGCGCAAAAACAAACAGCGACAGATTCGTGATATCGCGGTCCGCAGCACGAGCGCAGTCCACCGGCACCACGGCCATCGCCCCCGATAGAGGCGTGACGGACCCTGAAGTAGAAGAGAGCCGCGTATTCATGGATGCAATCTCCAGCCCCAAAGGCGTTGCGGTCGCCACGCAAGCGATCCCCGGCTGAGAGGTTGACAAAGATCGCAGCGCTTTCCCTGAACGGGACTGCTATGGGGACGCTGTGGTCGCAGTGCGGTTCAAGTGCCGGCGCGGCGCGAATGCTTAGCATCCCGTGCATGAGGAACGTCAGCGGGGCCAACTCGTGACCAAAGTCAGACGTGAGCTTGTTGCTGGGGCGTTGCTCGCCTTCTGCGCCGTCGCGCATGCCGGGGCTCCCCCTCCGTTCAGCCCCGAGCTGTTCCTGGACTGGGATGATCTGCGGGATTTGCTGCGCCAGCAGGGAGTCGACTTCCGCTTCAGTTACGTATCGGAGACGGCGACGAATCTGCAGGGTGGGGACCAGCAGCTGTGGCGCTACACCGATCAGCTGACGTTCTGGGGGGCACTGGATCTGCAGAAGCTCTTCGGGTTTCCGCAGGCGCGGTTCAACATCGTGATTACGGATCGCAACGGACGCAACCTGAGCACCGACGCCGACCTGGGCTCCTTGCAACAGGTGCAGGAGCTATACGGCCGGAATCAGACCTGGAGATGGACAGAGTTCTGGTACGACCAAAGCTATCTCGATGGGAAGCTCGACTGGAAGGTGGGACGGATGCCCGAGGGCGATGATTTCGGATCGTTCTCCTGCGAGTTCATGAATCTGACGTTCTGCGGCTCGCCCCCGGGGAACATCGCCGGGAGCTACTGGTACAACTGGCCGGTCAGCCAGTTTGCAACCCGGCTGAAGGCGACCTTCGCGGGGCTCGGTTACATCGAGATGGGTGCTTACGCCGTGAACCCGAGCCTGCTGTTGACGCGCAACGCGCTTAATCTGGGAAACCCCGCGGGAACGACCGGCGTGCTGGCGCCGCTCGAGATCGGCTGGCTGCCGAGCCTTCATGGGCTGGCAGGGAGCTACAAGCTCGGAGCCTGGTACAGCTCCGCCACCGCACCGGACGTCGTCGAGAACGTGGGAGGCGAGCCCCTGGCTATTGCGGGCGGCACGCCCCTCATGCGTCATGGACAGTACGGCGCGTACGTCAACTTTCAGCAGCGGCTCACGGCTCCGTCAGGTGGTGATTCATCGCGTGGACTGAGTGTTTTTGCCAATGCGACCTATGCCGATCGCAGAACCTCCGTGCTCGATAGTCAAGTGGCCATCGGGCTCCTGTACTCCGGTCCGATACGCTCGCGGCCACTCGATGAGCTGGGACTTGCAGCCGGCGAAACTCACGTGAACCCGCGGGTGGCGGATGTGGAGCGGCTGGAGGACGCGCTCGACGACGGGACGACGGAGGCCTCGGGGTACGCGTACGAGCCCGTGCCCGTACAGTCCTCGGAGTGGGTGGGGGAGGTCTTCTACAACATTCACCTCAGGGGCTGGCTCGATCTGCGCCCGAACTTCCAGTACGTCGCGCAGCCGGGTGGTGTCGCTCGGAGCGCGAGCGATGTGATCTTCGGTCTCAGGCTGGCCGCCAATCTCTGATTCTTGCGCCGGAGGCATCCGGGCGCAGCACCACTACATACGAAGGTATGCACATACCATCGTTCAATTGCCGCTCGACTTCTGCTCTGTCGTAATCGCCGCCATCCGACGCGCGTCGGTTTGTCAGAGGAGGAGGTCGATGAGAGACGACACTGCGCTTGAGAGCCTGCCTTCCAGCCACGTTGACATGAGCGCCGAGGAGGGCCTCGCGTCGATGACGCCGGGGCAGTTCGAGCGCCTGGCAGGCACCCAGCCCTCGGCGTCGGAGCGCATCGGACGCCTGGTCAGGCGCGCGATGCTGTTCCTGGAGAGCGATCGTCAGGCTGCCTGGCGTTGCCTGAACGATGCATCGGCGCTGCTCGGTCCCTCCTCGGAGGAGTCCGGCACGAGCGCGCCGGTCGTGGGCGGCTCGTTTCGCCCCGGTGGCCTCGCGCGCTGGCAGGCGAAGCGAGCGATGGCGTACATCGAGGAAAACCTGGAGTCGAAGCTCGAGGTGCGGGGTCTGGCGGAGCTGGTCTCGTTCAGCAAGAGCCACTTCTCTCGCGCATTCAAGCGAAGCCTCGGGTTGCCGCCGATGGCGTATGTGATGCTGCGAAGAATCGAGCGGGCAAAGGTCCTGATGACTTCCACGCCCCAGCAGCTGACCGAGATCGCGCTCGTTTGCGGATTCGCGGACCAGTCGCATCTGAACCGCTCGTTCCGCAGGATCATCGGCGAGAGCCCGGGGCGCTGGCGTCGCACCAACGTGGAGGTGATTGGAGCGGCGCCCCGGGCCCTGAGCAAGGTCGCAATGAGCCGCCACGCGGCGGTATCGGCCCGCCCGCGTGTCTGAGGAGCTCGCTGTTGCGTGGCTGGCGGTAAGGTCATCCACTGTGGAGCCGTTCCCTGGCTCCTGCCCGGGGGACCGGTGGAAGAGGTATCTCTCTGCTGCTTTGGCCGCGGGCGCGAGGTTTGCACGATATCCTGAGGGGGATGCCCCGATGCCCGCTCGGGGGCAGGGGGCATCCGCTGTCGAGAGGTAGGCTCAGGATCTTAGGTTGATGGCCACGCCGTCGGCCGACAGATTGAAGCGCAACCCTTCGGCCGTCGAGAGCAGCTTGATGACGACACCGTGCTCGTTCCGCAGCACGACAGCCGATCCGCCACCCGCAACGGTCAGTCCGGCCGAGACGGCAGTGTAATTGCCGCTGAAATCGCTCAGCGTAGTGAGGTTGTACACGACGCCGCTGGCCGTGATCTTGGAAGCGCCCACGTCGACGATCGACACGCCGGAGAGCTTGAATCGGTGCTTCGAGCCCTTGTAGATGAGGTCGCCGTGGCCCCACACGAAACCAATTCCGGCTGCGAAGCTGCCCGCGGTCAAATCAACCGTGGCGTTCGGCTCGTCGGCCGCGTTGGTCGTTGAATGAGTCTCGGAAGTGTCCGCAAACGCGGCGCCTCCAAGAAGCGCGCACGCAAGCATGGAAACGGTCAGCTGACGCATAGAAGAGATCCTCGAGTTGGTTGAGACTGAGAAGGCACGTGCCGCGGCAGCGCGGAGCGCCGCACCAGCCCATGCACCTTAGAGCAGAGCGAGATGCGCTACTTGCTCGTGCATGCCTTCAAGTGGATGTGCGTGAGTGTCGTGCGCCCCGACACACTGGCTCACTGAGCGGGCGAGCCTGCTCCCGTGATGGCAGAGGCCTCTCGCACCGGAAGTGTCCCACGCAGCCATGCGAGAATCTGATCGAAATCCGAGTCGGCTGCCGCTCCCAAGCCCTCGACGGCACCGACTGCATTCGCACTCGGCGCGGGGGTCTCGGAGCGAAAGGTACGCTGCGCGACGATCCGGTCTTCATGTCCAAGTACAGTCGCCGCGAGCGTCACGACACACCGGCTGTGATCAGGAGAGGAGAAGATCTGGGTGAAGTTCTCGAGCACGATGTCCAGGCGGTATCCGTTCGCATCCTCCGGAAGCGTCGTCAACGTGAACCCATCGTTGGCTGCAGCGATCCGCTCGCGCAGACGCAGCGTCAGCAGCTCGCCCGGAGGTGCCGTCCACTCGCTGAGCGTATAGGCCCGAGGATTGTCGGGTGGCGTGTAGTCGAGCCGGTAGACCAGCGCAGTGGATCGAAGCCAACTGGGAGCCTGTATCGGAGCAAGCGCGATGGTTGCGTCCAGCCGGGGTACGATCCGAGGGGGAGCCTGGATGCCATCCAGGTCGTAGCGCATCGGCATCGCGTGTTGGGAGACACATCCGCAGATGACCAATGCGAAGCCAGCGCCAACGCCTGTCCGCCGCATCATTTGCTCACCGCCTTCCGAAACCCAGGCTCTCCCGGTCCGGGGGTGTTGTGGGGGAGCCCAAATATGAGGCTCTGCGGCTCGCTCTGAGTCTGCCGCAGAAGCGCATTAAGCGATTCCGACGCCCGGGAAAGCTGGTCCACGAGCGCATCGATCCGCGGCAGGGTGTCCTCCACGAGCGCGGTGTCGATATCGTGAGCTGCCGTGCCCGTCTGGCGCAGGCCATCGCGAACCGCATCGATCGCACCACCGCGCGCTCCTGCCCCTACGAGGAGGGTGTCGGCGTCTTGCGCCGTGGAGCGCAGGGAATGCATGAGAGCGTTGGCGTTCACCAATACGCTGTCGGCGTGACGCGCAGCGGGCTCGAGGTCGCGGGTCAAGACACTCACGCTGGCCGAGGCCTCGTTCAGACGCGCGATGAGCTGGGAGATGTTGCGGGAGGTCTCGGGCGTCAGCACCCCGTTCACTCGCTGGAGAGTTTTCGTGAACGTGGCGATGAGCTCGTTCCCCGAGTCGGTCAGCTGAGCGAATCCCGAGTCGCGCATCGGAATCCTGCCGGGCATGGCCGTGGAGGTTGCGAGCACGCGGGATGCACCTGCCGGATAGTCGAGCTCGACGTAGCCCGTGCCCGAGAGCCCCAGATAGCGGATGGTCGCCCGAGTACCCTCCATCAGATGCACGTCGGGCTTGATGAGTGCGCGCACGCGAACGAGTCGCGGATTCAGTGGGTCGAAGTCGATGCTCCGGATCTCCCCGACCTCGATTCCCCGCAGGCGCACGGTGGCGCCCGCGCTGAGGCCCGCGACATCGGCCTCGGTGATGAGGTCGTAGGGCTCGCCGCGGATCGTACTGCCGCCGAGCCAAAGCGCACCCGCGCACAGGGCGGCGATCAGCAGGACAACGAAGACTCCGGTCGCGATGGCGTGCGCGCTGTTCTCCATGGGTTACTCCGTGACGAGTTCGGCGCAGGTACTGTCCAGCCGCGAGCGGAATCGGGCCACGCGCCGCCGCCGGCAGCGCCCCGCCTGCTCGAGGAAGAAGCTGCGGACGAAGGGGTGAGGGAAGTCGACGACTTCGGCCAGGGGTGCCGCCGTGACGATGCGCTGGTCCGCGAGCACAGCGACCCGGTCGGCCAGCGCGATCAGCACATCCACGTCATGAGTGATGATGACGAGGGTGAGCTCGAACTCCCGCTTCAGGCGAGCCAGCAAGCTGATCACCGCGTGGCGCTGATCCGGAGCCAGACCCGAGGTGGGCTCGTCCATGAAGAGCAGCTCCGGCTCGAGTATCAGGGCACGCGCGATGGCAACGCGCTTGGCCATCCCCCCGGAAAGCTCGGCCGGAAGCTTGGTCGCCTGGGCGGGGGCGATCCCCGTCGCCTGCAGCGTCGTCAGAACGAGCTCTCGCAGCAGATCCTCGGGCCACCATGCGGTCTCTCGGACCGGAAGAGCCACGTTATCAAAGGAGGACAGGGCGCTGAACAGCGCCCCGTTCTGAAACACCACGCCGCAGCGCGTGGGCCACAACAGCCGCTCGCGCCGGCTCAGGCGATGAATGTCGGTTCCGAGCACCTTCACCTGTCCGCACGTGGGCCGCAGCAAGCCGAGCATCTCGCGCAGAAGCGTGGTCTTGCCGCTTCCGGAGGCGCCGATGAGCCCCAGCACCTCCCCCGCTTGCACCTGCAGCTCCACGTCGCGGTGAACGACAGCGCTGCCGAGCACCGTCCATAGGCCCCGGATCTCGATTGCCGTCTCCTCCTGGGCCACGATCACTGGCCCACGTGAGCGAACAGGATTGCGAGCAGGGCATCCACCAAGAGGACCAGGGTCAGTGCCGTGACGACGGATTGGGTGGTTCCCGCTGCCAGCCCCTCGGTGTCCGGTCGGACGCGAAGCCCGAAATAGCAAGCGACGATTGCGACGAGGCCTCCAAACAGAGCGCCTTTGCCCACTCCAAACCAAAGGCTCGTGAGGGACACGACCTGCGGAAGGCGATGAATATAGGTTTGCGCAGAAATCCCCAGCTGCAGACGCGCACCGAGCATGCCTCCAGCGAGCGCCAGGATGTCCGTCCAGAGCACGACGAGCGGCAGCGCGATCATCTGACCGACCACCTTGGGCAGCGCCAGCCGCAAGGCGGGCGAGATTCCAAGCACGACCATCGCCTCGAGCTCGTGGGTCACGCGCATGACGCCGATCTGCGCAGTGATCGAGGAGCCCGAGCGGCCCGCATTGAGGATTGCCGCGAGCAGCGGGCCGAGCTCACGCAGAATCGTGACGCCGAGCAGATTCACGATGAGGAAGTCGGCGCCGAGATCGCGCATCTGCTCCGCGGAGAGGTAACTGAGCACGATCCCGATGAGAAAGCCGACCAGGGCTGTGATGGGGAGCGCCTGCGCGCCGCTGCGAAACGCGGCGGCGGAGATTTCCCGGAATGGAATCTCGGCAGGATCTCGCATGAGCCGCAGCGTCCAGAGAGTGATCTCACCCAGGAGCTCGAGCATCCCCGTGGCGTGGTCGAGAAGCCCGCGAGTGGCAGCCGTGACGCTCAGGAGCAGCGAGAGGAGGTCTAGCCTGGAGGCCTGAGCGGGGCCTTCGGGCGGCAGCCCCGCCAGCTGCTTCAGGACGCGCTCAGCGTCCGGCTTTGCAACCAGGTGGCTAGGCCACCGCTGCTGCCACGTCCGCCACAACAGCGTAGCTCCGGCCACGTCCAGATCGGTCAGCCGGCTGAGATCCCAGTGTGCTTCGCCCGAGCTCAGTTGTGTGAGCTGGCTCAGAAGGACGGAGGTTTGATCGCGCGTGGCCCGAAGGTTCCACTGACCTCCGAGCTCGATGCACATCGTGCCGTCCGAGGCACGACGGTGGGCTATCGAGGGCTGAACGATCTCTTCCATGGGGCACGAGCGTCGCGCGGTGACGTACGCACGGCTTGCGAGGTTAGCGAGCGCTCACGGAATCGACTTGGATGAAAAAACCCGCGCTTGACTGCGCGGAGCGCAGCGCGAGCCACGGTCCCGACGATCTCGCAACACCTTCGTCCAATCCAAAGGTGGCTCGAGGTGTGATGGGATATGCGATCCATAGAGCATGGAGATCGCCATGGACGCAACGAGCGGTGCAAGTGGTGTACGCCTGACCAGGGCGACGGATGCGTACTGGCGTGTCACCTTCGACCTTCCCCCGCTCAATATCTTCGGGCCTGCTCAGATCCCGCAGCTCGAGGCGGTGATCGCGGCGCTCGAAGGCGACCGACGCGTGAAAGTCGTGGTGTTCGACAGCGCAGTCGAGGGATTCTTCCTGACGCATTACGATTTCCTCGCCAAGCTCGAGGAATCCACGAGGTTTCCTCCCGGACGGACGGGGCTTCAGCCGCTACCGGACATGCTCGCCCGGCTGAGCCGTGCACCGGTGGTGTCGATCGCCCTCATCCGGGGCCGCGCGACTGGAGTTGGTAGCGAGCTTGCGCTGGCCAGCGACATGCGGTTCGCCAGTCGCGAGCGGGCGGTGCTGTCGCAATGGGAGGTCGGCGCGGCTCTGGTGCCCGGTGGTGGTCCGATGGCACGGCTCCCGCGGCTGATCGGGCGCGGGCGGGCTCTGGAGGTGCTGCTCGGAGCCGATGACATCAACGCGGAGCTGGCCGAGCTTTATGGGTATGTCAACCGTGCTTTCCCAGACTCAGAGCTCGACGACTTCGTGGACACTCTGGCTCGACGCATCGCCTCGTTCGACAAGCAAGCCATCTCGGAAACGAAGCAGCTGGTGAACGTGGCCAGTCTGCCCGCGGACTCGGAGATCTCCCCGGAATGGGGCGCGTTCATCGCATCCCTCGGTCGACGTGCCGCCCAGCTGCGGATCAAGCAGCTGCTCGAGCGCGGTTTTCACAGACCGGGGGACGTCGAGACGCGGCTGGGATATCACGTCGGGCAGCTCGGGAGCGATGCGACATGAAACTCGTGAGCCAGAGCTTTCGGGATGGTTGAAAGGGGGTCAGTCGTGCAGAACCCCGGCGAAGGTAGATTCCGAGCAATCCGCTCCGAGGACATCGACTGGCGGCCGTTCCCTGCGTTTCCCCCCACGGCGCGCCTTGCGGTGCTCGCCGGTGAGCCGACCCAACCCGGTCCCTACCTCATTCGTGTGAGGATCCCGGGAGGCGTGAAGTTGATGCCGCATACCCATCGAGAGGACCGCATCTACACGGTAATCTCGGGTGTTTTCTACATTGGCCTCGGCGAGAGGTTCGACGAGAGCAAGCTCGTCGCACATGCGCCGGGCACGGTGCTCGTCCTGCCGGCCGGGCAACCGCACTTTCATTGGGCGAGGTCGGGCGAGTACATCACTCAGGTGAGTGCGATCGGGCCGCTCGGTATTGCCTATATCGATCCATCCGACGATCCTCGAGCTCCGCGCTGAGCGATCGCCCGAGCCTGGTTGCACAGTCAGGTACCTGCCCGGTCAGATGAGCGCGGCGTCGAGGGTGATGTCCGCCCGTAGAGCCCGCGAAACCGGGCACGTGTGCTCGGCTTCCTCGGCCAGACGAGCGAACGTCGCCGCATCGATTCCCGGCACCAGCGCCCTGAGCTTCAGCGCGGAGCGGGTGATTCGAAATCCACTGCCATCGGCCTCCAGAGAGACTGCAGCCTCGGTATTGAGCTCCGTCGGGGTGAATCCCGCGGTTTGCAGCCGAAACGCCAGCGCCATGGTGAAGCACCCCGCGTGCGCGGCGGCAATCAGCTCCTCCGGATTCGTACCCTTCTGATTCTCGAAGCGAGTTCGGAAGGAGTAGGGGGTCTGCTCCAGAACACCGGAGTCGGACGATAGAGCCCCGCTGCCGTCTCGACCGGTACCGCGCCACACTGCTCGTGCCGTGCGGATCATGAGGACTCTCCGGGCGCGCTGCGCCGCTTTGCCGGCCGCTTTGGCCGGCGCCATTAGGCGTCAGAAGCTCGCGCGGTTCCATAGAACGAAGGTGTCGATCGCGCGGCGCGCCTTCGCTCTCGGACCCATCGATACCTTCGTTCAATACAATCGCGCCCGAGGTCTCTGGCCTAATGGATCGCGAAAACCGCGACGGATGGCAACGCCGTATGGAGACCACAATTCCCGCGCGCGACCGGCTCTCCACAGTTGCGCGCGCCGGCCGACTTTTTGTCAGACGACTTCATGCGCGATCGACACTGATCGTCGTCGCGCTGGTGGCCCTGGTCATGGGCGTGGGACTCGCAACCCTCCGTGAGGGCGTGACGCTGGGCGACATCACCGGGAGTGAAAGCACGGATGATGCCTATGTACGCGCCGACCAGATCGCGATCTCCTCCCACATCGCCGGCTATGTGGAGTCCGTGCCCGTCACGGATAACGAGAGGGTGAAGCTCGGGCAAGTGGTCGCAACCATCCAGGACGATGATTATCGAGCGAAGGTGGCGAACGCGCAGGCGGCGTTCGAAGTCGCGCAGTCGGCGGTGGATGTCCTGTCGGACATGGTCAGGGTGCAGAGTCGGAGGATCGCGGCCGCATCCGCCGAGGTCAGGGCGGCGCAAGCAGAGCTGAAGCAATCGCGGCTGGAGCACACACGGCAGCGCGAGCTGATCGATGATGGGACGACCTCGCAGCGCGAGCTGGAAGCTGCCGAGGCGGACGATGATCGT